>NZ_JAGGPF010000008.1 GCF_018613935.1 Agromyces sp. ISL-38 | reverse complement strand
GCCCGCCGTCGGCACGTCGGCGAGCGCGAGGCCGCGCTCGAACGCCGGCACGTCGCCGCCCGAGCGCAGCACGACGGCCATCGCCGACCACGGGACGCCGTCGAGCAGGTGGCGCTCGCGGAGCACGGCGGCGACCGCCTGGCACTCTGCCGCGTGCGACGGCGCCTCGATGCCGAGGACCGCGGCGAGCGCGTCGCGGCGGCGGGCGTCGCCGGCTGTCTGTTGCGCCTCCCCATCACCCGCGGCGGGGTCTGCGACGAGCGTGGCGGTGCGGTGCGCTCCACCGAGCGCCGTGCCGATGTGGGCCGTCGCCGAGCTCACGACGACGCGCAGCTCCGGCCGGCCACGGTGCACGGCGTCGAGCGCGATGCGTCGCACCGCCCGGTCGCCGAGCACGGCGCCGAGCGAGCCGAGCAGCTCGGGACGGCCGCCGCGGAACCCGTTGCTCGCGACGTCGGGGTCGCCGAAGGCCACGACCGCGACCCCGCGCGCGGCGAACGCGCCGAGCAGTGCCGCCGTGGTCTCGGTGGCCTCTTGCGCGTCGTCGACGACGAGCAGGCGCAATTGCGCGAGGGTGCCGAGCGCCGCGGATGCCGCGGGCTCGTCGAGGCTGCGGTGCACGATCGCCGCGGCGTAGGCGGCGAGCTCGGACGAGTCGAACTGCGAGGGACGCAACTGCTCTTTCACGTCGGCGTACTCGGCGAGGAACTGCGCGGCGGCACGCCACTCGGGCCGCTCGGCGCGTGCGCCGAGGTCGGCGAGCGCGCCGGCGTCGACGCCGTGCTCGACGGCGCGCATGAGGAGGTCGCGGAGCTCTGTGCGGAAGCCGCGGAGCACCCGCACCTCGGGGCCGAGCGAATCGGGCCACTGGGGCCCGAAGCCGTCGCGGATGCCGCCCTCGAGCAGCTCGCCGATGATCTGGTCGTGCTCGGCTCCGGTGAGGAGCGTGACCGGCGCGCCGGTGTAGGCGCGCACGAGCTGGAAGGCGATCGAGTTCGCCGTGCGGGCGAGCGGACCGCGAGTGGTGATGCCGAGCCGCACCGCGAGCGCGTCGCGCAGCGCCGTGGCCGAGGCGCGCGTCGCCGACACGACGAGCACCTCTTCCGGCGTGTACCCGAACCGCTCGACTCGATCGGCGACGAGTTCGACGGCGAGGGTCGTCTTGCCGCTGCCGGGCGCCCCGAAGACCGCCGCGTGCTCGCCCTCGGCGAGCCCGAGCGAGGTGTCGACGGATGACGCGGGGGCCTGCATGCCGCAACCGTAACCGGTTCCGCCGACAGTGAACGCGAACGGGCCGGCGCGGCCGGTGTCGTAGTGTTGGCGCAAAGCAGAAAGGCGCACCTTGGACGTTCGTATCGGCATTCAGAACTCCCCTCGTGAACTCGGATTCGAGACCTCGCAATCAGCCGCAGAGGTCGAGCAGGCAGTCGCCGCCGCACTCTCAGGACAGGCCCCGCACTTGAAGCTCGCCGACTCGAAGGGTGCCGTCTACATCGTGCCGGCCTCCGCGCTCGCCTACGTCGAGATCGGCTCCGAGGAGTCGCGTCGCATCGGCTTCGTCGCCTGACGATGGAGCTCCTCTTCGTCACGCTCGGCGGTGCGATCCTCGGCATCGCGGCGCACTATGCGCTCCCGTTGCGGCACACGCACGGCGTGGCCCTCGTTCCCGCCATCGGCGCTGCCGTCGCGGGTGTCGTGTGGGTCGCACTGACCTGGCTCGGCTGGGCGTGGGACGGCGGATGGATCTGGGTGGTCTCGCTCGTCGCCGCCGGCCTCCTGGCCGGCGCGACCGCGTTCCTCATCGGACCGCGTCGCGATCGGGCCGACTCCGCGCTCTTCGAGCGCCTGGCGCGACCCGGAGCCGGGCGCGCCTGACCACCGGCGGGCTCAGGCGGTGAGCCCGAGTGCGTCCATGCGCCGGGTGTGATCGGCGATGAGCTCGGTGAAGACGGGCTCCACCTGGGCGCCCCATCGATCGGCCGAGTCGGATGCCCGGAGCGCCGAACGCGCGATGAGCAGGGTGTCGCCGACGAGGCTGCGCCCCCAGAGGGCGAGCCGATCGGCGAGTCCGGGCTGGGCCTCGATCGCCGAGCGGAGTTCGGTCTCGAGCACGATCGCGGAGCCGCCCTCATGGAGGATCGAACGCACGCGCGCTCCGAGCTCGGCGGGCAGCCCCGCGGAGAGTCGCGAGAAGTAGCCGTCGAGCATTCCCGACGTGACATGGATGCCGAGCAGCAGCTCGTACCAGTCGGCACCGGCGCTGGCCTGGCGGAACCGGTCGGTGGCCGGCGCGAACGGTGCCATCACGTCGTCGGGCTCGACGCCGAGGAGCCGCAGTTCGGCGATGAGCGCATGGTGCTTGCGCAGCGCCACGCCGGCGGCGGCACTCAGCCCCTCCTTCGACGGGAGCGTCGGCGCGGTCGCGACGGCCTTCGCGAGGCTCTCGAAGAACTCGAGCTGGATGTACGCCGCCTGCCCGAGGAACGGCACCGGATCGGGCACGAGCTCGGTGAAGTCGACCCGGGCGAGGTCGGTCTGTGCGACGCGCGGACGCAAGCGAGGTGTCTCTTGACGCACACTGCGCCGCTTGCCCCAGATCACCACGGACACAGCCTATCCGAGGCTCACGGGCAGTCTCGGATAGGCTTGGGGTGCACGCGGGCGGTGGATCCGCGGCCGTGCGCCTGGAGTTGAGACGAGGCGCACCCTCATCCAGCAACTTCGACAGGCAGAATATTGACTACTTTCGCAGACCTCGGCGTCGCGTCCGACATCGTCGACGCACTCGCCGGGAAGGGCATCATCGATGCCTTCCCCATCCAGGAACAGACCATCCCCCTCGCCCTCGCCGGGCAGGACATCATCGGCCAGGCGAAGACCGGCACCGGGAAGACCTTCGGCTTCGGACTGCCCATCATCCAGCGCATCGGCGACGACCCTGAGGGCGGCGTCAAGGTGCTCGTCGTCGTGCCGACCCGTGAGCTCTGCGTGCAGGTCACCGAAGACCTCGAGATCGCCACGTCGAACCGGCCCACGAAGATCGTCTCGATCTACGGCGGAAAGGCCTACGAGGGCCAGATCGAGCAGCTCAAGGCCGGCGCGCAGATCGTCGTCGGCACCCCCGGCCGCCTCCTCGACCTCGCCTCGCAGCGCCTCCTCTCCCTCAAGAACGTGAGCGAGATGGTGCTCGACGAGGCCGACAAGATGCTCGACCTCGGCTTCCTCGCCGACATCGAGAAGCTGATGGCGCAGACGCCCCCGACTCGCCACACGATGCTCTTCTCGGCAACCATGCCTGGCCCGATCGTCGCCCTCGCGCGGCGCTTCATGGTCCGCCCCATCCACATCCGCGCCACCGACCCCGACGAGGGTCTCACGCAGGCGAACATCAAGCACCTCGTCTACCGGGCGCACTCGCTCGACAAGGAAGAGGTCATCTCTCGCATCCTGCAGGCCGAGGGTCGCGGCAAGACCGTGATCTTCACCCGCACGAAGCGCGCGGCCGCGAAGCTCGTCGAAGAGCTGAACGATCGCGGCTTCAACGCCGCGGCGGTGCACGGCGACTTGAACCAAGACCAGCGCGAGCGTGCGATGGCCGCGTTCAAGGCCGGCAAGAAAGACGTGCTGATCGCCACGGATGTCGCGGCGCGCGGCATCGACGTCGATGACGTCACGCACGTGATCAACCACACCATCCCCGACGACGACAAGGCCTACCTGCACCGCGTGGGTCGCACCGGGCGGGCCGGCAAGACCGGCATCGCCGTGACGTTCGTCGACTGGGACGACCTGCACAAGTGGGCGCTCATCAACCGCGCCCTCGAGTTCGGCCAGCCCGAGCCGACCGAGACCTACTCGTCGAGCCCGCACCTCTACGACGACCTCGACATCCCCCAGGGCACCAAGGGCCGGTTGAAGCCGACCTCGGCCGCACCGCGCTCGAGCACCGCCGGCCGCGCCGAGGGCGGTTCCGCATCGCGTTCGAGCACCGCAGTTCGTGCCGAGGTCGACGCCGAACGCGCGCCCCGCTCCACACGCTCGCGTCGTCGCACTCGGGGTGGCGAGTCGGCCGAGCAGGCGGGCGACGGCGCCACCACGACCGACGCCCCCGAGGCGAGGGAGCCGGGCACCGGCACGCATGACGGCAAGGGTCCCGAGCATCACGACGGCAACAGCGCGCCGCAGCGTCGACGCCGCCGTCGCGGGCCCCGCACGGGTGGTCCGACGCCGCAGGCCTGAGCTCGCGGCATCCGCTCGGCCATGTCGGTGCGAGCGGATGCCGCAACGGGCCTCGCCCATCGACACCACACCTCGCCTCCTGCGGCGCATGCGCGTCAGGGAATCAGCGGCTCTGCTCCGCTCGCCTCGGCGATGATCCGCTCGACGACCCCGGCCGACGTGCGAAGCTCCCCGAGCCGATTGGGCTTTCCGGTGCCGTGGTAGTCGCTCGACCCCGTCACCTCGAGCTTGTAGCGGGCCGCGAGCTCACGCAGGCGCCGTTTGGCGTCGGGGCGGTTCTCGGGGTGGTCGATCTCGAGTCCGAAGAGCCCGGCATCGACGAGGCGGGCGATGGAGTCCTCGGCCATCACGCGCTCGGCGCCCCTGGTGCCCGGGTGGGCGAGCACCGGCACGCCGCCGGCGGCGCGGATGAGCCGCACGCCGGTGAGCGGGTCGGGCGCGTAGTGCGGGTGCGCATAGCCGGCCCGGGGATGCAGGATGCCCTCGAACGCCGCGGAGCGCGTGGCCACGTGTCCGCGTGCCACGAGCGCATCGGCGATGTGCGGGCGTCCGATGGTGGTGCCCTCTGCGGTCTGGGCGAGCACGTCGTCCCAATCGAGCGCGTAGTCGCGCCCGATGCGGCGAACCATCTCCTCCGCGCGCGTGAGCCGGGATTCGCGGATGCGCGCCGTCTCGGTGAGGAGCCCCTCATCGAGGGGGTCGACGAGGTACGCGAGCATGTGCACGCTCATGAAGCCCGCCCGCGTCGAGAGCTCCATGCCGCGGATGAGCGCCACGCCCGTCTCGTTCACGGCGGCCGCGGCCTCGGCCCATCCGCTCGTGGAATCGTGGTCGGTGAGCGCAATCCCCCAGAGCCCGGCCGCAGCGGCCTGCTCCATCAACCGCGTCGGGGACTCCGTTCCGTCGGAGACCGTCGAGTGCGTGTGCAGGTCGGCTTCGCCGACGACAGCAGGGGCTCCGGACATCCCTTCATGCTAGTCGCGGCATCCTCACCGGCGACTCCCAGCAGATCGGAGGCGGCCTCGCCGATGGCGCACCGCAGTCTCGCCTAGGGTTGGTGGAATGCTCCCCCGCATCCTCGGTTGGGCCGTCGTGCTCGGCATCCTCCTCGTGGCCGTCGTGCTCGTCTGGCCGCAGGGCTTCGGCCTGCAGAACCAGTGGATCGCGGCGCATGTCGTGGCGCTGCGGGGCGTCGCCGCCGTGTGCGGAGCGATCGCGGCGGGGATGTTCCTGCTGCTCGCGATCGCCAAGCCGGCCCGTCGCTTCGGCATCGCGATGGCCGTCGTGCTCGGGCTCTTCGCGATGGGCAACGTGGCCGTGCTCACAGCGCGGGGCGTCGGGGCCACGGATGCCACGGCCCAGGTGCCGGATGGGTCGGTCACGGTGCTCTCGTGGAACACCCTCGGCGAGGTGCCCGACGCCGCGGTGATCGCGGGGATCGCGCTCGACGAGGGCGCCGACGTCGTCGTGCTGCCCGAGACGACCGACCCGATCGGCGAAGAGGTGGCGGTCGCCATGCGCGAGGGGGGCCGCCCCATGTGGGTGCACACCCAGTCGTTCGACGACATCTCCAAGGCTCGGTCGACGACCATCCTCATCAGCCCCGACCTGGGCGATTACGAAGTCGTCTCGGTGGAGGCCCCAGGGCCGCCCGGGAACACGAACACCCTGCCGACCGTCGTCGCCGACCCGGTCGACGGCGTGGGGCCCAGGATCGTCGCCGTGCACGCCGTCGCCCCGATCCGCTGGGAGCTGCGGAACTGGCGCAGCGATCTCGACTGGCTCGCCGAGCAGTGCGCAGGCGAGAACGTGATCATGGCGGGAGACTTCAACGCGACCGTCGATCACTTCTCCGGTCGCGGGCTCGGCGGCGGCGATCTCGGCCGGTGCTCCGATGCCGCCGAGCAGGCCCATGCCGCCGCGCTCGGCACGTGGCCCACCAACCTGCCGGTCCTGCTCAGCAGCCCGATCGACCACGTGCTCGCGACGCCCAACTGGCAGGTCGACGACTTCCGCGTGCTGCAGCAGTACGACGACGCGGGCAGCGACCACCGCCCGGTCGTGGCGACGCTCTCCCCCTCCGGCTGAGCCGCCGCGTCGCGAGACGCGACGCGATCCCACCCTCCGGAGGTCGGTGCGAGAATGGGAGGCATGGCGAACTCGACCGACACCTCGACCAAGACGGCACCCCAGGCATCCGACGAGACCGGTCGCAACGCGAACCGTTCCACGACGCCCGGGTCCGAGGGGTTCAAGGAGTTCATCGGCACCGGTTGGGCCGAGCGCGAAGAGGCCATTCCGCCCGCGCGTGCGCAAGCCGCCTTCGCCGCGGCGCGCCGTGCGAAGGTCTCGGCGGCGTTCGGCGGCATCCGCCTCATCATTCCGGCCGGCGACATGAAGCAGCGATCCAACGACACCGACTATCCGTACCGGGCGCACTCGGCGTTCGCCCACCTCACGGGGTGGGGTTCCGACAGCGAGCCCGGCGCCGTGCTCGTGCTCTCGCCCGACGGCGACGGGCACACGGCTACGGTGTACTTCCGTGAGCGCGCCGGCCGCGACTCCGAGGAGTTCTACGCCAACCCGGCAATCGGCGAGTTCTGGATCGGGGCGCGTCCATCGCTCGCGCACGTGGCCGCCGATCTCGCGATCGAGACGCGGGGGCTCGCCGACTTCGAGCACGTGATCGACGCGGTCGACACCGCCACCCTCGTGCTGCGCGAGGCCGACGCCGCCATCACCGACCGTGTCGACCACGCCCGCATCCGGTTCGCCGCCGAGCAGGCACTCTCGACGAACGCCGCCGACACCCCGTTCAGTATCGAGGTCGGCGGCGACCACGAGCCCGACGGCGAACTGGCGCGCGTGCTCTCCGAACACCGGCTCGTGAAAGACGAGTTCGAGGTCGGCGAGATGCGTGCCGCGATCGATGCCACCGAGCGCGGCTTCACCGAGGTCATCGCGGAGCTTCCCCGCATCACCGCCGAGGTGCGCGGCGAGCGCGTCATCGAGGGCGTCTTCGCGACTCGCGCCCGGCTCGACGGCAACGACATCGGCTACAGATCGATCGCCGCGGCCGGCCCGCACGCGACCATCCTGCACTGGACCCGCAACGACGGCGCCGTCGTGCCCGGCGACCTCGTGCTGCTCGACGCCGGCGTCGAGCTCGACACCTACTACACGGCCGACATCACCCGCACCTTCCCCGTGAACGGCACCTTCTCGCCCGTGCAACGGCAGATCTACGAGGCAGTGCTCGAGGCAGCGGATGCCGCGTTCGCGGTCGTGCGACCGGGCGCCGTCTTCCGCGATGTGCACGCCGCCGCCATGGGCGTCATCGCCCGCAAGACCGCGGAGTGGGGCTTCCTGCCCGTCTCGGCCGAGGAGTCACTCGAGCCCGAGAACCAGTTCCACCGCCGGTACATGGTGCACGGCACGAGCCACCACCTCGGCCTCGACGTGCACGACTGCGCCCAGGCACGCAAGTCGATGTACATGGACGGCGTGCTCGAGCCCGGCATGGTCTTCACGATCGAGCCCGGACTCTACTTCCAGCCCGACGACCTCACCGTGCCCGCGGAGTTCCGCGGCATCGGCGTGCGCATCGAAGACGACATCCTCGTCACCGAAGCCGGTGCCGAGAACCTCTCGGTGCGCATCCCCCGCACGGCCGACGAGGTCGAGGCGTGGGTGGCCGGCGCAACGCACTGAGGGCCGAGCTCGGGCGTTGCCGAATCGAGATATCGGCCGGCGCGGCCCAAGCCCGTCGGGCCGATAGAGTCCGTCCATGATCCGACTCCACACGATTCGAGCCGCCCTGGTGGCCGCCTCGGTCGTACTCCTGCTGAGCTCGTGCACCGGCATCGCCGCCGGCACCGAAGCCGAGCCCACCGCACCGGCAACCGCTTCCCCGTCTTCGACGCCAACCCCGGCGGCGGCGGTCCCCACCGTGGTCCCGGTGGACACGGCCCTGTTCGCAACAAAGGAGATGGGTGAGGGCGTCGTCTTCACGTCGCCGTCGGGCGACCTGCGGTGCGGAATCGTCATGTCCGACGTCGAGTACCTATGGGGATGCAGGATCGACGAGAAGGCGTGGGAATTCCCGAGCGACGATCCCGCGGACTACTGCTACGACTCGCAAGTGCCGTGCGGCTGGGGCATCGAGGCCAGGGGCAATGGTGACACCCATCCGAGGAAGCGCGGCGATGTCGCGTTCGAGAGCGAATTCCGAGTCGACACGCCCGTGCTCGAGCACGGCACCTCGATCGAGTACGGCGGCATCACCTGCGTGTCCGAGGCTGAGGGCGTGACCTGCGAGAACGCGGAGAGCGGTCACGGGTTCACGATCTCCGCGTCGCGCAACGACCTCTGGTGAGCCGGTGGTGACGAACCGCGCCGCGCTCAGCCCTCGGTCACGCGGCGGATCCCCGGCGCCCTGCGCGTTCGGCGCGGCGACGCTGCCACCACGCCCAGAATCGCGCGAGCTGGCGTTTCGTGAACGCCGCGAGCCGCCTCGCCCACGGGAACTCGGTGCCGAGGATCGCGAGGCCGAGGAAGACCACGAGCCATCCCGGCCCCGGCAGCGGCACGAGCAGCAGCCCGAGCGTCGCGATCGCACCGCCGAGCACGCCGACGAGGATCCGGTAGACGCGGCGCAGCGCGGGCCGTCCGTGAATGCGGCGGCGGATGCTGCGGAGCCACCGTCGGAGCGGCTGCCCCGGGTCCTCACCCGCGGCGATCTCCCGTTCGAGCTCGAACCGGCTCACCATGCGCCGACGCTACTCGCGCACGCTGGGAGGCGGCAGGGGGTTCAGCCGGGCCGGTGCTCCGTGTCGCCGGAATCGGATGCCTCGGGCTCGGCGAACTCGCCGTAGCGAGGCCGATCCCGGGCTGCGCGGCTCTCCCCCTCGTCTTCCGGCCGATCGCCCTCGGCGCTGTCGGTCGCCGCCTGCTCGGCATCGGCCCGATCAACACGCGCCTGCTGCTCGCGCGCGCGTCGCGCGGCATCCGTCGCCTCGCCGTAGCTCATCGGCGCCGGCCCGCCCTCTGCTGCCTTGGCCTGGCTCGCCGGCCGCCAGGGGCGCTCATCGCGTGCAGGCGCCGGGGCGTCGACGCCGAGCACGGAGCGGGCGCGGGCGACGTGGGCCGTCTCGGCGATGACCGCGTACCGGGTCGCGAGCACTTGCATGACCGACGTGAAATCGCGCCGCCGGCGGTTCACCGAATACGAGACGACGCCGAAGATCATGCCGAACCCGGCGCCGAGCAGCACCGCTGAGATGAGGATGCCGACGGAGGCCCCGGTCGGCGAGAAGATGAAGAGCAGGAGCCCGAGGAAGGTACCGAACCAGGCCCCCGACAGCGCGCCGGCGCCGGCCGCCCGGCTCCAGCTCATGGTGCCCGTGATGCGCTCGACGCTCGTGAGGTCGGTGCCGACGATCGCGAGCTCCTTCACCGGGAACTCGGCCTTGGCGAGGGCGTCGACCGCGGACTGGGCCTCGGCGTAGGTCTCGAAGCTCGCCACCGTCTCGCCGCTCGGCAGGGTTGGGAAGGTGCGGCCCATGCGGCCGCCGAAGGGCGATTGATTGGTCACCCCGTCATTCTCCCACGCTCCCTGACGCTCGGCTCGGAAGCAGCCCACTGGGGCTAAGTTGGTAGCGTGAGCGCCACGAGAGTCTTCGTCGCCCGGCTCGCCGGGTGCGCCGTCTTCGACCCCGCTGGCGATCGAGTCGGCAAGGTGCGCGACGTGCTCGTCGTGTACCGCAAGAACGACCCGCCACGCGTCGTCGGCCTCATCGTCGAGATCCCCGGCAAGCGTCGCGTCTTCGTCTCGATCGGCAGGGTCACCTCGATCGGCGGCGGCCAGATCATCACGACGGGGCTCATCAACCTCCGCCGCTTCGAGCAGCGCGGCGGCGAGGTGCGCGTCATCGCCGAGATGCTCGGCCGCAAGGTCGCATTCAACGACGCCTCAGGCATGGCGACGATCGAAGACGTCGCGATCTCCGAGCGCGACCCCGGCGAGTGGGAGGTCGAGCAGCTGTTCGTGCGCCGGCCGAAGGGTGCCTCGCCGTTCTCGAAGGGGCAATCGGCGTACGTCACCTGGCGCGAGGTGCGCGAGACGACCGCGAGCGGTGAGGCGCAGTCCGCCGAGCACCTCATCGCGACCTACTCCGAGCTGAAGCCCGCCGACCTCGCGAGCACCCTGCTCGACCTGCCGGCGCTGCGCCGCCAGGAGGTCGCGGAAGAGCTCTCCGACGACCGGCTCGCCTCCGTGCTCGAGGAGATGCCCGAGAGCGACCAGGTGGAGATCCTCTCCGGACTCGGCGACGATCGCGCGGCCGACGTGCTCGATCACATGCAGCCCGACGACGCGGCCGACCTCATCGCCCAGCTTCCCGAGGAGCGCGGCGAACACCTGCTCGAGCTCATGGAGCCCGAAGAGGCCGACGACGTCCGATTCCTCCTCTCGTACGGCGCCGACACCGCGGGCGGACTCATGACGACCGAGCCGATCATCGTCTCCGCCGATGCCACCGTGGCCGAGGGGCTCGCCCTCATCCGCCGCCACGACCTGCCGCCCGCGCTCGGCGCGGCCGTCTGCGTCACCCTGCCGCCCTACGAGCCGCCGACCGGCCGCTTCCTCGGCATCGTGCATTTCCAGCGAATGCTGCGCTATCCCCCGCACGAGCGCCTCGGCACCCTCATCGACCAGGGCCTCGAGCCCGTCACGGCCGACACCTCGGCCGCCGAGGTCAGCCGCATCCTCGCGAGCTACGACCTCGTATCCGTCCCGGTCGTCGACGAGAAGCACCGACTCGTCGGGGTGGTGACGATTGACGACGTGCTCGACTACCTCCTGCCAGATGACTGGCGAAGTCATCCCGAAGAGGAGGGCGTGGGCCGACGCGCTGCTGCGCGATCCCAGCTGACGACGGGAAGCATCCCGATCCCACACGGAAGGAGGGCAGGAGATGGCACGCGTTGACGTCGAGGACCGCCGGTTCGACACCCCGAAGGGCATTCGCCGAACCGCCCCGTTCCGCGGTTCGGGCGACAACGACCGCTTCGGGCGCTTCACCGAACTCGTCGCGCGGGGCATGGGTACGCCGTGGTTCCTGTTCGGACTCTCGCTCTTCGTCATCGCGTGGATGCTCTGGAACACCTTTGCGCCCGAGCGGCTGCGCTTCGACTCGATCGAGCTTGGCTTCATCGCGCTGACCCTCGTGCTCTCGCTGCAGGCCTCGTACGCGGCGCCCCTCATCCTTCTCGCGCAGAACCGGCAGGACGACCGCGACCGCGTGCAGATCGAGCAGGATCGGCAGCGCGCCGAACGCAATCTCGCCGACACCGAGTACCTCGCTCGGGAAGTCGTCGCGCTGCGCCTCGCGGTGAAGGAGCTCGCCTCGAAGGACTTCATCCGCGGCGAGCTCCGCACGATGATCGAGGAGCTCGACCGTCGCGACGAGGAGGAGGCGGAACATGCCGTCCCCTGAATCCCGCACGGTCGAACAGGCCGTGCACGCCGCGCTCACGGGCGTCATCGACCCCGAGATCCGCAAGCCCGTCACCGAGCTCGACATGGTCGAGTCCGTGACGGCGGGCGACGACGGTCGCGTGCACGTCGTGATCCGCCTCACGATCGTCGGATGCCCCGCCTCCGACCGCATCGAACGTGATGTGCGCCAAGCCGCCGAATCCGTCGCGGGCTCCGGCATGGCCGACGTCACGCTCACGGTGATGACGCCCGAACAGCGCGCCGCGCTGACGGAGCGGCTGCGCGGCGGCCGCGCCGCGCGCGGCAATCCCTTCGGTCCGGGCAGCCTCACGCGCGTGATCGCGATCACGAGCGGCAAGGGCGGGGTCGGCAAGTCCACGATCACCGCGAACCTCGCGGTGGCACTCGCGGCGCGCGGCCTCTCGGTCGGGCTCGTCGACGCCGACGTGCACGGCTTCTCGATTCCCGGCCTCCTGGGCCTCGTCGACGAGGCGGGCGTCGCCGCGCGGCCGACCCGCGTCGACGAGATGATCCTGCCGCCCGTGGCGCATGGCGTGAAGGTCATCTCGATCGGCATGTTCGTCGAACCGAGCGAACCGGGCGGGCGGGCGTCATCCGTGGCCGTGGCCTGGCGCGGGCCGATGCTGCACCGAACGCTCAACCAGTTCCTCACCGACGTGTACTTCGGCGACCTCGACGTGCTCCTCGTCGACCTGCCGCCCGGCACCGGCGATGTCGCGATCTCGCTGGGCCAGTTGCTGCCGAACGCCGAGGTCGTCGTCGTGACGACCCCGCAACCGGCGGCGGCCGATGTCGCGGAGCGCTCGGGTGTCGTCGCGCGCCAGACCGGCCAGCGCATCGTCGGCGTCGTCGAGAACATGGCCGGATTCGTGCAGCCCGGCGGCGAAGTGCTCGACCTCTTCGGCTCAGGCGGCGGCGCACTCGTCGCCGAGCGGCTCTCCGAAGGCCAGACGGCGCCCGTACCGCTCATCGCGAGCGTGCCGCTCAGCATCGCGCTGCGGCAGGGCGGCGACGCGGGCACGCCGGTCGTCATCGCCGCACCCGATGACCCAGCTGCACGCGCCATCGAGCACATCGCCGCGCATCTCGCGGCGCTGCCCCGAGAGCTCGAAGGCCGTCGGCTCGACGTGTCGGTGCGGTGAGCGCATGCGCCGCGCCCGCCCCGTCCGCCGGTTCGCGCTCGTTGCCGCTCTCCTGACCGTTCCCGCCCTCCTCGCAGCCTGCACCGGTGCTGCTCCCGGCCAGCCCGGCGACCCGCCGGGTTCCGGCGAGCTCAGCGGGCTCACCGCCTCGATCAAGCAGGGTCGCCTCGACATCGAGGCGCGCCGCCTCGTGGTGCGCCTCGAGAACACGGGTGAGGCGGCGCTCACGATCGACGGCTTCGAGTTCGAGGCGCCGACCCTCGCTCCCGGTATGGTGCGCACGAAGCCGCTCGAGCTCGGCCCCGGCGACGCCATCGATGTGCGCCTCGACCTCTCCGAAAGCGTGTGCGACGTGGAGGTCGGCCAGGCGAGCGTCGTCCTCGAGCTGAACGCGGGCGACACGGCCGACGGCGCCTCGGCCGGCAGCGCGATGACGCTCACTCCCGACGACCCGTTCGACGCCCTCGCGCGCATCAACGCAGCAGAGTGCCTCGGCGAGGCTGTGGCGGAGGTCGCGAAGTTCGCCATGCCCGAACACCTCAGGTCGACGGGCTCGGGCGCCGACCGGCGCGCGTTCATCGACGTGCTCGTCGAGCCGGCGGCATCCGGCAGCGACTCGCTGCACGTCGAGCGCGTCTACGGCACGACCCTGCTGAACGCTGAAGACGGCATCGACTGGACGCTCGGCATCGACGTCGCGCAGGGCGATGCGCCATTCACGATCTCATTGCCGGTGCGGCCGGCACGCTGCGACGCGCACGCGATCGCCGATGACAAGCGGGGCACGATCCTGCCGTTCTCGATCTCTGCCGGCGATCACAAGGGCCGGCTCGACCACCCGTCACCCGACACGCTCAAGGCCGAGCTCTACTCCTACGTCGCCGAGCGCTGCGGCCTCGAGCTGCCGGGCAGCTGAAAGCCTTCCTCGATGCTCAACGCCGAGTGCTAGCTCTCCGGGTCGTACATGAACTCGCGGAGCTCCTGCGAACAACGGCAGGCCACCGCGATCTTCCTCGCCCACTCGACCGCGTCCTCACGCGTCGGCAGCTCCACCACGGTGAACCCTCCCTTGAGTTCCGAGCCCGGATAGATCTCGGTGCTCACCGACCCGTCGGCGGAGACCAGCACGGGATCGACTTCCTCCTCGATCCCACCGCCGAATACGTAGACGCCGGCAGCCTTCGCCTCCTCGATCACCGCGTGGGATTCGGCGGAGACGATCGGGAACTCCTCGTCGGTGAGCACCATGGCTTCGCTCGGAAAGGAGATGAGGTATTTGGCCATGTCTCGATGGTGCTCCGCGGGCCGGCCGGAACGCAACGGTTGTGGAGAGGTGAAGACGACACCTAGTCGTGCGGCTCCACGACCCGCGCGAGCAGTTCGATGAGCAGCCGTTCGGTGAGCTGCGCGGGCAGCGCCGCCACGAGGGCGAGCACCGGAGCGAGCCGATCGGGCAGTGCGCCGCCGGTGTCGGCGGCTCCAAGCAGCCCGAACGCGGTGAGCCAGGCCGCCGCGCCGTCGGCGTCGAGGCCGGCGGATGTCGCTGCGAGCGCGTCGACGCCCCCGGGCAGCGCCGTTGCGAGCTCGGCGAGCAGTGCGGCGCCGTCGATCGGGGGCAGGCCACGCACCGCGTCGGCCGCGGCGACGAGCGCCGCCGACAGCTCGGGCACCGCCGCCTCGGTGACCGGCGTCACCGTGAGGTGGGTCGTATGCGGCAGTCGTGTGCCGTCGGCCTGGGTCAGCGCGGGCTGCAGTTGCAGGTGCCAGCCCGCCGCTCGCGCGGCATCCGCCCAGTGGTGCGGGTCGACCCGGCGCGCGGGCGGCACCCGGTCGTCGGTTGCGACGGCGAACAGCGGGCCGGTGGGGGCACCCACCACTCGCAGCCCGTCGATGCGCTCGATCACCGTGAGCAGCGCCGCCGTGGCGCGAGCCGCCCGGGCGGTGAGCTCGGTGAACCCGGGCTCGCCGAGCGCCTCGATGATCGCCCACGCCGCGGCGAGCGGGCCTGCGGGCTTCGACCCCGTCATGGTGGGATTCACGACCGGGTAGCCCGGCCAGCCTGTTGTCGCGAAGTACTGGTGCCGCTGGCGGTCGCGGTCGCGCGTGAGCAGCACCGAGACGCCCTTCGGCGCGTACCCGTACTTGTGCAGGTCGGCGGAGAGGCTCGTGACGCCGGGCACGCGGAAGTCCCATTCGCGAAGGGCCCCGGATGCCGCATCCGGCCAGAACGCGAGCGCGAAGCCGCCGATGCACGCATCGACGTGCAGGGCGACGCCGAGAGGGGCGGTGAGGGCGGCGATCTCGGCGACCGGGTCGAGCGTCGCGAACGGATACGACGGGGCGCTCACGACGACGAGCGCGACGCGCGAATCGAGCCGCTCGGCGACGGCATCGACCTCGGGGCGCCCGGTGTCCGGCGCCACGGGAACGAGGTCGAGCTCGAGGCCGAAGTAGTGCGCGGCCTTGTGGAACGCGGCGTGCGCCGTCGTCGGCGCGACGAGGCGTGGAACACCCTGACCGCCGCCAGCCCGCCACACGTCACGCGCCGTCTTGACGGCGAGGAGACAGCTCTCGGTGCCGCCCGAGGTCACCGAGCCGACGACTTCGGCGTCGCCGTGGAATACCCGGCGGGCGAAGCCGACGACCCCGGCCTCCATTGCGGCGACCGACGTGAACACCGTCGGGTCGAGCCCGTTGACGGGCTGCACGAGCTGCGCGGCGCGGGCGGCGAGCTCGTCGAGTTCGGGCAACCCCGAGTCGTAGACGTAGGAGAGCACGTGGCCGCCGTGCGTCGGCGCATCGGCCGCGCGCAGGGCCTCGAGTTCGGCGAGGATGTCGGCCGCCAGTCGTCGGAAGCCGGTCATCGCACCGCCGTCTCGGCTGCGGCATCCGCCTCGATGTCGCTCCGGCGCAACGGGTAGCGACGCAGGGCGAGCAGGCTCGCGCCGACGAGTGCCGCGGGCACGATGCTGAAGCTCACGACGATGCCGGCGACGGCCGTGGGCGACTGCACGACGTCGGCGGCGCCCGTGGACTCGAGGTACCCGGTCGCGGCGAGCACGATGGTGAGCAGGGTCGCGCCGAGCGCCATGCCCGCGGTCTCGCCGGCCGTCCACACACCGCCGAAACTGCCGGCCCGGCCGATGCCGTGCGCGCGGGCGTCGTGCGAGATGACGTCGGGCAGCATCGCCATCGGGAGTGACTGCATGCCGGCGTAGGCTGCGCCGGCGACCGCGACCGGCACGTACACCCACGGCCCGGGTGCCCAGAGCATGCCGACGAGGGTCAGCGCGGCGATCGCGAAGAGCGCGCTCGCGACGGCGAATCCGCGCTCCTTGCCGATTCGCCGCGCGACCCGCCCCCAGAGAGGGGCGCACAGGATCGCGGGCGCGATGAGCGCGACGAAGAGGAAGGTGAGGGCGTCCTCCGATTCGAGCACCCACACGGCCACGTAGTTCGCGCCCGCGAGCATCATGCCCGTCGCGAGCCCCTGCAGCACGAACGCGGCGAGCAGGGCACGGAAGGAGGCGCTGCGCCGCAGTGCACCGAGGCCCTCGACATAGCCCGCCCGGATGCTGCGGCGTCCACCACCCGTCGCGGCCGGCACGCCGCGCGGCGCCGTGAAGCTCGCGACGAAGAGGCCCGCGCCGATCGCGAGACCGGCCACGACGGCCATCACGAGGTAGCCGACGTACTCGTCGTCGCCGCCGGAGCGCCTGAGGATCGGCCCACCGGCACCGAACAGCAGGATCGCGGCGCTCAGCACCACGACCCGCCACGTGAGCAGGCGCGTTCGGGCGTCGTAGTCGGGCGTGAGCTCGGCCGGCAGCGCGATGTAGGGCACTTGGAACAGGCTGAACGCAGTCGCCGTCGCAAGGAACGCGAGGAACACCCAGACGCCGGATGCCGCGGGCGCGAGCCCGGCCGGCACCGCGAACGTCAGCACGAACCCGGCGGGCAGTGCGACCGCGCCGACGAGCATCCACGTGCGTCGCGTACCGGTGCGCGCGAGGGCCCGGTCGCTCCGCTCGCCGATCCAGGGGTCGATCACGACGTCCCACACCTTCGCGGCGGTCACGACGAGACCCGCCACGAGCGCGGTCACGCCGAGCGTGTCGGTCAGGTAGAACACGAGCACGAGTCCGGGGAGCGTCGCGAAGCCGCCGGTGCCGATCGAGCCGATCGCGTACCGCGTCACGACGCCGCGGGGAAGGCTGCGCACCGCTGCGGTCATGGGGGCAGCCTAGCCCTCTCGGGGCCGAGTGGGTCAACTGTCCTAGACTGTGCGCATGCGCGCCCCAACGGCCTCACCCGAACTCCTCACGAGCCTCACCGACGACGTCGTCGCCTCGGGCTCCGACACCGTCTCCGTCCCCACTCCGTCAACCGGCGAGACGCTCCACGAGCTGCCACGGTCGAGCGCCGGTGACGTGCTCGACGCCATCGCGAGGGCGAGACTCGCCCAGCTGGCGTGGGCGCGCGCGGGCTTCGCTGAGCGTCGCAGGGTGCTGCTGCGGGCCCACGACCTCGTGCTCGAGCGCCGCGAGCTCCTGCTCGACCTCATCCAGCTCGAGAGCGGCAAGACACGCGGCCAGGCGTTCGAGGAGGTCTTCGGGGCGGCCTCGCTCACGAGGTACAACGCCCTCGCCGCACGCGGAGTGCTTCGTGGGCGGCGTCGGCGCTCGGGCGTTCCAGCGGTCCTCACGACGAGGGTGCGGTATCGACCGAAGGGCGTCGCCGGGGTGATCACCCCATGGAACTACGCGCTGAGCCTCGCCGCGATGGACGTCGTGCCCGCCCTCGCTGCCGGGTGCGCCGTCGTGCAGAAGGCCGACGACCAGGGTGCGCTCTCGATCCTCGCCCTGCGCCGCGCGTTCATCGACGCCGGCGTGCCCGAAGCGCTGTGGGCCGTCGTCACGGGCGAGGGGTCCGAGGTGGGCGAGGCGCTCACCGACGTGGCCGACTACATCTGCTTCACGGGCTCGACCGCGACCGGCCGCAGGATCGGCGAGAAGGCCGGTCGGCGACTCGTCGGTGCTTCCCTCGAGCTCGGCGGCAAGAATCCGCTGATCGTGCTCGACGACGTCGATCCCGAGCAGGCGGCGACGGATGCCGCGTACGCGTGCTTCGCGGCCATGGGCCAGTTGTGCGTCTCGATCGAGCGCATCTACGTTCACCGCGCCGTTGCCGGCGCCTTCACCCGAGCCCTCGTCGATCGGCTCGAGCAGGCGAAGCTCGGGTCGTCCCTCGACTACGAGAGCGACTTCGGCTCGCTCGCGAGCGCCGCACAGCTCGCCCGGGTCCAGGCGCACCTCGACGATGCACTCGCGCAGGGCGCGACGGTGCTCACCGGCGGACGCCTGCGTACCGACGTGGGCCCGTGGTTCTTCCAGCCGACGGTGCTCACCGGGGTGACCCCGTCGATGCACGTCTACGCCGAGGAGACGTTCGGCGCGATCGCCTCGCTCTACATCGTCGACAGCGAGGAGGAGGCGATCCTCGCGGCCAACGCGAGCGAGTACGGGCTGAATGCCGCAGTGTTCACCGGATCGACGAGACGCGGGCAGCGCGTCGCGAACGCGCTCGAGGCAGGCAACGTGAACATCAACGAGGGCTACCGCGGCAGCTACTCCTCGTTCGCGGCTCCCATGGGCGGCATGAAGCAATCGGGCGTCGGCCGGCGCAACGGCCCCGAGGGGCTGCTGCGGTTCGTGGAGCCCGTGACGATCTCGGCGATGACCGGGCTGTTGCAGCTCCCACGCACCGGGCGCGAGTTCGGGGCGCTCGAGCAACCGCTGCTGCTGCTCGCGTGGGTGCTCCGCGGCATCCGTCGCCGCTGAGGCGATCGCTGAAGCGGCCAACTGTCGGCGTGCTACTTTTCAGGAACGAGCCCCAGTTGTTGCATCACGCCCAGATTGTCGTAGCTATTCCACTCCTCGACTATCTTGCCTCCTTCGATGCGGCTGATGGAGATGCCGTTGAGCTCTACTTGCCTCCCAGTGGGAGGGCCGAACTCCTCTATCTCTCCGTGGTGGGTGCCGCGTAGCGTCCAGCGGGTGACGACCTTGTCCCCTTCGGCTATCTCGTCCTCAACGGTTACGCTCAGGTCGGGGAAAGCGGATTTGTACTTGGCGATGTACTGCTTGGCTTCCTCTGAGCCCTGGATCTCTTGACCGGGGTCGTGCCAGATGAGATCGGGGGCGTACACCTCGTCGATGATGTCCGGGTTATCCGGGGCTTCCCAAGAACGACGCGTCAGGGCCTTGTTTTCTTCGGACATAGTTGTCTACACCCTTTCCCTAAAGGACCTTTCAGGAACGCTGGTGCCAACCCCTTACGAGGGCGCTGTAGGAACATTGTCCCGCACTTCCAGATAGCCCGCACTGCCCAATTAGAAGCGGCCGGGGCTCACAGTGTAAGGACACACCCCTGGCGACTAGGTGGCTTCGGAGTCGAACGGCGCCTGCTCGTCGGCGCCGAGTGCGTCTCGCTTGCGCTTGCGCTGCAGATAGGCGGAGTTCTCGTTCACCGCCGCGCGAGCGACGACGGGCTTCTCGGGCTCTGCGAAGGGATCGGCGTCGATGAGGGCCTCACGGATGATGCGACGCGGATCGTACTGGCGCGGGTCGAGCTTCTTCCAGTCGACGTCGTCGAAGTCGGGGCCCATCTCCTCGCGCATGCGGTCTTTGGCACCGGTCGCCATGTCGCGCAGCGACCTCACGAGGCGGCCGAGCTGGGCGGCATAGTGCGGCAGCCGCTCTGGCCCGAGCAGGAAGACGGCGATCACCCCGATGATGAGGAGCTTCTCGAACGTCAGACCGAACACCACTACAGGATAGTCGGCGGCGAGGCGTGCGAACGCCAGCTCGTGACGCCTCTAGGCTTGGGGGCTGAGAGATGCACCCGGGAGCCGCCACGTGTCTGATCACGACCTGAACTGGAAGTACGTCGACGAGTCGGTCGTCGAGACCGAATCGATCGTCAAGGCGCGCCAGCAGTCGCTCGAGCTCGGCATCGAGCCGGTCTCGCCGGCCATGGGCGCGCAACTGGCCGTGCTCGCTGCCGCGACCCGAGCCGAGTCGATCATCGAGGTCGGCACGGGGGTCGGCGTCTCGGGGCTCTGGATGCTGCAGGCCGCCCGGCGCGCGATGCTCACCTCGATCGACACTGAGACCGAGTACCAGCAGCATGCCCGCCAGCATTTCGCCGATGCGGGCATCGCCGCCGCGCGGGTGCGACTCATCGCCGGGCGCGCGAGCGAGGTGCTGCCGCGAATGAACGAGAGCTCTTATGACGTCGTCTTCATCGATGCCGACGGCCCGGCCGTCATCGAGTATGCCGAGCACGGCCTGCGGCTCGCGAAGCCCGGCGGCGTGGTGCTCGTCGCGCGGGCGCTCTGGAGAGGCAGGGTCGCCGACCCGGCACGACGCGATGAGGCGGCGAGTGCGTTCCGCACCCTCATCGGCGAGCTTGCCGCATCAACCGCGGTTGCCACCGCGATCTCCCCGGCCGGCGACGGCCTGCTCCAGATCGTGAAGCTTGGTGCCTGAACCGCTTCGGCTCAGGCTGGATTCACGACGCCACTGAGCACGTTGTAGAGCTCCTTGGCCTCAGCGTCGTTCACCGAGACGACGAGGCGACCGCCTCCTTCGAGCGGAACTCGAACGATGATGAGGCGACCCTCCTTCACAGCCTCCATAGGCCCGTCTCCGGTGCGTGGCTTCATGGCCGCCATTGAGCTACCCCTTTCGTGGCTGATCTTCCCATTATCGGCTATCGCGGGTGGCGCTGGGAAATCCCGGTGAGCCTGTGGAGTGGCGTGGGCCGCGCAGCCGTGGCTCCGTCGACGGCCATTCGTGCACCGATTCGTGCGCCGATCAGGGCGGCGTCCAGTCGAGGCCGTCGATGCCCCAGGCGATCAGGAGCCAGCCGATCTGCAGCAGAAGGGAAAGCGCTACCACGCTCCAGCGATACCATTTCGCCCTCGGCACTGCGAGCGCGCCCACGAGCGGGAACATCGGGGCCACGATGCGGAACGTGCTCGATTGCGGGAAGAACACTGCGAGCAGGTACACCGCGTAGCTCGCGAGCCAGAGCCGCAGGTCGACGCCGAGCCGGCGCACTGCCGGCGTGAAGAGCGCGAGGGCGAAGAGGGCGATCACGGCGATCACGGCGATCGTGCCGAGCGGCTGCCCGACCCACCAGCCGCCCGATTGGAACCATGCGGTGAACGGCACGAGCTCGTGGTAGCCGATGTACGCCGAGCGCCATGCGAGCTCGGTGTCGGTGTAGCCGTGGAACTCTCCGGTCGAAGCCCACACGATCGCCGGCCAGGTGAGCCCAGCCAGTCCGGTGAAGACGGCGACGGATGCCACCAGCGCTCGCTCCCGCACCGGGAACGGCTCGTTCCGACGCGTGAACCATCGCCACAGCCAGTGCAGCCCGAGCGTGAGCGCGAAGGCGAGGGCCCCGGGACGCGTGAACGACCACGCGACGACGACCGGCACGAGCCATCCGTAGCGCCGATCGACGAGCAGCAGGAGGGCGACGGCGAGCAGCAGGAATCCGAGGGACTCCGCGTAGCCGAACTGCATGATCGGCGACACCGGAGCGACCGCGAAGAGCACGACGGCGAAGAGCGCGCGGTCGGGTTCGAGGAAGCGCGACATGAGGCGGTGCAGCACGAGCGCGGCGCCGAGCCCGGCGAGCACGGAGACGACGACCGATGCCACGTTCCACGGCGCTCCCAGCCAGGTGACGGCGCCGACGAGCACGGGGTAGACCGGCAGGAACGCCCAGGCGTTCTCGGCGACATGACCGGTGTCGGTGAGCGGCAGCTCGGACGGATAGCCGCCGAGCCAGATGATCTGGTACCAGCGCGCATCCCACATGTTCGCGTACTCGAAGTAGCCGGGGTGCGCCCGTGTCCACGGGTTCTGTCCCTGCGTGCTCGCGAGCACGAGCACGATGATCGTCGTGATCGCCCGCGCACCGAAGTAGATGAGGCCGACCTTCGCCCACCACGGCGCGAGGCGCCAGCGCACGCGAGGCGACCAGCGGGTGACGCGGAACGGGTCGCGCTCCCGCTCGGCCGGCATGGACGAGGTCACCTGGCTGCTCGGCTCAGACGTCGCCGGAGAGCCACGCGCGGAGCGCCCGCTCGCACGAGAGGATCTGGTCGACGTCGACGCGTTCGTCGTCGGCGTGCGCCTTGAGCGGGTCGCCCGGGCCGTAGTTCACGGCCGGGATGCCGAGTGCGCTGAAGCGTGCGACATCCGTCCACCCGTACTTGGGGCGTGCCTCGCCGCCGACGGCGCGCACGAACTGCTGGGCGAGGGGCGCGTCGAGCCCCGGCCGGGCGCCCTCGGCCTGGTCGACGACCGTGAGTTCGTACTCGGGGAACATCTCCCGCATGAGGTCGATGGCCTCGGCGACGGTGCGACTCGGCGCGAAGCGGTAGTTCACGTGCAGCATCGCCTCGTCGGGGATGACGTTGCCCGCGATGCCGCCGGTGATGCCCACGGCGTTGAGCCCCTCGCGATAGGCGAGCCCGTCGACGTCGATGGTCGCCGCTTCGTAGGCGGCGAGCCGGTCGAGCGCCGGCACGAGCTTGTGGATCGCGTTCTCGCCGACCCAGCTGCGCGCCGAATGCGCCCGCAAGCCGTAGGCGCGCAGTTCGACGCGGAGGTTGCCGTTGCATCCGCCCTCGACCCGCCCGTTCGACGGCTCGCCGAGAATGGCGAAGTCGCCCTCGAACAAGTCGGGCCGGTGCCGGGCGAGTCGGCCGAGGCCGTTGAGCTCGGCCGAGACCTCCTCGTGGTCGTACCACATCCACGTCACGTCGACGGTGGGCGCGACGAGCTCGAGCGCGAGCTTCAGCTGCACGGCCACGCCTGCCTTCATGTCGACCGTGCCGCGGCCCCACAGGAAGGGCTGGCCGTCGATCGTCTCGAACCGGGTGGGCAGGTTCTCGTTGATCGGCACGGTGTCGAGGTGCCCCGCGATCACGACACGGCGATCGCGACCGAGGTTCGTGCGCGCGACGATCGTGTCGCCGTCGCGCACGATCTCGAGATGGGATGCCGCAGCCAGTGCGTCCACGATGAGGTCGGCCAGCAGCGTCTCGTGCCCCGAGACGCTCGGCACGTCGCAGATCGCCTGGGTGATGGCGACGGAGTCGGCGGTGAGGTCGAGTGCCGGCCGGGCTGCAGCGGGAGTGGACATTCCACAAGTCTAGGAGGGCCCCGATACGCTGGACGCATGCCCTCGAACGACGCCTCCCTTCCGCCTGCCCCGCGCTCAGCGTGGGGCCATGGTCTCGCAACGATCGCCGCCGACGGCACCGTGCTCGACACGTGGTTCCCCGCTCCCGCGCTCGGCGCGCCCGACGCCTCGGCGACGCCCATCGAGCTCGAGGCCCTCGCCGGCGGCGACGAGCGACGAGCCGTCACCGTCGAGGCCGTGGTGGTCGCGATCGACCTCGACGCACCGCCCGCGAGCACCTCAGACGCCTACCTCCGCCTGCACCTGCTCTCGCACCTGCTCGTGCGGCCCAACGAGGTGAACCTCGACGGGGTGTTCGCGCACCTGCCGGCCGTCGTCTGGACGAACGCGGGCCCGGTGCATCCGGCCGACTTCGACCGCCTCCGACCGACGCTGCAGCGCGCCGGCATCCACGCGACCGGACTCGACAAGTTCCCGCGCCTGCTCGACTACGTGACGCCCGAACGCGTGCGCATCGCCGATGCCTCGCGGGTTCGACTCGGCGCGCACCTCGCACCGGGCACCACGGTCATGCACGAGGGCTTCGTGAACTTCAACGCGGGCACGCTCGGCACCTCCATGATCGAGGGCCGCGTCTCGCAGGGCGTCGTCGTGGGCGACGGCTCCGACATCGGCGGCGGAGCGTCGATCATGGGCACCCTTTCCGGCGGTGGCACGCAACGCGTCGCGATCGGCGAGCGCGCCCTCCTCGGCGCCAATTCCGGCATCGGCATCTCCATCGGCGACGATTCGGTCGTCGAGGCCGGCCTCTATGTCACGGCGGGCACGAAGGTCGTCGTGCTCGGCGCGGCCGGCGAGCGCCCCCGCACCGTGAAGGCCAACGAGCTCTCGGGCGTGCCGAACGTGCTGTTCCGCCGCAACTCGCTCAACGGCCAGGTCGAGGTGCTCTCCCGAACGGGCGTGGGAGTGGCGCTGAACACGGCGCTGCACGCCTGACGGGCGGCGCCGGGCTTCTCGGATACAGTGGGGTCCTCAGGCCGCCGGCGCGCGGCCGTCGCCATGCGCATCACGAGGGAGTGACGTGGGTACGGATGCACCGAGAACGCGTCGGCACTGGGGGCTCACGTTCCTGATCGGCCTGCTCGTCACCGTGCTCGTGCTCGGTATCGCGGGCGCCGGCCTCGGCTGGTGGACCGTGCAGCGCTCGTTCCCGACGACGAGCGGAAACGTCGATGTCCCAGGCCTCACGGCGGCCGTCACCGTGTACCGCGACGACGCCGGCATCCCGCAGCTCGTCGCCGAGACCGACCACGACCTCTTCTTCGCCCAGGGATACGTGCACGCGCAAGACCGGTTCTGGGAGATGGACTTCCGTCGGCATGTCACCTCGGGCCGGCTCGCCGAGCTGTTCGGCGAGTCGCAGGTCGGCACCGATGCCTTCATCCGCACGCTCGACTGGCGCGGCGTTGCCGAGCAGGAGTACGAGCTGCTCGACGAGTCGTCGCGTGCGCACTACGACGCCTACGCCGAGGGAGTGAACGCCTACCTCGCGGAGCGCGACGGGGCTGGCCTCTCGCTCGAATACGCGGTGCTCGGCCTGCAGAATCCCGGCTACTCCCCCGAACCCTGGTCCCCCGCCGATTCGATCGCCTGGCTCAAGGCGATGGCCTGGGACCTCCGTTCGAACCTCGGTGACGAGATCGACCGGGCCCTGCTCGCCTCGGTGCTGCCGCCCGAAGAGGTGGCCCGGCTGCACCCCGATTATGCGTGGGACGCGAAGCCGACGATCCTCGACGGGCCGGTCGCCGCCCCCGCTGCCGCCGACATGCAGCCGCTCGAGGTGCAATCGCCCGATGCGAGCGCCGCCCTCGACGCCGACGGATACGCCGACGCGCTCTCCTCACTCAGTGCGATGCTCGACGAGGTGCCGACGCTCCTCGGCCCCGAGGGCTCCGACATCGGCTCGAACTCGTGGGTGATCTCGGGCGCGCTCACCGAGTCCGGCCTGCCGCTGCTCGCCAACGACACGCACCTCGGGCCGGCGATGCCGTCGATCTGGGCGCAGATGGGGCTGCACTGCCTCGAGGTGAGCGCCGAGTGCGCCTATGACGTCTCGGGATTCACGTTCGCGGGGCTTCCCGGCGTGATCATCGGCCACAACGATCGCATCGCATGGGGCCTCTCGAATCTCGGGCCCGACGTCGCCGACCTCTACCTCGAACGCGTCGACGGCGACGCCTACGAACTCGACGGCGCCATGGTGCCGCTCACCCTCCGCAAGGAGACCATCGAGGTCGCGGGCGGCGAGCCCGTCGAGATCACGGTGCGCTCCACAGCACACGGGCCGATCGTCACCGACATCGATGCGGACTTCAAGCGCCTTGCGACCGAGTACCCCGCGGCATCCGGCCAATCCGAGGGCGAATACGAGGTGTCGCTGCAGTGGACGGCGCTGTCTCCGGGCAACACTCCCCAGGCGATCCTCGCACTCGATCGTGCCCGCGACTGGAACGGCTTCCGTGCCGCCGCCGCGCTCTTCGACGTGCCCTCCCAGAACCTCGTCTACGCCGACGTCGACGGCAACATCGGCTACCAGGCCCCCGGCCGCATCCCGGTGCGCACGTCGGGCGACGGCACGGTGCCCCTCCCCGGATGGACGAGCGAGAACCGCTGGGCGGGAACGATCCCGTTCGACCAGCTCCCGAGCGTGCTCAATCCGCCCAGCGGGTACCTCGTCACCGCCAACAACCCCCTCGTCGCGTCCGGCGAGCCCATGCTCACGAAGGACTGGGACATGGGCTACCGCGCCGAGACGATCGACCGGCTCCTCGGCGAACGCATCGCCGCCGGAGAGAAGCTGACGGCCGACTCGCTCGCCGAGATCCAGCTCGACACGAGCGACCCGAACGCCGCGGCGTTCCTGCCCGTGATCGCCTCACTCGAACTCAGCGGCGACGCGGCGCGCGGCGCCGAGCTCCTCGACGGCTGGGACGCCGTTGCCGACGTCGACAGCGCCGAGGCCGCATACTTCAGCGTCTTCTGGAAGACTCTGCTCGACGAGATGTTCGGCGAACTGCCCGACGGCACGCGACCAAAAGGCGGCGACCGGTGGTTCTCGGTCGTCGACACCCTCCTCACCGAGCCCGACGCCCGTTGGTGGTCCAACGAGGAAGCGGGAGTCGCCGGTCGCGACGCGATGATCGCACGAGCGCTCGAGCTCGCGTGGAGCGAGGCGGAGACCCGCATGGGCAGCGACTCCGACTCGTGGCGCTGGGGCCGCTTGCACACGCTCACGCTCACGAACGCGAGCTTCGGCGAATCGGGCATCGCGCCGATCGAGTGGCTCTTCAACCGCGGGCCGTACGAGCTCGGCGGCGGCTCGTCGATCGTGAACGCGATCGGCTGGGATGCGAGCATCGGCTACGGCGTGCACTGGGTGCCCTCGATGCGCCTGATCGTCGACCTCGGCGACGCGGATGCCTCACGCTGGGTGAACCTCACCGGGGCATCCGGCCATGCCTTCCACCCGAACTACGCCGACCAGACGCCGCTGTGGCAGCGCGGTGAGACGCGGCCATGGCCGTCGACGCTGCAGGCCATTCGAGACACGGCTCGCGACACCCTGCAGCTTCGGCCGTAGTGCGCCGACGGGTCGTGCGGCTCGGCCTCAGCGCGCCGAAGGGTAGTGCCGCTCGGCCTCGCCGACGTAGAGCTGCTGCGGGCGCCCGATCTTCGACTGCGGGTCGAGGTTCATCTCGCGCCAGTGCGCCACCCATCCGGGCAGGCGCCCGATCGCGAACAGCACCGTGAACATGCGCGTCGGGAAGCCCATGGCCTTGTAGATGACGCCCGTGTAGAAGTCGACGTTCGGGTAGAGGCGGCGCTCCTTGAAGTAGTCGTCTTCGAGGGCGAGCTGCTCGAGCTCCTTGGCGAGGTCGAGCAGCGGGTCGTTCACGCCGAGACCGGCGAGCACCTGGTCGGCCGACTCCTTGACGAGCTTCGCGCGCGGGTCGTAGTTCTTGTAAACGCGGTGCCCGAAGCCCATGAGCTTCACACCGTCTTCCTTGTTCTTCACCCGCTCGACGAACTTGTGCACGCCCTCTCCCGAATCGCGGATGCGGGCGAGCATCTGCAGCACGGCTTCGTTCGCGCCGCCGTGCAACGGCCCGGAGAGCGCCTGGATGCCGGCGGAGATCGACGCGTAGAGGTTGGCGCCGGTCGATCCGACGAGGCGCACGGTCGAAGTCGACGCGTTCTGCTCGTGGTCCTCGTGGAGGATGAGCAGACGATCGAGTGCCTTCGAGAGCACCGGGTCGATCTCGTACCGCTCGGCCATGTTGCCGAAGTTCAGCTTCAGGAAGTTGTCGACGAAGTTCAGCGAATTGTCGGGGTAGAGGAAGGCCTGCCCGATGCTCTTCTTGTGCGCGTACGCCGCGATGACGGGCAGCTTCGCGAGCAGCCGCAGCGTCGTGAGCTCGACGTGGTCGGGATCGTGCGGGTCGGAAGTGTCCTCGTAGTACGTCGAGAGTGCCGAGACGGCGCTCGAGAGCACCGACATGGGGTGCGCGGTGTGCGGGAGCGATGAGAAGAACCGCTTGAGGTCTTCGTGCAGCAGCGTGTGGTGCCTGATCTTCTCGTCGAACTCGCCGAGCTGGTCGGCGGTCGGCAGCTCTCCGTAGATGAGGAGCCAAGCGACCTCAAGGAACGTCGAGTCGCCCGCGAGCTCCTCGATCGGATAGCCCCGGTAGCGCAGAATTCCCTGTTCGCCGTCGATGTACGTGATCGACGACCGCGTCGACGCGGTATTCACGAAACCGTAGTCGAGTGCCGTGAGGCCGGTCTGACGCGTGAACGTCGACAGGTCGAGGCTCGAATTGCCGTCGACCGCGGGGGTGATCGGGAACTCGGCCGTGCCGCCCGGGAAGGTGAGGGTGGCAGCACCGGGGGTCTGCCCGGCCGCCTTGTTCACGACGTCGCTCACGGCGCCTCCTGTGATCGTCACTTGTCGGTCACCTGCTTTCCGGCCCGTCGCCGGTCGGCGACCGCGGCCCGGACTACAGCCTAGACGGGCTCCGGGCACACTGTGGCATCCCCCAAAGCATCACAGCTTCCTTTGGGGGTGACCACAGTGAGGGGCGGATGTCACGCCGCGGGCGCAGCGCGCAGGCGCTCCGCAGCGACCGCCACCCGCGCATCGCTCGCCGTGAGCGACAACCGCACGTGCTCGGGAAAGTGCACGCCGTAGAAGTAGCCGGGGCCGGCCACGATGCCGAGATCCGCGAGCCGGGCGATCGAATCCCAGCCGTCACGGCCCTCGGTGGCCCACAGGTAGAGGCCGCCTTCGCTGTGGTCGATGCGGAATCCGGCCGACTCGAGCGCCGGGCGCAGGCGATCGCGACGCGCACGATAGCGCTCCTTCTGCGCCGCGACGTGCTCGTCGTCGCCGAGCGCGGCGACCATCGCCGCCTGCAACGGTGCCGGCAGCATCAGGCCGGCATGCTTGCGCACGTTCGTGAGCCGGGCGATCGTGTCGCGGCATCCGGCAACGAACGCACCGCGGTAGCCGGCCATGTTCGACTGCTTCGAGAGCGAGTAGATGGCGAGGGTGCGCACATCGTCGCCATCGGTCACGCGGGGGTCGAGCAGGCTCGGCACGGGCTCGGTCGCCCAACGGCCGTCCCAGCCGAGCTCGGCGTAGCACTCGTCGCTCACGATCACGGCGCCGAGTTCGCGGGCCCGCGCCCTGGCCGCCCGGAGTTCACCGACGTCGAGCACGCGGCCGTCGGGGTTCGCCGGGCTGTTCAGCCAGATGAGCCGCGTTGCGGCGGGCCATTCGGCTGGGTCGTCGGACGCCATCGCCGTGGCTCCGGCGAGCACCGCTCCCATCTCATAGGTGGGGTACGCGGCTCGCGGGTGCACGACGACATCGCCCTCGCCGAGGCCCAGCATGAACGGCAGCATCGCGACGAGCTCTTTCGAGCCGATCGTGGGGAGCACGGATGCCTCGTCGAGGCCGGTGACCCCGCGTCGCCGCGCGAACCACTCGACGATCGCCCGGCGGAGCGCCGGGGTGCCGACCGTCTGCGGATAGGCGTGCGCATCGGTCGCGGCCGCGAGCGCCTCACGCACGACGTCGGGAGTGGGGTCGACGGGCGAGCCTATCGAGAGGTCGACGACGCCGTCGGGGTGCGCCGCCGCGCGCTCGCGGTACGGCGCCATGAGATCCCAAGGGTAGTCGGGCAGCGCTCCGAGCGCCATGCTCAGTGGACCTGGGGCGGGAGCACGGCGATGACCGGGTGGTCTTTCGCGATCACGCCGACCTTCGCAGCACCACCGGGCGAGCCGATGTCGTCGAAGAACTCGACGTTCGCCTTGTAGTAGTCGGCCCACACATCGGGCAGGTCGTCTTCGTAGTAGATCGCCTCGACGGGGCACACGGGCTCGCACGCGCCGCAGTCGACGCACTCGTCGGGGTGGATGTAGAGCGAGCGCTCACCTTCGTAGATGCAGTCGACAGGGCATTCGTCGATGCACGCACGGTCTTTCACGTCGACACACGGGAGGGCGATGACATAGGTCACGGTGGGTTCGCTGTCCCTTCGAAGGCTGGGTCTCCAGTCTATGCGCCGGTGCGCCTGGTCGTCGGCAGCTTCGGCCACGCGACCACGAGCACCGCGATGAACGCGGGGGCGATCGACCACACCGTGCCGACGAGATCACCCGCCACGAGCACCGAGCCGCCCCACCCGGCGAACGTGAGCAACGCGGTGACCCCGATCACGCCCGCGGCGGCCGCAGCCGCCGCCCCCCGGCCGCCCGCGACGAGGCGAATGCCGAGGAGGAGCCCCGTGACGCCCGCGAGCGCCGCGACGAGGCCCCACGGGATCGCGAGGTCGCCGATGCGCCACTCGTTGCGGTGGCCGACGGTCGCGACGGCTCCGTAGAGCGCGCCGATGACGAACGCGACGATATAGGTGGTGACGCGGCCCCGCGCGGTCGCCGGGACGTGCCCCTCGGATACCGTCGTCACTGCTTCGCGGTGACCGTGTACGAGACGGTCTCGCCCTCCCCGGCGACGAACACGAGGTATTCGGCGTTCGAGTAGACCACTGCGCCGGTGCCCCCGGCCGAGACGGACGTGTCTTCGGTGAAGCCGGCGGCCTGCAGTTCGGACACGGCCTCGGCCACCGGATCGGCCGTGGTCGACGTGATCACGACGACCCAGCCCTCGGCTCCACCGGCACCCGCCGCGACCGTGATGTCACCGTCGATGACCGGCACGCTCGTCGGGAAGTCGTCCGGCAGCTTGCCGAGGCTCACGTCGCCGCCGGTGGCGCCCTCGATCGCCTCTTCGACGCCGCGGTTCACGAGATCGGCGGGGTTCGGGAAGCACCCCGTGAAGAGGGTGGCGGTGATGCCTGCGATGGCCACGGCGATGGCGGCGCGGCTCACGGTGTGCGATGTCGTCATGCGGGGCTCCTCGAGGTGGCGTGCTGTGACGGGGCTCGGGCGCTGCGGCATCCGTGTCTCCCCTCGGATTCTAGCGCCGCGCCTCGGCGCGAGCCATGGCGTAGCGTGGACCCGGGAGACGGCAGCCCAGCGCTCGGAGAGGAATCGATTCGATGGCTGAAGCGACGCAGACGGTGCGGGAACCCGGCGATTCCGCCGAGGTGCACGTCGAACGTGACGGCGACCTCGCGATCGTGACGATCGACCGGCCGAAGGCGCTGAACGCCCTCTCGGCGTCGGTGCTCACGTCGCTCGCCGAGACGTTCGACGCCCTCTCCGCCGAAGGGTCTGCGGTGCGCGGCGTCATCCTCGTCGGCGCCGGTGGGCGGGCCTTCGTGGCGGGCGCTGACATCGTGGGCCTGTCCCAGCTCACGCCCGAGCAGGGCGCCGAGCTCGGGCGGCTGGGGCACCGTGTCGCTGCCGCCATCGAGTCGCTCGCGGCTCCGGTCATCGCGTGCGTCGACGGCTTCGCCCTGGGCGGCGGACTCGAACTCGCGCTCGCCTGCGACCTCATCTACGCGACGGATGCCTCGAGCTTCGGCCAGCCCGAGGTGAAGCTCGGTCTCGTGCCGGGCTTCGGCGGCACCGTGCGGCTCCCCCGCGCCGTCGGCCTCGCTCGTGCGAAGGAGCTCATCTACACCGGTCGCCGGATCGGCGCCGACGAAGCGGTCGCCGCCGGGCTCGTGACCCGCAGCTTCCCCGACCGCGAGTCCCTGCTGGCCGGGGCGCGCACGACGCTCGAGCAGGTCGCCGAGAATTCCGCACCGGCCGTGGCGATCGCCAAGCGAGTGCTCGTCGCGGCATCCGGCACGCCGACCGAGACGGCGACGCAGCTCGAGGTTCGCGGATTCGAAGACGCGTTCCGCACCGACGACATGCGTGAGGGCGTCGCGGCGTTCATCGAGAAGCGGGAGCCGCGCTTCACCGGATCGTGATCGGCGCCCGATCGTGATCGGCGATCAGCCGCCCGATCGCGATCAGCCGATGTGCGAATCGAGCCAGGCGAAACCGTCGAAGCGCACCCCGTCGACTCCGAACATCTCGAGGTGCAGGTGCGGGCCGGTCGACTGACCGGTCGTGCCGACGAGGCCGATCTGCTGGCCTGCCGAGACCTGCTGACCGACGGTGACCGCGAGCGAGCCGTACTGCATGTGCGCATAGGAGCTCGTGATGAGCTCGCCGCCGATGTTGTGCTGCACCTCGACGTTCACGCCGAGCCCGCCGCCGTCCTCGGTCGCGAGCACGACGACACCGTCGGCGATCGACATCACCGGGGTGCCGTTGCCGGGGTTGAAGTCGACCCCGTCGTGGAACGTCGAACAACCTGCGCAGGGAGCCTCGCGCGGTCCGAAGCCGGAGCTGCGGTTCTCGGGATTAAGCACCGGCCATACGACGGCGCCGGTCTCGACGATCGAGACGTCGCCGACGCTCGCGACCTCCGAGAAGATGGGCGGCGGAGCCGCCTCGACGGCGTAGCCCTCAGCCGCGAGCAGCGGGGTCTCGGCCTCGCTGGCGACCTCGACGGTCTGCGGCGCGAGCGAGATGGTGTCATCGATCGGGGCGTAGACGGAGGCGCGGGGCTCGAGCTCGGTCGCGGTGATCGCGAGCGCGGGCACACTCGTGGCGATCATCATTCCGCCGACGAAGGACATCGCGACGACGGACATGACCGGGCGCACGGTTCGAGAGGTTCGACGAGTGCGAGCGGCGCGAGTGCTTCGAGGGGCGCGAGGGGCGCGCGAGTGGGCAGGGGGCGTATCGGCCGCGCGGCGGCCACGTGTGGGGGAAGAAGTCATCAGTTGCGTTACGTATCAGGTTTCGGGTTCGAGATCGTTATCGGTTTGAGACAATCTCAGCAACCGTAGCCCAGCTAGTCTGAGAGATTCCTCCATGGTGGATGCGATTCGACCGTGTGCGGCAGCGGCACCCACACCGGAAATGCGGCGGCCCGCCGGTCGAATGACCGCCGGGCCGCCGCCATGGGGCGCTGCGCGCTATGCCTGCTTCTTCAGGCGCGACGTCAGCCGAGCACGCGCCGTCTGGTCGAGTTCGACCTTGCGGATGCGCACCTTCTCGGGGGTGACCTCGACGCACTCGTCTTCACGGGCGAACTCGAGGCACTCCTCGAGTGAGAGCTGGCGCGAGGGCGTCATCGACTCGAACGTGTCGGAGGTGGACTGACGCATGTTCGTCAGCTTCTTCTCCTTCGTGATGTTCACGTCCATATCGTCGGGGCGCGAGTTCTCACCGATGACCATGCCCTCGTAGACCTCTTCGGTCGGGTTCACGAAGAACGACATCCGCTCTTGCAGCGCGATGATCGCGAACGGCGTGACGACACCCGTGCGGTCGGCGACGATCGAGCCGTTGTTGCGCGTCGTGATCGTGCCCGCCCATGCGTCGTAGCCGTGCGAGATCGCGTTCGCGATGCCGGTGCCGCGCGTGATCGTGAGGAACTCGGTGCGGAACCCGATGAGGCCGCGGCTCGGCACGATGAACTCCATACGCACCCAGCCGGTGCCGTGGTTCGACATGCCGTCCATGCGGCCCTTTCGGGAGGCGAGGAGCTGCGTGATCGCACCGAGGTACTCCTCGGGTGCATCGATCGTGAGGTGCTCGTAGGGCTCTTGCGTCTTGCCGTCGACGATGCGGGTGACCACCTGGGGCTTGCCGACCGTCAGCTCGAAGCCCTCGCGGCGCATCTGCTCGACGAGGATCGCGAGCGCGAGCTCGCCGCGGCCCTGCACCTCCCAGGCGTCGGGGCGACCGATGTCGAGCACCTTGAGCGACACGTTGCCGATGAGCTCCCGGTCGAGACGGTCTTTCACCATGCGCGCCGTGAGCTTGTGGCCCTTCACCTTGCCGACGAGCGGCGAGGTGTTCGTGCCGATCGTCATCGAGATGGCGGGGTCGTCGACGTGGATCGCGGGCAGCGGGCGCACGTCGTCGGGGTCGGCGAGCGTCTCGCCGATCGTGATGTCCTCGAAGCCGGCGACGGCGATGATGTCGCCGGGTCCGGCGGACTCCGCGGGGTGACGCTCGAGGGCCTTGGTCTTCAGGAGCTCGGTGACGCGCACGTTCGAGTGCGAGCCGTCGTGGCGCACCCACGCGACGGTCTGGCCCTTCTTGATCGTGCCGTTGAAGACCCGCAGCAGCGCGAGCCGACCGAGGAACGGAGATGCGTCGAGGTTCGTGACCCACGCCTGGAGCGGAGCCTCGTCGTCGTATGCGGGTGCCGGAATGTGCTTGAGGATGGCCTCGAAGAGCGGCTCGAGGTCTTCGTGGTCGGGCAGGCTTCCGTTCTCGGGCTTCGTCTCGGACGCACGTCCGGCCTTGCCGGAGGCATAGACGATCGGCACATCGAGGATCGCGTCGAGGTCGAGGTCGGGCACGTCGTCGGCGAGATCGGAAGCGAGTCCGAGCAGCAGGTCCTGGCTCTCGGCGACGACCTCGTCGATGCGCGCGTCGGGGCGATCGGTCTTGTTCACGAGCAGGATCACGGGCAGGCGCGACTCGAGCGCCTTGCGCAGCACGAAGCGGGTCTGCGGCAGCGGACCTTCACTCGCATCGACGAGGAGCACGACGCCGTCGACCATCGAGAGGCCGCGCTCGACCTCGCCGCCGAAGTCGGCGTGACCCGGGGTGTCGATGACGTTGATGATGACCGGGCCGGATGTCGCGTGCTCGCCGGCGTACTCGATGGCGGTGTTCTTCGCGAGGATCGTGATGCCCTTCTCGCGCTCGAGCTCGTTCGAGTCCATCGCGCGCTCGTCGACGTGGGCGTGGTCTGCGAACGAGTGGGTCTGCTTGAGCATGGCGTCGACGAGCGTCGTCTTGCCGTGGTCGACGTGGGCGACGATCGCGACGTTGCGCAGGTCGTTGCGGGTGGCGTTGGCCATGGTTTTTGGTCCTCAGTGATGCGGGTCGTCACGTGGCACCGTCGCGGCCCGAAACGGGCGACACGGCGGCAGCGCGGAAACGCTGGTGTGAAGGTCTGTGGGAATGCGCGACGCCGATTCGCGGCTCGCGCCTTGCCAGCCTACCCTGCGGAGCACGGCTTCGGCTGGGAACGCCGAACGCCCGGCATCCGTGTGAACGGATGCCGGGCGCCGATGCCGTTCGAGGCTACGCGCCGAGCTCGATGCCCGCTCCGGGGATGGCCGCGAGCAGGTCGCGGGTGTACTGCTCCCTGGGGTTGTCGAACACCTCGTCAGTCGTCGCCTTCTCGACGATCTTGCCGCGCTGCATCACGCAGACGTGGTCGGCGATGACCCGCACGACCGCGAGGTCGTGGGTGATGAACAGGTACGTGAGCCCGAGCTCGGACTGCAGGTCGGCGAGCAGGCGCAGGATCTGCGCCTGCACGAGCACGTCGAGCGCCGAGACCGCCTCGTCGAGCACGACGATCTCGGGCTTCAGCGCAAGCGCACGCGCGATCGCGATGCGCTGCCGCTGACCGCCTGAGAGCTCGTTCGGATACCGGCTGATGAGCGTGCGCGGCAGCGACACCTGGTCGAGCAGCTCGAACACGCGGTTGCGGCGCGTCGCCTTGGTGCCGTAACCGTGCGTGGAGAGCGGCTCGGAGATCGTGTTGCCGATGTTGCGCAGCGGGTTCAGCGAGCCGTATGGATCCTGGAAGACCGGTTGCATGCGACTGCGGAGCTCAAAGAGCTCCCTGCCGCTCGTGGACGCGAGGTCCTTGCCGCCCACGACGATCTTGCCGCTCGTCGCATCCTCGAGCTTGAGCAGCATCTTCGCGACCGTGGACTTTCCCGAGCCGGACTCGCCCACGAGGGCCATCGTCGTGCCCTTGGGGATCTCGAACGACACCTCGTCGACCGCCGTGAACTCGCCGGAGCCGCGGATCTTGAAGACCTTGGTGAGGTTCTCGACGATGATCGCCGGCGGCGCGGTTGCCGCGGCCTCCATCGCCTCGGCGCGAGCCTCGGCAGTGGCGATGAGGTCGATCGCCTCGCCGGCCGCATGGCCGGCGTCGGACTGCATGGACGACTCGGCGGCCGCGATGCTGCCACTGGACTGGATACGTCGCGAAGCGAGGCTCGGCGCCGCGGCGACGAGTCGCTGCGTGTACGGATGCTGCGGGTTCTGCAGGATCTCCGCCGAGGGGCCGGATTCGACCACCTTGCCCTTGTACATCACCACGAGTTGCTCTGCGCGCTCCGCGGCCAGGCCGAGGTCGTGCGTGATGAAGAGCAGCGTCGTGCCGAGCTCACGCGTGAGCGACTCGAGATGATCGAGGATCACGCGCTGCACGGTGACGTCGAGCGCCGAGGTAGGCTCGTCGGCGATGAGCAACTGCGGGTCGGCGGCCAGCCCCATGCCGATGAGCACGCGCTGGCGCATGCCGCCCGAGAACTGGTGCGGGAACTGGCGGAGCCGACGATCGGCGTCAGCCAGGCCCGCTTGGTTCAGCACCTCGATGGCGCGCTTCTTGACCTCCTTGCGGCCCGTCGCGATGCCATTCGCCTTGATGGCCTCCTCGACCTGGAAGCCGATCGACCACACGGGGTTGAGGTTCGACATGGGATCTTGTGGGACGAAGCCGATCTTGCGGCCGCGGATCGCCTCCATGTCGTGCTTCGACGCCTTCGTGAGGTCTTGACCGTCGAGGAGGATCTGGCCGCCGGAGATGTGGCCGGTGCCCGGCAGCAGGTTGATGATCGCGTGCGCCGTCGTCGACTTGCCGGAGCCCGACTCGCCGACGATCGCGAGGCTCTGCCCGCGGTAGAGGGTGAGGTTGATGCCGTCGACGGCCTTCACGAGTCCGTCTTGCGTGGTGAACCCCACTTGGAGGTCTTTGATCTCGAGGAGCGGGCGCTCGTCGCCACCTGCCGATGTGCGCTGCACCTTGGTTCCGTTCACGGTTTCGGTCATCGCTCGGCCCTCGCCTTCGGGTCGAGTGCGTCGCGGATGACCTCGCCGAGCATGATGAAGCTGAGCACGGTGACCGACAGTGCGATCGACGGCAGGATCAGCACCTGTGGCGCCGAACGGAGGTCGGTCTGCGCCGCGCTGATGTCGTTGCCCCATGACATGGTGCTCGAAGGCAGGCCGACACCGAGGAACGACAGGGTCGCCTCGGCGACGATTGCCGACGCGAGCGAGATCGTGGTGATGACGATGACGGGTGCGATGGAGTTCGGGAGCACGTGACGGAGCAGGATCCGGAATCGCGAAACGCCGAGCGCGGTCGCCGCCATCACGAAGTCGGCGTTCTTCACCCTGAGGATCTCGGCTCTCAGCACACGGGCCGTTGCCGGCCATGCGAATATTCCGATGGCGAGTGAGATCACCCACACACTCGCGTACTGCGAGAAGACCGACATGATGACGACCGCTGCGAGGATGTAGGGGATCGAGAAGAAGATGTCGCCGAGGCGCGAGAGCACCGCGTCGATCCATCCGCCGTAGAAGCCCGCGAACGAGCCGAACACGATGCCGAGCACGGCGACGAGCACCGTCACGATGATGCCGACCGAGAGCGACGTCGACGTGCCGTGGATGATGCGGGAGTAGATGTCGCAGCCCTGCTTGGTGTAGCCGAGCGGGTGGCCGCCCGCCGGCCCTCCGTTGCTGTTCGCCAGCTGGCAGTCGTTGTTCGGCGGCACCTGGGTGAACAAGCCCGGGGCCAGTGCGACGACGATGACGAGCAGGATCAGCGCGGACGAGATCCAGAACATCGGGCGCTTGCGCACATCGTGCCATGCGTCGATCCAGAGGTTCGACGGCTTGCCATCGGTTTTGACCGAGTCGATGGCAACGAGTGGGGTTTCCTCGATCGGAGCGACGTAATGCTGCTGATCGGGCCTGGTGTTCGTGTTACTTGGCATAGCGAATCCTCGGGTCGAGAACGGCGTACAGGAGATCCACCAGCAGGTTCACCACGAGGTAGATCAGCACCATGATCGTGACGAAGGCGACGACGGTCGGTCCCTCTCCCCGGATGATGGCCTGGTACAGGGTGCGTCCCACTCCGGGGACGTTGAAGATGCCCTCGGTCACCGTCGCGCCGACCATCAGCGTGCCGAAGTCGACGGCGAGGTAGGTGACGACCGGGATCAGCGAGTTGCGCAGGATGTGCACGGGCACGATGCGGGTGCGGGGTAGGCCCTTGCTCGCGGCAGTGCGAACGAAGTCCTGTCCCTCGGTGTCGATGACCGACGCCCTCGTCAGTCGGCTGATCTGCGCGAAGCTGATCGTCGCGAGCACGATGGCCGGCAATATCAGGTCTTGTATCGGAGCACCGGAGCCGACGGTAGTTCGGAACCACGCGAGTTGGATGCCGAAGATGAACTGGGCGACGAAGGCCACGACGAAGATCGGCAGCGAGATGAGGATGAGGCTCATGACGAGCGCACTCGCGTCGAAGATGCCGCCCTTGCGAAGTCCGGAGATCAGGCCGACCGAGATGCCGGCGACCATTTCGAAGAACACCGCTAGCGCAGCCAGGCGAAGCGTCACCGGGAATGTCGCGCCGAGAATCTCGGACACCGGCTGTCCTGAGAACGCGACGCCGAGATCACCCCGGAAGATGTTGCCGAGGAAGATGAAGTACTGGACGATGAACGGCTGGTCGAAGTGGTACCGCGCGCGGAGCTGTTCGATCACCTGCGGGGGCGGTGTCTTATCGCCGAAGAGGGCGACGATCGGGTCGCCGGGCATGGCGAAGACCATGAAGTAGATCAGGAAGGTCGTGCCGAGCAGTACAGGGATCGCCTGCAGCACCCGGCGCACGATATAGCCGGCCATGGATCAGGCCCCGCATTTCGCGAATGTTGACATGTTGAAGAAACCTCACCGTTGTGCGAGTTCGTCCCCACGATGCTACGCCGATCGGGTTCGCGCCGCGGGGATACGTGGGAGTGGGGCGGCAGCTGGTCGGCTGCCGCCCCACGGGCGTCTCAGAGTCTAGCTCCGAGTCGTCCTGGACCGAGAATTACTCGCTCTTGGTGATCTGGTAGTACAGAGGAACCGAGTTCCAGCCGTACTCCACGTTGTCGACCGACTCGCTCCACGCGCCGTTCACGTTGTAGTACCAGAGCGGGATCGCGGGGAGGTCCTCGAACAAGATCTCCTGCACCTGCTGGAACTTCTCGTTCGCAGCATCGAGATCGGTCTCAGAGAGACCCTCGTCGAGCAGCGAGTCGACCTCGGGGTTCGAGTAGTCGCCGTCGTTCGAGCCGGCGCCCGTTCCGTAGATCGGTCCGAGGAAGTTGTACAGGGCCGGGTAGTCGGCCTGCCAACCGGTGCGGAACGCGGTCTGGATGGTGCGGTCGGTGATCGCGGTGCGGAACTCGGCGAAGGTCGGGTACGGAGCGCCCGACGCGTCGATGCCGAGGTTGTTCTTCAGCTGGTTCGCGACCGCGTCGACCCACGGCCCGTGACCACCGTCGGCGTTGTAGCCGATCTGGAAGGTGCCGCTCCACGGGGAGATGGCGTCGGCCTGAGCCCAGAGGTCCTTCGCGGCATCGGCGTCGAACTCGAGCACGTCCGCACCCTTGATGTCCTCCGAGTAGCCGTCGATGACCGGCGCCGTGAAGTCGTGGGCCGGGCTCCGGGTCCCCTCGAAGATCACGTCGGTGATCTCTTCGCGGTTGATCGCCTTCGAGAGGGCGGCCAGACGGAGCTTGCCCTCCTCATCCGAGAAGTGCGGGAGGCGCGACGGGACGGTGAACGTCTGGATGCCCGCAAAGGCCTGGTTGACCGAACGGCCCTCGAACTCGCTCTCGTAGCTCGCCAGCGCGCCCGTCGGGATCTGGTCCAGGACATCCACGTTGCCACCCTGGAGGTCGGCGTACGAGGCCTCCTGCGTCGCGTAGAAGACGATGGAGAGACCGCCGTTGACCGGCTTGAGCGGGCCGTCGTAGTCGGGGTTCACGACGAGGTCGATCTTCTCGTTGTGCTTCCAGGCGCCCTCGCCGTCGAGCATGTACGGGCCGTTGCCGACCGGGTTCTCGCCGAACGCGGCGAGGTCGTCGAATGCCGATGCCGGCAGCGGCTTGAACGCCGTGTAGCCGAGTCGCAGCGGGAAGTCCGACTCCGGCTGCGTCAGCTTGACCGTGAAGGTGGTGTCGTCGACGACCTTGAGACCCGGAAGCTCGGCGACGTTCTCGTCGTAGCTGAAGCCCTCGATGCCCTCGAAGAAGTAGCTGTTGAGCTGCGCGTTGTCGAGCGCGGCGCCGTAGTTCCAGGCGTCGACGAACGAGTTCGCGTCGACGGGCTCGCCATTGGTGAACTTCAAGCCATCGCGGATCTTGATCGTATAGGTCTGTGAGTCGTCGGTCTCGATCGACTCGGCGACGTCGTTGTGCGGGGCACCCTTGGCGTCGTAGTACACGAGGCCGGCGAAGATCGATTCGGTGATCTTGCTGCCACCGGTCTCGTTGGTGTTGGTCGGGATCAGCGGGTTCTGGGGCTCGGAGCCGTTCGTGGTGATGACGGCCGACGAGCTCGCGCCTTCAGTCGACGACGGCGTGCCGGCGGTGCAGCCGGAGAGCGTGAGCGCTCCCGCGGCGGCAAGAGCAATGGCGGCAACGCCGATTCTCTTGATCTTCAATTTTCCTCCTGTGAGATGGGCGTCGACAACGCGGCTCGTGGCCGCGGTGGAGCGCTGGTAGATCGAGACTATGAATCCCGTCACCCCGAAGCAAACCCATGGGGCAAACCGTTACCCACGCGCAACCTAGCGGCATATCGTTCGGTGGAATCTGCCGCGGCTCGCATGATTCTTGCGCCGGGGGGCCTTTGTGCGAGGATTGCTGCATGCCCGCCGCACGACGCCTGCGACTCGAATTGATCGTCGTGCTCGGACTCTCCCTCGGGGCCTCGGCGGTGTATTCGATCGTCGCGCTCGTTGCGAAGCTCACCGAGGAGAAGCCGCTGCGCGACCAGTCCGTCGCCCTGAATCCGTCACGATCGACCCGCGAGTGGCTCGACTTCACCTACCAGTTCCTCGACGTGTTCTTCGGGCTCTTCGTCGTCGCGCTCGCGCTGTACCTGCTGTGGCAGCCCGGCAGGAGCCCGTTCCGTCGAGTCGGCTTCGATCTCACGCGGCCCGGCCGCGACGCGGCATCCGGTCTCCTGCTCGTTGCGGTGATCGGCCTGCCGGGCATCGCCCTCTACGCGGGGGGACGGGCACTCGGCATCACCGTCGCCGTCCAGGCGTCACCGGCCGACTGGTTCTGGTGGACGGTGCCGATACTCCTGTTCCGGGCGCTCGAGGCGGCGCTCACCGAGGAGATCATCGTCGTCGGCTACCTGTTCACGCGACTGCGTGAGCTCGGCGTGGGGCCATGGACCACGATCATCTCGAGCGCGCTTCTCAGGGGCAGCTATCACCTCTACCAGGGCATCGGGCCGTTCGTGGGCAATGCGCTGATGGGCGTGCTCTTCGGATGGTGCTATGAGCGCTGGGGCCGGACGATGCCGCTCGTCATCGCGCACTGGATCCTCGACGTCGTGTCGTTCGTCGGCTACCCGCTCGCCGTGGGCTGGTGGCCCGAGTTCTTCGCTCCGCCGGCGGGTTGAGGCTCGGTTCGACGAGACGGATGCCGCGACCGCTTCGACTGCGGCACGTGCTCGCTGCCCGCGAGTGCCACCACCGTCGCGGGCATGACCGGCAAGGCCTCCTCGGGCGGCTCGACCCGGAGATCGGAATCCGCTGCCCGCACCCTGGCGCCGTCGATCCAGCTGGCACGGCTCGGGGTGCAGACCGCCGAGAACGTCTCACCGGCGTAGAACCCGCTGCGGGAGAGGTCGCTGAACGACTCGGCGCGGCGCAGGGCGGCGGCAAGCGCCGGATTGCGGCGATCAAGGAGTCCGGCGCGCTGTTCGAGACCGAAAGTGCGAGAGCCGGCCAGCGTGCAACCTACCATGACGGCCACGAATGCGACCGTGGCGACTGCGGCGATGAGATCGATCATGTGCGCCCCCAAAATGCGAGAGAACCTCAGTGTACTCCCGGGTCCGGTGAGCGGGACCGCCCGGATCCGCCGCGTCGCGATCGCGTCGAGCATGGAGCCTGCGGCACCGATCCCGGCCGCCACAGTCCCCGGAGAGGAACGGAACCATGGACCTCGCACACGCGTTCGTCGCGCAGTTCGTCACGGCGCGCGCCACCGACCGCCGCTTCGCCGCGACGCAGGCCGAGATCCGTGACGCCGAGCGCCGGGTCGCCGCCCGCCGCAGCCAGGCAGTCGGATCATCCGGCCGGGGCGAGTATTCGGAGCGCGGCCGCCACGCCGCGCCCCGCCAGGCTCACGCGTGATCGGTCAGCCTCCGATCTTCTCCCCCGCGGGCGTCAGCACCCACCACACGTCGTTCACGCCCTGCCCGTTGATGTCGCCGGGAGCCTCGTCGCCGGCGAAGTAGTAGAGCGGCCAGCCGTTGAGCGTCACCTGGGTCTTGCCGTCGACGCCCTCGATCGTGCCGATCTCTCCGTCGATGCCCTCGGCCACCGGCGGGTCGTCGGAATCCGCCGTCACCGCGGGCCAGTTGGTCGCGCACGCGCCTTCGCACGAGCTCGAATCGCCGCCCTGCGTGTCGTTGTCGAACATGTAGACGGTCATCCCGTCGGCGTCGACGACGATCTCACCCAGGTCGGAATCGGTGGTCGTGAGGAGCGCATCCGTCTCCATCGATTCGGTCTCGGGCGCCTCGGTCTCGATCGACGTGTCGTCGTCGACCGGCTCCTGTGTGGCGGGGCTCGTGCATCCGGAGAGTGCGACGGCGAGGGCCGCGACGGCCACCCCGGTGATGATGCGGAGCTTCATGGTGTTCCCCTTCTCGTTCATGACCGCGCAAGGCGGTGTCGAAGGGAACACGATGCCGACGGCTCGACGGTTCATCCCTGCCCTCAATCAGGGTCGCCGACCAGCAGCACATCCCCACTGCCGAGCGCGCGCACCTCGAGCGATGCGATCTCCTCGAGGCCCAGTGAGGTACCCGCCTCGAGCCGAGCGGTCTTCCCCGGGTTGGCACGCCAGCTCGAAACTTCACTGCTGTTGCCATCGCGATCGACGACGTACAGGGCATACGGCCATCCGCCCTCGGGCGCCGTCGACCGTCCGGCGTCGCCGTAGCTGCAGTCGAGCTCGATGCGTGTTCCCCACCCGACCTGCGTCAGGGTCGCGATCGCGGAGACCGGGACATCCGTCACGGCGTCGAACGCAACCGTCTGAGCGTCGGCCGCCGGGCGGACGAGCGCGAGCGGAACGAGGATCGCGGTCAGCACCACGACGACGGCGGCAGCCGCGGCGACCAGCCCGAGCCGCATGCGGCGGAGGCGGCGACGGCGCCCCTCACGACGTACTGCGACGAGCAACTCGGGTCGAGGTGCGGGCAGGGCGCCCGCCGGCTCCTCGAGCAGCACCGCGGCGCGCTCGGGCGTCAGCCGGGCGAGCAGGCCCGGAATCGGCGTGAGCTCGGCGACGGATCGCCGGCACAGCTCGCACGACTCGAGGTGCTCCTCGTACTCGCGGCGCTCTGCAGGCGAGAGGGCGCCGAGCACGTAGGCCGAGTCCCATTCGGCGAAGCGCGCGTGATCGGGGTTCATCGCGTGACTCCCTTCTCCTGCATCGCGAGACGGAGGGCCTTGAGTCCGTAATGCAGGCGCGATTTCACGGTGCCCTCGGGAATGGCGAGCCGCCGCGCGACCTCCGCGATGCTGCATCCGCCGTAATACGCGTGCACGATGACCGCCCGGTGCTCGTAGTCGAGTGCGGCGAGCGCCTCCTCCACGAGGAGACTCTCGAACAGCGCATCCGTGAGGTCCTCGTGCCCGCGCTCGGGCACGTCGGCCACGCCGATCTCATGGCGACGGCGGGCGCTGCGCACCTCGTCGATCACGAGGTTCCGCGCGACCGTGAACATCCACGACCTCGTCGACGCCGGCTCCTGGGCGAGGATCCGCGGACTCCGCCACGCGCGGAGCAGCGTCTCCTGCACGATGTCGTCGGCACCCGCCGGGTCGCCCGTGAGGTGCACGACGTAGCGCCAGACCGATGGTGCGTGGGCGTCATACAGCGCGACGAGCCGGCTGTCGTCTTCTGGCGGCATCCGTCACCTCCTGCCGATCACAACGAGGCGGCGGGGCGAACGGTTCATCATGCGCCCGGATGAACCGAGCGGGCGGCCGCATCGTGTCCTCACCATGGATGCTTCGGAGATCGTCGGAATCGCAGCGGAGGATGTGCTCCAGGTCGCGGGCCTCCCGCTCCACCCGCTCATCGTGCACGCCGTGGTCGTGCTCACACCGCTCACAGTACTCGCGCTGCTCCTCGGCACGTTCTGGCCTTCGGCGCGACGGCGCCTCGGCATCGTGACGCCGCTCGGGGCGCTCGTCGTGCTCGTGCTCGTGCCGATCACCGTGCTCGCCGGCCAGACGCTCGCCGAGGTGATCGGCCCGATCCCCGCCGTGGAGCGTCACCGAGGGCTCGGGGAGATGCTCCTGCCGTGGGCGATCGCGCTCTTCGTCGTCGCCGCGGCGCAGTGGGCGTGGTTCCGCTTCGGCGACGCACGCATTCGCGAGGGGTCGCCGACCGCTGCCCGCGCCGTCGTGATCGGGCTCGCCGCGGCATCCGTCGTCGTCGGTGTCGGCACGGTCGTGCTGCTCGTGCTCATCGGCGACTCGGGATCCCGTGCGGTGTGGGGCGGGATCTTGGGCTGAGGTCGGCGGCGTCGGAGTCACGTCCCCGGGTCTGCCGCAGCATGCTTCGCGGCGCGATGCGCCGCGAGTGCTCCTGCTCCGCCTTTCGTGAACTGGCGTGTCGCTACGCGCCACGCCTGTTCACGCGAACGCCGCTCCTTCGTCGCGGCGTGAGGCCGCCGTGCCCATCGGTCGGCGTCCGCTACGCGAACGCCGCTCCTTCGTCGCGGCGTGAGGCCGCCGTGCCCATCGGTCGGCGTCCGCTACGCGAACGCCGCTCCTTCGTCGCGGCGTGAGGCCGCCGTGCCCATCGGTCGGCGTCCGCTACGCGAACGCCTCCACCGGCGGGCAGGCGCACACGAGGTTGCGGTCGCCATAGGCCTGGTCGATGCGCCGCACGGGGGCCCAGTACTTGTTGCGCACGAGCGAGTGCACGGGGTAAACGGCCTGCTCGCGCGAGTACGGATGCGCCCACTCCCCCGCGATCACCGATTCGGCCGTGTGCGGTGCGTTGCGGAGCGGGTTGTCGTCGGCCGGCCAGACGCCGCGGCCCACGGCATCCGCCTCGGCCTTGATCGCGATCATCGCCTCGACGAACCGGTCGAGCTCGGCGAGGTCCTCCGACTCGGTGGGCTCGACCATGAGGGTGCCTGCGACCGGGAACGACATCGTCGGCGCGTGGAAGCCGTAGTCGATGAGGCGCTTGGCGACGTCGTCGACGCTGACCCCGGTCTCGGCGGCGAGGGGACGCAGGTCGAGGATGCACTCGTGGGCCACGAGCCCGTTGTCGCCCGTGTAGAGCACCGGGAAGTGGTCGCGGAGCCGCACGGCGACGTAGTTCGCGGCGAGCACCGCGGTGGCGGTTGCCTGCGTGAGGCCCTCGGAGCCCATCATGCGCACGTAGGCCCACGAGATCGGCAGGATCGAGGGACTCCCGTACGGTGCAGCCGAGACCGGCCCGCCGTCGTGCGTCACGCCTCCGGAGTGGTCGGAGCGCTGGGCGAGCGGATGCCCCGGCAGGTACGGCGCGAGGTGCGCCTTCGCCGCGACCGGCCCGACACCCGGGCCACCGCCGCCGTGCGGGATGCAGAACGTCTTGTGCAGGTTCAGGTGCGACACGTCGCCGCCGAAGTCGCCGAAGCGCGCGTAGCCGAGCAGGGCGTTGAGGTTCGCGCCATCGACGTACACCTGGCCGCCGGCATCGTGCACGGCTTGCGTGATCTGCTTCACCTCGTGCTCGTAGACGCCGTGCGTCGACGGGTAGGTGATCATGAGCGCGGCGATGCCGGCGGCGTGCTCGGCGATCTTCGCGCGCAGGTCGTCGAGGTCGACGTTGCCGAGCTCGTCGCACGCCACGACGACGACGCGCATGCCGGCGAGCACTGCGGATGCCGCGTTCGTGCCGTGTGCGCTCGAGGGGATCAGGCAGATGTTGCGCGACTCTTCGCCGTTCGCGCGGTGGTAACCGCGGATCGCGAGGAGGCCGGCGAGCTCGCCCTGGCTGCCCGCGTTCGGCTGCAGCGACACCGTGTCGTACCCCGTGACCTCCGCGAGCCAGCGCTCGAGCTGCTCGATGAGCGCGAGCGAGCCGACGACGTCGGCCTCTGGCGCGAACGGGTGCAGGTTCGCGAATTCGGGCCACGTGACCGATTGCATCTCGGTGGCCGCGTTCAGCTTCATCGTGCACGAGCCGAGCGGGATCATGCCCCGGTCGAGCGCGTAGTCGCGGTCGGCGAGCTGCTTGAGGTAGCGCATCATCTGCGTCTCGGACTGGTGCGTGTTGAAGACGGGGTGTTCGAGGTAGCCGCTCGTGCGGCGGAGCTCTGCGGGCAGGCTGCCGGGCAGCGTGCGGAGGTTCACGGGCACCGGCGTGTGCGGGTCGAACCCGAAGGCCTCGACCACGAGCGACAGCTCGGCTTCGGTCGTCGTCTCGTCGACGGCGATGTGCACGGTCGACTCGTCGCCCGGCCACACGTTCACGCCGAGTTCTCGGGCGCGCTCGACGACGTTGCCGGCGAGACCGGGCACGTGCACTCGGATCGTGTCGAAGTACTCGGCGTGCGCGAGCGCCAGCCCATACCCCGAGAGCACGTCGGCGAGTGCCTTCGCCTTCGCCGCGGTCGAGACGGCGATGTGCCGGATGCCGCGTGGCCCGTGGTACACCGCGTACATCGACGCCATCACGGCGAGCAGCACCTGGGCGGTGCAGATGTTCGAGGTCGCCTTCTCGCGGCGGATGTGCTGTTCGCGCGCCTGCAGGCTCAATCTATAGGCGGGGTGGCCCGCGGCATCCTGCGAGACGCCGACGAGCCGGCCCGGCAACTGACGCTCGAGTCCCTTGCGCACGGCCATGTAGCCCGCGTGCGGCCCGCCGAAGCCCATCGGCACGCCGAATCGCTGCGTGGTACCCACCGCGACATCCGCGCCGAGCTCGCCGGGGCTCGTGAGGAGCGCCATCGCGAGCAGGTCGGCCGCGACGACGGCGAGCGCGCCCTGCGACTTCGACGCGGCGATGACGGATGCCGGATTCCATACCCTGCCCGACGCGCCCGGGTACTGCACGAACACGCCGAAGTGCTCGCCGAGATCCTCGAGGCGAGGACCCTCGCCGCCCTCCGCGGCGAGCTCCGCGAGCGGCGCGATGACGAGGTCGATGCCGACCGCCTCGGCCCGGGAGACGAGCAGGGCGTGCGTCTGGGGCAAGGCGTCGGAGTCGACGATGAAGCGATTCGACGGGGACTTCGAGGCGCGACGGGCCAGCAGCATCCCCTCGACGACCGCGGTGCCCTCGTCGAGCATCGACGAGTTCGCGGTGTCGAGCCCCGTGAGGTCGGACACCATCGTCTGGAAGTTGATGAGCGCCTCGAGCCGGCCCTGCGAGATCTCGGGCTGGTAGGGCGTGTAGGCCGTGTACCAGCTCGGGTTCTCGAGCACGTTCCGCTGGATGACCGACGGGGTGATCGTGCCCGAGTAGCCGAGCCCGATCATCGACGTGCGCACGGTGTTCTGCTCGGCGAGCTCGGCGAGCTCGGCGAGGGCCTCGCGCTCGGTCGCCGCGGCGGGGATCGCCGACTCGAGCACCTCGCCCATGCGGATCGACGACGGCACGGCCGCGGCCATGAGCTCGTCGAGCGACTCGTAGCCGACCTCGGCGAGCATGCGCCCGTGGTCGGCCGGCGTCGTGCCGATGTGACGACGTCCGAACGCGTCGACGTCGAAGGCCGAGGAGGCCTGCTGCATGGTGGGTCCTTTGCTGTCGGTCGGGATTGCTTGGCGAGCGCCGGCGCTACTCGCCGACGAGCGCGCGGTACTCGTCGTGGCTGAGGAGCTTCGGCAGCGACGTCGTCGACACCTTGATGAGCCAGCCCTCGCCGAACGGGTCGCTGTTCACGAGCTCGGGCGAGTCGACGACCGCCTGGTTCGCTTCGACGATCTCGCCGTCGACGGGGGCGAACAGCTCGCCGACGGACTTCGTGGACTCGATCTCGCCGATGACGGTGCCGGCGGTGACCGTGCTGCCCGCAACGGGAAGGTCGACGTAGACCACGTCACCGAGCTTCTCGGCCGCGTAGTCGGTGATGCCGATGGTCGCGACGTCGCCGTCGACCCGGATCCACTCGTGTTCTTCCGTGTACTGCAGGGCGGTCTGGTCGGTCATGGGATGCTCCTCGAGGTTCGTCGGTCGTGCGTTTGGGTGGTCAGGCGGTGCGCTTGTAGAAGGGCAATGCGACGACGGATGCCGGCACGCGCGTGCCCCGCACGTCGAGGTACAGCTCGCGGCCGGTCTCCGCGGCATCCGGTGCCACGAACGCCATCGCGATGGGGTGGCCGAGCGTCGGCGAGAGCGCGCCGCTCGTCACGACGCCGACGCGAGCGGAATCGGCACCGTCGCCGTCGAAGACCTCGTAGCCGGCGCGGCCCGCGCGACGCCCCTCGGCGGCGAGACCGACGAGCACCGGGGCATCCGCCGCAGGCCCCGCCTCGATCGCGGCCCGGCCGACGAAGTCCCCGTCTTTCGAGAGCGCGACGACGCGGCCGAGTCCGGCCTGCACAGGCAGGATGTCGCGGCTGAGCTCGTGCCCGTAGAGCGGCATGCCCGCCTCGAGGCGCAGCGTGTCGCGGCTCGCGAGCCCGGCGGGCACGAGTGCGTGCGCGGCGCCCGCCTCGTTGAGGGCCTCCCACAACGCGGTGGCGTGCTCGGGTGCGATGTAGAGCTCGAAGCCGTCTTCGCCCGTGTAGCCCGTGCGGGCGATGAGCACCGGCTCACCACGGAAGGCGCCGGCGATCGCACGATAGTAGCGGAGGGAGGCGAGGGCTTCTGGCACGTCCTCCCCGTCGGGGTGTCCGCCCTCGATCGTGAACCCGGGGGTGGCGAGCAGGATCTCACGCGACGCCGGCCCCTGCACGGCGATGAGCGCGATGTCGTCGCTCTCGTCGTAGACGTTGGTGTCGAAGCCGTCGGCGCGGGCACGCAGCTCGTCGGCGACGACCTCGCGGTTCGACGCGTTCGCGACGACCATGTAGCGATCGTCGCCCGTGCGGTACACGACGAGGTCGTCGATGATGCCGCCGTCGTCGGCGAGGAGCAGCGAGTACTTCGCCTGGCCGATCTCGATCGCCGAGAGCTTGCCGGCGAGCGCGAAGTCGAGCGCTGCCGCGGACTCGGGTCCGATGAGCACGATCTCGCCCATATGAGAGAGGTCGAAGATGCCGGCGGCGGTGCGCACGGCGTGGTGCTCGGCGAGATCGCTCGAGTATCGGACCGGCATCTGCCAGCCGGCGAAGTCGGTGAAGGAGGCACCCGCGGCGCGGTGCACCCCATCGAGGGGGCTGAGTCGTTCGGTCACGAGAGCTCTCCAGAGTCGCAAGACGGTCGGCGGATGCCGCTGGGAACTCCCCCTCTGTCATGGGCCTGAGAGTTTCACGCGAGGTTCGCGCTTTCACCTTCGGCGGGATGTGGCGGGAATGCCCGATCCGCTTTTCAGAGTGGCCTGTTCATCGCGGTGTGTGACCTGAGAGATTGGCGGGGAGGCTTGCTCCTTCGGTGCCGGCCAGTGCTGCGTTCAACAGAACTGCCGGCTCTCCCGCGATGCGTCGATGGCCCGGTGTGAGGTTGTACCGCTGATCCTAGCCGACGGCGGCTCTCCTCGGCGGGCGAGCGTGGAGTGTCACGGGAGTGTCACGGGGCGCCGGGATTCGCGCGGCGCGCGGCATCCGCTCGCCTGTGGCCGACTTCTGGTCGGCTCACTCGGGCCGGTTGCCGTGCCCGTCGTGCTCGAACGGGGTCGTGACGCCCTCGTAGGCGAGCGTCATCATCATCCCGGCGGCCGCGTGGGACAGATCGTGGCAGTGGTCCATCCAGATGCCGGGGTTGTCGGCGATGAGTGCGAGCTCCCAGACCTCGCCGGGGCGCACGTCGACGGTGTCGAGCCAGAGCGGCGCGCCCGTGGCGGCGACGCCGTCGCGTGAGAGCACGAGCACGTGATGGCCGTGCACGTGCATGGGGTGCACGTCGAAGCCGCGGTTGGCGATCGTGATCTTCACCACGTCGCCCTCACGCACCTCGATCGGGGCGATGTGCGGGAACACTGCACCGTTCACGGCGTACGCGTAGTCGGGCGCGCCGCCGACGAATCGCGGGAGACGGTCGAGCACGAGGTCGGCTTCGGCAGTGAAGCGGCCGAGCTCGGGGCGGGCGCCCTCGCCGTACGCGAGCAGGTCGAGTTCTGGGACGTCGGTCACCTCGCGCGGCACTCGGGCGGTCTCGTCCGCGTCGGCCCCGGCGCCGGCGCCGGGCGGAGCGATGACGACGACGGATGCCGCAGAGAGGTCGGTCTCGAACCGCACCGCCTCGGCGGGCATCGTGAACACGAGATCGGCACGTGCGCCCGCGCCGAGCCGAACCGACCGATGCTCGAGCGCCTCGCCCCCGCTGAGGTCCCTGCCGTCGACCGCGGCGACGCGGAACGGCGCTCCGGCGAGCGTCACGCGGATCGGCGACTGCTCGGTGTTGGCGACCCGGAGCCGCACGGCCTCGCCCTCCTCGGCGGTGAACGACTGCAGCCCGTCGGTCGCGCCGATCACGACCTCGCCGCCGATGCGATGCACTGGGAGGGCGAGGTCGAGCGACTCGGCGACGCCTCCTTCGGGCTCGACGACGAGCATCCCGTAGAGTCCGCGGCGCACCCCTTCGGAGGAGGCCTGGTGAGTGTGGTACCAGTACGTGCCCGGCTCGTCGGCGATGAAGCGGTACGTGAACCGCTCCCCGGGAGCGAGGGCATCCTGCGTGACGCCCGCGACGCCGTCCTCGCCATTCGGCACGTCGTAGCCGTGCCAATGCACCGTTACCCCGTCGTCGATGTCGCGGTTCTCGAGCGAGACCTCGACGAGCTCGCCCTCCGTGACCCGCAGCTCGGGGCCGGCGACGGTGTCGCCGCCGAAGCCCCACGCCTCGACGCGTTCGCCCGACGCGAGCGTCACGTCATGGCGGGAAGCGGTCAGCTCGACGGCGTGCACCTCGCCCGGTGCGTCGTCGGGCGTGCGGAGCGCGGTCACGGCCACGGCTGGGTCACCACCGGTCGGCGCGGATGGTCCGTGGAGGTGTTGACCTGACGCCTCGATGGTCGGCGCCGCCGTGTCCGAGAGCCACGACCACCCGGCCGCGCCGACGAGGAGCACGGCAAGGAGTCCTGCGAAGCCGGCTGTGGCGCGGCGACCGCGGTGCCCGAGGAGTGCCCACGTGAGGCCGGTCGCGAGTACCACGGCGGCCGCGAGCACGGCGGTCGCGACGGGCTGCGGCGGATACCCGACGAGCCATGTGGCGAGGACGGCCGCGGTCATGGCGTACGCGCCGCCGAGCATGAGGGTCCGAGCGAGGAGCACCCGGCTGCCGCGAAGCCACCAGACGATGCCCACCCTGCTCGCCACCAGTCCGACCAGCTGGAGGGGCACGCCGACCACGATCTTCTCCCCGGCGAACCACCACCCGCGCCCGGCGAGGACCACCGCGATCGCGGCGGCCGCAGCGAGCGCGATCGTGCCGCCCGCGGCGAGCGCGAGCACCGTCATCCGTTCGCGCCGGCTCGGTCCAGCCGCCGGCGATCCCGCGCTGAAGCCCGCACCGAGCCAGAGCCCTGCACCGGCGATGCCGGCGAAGGACTGCAGCAGGAGGAGGACCGTGGTGGTCATCGCGCCTTCACTGCTCCGATGGTGCGCCAGGTGAGATCGTGTGGTGGCCCCGCCGGATCAGGCGCTCGGCGCGGCGGCGGGAGCTTCCTCCGCCTCGCCCACCGGCGTGCCGGTCTTCGCGGGCGGCCCTTCACGAACCAGCCGCCGGGCGCGCACGATGAAGAGCACGCCGAGGAGCAGGATGGCCGTGCCGTTCACCGCGTGGAGCGAGAGGACCAGCGTGGCTGCCAGCGACGGGGGCGTCGATTCGTCGAGACCGAAGATCAGCCCTGTGACGATGAACAGCACCGTCTGGAACAGGAGGAGCACGAGCGGCAGCACGCTCAGCCAGATGGTGCGCCTGCCCGCCCGGGCGAGCGCGGCGCTGATGATGAGCAGGATCGCGAGGATCGGCAGCACGACGCGGCCGTTGGTGCCGTGCCAGTTGAAGAGTTCGGACTCGGGGTCGGAGAAGACGCCGACGGCGGCGAAGTAGAGCTGGAGAACGACGGCTGCCGTGAAGAGTACGGCGACGGTCAGGAACAGTTTGCGCATTGGGACACCTCTCGGGTAAGGCGGCACTTCGGTTCGGGTGCCCGGCGTTCGGCTTCAGACGCCGGCACAGAACCATGCTTGCGTCGTGGGCTCCCTTGCACATCAGTGGTAGTACGCAGCCGCAGCCGCTGCAATCCCTCATCGTGGGCACAAGCGTCATGCAATTCGCGTTCAGGTCACAATGACTGTAAGCTGTCACCATACTTCGAGTCGATCCGACTCGAAGATCTTCGAGCAGGAGGTGACGGATGCCGCGACCTGACGAAGCAGGCGCGCAGGCGCGTCTCGCGGTCTCGACCGTCATCTTCGCGCTCAGCCCCGACGCGGGCGCCGCCGCGCCGAGCCTCCGGATCCCCCTCGTGCGACGACTCCGCGAGCCGGGCGCCGGGCGCTGGGCCCTCCCAGGCGGATGGCTCCCCGTCGATGAAGGACTCGACGAGGCGGCGGGCCGCACGCTCAACGAGACCACGGGACTCGCCCCGACCTACCTCGAGCAGCTCTACACCTTCGGCGCACCCGACCGCTCCCCCGACGAGCGCGTGGTCTCCGTCGTCTATTGGGCGCTCGTGCACTCCGACGAGGTCGAACGTGCCGTCAGCGACGAGAACGTGTGCTGGTTCGACGAAGACGACCTGCCCGAGCTCGCGTTCGACCACCTCGAGATCCTCGAGTACGCGCTCTGGCGGCTCCGCACGAAGCTGCAGTACTCCCGCATCGCGCACGCGCTGCTCGGTGAGGTGTTCACGATGGCCGAGCTCCGCGGCGTGCACGAGGCAGTGCTCCGCACGCGGCTCGATCCCGCGAACTTCCGCCGCACCATGGAGGCGTCGGGCACCCTCGTCGACACGGGGCAGCGCCTTGCGGGCACGCCGCACCGGCCTCCCGCCCTCTACCGCTTCGACACCGCGTCTGCGCGCCGCGGCGATCCGATCCACCACATCACCCGAACGAGGAACGCGTCATGACCATCGCCCCTCCCGCCAGCGACGTGCGCGCCGCGGCATCCGTCGACCGCTCGATCCGCCTGATCGCGAAGGGCGCGAGCGGCGGCGAGACCTGCTCCCCCGAACTCGCGAAAGGGCCCTGGGAGTTCGACGCCGGCCCCTCGGGCTACGGCCCCGGATCATCGATGGGCGACGTCATCCCCACGGGCTCCCCTCGCCAGGGCGCGCTGCCCGAGGCGTACCGCACGGCGAGCGACGCCGAGCTGCATGATCGCATCCTCGCCGCCAAGGCGACCCTCGGCGATCGCGTCGTCGTGCTCGGCCACTTCTACCAGCGCGACGAGGTCATCGAGCACGCCGACTTCACCGGCGACTCGTTCCAGCTCGCGAACGCCGCGAAGGGCCGCCCCGACGCCGAGGCGATCGTCTTCTGCGGCGTGCATTTCATGGCCGAGACGGCCGACCTGCTCTCGCGGCCCGAACAGGCCGTGATCCTCCCGAACCTCGCCGCGGGCTGCTCGATGGCCGACATGGCCGACGAGTCGAGCGTCGAGGAGTGCTGGGAGCAGCTCGCCGAGATCTACGGCGACCTCGCCCAGCCCGACGCCGACGGCCGCGTGCCGGTCATCCCCGTCACGTACATGAACTCCTCGGCGGCGCTCAAGGGCTTCGTCGGCCGCAACGGCGGCATCGTGTGCACCTCGTCGAACGCGAAGACGGTGCTCGAGTGGGCGTTCGGGCGCGGGCAGCGCGTGCTCTTCTTCCCCGACCAGCACCTCGGCCGCAACACCGCGAAGGCGATGGGCGTGCCGGTCGAGCAGATGCCGATGTGGAACCCGCGCAAGCCGCTCGGCGGCAGCACCGCGGCCGAGCTCGAAGACGCCCGCGTCATCCTGTGGCACGGCTTCTGCTCGGTGCACCGGCGCTTCACGGTCGACCAGATCGCGAAAGCCCGCGAGGAGCACCCCGGCGTTCAGGTGATCGTGCACCCCGAGTGCCCGATGCCGGTCGTCGACGCAGCGGATGCCGCAGGCTCGACCGACTTCATCGTCAAGGCGATCCAGGCGGCGCCTGCCGGGTCGACCTTCGCGATCGGCACCGAGATCAACCTCGTGCAGCGACTCGCCGCGGAGTATCCGCAGCACACGATCTTCTGCCTCGACCCCGTCGTGTGCCCGTGCTCGACGATGTACCGAATTCACCAGGGCTACCTCGCGTGGGTGCTCGAGGAGCTCGTCGCCGGCCGGGTCGTGAATCGCATCACCGTGCCCGATGACGTGGCCGATCCGGCGCGTCTCGCTCTCGAGCGGATGCTCGCGGCGAAGCCGCCGGCAGCCGTTGTCGCCGCGACCACGGGGGCCTGACATGGCACGCGTGCTCGTCATCGGCGGCGGCATCGCCGGACTCTGGACGGCGGTGAAGGCCACGGATGCCGGGCACACGGTCGAGCTCGTCACGAAGGCCGAGCTCGCCGAGGGCAACACCCGCTACGCGCAAGGCGGCATCGCCGCGGCGCTCTTCCCCGACGACTCGGCGCAGCGGCATTTCGCCGACACGATGGAGGCGGGCGCGGGCCTCGCCGATCCCGCGGCCGTGCAGGTGCTCTCCACCGAGGGCCCCGCGCGGGTCCGCGACCTCATCCGCTTCGGCGTGGAGTTCGACCGCGACGAGTCGGGGCTCGCCCGCGGGCTCGAGGCTGCGCACTCCCGCGCCCGCGTGATGCACGCCGGCGGCGACGCCACGGGTTCGGCGATCGAGTCGGCGCTCGTGGCCACGGTGCGCCGCCGTGCCGTGCGGATCGACGAGGGCACGATGCTCGTCGACCTCGTCGTCGAGCGGGGGCGGGTGACGGGAGCGCAACTGCTCGAGGCATCCGGAACCCTCGTCGAGCGCCGGGCCGACGTCGTCGTGCTCGCCACCGGAGGCAGCGGATGCCTTTACCGGTATACGACGAATCCCGTGGTGGCCACCGGCGATGGCGTCGCGGCGGCCTGGCGGGCGCGCGCGCTCATCGCCGACCTCGAGTTCACGCAGTTCCACCCCACCGCGCTCGCGGCACCGGGCACCCCCCTCATCTCCGAGGCGGTGCGCGGCGAAGGCGCCGTCGTGCGCGATCGCGACGGCCGCCGCTTCCTCGACGAGGTCGACGCACGCGGCGAGCTCGCGCCGCGCGACATCGTCGCCCGCGCCGTCTGGCGTCGCACGGTCGAGCAAGGCGGCGACCCCGTGTTCCTCGACGCGACGGCGCTCGGAGCGGCGTTCCTCGCGAGAAGGTTCCCCGGGCTCGACACGGCGTGCCGTGCCGCCGGATTCGACTGGTCGCGCGAGCCCGTGCCGATCACGCCGGCCGCCCACTACGCAATGGGCGGCGTGGTCACCGACCTCGACGGGCGATCGAGCCTGCCCGGCCTCTTCGCCGTCGGCGAGACCGCCCGGACGGGCGTGCACGGCGCGAACCGCCTCGCATCGAACTCGTTGCTCGAGGCCGCGGTGTTCGCCGATCGCGCCGTGCGAGCGTTCGCGTCGCCCGCTCCCCAAATGCGTGACTCCGGAGCCGACGCGCGACGCGCCCGTCCACACGAGGCAGCGCGCGGCGCGTCGACCGATGCATCCGGAATTGCGCACGAAGCCGGATCAGCGACGACGTTCCGCCGCGACGACCTCCAAGCTGTGATGTGGGAGCACGTCGGGCTCGAGCGCGACGCGAACGGGCTCGCCGCGGCATCCGCTCGCCTCGCTTCGTGGCGCGCGCCCGTCGTGCGCGACCGGCGCAGCGCGGAGGACCGCAACCTCCTCGATCTCGCACGGCTCACCGTCGCCGCCGCGATCGCCCGGCGCGAAAGCGTCGGCGCGCACTTCCGCTCGGACGCGCCCGATTCGGCATACCGATCGATCCCCGAGCAGGAGGCAGCCTGATGACCGACCGCCGCGAGATCGATCGCGTCGTCGGAGCCGCGCTCGACGAGGATGCGCCGTGGGGCGACCTCACCTCCGAGACGCTCATCCCCGCCACGGCGACGGCGACCGCCGAGCTCGTCGCCCGCGAGCCGGGGGTGCTGAGCGGCATCGACGTCTTCGCCGCGGCATTCCGCCTCGTCGACCCGTCGATCGTCGTCGAGCCGCTCGCCGCCGACGGCGACGCGTTCGCGGCCGGTGCCGTGCTCGCTCGAGTGCGCGGATCCGCCCGCGGCATCCTGCGCGCGGAACGCGTCGGGCTCAATCTCGTGCAGCGGATGTCGGGCATCGCCGCGCTCACCGCTCGCTACGTGGCCGCGGTCGCCGGCACCGGCGCGCGCATCGTCGACACCCGCAAGACGACCCCCGGGCTACGCAGTCTCGAACGGCAGGCCGTACGCGACGGCGGCGGCCGCAACCACCGTCGATCGCTCTCCGACGCCGTGATGGCGAAGGACAACCACCTCGCCGTGCTCACCGCGGGCGGCCTCGACCTCGGCGTCGTGCTGCGCGCAGCACGCGAGCGGATGCCGCACACCGCGCACCTCGAGGTCGAGGTCGACCGCCTCGACCAGATCGAGCCCGTGATCGCCGGCGGCGCCGACACCGTGATGCTCGACAACTTCAGCCCCGACGAACTCCGTGAGGGGGTCGCGCTCATCGCCGGACGCGCCGTCGTTGAGGCATCGGGCGGCGTCTCGCTCGACTCGGTCGCGGCGATCGCGGCGACCGGCGTCGACGTCATCTCGGTCGGTGCGCTCACGCACTCGGTGCGCTCGCTCGATCTCGGCCTCGATGTCGTCGTCGCCGCACGCGCCGGCGAGAAGGCGGCGCCCGCATGATCTTCCTCGACCACGCCGCCACCACGCCCGCGCGCCAAGAGGTGCTCGAGGCGATGTGGCCCTACCTCTCGGGCGCGTTCGGCAATCCGTCGAGCCGGCACGGACTCGGCGACGTTGCGGCCCGAGCGCTCGCGGCCGCGAGGGCCGACGTCGCGGCCGTCATCGGATGCCGACCGGGCGACGTCGTCTTCACGAGCGGCGGCACCGAAGCCGACAATCTCGCGGTGAAGGGGCTCGCGCTCGCGAACCCTCGCGGACGGCATCTCGTGATCTCGCCCATCGAGCACGAGGCGGTGCTCGAGTCCGCCTCCTATCTCGCCCGCGTGCACGGCTTCGAGGTCAGCGAGGTCGACGTCGACGAAGGCGGGGTCGTGCGTCCCGAGGCGCTCGCCCGCGTCATCCGCGCCGATACGGCGCTCGTCTCCATCCAGCTCGCGAACAACGAGATCGGCACGGTGCAGCCGATCGCCGAGCTCGCGGCCATCGCGCACGCGGCCGGTGCGCTCATGCACACCGACGCGGTGCAAGCGGCGGGCTGGCTGCCGCTCTCGCTCGACGATCTCGGCGTCGACGCGCTCTCACTGGCCGGGCACAAGGTCGGCGCCCCGAAGGGCACGGGCGCCCTCATCGTGCGCGGCCGTGTACCGCTCGAACCCGTGCTGCACGGCGGCGGCCAGGAGCGCGGGCGACGATCGGGCACTGAGAACGTGGCAGGCGCCGTCGCGTTCGCCACCGCGCTGCGGCTTGCCGAGGAGGAGCGAGCGGATGCCGCTCCACGTGTCGCTGCGCTCGGCGCCGCACTCGCCGCGGCCGTGACCTCCTCGGTTCCGGGCGCCCGGCTCACGGGCGACCCGATGCATCGCCTTCCCGGTACCGTCTCATTCGTCTTCCCCGGCACGAGCGGCGAGGCGGTGCTCCTCGAGCTCGAGCGCGACGGCGTGATCTGCTCGAGTGGCTCGGCCTGCGCGGCGGGCAGCGACGAGCCCTCGCACGTGCTCACCGCGATCGGCATCCCCGGCGAGCTCGCCCAAACGGCGGTGCGGTTCACGCTCGGCGCAGAGACGACCGAGATCGAGATCGCGGATGCCGCGACATCCGTCACCCGAGCAGTGTCGGCGGTGCGCGGTATCGTCACGACATGAGCGATCCCACACCGATCCCCGCCGACGACGAGCGCGCCCCTGGGGCGCCGCCCATCGATGGCCCGGCGCCCGCGCCGTAGACCTCACCGCCTCGCGCAGACGATTCCATACGTTCCGATCCTTCTCGGAATCCGGGAATAGTGCATCATCCTGCGCGGGTTGACCCAGTATTCGACGCTTTTCCCCGGCGCAGCTCTGCGCCGTCATTGATTGGATGCTTTTCCTTGACCGAACGCGCCGCTTCTGAACTCGACGCCGCCGATATCGCTCCAGCAGCGGTCGGCGGTTCGTCCATGCCTGAATTCCACGAACACTCCGACGCCGAAGCACTGCACGGTGCTCGCAACAATCGCGTGATCTGGCTGCTGCTCGCCGCCTCCTTCGTCGTCATCCTCAACGAGACGATCATGGGCGTCGCGATCCCCCATCTCGTCGACGACCTCGAGATCACGATCTCTGCCGCGCAATGGCTCACCACCGCGTTCATGCTCACGATGGCCGTCGTGATCCCGATCACGGGCTTCCTGCTGCAGCGCTTCGCGACGAGACCGATCTTCATCACCGCCATGAGCCTGTTCTCGGCCGGAACCCTCATCGCCGCCCTCGCGCCGGGCTTCGAGGTGCTCCTCCTCGCTCGCGTCGTGCAGGCGAGCGGCACCGCCATCATGATGCCTCTCCTCATGACCACCCTCATGACCCTCGTGGCACCGAGTGATCGGGGCCGGCTCATGGGCCGCGTCACGATCGTGATCTCGGTCGCGCCCGCGATCGGGCCCACGATCTCGGGCCTGATCCTCAACTCCCTCTCGTGGCGGTTCATGTTCTGGCTGGTGCTGCCCATCGCGCTCGTCATGCTCGTCATCGGCATCCGCCGGGTCGAGAACGTGAGCGAACCGCGCGTGATCCCGATCGACGTGTTCTCGGTCGTGCTCTCGGCCTTCGGCTTCGGCGGCATCATCTACGGCCTGAGCCTCGTCGGTGGCGAGGTGAGCGGCACCTCGAACGGCTCGGCCCCGATGTGGATCGCGCTCGCGATCGGCGCGATCGGCATCGCCGCGTTCATCCTGCGCCAGCGCGCACTCCAGCGCGCCGACCGTGCGTTGCTCGATCTGCGCACGTTCCGCTCGACGAACTTCGCCGTCTCCGTCGCCCTCATGACGGTGATGATGGCGGCGCTCTTCGGAACCATCATCCTGCTTCCGATCTACATGCAGAATGTGCTCCATCTCGAGCCCATCGTCACAGGGCTGATGCTCCTCCCCGGTGGCCTCACCATGGGGCTCCTCGGTCCGACGGTCGGCCGCCTGTTCGACCGCTTCGGACCGACTCCACTCATCGTGCCCGGCAGCATCGCGGTGAGCGCGGTGCTGTGGTCGCTCACGATGGTCACCGAGCAGTCGCCGCCGTGGATGCTGCTCATAACGCACGTCGTGCTGTCGGCCGGCCTCGCGTTCATGTTCACGCCGCTCTTCACCTCGGCGCTGGGGTCAGTCGAGCCGCGGCTGTACTCGCACGGCTCGGCGATCGTCGGCACCGTGCAGCAGGTCGCCGGAGCGGCAGGCACTGCGCTGTTCATCACGGTGATGGCGGCGATCACGGCAACCGTCGCGGCCACGGGCGTGTCGTCCGAGATTTCGGAGGCCGCCGGCATCCGCGCCGCATTCCTCGTGGGCGCTATCCTCTCGATCACGGCGATCGTCGGCGCATTCTTCGTGCGCAAGCCGGCCGACATGATGCAGGGTGCGCCAGCGGCGCACTGACGCATCCAGCGACATGACGAAGGGCTCGGCTCACGCCGGGCCCTTCGTCATGTGATCAGCAGTTCGGCCGGCAGGCGCGCTGCGAGAGTGCGTCGACGAGCACGATGCCGAGGTCTTCGGGCTTGGATGCCGAGTACGCCGCACCCTTCGTCGCCTGTGCGATGCGCTGCATCGCGGCGAGGTCGGTGTCGGGTCCGAAGCCGATCATGATGACCGGCACCGGCTTCGTCGGGTCGTCGATCTTCGCGAGCTCGGCGAGCAGGGTGTCGAGATCGATGCCGTTCTCATCCTCGTTCTTGCCGTCGGTGATGAGCAGCACCGAGTTCACCTTCTCGGGGTCATACGCCTCGCGCACGCGCTGCACAGCGGCGAGCGTCGTGTCGTAGAGCCCGGTCGCACCACCGAGGCGAGCGGGCAGTGATTGGATGATGCCCGCGATCTCCTGCATATGCGCGGCATCCGCGAGTGGCGCGATGGGCGAGAGGTCCTCGTAGTCGAGGTCGCCGTTCCGAGCGGTCGAGAAGACCCACACGCCCATCTCCACTTCGCCGGAGAACTTCCCCATCGCCCCGACCGCTGCCTGCTGGAAGATGTCGATGCGGCGCAGGCCGTTCTCGGCGGGCTCCTCCATCGAGCCCGAGACGTCGATGACGGCGAGCATGCGGGAGCGCAGCGTGAGCACACCCCAGGCCCGAAGGATCTCGAGCTGCGCAGGGGCGTCGAGCGCTTGCTCGGCGGTGGGCGCCTCCGCACCGACGCCCGCGATCTCGAGCGAACCGCTGCCGTCGGGGGCACGGAATCCGGCCGTGGCGAGCTCGGCGCCGGATTCGCGTATGGCGGCTTCGAAGGCCCCGAGCAGCTCCGAGTGCGACGCGACGCCCGCATCCGCAGTGTCGGCCGAGCCACCTCCCGCCGCATCATCTCCGCTCGAAGCACTCGCGAGGAACACGAGTGGGTAGTCGAGGGCGACCGTGCCGTCGACCGGGTACGCGGCCACGAGCGGCTCGGCCGGGTCGCGGAGGTTGTAGGCGGCGACCTGGGCTTCGGTCGTGATCACCACGGCGGGTTGCTCGGTCGCGCCGAGTGCTCCGAATGCGGCGCTCGTCGACGCGGGAATCGACTTGCCGAGCTCGATCATGGCTCCCGCGAACTGGCGCGGATCGTCAGGAGAGGAATGCCCGCGCAGCGCGAGCAGGCCGGCAAGGCTCGCGGCGGATGCCTCGGGGTCGGGCAGGATCGTGGGCAGGGTGCCGCCTAGCACACGAGTCCACGTCACCGGCTCGGTCGCGAGATCGGTGGCCTTGGTGGCGGCGGCCGCGAACACGACGGGCGTGCTCGCGATGGACTCGCGCACGTCGACGTCGGGAGCGCTCTGCCCGAGCGAGGTCGCAGTGGCCGCCATGCGGTCGAGCCAGACGCTCGACTCGGGCACCCAGGCATCGGCCTTCGAGTTGCCGGAAGCGAGTACCGCAGCAGTGTCGGCCGAGTCCTGCGACTTCACCTTGGTGGCGACGCACTCCTCGGAGGCGGCGTCGAAGTCCTTCGCGATGCCGGCGAGCGCGGGCGCGATCGATGGGTCGGCCACGATGACGAGCTGTTCGGGATCGGTGCAACCCATGTCGGCCGCGGCGAACAGTGGGCTGAGGTATCCGCCGACCCAGAGGAAGACACCGGATCCGACGATTCCGACGACGGCGAGCGCCGCGATGATCGAAAGCACGAGTCTTCGACCCGGCCGCTTCGCGGCGGCCGAGATACTGTGACGCCCCACGGACACTCCAAGCCCAGCGGGCATCACGCCGCCGAATCCTTGTGAACGGGTCCCCCTTTCGGGGGAAGGATTTGAACAGTGTAGGCGACGGAACCAGAGAAGCGAACTTCGCTCAGGGGAACAGACGAGGCCGGGCGACCCCCTGTCGCCCGGCCACGTTCCCCAACCCTGCGAGACCCCCTATTCGTCGCGCAGGTGTCCTTGATGTCGTTGCGTCGTTCGACGGAATCGCGAAGCTCGTGCCTTCGACGCTAAGTCGAGGCCGAAGGGGCAACAAGGGCTTGACGATGCGGATGCCGCGCGCTATGCCGGTGGTCGTTTGGCAGGCATGTCAAGGGGGGTGATGGCCCATTCGCCCGCGTGCAAACATGAACTGATCCGGAACAGCAGCGGACTCATGGAACACTTCAGCAACCGAATCGAAGCCGGTCGTCGCCTCGCAGCGGCGCTCGCCGATCGCGAGTTCGAGGGGCCGGTGGTTGTACTCGGGCTTCCGCGCGGCGGCGTTCCCGTGGCAGCCGAGGTCGCCCGCGAACTCGGAGCACCGCTCGACGTGCTCGTCGTGCGCAAGCTCGGCGTGCCGGGCCAGCCCGAGGTCGCGATGGGGGCGATCGGCGAGCGTGAGGCGCGTGTGCTGAACGACGACATCGTCGACCATGGACGGGTCACCTCCGCCCAGCTCGCCTCCATCGAACAACGCGAGCGCGCCGAGCTCGAGTCGCGGGTCGCACGATTCCGCGGCGGTGCGGGCCCGATCGACCTCGAAGGGCGCACGGCGATCATCGTCGACGACGGGATCGCAACGGGAGCGACCGCGAAGGTCGCCTGCGCCGTGGCGCATGCGCAGGGCGCCGCGCACATCATCGTGGCGACCCCGGTCGGCGCGCCGGACAGCCTCGACGAACTGGCCGCACTGCCCGAGGTCGACGAAGTAGTGTGCCTCTCGGCGCCCCGCGGGTTCATGGCCGTCGGCATGCACTACGTCGACTTCCGCCAGACGACCGATGACGAGGTGACCAACCTGCTCGAGGCGTCGCGATCCACCGAATGAGCTGACGGCGCCCGCGCCCGTGGTTCCGAAGAGTGCGCTCGTGGCCTGCAGGCCGGATCACAACCGCCCGATGACGACCGTCGAGTCGGTTTCCTCCGAACGAACGATCCGCTCCTCGAGGCCGCCCGCGCGCACGATCGCTGCGGTCACCGGCGCTTGTTCCTCGCTCGTCTCGATCAGCAGGTGACCCCCGGGGGCGAGCCACAGGCCCGCGGATGCCGCGACGCGGCGATGCACGTCGAGGCCGTCGCCTCCCCCGTCGAGCGCCAGACGCGCTTCATGATCGTCGCTCGGCACGTAGGGCGCGTTGACGGCGAGCACGTCGACCCGCCCGCGGAGCCGCTCGGGCAGCGGATCGAAGAGATCACCTTCCACGACGAGCCCGCCTCGCGGCTCGAGGTTGCGGCGAGCCGCTCGGACGGCGGCAGGGTCGAGGTCGGCGGCGACGAGTTCGATCGGGCTGGCGGCATCCGCGATCGCCGCACCGATGGCCCCGGTGCCGCAGCACAGGTCGACGACGACAGGAAGTCCTCCCGAACGCGCCGCGACCTCGGACGCGAGCCGACCGGCCTCGGCGGCGAGGAACTCGGTGCGCCGGCGGGGCACGAACACGCCGGGCTCCACGTGGATGCGCAGGCCGGCGAACTCCGCCCAGCCCACGAGCTGCTCGAGCGGTTCGCCCGCGACTCGCCGCCTGACGAGCCGTTCGAGCTCGGCCGCGGCATCCGCTGCACCCGCACCCTCGCTCGCCTCGAGCAGCAGCCGTGCCTCGTCCTCGGCGAACACGCAACCGGCCGCACGCAAGCGGCGCACGACCGCCGCCTCGATGCGGGTATCAGTCACGGGGGGCATGCCTGCATCGTATCGGGGCGTGATCGGCGCGAGCCGTCTGCCTGGCGTCCGGGCGTGCCGTCTGCCTGGCGTCCCGGCGCATCCCGCGCTCCTAGGGTGGAGAGGTGACGAACGCGCGGCGAGCAGTGGTGGCCGGTTGGTCGGGATTCCTCGGGCGTCGCCTCGCCGAACACCTCCGCGACGAGGGGTACACGGTGACGCATCGGCCTCCCGGCCTTCCGGTGGATGCTCGAGCCCGCGATGTGGGCGCTTCGCACCGAGCCCGAGCTCGTGTTGAAGAGCCGCTGGGTGCTGCCCGAACGACTGGAGAAGGCCGGGTACGCGTTCCGCTGGCCGGATCTCGAGCCGGCGCTCCGCGACGTCATCGCGAACTGAGCCGGCGGCAACTGCTGACACGACCGCCGGGGCCGCGGATGCGCCGCAGCCCGCTATGCCTTAGAGTGCTCTTCATGCTGACCGCGTCGAACCAGAGCTGGTGGCCCGCCTCCTAGGCGGATCCACACGTTTCGACGTATGACGACCGCCCGAGGGCGGTCGTTTCGCGTTGTGCGGGCGGCCCGTCCCGGGCCTGACCGGAGATTCCCATGACGCGCCTGCTCGGCTCCCTCCTCGCCTCGAGCGATCCCGCCCCCTTCGCCGTGCTCCATCGCGAGCACGAACCGACCCTCGACGTGCTGGTCGGCGACATCGTCGACGTCGAGCTGCTCGCCGACATCCCGCTCGACGGCCGCGAGGTGCTCGCCCTCGTGCCGTTCCGCCAGGTGCGGGAGCGCGGATTCGCCGCGCACGACGACGGCGCACCGTTGCGCTGCCTCGTGGTGCGCGAGCGCGAGTCCATGCCGGTCGACGAGGCGATCACAATGCTGCCGCGGCATCCGGCCCCCATCGGCGAGCTCGGCGTCGACGTCAGCGACGACGACTATGCCACCCTCGTGCGACGAGTGATCGACGAGGAGATCGGCCGCGGCGAGGGCGCGAACTTCGTGATCCGCCGCGAGTTCACAGGGCAGTCGGATGCCGCACCGGCGGTGGCGGTGCTCGGTTGGCTGCGTGCGCTCCTCGAGCACGAGGCCGGCGCGTATTGGACGTTCGCCGTGCACACCCCGGGACTGTCGGCGGTCGGCGCGACGCCCGAGCGGCACGTGAGCTCGATCGGCGGCGTCGTGTCGATGAATCCGATCAGCGGCACCTTCCGCCACCCGGAGGGGGGACCGAGCGACGACGAGCTGCTCGGGTTCCTCGCCGATGTGAAGGAACGCGAGGAGCTCGTCATGGTGGTCGACGAGGAGCTCAAGATGATGAGCGCGGTCTGCCCCGACGGCGGGCGCATGCGCGGCCCGTACCTGAAGCGGATGTCGCGGCTCACCCACACCGAGTACCTCCTCGAAGGGCGTTCGAGCCTCGACCCGCGCGAGGTGCTGCGGCTCACGATGTTCGCTCCCACGGTCACCGGCTCGCCGATGGGCAACGCGTGCGCCGTGATCGCGCGGCACGAGACGACGCCGCGCGGGTATTACGCGGGCGTGCTCGCTCGATTCATGCCGACCGCAGCCGGCTACGACGTCGACGCGCCGATTCTCATCCGCACCGCGTACGTCGACGGGGGCGGTCGGGTGCGCGTGCCAGTCGGTGCGACCCTCGTTCGCCACTCGGAGCCGCTCGGCGAGGTCGCCGAGACGCATGCGAAAGCCGCCGGGGTGCTCACCGCCCTCGGTGCGCTCCCCCGGGCCGAGGGCAGCGTCGGTGCCGGGCCGTCGGTGTACGACAGCGCGCGCGTCGCTCCCGTGCTCGAGGCGCGCAACGAACACCTCGCCCCGTTCTGGCGCGCACCCCAGGCGGCGCGACCGCCGCGCCGTGCAAGCGCGCTCGTCATCGATTTCGGCGACGACTTCACCACGATGCTCGCGCACCAGTTGCGTCACCTCGGACTCACGACCCGCATCGTGCCGTGGCACGACGCGCCGCTCGCGGCATCCGACGACCTCGTCGTCTTCGGACCGGGTCCCGGCGATCCGCGGAACACCGACGACCCGCGGATCGCACGCCTTCGCGAGCTCGTCGCCGCGCGACTGGGAACGGGCGCCCCGACCCTCGCCGTGTGCCTCAGCCACCAGGTGCTCGCCGATCTCGCCGGGCTGCCCCTCGAGCCGCTGCCCGCGCCGCGCCAGGGCGTGCAGCTGCGGGTCGACGTGTTCGGCGAATCGGCCGCGGTCGGCTACTACAACACGTTCACCGCGATCGCCCCGAACGGCACCCTCACACCCCGGCTCGGCCTCGAGGTGGCATCGGATGCCGCGAGCGGCGTGGTGCACGCATTGCGCGGGCCGGCCGTGGCATCCGTGCAGGCGCACCTCGAGTCGGTGCTCTCGCCCGACGGGCTGGCGACGCTCGAGCGCCTGCTCGACGGCGTGCTGCCCACGGAAACAGGTGAAGCGACACCCCTCGTGAGTGCGGCCGTCGCCGGCTAACCCACTTCGCAACGTTTGGCAAGGCATTGCCCGCGACGCGACGGCCGCGGTTTGCTGGGGACGAACCGACCCGAGGAGGCGGATCACCGTGGAAACCAGCACCATCGTGTGGATCATCGTCGGAATCATCGTCGTCGTCGCGATCATCGTGTTCGCGTACTTCGCGACGTCCCGGCAGCGCCGCGAGGCGCAGGTCGAGTCGGAGCGACGGAAGGCGGCTGAGCTGCGTAAGAGCGCCTACGAGACCGATGTGGCCGCGCGCGAGCGCCAAGCCGATGCGGCACGCACCCAGGCGGCGGCCAAGCAGGCAGAGGCCGACGCGCTGAAGGCCCAGGTCGACGCCGAGCGGCTCGCGAGCGAGAGTGCGGCCCGTGAGTCCGACGCGGCGAATCTCCGCGCCGAGACCGACGAACAGTTGCGCAAGGCCGACGCGGTCGATCCGGATGTCGATCTCGACACCGACCGCGGACTCGACACCGACCGCGGCCGCATCGACACCGATCGCGACGTCGATGTGGACCGGAGCCGGACCGTCGGAGAACGTCGGACCGTCGACGAACCCGACCTCGACGCCGACGCCGACGGCGCTCCCGATCACGACACCGACACCGACACCGCCCCCGGGCGGCGCATCTAGACAGCGATGCGGGCGCCGACCAAACCACGGCGCCCGCAGCGTTCTCGCTCACCCGAACACGATCACCCGAATGCGCTCACCCGAGTGCGATCACCCGAGTGCGATCACCCGAGTGCGATCACCGCATCGAGGGTCGCCGCATCGATCGGGCGGTCGGCGAAGATCAACCGCTCGAGGTGGCCGGTGTCGCCCTCGTAGGCGGGAGCGTCGGCAGAGCGCCCGCGCCAGACGAGTTCGACGTCGAGGCGCTCGAGCACGCGCACCGACGCCGAATTGGTCGCGAGGACCCGAGCCGTGACGGGAATCGCGGGCTGAGCCCGGCGGGCTGCGTCGAGCGCAGCGGCCGCGGCTTCGGTGGCGAACCCGCGCCCCCATGCCTCGGGCGAGAACCGATAGCCGAGGTTCCATGCCTCGAACTCGAGCATCGCCGCGCCCGCGGACCCGAGGAACGAACCCGCGCTGAGCCCCTCGACGTCATCGCGCAGCACGACGGCGCAGTGGCTGAAGCCGAACCTGCCCTTGCTGTCGATCGAACGCCGAATCGCGCGCTCCGACTCCTCGCGTGAGGTGTGCCGCCCACTCGGCAAGTGGTGCCACGTGCGGGGATCGCTGTAGACGCGGTGGTACTCGTCGGCATCGTCGAGAGTGAGCGGGCGGAGCAGGAGCCGTTCAGTGCGCAGTTCGTCCATCATCGCACCAAGTCTTGCAGCGGCATCCGACACCGCGGTCTTCTGCTCGGCGGCTACTTGAGCAGGCGCGAGAGCACCCGGTCGGCGAGCGGCTTGCCGCCGGTCTGGCACGTCGGGCAGTACTGGAACGTCGAGTCGGCGAAGATCACTTCGCGCACGGTGTCGCCGCAGACCGGGCATGCCTCGCCGGTGCGACCGTGCACCTGCATCCTGGTGCGCTTCGAGTCTTTGAGCTCGTCGGGTGGCCTGCCGGATGCCGCTGCGATCGCATCGTCGAGGGTGTCGCGAAGTGCGTGGTAGAGCCGTTCGACCTCTTCGGGCTTGAGGGTCGCCGCGAGGGCGTACGGCGACATCCGTGCGTTGTGGAGGATCTCGTCGGAGTACGCGTTGCCGACGCCCGCGAACACCGATTGGTCACGCAGGAGGCCCTTGATGCGAGTGCGCTTGCCTGCGAGGATCGCCGCGAAGTCGTCGAGACTGAACTCGGGCGCGGTCGGGTCGGGCCCGAGACGAGCGATGCCGGGCACCTCTGCCGGGTCGCGCACGACGTGGACCGCGAGCGACTTCTTCGTGCCTGCCTCGGTGAGGTCGAATCCCGACCCGTCATCGAGTCGTACCCGCAGGGCGATCGGCGACTTCCCCGGCCTGATGAGGGTCTTCGGCACCTCGTCGTACCAGCGCAGCCAGCCGGCGCGGGCCAGGTGGAAGACGAGGTGCAACTCGCCGACGCGGAGATCGACGAACTTGCCGTACCGGAAGGCTCCATCGATCGTCTGCCCCACGAGTCCATTCAGCGGCGGGTCGAAGGTCTTCAGCGCCGATATCGCAGCGACGGTCGCCGACGTGACGGCATGTCCGACCGCGCGCTCGCGGAGAAATCCCACGAGCGCGTCGACCTCCGGCAACTCGGGCACGCTGCCATGTTCTCACCGACTCCTGACTTCGTCACCCGAGCGAGCGACTGCCGCGACGAGAATTCCCAGCCACAGACCACCGAATCGCCGTATGCTGTCCCCTGCCGGCTCGTGAGGGCCCGAGGTGTCGACGAAGACGTTGGTGCCCTGTCGACTCCATGAACCCGGCTGCGAACCCCGGCGCACACAGCGTGCTGTACCCCCCAGGGGCACGATTCGAGTGCCTCGATCCCCGCCGGGGTTCGTCACCAAGGTTTGCGATTGCGCGAATCGAGGCCACGATGTCGCCGACCAGGTCACGGATGCCCGGCGTCATCGCGCTCTTCGCGGCCGCCGCGGCTGCGCTTACCGGGTGCATCGCAGGCCCGCCGTCGCCGACGTCGCTGCCGCCGCTGCCATCGCTGCCGCCGCTGCCGCAGAGCGACGAACCCGTGTCGCTGGATCCCGCGGACTTCACGACCGAGATCGACAACCCGTACTGGCCGATGGAGCCCGGCACCCGTTGGACCTACGTCGAGCAGGATCCCGAGGGCGGAGATGTGACGGTGGAGGTCACCGTCACGTCCGAGACGAAGAAGATCGCGAACGGCGTCGAGGCACGCGTCGTCCGCGACACCGTCACCCGCGACGGCGAGATCCTCGAGGACACCTTCGACTGGTACGCCCAGGATGCCGCGGGCACGATCTGGTACCTCGGCGAGGACACGGCCGAGTTCGAGGCCGGCGAGATCGTCTCGCGGGAGGGCTCGTTCGAGGCCGGCGTCGACAACGCGCTGCCGGGCGTCGCCCTGCCCGCGGATCCCCGACCGGGCATGTCGTACCGGCAGGAGTTCCTCGCCGGCGAGGCCGAGGACCACGGTGCGGTCCTGAGCGTCGACGAACTCGTCGAGGTCCCGTACGGCCGATTCGACAGTGCCCTCCTCACACGCGATACGAACGCGCTCGAACCGGATGCCGCGGAGCTGAAGTTCTACGCGCCCGGTGTCGGCCCCGTGCTGACGCTCGACGTCTCCGGCGGCAACGGACGTGAAGAGCTCATCAGCGTCACCACGGTGCCCGACGGCGCGGGAACGGGCCCACTGGGTTCGCCCGACTGATCAGACGCCGACGCGGTATCGGCCGGTCACTTCGACGCGCGGGCCAGGCCATACGATCGCAACGTGGACCCGAACCTGGCGCGGCGCATGCTGCGCATTCATCCTGACAGCCCGCTCACGGTCGAACTCATCGAGGGCGCCTACGCGGGCGAGACCTTGTTGCGACATCCCTCGCTGTATCCGGATGCCATGGGGCGACGCCTAGCCGAGGAGTGGGCCCAATCGCTTGCCGCCGCACGGAACCAACTCCTCGCCGAGGCGTCGACTCCCCTGTCGCGCCGCACGGATGCCACGGGGGCACCGACCTCGGCGAGGCGCAGGATGTCGGGCGGTGCGATCGCCGGCATCGTCGCCGGCGGGGTCGCGCTCCTGGCGCTCATCACGTTCGCCGTCATCGGCGCGGCGAACTTTGCGACGCAGGCCACCGCCGAGGGCGCGGTGCAGCTCGAGTCGGAGCCACCGGATGCGCCGGCCGAACGGTACCGCAAGACCCCCGTCGCCGACGTGGAGCGGTACTCCGCCGGCGAGACGATGTTCGTGTTCCCCGCGGCCCTCGAGGTCTACAACGACGGACTCCACAGTGTCGACTGCTCCGCCGAGTACCCGAGGGGCTGCTGGCAGATGGCCCTCCTCACTGAGGCGGATTGCAAGGCCATGCGCATCCAGCTCGGCTTCTCGAGCTACGCAACCAGCAGTCGGCTGCCCGGTCACGTCGAGACGATCACGAAGGAAGACGTGCTCGCCAATGAGCCGACCATCGTCGTCTTCGGCAACGACGAGATGGACTACGGCTGGATCAACCAAGTCACGTGCCTCGACCGGTGAAGTGAGCGCGGCGGGGGCCAGCGAGCCAGCGGCCCTAGCTGCAGTATTCGGAGTCGATTGCCGACGTTGCCCGAACGACGATCGTGTCGACCACGCCGCCCTCCCCGAAGCCGAAGTTCACCCAGTTGCCGTCTTCGCCCTGCAACGAATACTGCGTGCGGCCTGGCCGAGCTTGCACCGCGGAGACTCCAGGATGAGCCGCCACGAGCTCGTTCACTGTGGCACCGATACCGATGCCGGCGCTCGTACGAGGGGAATTCGCGGCGACTTCCGCGACCCTGCCCCATGCTTGAATCACGATCTGCTGCACGGTTCCTGTGTCGAAGGGGTCGGGAAGCCAGATGCTGGGATATCCCGCCTTCTCGAACGCGGGCACCCATGGGCAGGCTTCGGGCGACTCAGCGAAGGCCGTCATCGACGATCTGGCCTCAGCGAGCCCGGCTCCGAGGGCCAGCGGGCCGACCCTGGAAGACTCGATGATCCACGAGCTGGGCTCATCGACCGGCTCGGGTTCCGGTGTAGGCGTGGGCGTCGGCGTTGCAGTTGGAACCGGCGATGGCGACGGCGTGGAAGAGGCTACCGCGCCGCCCGGTTCCTGAATCGGCTGGTTCCCTGCACAACCCGACACGGCGAGGCAGGCGGCGGAGATCGTCGCGATGATGAGCAGCCGGCGACCGGCGGATGTATCCACGATGGTTCAGCCAATCTGTTGTAGGGAACGTCAGGCGAGTATACGAGCGCGGAGGCCTGCGAGGCGTTGCGGACACGGCAGGTGTTCGCCTTCTGCGTTCGCCTCCGCGTCAGACCGTGTCGCTTGCAGGCCGCACCGCGGCGGGTATGCTCGCTGTGGCCATCGCCTCGAGCGCATCGGCCGAGCGTTCGGTGGCCGCCGCGATTCGGCGCAGTGCCGCGATGGCGCTGATTCCGGCGAGCACGACGAGCACGATCAGGGCCAGCGAGAGCAGTTCCATGAGGCGACGCTACCGCGTTCGAAATCCGCGCGTCGAGGATCTTCCGCAACGACGATCGACCGATGGTGCGCCCGCTGTGGTCTCCCCCCAGCTCGGGTGACATGCGCGGGGAATGCGTGGGGGCGTGATTCACTCGTGTCCGCTCGAGGCCGTACGATCACGCTGTGGACTTGAACATGGCGCGGCAGATCCTGCGCATCTCCCCCGACACGCCCCTTACCGCCCAGCTCATCGAGACCGCCCACGCGAGCGAGTCCTGGGCGCGGCATCCGTCACGATATCCCGATGCTGCGGGGCGCCACCAGGCCGAGGAGTGGAGCACCAAGCTCGATGAGGCTCGTGCTTCGCTGCTCGCAAGTGACGCCACGACAACGGTCCCGCCCGCCGCCGCCGAGACCGCGCGAGCGCCGCGCCGCGGACTCCGGCCCTGGGCGATCACGGGGATCGTAGCCGGCGTCGCCGTGTTCGTGGCGCTCATCACGTTCGGAGCGTTCGGTGCCGCTGGTCTCATCACCGAGACGATGTCCGCTGCCACTGACGCTCTCGAGGCCGGGGAGAACGCGGCATCCGAGGATTCGATCGACTCGGCAGACTCGGAAACGACCGAGTTGGCCGACGTCGAGCGCTATTTCTCGGGTGAGACCCTCTACTCGTTCCCCGCCGCACTCGAGATCTACAACGACGGGCGCTACGACGTCGAGTGCTCATTCGACTTCGCCTACGGATGCTGGGAGATGGCGTTGTTCACGGAGTCGGACTGCACCGCCATGCAGGTCGAGCTCGTCTTCTCGAACGACCCCGACGCATTCGAACCGGAGCACACGCAGACGATCGACGTGGCCGACGTACTCGGCAACGAGGCCACGGTCGTGGTCTTCGGCAACGACGGCTACGACTTCGGCTGGATCAACGACGTGATGTGCCTCGACGCCGTGAGCTGAGGCGTTCTTCGTCGCCGAGCCAGTAGGTCATTCGAACAGCGGCGAGAGGAATCGCCGCTCGTAGCGGCGGATGCATTTCGTCTCGACTGCGAATCGGTACACCTCGATGCATTCGGGGTCTTCAGCTGCCGCCAACCGGTACTTCTCGTACTCGGCGAGCGACGGGAACGTGAACAGCGCGAATGCCTCGTCGCTGTCGCCTTCGCTCGGTAGGAAGTACCCGTGGTGCACACCGCCGAGCCTGTTGACCAAACGGATCCACCGCCGTCCGTACTCATGGAAATCTGCGAGCTTCTCAGCATCGATCTCGTAGCGGAGGTGCACGGTAATCACGGTATACAACTCGATTCGTCTTGGTGCTTCGGGGTCACGTTGGTGCTATGGAGCGCGGCGCAACTGCTCACAATACGGGTACGGAACCGGGTCCCTTGGCCGGACTCGCTGACCCGCGTCGCGCGTACTCCTGGCTGTCACGTGCTCAATCACCGTTTCGCTTGGCGGCACGATTCGTCCCAACAGCAGCAGCACGTGGGCTCGACACCAGCTATGCCGGTCGCACAAAGATCGCGGCGTACGTGCGCTTCGCGGCGCGGGTCCAGCGCCGTGGCCACAGCAGATGGGAGCAGGTGAACGCGAAGACCAGCCAACCCGTCAGGAGCAGCCACCCGTTCGGCTCGAAGACGACGAACTCCTGCTCAAACGGCTCCTCGACTCGTCGCGGTGTGCCCATGATGAAGGCGACGACGATGAGCCCCAGCCCGACCAGGGTGCCGGCAAGCATGACCTCGCCATTGGCGCGCCACCAGCGTCGGAGCACGGGAAGGAGCCGCAGAGAAAGGCCGATGATGATCATCAAAGCGGTCGTGATCACGGCTGCCAGCACGCTCCAGAACGCCCAGCCGACCATGGAGAGCATGTCCTCGTAGGGCTGATCGGAGGCGAGGATGATGACGAAGGCGCAGGTTCCGAGCGCTGCGATCGAGAAGATCGTCTGCCCCGCAACAACTGTAATCTCACGCGCCAAGACCAGGAACGGGCGCGCGCGCTCGTTCAAGCGCGCCGTTCTCAACAGCGACGTCACAGTTCGACTCCTTCAATTCAACCGGCAAGCATCCCCGGCGGACCGAGGCTACCGCCGCGACGAGAGGCGGAGCCCGCCAGCCCGCTCACGCACTGTCGTGTTCAGCATCACTGTCGATCCATGCAGTCCCTCTGAGGTCGCAACCGAGGCGGGCCGTGTCCGCCAAGAGGGACGCCGATATCACGAAGCCCCCCTGGCTGCTGTCGGAATCCCCCGACCACCAGATGACGGTGTCGCAATTCCTTCGGAGTTCGGCAAGCGCGTCGGGGCGTGATCGGCGAAGACATCCACGAGCGTCCGTAGCGAGCTGAAGCCGGTCTGGTCGTCGGTATCACCGCTCGACCCATCCGGATGGTAGATCCACACCGAGCGCTGGTAGGTGAGGTACTGCGGCTTGAGAGGCCGGCCGGCGAGCCCCGCCCGAGTGGGCGCACCCTTTTCGTGGGACTCCGTCGGCTCGATGCCGAGGACTTCGGTTACCTCCTGAGCGGTGCGCGACTCGCTGTACACGCAGAGGCTCGATCGGTTGTATCGGATCATGGGCATCACTCAGCCGGCGAATGGATCGGTGCGGCGGTCGATGCCTGCCCAACGCCCTTGCATGTGGCGCGGCTCACCCCGCTCGACTTCGGCATACGTCGGATTGTATTGGTGGTTGGAGGCCTCACCCTCGCGCCCACTGGGCTGGCCCGACTGATCGCGATCGGCGACAGTTGGCGAGGCTTTCGCGGGGGAATGACGATGAAGCGTCTCAGACCGCCGCACGCCGTAGACAGAACGAAAGGCCTCGGCGTCTGTCGACTCGTCGGGGCCTTTCTATGCCGGAGTTTCCTCCGGTGGTGAAGATCATCATACGCCGGTTGGCGTGCATTGCAAGAGGTTCGTGACGATTACTCAGACCCCGAAATTGAGAGAAGACTGCAGCGACAGGATCAGCTGTGCAGCCTCGGCATTCGGGATGCCGAGCACCACCGAGGTCAGGTCGATGACGTCGGATGCCTCGTCGGGCCGATCAACCAGCTGCATCATCTGGCGCCGCCACCTTGCCGAGAAGCCGAACGACATCACGTAGTTCATCCGCTCGTACGACCGCGACATTCGATCGAAGAGGCCGCGGACGTAGCGGGGGTCGTAGATGCCCGATGCTTCGGCCGCCGTGGATCGTGCGCTGGCGGCATCCGTCATGAGGCCACTACTGAGAACGGCACGCGACGCCGACGTCGCCCGTCGCGAACGTCGTCGCTCCGGGCTCGACGCTACCAGCGACGTACCCTAGGCGGGTTCCTCCAGTCGGAAGCCGACCTTCATCGTCACCTGCACGTGCGCAACGCCACCATCCGCGACCTCGCCCCGCACCGAGACGACCTCGAACCAGTCGACGTGTCTCAGCGTTGAGGACGCCCGAGCGATGCCGTTGCGGATGGCCGTGTCGACACCGTCGGGCGACGTGCCCACGATCTCGGTGACCCGATAGGTGTGGTTGCTCATCGCGCTCTCCCCTCGGCTGCCGCTCCAGTACGCCGGCCTGGGTCCGACGCTACCGCGCGCAGCGAGCGGAGCGAAGGTCTCTTCGTCAGTACGCGACAATCGCCTCATGGCGGGCTTGCACTGACGTCCGCACCAGTCGCCCGCAACCGTTCGAGGGCGCGAGCAAACTGCGTCGAGTCCGGTCCCAGCACATCGGCGACGCGATGTTGCATCTCCTCCTCGAGGATGACGTTGCCGTCCATGAGCATCGCGTGCCCCCGCGGGGTGAGTTCGATCAGCGAGGACCGGCGGTCGCCGGGATTCTCAGACCGCCGACACCATCCCAGCCGTTCGATCCGATCGACCGACTTGCTGGCGCCACCCACACTGATCTGCAGGGCCGCCGCGATGTCCTGCACGCGGCACGGGCCCTGCGCGGCGATGACACGCATCGGCAGGAGCGAGATCAGGAGCATGTCCAGCTCAGACCTGAGCCGTTGGTCGACCGCGGCGAACAGGTCCATTTGGAGGTTGACGATTTCCTGAAACAGGTCGCCCAGGTCGACAGGCTCAACCATTTACATTCCTAGGAATAATAATCTTGGGCAACATGTTGGCATCGTACATGACGACAGACTCCCTCTCCGCCCGCGCCGAGCTCATCGGCCGGCAACGGCAGTACTTCGACCGCGTCCTCGGCGCTCGTCCCGTCCCAAGCGACATCCGACTCAGGCCGACGGATCTGGGCGGCGTTCCCGCGCTCGAGATCACCAGCACACGAGCGGCGCCGCAGGTGCCGATGTTGTGGCTTCACGGCGGCGGCTACGTCGCCGGCTCACCTCGATCGGCGTTGCCGCCGGCGGCCGAGCTCGCTCGTGTCGCCCGGGTGCGTCTTCTTTCCGTGGACTACCGGCTGGCTCCCGAGCACCCGTTCCCGGCCGCGGCGGTCGACGCACTGACCGCATACCGGGCGTTCGCCACCGAGGTCGGCGCCGCCCCGTTCGCGGTAGGAGGCGAATCGGCGGGCGGCGGTCTGGCGCTCGCCCTGCTGGTCGCTGCCCGTGACGCGGGCCTCCCTCTCCCAGATGCTGCGGTGGTCTTCTCACCCCTCGTTGATCTCACAATGTCGGGCGACAGCATGGCGACGAAGGCCTCGGTCGACCCGATACTGACCCGCGCCGCCCTCAAGGCGAGCGTCAGGTCCTACCTGGGCACCGCTCCTCCGACACGCCCCGGCGCCAGCCCCCTGTTCGCGGACCTCAGAGGCTTGCCGCCCCTGCTCGTCCAAGTCGGCTCGTCCGAGATCCTGCTGGATGACGCGGTTAGATTCGCAGCACGGGCAGCTGCTGCTGATGTCGCCATCGAACTCCAGGTGCAACCAGAAATGACTCACGTCTACCAGGCCCGCGGACCGGATGTTCCGAGTGCCGCGGAGTCGTTACGACTCGCTTCGAACTTCCTCCAACGACGGCTCGGGACGTCGGCGTAGTCGTGCAAGTCCGGCCGCATGGGAACGTCTCCGGAGGGCTCGTCAATGGCCCTTTCAGGACCGATCGACTGGTCGCCATCGAACTTCACGCGCATACCCCAATACCGCGGTCTGGGCATCGCGGCGGTGCCCTAGACCGCCGCAAATGGGCGCCCGCGAACCAGGTTGACGACTGCGCGGAAGCTCATTCCCGACGCCCAGGAACCCGCACATCGAGAGCGTCCGACTAGATTTCTTGCGGACTCGGTGCGGACTGGGGAGCGCCTGTAACCCCGTGACGTGCGGAAACGCGCTGGATCACACGTTGAACCGGAACTCCACCACGTCGCCGTCTTGCATGACGTAGTCCTTGCCCTCCATGCGGGCCTTGCCCTTCGCGCGGGCCTCGGCGACCGAGCCGGTCGCGACGAGGTCGGCGAACGAGATGACCTCGGCCTTGATGAAGCCGCGCTCGAAGTCGGTGTGGATGACGCCGGCAGCCTGCGGGGCCTTCCAGCCCTTGTGGATCGTCCACGCGCGGGACTCCTTGGGGCCGGCCGTGAGGTAGGTCTGCAAGCCGAGGGTGTTGAAGCCGATGCGGGCGAGCTGGTTGAGGCCCGACTCCTCCTGGCCGGTCGAGGCGAGCAGCTCGGCAGCGTCATCGGGGTCGAGATCCATGAGCTCCGACTCGATCTTCGCGTCGAGGAAGACCGCTTCGGCGGGCGCCACGAGCACTGCGAGCTCGGCCTTGCGAGCGGCATCCGTCAGCACCGCCTCGTCGACGTTGAACACATAGATGAAGGGCTTCGCGGTGAGGAGGCCGAGTTCTTTGATGGGTTCGAGGTCGACGGATGCCGCGGAGAGCGGCGTGCCCTTCTGCAGCAGCTCCTGAGCCTCCTTCGCCGTCGCGAGCACCGAGGGATCGAGCTTCTTGCCCTTGACCTCCTTCTCAAACCGCGGGATGGCGCGCTCGAGCGTCTCGAGGTCGGCGAGCATGAGCTCGGCGTTGATCGTTTCGAGGTCGGCCTTGGGGTCGACGGCGCCCTCGACGTGCACGACGTCGTCGTCGGTGAAGCCGCGCACGACCTGGGCGATCGCGTCGGCCTCGCGGATGTTGGCGAGGAACTTGTTGCCGAGCCCCTCCCCCTCGGACGCGCCGCGCACGATGCCCGCGATGTCGACGAACGAGACGGCGGCAGGCAGGATGCGCTCAGAGCCGAAGATGCCGGCGAGCGTCTCGAGTCGTGGGTCGGGCAGGCTCACCACGCCGATGTTCGGTTCGATCGTCGCGAAGGGGTAGTTCGCCGCGAGCACCTGGTTCTTGGTGAGCGCGTTGAACAGGGTGGACTTGCCGACGTTGGGCAGGCCGACGATGCCGATAGTGAGAGCCACGGGGGTCTATCGTACCGGCCCGGACTTGGAGACATCCGCCGCCGGCTCCTTCGCCCGGCGCACGCGCACGGTAAGGTACACGCCGGCGATCACGAGGATGCCGCCGATCGCAGCGGCCGGTTCGAGCGTCGCGCCGAACGCCAGCGCGATGATGACCGTGAACACCGGAAGCAGGTTGAGGAAGACGCCCGCTCTCGCCGGTCCGACCTTCGACGTGCCGATGTTCCAGAGCGCGTACCCGGCAATCGACGGGAAGACCACGATGTAGGCGAGCCCCAGCATGCCGCCGGGCTCTGTCGGCAGGCTCACCCCGGCGAGCGCCACGAGCGGGAGCATCGTCACGACCGCGAACACGGCCTGCACGGCGGTCGCCGTGATCGCCGGGGTGCGCAGGCGCCGTGAGATGAGGGAGTAGAAGGTCCAGGCGAGCACCGAACCGATGACGAACAGGTCGCCGGCACTGAAGCCCTGGGCGACGAGTGCACCGAAGTCGCCTCCCGTGAGCACGATCGTCACGCCCACGAATGCGACGACGATGCCGACGACCTGCACTCGGTTCAGCCGCTCGTGCAGCAGGATCGCCGCGGCGAGCGCGATCGTCGCCGGATTGATAGCGCTGATGACCGAGGCCTTCACGGCACCCGAGAGCACGAGGGCGGCGTAGATCAGCAGGGTGTAGCCGGTGAGACCGAGCAGCGACTGCACGAGGTGCAGCTTCCACTCGCGCAACGCGAGACGCCAATCGGGCCGCTCGATCACCCAAGCGATGAGCAGAAGTGGAACGGCGGCGAACACCCATCGGAAGAACGTGAGCGAGATCGGCGTGATCTCATGCGTGACCATCTCGCCGAACACGAAGTTGCCGGCCCAGAACAGGTTGGCGAGCGCCAGGTAGACGTAGACCCGGCCGTTTCTCACGCGGTCAAGGCTACGCGTCGCCGCCGACTCCCTCGTCGCTGCCGGACTTGTCGCTGCCGCCCCCGCCGCTCTCGCCGTCTTCGCCGCCGCCGAGGCGTGCGCGGAAGCAGCGAGTGATGTAGGGCACGTCGAGTTCGTCGGCGCCGGCGACATCGGGATGCGTCGTGAGCAGTGTCTCGAGCGCGGCGATCGTGGTCGCCTGCGCGGCCGCCGGGGCAGTGATGAAGTAGCTGCGCGAGCGCACGAGGTCGAGGAAGCGCGCTCGCGACATCCGCTCGGTCCATTCGACGGCGTGCTCCTCGATCATGCCGAACGGCGGGCCGATCTGCACGTAGCTCTCGAAGGTCGAGCTCGCGTCGTGCCGCTCGTGCATGATCTCGCCCGCTTGGCGCAGCCAGTCGGCACGGATGTCGCGACTGTTCCAGACGAGGCCGAGCACGCCGCCCGGGCGCAGCACGCGCGCGATCTCGGGCACCGCCCGATCGGGCTGGAACCAGTGCCACGCCTGCCCGGCCACGACGGCGTCGACGGAGTCGTTCTCGATCGGGATGTCCTCCGCCGTGCCGAGGATGCGCGGAACGCCCGGAACCGCCACCTCGAGCTCCTCGAGCATCTCCTCGACCGGGTCGACGGCGATCACCTCGCGGTCGAGTGCCACGAGCGCCTCGCTGAGCTTGCCCGTGCCGGCGCCGAGATCGAGCACCCGAACGGCATCGCCGATGAGCCAGGCGATCGCCTCGACCGGGTAGCCCGGCCGCGAGTGGTGGTAGACGGATGCCGCTGCGCCGAACGAGCGGGCGGTGTGCTGCATCGCGGGGTCGCCCGGGTCGACGACGAGCCCGGACTCCTGGGCATCGAGCATCGGATCCTCCTCGGCTGCGGGCGCGCGGTCTCGAGGCCATTCCACGCCCGCGCGGGTGCATCCGTCAACCGTCAGATCGCACGCTCGGAGTCGCCGTCGCTTGCTGGTGCACGGCGAGTCGCGGCTTGGTTCGCGACCCGCCCGGTCGCCGCGCGGGCTCGTGTCGCGGGTGCGTGCAACGATGACTGCGTGCCAGTGGACTTCACCGCGATCGACTTCGAGACCGCCAATTCGTCGAGCGCGTCAGCCTGCTCGGTCGGCATCGTGAAAGTGCGCGAGGGTCGCGTCGTCGATCGCGAGCACTGGTACATCCGGCCCTCGTTCCCGCACAACGACTTCTCCGAGTGGAACATCCGCATCCACGGCATCACGCCCGGGATGGTGGCGGATGCCCCCGGCTGGGCTGTGCACCTGCCCGCGCTCCGCGAGTTCGCGGGCGACGACGTGCTCGTCGCGCACAACGCCGGCTTCGACATGGGCGTGATCGCCAAGACCTCGGTCGCGGTGGGCCTCGAGGTGCCCGACTTCCGCTACCTCTGCAGCCTGCAGGTCGCGCGCAAGACCTATCACCTCGACTCCTACCGGCTTCCCGTTGCGGCGATGGCCGCCGGGTTCGAGGACTTCTCCCACCACGACGCCCTCGCCGACGCCGAGGCGTGCGCGGCGATCGTCGTGCACGCTGCCAAGCGTCACGAGGCCGACGACCTCGAGCGGCTCGCGCACATCACCAGGGTGAAGCTCGGCTCGATCGGCCCCGTCGCCACGCGTGAGGACGCCGCCGTGCACGGTCCGATGGCGCTGCAGTAGCACCCCGGCGGTCGAGGAGCGCCGCGCCGATCGGGCCGCCCCCGAGCGCGTCGCGCATCGAGACCCTCCGTGCATTCTGATCAGCGATGTCTGCGGCCCCTGCGACACTGTCCACATGGACCCGATCATCTCGCTCCTCCTCGGCATCGTCGTCGGTGCGGCACTCGGCGCGCTCGGCGCGGCGCTCGTGCTGCAGTCGCGAGCAGCCCGCGCTCCCAAGGGCGACGATCCGGCGGTGATCGAGGCGCGGCAGCAGGCGGCGCTCGCCGAGCAGAAGGCGTCGGATGCCGCGGTGCAGTCGATCCTGCGAGAAGAGCTCGCATCGGCGCAGGCGACGGCCGAGGCGCTTCGCGAGCAGATCGTGCAGGCCCAGCAGCAGTACCGCGAAGCGGTCGAACAGCACCGTGCCGAGCAGCAGGCGCGCGAGGCCCGCGACGCGGCCGAGAGCCGGGTGCTGCAGGCATTGGCGCCTGTCAAGCAGTCCCTCAGCGAGATGAAGACGAAGGTCACCGACCTCGAGCAGCAGCGCAGCGTCCAGCACGGCGAGCTCGCCCAGCAGTTGAAGTCCGCCGCAGAGTCAGAAGAGCGGCTTCGCTCAACGGCCGAGTCGCTCGCCTCGGCGCTCCGCTCCAACAGCACCCGCGGCGTGTGGGGCGAGACCCAGCTGCGCAGCGTCGTCGAGGCGGCTGGGCTGCTCGAGCGGGTCGACTTCGACGTGCAGTCGAGCATCTCGAGCGATTCCGGAGCCGGGCGCCCCGACATGGTCGTGCGCCTGCCGGGCGGCAAGTCCATCGCAGTCGACGCCAAGGTGCCCTTCAACGCCTACCTCGAGGCCAGCCAGATCCCCGCGACGGCGAGCGGGGCCGATGCCGCGCGGCGCACCGAATTCCTCAAGCAGCACGTCGCCGCGGTGCGGGCGCACATCACCGCCCTCGGCGCGAAGGGCTACTGGAACGGACTCGACGCCTCCCCCGAGCTCGTCATCGCGTTCATCCCGAGTGAGTCGCTCGTCTCCGCCGCGATGGAGGCCGACCCGAGCATCATGGAGTTCGCCTTCTCGAAGCGCGTCGCGCTCGCCTCACCGGTGACGCTGTGGTCGGTGCTGAAGACGGTCGCGTTCTCGTGGCAGCAAGACGTGCTGACGAACGAGGCGAAGACGCTCTTCGACCTCAGCCGCCAGCTGTACACCCGCCTCTCGACGACGGCCGGCCACATCGAGAAGCTCGGTCGCACGATCGAGCGCAGCGTGAAGGACTACAACACCTTCGTGGGCTCGCTCGAGCGGCAGGTGCTCCCCACCGCCCGCAAGCTCGCGGCACTCGACGAGTCGAAGGTGCTCGCTCCGCTCGAGGGAATCGAGGAGGCGCCCCGCGAGCTCACGGCGTACGAACTCGTCGCCGGCACCGGTGCCGACCTCGACCCCGAGCTGCGGCGCCAGCTCGACGTCCCCGACGAGACGCGCCGGTAGTCGTTCCCGGGCCGGTTGAAGCTCAGCCGACGAGCACGCTGACGACGTTCCCGGCCGGGTCCTTGAACCACGCGATATCCGGACCCATGCCGCTCTCCGAGCCGCGCGCGATGCCGCGCTCGTCAGTGCCGAAGTCGTCGGGCGACGTGTAGATCTTCGTCACGACGCCGGCCGCGTTCAGTTCGTCGACGGCGGTGTCGATGTCGTCGACCACGAGGTTCAGCACCGTGAAACTCGCGGGCTCATGGTTCGGCTTCGGATAGACGAAGACCGCCTGGCCCGATGGAAGCGTCAGCCGAAGCGCCCCGGCCTCCCGCTCATCGTCGACGGGGAGTCCAAGTTTCGTACCGTAGAACTCGCGAGCCGCGCCGATGTCATCGACGCTGAATCCGGTGAATGCATCTCGAAACGTGACCATCGTGGGCTCCTTCGCAGCGTTGCCATCCAGACTCCCACGGCCCCGACTCGAGGTCGAGAGGGGTTCACGCCTTCACAGCGCCGCTCACGCCGATTGGCGTCGATGACGGCGCTAACCGGCCTCGGGCTCGACACGAGGCGCAGCGTCACGACGCGGCGCGGCTTCGGGACGAGGCGACGCCTCATCGACCGGCAACTCGAGCCCCGCGGCCGCCTCGGCACCGGTGACGGTCGCCGGGTGCATCTCGGCGTCGAGCGGGTGCGCGAGCTCGTCTTTGCCGAGCCGTGCCAACGCGAGGGTCGCCAAGGCGAGGAGGGGCGGAACCAAGCCGGCGATGAGGAATGCGGGCATGAGGCCGATCGCCTCACCCACCGGGCCGGCGACCGCCATCGAGACGGGCATGAGCGCGAGCGAGACGAAGAAGTCGAGGCTCGAAACCCGGCCGAGCATCGCGGGAGGCACCCGCCGTTGCAGCAGCGTGCCCCACAGCACTTGCGCAGCCGAGAAGAGGAACCCCACGAGGAAGAGCGCGATGGTCATGACCCACAGCAGGCTCGTCGCGCCGATGATCGCGAGCGGCACGCAGCCGAACCCCCACGCGAGGATCATGAGCGTGAGATACCTTCGCGGCACGCGGATCGACGCGACCGCGAGCGACCCGACGGCACCGCCCACACCGAACGCGGCGAGCGCCAAGGCGAACGCCCCGGCGCCGCCCCCGGTCTGGTCTTTCACCGCGAACGGCAGCAGCACTTCGATCGGCCCCATGATGAGGAAGACGAGCACGATCGCGAACACGAGCGTCGCGAGCAGCCACTTCGTCTGCAGCAGGTAGACGAACCCGCCGCGAAGGTCGATGAAGGTCTGCCGGAACGGATGCACCGTAATCTCGTCGAGATCGCGGCGCACGGCGGTCATGCGCATCATCCGCAGCACCCCGGCCGCAATGAGCTGCAACCCGGCGACGACCGCGAACGCGAGCGCCGGCGACTGCACCGCGATGAGTGCGCTCGCGAGTGCCGGCCCGGCGGCGTTCATGACCGATGGGCGCAGCACGCCCTCGACGCCGTTGGCGGCGAGCAGCTGCTCGCCCGGCAGGATCGCCGGAAGCCATGCCGAGTACGCAGGGTAGAAGAAGCCGTCGGCGACGCCGAGCACGAACGCGATCACGGCGATGTGCCAGACCTCGATGATGCCGCCGAAGGCCAGCGCGGCCGCGACAGCGAAGCCCGCGCCTCGCACGACCTCGACCGAGAAGAGGATGCGCCGCTGGGGGATGCGGTCGGCCGCGACACCGCCGAACAGCACCGCGAGCACGAGCCCGAGACTCGAGCCGACCGCAACGAAGGACAGGTCGACGGGACTGCCGCCCAGCTCCACGACCTGCCACACGGCGGCGACGATCCAGGCGCCGGCGCTCAGCAGTGACGAGGCGAGCGCGACGATGAGGAGCCGGTACTGGCCCGACGCGAAGGGTCGGAGCGCGCGCGGCAGACGAGTGACCTGGCTCATCCCCCCATCCTCACGCTCCCCTCGGACATTCGGCTGGTCGGCCGGATCTCAGCTCACAGATCGCGCTCGTCGAGCCACTTCTCGGCGAGGTGGTCTGCCGAGATGCGCCGCACGGTGCCCGAGGTGCCGCGCAACACGATGCTCTCGGTGCGGATGATCGGCCCCTTGCGCTTCACTCCGTCGACGAGGCCGCCATCGGTCACGCCGGTCGCGACGAAGAACGTGTTGTCGCTGCGCACCATGTCGTCGAGCTCGAGCACGGCGTCGCAATCGAGTCCGGCGGCTTCGGCACGCGCGCGCTCCGCGTCGTCCTTCGGCGCGAGCCGGCCCTGCATGAACCCGCCGAGCGCCTTGAGCGCACACGCCGTGGTGATGCCTTCGGGGCTGCCGCCGATGCCGACGCAGAGGTCGATGCGCGACTCGTAGCGAGCGGCGTTGATGCCGCCGGCCACGTCGCCGTCGAGCATGAGCCGCGTTCCGGCGCCGGCCTCGCGGATCTCGGCGATGAGCTGCTCGTGCCTCGGCCGGTCGAGCACCGCGACGCGAAGCTCACCGACGTCTTTGCCCTTCGCGGCCGCGAGCGCGCGGAGGTTCTCGCCGATCGGCTTGCGGATGTCGAGCAATCCGATGCCTTCGGGGCCGGCCACGATCTTGTCCATGTAGAACACCGAGGAGGCGTCGAGCATCGTGCCACGGTCGGAGACGGCGATGACCGAGATGGCGTTCTGCCGGCCCGCCGCCGTGAGCGACGTTCCGTCGATGGGGTCGACGGCGATGTCGCACTCCGGGCCGCGGCCGTTGCCGACCCGCTCGCCGTTGAAGAGCATCGGTGCGGCATCCTTCTCGCCCTCGCCGATCACGACGACGCCGTCGAAGTTGACCGTGCCGAGGAACGCGCGCATCGCGTCGACCGCGGCTCCGTCGGCGCCGAGCTTGTCGCCGCGCCCGATCCACGGGTACGCACGGATCGCCGCGGCCTCCGTGGCACGCACGAGTTCGAGTGCGATGTTGCGATCGGGGTGCAGGTGCTGGCTGGTCGTTTCGAAGCTCACCATCGAGGGTCCTCCCGGACGCTGTGCGCGGTTCCGTCGCTCGGAACCGTCGTCGAGCGCTCGCGCCCGCCTCTCCAGCCTAGGCACAGGGCTCGCGCATCACTCGAAGTTCCGGGCATCCGATGGGGAAAGATTCGCAGAACTTAACGCTCAGGCAAGGGCGGGTGCCGACGACAGCTCGGCGGTCATCCGGCCCGGAGCCACTCGCACGAGTTCAGCCGGCGCCGGCTCGAGCGCGCACTCGGTCACCGCTGCGATGGCCACGAAGGCGGGGTCGGCGCAGAGCTCGTCGCGCGTCCAGCTTCGCGTCAGGTCGAGCCCGACGCGACCGATGCGTGCGACCTCCCGCCTGGACTGCGGTGCGAGCCGTGCGAGCATGAATCCGTCGTGCGCGCGCACGATCGCGGCCTCGATGATGCCCTCGGGCGCGCCGCCGACGCCGAGCAGCAGGTCGAGCGATCCATCGGATGCCACGGCATGCACGATCCGCTCGATGTCACCGTGCTCGAACTCGTGCAGTCGTGCCCCCGCCTCGGCGACCGCCGCGGCGAGTGCCGCGTTCCGCTGCCGCCGCTGCACGGCGACCGTGAGGTCGGCCACACGGAGCCCGCGGGCCTCGGCGAGGAGGGCGAGGTTCTCGCCGACCGGAAGCATGAGGTCCAGCCCTGCGTCAGGTCCCGCGTGCACGAGCTTGTCGAGATAATGCGCGGGACCGAGGTCGAGGAACGCGCCTCGGGGCGCCGCCGCGAGGATCGCCATCGCGCCCGGCTCCCCTGCTGCCGCCAGTCGCGTGCCGTCGACGGGGTCGACGGCCACGTCGATGGCCGGTCCGGAGCCCGTGCCGAATCGTTCTCCCGGGTGGAGCATCGGCGCGTCGTCCTTCTCACCCTCGCCTGCGACGATCCGGCCATCGACGTCGATCGTGGCGAGGGCGGCGCGCAGCGCGTCGACCGCGGCGGCGTCGACCGCGTGCGGATCCCCGTTCCCGACGAGCGGCCTCGCGGCGCTCGCCGCCGCCTGGACGGCGTGCAGGAGCGCGGCACGCACCTCTTCGGGAATGGCCGGCGCCGCGGCATCCGTCGCCACTGGGCTCTCGTCGGGTCCGTTTTGCATCCCGCCATCTTGGCGTAGTCGACTGGGCGACGCCGCAGAGCGGCACAGCTGGGCACCGCCCGGTAACTCCCCAGCGGCAAGTCGTTAGACTCGTGGCGAACCCACCGTCGCCTTGAAGGAGCACCATGCCCATCGCAACCCCCGAGCAGTACGCCGAGATGCTCGACACCGCCAAGGCGAAGGGTTTCGCCTTCCCGGCGTTCAACGTCTCCTCCTCGCAGACGCTCAGCGCGGTGCTGCAGGGCCTCGCCGAGTCCGGATCCGACGGCATCATCCAGGTCACGACCGGCGGGGCCGACTACTTCGCCGGCCACACCGTGAAGGCCCGCGCTACAGGTGCGCTCGCGTTCGCCCGCTTCGCCCACGAGGTCGCGAAGAACTACCCGATCACCGTCGCGCTCCACACCGACCACTGCCCGAAGCCCGCGCTCGACGACTTCGTGTTCCCGCTCATCGCCGCCTCCGAAGAAGAGGTGAAGGCGGGCCGCAATCCGATCTTCCAATCGCACATGTGGGACGGCTCGGCCGTGCCGCTCGCTGAGAACCTCGAGATCGCGAAAGAGATCCTGCCCCGCATGAAGGCGATCAACGCCATCCTCGAGGTCGAGATCGGCGTCGTCGGCGGCGAGGAAGACGGCGTCAAGCACGAGGGCTCCAACGAGGCGCTCTACACGACCCTCGATGACGCGATCTCGACGGTCGAGGAGCTCGGCTTCGGCGACCAGGGCCGTTACATGGCCGCCCTCACCTTCGGCAACGTGCACGGCGTCTACGCGCCCGGCAACGTGAAGCTGCGCCCCTCGCTCCTCAAGGAGATCCAAGACGGCCTGGCAGCCAAGTACGGCACCGGCCCGAAGCCCCTCGACCTCGTCTTCCACGGCGGCTCTGGCTCCACCGACGCCGAGATCGCCGAGGCGGTCGCGAACGGCGTCGTGAAGATGAACATCGACACCGATACGCAGTACGCGTTCACTCGCTCGATCGCCGGCTACATGTTCTCGAACTACGACGGCGTCCTGAAGGTCGACGGCGGCGTCGGCAACAAGAAGCAGTACGACCCGCGCGCGTGGGGCAAGGTCGCCGAGACGGCGATGGCCGCCCGCGTCGGCGAGTCCACGCGCCAGCTCGGCTCCGCCGGCCAGTCGATCAGCGCGTAGGGCCCCGGATGTCGCAGCACGGTGCCGCCCGATCGTCCGATGAGTCGGACGGCGGCGGTGCCGCGCGCGGCGACGCTCCCCCGGCGCCTCCACGCGACGAGCGCCCTCGCCCGCAGTACGGCGAGTACGCCCCCGAAGGCTGGAGCTGGCAGCCTCCTGCCGATCAGCGCACGTCCGACCCGGCGCCGCAGATGGCCACTCCGCCGCCGCCGGTCGCGGCATCCGCTCGTCCTGACCGCCCCGCCGACCGGATCGTCACGATCCTCCTGCTCGTACTCGGCGCGTTCGGTGCCGCCTACAACTCGTTCTCGGTGATCGCCATGCCGTCGAGCGCACTCGAGTCCGCCAGGATGTCCGCGGCGATGTTCGGCTCCGATGCGGTCCCGACCACGTTCACGCCCGGGCCGGCCGTGCCTGCGGCCATTGCGATCGGCGTGGCCGCGCAGCTCGTGCTGTGGGTGTGCGCGCTCCTGTGGTCGCGTGCGCGTCTGCGCGCAGGTGCCCTGTCCTGGTGGATCCCGCTCGTCGCGGGGGTCGTGGCATTCGTCGTGGTGATGATCGTCGCCCTGATCGTGTTCACGAGCGATCCGGCGCTGCTCGAGTTCCTGCGTTCAGTGGGCTCGCCGACGCCCGCACCGTGAGTGCGATCGGCTGACCGGTGTGGTCAGTCAGCTCTCGGTCGCGCGTGCCCGCCCGCCGAGCGCCCGCGCGTCGCGGTTGCCGGCGAGGTCGTTGCGCAGCTCCTTGGGGAGCGAGAAGATCAGGTCTTCTTCAGCCGTCTTGACCTCGGCGACCTCGCCGTAGCCGGCGTCGGCGAGCGCGGCGAGCAGCTCTTGCACGAGTTCTTCGGGCACGGATGCCCCGCTCGTCACGCCGACCGTCTCGACGCCGTCGAGCCATTCCTGCCTGACCTCGCTCGCGTAGTCGACGCGGTAGGCGGCCTTCGCGCCATATTCGAGCGCCACTTCGACGAGTCGCACGCTGTTGGAGCTGTTGGCCGAGCCCACGACGATCACGAGGTCGGCGTTCTGCGCGACCTTCTTGATCGCGACCTGGCGGTTCTGGGTGGCGTAGCAGATGTCGTCGGACGGCGGGTCTTGCAGGTTCGGGAACCGCTCGCGCAGGCGCCGCACGGTCTCCATCGTCTCGTCGACCGAGAGCGTGGTCTGCGAGAGCCACACGACCTTGTCGGGGTCGCGGACCTCGATGTTCGGCACGTCGTCGGGGCTGTTCACGAGGGTGACGTGATCGGGAGCCTCACCGGCGGTGCCTTCGACCTCTTCGTGTCCTTCGTGGCCGATGAGCAGGATCTCGAAGTCGTCGCGGGCGAACCGAACGGCCTCGCGGTGCACCTTCGTGACGAGTGGGCAGGTCGCGTCGATCGCGTGCAGGCCACGATCGGCGGCCGCGTTCACGACGGCCGGCGAGACGCCGTGCGCGCTGAAGACGATGTGCGCGCCGTCGGGAACCTCGTCGACCTCGTCGACGAAGATGGCTCCCTGCTGCTCGAGCTCGGTCACGACGTGGATGTTGTGCACGATCTGCTTGCGCACGTAGACCGGCGCGCCGTAGTGCTCGAGGGCCTTCTCGACGGCGATCACCGCGCGGTCGACGCCGGCGCAATAGCCGCGGGGCGCTGCGAGCAGCACACGCTTGTGTCCGGGGACCGGGATATCCTTGAGCCGGCCGCGCACGCCCGGGACTCTGGGCATGCCGAGGCCGATTCGCGGGGCATCCGTCAAGCTCGTCACGGTGCCCATCCTACGCGGCTGAGATGTACGGAAAGGCTGGGAGGCCAGATGACGGATGCACCGGCGACACGTGATGCGCCGTGGCCGGTCGCTCTGCTCTCGGGCAAGCTCAAGCAGTACATCGACCGGCTCGGCACCGTCTGGGTCGAGGGTGAGATCACGCAATGGGGCGTCTCAGCCGGCAACGTCTACGGCAAGCTCAAAGACCTCGACGCCGACGCGACCCTGTCGTTCCAGGTCTGGTCGTCGGTGCGGGCCCGCTTCACCGAGCAGTTCAAGGCGGGCGACCGGGTCATCGCCCTCGTGAAGCCGAACTGGTGGGTCAAGGGCGGCTCGCTCTCGATGCAGGTCTTCGAGCTCAAGCACGTGGGCCTCGGCGACCTGCTCGAACGACTCGAGCGGCTGCGCACCGCACTCGCCGCCGAAGGGCTGTTCGACGCAGCACGCAAGCGCCGGCTGCCGTTCCTGCCGGGCGTCGTGGGCCTGATCACGGGCAAAGACAGTGACGCCGAGCACGACGTGCTGCGCAACGCCCGGCTCCGCTGGCCCGCCGTCGACTTCCGCGTAGTGCATGCAGCGGTGCAGGGCGACCGCACGGTGCCCGAGGTCATCGCCGCGATCAAGCGACTCGACGCCGATCCCGACGTGCACGTCATCATCATCGCGCGCGGCGGCGGCGACTTCCAGAACCTGCTGGGCTTCAGCGACGAGCGCCTCGTTCGTGCAGCGGCCGCGGCATCCACCCCCATCGTCTCGGCCATCGGGCACGAGGCCGACCGGCCGCTGCTCGACGAGGTGGCCGACCTCAGGGCGTCGACGCCGACGGATGCCGCCAAGCGCGTGGTGCCCGACATCAGTGAGGAGCTCGTGCGCATCGAACAGGCGCGAGCGCGTCTCAGCATGCGACTCTCGGCGATCCTCGGCCGGGAGATCGACCGCATCGGTCACCTCCGCTCGCGTCCGGCGCTCGCCGACACCGCGTGGATCGTCGACCGCCGCTCCGAAGACCTCACGAGGTGGGTCGCACGCGGTGCCGAGCTCATCGATCGCACGCTCGAACGAGCCACGTCGAGCACCGCCGAACTGCGCACGCGACTGCGATCCCTCTCGCCGCAGGCCACGCTCGATCGCGGCTACGCGATCGTGCAGGGCGCCGACGGGCACGTGGTGCGAGCACCTTCCGCAGCGCCCGACGGCACCGCGCTCGTCGTCACCCTCGCCGAAGGCGCGCTCGCCGCCGTCTCCCGCGGCGAAGTGCCCGATCACCGGGCACCGGCGGCCGACTCGACGACCGACTCTTCGCCCGGCTCGACGGCGAAGCGTGCCGGTCGCCCCGAATAGAATGGATGCCATGTCCTCCATGCCCGATGTCGCCGAGCTGAGTTACGAGCAGGCCCGAGACGAGCTCGTGCGCGTCGTCGGCGAGCTCGAGCAGGGCTCCGCGACGCTCGAGCAGTCGCTCGCGCTGTGGGAACGCGGCGAGGCGCTCGCCGCGCGCTGCGAGGAGTGGCTCATCGGAGCGAAGGCGCGACTCGACGCGGCGCGTGCCGGCAGCGCAGGCCGCGCGGCATCCGACCACGCCGGCGAACGCTGATGGCCGCGCGACCGCCGCGGGTCGTCGCCGAACTCGGCCGGCCCGAGACGCCCGAAGAGACCGCGGCCCGCCTGGCTGAGAACTCCCGCCTCCACCGCCAGCGCCAGACCCTCAAGAACCTCGTGCTCGCCCTCGGTGCGAGCCTCATCGTGATGCTCGTCATCGTGCTCATCGTGCCCCGCAGCGACACGCCCATCGAGCGCGACATCGACGTCGCGACGGTCGCCGAGCAGGCGCAGATCGCCAGCTCCGACCCGCTCGCGGTGCCGGAGCTTCCCGAGGGCTGGCGCGCGAACGCGGCCGAGCTGCGAAAGAGCGAGGCCGACGGAGTCACCGCCTGGTACGCCGGCTACCTCACGCCGAGCAACGAGTACGTCGGCATGTACCAGGGCCTCGAGGCGAATCCCACGTGGGTCTCCGCACTCCTCGAACGCACGCTCGCGACCGGAACCACCACGATCGACGGCGTCGAGTGGACGGTGTACGACAACCGCGATTCGAACGACGACGTGGGCAACGCCCGCTACGGCCTCGTGACCGAGGCGGGCGGCAACACCTTCGTGCTGATCGGCACGGCGACGACCGACGAGTTCGAGACGATCGCCGCGGCACTCGCGACCACCATCGAAGCCCAGCACTGAACATCGAGTTTCCGCCCCGACCAATTACCGCACGTCGACGCGCAGCACTGAGAGGACCGCCCGTGAGCGACCATCCGACCGACCGACCTGAGACTCCGGCAGCCACCTGGCGTGAGCTTCGGCGCGGCAACGAGCGATTCGTCGCCGGCGAGCCGCAGCATCCGCGCCAGGACGTCGACCACCGCACCGCGCTCGCTGCGCGCCAGCGGCCGCTCGTCGCGATCTTCGGCTGCAGCGATTCCCGCTTGTCGGCCGAGATCATCTTCGACGTGGGGCTCGGCGATGCCTTCGTCGTGCGCAACGCTGGCCAGGTCATCTCCGACTCGGTGCTCGGCTCGCTCGAGTATGCCGTGGGCGTGCTCGGCGTGCCGCTCATCCTCGTGCTCGGGCACGACGAATGCGGCGCCGTGCTCGCCGCGATCGAATCCCAGACGCCCGATGCAGCGCCGCTGCCCGCGCACATCAACTCGATCGTCTCGCGGATCGTGCCGGCCGTGCGGCGAGTGGCGGGCGGCGACCCGGCCCTGCCGATCCAGCGCGACCACGTCGACGCCGGCTTCGTGGGACGCGAGCATCTGCGCGACACGGTCGCCGAGCTGCTCGAGAGCTCCGAGATGATCAGCGACGCGATCGCAGCCGGTACGCTGGCTATCGTCGGCGCGAACTACCGCTTGCTCGAAGGGCGCGCCGAGACCGACATCGTCGTCGGACGCATCTGACCGCCGCATTCGCGGCTCCCGCCGGGAGGGCCCGGCTCGCAACCGAAAGGGATCACACCGTGGTGGACAACCCCGCCGACTATCGGATCGAACACGACACGATGGGCGAGGTGCGGGTGCCCGCATCGGCGCTCTACCGTGCGCAGACGCAGCGCGCCGTCGAGAACTTCCCGATCTCGGGCTCGGGCCTCGAGATCCAGCAGCTCCAGGCGCTCGCTCGCATCAAGAAGGCCGCGGCGCAGGCGAACGCCCGTCTCGGCGTGCTCGACGCCGACATCGCGAGGGCCATCGAAGAGGCGGCCGACGAGGTCATCGAGGGTCGCCATGATGCCGTCGAGCACTTCCCGGTCGACGTCTACCAGACCGGCTCCGGCACGTCCTCGAACATGAACATGAACGAGGTGCTCGCGACGATCGCGACCGAGAAGCTCGGCGCCCCGGTGCATCCGAACGATCACGTGAATGCCTCGCAGTCCTCGAACGACGTGTTCCCGACCTCGGTGCACATCGCCGTCACCGCAGCGCTCATCGACGACCTCATCCCCGCCCTCGACCACCTCGCCGTGTCGCTCGAGGCGAAGGCCGACGCATGGTCGGGTGTCGTGAAGGCCGGCCGCACGCATCTCATGGACGCCACTCCGGTCACCCTCGGCCAGGAGTTCGGGGGCTATGCACGCCAGATTCGCCTCGGCATCGAGCGAGTGCGCTCAGCGCTCCCCCGCGTCGCCGAGGTGCCGCTCGGCGGCACCGCCGTCGGCACGGGCATCAACACCCCAGCCGGCTTCCCGCAGCTCGTCATCGAGCTCCTCCAGCAGGAGACCGAGCTGCCGATCACCGAAGCGGTCGACCACTTCGAGGCGCAGGCCAACCGAGATGGGCTCGTCGACGCGTCGGGCGCGCTCCGCACCATCGCCGTGAGCCTCACGAAGATCGCCAACGACATCCGGTGGATGGGCTCCGGGCCGAACACCGGCCTCGGCGAGCTGAACATCCCCGACCTGCAGCCCGGATCCTCCATCATGCCGGGCAAGGTCAACCCGGTCATCCCAGAGGCCGTGCTCATGGTCGCGGCCCGGGTCATCGGCAACGATGCGACGATCGCGTGGGCCGGGGCATCCGGATCCTTCGAACTCAACGTGCAGATCCCCGTCATGGGCACGGCATTGCTCGAGTCGATCCGCCTCCTCTCGAACTCCGTGCGCGTGCTCGCCGACAAGACGATCGACGGGCTCGAGGCCAACATCGAGCGCACGAGCGCCCTCGCCGGCATGTCACCGTCGATCGTGACGCCGCTCAACAAGCTCATCGGCTACGAGGCCGCAGCGAAGATCGCGAAGCACTCGGTGGCGCAGGGCATCACCGTGCGCGAGGCCGTCATCGACCTCGGCTACGTGGAGCGCGGCGAACTCACCGAAGAGCAACTCGACAAGGCCCTCGACCTGCTCTCGATGACGCGCCCGCCGCAAGCCTGACCCGCGCTCACGCACAACGCTCGCCCACTGCGAACGCGTCACTTCCCGACGTTCAGCTGGCCTCTGCGCGCCATCCGCGTCGGGAAGTGACGCGTTCGCGTCGGCTGCGCGCTCACGCGGGGCGCCGGGATCGGTGCTCGTGCCCCGACGGCATGGCACCGACCGCGCGCACGACACCTTGCGGTTTGCCGGCGACTCTGCTCTAGTTAACTCATTCGTTAATTAACAAAGGATGCAACTGCAGGTGGACGAGCTGAGCACCATCTTCGCGGCTCTCGCCGACCCGACGCGACGCGCGATGCTCGCTCGACTCGCGGCGGGCGAGGCGACGGTCGGCGAACTCGCAGCTCCCCACGACATCAGCCTTCCTGCGGTCTCGCGGCACCTGAAGGTGCTCGAGCGAGCCGGGCTCGTGTCCAAGGGGCGCGACGCCCAATGGCGTCCGTGCCGGCTCGAGACGAAGCCGCTCGAAGAGATCGAGGAGTGGATGTCGACGTACCGGAAGTTCTTCGAAGGCCGCCTCGACGCCCTCGACACGCATCTGAACGTCATCATGGGCCGTTCGGCCGAGAAGGAGGAGTCATGACCGACACGGAGCGCTCGACCGATACGAGACGCGGATTCAGCATCGTGCGGTACCTCGATGCCCCGCGTGAGCTCGTCTTCCGCGCCTGGACCGACCCGGCACAGCTGCACTGGTTCGCCGGGGTGGCGCCGTCGGCGGAGCATCCGTCGACCGTCGACCTCCGGATCGGCGGCGCCTGGCGCGTGTTCCTCGTCGAGCAGAACGACGAGGCCCGCTCCTACGTCACCGGCGGCGTCTACCGCGAGATCGCCGAGCCTTCGCGCCTCGTCTTCTCGTGGGGCGCAGTCGGCGGCTGGCCCGCGATCGATCCCGAGGACCCCGACGGTCTCGACCGTGTGCCGATCGTGACCGTCGAACTCGATGCGATCGGTGACACGACCCGCATGAGGCTGCACTTCGGGTTCGCCGATACCGTGCCCGACGCCCGCGTGCGTGAATGGTTCGCGCTGGGGGTCGAGCCGGGCATGAATGCGACGATCGACCGCCTCGCCCCGCACCTCGCACGCAGGTGAGCGCTCGGGCGTTCGCCTGAGCGGCCGCCCGAGCGCTCGGCGCTCGCGCTAGTTGAGCTCGGCGCCGTCGAGCATCTCCGAGACGAGCGCCGCGATCGCCGATCGCTCCGAGCGGGTGAGCGTGATGTGGGCGAAGAGCGGATGCCCCTTCAGCGTCTCGATCACGCTCGCGACGCCGTCGTGGCGACCCACCCGCAGGTTGTCGCGCTGGGCGACGTCGTGGGTGAGCACGACCCGCGAGTTCTGTCCGATGCGGGAGAGCACGGTGAGCAGCACGTTGCGTTCGAGCGATTGCGCCTCGTCGACGATCACGAACGCGTCGTGCAGCGAGCGGCCGCGGATGTGGGTGAGCGGCAGCACCTCGAGGATGCCGCGATCGATGACCTCCTCGAGCACGTTGTCGGAGACCACGGAGCCGAGGGTGTCGAACACCGCTTGCCCCCAGGGGTTCATCTTCTCGCCCTGGTCGCCGGGCAGGTAGCCGAGCTCCTGGCCGCCCACCGCGTAGAGCGGCCGGAAGACCATGATCTTCTTGTGCTGCTGGCGCTCGAGCACCATCTCGAGGCCCGCGCACAGGGCGAGCGCCGACTTGCCGGTGCCGGCGCGCCCGCCGAGCGAGAGGATGCCGATCTCGGGGTCGAGCAGCAGGTCGATCGCGAGCCGCTGTTCGGCCGAACGGCCGTGCACGCCGAACACGTCGCGATCGCCGCGCACGAGCTTCACCTCGTGCTCGCCGACGACGCGCCCGAGTGCAGACCCCCGCTCCGAGTGGATCACGACGCCCGTGTTCACGGGCAGGTCAGCGACGGCCGCGGTCGTCATCATTTCGTGCTCGTAGAGCTTTGCCATGTCGTTCGATCCGAGCGAGAGCTCGGCCATGCCGCTCCAGCCCGAGTCGATCGCGAGCTCGGCGCGGTACTCCTGCGCGTCGAGTCCGATCGACGCCGCCTTCACGCGCAGCGGCAGGTCTTTCGAGACGACCGTCACGGCGACGCCGTCGTTCGCGAGGTTCATCGCGCATGCGAGGATCCGCGAGTCGTTGTCGCCCAGCTGGAGCCCGCTCGGCAGCACCGACGGGTTCGAGTGGTTGAGTTCCACCCGCAGCGATCCGCCCTCCCCGACGGGGATCGGGAAGTCGAGGCGCTCGTGTTCGATTCGCAGTTCGTCGAGTATCCGCAGCGCCTGCCGCGCGAAGTACCCGATCTCGGGGTGGTTGCGCTTCGACTCGAGTTCCGTGATCACCACGACGGGCAGCACCACGGCATGCTCGGCGAATCGGAACAACGCCTTCGGGTCCGAGAGGAGCACCGAAGTGTCGAGCACGTACGTCCGCTCCGATTGCGCAGTGTGCGCAGGCGTCGCCTCGCCGGATTGCGCCTTGGCGCCACCCGCGGTTCGACCGACGGACTTGGAGGTTTCGATTGAAGCCACGACCGCTCCTGCCCCGAGCGTTCCGCTCGGCTCTCGCGCCGGCCGGCGATCCTCCTACGAGCGGTTCACGAGCCGACTCGATCAGACACCTTGCCTGATGCCTCTGACCGTACTTCGGCGTCACCGAATCCGCGCCATCGACACGCAGAATGTCATGCGGGTGTCACGCGGCGTTCACATGCGGACGCGGATGTCGCGAGCCGCACGCCGAGCGCCGCCGCTGCCGCCGCGTCACGCGCTTAGTACGTCGCCGCGGAACTGTACGACACGAACGCAGCACGCAGCATCTCGAGCGTCTCACCCGACGTGGCCGAGTGCACGCTCAGCCGCACCCGTCCCTGCCTCGTCGTGGCGGTGACGCCGTGGTTGTGCAGCGAAGCGGTGAGCATCGTCACCTGCTCGGTGGGCGGCTCGAGCACGACGAGGCCGGCGCGCTCCTGTTCGTCGCGCGACGAGACGACCGCGATGGCGAACTCGTCGGCCAGGTCGATGACGCGGCTCGCGCGTTCGGCGACGGCGGCATTGATCACCGGCACCCCGACACGGGCGATCTCCTCGAGCGCCGCGGCAAGGCGCGCCTCGCCGACCGGATCGGGGTTCGAGATGCGGAACGCGCGGGCGTCGGGCGCCGGCGGCGGCACCTCGCCCCACGGCTCGGCTTCCTCAGTGCCCGAGAACCCCGAGAACACGGGCGTGAGCCGCTCGAGCGCGCGCGGCGACAGCGCCATGATCCCGGTGCCCCAGCCCGCCCGGCACCACTTCTGCCCGCCGCTCAGCACGACATCGGCGGCCTCCCACGGTGCGTCGACCACACCGAAGCCCTGGATGGCATCGACGATCAGCAGTCGATCGCCGATCACCTGTCGGATCCCATCGATGTCGCAGAGGTATCCGGTGCGCGCGTCGACGAGGCTCACCGCGACGGCGGCGACGTTCGACTCGAGCTGGGCGCGGATCTGTCCCGGCGTGACCTTGCCGTGATCGGTCTCGAGCCAGACGGGCTGCACGGTGTGCAGCGCTTCCATGGCGCGCACTGCAGCGATGGGCAGGCTCGGGAACTCCTCGGCCGACAACAGCACACTGCCGGTGAGGCCGAACATCGCGTGCATGATGCCTTGCGTCGTGTTGGGCTGGAAGACGATCGCGTCGGCCGGGAACCCCGTCACCACGGATGCCGCTGCACGAAGCCGCGCATCCTGCTCGGCGAAGGCGTCGAGGCTGCCGTGCCGCGCCCGCTGCAGCACTTGCGTGAAGGCGAGCGCCTCCTCGGCGGCCGACGTCGAGAGCGGGCCGACACGAGCGTAGTCGAGGTATCCGGGCTCGTCGGTGAATCCGGCGTTGAACTCATCGATGGTCACGTGTGTGCCCCCTTCTCCGAGGCATATTGTGACAGAACGAACAGCCCGATCACCCGCCGAATCTGCGATGCCGCTTCACGTAGTCGCGAAGTGCCCTCAGGAAGTCGACCTTTCGCAGGTCGGGCCCGAGCGCCTCGACGAAGTAGAACTCGCTGTGCGCCGCCTGCCAGAGCATGAAATCACTGAGGCGCTGCTCCCCCGAGGTGCGGATCACGAGATCGGGATCGGGCTGACCGCCCGTATAGAGGTGCTCGCCGATGAGGTCGGGCGTCAGCCGTTCGGCGAGGTCTTCGAGGCTGCGTCCCTCGGCGTGGTGGGCCGCGACGATCGAGCGCATCGCGTCGGTGATCTCCTTGCGGCCTCCGTAGCCGACCGCGAGGTTCACGTGCAGGCCGCGCTTGTCGGCGGTGCGATGCTCGGCGGCGTCGAGCGCGGCGACGAGGGGCTCGGGCAGCCCGGCATCCGACCCGACATGCTGCACGCGCCAGTCGCGATAGTGCGAGAGCTCCTCGGCGAGCTCGGCGATGATCTCGATGAGATCGGCGAGCTCACTCGAGGGCCGGTTGCCGAGATTGTCGCTCGAGAGCAGGTAGAGCGTGACGGTCGTGATGCCGAGGTCGTCGCACCATTCGAGGAACTCGCGCATCTTCGCGGCGCCCGCGCGGTGGCCGTGGGCGGCCGAGTCGTAGCCGAGCTGCTTGGCCCAGCGCCGGTTGCCGTCGATGATCATCGCGATGTGACGCGGAACGGATGCCGGATCGAGTCCCCGCCGCAACCGGTTCTGGTAGACGCGGTAGAGCAGGCCGCGACCGATGGAGTGATCGCTCGTGTGCACGGACCTACGCTACCGCTCCGCGGCATCCGGCACTCACAGTGAGCCGTGATCGTCGAAGCTCTACGCTGGCTGCATGACCTCGAAGCGCCGCCGCGAGCCAGACCATCTCGCGGAGCAGCTCTCCCGCCCGGCTGCGGCGGACGACCCGGCAGATGCCGCGGTCACCCGCGATCAGCACGGCTCCGACCTGCCGAACATCCCGGTGCTCGACGACGGCATCTCGCGCGCCGACGTGAAGCCCACCTGGCGTGGCTGGATCCACGCCGTGACGTTCCCGATCACGATCGTCGCAGGCATCGTGCTCCTCGTGCTCGCACAGGGCGCGCCGGCGAAACTGGCGTCCCTGGTGTTCGTGCTCACCTCGATGCTGCTCTTCGGCAACTCGGCGCTGTACCACCGCTTCGACTGGAACCCGAAGACGAAGCTGCTCCTCAAGCGCATCGACCACGCCAACATCTTCCTGCTCATCGCCGGCACCTACACACCGCTCGCGATCCTCGCGCTGCCCCCCAGCCAGGGCTGGCTGCTGCTCGGCGTGGTGTGGGGCGGGGCGCTCGTCGGCATCGGCTTCCGGGTGTTCTGGATCTCGGCACCGCGCTGGCTCTACGTGCTGCTGTACCTGCTGCTCGGCTGGGCCGCGGTGATGTACCTCGGCGACCTCCTCGCTGTGAACGCGCTCATGATGGTGCTCGTCATCGTCGGCGGACTGCTCTACACCGCGGGCGCGATCGTGTACGCGCTGAAGAAGCCGAACCCCTGGCCGGGAGTCTTCGGCTTCCACGAGATCTTCCACGCGTGCACGGTGCTCGCGTTCATGTGCCACTGGACCGCGACACTGCTCATCGCAATCGACCCCGCGTACCACACTGGCTGAGCCGGGCTGCGTTCAGCGAGCGGATGTCGCGCCGGTGTCGTTCTCTTCGTCGTCGGCGTTCGGCGACGGGCTCGAGGCATCAGGCGCACTGCCTTCATCACCGAGCATCTCGGCCTCGAGGCGCTCGATCTCGAGTCGCTCGCGCACCTCTGCGCGATAATTCGTGCGCCGGATGCGTCGCACCATATCGAGGATCAGGAGCACCACGACGACCATCAGGCCGAACGTCACGACGAATCCCCAGATGCCGGGGGTCACGGTGTCGGGGTCGAACTCCTCGTCTGCGGCGATCAGGATCGCCCCGGCGAGGCGTGTGATCACGAGCGTGCTCCGGCGATGGAACAAGCGGGCACGACGAGCATCGGATTCCCTTCACCGGGGGCGGGTTAGGCTGGATTCAAGCCTAGACGATCGAGGCGGGAAGGGGCCGAGCCGTGGCCGGGCAGACTGAGGTGCTCGCTGCGCGCTACGGGCGCACACCCGGCAAGCGCACTCGTGATCGCCTGCTCCTCATCGGCGCGGCGATCGTCTTCGCGATCGTGCTCGGCGCGTGGATCGTGTGGGCTGGGCTCGACGGCCAGCGGCCGACTGTCGAGGCGACTGACACCGGCCATCGCCTCCTCACCGAGCAGCGCGCGGTCGAGGTGAGCTGGACCTTGTCGGTGCCACCCGGCAATGAGACCGCCTGCATCGTGCAGGCGCTCAACGACGATTTCACCGTCGTCGGCTGGAAAGTCGTCGAACTGCCCGCGTCGGATCGGTACCTGCGCACCTTCACCGAGCAGGTTCGCACGGCACAGGAAGCGAACACGGGTTTGATTTACCGGTGTTGGCTCACCTAACATGGGTCATTCGCCCTGACAGTCGTCGGGGCGTCACGTCTATTTCGGGAGTGCACCATGGCGCACGAAGCCATCGTCACCTGGCTTACCCAGGAGGCATACGACCGGCTTGCGGCCGAGCTCGAGCAGCTCTCCACCAATGGGCGCGAGGAGATCGCGAAGCGCATCGAATCCGCCCGTGAAGAGGGCGACCTCAAGGAGAACGGCGGCTACCACGCCGCGAAAGACGAACAGGGCAAGCAAGAGGCTCGCATTCGCCAGTTGAAGGAGCTCCTGCGCTCGGCGCAGGTCGGCGAAGCGCCGACGTCGAACGGCGTCGTCCAGCCCGGCACCGTGATCACCGCGGTCATCGCCGGCGACGAGTCGACCTTCCTCATCGGCAGCCGTGAGATCGCCGGCGACTCCGAACTCGACGTCTACAGCGAGCAGAGCCCGCTGGGCGCCGCGATCCTCGGCTTGAAGGTCGGCGAGCAGACGAGCTACATCGCACCGAACGGCCGTGAGATCCCCGTCGAGGTCACGGGCGTCGAGACCTGGGGCGGTCAGTAACCACTGCGCTCACCCGACGGCCCCTTCGCTTCGCGGAGGGGCCGTCGTCGTTCGGCGCGTCCGTCGACAGTGAGCGGCCCGGTCGTCATCGAGCGGCCTCAGTCGACGTCGACCTTCGGGTCGTATCCGGCACGCCGGAGGGTCTCGACGACGACCTCGCGGTGCACCGGCCCTCGGGTCTCGACCGAGAGCTTCAGTTCGACCTCGGAGATCTGCAGTCCCGACCCGTGACGGGTGTGCAACACCTCGATCACGTTGGCGTTCGCCTCGGCGAGCAGCTCGGCGACCCGCGCGAGCTGGCCGGGTCGGTCGGGAAGGCCGACGCGCAGCGAGAGGTAGCGATCGGAGGCCGACAGTCCGTGGGCGATGACGCGCTGCATGAGCAGCGGGTCGATGTTGCCGCCGGAGAGAAGCGCGACGACGGGACCGTCGGAGTGCACCGCGCCCGTCATGATCGCCGCGACCGAGACCGCGCCGGCCGGTTCGACGACGAGCTTCGCGCGTTCGAGGAGCACGAGGAGCGCGCGGGCGATGTCGTCTTCGGAGACGGTGACGATCTCGTCGACGGCTTCACGGATGATCTCGAAGTTCAGTTCGCCGGGGCGGTACACTGCGATGCCGTCGGCGATCGTGGGCACGACGGGAACCTGCTGCGGCGAACCCGCCGCGAGCGAGGCGACGTAGGGTGCGGCGTTCTCGGCCTGCACGCCGATGACGCGGATGGTGCGGCCATCGCGCGCGGCTTGTTGCTTCACCGCACTCGCGATGCCTGCGGCGAGCCCGCCGCCGCCGACCGGCACGACGATCGTCGTGGCATCGGGCGCCTGCTCGAGGATCTCGAGCCCGAGCGTGCCCTGTCCGGCGATGACATCGGGATGGTCGAACGGCGGGATGAGCACCGCGCCCGTCTCGGCCGCATAGGCGGCGGCCGCCTCGAGCGTCTCGCCCACCGAATCGCCGCGCAACACGACGTCGGCGCCGTAGTGGCGGGTCGCGTCGAGCTTCGGCAGGGCCACGCCCACGGGCATGAAGATCGTCGCGCGGATGCCGAGCTCGCGCGCCGCGAACGCCACGCCCTGGGCGTGGTTGCCGGCTGAGGCCGCCACGACGCCTCGCTCGCGCTCGGCCTGGGTGAGCGCCGAGATGCGATGGTAGGCGCCGCGGAGCTTGTAGGAGCCCGTTCGCTGGAGGTTCTCGCACTTGAGGTACACGGGCACGCCGAGCCGGTCGCCGAGGAATCGCGAGGACTCCATCGGGGTCCGGCGGGCGACGCGCCCCACGACCTCGCGCGCTTGCTCGAACTCGGCGAGGCTCGGCCCCGGAATGGTCGTGGTCAACTCGTTCATTCTCCTCGCGCGTATCCGGGTCGTTGGGGCACGGTCCGCCAGAGCGGCGAGCGGGCGGCGGTCGCCGGTGGCCCCGACTGGTCTTTCCAGGAACCGCCGGCGATGTAGAGGATCATCACGTTGAGCACCGCGGCCACCGGCACGGCGAAGAGCGCCCCCGGAATCCCCGCGAGCAGCGAACCGGCCGCGACCGCGAGCACGACACCGAGCGGATGCACCTTCACGGCGGTGCCCATGATGAGCGGCTGCAGCACGTGGCCCTCGACCTGCTGCACGAGCAGCACGATGCCGAGCATCACGAGCGCGATCACCGGGCCGTTGTAGACGAGCGCGACGAAGACGGCGAGCGCGCCCGTGACAACCGCACCGACGATGGGGATGAACGAGCCGAGGAAGACGAGGATCCCGATCGGCACCGCGAGCGGAAGGCCGAGGAAGTAGGCGCCGAGGCCGATGCCGATCGCGTCGATCGTCGCGACGAGGATCTGCACGCGAACGAAGTTGCCGAGCGTCGCCCAGCCGGACTGGCCCGCTCCGTCGATCGCGGCGCGGGCACGTCGCGGGAAGACGCCGACGACCCAGTTCCAGATGCCGCGTCCGTCGATGAGGATGAACAGGGTCGCGAAGAGGGCGAGCAGCATGCCCGCGAGGAAGTGGCCGAGGGTCGACCCAAGCGAGAGCGCACCGGTCAGCAGTACGCTGCCATCCTGCTGCACGGAGTTCACCACCTGGGCGACGAATTCGTTGAGCTGCTGCTCGGTGATGTGGAAGGGCCCCTCGAGAAGCCAGACCCGGAACTCGTTCCATGCGATGACGGACTGCGCGGCGAGCTCGTCGGAGCCGCGCACGATCTGGGTGATGCCGAGCGTGAGCAGGCCGCCGACGACGGCGAGCGTCGAGAGCATCGCGGTGGTCACGGCGAGCCACTTCGGCCATCGGTGCCGCTGCAGGAAGCCGACGAAGGGCACGAGCAGTGCGCCGATGAGCACCGCCACGAGAATCGGGATGATGATGAGCCGCAGCTGGATGATGAGGAACACGAGGACCGCGAGCATTCCGCCGATGAGCAGCAGTCGCCACGACCAGGCGGCCGCGAGGCGCATGCCGTAGGGAATTCCGTCGGCGACCTGGTGCACCGGTTGCGGCTCGGCCGTGTGCGGATCGGCCGTGTGCTGATCGGCCGTGACGGGCGCCTCAGTGGGCTTTCCCTCACGCCCGAGGCCTGCTCGCGAACGAGCCCTCCCCTTCGACTCCGTCATTGCTCCAGTCTAGGCACGGCACATGCACCGAAGTGCATGGGCGGACGGATGTCGCATCCGCTGTTCCTCGCGTGTCGGAGGCCCCGGATAGGGTCGAGCATCATGGTCGACTCCGTCAGTCCCGCCCTCGCACGGCGCATCGCGCTCGCGGCGCAGGGCTTCTCCCGCCCGATGCCCGAGTCGCCCGGCCTGCGCCAGGTCGGCAGTGTCGTCGATCGGCTCGCGCTCCTGCAGATCGATTCCGTGAACGTGTTCGAACGCAGTCATTACCTCCCCGCGTTCAGCCGCGTCGGCGACTACGACCGCTCGCTGCTCGACCGGCTGACCACCGGCAGTCGGGGTCGCATGATCGAGTACTGGGCGCACCAGGCGGCGTTCATCCCGCGCGAACTGTGGCCGCACTTCGAGTTCCGTCGCGCGGAATACCGTCGGAAGGGCAGCGACTGGGGCGGCTGGGTCACCGAGAATCGCACGCTCGCCGAGTGGCTCCGTGCGGAGCTCGCCGCGAACGGGCCGATGCGCGCGAGCGAGATCGAACATGACGCCAACGAGCGCCGCGGTCCATGGTGGGGCTGGTCCGACGTCAAGCGCACGCTCGAGATGATGTTCCGCACCGGCGAGGTCGTGTGCATCGAACGCCGCCGCTTCGAGCGCGTGTATGCGCTGCCCGAGCAGGCGCTCTCCCCCGAGCTCCTCGGCGAGCCGCCCGCCGGGGCCGACGCCGTGCGGCACCTCGTCGAGCTCGCGGCATCCGCTCTCGGCATCGGCACCGAGGCCGACCTCGCCGACTACTGGCGGATGACGCGGGCAACCGTGCGCGCGGCGATCCGCGATCTCGAGGAGTCGGGCGTGCTCCTGCCCGTCGAGGTCCCCGGCTGGACCACCGGCGCGCGACCCACGCCCACCTGGCTGCACCGCGACGCGAAGCGGCCACGGCGCATCGAGACGGCCGCGGTGCTCTCGCCGTTCGATCCGGTCGTGTGGTTCCGGCCCCGCACCGAGCGAATGTTCGACTTCCACTACCGCATCGAGATCTACGTGCCCGAGCCTGACCGCAAGTTCGGCTACTACTCGCTGCCCGTGCTCATCGACGACCGGGTCGTCGGCCGCGTCGACCTGAAGAGCGACCGCCAGGCGGGGGTGCTCCGCGTGCAGTCGGCGTGGGCCGAGCCGGGCGCGCCGGCCGAGACGGCGGCGCGGCTCGCTCCGGTGCTGCTGCGCGCGGCCTCGTGGCAGGGGCTCGACGAGGTGGCGGTCACCGGGCGCGGAGATCTCTCCCCCGCGCTGAGCTCTGAACTCGCGACTGCCAAGGCCGGCGTGGCCTAGAAGGCGCCGCCCATGGTCTCGAGCCGCTTGATGCGATCGGCGATCGGGGGGTGGGTCGCGAACAGCCGGTCGATGACGCCGGGCCGCAGCGGGTCGGCGATCCAGAGGTGCGCCATCGAGGAGTTCTGCCGCCGCATCGGCCGGCCGTAGGCCCCGAGCTTCTCGAGCGCGCTCGCGAGGGCGTCGGGATGCCGCGTCGTCATCGCGCCCGTGGCGTCGGCCAGGTACTCGCGCTGTCGTGACACGGCCAGTTGCACGAGGCTCGCGACGAGAGGCGCGATGAGCATCGCCACGAGCCCGAAGACGAGCACAACGGGGTTCTGGTTGTTGCCCCGCCCGAAGAACGTCATGCGCACGAGCATGTCGGAGATGAAGCCCACCGCCACCACGAGACCGAACACGACCATCGAGAGTCGGATGTCGTAGTTGCGCACATGGCCGAGCTCATGGGCCATGACGCCCTCGAGCTCGGCGTCGTCCATGATCTCGAGCAGGCCAGTGGTCGCGGCGACGACGGCGTGCTCGGGGTCGCGCCCGGTCGCGAACGCGTTGGGCGCGGGGTCGGAGATGACGTACACCTTCGGCATCGGCGTGCCGGTCGTGATCGAGAGGTTCTCCACCGTTCGCCAGAGCCGCGGGTGGTCGGCCTTGCTCTTCAGCTCGATCGCGCCCGACATGGCGATCGCCTGCCGGTCGGCGGTGAAGTACTGGAACAGGGCGTACGCGGTCGCGATGACGAGCGTCACGATGACGATCGTCGGATCTTGATAGACCCATGCCGCCAGCCACCCCAGCCCGCCGATGATGGCGAGGAAGAACAGGATGATGAAGAAGGTGTTGCGCTTGTTCTTCGCTATGGCTCGGTACATCGTCGTGCGTTAGAACTGGACGCGCGGGGGCTCTGCGATCGCCGCAGGCTCCGTGACCTCGAAGAAGTCGCGCTCGTGGAAGCCGAGGCCCCGCACGAACAGCGTGTTGGGGAAGACCTTGATCTTCGTGTTGAGCTCTCGCACGCCGCCGTTGTAGAAGCGACGGGATGCCTGGATCTTGTCTTCGGTGTCGACGAGCTCGGCCTGCAGCGCCAGGAAGTTCTGGCTCGCCTGCAACTGCGGGTACGCCTCGGCGACCGCGAAGATCGACTTCAGCGCCTGCTGCATGTGGTTCTCGGCGGCACCCGCCTCGACCGGACCCTGCGCCTGCAGCGTCTCGGCTCGGGCACGCGTCACGTTCTCGAAGACCGCCTTCTCGTGAGCGGCGTAGCCCTTCACCGCTTCGATGAGGTTGGGGATCAGGTCGGCACGGCGCTTCAGCTGCACCGTGATGTCGCTCCACGCCTCGTCGACCCGCACATTGAGGGTGACGAGGGAGTTGTAGGTGGCCCACAGGTAGATGCCGGCGATCACCACGAGCGCAACGACGATGATGACGGGAATGAGCCATTCCATGGCACGGACTCCTAGCGCTCTGGGCGACGTATTGACGTGTTCGGGTGTCTGCTCATCCTACCGAGCACCCCTGTTCGCCTACCGTGCTTCCCATGAGACTCGGAGGAAGCGCGGGGCCTGCTCCGGGCGTAGGCTCAGGCTGTGGCCGAGGCACCTGCACCGCGTCGTCGCGGTCGTCCGAAGGGGGCCAATCGCGACGACACGAGGGCGCGCATCCTCGAGGCGGCGACCGCCGAATTCGGCGAGCACGGGTATGAGGCCGCCTCGGTGCGTGCGATCGCTCGCCGCGCCGGCGTCGACCCGGCACTCGTGCACCACTACTTCGACGGCAAGTCGGCGCTCGTCGCCGAAGTCGTCGAGGTGCCGCTGCGCCCAGACCGGCTCGTGCGCGACGCGCTCGACGGGCCGCTCGAAGAGCTCGGCGCGCGACTCGTGCGTGCCGTGCTCGGCGCGTGGGATGCCGCCGGGGTGCGTCCTGCCGCGGTCGCGGCCTTGCGCTCGGCGATCGGCCAGGGTCCGGTGGCACGGATGCTGCGCGAGTTCCTACGGCGCGAGATCATGCACCGCATCGCGAGCCGACTGGGTGACGCCGACCGAGCTGACGCCGAGCTTCGCGCCGAGCTCGCGGCATCCCAGATCGTCGGAGTGATCATGGTGCGCTACGTGCTCGCCTTCGAGCCCGCGGCCTCGGTGAGCATCGACGAGCTCGTCGCGCGCGTCGGGCCGGCGGTGCAATGGCACCTGACCGGTCGTCCTCCGGGCACTTGACAACCGGTTCGGGCAGGCGAAGAATTCGGCACATGGTGAATAGCGTCGATGTCGCCGCTGGTCCCGCCGTCGTCGTTCGCGACCTGCACGTGCGCCGCGCCGGTGCGCCCGTGCTCCACGGCTTGTCGCTCGACGTGCCGCGCGGCCGCATCGTGGGCCTCCTCGGCCCGAGCGGGTGCGGCAAGACCACGCTCATGCGCTCGCTCGTGGGCGTGCAGGTGGTGGACTCGGGCACGATCGAGGTGCTCGGGCTCCCGGCCGGGTCGGCCGCGCTTCGCGCTCGCGTCGCCTACGTGACGCAGCAGGTGAGCGTGTACGACGATCTCACCGTGCGCCAGAACCTCGCGTATTTCCGACGGGTGATCGGGGCACCGGCGTCCGACGTCGACAGCGTCATCGAGCGCACCGACCTCGGCTCCGTCGAGGGACGCCTCGCCGGATCTCTCTCGGGCGGGCAGCGCGGCCGCGTCTCGCTCGCCGCAGCCCTCCTCGGAGCTCCCGAGGTGCTCGTGCTCGACGAGCCGACCGTCGGCCTCGACCCCGTGCTCCGCGTCGAGCTGTGGGAGCTCTTCCACCGGCTCGCCGAAGCCGGCGCGACGCTTCTGGTCTCGAGCCACGTGATGGACGAGGCGAAACGCTGCGATCGGCTGCTCCTCATGCGCGACGGCGCACTCCTCGCCGACGACACCGTGCCCGGCGTGCTCGAGGCGACCGGCACCGACGACGTCGAGACGGCGTTCCTCCGCCTCATCGAGCGCGGCGTGCCCGACCTGCACCCCGAGACGGGGTCGGAGGTGGCGTGATGACGCTCTCGCGCACGTTCGCCACCACCGGTCGCGTGCTGACGCAGATCCGGCACGACCCGCGCACGATCGGGCTCCTGCTCGTGGTGCCGAGCCTGCTCATCGGCCTCGTCGCGTGGATCTTCACCGACACCGACCTCTTCGCCGACATCGGGCCCGCGATGATCGCCCTGTTCCCGTTCATCGTCATGTTCCTCGTGACGAGCATCGCCACGCTTCGTGAACGACGCAACGGCACGCTCGAGCGACTGTTCTCGATGCCGCTGGGCAAGGGCGACTTCATCCTCGGCTATGCGCTCGCGTTCGGCCTGCTCGCGATCTTCCAGACGGCGATCGCGGTGTCGTTCGCGGTGTGGGTGTGCGGTCTCGAGATCGAGGGCACGATCTGGCTCCTCTTCGCGGTCGCAGTCGCCGATGCCCTGCTCGGTACGGCGCTCGGCCTGCTCGCGAGCGCGTTCGCACGTTCGGAATTCCAGGTCGTGCAGTTCCTCCCGCTCCTCGTGTTCCCGCAGATCCTGCTCGGCGGCATCTTCATCCCGCGCGACCAGTTGCCCGAGGCGCTCGAGGCGATCAGCGAGTGGCTCCCGCTCAGCTTCGCGATCGACGCGCTCAGGGCCGTGGCCGATGACTCGAAAGACGCCGAGTGGATCGCGGCGAAACTCCTCGTGATCGGCGCGTGGATCATCGGTTCCATCGTGCTCGGGTCCATCACGCTGCGCCGGCGCACGCCCTGACGCAGACGCAGGAATCGAACGGGCGGATGCCGCGGCATCCGGCCCTTCCTTCGGCCCTTCCTTCGGCCCCTTCGGGTCGACCTCATGCCCCGAGCACGCGCTCGAGGTAGGGATTCGCGAAGCGCCGCTCGGGATCGAGCTCGTCGCGCACGAGCAGGAAGTCCTCGAACCGCGGGTACACCTCGCGCAACTCCGCTGCCGTGCGCGAATGCATCTTGCCCCAGTGCGGCCGCCCGCCGTACCCGGCCATGATCTGCTCGACGGCGGCGAAGTATTCGCGAGGGTCCTCGCGGAAGTACCGGTGCACGGCGAGATAGCCGGTCTCTCGCCCGTAGGCAGTCGAGAGCCAGTTGTCGTCGGATGCCGCCGCGCGCACCTCGATCGGGAAGCTGATGCGCCATCCGCGTCGCTCGATGAGTGCTCGCACCTCGCGAAGCGCCTCGGGCACGACGGCGATCGGAACGGCGTACTCCATCTCGCGGAAGCGCACGGTGCGATTCGTGGTGAACACCGCGGGCGAGAAGTCACTGAAGTCGCGGTCGCCCGTGAACTTGTCGACCTGCCGGGCGAAGAACGGCGTGGTGGCCGGCGCGACCCTGCCGAGCCCGCAGATCGCACGGTAGGCGCCGTTCGCGAGGAGCTCGTCGTCGACCCACCGGGTCAGGCGGCCGAGGGGCTTCCTCGGTGCATCGCCCGGCAGGCGCGTGTTCGTCTTCGCCAGCGCGGTGTCGGTGTGCGGGAACCAGTAGAGATCGAAGTGGTCGGCACCGCGCACCCGATCGAGCCACCCGTCGAGCACCGCCTCGAGCGGTGCGTGCTTCTCGACCGCGTGCAGCACGAACCGCGGCACGAGTTGCAGCGTCACTTCGACGAGCACGCCGAGAGCGCCGAGGCCGAGTCGCACCGCGGGCAGGAGCTCGGGCCGTTCGGTCTCGCTCACGGTGAGGAGCTCCCCCGCACCGTCGACGAGCTTCGCGGCGACGATCTGCGTCGCGAGCCCGCCGAAACCGAGCCCCGTGCCGTGAGTCCCCGTCGAGGTGGCTCCGGCGATCGTCTGCTTGTCGATGTCACCCATGTTGGGCAGCGCGAGCCCATAGGGCGCCAGGAGTCGAGGCAGCTCGTGGAGTCGGGTGCCGGCCGCGATCGTGACGCGGCCGGTCGCGACATCCGCGTCGATCACCCCTGAGAGGTCGGTGAGGTCGAGCTGCACATCGGGGGCGACGGCGATGCCCGTGAAGCTGTGCCCCGAGCCCACGGGCTTCACACGGAGACCGGATGCCGCGGCGGCGGCCACGGCTCGCTGCACGGCGCCGGCCGTGGCCGGCCGCTCCACCCGCTTCGGGCGCACCGACTCGGTGCGACCCCAATTGCGCCACACCGCTCCGCTCGCCGTCACAGGAACGCCTTGCCTTCTCCCCGGTAGGTCGGGATCGTCTCGACCACCGCGCCGCCGTCGACCACGGCGAACTCGTTCAAGTGCTCCGACAGTTCGCCCGACTTCGTGTGCCGGAACCAGACCCGGTCGCCCGCCTCGAGGCGCGAGGCGCCGCGGCCGGTGACCGGGGTCTGCACCTCGCCGGCCGACTCGCGCGCCACCATCGAGAGTCCTTCGGGCCACACGATACGAGGAACACGATCGGCCGCGGGCGGCCCCGAGGCGATCCAGCCGCCGCCGAGGATCGTCGCGTGCGCGGGGCTCGGCGAGCGCACCACGTCGAGCGCGAAGGCCGCGGCGGGGGCCGGCGTGAAGTGGGCGTAGCCGTCGAAGAGGTGCCCGCCGAAGAGGCCGGAACCCGCGGCGATCTCGGTGATCGACGGGTCGGCCGACGTGAGTTCGAGCGAACCCGTGCCACCGCCGTTCACGAACTCGAGCTCGGCGTGCGCGCGCACGGCCGCGACGGCGCGGGCACGACGCTCGACGAGCTCCGGCATCGAGCGGGACTGCATCCAGCGATTGAGTGCGCCGTCGATCGGGCGACCATCGGGCTGGTTCACGACTCCCGCGATCTGCGCTTCGTACGACATCATGCCGACGAGCGTGAAGCCCGGCCGCTTCGTGATGTAGGCGGCGAGCGCGCCCGCGTCGGCGGGGTCGTGCACGGGCGAACGCCGAACGCCGAGGTGGCCGAGCACTGGCGCATCCCACGAGGCGTCGAGTTCGAGGCACACGCGGATCGTCTCGCGCCGCCCCGGCGGCAGCACCGAGTCGATGAGGTCGAGCTGCGCGGGCGAGTCGACCATGAGGGTGATGCGGCTCGCGAGGGCCGGGTCGGTCGCCAGTCGACGGATGCCGCTGCGCTCCGCCGTGGGATAGCCGACGACGAGGTCGTCGATCGAGTCGGCGAGCCACAGCGCCTCGGCGAGCGTGTAGCTGAGCACCCCGTGATAGCCGGGCATCGCGAGCAGCGCCTCGATGACGCTGCGCACGCGCACCGACTTCGACGCGATGCGGATGGGGGTGCCGCTCGCGCGGCGCAGCATGTCGAGCGCGTTGTGCCGCAGCGCCCCCAGGTGGAGGGCGCCGACGGGAGCGTCGAGGTGCGCCGTCGCGGCGGTGAGGGCGGGCCAGTGCCGCGCGGGAGTGAGCCAGCTCGCGGCATCCGTCGCCGGATTGCCCGTGAAGCGCAGGTCGAGGTTCATCAGCGCACGTTCCGCACGCGAGAGACGGCGAGGGCGCCGCCGAAGGCGAAGACGGCGCCGAGCACGAACACGAGCGTGAACGTGCCCGTCGCGAGCACGGCGAACGCGCCGAGCAACGGGCCGATCGACTGGGGAACGGCCGAGGCGATGTTCATGATGCCGAGGTCTTTTCCGCGCGACGCCGGGTCGGGCAGCACCTGGGTGGCGAGCGCCTGGTCGACCGAGAGGAAGCAGCCGTAGCCGAGGCCGAGGAGTCCCGCGGCGATCATCGCGATGGTGAGGTCGGGCAGGATCGCGAGCAGGAGCGCTGCGACGCCTTGCAGCCCGGCGGCCACGAACACGAAGACGCGGCGACGGCCGAGGCGGTCGGAGAGACGGCCGAGGGTGAGCGAGGCGAGGATGACGAACACCATGTAGATGAGCGTGAGGATGATGAGGTCGGATTCGGCGTTCGCGTCGCCGAGACCGAACATGAGGAAGTACAGCAGCAGGCTCGTGCCCAGGGCGTTGCCGATCGAGACGAGCACGCGGCTGAGGAGCGTCCAGCCGAAGTCGGGGTACTGCCTCGGGCTGATCCAGAGGCTCGCGAGGATGCCGCGGGCCGACATGCGGGCTCGCTCGACCGCCGCGAGCGGCTGGTCGTGGCGCCGCAGGAACGGCACCACGAGCACCAGGAGCACCACGGCGAGCACGGCGTAGCCCGCTGCCGTGCCCGGCACGAGTTCGGTCACGATCACGAGACCAACGATGATGCCCACCGCTTGCGGCGCCGACATCCAGCCCGAGACGAAGCCGCGCTGGCCGACCGGCACCTGGTCGGAGATCGTCGCCGTGAGCGCGGCCGTCATGATGCAGAAGCCGACGGTCGCGGCGACCCACGCGGCACCGATCGTCCAGAGCTCGGTCTGGAAGCCGAGCGCGACGAGCGAGAACGCGAACACGAGTGCGCCGATCGCGATCCACGGGCGCCTGCGGCCGAACCGCGACGTGGTGCGGTCGGAGAGCGCGCCGGTGAGCGGATACGCGACGATCACGAAGAGCGAGGCGATCCCCGAGATGACGCCGAACGCCATGACGCTGTCGACCCAGTCGTCGGGATGCAGCTGCGCATCGATCTGCGCGGGCAGGAGCAATTGCACGGGCGTGAGCTGCGCCATCCAGATGCCCAGCCAGGAGCCCGCGAACGCGGCGATCCAGCCCCGCGAGACCCGCCGGGTGGGTTCGCCGAGCGCGGAGGGAGCGGTGTCGACAGTCGTCATCGCGGTTCGGCCATTCTCGAGAGGGCGTCGGCGGCCGCGTGCGCGACCGCCCGTGCTGCGTCGTCGTCGCGGTCGACGAGCCACGTGATGGTGAGCCCGTCGGTGAAGGCCACGAGCACGCGGGCGACCTGTTCCATGGGCCGGTCCCACGTGGTGCCGGCGTGGCTCGCGGCGATCTCGAGCGAGTGGGCCGCGAGCTCGGCGTAGCGCGCGTACTGGGCGACGGCGAGCGGATGCCGCTCCGGCGACCGCAGCGCGTAGTGCGTGAGCTCGAGCATCGCCTGCTCGTGCTCGGGATCGCCGCGCAAGTGCTCGAAGTAGCGCAGCAGCCCCGCCTCGAGGATCTCCCGCAGGTCTCCTCCGGGCACGGGCTCGGGGATCACGGCGTGCTGCTCGCGTGCGACGACCGTGGTGATGAGCTCGTCGATGAGTTCGTCACGGGAGTCGAACGCGTAGTGGAAGCTCGCGAGCGACATGCCTGCCTCGGCGACGATCGCACGGGTCGTCGCTTGTGCGATGCCGCGCCGGGAGACCACGCGCAAGGCGGCCTCGACGAGCGCGTCGCGGCGCTCGGGAGCGGGGATGCGGGCCACGCGGCTCCTCTCGACGCCATCGCCGACCGAAGTGGGACGGTCGTCCCAGTCGCACCAGTATGCACGAAAGTCACCCAGCCCGCACCGGTTTCGGGCGCCGCGCGTGCGCTACTGCTTCGCGCGCCCGGTACGCTCGCACCATGCGTCTCGGGGTTCTCGATGTCGGTTCCAACACCGTGCACCTGCTCGTCGTCGACGCGCATCAAGGCGCTCGACCGATTCCGACCGCTTCGCACAAGTCGGTGCTGCGGCTCATGCGCTACCTCGACGACGACGGGGCGATCAGCGAGCAGGGCGTCGAGACGATCGTCACGGCGGTGCGCGACGCCGCCGAGGTGGCACGCAAGTCGGGCATCGACGAGATGCTCGCGTTCGCGACATCCGCGATCCGTGAGGCGAGCAACGGCCCCGCGGTGCTCGCGCGCATCGAGGAGGCGGCAGGCATCCACCTCGACGTGCTGAGCGGCCCCGACGAGGCGCGCCTCACGTTCCTCGCGGTGCGGCGCTGGTACGGGTGGTCGGCGGGCCGCGTGCTCCTGTTCGACATCGGCGGCGGTTCGCTCGAGGTGGCGCACGGTGGCGACGAGATCCCGGAGGTCGCACGCTCGGTGCCGCTCGGCGCCGGCCGCTCGACGATCGAGTTCCTCCCCGACGACCCGCCCACCGAGGAGCAGGTCGAACGCCTCCGCAAGCATGCCCGAGCCGTGCTCTCCAAGACCGTCGGCGACATCGGCGGCATCCCCGAGGCCGACCATGTCGTCGGCTCGTCCAAGACGATTCGTTCACTCGCGAAGCTCGCCGGGAGCACCGAAGGGGGCGTCGGAGCGGAGGAGCGCAGCATCCTGAAGCTCTCGGCCCTCGATGACTGGATCCCACGACTCGCACGCATCCCCGCCGACGCGCGGCCGGCGCTGCCCGGCATCACCGAGGACCGCACGTTCCAGATCGTCGCGGGCGCCGTCGTGCTCTCCGAGACGATGCGCGCCTTCAAGGCGAAGGTGCTCGAAGTCTCGCCGTGGGCGCTCCGCGAGGGGCTGATCCTGCGACGGCTGGACAGGCTCACGTAGTCGATACCGCCGAACGAACAATCCTGTTCGCCAGGACCGGCGAGCACAAGTCGGCACTTCGGGTGACATGACGGGACGTCGCGTTCACCGTAGGTTGCTCATCACGGGCCAACTGGCCTGATCGCACCAAGAAGTCACACATGGGCAACGCCGCTGCACCGCATTCACCGAGGCTTCCGACTCGTCGACCATGGCTGCGAAAGCTGTATCTGGGATTACTCGGGGCAGCGGTCATCTGCGCGACGACGATGCTCCCAGGTCAATCGGAGCAGGCGAAGGCCATCTCCGACAATCCCCAAGTCCTTGCGCAGGCGCTCATGAACGCGCGTGCACAGGGCCGCTTCGACTCCATCTCGTATGGAGTCGTGTCCCAGATCATCGCACCCGTCGCCCGCGGCGAGGTTCCCATCGCCGGGTGCCGTCTCGATACCCGGGTGTTCCAGATCCTGGTGCTGACGCTGAACCAGTATGGTTCGCTCTACATCAGCGACCTGCTCCGCTCGTGCCCGGGCGTGCTGCAGAACCCGCCCTGCCCCACGAGCTACATCTCCCCGCACTGTTCCGACCCCGGACGGGCCGTCGACTTCGTGCGCGTGGGAGGCATCCGCGTGACCGGCGGCGCCGAGTCCATCCCGTTCCTGAGGTTCCTCGACTCCATCGTTCCCCGAGGAACCCAAGCGGGCCAGTCCGCGTGCGGCAGCTCGGTCTACCTGGAGTACATCACCAGCCGATTCGCCGATTCATGCGACCACCTCCATCTGGCGATACCGACGAGCGGCACCGTCAGGGATGGGACGATCCCGGCGAGCGATCTCGCGAGGCTCGCGATCGGCACTGCGGACTTCAGCGGCGACGGATCAGCTGACGTCTTCCGAATCGTCACGACCGGCACGCTCTCCTACTACCAGGGCGACGGTCAGGGCTCATGGCTCTCTCCGGCGGGAATCCCGATCGGCAGCTCCTGGGATGCGATGGAGAAGGTCGTCGCACCCGGAGACTTCACCGGTGATGGGAAGTCCGACGTGATCGGCATCACGACCGACGGAACGATGCGCCTCTATCCGGGCGACGGTGCAGGCGGCTGGGCGGACGCCGGCGGAACGGTCATCGGCACCGGGTGGAACATGTTCACGATGGTGTTCTCACCCGGCGACTTCACCGGAGACGGTCGCGTCGACATCATCGGCGTGAGGCCGGACGGGACGATGTCGTTGTACTCCGGCAACGGCTCGGGCGGATGGGGCTCACCGACCGGACAGGTGATCGGCTCGGGCTGGGGTCAGTTCACCAAGGTCCTCAGCCCGGGTGACTTCACCGGAGACGCGAAACCCGACGTGCTCGCGGTCACCCCGGCAGGCTCACTCCGCATGTACACCGGCAATGGCTCGGGCGGCTGGGCTGACCCGAGCGGGATCGTCATCGGGACGGAATGGGACCAGTTCATCACCGTGACGAGCCCCGGCGACTTCACGGGCGACGGAGCCGCAGACATCCTCGGTGTCACCGAGAGCGGCGTGCTCCGTCTCTACCGCGGAAACGGTGCCGGCGGCTGGGGAACTCACGCCGGAGAGCAGATCGGAACCGGCTGGCGGTGACCAGGTGATCAGGTGATCAGGCCGTCGGGCGAGAACCGATGACTCGAGCTGGGCTGCACCGGTTCGCTTGGGAGGACATCCTCGGATTGGGAGGACGAATTGAGGCGCAGGCGTCCTCCCAATCCCGCTCTGTCCTCCCGAGCCGTTGAGCCCCTCGAATCGGGACTAGCCGCAGCATCCGAAGGTCGCTACCTTGTGCGTATCCGGAGGTGGGCAGATGACTGCAGCTGACGAGCGAACGACGGTCGCAGTGGTGACGACGCGCGCCGCAGCAGGCACAAGCAGCTTTCTCGGCCTCGGTTTCGGCATCCCCGGAGTGATCGGGGCGGCGCAGCTCGAGCGCACCGGCAGGATCTGGAAACTCATGGGCTATCCGACCTACGGGCCCGGCGAGTTCGCCGAATGGGGCGTGCCCACCACGGTTCCGCTGATCCTCGGATTCGCAGGAGTGTGCGCCGCCGAGGTGGCCGTCGGGACACTGCTCTGGCGACGGAAGACGAGGAAGATCGGCCGGATCCTCGCCCTCGTGCTGCTGCCCATCGAGCTCGTGTTCTGGATCGGGTTCAGGCTGCCGTTCGGCCCGCCCCTCGGCGCGGCACGCACGGCACTCGTGATCACCGGCTGGATCGCCGAACCGCGCAAGCGCTGACGGTGCTCCCGCTGGGACTCGAACCCAGACTGCGGCGAGTTTAAGTCGCCTGCCTCTGCCGATTGGGCTACGGGAGCGCGGCGCCGCAAGTTGCGGCGCCGCGATCCACACTACTTCGCGGCGACGGGCTCCGCGTGGGCCTTGGCCTCGGCCTTCGACCCGGCCTTCTCGTTCGCGGGCTTCGCAGCAGCATCCTTCGAACCGGATGACGCAGTCTGACCGTTCGGCGCCGGTGCAGCGGCGGCGGGCGGCTTGGGACGCGCGGCGAACTGCTCGAACTGCGCGCGCGGCGTCTGCACTGCAGAGAGCGAGACGATGTCACGGCCGAGCCAGAAGTTGTTCCACCAGCCCCAGAACACGCGGAACTTGCGCTCCCAGCTGGGCATCGCAAGGCCGTGGTAGCCACGGTGCGCGAACCAGGCGATGAGGCCCTTCAGCGCGATCTTGCCCGACTGGAACACGCCCGAGCCGATGCCGAGACCGGCGACCGCGCCGAGGTTCTTGTGGAAGTACTCCTTCGGCTCCTCGCCGCGGAGCACGGCCACGATGTTCTTCGCGAGCAGCTTGCCCTGGCGCACCGCATGCTGGGCGTTCGGCACGCAATAGCCGCCGACGCCGCCGCCGGTGAGGTCGGGCACCGCGGCGATGTCGCCGGCCGTCCACGCGTCGGGCACGAAGTCGTCTTCGTCGCCGATGCGGAGGTCGGCGCGGGCCTTGAGCCGGCCGCGCTCCTCGACAGGCAGGTCGCTCGAGCGCACGATGGCGGGGTTGGCCATGACGCCCGCGGTCCAGACGATGAGGTCGGACTCGAAGGACTCACCGGTGGAGAGCTCGATGACGCCGTCGACGGCGCTCGAGAGCTGCGTGTCGAGGTGGATCTCGGCGCCCCGCTGCGCGAGGTGCTTGATGACCCAGTGGCTCGTCTCGAGCGACACCTCGGGCATGATGCGGCCCATCGCCTCGATGAGGTGGAAGTGGGTCTCGTCGAACGTGAGCTGCGGGTAGTACTCGAGCAGCGCACTCGCGAACGAGCGGAGCTCGCCGAACACCTCGATGCCGGCGAAGCCGCCGCCGACCACCACGAACGTGAGCAGGCGCTCGCGCTCGGGGCCGGGCGGGAGGTTCGACGCCTTGTCGAAGTTGGTCAGCACGCGGTCGCGGATCGCGACGGCCTCTTCGACCGACTTCAGGCCGATCGCGTTCTCGGCGATGCCCGGGATCGGGAAGGTGCGCGAGACCGCGCCGCCCGTGACGACGATGACGTCGTATTCGAACTCCCACGGCTCACCCAGCTCGGGCGTGATCGTGGCGGTCTTCGCAGCGTGGTCGATGCGGGTGACCTTCGCCGTGACGACGCTGGTCTTCTTGAGGTGACGGCGCTGGGACACCACGGAATGCCGCGGCTCGATGGAACCTGCGGCGACCTCGGGAAGGAACGGCTGGTACGTCATGTACGGGAGCGGGTCGACGATCGTGACCTCGGCCTCGCCGGGGCGCAGCCACTTCTCGAGCTTCCACGCCGTGTAGAACCCCGCATAGCCGCCGCCGACGATCAAAATCTTGGGCACGGTGAATGGACTCCTCGTTATCTGTTGCGTGCGATCACTGCCCGCGAGAGCGGACGATCCGCCTGGTATGCCGAGTGGCGCCGATGCCCAACAGCGCTGCTAGCGTACCAAATCCGGCGACGAGCGAGAGCGGCACCGTCACATAGGCCAGTGTCCATGGTGTCGGCAGCAGCGTCTGCGCGGCATCCGAGCGCGGTGGCGGCGGATCGGCGATCGGCACGATCTCCTGCGGGGTGTCGCCTTCGTCTTGGGGTGTGGGGGCCTCCGCCCGCCGGTGCAGCTTGATCCATTCGGCGAGGCTGCCCAGGGGACTCGCCTCGACCTCGGGCACCTCGGCGGTGAGCGCAGCGACGGGATTGATGATCCCCCACCCGTAGAGCGGGCTCGGCACCTGCTGCCCGTTCGGATCGGCGGTCTTGATGAGCCGCTCGATGACGTTCGCCGAATCGAGGTCTGGGTACTCCGAGCGGATCAGCGCGACGAGCCCTGCGACGAGCGGGGTCGCCGCACTCGTGCCGCTCCACTGCACGTAGCCGCCGTCGGGCAGGACTCCCACGAGCTGCTCGCTGGGAGCCGAGACCGCGATCGTGATGCCTTGCGAGCTCGCGTCGAAGCTCGCATTCTTGGACCGATCGACGCCCGCGACGGTCAGCACGCCCGGAATCGTGGCCGGGGCGCCGACCTGCGTCGTGCCGCTCCCGCGGTTGCCCGCTGCCGCGACCACGACGACGTCATGCTCGAACGCGTACATGAACGCGTCGTCCCAGCTCTCGGGCCAATCCGCGGTGTTCCGGGTGAGCGACATGTTGATGACCTCGGCCCCATTGTCGACCGCCCAGCGCACCGCCTCGGCGATCTGGTCGTCGTTGGACTTCTCTGCACCGGTGTCCTGACCGAATGCGACCGACGCGGTGATGATGTCGGCCTCGGGCGCGACGCCGATGACGCCTGACCCTTCGCCGCTCCCGCGACCGGCGAGGAGCGAGGCGACCATCGTGCCGTGCTGGCTCTCTTCGCCCACCGGCGTCTGGCCGTCGGGACTGCCGAGGCCCGAGACATCCGTGCCGTCGGTGACCACACCGCGCAGCTCGGCGACATTGCCGTTCACGCCCGTGTCGATCACCGCGACCGTGACGCCCTTGCCGCGCGAGGTCTGCCACGCGGTCGTGAACCCGTAGTCGTTCAGCCAGTACTCGAGGTCGCGCACCGTGTCGGCGTGCGCCGGGGTCGCGCCCGAGAGTGCGAGCAGCGCGGCGGCGGCGACGGTGGCGGCGGCCCTCGCGAGTGTCTGGAGCGGCCGACGGGCGGATCGGCTCACGCGCGCGCCTCCGTTGCGGCATCCGCGGCATCCGCGTCGTCGGCGTCGTCCGCGTCGTCCGCGGCATCCGCATCGTCGGGGTCGTCGAGGTCGTCGACCCCGTAGTCGGGGCAGCGGCACACGTCGGGCGACCAGGTCGAGCGCTCGAGGGCGATGTCGCCGATGGGGTTCTCCCCCGGGCCCGCCGAGAGGGAGTGCGCAGCGAGCGAGTGCAGGCACTTCACGCGAGTCGGCATGCCGCCCGCGGAGATGCCCGCGATCTCGGGGACCACGTCGATCGACTCGCGGTCGGCGAGGTAGTCGAGGTGCGCGCGCTCGTACGCGGCCGCGACCTCGGGATCGGCGGCGAGCAGCTCGGTGCATTCGACCATGAGCTGCGCGGCCTCGAGGAACGACATCGCCGCCGTCGCGACGGGGTGGGTGAGGTAGTAGAGGGTCGGGAACGGCGTGCCGTCGGAGAGCCGGGGAGCCGTCGCCACGACCGTGGGCGCGCCGCACACGCAACGCGCGGGGATGCCGACGACATCGCGCGCCGGTCGGCCGAGCTGGGCCGACACGATGCGGATGTCGCGTTCGCTCGCCGGCTCGAAGGGCGGGCGGCTCATCCGCCACTCCCGCCGGCCGTGGGCGCGGTCGATGCAGCCGGATCCGCAGGGACCTCGGGATCCGCCGGAGCGCTCGAATCGGGCGCGAGCCCGGCGGTCATCACGGAGTCGAGCAGGGTGCGCATCCAGTCGCCCTTCGATTCGGTGACCTCGGCCGAGACCTCGGTCGCGGCATCCGGCATCGCGGCCTCGGAACGGTCGTCGATCACGAGATAGCTCACCTCGCCCGGCATCACGTAGTACAGCCGCTCGCGGGCCTGGGTCACGATGAAGGTCTCGTCGTTCCAGCGCTCGCGCTCGTCGCCGAGGCGCTGCACATCTTCTTCCTGCTCGGAGACCGCGGCTCGCATCTCGGCGATCTCCTGGCGCTGCTGCGCGAACGCCGCGACGGTGGGCGCGAGCACCACCACCCCGAGCACGAGCACGCCCATCATGATGAGCGAGAATCCCGAGAAGCGGATGCCACTGAGCCAACGCGAGCGCACGGCCGCCGTCTTGGCGGGGCCGGGGCGCGGCGTGTCACCGTTCATCGCCCCTCCTCACCCGACCCGGGAAGACGCATCGGGAGTGGCCTCACGGCCACCCCCGATGCACCTGCTCACGCCGTGAAGCGGGGGAACGCCGTGCGGCCGGCGTACTCCGCGGCCTCACCGAGTTCCTCTTCGATCCTCAGAAGCTGATTGTACTTGGCCACGCGCTCGCTCCGGGCGGGCGCGCCCGTCTTGATCTGACCGCAGTCGGTCGCGACGGCGAGGTCGGCGATCGTGGTGTCCTCGGTCTCGCCGGAACGGTGCGAGAGCACCGCGGTGTAACCGGAGCGCTGCGCGAGCTTCACCGCGTCGAGCGTCTCGGTGAGCGAGCCGATCTGGTTCACCTTCACGAGGATCGAGTTGCCCGCGTGCTTGGCGATGCCGTCGGCGAGTCGCTTCGGGTTCGTGACGAAGAGGTCGTCGCCCACGAGCTGCAGCTTGGTGCCGAGCTCCGAGGTGAGGTCGGCCCAGCCCTCCCAGTCGTTCTCGTCGAGCGGGTCTTCGATGGAGATGAGCGGGTAGGCCGCGGCGAGCTCGCCGTAGTACGCGTTCATCTCGGCCGCGGTGCGGTCCTTGCCCTCGAAGCGGTACACGCCGTTCTCGAAGAACTCGGTGGCCGCGACATCCAGGCCGAGGGCGATGTCGGTGCCGAGCGTGAAGCCCGCCTTGCCGATCGCTTCGGCGATCAGGTCGAGCGCCGCGCGGTTGTTCGCGAGGTCGGGCGCGAAGCCGCCCTCGTCGCCGAGGCCGGTGGACAGGCCCTTCGACTTCAGCAGGCTCTTCAGCGCGTGGTACGTCTCGACGCCCCAGCGGAGGCCCTCGGAGTACGTCGGCGCGCCGATGGGCAGCACCATGAACTCCTGGATGTCGACGCCCGTGTCGGCGTGCGCGCCGCCGTTGATGATGTTCATCATCGGCACGGGCAGCACGTGGGCGTTCGGGCCGCCGAGATAGCGGAAGAGCGGCAGGTCGGCCGAGTCGGCGGCGGCCTTTGCGACCGCGAGGCTCACGCCGAGGATCGCGTTCGCGCCGAGGCGGCTCTTGTTCTCGGTGCCGTCGGCCTGCAGGAGGGCGGTGTCGACGAGGCGCTGGTCGCTCGCGTCGAGGTCTTCGACGGCCGGGCCGAGCTCGTCGAGCACGGCGTCGACGGCCTTCTGCACGCCCTTGCCGAGGTAGCGGTCGCTGTCGCCGTCGCGCAGCTCGTATGCCTCGAAGGCGCCGGTGGACGCGCCCGAGGGAACCGCAGCGCGCGCGAGCGAGCCGTCGTCGAGCAGCACCTCGACCTCGACGGTGGGGTTGCCGCGAGAGTCGAGAATCTCGCGAGCGCCTACAGCTTCGATGAATGCCACAGTGGACTCCTCTGTGATGGGGGGGTGTGCGTCGGACGACTCCGTCGTGATCCGCCAGTCAGTCTAGGACGACGCGGATGCCGCTGCGCGCCGCCGTCCGATGGCGCGGGCGCCTCGAGCCGATCCATCGCCGCTATCCCATCGAGTGGGCGAAGTTGGTGCGAATGGCACAGGTTTTTCAGCCAACATCGCCCACTCACGTCGGATGCCGCGGATGCGCGCCTGCGCTGTGGACAACTTCGCACCATGACGAGCCGTCGCGGCGACGATGGCCCGATGCGACCCGCTCCTGCACGACCGCCGATTCCGAACGGCGCCGCCATCCGCACGAGTGAACACGCGGCATTCGGAACGACGCGGGCGCGACTCCGCACGCAGCAGGTGGATCATCCCTTCTTCGGCGTCAGCGCGATGGGCCTCGACATCGCATCCATCGTCGACGCGTGCAACGCCTACGAACCACTCCTGCGACCCGGTGAGGCATTCAGCCACACCACTGCCGCGCTCCTCTATGGTGCTCCCCTTCCGCACAGTGCCGGCGCGATCAGGCCGCTGCATGTCTTGAGCGCCACGACGACCCGGGCGCGCACATCAGGCTCATGCGGCCACCGCACCAGGTCGTCGTTCCCGGTCTCTTTCCTGCACGGATTGCCGGTGGTCACGGCGGAGACGATGTGGATGCAGCTGGCGTCGGCATTGAGCGCTCAGGACCTCACGGCGGTCGGTGACTTCCTGATCAGCGGCGCAGTGCAGAGCCGCCGAAACGGTGAGCCACCCCTCTCCGATCTCGCGTCGCTCGAACGTGCGATCCGTACACACCCACGCATGCGGGGAGTGGCCTCGGCCAGGTGGGGCGCTCCCTCGTCTCCGCACCGGGGTCGACTCGAGGATGGTAACCCTGATGCGCCTTCTGCTCGTCGCCGGGGGCCTTCCCGAGCCGCTGATCGGCGTGCCCGTGCCCGTTGGCGATGGATCGATCGTGCTTCACCCCGACCTTGCCTACCCCGACCTGCGCATCGCGATCGAGTACGAAGGAGACGATCATCGCGACGCGGGGAGGTGGCACCGGGACATCGAGCGGCGCGAGTTGTTCGAGGATGCGGGCTGGCGCGTCATCCGTGTCACCTCTCGTGCCGTCTTTCACGAGCCGGAGCGGCTCATCGCGCGGGTCCGGCGAGCCTGCGAAGCCAGACGAATCCCCGGAGCGCAATGAGTGGGCGATGTTGGCGGCCTCCGCCGTAGGAAGGCCGCCATTTTCGCCCACTCGATGAATGCGGGCGTGCAGTAGGGCGGCCGGCGAGTCAGCGGGCGGCGAGCCGGCGGGTCAGGCGCCGAGGTCGCGGAACGCGAGCGACGCGGCATCCGTCGTCTCGGCCGTGATCGGCGCGAAGGCATCGAACCCGTCGGCCGTCACACGATCGAGCAGGGCGCGCAGGTTCTTCGTGCGGCGCTCGAGGCGAACGCGGGTGCCGGATGCCACGAGCTCGGCCTTCACGGCGAGGAGCGTCGCGGGCGGGGTCTCGGCGTCGTACACGAGCACCACGGAACGCGGCTTGGCCTCGTGGCTCATCTCGAGCAGGTCGACGATGCGCTCGAATCCGATCGAGAAGCCGCACGCAGGCACCTCCTGCCCGAGGAAGCGTCCGATCATGCCGTCGTAGCGGCCGCCGCCGCCGAGCGAATAGTCGAGGTTGGGGTGGGCGACCTCGAAGATCGTGCCCGTGTAGTAGCCCATGCCACGCACGAGCGTGGGGTCGAACTCAATGGCCGCGCCGGGCAGGGCGTCGCGGAGCTCCCGCAGCGCAGCGTAGGCGTCGAGGTCGAGCCAGGCCGGAGGCCGCACGATGCCGTCGGCGAGGTGCCAGTCGGCGTTCGCAAGTGCTTCGAGCTCGGCGGCGACATCGGTGCTGAGCCCGGTCGAGGCATCCGCCGGCTCGATCCCGAGCTCGCGCAGTTCGGCGGCGACGCCCGCGGGGCCGATCTTGTCGAGCTTGTCGATCGTGATGAGGGCGCGTTCGCGCACCTCGGCCGGCACGGCCCACGAATCGAGGATGCCGGCGAGGATTCGCCGGTCGTTCAAGCGGATGACGCATCCGCCGAGGCCCAGGGCATCGAGCGTCGCGACCGTCGCCGTGAGGAGCTCGAGCTCGGCAAGGTGGCCGGCCTCGCCGATGATGTCGATGTCGCACTGCACGAACTGCCGATAGCGGCCCTTCTGCGGGCGTTCGGCACGCCACACCGGTGCGATCTGGATCGAGCGGAAGACGGGCGGGAGCGCCGCGCGGTGCGTGGCGTAGAAGCGCGCGAGCGGAACGGTGAGGTCGTAGCGCAAGCCGAGGTCGGCGAGCGAGAGCGCGTCGGCCCCCGCGGCGGCGCGCTCGAGGTCTTCGGCCGTGAGCCCGCGTCTCATGACCGCGAACGCGAGCTTCTCGTTGTCGCCGCCGAGCCCTGCGTGCAGTCGCGACGAGTCCTCCATGACGGGCGTCTCGATCTCGTCGAAGCCGTGCGCGGCGTAGACGTCGCGGATGACGCCGAGGGCGTGCTCGCGCACGGCCTTCTCGGCCGGGAGGAAGTCGCGCATTCCACGCGGCGGGGTGACGGAGGCGGCCATGCCGTCCATTCTGTCAGCGGCGCGAGCTGTGACTGCTCATCCCAGGTCGAGGTCGACGTCACGCGCGACGGCCGCCCGGCGCAGCGCGTCCATCTCGTCGATGCCGACCGCGAGGTAGATGTGCAGGCCGTCGGCGTCGTCGCGCACGAGGTACTCGTAGTCGCTCGTCACGATGAGCTCGTCGGCATCGTCGAGGTAGCTCCACCGCAGTCGCACGGTCGAGATGCGATCGGTGAGGGCGCTGATCGCGCGGATCTCCGGCACGGCCGAGTCGAGCCCGAGCCGGCGGTAGAGCGGGTACGACGAGGCGAGCGCGTCGGCCAGGTCGGCTCGACTCTCGAGTGCGCCCGCGAACTCGTCGGTGATGAGCATGCCCGGCAGGCCCCAGAGCCTGGCCGTCGCCTCCGCGTCGAAGGCGCGCAACGCCTCGGCGTAGCGGTCGAAGAACTCGGAGAGGCGCTGCTCCTCGATGCCCATGCCCCAGACGCTACGCCGACGGCGCGGCATCCGCGATCCGACCCGCCGCCGGGATGGTGCGGCGAGCGCCACTACCCTGCGGCGCCCTGCCGCTCCGCGGCGCGGACCTCGTCTTCGAGCGTGCGCACGGCGTGACGGAGCGCCCGTTCGGCGTCGAGTCCCCCGGCGCGTGCCGCGGCGACGGTCGCGAGCAGCGCGGCACCGAGTTCAGCCTCGTCGGCGAACGCCGGGGCCTCGAGTGCCGCCCCGGTCGCAGCATCCGTCACGCCGACCTTCTCGGCCTTGCCGAGCACCTTCTGCGCGAGCGCGAGCGCCGGCATGCCGCGCGGAATGCCGTCGAGCACGCTCGTGCGATGCGGCTTCTCGTCGGCCTTCAGCTCATCCCAGAACGAGACGACGTCTGCGGCGGTCTCGGCCGTGCGGTCGCCGCCGAAGACGTGCGGATGCCGCGACACCATCTTCGCGGTCATGTGCGACGCGACGTCTTGGATGTCGAAGCGCTCACCGTCGGTGTGCGCGGCGATGTCGGCGTGGAAGAGCACCTGGTAGAGCACGTCGCCGAGCTCCTCGATCATCTCGTCGCGGTCGCCCGACTCGATGGCGTCGATGAGCTCCCAGCTCTCCTCGACGAGGTACTGCACGAGCGAGGCGTGCGTCTGGTCGGCGTCCCACGGGCAGCCGCCCGGAGCGCGAAGCAGCGCGACGGTGTCGATGAGCTCCTCGAGGTGCGTGGCGGCACGCGCGGTGGACTCCGCCGTGCTCCCAGGTCGGATGTCGCCCACGATCGCTCCCGTCCGGGCGGAGCCCCGCCCTCGCAGCCATGGTAGGCGCTCCGCCCCGCCCGCCCGATAGGATCGGACGCGGAGTGCCGGGAAGTCTGGTCGGCCGGCGGGAGACCGCCGTCATCAACGTCTTCCCGCGCCGCACCGCCATCGACGGGCGTCGCCGAACAGGGGTCTGCATGGTTCGTGAGTACTCGATCGCCCTGGCGCGCAACTTCCTCGGTGACGCGCCCCGCTGGTACAAGATGACGATCGTCGCGTTCCTGGCGCTGAATCCGCTCTTCCTCCTCGCGCTCGGGCCCTTCGCCACCGGCTGGATCTTCGTGGCCGAGTTCATCTTCACCCTCGCGATGGCGCTGAAGTGCTACCCACTCCAGCCCGGCGGCCTCATTGCGATCGAGGCCGTCGTCATCGGCATGACGAGCCCCGAGAGCGTGTACCACGAGACGCAGGCGAACTTCGCCGTCATCCTGCTGCTGATGTTCATGGTCGCGGGCATCTACTTCATGCGAGAGCTGTTGCTGGTGGTGTTCACCAAGCTGCTCGTCGCGGTGCGCTCCAAGCTCCTGCTCTCGCTCACCTTCACCGGGGTAGCGGCGCTGCTCTCGGCGTTCCTCGACGCGCTCACGGTGATCGCGGTCATCATCGCGGTCGCAACCGGGCTCTACTCCGTCTATCACCGCTTCGCCTCGAATCGGGCCATCGACGACGAGCACGACCACGACGACGACGAACTCGTGAACGACCCGATGAGGGGCGACCTCGATCGCTTTCGCCACTTCCTGCGCAACATCATGATGCACGCCGCGGTCGGCACTGCGCTCGGCGGACTCGCGACGCTCGTGGGCGAGCCGCAGAACCTCCTCATCGGCGAGCTCGTCGGATGGGGCTTCGGCGAGTTCCTGGTGCAGATGCTGCCAGTTTCGATTCCCGTCCTGATCGTCGGACTCCTCACGACCGTGCTGCTCGAGAAGACTCGCTGGTTCGGCTACGGCGCCGAGCTGCCCGCGTCGGTGCGCGAGGTCATGGAGCGGTGGGAGCGGGCAGAGGCGGCCAAGAGCGGCCCGCGCCGCCGCGCCCGGCTGACGGTCCAGACCTTCACCGCTCTCGCGCTCGTCGCGGCGCTCGCGCTTCACGTCGCTGAGGTCGGACTCATCGGCCTCATGGTGATCGTGGTCGCGACGGCGTTCAACGGCGTGATCCACGAGCACTCGCTCGGCCACGCCTTCCAAGAGGCGCTGCCGTTCACAGCACTGCTCGTGACGTTCTTCGCGATCGTGGCCGTGATCAACGACCAGGGCCTGTTCACGCCGGTCATCGATCTCGTGCTCGCGCGAGACGGGCCACAGCAACTGACGTGGCTCTTCATCGCGGCAGGCGTGCTCTCCGCCATCAGCGACAACGTCTTCGTCGCGACCGTGTACATCACGGAAGTCGCGAACGCCTTCAGCGCCGGCACGATCAATCGCGAGCAGTTCGAGGCGCTCGCCATCGCCGTCAACGCGGGCACGAACGTGCCGAGCATCGCGACGCCGAACGGCCAGGCGGCCTTCCTGTTCCTCCTGACGTCGGCACTCGCGCCGCTCATCCGGCTCGGCTACCTGCAGATGCTCTGGATGGCCCTGCCCTACACGATCACGATGACGACGACGGCGTTGCTCGCGATGAACTTCCTGGTCTAGCTTCTGGCGCGCTCGCGCTCGCGGACCCGCACGCGCACGCGCGTGCTCGCGCGCTCGGGCCGTCAGGCGGTGGCGGATGCATCGACCGCCACCTCTGGCACCGGGAAGATCGCCGTGATCAGCTTGGCGACCCACTCGATGAGCTCGCCGTCGCCGAGCGGCTCGCCGCCTGGCATCGGGAACGGCACGAGGATGACGTCGTTCTGCGCGAAGTGTCGTGCCCCCGGATAGAGCCGCTCGAGGCGAACGCGACGCGAGTCGGGGATCGCCGCTGGCGCGATGCGGAGTTTCGAACCGGTGGCGAGGACCTCGGAGAGACCGGCGAGCTGCGCCCGCCGACGGAGCCGGGAGATCGCGATGAGGTGCTTGACGGCGTCGGGAGGCGAACCGTAGCGGTCGACGAGCTCGTCGAGCACCGCGCCGATCTGGTCCTCCTTCGCCGCTGGCCCGCTTGCCGCCGAGAGCTTCTGGTACGCCTCGAGTCGGAGCCGCTCGCTGTCGACGTACTCCTCGGGGATGTGCGCGTCGACGGGAAGCTCGAGCCGCAACTCGGTCTGCCCTTCGGCGACGTCGCCGCGGAACGCCGACACGGCCTCGCCGATCATGCGCAGGTAGAGGTCGAACCCGACGCCGGCGATGTGCCCGGCCTGCTCGGCTCCCAGAAGATTGCCCGCGCCGCGGATCTCGAGGTCTTTCAGCGCCACCTGGATGCCGCTGCCGAGCTCGTTGTTCGCCGCGATGGTCGAGAGGCGGTCGTGCGCGGTCTCGGAGAGGGGCTTCTGCGGGTCCCAGAGGAAGTACGCGTAGGCGCGCTCGCGGCCACGGCCGACGCGGCCGCGCAACTGATGCAGCTGCGAGAGCCCGTACTTGTCGGCGCGGTCGATGATGATCGTGTTCGCGTTGGTGATGTCGAGGCCGGTCTCGATGATGGTCGTCGAGACGAGCACGTCGAACTTGCGCTCCCAGAAGTCGACGACGATCTGCTCGAGCACGTGCTCGTTGAGCTGGCCATGCGCCACCGCGATGCGCGCCTCGGGAACGAGTTCGGCGAGCTGGGCCGCGACCCGGTTGATCGACGAGACGCGATTGTGCACGAAGAAGATCTGGCCCTCGCGGAGCATCTCGCGGCGGATCGCCGCGGCGACCTGCTGCTCGGAGTACGGCCCGACGAACGTGAGGATCGGATGCCGGTCTTCGGGCGGTGTCGCGAGGGTCGACATCTCGCGGATGCCGGTGACGGCCATCTCGAGCGTGCGCGGGATGGGGGTCGCGCTCATGGCCAGGATGTCGACGTTGGTCTTCAGCTTCTTGAGCGCGTCTTTGTGCTCGACGCCGAAACGCTGCTCCTCGTCGACGATGAGCAGGCCCACGTCTTTGAACCGGATCTGCTCGGTGAGCAGCCGATGCGTGCCGATCACGAGGTCGATCGTGCCGTCGGCGAGCCCGGCGATGGTCTCGCGCGCCTCTTTGTCGGTCTGGAAGCGCGAGAGGGCCCGCACGTGCACGGGGAATCCGGCGAAGCGCTCGGTGAACGTCTCGAAGTGCTGCTTCACGAGCAGGGTCGTCGGCACGAGCATCGCCACTTGCTTGCCGTCTTGGATGGCCTTGAATGCGGCCCGCACGGCGACCTCGGTCTTGCCGAATCCCACGTCACCCGCGAGCAGGCGGTCCATTGGGATGGGCCGTTCCATGTCGGCCTTCACCTCGTCGATCGTCTGCACCTGGTCGGGCGTCTCGGTATAGGGGAACGCCTCCTCGAGCTCGTGCTGCCAGGGAGTGTCGGGGCCGAACGCGTGGCCCTTCGCGGCCATGCGCGCCGAGTAGAGCTTCACGAGCTCGACGGCGATCTCGCGCACCGCCTTGCGGGCGCGGCCCTTCGCCTGGGACCAGTCGCTGCCGCCCATCTTCGAGAGCGACGGCGCCTCGCCGCCGACGTAGCGGCTGAGCAGGTCGAGCTGGTCGGTGGGCACGTAGAGCTTGTCGCCGGCCTGCCCGCGCTTGGACGGTGCGTACTCGATCACGAGGTACTCGCGCACCGCGGTCGGCGCCTGCTGGATGCCGGCGGTGCGGCTGGGGCCGGTTGGACGACTGCCCGTGGCGACCTCGCGCTGCACCATCTCGACGAATCGGCCGATGCCGTGCGTCTGGTGCACGACGAAGTCGCCCGCCTTCAGCTGCAGCGGGTCGACGACGTTGCGCCGGCGGCTCGCGAGCTTCTTGCCCTGCCGGGAGTCGTACCCTGCGGCGCGCCCGTAGAACTCGGCCTCGGCGATCAGGCCGAGCTTGGCCTCGGGCACCTCGAACCCGCGAGCCGCGTCGGCCTGCACGAGGAACGCGACGCCGGGCTCGAACACGGCCGGCACCTCGTCGACGATGCGTGCCGCGAGGCCCTGCTCGGCGAGCACGTCGCGTGCTCGCTCCACCAGCCCGTGACCGGCGGATGCCACCACGAGGCTCCACCCGTCGCGAAGGCGCTCGGCGGCATGATCGACGGCACCGGCGACGTTGCCCTGGAAGCTCGGCACCGCGTTCGCCGCGAGGCGGATGTAGGAGGTGTCGGCCGTGGCGCCGCCGCCTGCCGCGCTCGACCCACCCGCCGCGCTCGAGCCGGTCACGACGTCGGCCGCGTCGCCGAGGTCGAACCCGCTGAAGGTCCACCACACGCGTCGCGGATCGGGCTCCCCCGGCGCACTGAAGAGCGCCGCCTCGCGCAAGGCGCGCATGGTCAGGAAGTCGCCCGCGGCGAGATCGATCGGCGCCTCGGCGCCCGCCGTCGCGGCGCTCCACGCGGCGGCGAGGAACTCGCGGTTCGTCTCGCCGAGGCTCACGGCACGGCCGGCCACCCGCTCGGGGGCGAGCACCGCGACCGCAGCACCTTCGGGCAAATAGCGCGTGAGCGGCACGAGCCGGTCGAGGAGCGCCGGCGCGAGGGACTCCATGCCCTCGACGGGGATGCCCTCGGCGACCTTCTCGAGCAACCCGGAGAGGCTCGGGAACTCATGCACCATCTCTCGCGCGCGCTGGCGCACCGACGGCGTGAGCAGGAGCTCGCGGCTCGGCGAGAGCTCGACGCGCTCGATCGGCTCGGGCAGCGAACGCTGGTCGGCGACGGAGAACGAACGGAGCTCCTCGACCTCGTCGCCGAAGAACTCGACGCGCACCGGGTGGTCGGCCGTGGGCGGGAACACGTCGAGGATGCCGCCGCGAACCGCGAACTCGCCGCGCCGCGCCACCATGTCGACACGGGAATATGCGAGGTCGACGAGCTTCGACGAGATCTCGGCGAGGTCGTACCCTCGCCCGCCCGCGACGAGTTCGACCGGAGCGAGCTCGGCCAGGTTGTCGGCGAGGGGCTGTAAGGCGGACCGCACGGACGCGACGATGACGAGCGGATGCCGGGACCCGGCCTCCTGCCACTCGTGCATGCGCCGCAGCGCATGGAGCCGGCGGCCCACGGTCTCGGCGCTCGGACTCAGCCGTTCGTGCGGCAGCGTCTCCCACGCGGGGAACTCGAGGATCTCGGCGTCGCTGAAGTACGGCGCGATCGAGGCACGCACCGATTCACCCTCTCGGCTGGTCGCCGTGACCACGAGGAGCGACGGCGGCAGCCCCGCCTCGGCACGCCGGCGGAGCAGGCCGGCCAGCAGCGGCGCATCGAGTCCGTCGGGCGCCGAGAAGTCGGCGTTCCTGGTGGCCTGCGCGAGCGCGCCGTCGATCGTGGAGGCGCGGGAGAGCGCCGTGAGCAAGCCATCGAGTGTCACCGCACGAGTCTACGCGCGGCATCCGACGCTCCGGCGGGGGTGGAGTGCACAGATGACCGTCGGCGCGTGCCGATACGATGGGCGCCGCACGCGAACACCAGGAGGCCCTCGACATGATCATCGCCGCCGCCGATGGATCGGCCCTCGGCAACCCGGGTCCGGCCGGTTGGGCCTGGTTCGTCGACGAGACGCGCTGGGCGGCGGGCGGGTGGAAGCACGCCACGAACAATCAGGGCGAGCTGAAGGCCGTGCTCGAGCTCTTCCGGGCGACTGCGCACCTCGACGACGAACTCCTCGTGCAGTGCGACAGCCAGTACGTGATCAATTCGGTGACGAAGTGGATGCCCGGCTGGAAGCGCAAGGGCTGGCGCAAGGCCGATGGCAAGCCGGTCATGAACGTCGAGCTCCTGCGCGAGCTCGACGAGGCGATCGCCGGTCGCCGATACCGCTTCGAGTGGGTGAAGGGGCACATCGGCCACGAGCTGAACGAGGCGGCCGACCTCCGTGCCCGGGCGGTCGCCGAGGCCTACCAGCGCGGTCTCGAGATCCCGACGGGGCCGGGGTGGGGCGGTACATCCCCGTCGGATGCCGCTGCGCCCGTGCTGCAGGTCGAGCCGCCGCTTCCCGTCACCGACGTCGCACCCTCCGACGTCGCATCCCAGCTCGACGACGACCGCGCCCTCGACGACGCGGCGCTCTTCGAATTCGACGACCCGTCGGCCGACTGGCTGACGATGACCCTCGAGCTCACCACCGAGGAGCACACCCGCCTCATCGAACGCGCCCGCGCCGCTGGCGTGCCCCCTGAGGAGTTCCTACGCGGGCTCATCTGATTCCGTGGCGACCCGGCAACGCCGGGGCCAGCCTTACGCCGGTGAGTGGAAGCGCTGCTGCGCCGCGACGAGACCGTCGCTCACGACCGCCTCGACGGCATCCGCGGCATCCGAGAGCAGATTCGGCAAGGCGCCCCGCTCGGTGCCGGAGAAGTCCTTGAGCACGAAGTCTGCGGCGTCCTGCCGGCCGGGAGGCCGGCCGATGCCGACCCGAACCCGGGTGAAGTCGCCCGAGTCGACGGCCTTCACGATGTCGCGCAGCCCGTTGTGGCCGCCGTGGCCGCCGCCCTGCTTCAGGCGCACGGTGTCGAACGGGATGTCGAGCTCGTCGTGCACGACGATGAGCCGGCTTGGCGCGAGCGAATAGAACTTGAGGAGCGCCGACACCGGCCCGCCAGAGGTGTTCATGTAGCCGTTGGGCTTCGCGATGACGAGCTTCGGCCCTCCGGGGCGCAGGAATCCCTCGGCGACGCGAGCGGGCGTCTTGTGGCTCTTGAACGCGGCCCCGAGGCGAGCGGCGAGCTCATCGGCGACCATCTCGCCCACGTTGTGCCGATTGCCGGCGTACTGCGCGCCGGGGTTGCCGAGGCCGACCACGAGCCACGTGTTCTCGGCCACGGCGTCGTCCTTCCGGCGGGGTCGCAGCAGGTCGAGAAAGCCCATGTCGCCTCCCTGCAGCTGGAAATGGTGCGGGGCCCGCGACCCGCATTCCGAGAGTACCCGGATGCGGCGCCGCGGGCCCCGTTCGTTCGGTGCCTACTCGGCCGACTCGGCCTCGGCCTCGGCGGGGGCCTCTTCGGCGGCGGCTTCGGCGGCGGCCTCGGCGGCCTCCTCGCCGAGGTCGACCTTCTGCGGCTCGTGCACGAGCACGACGAGGGTCTCGGGGTCGCTGAGCAGCGTCGAGCCGCTGGGGAGCTCGACGTCCTTCGCGTGGATCTGCGCGCCGTCTTCGAGGCCCTCGATGCTCACGACGACGTTCTCGGGGATGTGCGTGGCCTCGGCCTCGAGCAGCAGGGTCTTCGCGTCGAGGTCGGCGATGGTGCCGGGGTACGACTCGCCCGAGAGGTGCACGGGAACCTCGACCTGGACCTTCTCGCCCTTGCGGACGACGATGAGGTCGAGGTGCTCGATGATCTGGCGCACCGGGTCCTTCTGCACGTCCTTCACCAGGGCGAGCTGGCTCTTGCCCTCGATCTGCAGGTCGAGCAGGGCGTTCGCCTTGCGGATGATGAGGCCGATCTGGTGCGCCGGAAGGGCGAGGTGACGGGGGTCGGTGCCGTGCCCGTAGAGCACGGCAGGGATCTTGCCGGAGGCGCGCAGCTTGCGGGCCGCGCCCTTGCCGAAGGACTCGCGCGCGTCAGCGACGACCTTGTTGTCTTCATCCATGGTGATTCTCCTTGCGGGCTCTCGGCCCAGATCATGTGTCTGTTGTTTCGACTCGAACGCGCGCACTCGAGGTGCGCTGTAGCGTGAGGAAAGCCCTGAAGCCCGCTTCACCGCGTCGATCACGGATGCCGCGATCAGGACGAACCCGATTCGCACGGCATCCCTCGCCGAAGTTCAACGGCCGAGTCTACCAGCCCGTCGCCCTCCCGGCTTCGCGGGTCGCGGCTCGCTATCCTCGAGACATGAGCTCCCGCCTGCACGATCTCGTCGTCGAGGCGCTCGGGCGACGCATCGTCGCCGGCGAATTGCCTGCGGGAGCGATCATGCTCGCCGAGCACGTCGAGGCGGAGCTGCGCGTCTCCCGCTCGGTCGTCCGCGAGGCGGTGCGCGTGTTGCAGTCGCTCGGCTTGGTCGACCCCGTGAAGCGGGTCGGCATCCGGGTGCAGCCGATGAGCGACTGGAACCTGTTCGATCCGTCCATCATCCGCTGGCGGATCGGCTCGGGCGGAAAGGGCACGCAGCTCCGTTCGCTCACCGAGTTGCGCTCCGCGGTTGAGCCGGCGGCGGCCGAGCTCGCGGCCGTGCACGCGCCCGCCGACGTCGCCGCCGAGCTCATGGGCGTCGCCGCACAGATGCGCGCCGTCGGCCGGGCGGGGCGCCTGCAGGAGTTTCTGGTGCTCGACATCCACTTCCACTCGCTCGTGCTCAGCGCCTCGGGCAACGAGATGTTCTCGAAGCTGCGCGGAGTGATCGGCGAAGTGCTGCGCGGCCGCACCGACTACGGGCTAATGCCCGCACAACCGCACGAGGAGGCGCTCCAGCTCCACGTCGATGTGGCCGATGCCATCCAGGGCCACCGCGCCGAAGCGGCTCGCTCCGCAATGGACCAGATCATGCGCCGCACGATCGCCGAGGTCGAACAGGTGTGGCTCGAGGACGAGCGCGTCTTCCTCGGCTGAACTCGAGCCTCCAGCCTCGAGCCTCCAGACCTGAGCCGCCAGACCTGAGCCTCCAGCCTCCGGCCTAATCGAACCGGAGGAGCACCTTGCCGCTCGCCCCCGCGTCGACCGCGACCGTGAACGCCTCGAGCGCATCCGCCATGGGGAACTCGTGCGTGATGACCGGATCGACGAACAGGCTGCCGTCGGCGAGCGCCGCGATCACCTCGTCGATCTCGTCGTTGAACCGGAAGGAGCCGACGAGTTCGAGTTCGCGGGTGATCGCGAGCGAGATGAGTGCGGGCTGTTCGCCTGACGGCAGGAGTCCGACCATGACCACCCGCCCTCCGCGGGCGGCGCCTCGCACCGCCGACGCGAGTCCCCGGTGGTTGCCCGAGGTCTCGAACACCACGTCGGCCTCGACTGCGGCGATGGCGGCGGCATCCGTCGCATGCAGGGTTCTCGCGGCACCGAGTTCGCGAGCGATCGCGAGCGGCTTCTCGAACATGTCGACGGCGACGATCTCGGCGGCACCCGCTCGCCGGAGCACCGCGATCACGAGCGCCCCGATGGGGCCGCTGCCGACCACGAGCACCCGCGCACCGCGCACGTTCCCGGCGCGCGACACCGCATGCCAGGCCACGCTCGCGGGCTCGACGAGGGCGGCTCCTCGAAGCGAGAGCGAGTCGGGCAACGCCCGGAGCATGCGAGTCGGAAGCACGGCGTACCGTACGAAGGCGCCGTCGGTGTGCGGCACTCGGGCGGCGCTGCCGAGGTAGGTGCACCCCGGGGAGAGGTTCGGGCGGTCCGCCGGGAAGCGCGCGCCGTCACCTGGCCCAGGCGTTGCCGGGTGCACGGCGACCCGCGTGCCGGTCGCCGGACCGCTGCCGTCGCGAGCGGAGGCGACGACCGTGCCCACAACCTCGTGGCCGAGCAGCATCGGCGCGCGGAGGATCGACTCCCCCGCCGCGCCGTGCTGCCAGTAGTGCAGGTCGGACCCGCAGACCCCGCCGTAGGCGATCTCGACGACGGCCTCATCGGCCGCCGGCGCCGGCACCGCGACGTGCTCGACTCTCATGTCTCCCGCGGCGTGCGCGACGACGCCCAGGCTCTCGGTGGGGAGCACGATCTCGGTCGGAATGCTGTTCATCGTCTTCCCTCTCACACCACGGCCGTCATGCCGCCGTCGATGAAGACCACCTGGCCGTTCACGAAGTTCGAACCGTCGGAGGCGAGCCACACCGCCGGCCCGACGAGATCCTCGACCGATCCCCAGCGATGGGCGGGGGTTCGTCCCAGGATCCACGAGTTGAACGACTCGTCGTCGACGAGGTTCTGCGTCATCTCGGTATGGATGTACCCGGGCGCGATCGCGTTGATCTGCAGCCCGTGCGCCGCCCACTCGGCGGTCATCGCACGGGTGAGGTTGCGGATGCCACCCTTCGATGCCGTGTACGGCGCGATCGTGGGCCGGGCGAGGTCGGCCTGCACGGATGCCACGTTGATGATCTTGCCCGCGCCGCGCGGGATCATGTGGCGAGCCGCCTCACGCCCGACGAGGAACGCGCTCGTGAGGTTCACGCGGAGCACGCGCTCCCAGTCGGCCACGTCGAGGTCGAGCATGGGCTCGCGGTGCTGCACACCCGCGTTGTTGACGAGGATCGCGAGGGGGCCGACGTCGCGCTCGATCGAGGCGATGCCCTCGGCCGTGGCAGCGGCATCCGTCACATCGAAGGCACGCGACGCCACGCGCTCGTCGCCGTATGCCAGCGCGAACGCCGCGTGCCTGCGTTCGAGTCGGTCGGGGTCGAGGCCGTTCAGGACGACCGTGGCCCCCGCCTCGGCGAGTCCGGCAGCGATGGCGCGGCCGATGCCGCGGCTGGATCCGGTGACGAGCGCGATGCGCCCGGTGAGATCGAAGAGGTTCGAGGCCATGGTCGTCCTTCCCGGGGGCCGGCTAGAACGCACCCGCGACCAGGAAGATCGCGAGTGCGAGCACGAAGCCCATAGTGCCGACGAGTGCCTGGCCGACCGTCCACGTCTTCAGGGTCGTCTTCGTGTCCATGCCGAAGAAGCGGCTCACGAGCCAGAAGCCCGAGTCGTTGACGTGCCCGGCGAAGACCGAACCCGCGGCGAGGCTCAGCACGATCGCGACGAGCTCGACGGGATTGAACGCGGGGTTGTCGAGCACGACGGGCTGCACGAGCGCGGCGGCCGTGGTGAGCGCCACGGTCGCGGAACCCTGGGCGAGACGCACGACGGCGGCGATCACGAAGCCCGCCACGATCACCGGCAGGCCGATCGAATCGAGCGACTCCGCGATGGCGTTGCCGATGCCGCTCGCGCGGAGCACGCCACCGAACATGCCGCCGGCGCCCGTGATGAGGATGATCGAGCACACCGGGCCGAGGGCGCTGTCGACGACCGTCTCGACGAGGCTGTGGCTCTTCTTCTGACGCCAGCCGAGCAGCCACATCGCGAACATCACGGTGATGAGCAGCGCGATCGGCGTCTCGCCGAGCAGGCGGAGCACCTGCACCCAGGTGTCCTCGAGCGAGACGAGGCCGGCAGTCGCCGCCATGTTGAGGCCCGTGTTGATGAAGATCAGCCCGAGCGGCAGGAGCAGCAGGAACACGATCGTGCCGAGCTTCGGCGCCGAGTGGAACTCGTTCTCCTTCGAGCCGGCCGGGGCGTCGAGGATGGTCGGGACGGGGATGTCGAACCGGCGCGCGAGCACATGGCCGAAGAGGTATCCCACGACGTACCAGGTCGGGATGGCGATGACGAGACCGAACACGAGCACGAGGCCGACATCGGCACCGAGGAGGCCGGTCGCGGCGACCGGGCCGGGGTGCGGCGGCACGAAGATGTGCATGACCGAGAACGCGGTCGCGGCGGGGAACGCGTAGAACAGCAGCGAGCCGCCGAGGCGCCGTGCGACCGTGAAGATGATCGGCAGCATGACGACGAGGCCCGCGTCGAAGAAGATCGGGAAGCCGAACATGAGCGACGCGACCGACAGTGCGAGCGGTGCGCGCTTCTCGCCGAACTTCGCGATGAGCGCGTTCGTCAGCACCTCGGCGCCGCCGCTCACCTCGAGCATGCGCCCGAGCATCGCGCCGAGCCCGACGAGCAGGGCGACGCTCCCGAGCGTTCCGCCGAAGCCCGTGAGCAGCGTCGGCACGAGCTGCCCGGCGGGCACCCCCGTGGCGATCGCGGTGAGCACGCTCACGATCACCAGCGCAATGAACGCGTGGATGCGGAACTTCATGATGAGCAGCAGCAGCACGGCGATCGCCGCGACGGCGACGCCCAGCAGCCCGGGTGTCCCGAGCGTCCAGTTGAGTTCGAGGTCGGTCATCGTTGTCCTTCTGTTCGAAACGGCGGTTGGCGGTGGTGATGCTGGTCGTGCGCGGAGTGCTGGTGCTCAGCCGGTCAGCTCGGCGAGTCGCGTGCGAACCTCGTCGACGATCTCGTCGGGGCTCTGTCGCACGTCGACGACGATGCCGCGTTCGTCGTCGCCGAGCGGCTCGAGGGTCTCGAACTGCGAGGCGAGCAGGGTGTCGGGCATGTACTCGTGCCGGCGCCCGCGCTGCCGTTCGGCGATGAGGTCACGCGAGCCCACGAGGTGAACGAACACGGTTTCGGGCGCGTAGGCGATGAGCTGGTCGCGATAGCGGCGCTTCAAGGCGGAGCAGGCGACGACGATGGGCCGGCCCTCGGCGATTTCGGCTCCGATCCGCAGCGCGATGATCTCGAGCCATGGGGCGCGGTCCTCGTCGTCGAGCGGATGTCCCGCGGCCATCTTCTCCTTGTTGGCGCGTGGGTGGAGGTCATCGCCGTCGATGAACTCGATGCCGAAGGCGCGGGCAATGGACTCGCCGATGGTGGACTTCCCCGAGCCGGAGACCCCCATGACGATGAGTGGTGGGATGGATGACGCAGACACGCTTCGCTCCTCAGACGCTTCATTACATCCGATTAGCAACCGACCGAGCGGTCTTAAATCAGATTTATCGGGCGCTACGCTACCACAAAGCGGAGGCGAGCCTCCGCACGGGTCACCAGAGGTCATCCGGATGCCGGGATGTGCGCAGTGTCGTTACGCTTGTTCCGAATCCCGACAAAAACTATGGAAGCGTCGCGCCCACGGGGCGATGCGAGGAGGAAAGATGGCGGACAGCCGGGCAGCAGCGAACATCGGCGTCGTCGGAATGGCGGTCATGGGGTCCAACCTCGCCCGCAATCTGGCGAGTCGCGAGGGCAACACGGTCGCCGTGTTCAACCGCTCGCCCGAGCGCACGCGCACCCTCGTGAGCGAGCACCCCGAGGCCGGGTTCGTCGCGACCGAGAGCTACGACGAGTTCGTCGCCTCGCTCGCCAAGCCGCGCACCGCGGTCATCATGGTGCAGGCCGGCAAGGGCACCGACGCCGTGATCTCCGAGCTCGTCTCCCGCTTCGAGCCGGGCGACATCATCGTCGACGGCGGCAACGCGAACTTCCTCGACACGATCCGCCGCGAGCAGCAGATCAGCCCCAGCGGCATCCACTTCGTCGGCGCCGGCATCTCCGGCGGCGAAGAGGGCGCGCTGAAGGGCCCGAGCATCATGCCCGGCGGCAGCGCCGAGTCCTACGAGACCCTCGGCCCGATCCTCTCCTCGATCGCGGCGATCGCCGAGGGCGAGCCGTGCGTCACCCACGTCGGCACCGACGGCGCGGGCCACTTCGTGAAGATGGTGCACAACGGCATCGAGTACGCCGACATGCAGCTCATCGCCGAGGCCTACGACCTCATCCGCCAGGGCACCGGCAAGTCCCCCGCAGAGATCGCCGACATCTTCGCCGAGTGGAACACCGGCGAGCTCGAGAGCTACCTCATCGAGATCACGGCCGAAGTGCTCCGGCAGACGGATGCCGCGACCGGCCAGCCCCTCGTCGACGTCATCCTCGACCAGGCCGGCGCCAAGGGCACCGGCGCGTGGACCGTGCAGAACGCCCTCGACCTCGGCGTGCCGGTCTCGGGCATCGCCGAAGCGGTCTTCGCCCGGAGCCTCTCGTCGCGACCCGCGCAGCGCGCAGCAGCACGCGACCTCCCGGGCCCCTCGGGCGACTGGCGTCCCGACGACGAAGACGCATTCGTCGAAGACGTGCGCCGGGCGCTCTACGCGTCGAAGATCATCGCCTACTCGCAGGGCTTCGACGAGATCGTCGCCGGCGCCGAGCAGTTCGGCTGGGAGATCAAGAAGGGCGACATCGCGAAGATCTGGCGCGCCGGCTGCATCATCCGCGCCCGGTTCCTGAACCGCATCGCCGACGCCTACAGCGACGACCCCGAGCTCGTCGTGCTCGTGTCCGCCCCCTACTTCCGCGACGCGGTCGCCGGCACCCAAGACAGCTGGCGGCGCGTCGTCGCCGCGGCGGCCTACGCCGGCATCCCGACGCCCGCATTCTCGTCGTCGCTCGCGTACTACGACGGCCTGCGTGCGGCCCGACTGCCCGCGGCGCTCGTGCAGGGCCAGCGCGACTTCTTCGGCGCCCACACGTACAAGCGCGTCGACAAGCCGGGCGTGTTCCACACGCTCTGGTCGGGCGACCGCACCGAGATCGAGACGTCGCCCTCCTCGCACTGACGAGGGCCGGCGAGTCTGCGATGACCGCGCACGCGATGGCGGCGACCGGCGACCCCGGTCTCCAGCCCGAGCGCACCGCTCTCGCGTGGAGTCGCACGGCGCTCGCCCTCGCCGTGAACGCGCTGCTCTCGATGCGGGCCGGTCTCGTCGTGGGCGAGCCGTGGCTGGTGGCGATCGGGGCGCTGTTGTTCGCGGCATCCGGCGCTGCGATCGCGGTCGGCACGGTGCGCCGCCGGGAGCTCTCGGGCGTTCGACTCGTGATCACCCCGCCACGTGGCGCGCTGATCGGCGTCGCCGCCGCCACGCTCCTCGCGAGCGCCGGCGGCGTCGGCGCAGTGTTCCTCGAAGGCGCGTCATGAGCGACCGGCACCCCGAGTTCGACGGCGATCCGTTCGACGACGACCGGCCGGTGTTCGGAGCGCGGCGGCGGCGCGTGCTCCGCGCGGTCGTACTCATCGCCGTCGGGGCCCTCGTGCTGCCCCTCGTGCTCTCCATCTACGGCGTCGCGCGTGCGGCGGCCGATCGGGCCTGCGCCCAGTACGTGTCCGTCTACGACGCCGACGCCCTCGGATCCCGCATCTCGTTCGAGCTGTTCGCCCGCGGCGGCCCCGGCTGGCAGTGCTTCGCCACAGCGGGCCACGGCGGCGGCACGCACATCGCGAACCTCGGCCTCCTGCCGAGCGCGCCGCGCCTCCAGATCATCGACGAGCGCCAGAGCTGATAGGGCGGCTCGGGCTGATCGGGCTGATCGGGCTGATCGTCACCGCGGCACGGCTTCGGTGTGCGGTGCAGCATCGGGCACCTGCCCGATCACGCGAAGCAGGTCGAGTGCCGCGGCATCCGCGCTTCCGGTTTCGGCGGAGTAGGCGACGATCCGCAAGTCGGTGCCCTGCACGGTCAGCACGTCGCAGTCGAGCGTGAGCATCCCGACCTCGGGATGCTCGATCGTCTTGCGATCCGACGTGTGCGTCGACACGTCGGATCGCGCCCAGAGCTCCGCGAATCGGGTCGACTCCGCGAGGAGTACACCGACGAGCTCAGCGAGCTCACGGTCGTGCGGGTATCGGGCATTCGCCTGACGGAGGTCGGCCACCACCTCCGCCTCGAGCGCCTTCCGTTCGCCGGGATCGTGGCGCACACGCCCCGGCGCACCGAGGAAGATCTGCCACGGGAGGTTGCGTTCGTGCCCCGTGCCCTCGAGCGGCGAGCCCATGAGCGCGTCCCAGAGGGGGTTCGAGGTGACGAGGGTCCAACGCGCGTCGAAGACGGCCACGGGCAGGTCGCGCATCCTTTCGACGAGGCGCTGCACCCCGGGTGTCAGGTGCGCGTCGACGACACCGGCCGACGGCGCGAGGAGTCCGGCGAGCAGAAACAGGTGGTCGCGCTCGGCGGTGGTCAGCCGAAGCGTGCGGGCCAGCGCCGAGAGCACCTGGGGCGACGGATGCTGCGAGCGGCCCTGTTCGAGTCGTGTGAGGTAGTCCACCGAGAGTCCCGCCGCGAGCGCGACCTCCTCGCGTCGAAGGCCGGCCGACCGCCGATTCCGGCCGACCTGGATGCCGGCCTCACCGGGATCGGCCCGATCGCGCCAAGAACGCAGCATCCGGCCGAGCTCGCGCTCATCGTCGCTCATCCTTCGAGTATCGCCCGGAACACGATCGCGAGGGTGGTACCGCCGGTCCCAGGATCAGGAGACGACTGGGCGGAATGCATGCGGCATCCGACGATGGGGACATGACCATCACCCTCATCACCGGAGGCAACAAAGGCCTCGGATTCGAAACCGCCCGCACGCTCGTGGAGGCCGGCCACACCGTGTACCTCGGCGCCCGCGACCCCGGTCGCGGGGAAGCGGCAGCCGCTCGGCTCGGCGCCCGTCACCTGACCCTCGACGTCACCGACGACACATCCGTCGCCGCTGCGGCGGCCCTCATCGAGCAGCGCGAGGGCGTGCTCGACGTGCTCGTCAACAACGCCGGCATCGGGGGGACCTTCGCCGCGCCGCGCGACACCCGCGCCGAGCAGGTGCAGCAGGTCTACGACACGAACGTCTTCGGCATCGTCCGCATGATGCACGCGTTCATCCCACTGCTCGAGCGATCGGCAGCGCCCGTCGTCGTCAACGTCGGCAGCGGGATGGGCTCGCTCGCAGTCACGACCGACCCGGAGCGGCTCGAGTCCGGGCTCGTCGGCATCGCCTATCCCTCGTCGAAGACCGCGGTGAACATGATCACCACGCAATACGCGAAGGACCTGCCGCGGTTCCGCGTCAACGTGGTCGACCCCGGCTACACCGCCACCGACCTGAACGGTCACCGCGGCATCCAGACCGTTGCGGAGGGGGCAGCCATCATCGTGCAGATGGCGAGCATCGGTGCGGATGGACCGACGGGATCCTTCTTCGCCGCGTCGGGACCCATCGCTTGGTGACGGCAGTCGCCGGGAGACGGTCGACGTGGGCACTCACCTGCGCACTCAGCCATCGTCGCCCGACGGCGTCTCGTCGGGGAACACTCGCTTGTACTTCCGCCCGTCGGGCAGTTCGACGGTCTCGGCCCGCATGAGGCCCCGGGTGACCCGCTGGTAGATCGCCTGCGGCGTCACACCGAGTCTCGCCGCCGCCTCGGCGACCGCCAGCCCGGGCAGCTCGGTGGGCGAACTCGACGGACGATCGCGCTTGCGCCGACGACTCGCCTCCTGGCGCGCCGCGATCGCCTCGTCGTCGCCGGCCCAGCGGTACTTCGCGGCCGAGGGGCTGAGCCGCGCAGCATCCCCGATCTCCTCCCAGGCCTCGCCGGCGTCGAGCGCCTCGCGCACCGCGGCGAGCGACGCCGGGTCTGCCTCGAGGGCGGTGATGAGCGAACGGATGCCCCGGAGCCGCTCGAGCGGCGTCACCTGCGTCACCTCGCCGCCACTGTCGTCGCTCAGCGCGTCGAGCGCCACCAACTCGGCGAGGGCCCGGGCCGACTCGACAGACAGGAAAGGCATCGCGGCCCCGCTCACGCGTTGAGCAGGGTGTTGCGCACCTGGCGGCGCAGCACCTTGCCGATGAGTGAGCGCGGCAGGTCGTCGACCTGCACGACGCGCTTCGGCACCTTGTAGGCCGTGAGCTCATCCCGCGCGCGAGCGCGGATGGACGCTTCGTCGAGCGTCGCGCCGTCGCGCAGCACGACGACGGCCACGACCTGCTCGCCGGAGTGGTCGTCGGGCAGCCCGACCACCGCGACGTCTTCGACGTCGGGATGGCGGCGGATCGCCTCTTCGACCTCGCTCGGGGCCACGTTGAAGCCGCCGGTGATGATGAGCTCCTTGATGCGGTCGACGACGCGCACGAAGCCGGCCTCGTCGACCGTGACGATATCGCCCGTTCGGAACCACGCGGCGCCGCCGTCGGTCGACGGCACGAACACTGCCTCGGTCTCTTCGGGCTTCAGCCAGTAGCCCGAGAACACCTGCGGGCCGCGCACGATGAGCTCGCCCTCGGCACCGGGCTCGCGATCGACCATCGGGTCGTCGGGATCGACGACGCGGATCTCGGTGCTCGGCAGCGGCAGCCCCACGGTTCCCGCCTTGCGATTCGCGGAGATGGGGTTGGCGATAAGCACCGGCGAGGTCTCGGAGAGGCCGTATCCTTCGACGAGGATTCCCCCGGTCTCGGCCTCCCACGGCTCGATGACAGCGGCCGAGAGCGGCATCGCACCCGAGATCGCGATGCGGATGTCGGCGAGCGACACGCCCGCGGCAGCGGCAGCCTTCGTGAGCCGATCGTAGATCGGCGGCACCGCGGGCAGGAAGGTCGGCGGTCGCCGCTTCACGGCCTTCAGCACGAGGTCGGGGTCGAACCTCGGGAAGAGCACGAGCCGCGAGCCCATGCTCGTCGCGAACGCGAGGCAGAGGGTGAGCCCGTAGGCGTGGAACATCGGCAGCACGCCGTAGACGACCGAGGTGCCGCGCTCGATGGCCGGCACCCACGCCCGGGTCTGCGCGGCGTTGGCGCAGATGTTCGCGTGCGTGAGGGTGGCGCCCTTCGGGCGTCCGGTGGTGCCGCTCGTGTACTGGATGAGCGCGACGTCGTCGACGCCCGGCGTGGGGACGTGGGCGTCGATGCGGGCGGAGGCGACGAGGTCGTGCCACGGCGTCGTGCCGCGCACCTTCGTAGTGAGGGCGGCACGGGACTCCCGGGCCTTCGCCACGGGCAGCCGCAATGCGATGCGGGTGAGGAGGGGCATCGCCCGGGTCAGGTCGACCGAGACGATCGAGCTCACCGCGACATCCGGCGGGAAGGCCTGGACCGTCTCGACGACCTTGTTCCACGCGATCACGACGCGCGCACCGTGGTCTTCGAACTGGTGGCGGAGCTCACGGGGCGTGTAGAGCGGGTTGTGCTCGACGACGATCGCGCCGAGCCGAAGCACCGCGTAGAACGCCACCACGTGCTGCGGGCAGTTCGGCAGCACGAGCGCGACCGGGTCGCCCTGCTTCACGCCGAGGCGACGCAGGCCCTCGGCGGCCCGCTCAACCTGCTCGCCGAGCTCGGCGTACGTCGTGGTGCGGCCGAAGAACTCGAGTGCGACGTGGTCGGCGTACTGCTCGACCGAGGCCCGAAGCAGGTCGTAGAGCGACCCGTCCTGCGGCTCGATGACGGTCGGCACTCCCTCGGCGTAGCTCGAGAGCCAGGGGCGCGGCGTCGAGACGGGCATCAGGCCGCGCCGTCGAACATGCTCGTCACCGACCCGTCTTCGAACACCTCGTGGATCGCGCGGGCGAGCAGCGGTGCGATCGGCAGGACCGTGAGTCGATCCCAGCGCTTCTCGTGGGGAACGGGGAGCGTGTCGGTCACGACCACGTGGTCGATGGCGGGGCTCTGCAGGATCTCCACCGCCGGGTGGGAGAAGACGGCGTGGGTTGCGGCGACGACGACGCCGATGGCGCCGTTCGCCTTCAGCGCCTCGGCGGCCTTGACGATCGTGCGCCCGGTGTCGATGAGGTCGTCGACGAGCAGGCAGACCCGCCCCTCGACCTCGCCGACGATCTCGTGCACCGAGACCTGGTTCGGCACGAGCGGGTCGCGGCGCTTGTGGATGATGGCGAGCGGCGCGCCGAGCTTGTCGCTCCAGATGTCGGCGACGCGAACGCGGCCCATGTCGGGCGAGACGACCGCGAGGGTCGAGGTGTCGAGCTTCTCCTTGAAGTACTCGAGCAGCACCGGCATCGCGAAGAGGTGATCGACGGGGCCGTCGAAGAAGCCCTGGATCTGCGCGGCGTGCAGGTCGATCGACATGATGCGGTCGGCGCCGGCGGCCTTGAAGAGGTCGGCGACGAGGCGTGCCGAGATCGGCTCGCGGCCGCGGCCCTTCTTGTCTTGCCGGGCGTACGGATAGAACGGGGCGACGACGGTGATGCGCTTCGCGGACGCGCGCTTCAGGGCATCGATCATGATGAGCTGCTCCATGAGCCACTCGTTGATCGGTGCCGTGTGGGACTGGATGACGAATGCGTCGGAGCCGCGCACGCTCTCGTCGTAGCGAGCGTAGATCTCGCCGTTGGCGAAGGTGCGCGCATCGGTCGGGACCAGGTCTGCACCGAGCTCCTCCGCGATCTGCTCGGCGAGCTCGGGGTGCGCCCGCCCCGAGACGAGCACGAGGCGTTTCGATCCGGTGGTCTCGATTGCAGCCATATGGTCTGTCCTCTCCACCCGCCTCGGCCGGTGCGTTCAGTCGGCGGCGGGGCCGGATGCCTCTCCGGCCGCCTCGGCCGCCTGGGCGGCCGCGGTGCCGGGTCGATGCTTCTCGACCCATCCCTCGATGTTGCGCTGTGGAGCCACGTTCACGGCGAGCGCGCCGGCGGGGACGTCTTTTCGGACGACCGTGCCGGCGCCCGTGTAGGCTCCGTCGCCAATCCTAACGGGCGCGACGAACACGCCGTGCGACCCGGTGCGCACGTGCGAGCCGATCTCGGAGCTGTGCTTCGCGACGCCGTCGTAGTTGGCGAAGATCGAGCCGGCTCCGATGTTCGAACCCTCGCCGATGGTCGCGTCGCCGACGTACGAGAGGTGCGGCACCTTGCTGCCCTCGCCGATCCTGGCGTTCTTCGTCTCGACGAACGTGCCGATCTTTCCGTCGGCGCCGAGCGCCGTGCCCGGCCTCAGGTAGGAGAACGGGCCGACGGATGCCCCGGCGCCGATCACCGAGAGCGTGGCGTCGGTGCGCTTCACCGTGGCGTTCTCGCCGATCTCGCAATCGACGAGCGTCGTGTCGGGCCCGACGACCGCGCCGGAGGCGATGACCGTGGCGCCCTTCAGCTGGGTGCCCGGCCGGATCGTGACGTCGGCTTCGATGCGCACCGCGAGATCGATCCACGTGGTCGCCGGGTCGTCGATCGTGACCCCGTTCAACTGCCAGCCCCGCACGATGAGGGCGTTCAGCCGGGCGGCCGTCTCGGAGAGCTGGGCGCGGTCATTGATGCCCGCGACGAGCCACGGCTCGGAGACGGGCACGGCTTCCACCTCGGACCCGGCCGAGCGCAAGAGGCCGATGACGTCGGTGAGGTACTTCTCGCCTTGCGCGTTCGAGGTCGTGAGGTTCGCGAGCTGGTCGCGTAGGGCGCTCGCGCCGAAGGCGTAGATGCCGGCGTTGATCTCATCGATCGCGCGCTCGTCGTCGGAGGCGTCCTTCTGCTCGACGATGCGGTCGAAGGCGCCCGCCGCGTCGCGCACGACCCGCCCGTAGCCCGAGGGGTCGTCGTAGACGGCCGAGAGCACGGATGCCGCGGCGGCTCGCGACCGGTGGCCCTCGAGGAATCGCGAGAGCGTCTCTGCGTCGAGGAGCGGCACGTCGCCGTTCAGCACGAGCACCTCGCCCTCGAAGTCGGCGGGCAGCGCCGCCATCGCCTGCTCGACCGCCCGGCCGGTGCCGGGGATGTCGTCTTGATCGACGATCGCGGCGCCCGGGAACTCCGCTGCGACGGCCTCGGCGACGCGGTCGCGCTCGTGGCGCACCACGGCCACGACGTGCGCGGCGTCGAGCGCCCGCGCCGTCGCGAGCACGTGCGCGACGATCGGCGCACCGGCGAGCGGGTGCAGCAACTTCGGTGTCGCGGACTTCATGCGGGTGCCCTGCCCGGCCGCCAGAACGATGATGGCGAGATTGTGATCCATGCTCCGCCGCCAGGACTCGAACCTGGACCGAACAGCTCCAAAGGCTGTCGTGCTGCCATTACACTACGGCGGATCGCGCGGGAGCCTGTGGCGATCGCGCGACATCCAGTCTGCCATGAGCGAGCATGTGCTCAGCGGCATCCGGCCCCCTGACCGCGTGAGATGCGCCCTCGCGAGATAATGGCCGGATGACGGATGCAGACGAAGTCGACCGTATCGTCGGCGACTGGGAACGGGAGCGGCCCGATCTCGACTTCGCGCCGCTGCAGGTGCTCTCGCGGGTCGCGAGGCTGGCGAAGCACCTCGACCGGGCACGCCGCCAGGCCTTCACGCGATCCGAACTCGAGTCGTCGGAGTTCGACGTGCTCTCCGCACTTCGTCGAGCGGGCTCGCCGTACCGGCTCTCCCCCAAGCAATTGCTGCAGCAGACCCTCGTCTCGAGCGGCACCATGACGAACCGCATCGACCGGCTCGTCGAACGCGGACTCGTCACCCGCCAGACCGACCCGAACGACGGCCGCGGCATCCTCGTCGAGATGAGCCCCGCGGGCCTCACCAGAGTGGATGCCGCGATCACGCGGCTCGTCGACGCCGAGGCCGAGCTGCTCGAGAGCCTGCCTGCGGCCGAGCAGAAGCGCCTCGCGGGGTTGCTCCGGAAGTTGAGCCTCGGGTTCGACTGAGGCGGCGCTCCGGCGCAACCCGGAAGGTCGCCGCACCCGACGCCTACGGCCGCATCGCGCATTGGCCGACGACGCGGGGTGCAGCGCTCGAGCTCATCACCACCGGCACGGGCACCCGATCCACCTCCGCACTCGAGCTACCGGCGGAGCACCTTGCGGGCGAGCCAGTTGCCGAAGAACTGCACGCCCTGCACGAAGACGACGATCAGCAGCACCGCGGCCCAGGTCACGACCGGCTCGAACTGGCGATAGCCGTAGACGAGCGCGAAGTTTCCGAGGCCGCCGCCGCCGATGAAGCCTGCGACGGCAGTCATGTCGACGATCGCGACCATCACGAACGTGTACCCGAGAATGAGTGGACCGAGCGCTTCAGGGATGACGACGGTGCGCAGGATGCGGAACGGCCCCGCGCCCATCGCCTTCGCCGCCTCGATGACGCCAGGTGAGACGGTGAGCAGGTTCTGCTCGACGATCCGCCCGATCGCGAACGATGCCGCAAGGGACAGCGCGAAGATGAGGGCGTTGTTGCCGATGCCGGTGCCGATCACGAGCCGCGAGAGCGGCTGCACGGCGGCGATGAAGATGATGAACGGGATCGGCCGGAAGAAGTTGATGATGACGTTCAGGATGTTGAACACCGCACGGTTCGCGAGCAGGCTCCCGGCGCGCGTCGTGTACAGCGCCAGGCCGATGGCGAGGCCCGCGAGCCCGCCGAACAGCAGCGTGAGCGACACCATGTAGAGCGTCTCGAGGGCGGCGACCCAGAACTCGCTCCCGAGCTCGAAGAGGCGATCCATCACGCCACCTCCGTCACGTCGACGCGAGCGGCGATCTGCGCGAGCGCCGCGTCGATCGCGGCATCCGCACCCCTGATCGCGAGGGTGAGGTGACCGAAGGCTCGCCCCTGGATGTCGTTGATTCCGCCGAACACGAGCTCGAACTCGAGGCCAGCTGCAGCGAGCTCGACGAAGACCGCGGCCTGTGAGGCATCGCCGTCGCGGAACGAGATCGTGACGAGGCGGCCCTCGTGCCGCTCGCGCAGCACCGCGAGCTCGGCGGGCGACGGGATGCCCTTGACGACCGTCGACACGAATCGCTGCGACGCGGTGTTCTGCGGGTTGGAGAAGACCTCGAAGACGTCGCCGTTCTCGACGACACGTCCGCCGTCCATGACCGCGACCTTCGTCGCGATCGACTGGATCACGTCCATCTCGTGCGTGATCACGATCATCGTGATGCCGAACTCACGATTCACGCGCTTGAGGAGGGCGAGCACCTCTTGCGTCGTCTCGGGGTCGAGGGCGCTCGTCGCCTCGTCGGCGAGCAGGAGCTGCGGCGAGGTCGCGAGCGCACGCGCGATGCCGACGCGCTGCTTCTGGCCGCCCGAGAGCTGATCGGGGTAACTCCTCGCCTTGTCGGTGAGGCCGACGAAGTCCAGCAGCTCGTCGACCCGCACTGCGATCTCCGCCTTCGGCCGGCCCGCGACCGTCAGCGGGTATGCGACGTTCTTCCACACCGACTTCGAGTTGAAGAGGTTGAACTGCTGGAAGATCATGCCGATGCGGAGCCGGATGCCGCGGAGCTGACGCTCGGGAGTGGCCGTGATCTCGGTGCCGTCGACGACGATGCTGCCGGAGGTCGCAGGCTCGAGCGCGTTCACGAGCCGCACGAGCGTCGACTTCCCGGCACCCGAGTATCCGATGATGCCGTAGACGTCACCGGCTTCGATATCGAGGGTCACGTCATCGACGGCGACGATCGGCTCGGCGTCTTTCTCAGGTGCCGGATACGTCTTCGTGACGTTACGCAGGGCGACGAGCGCCATGGGTTCGTCCCTAGCCCTTCGCGGCTTTCGTGTCGGCCTCGACCTTGGTGAGCGAGTCGACGAGGTCGGCCACGGGCGTCTGCACCGGGACCGCGGTGTTCCCTGAGGACTCGACGAGGGCGGCCTGCACGTCGGCGTCGTTCTGGAAGATCTCGACGAGCTTCAGGTAGGTCTCGTTGTCCTTGTCCTCTGCGCGGGCGGCGAAGATGTTGACGTAGGGCAGCGCGTTCGGGTCGCTCGGGTCGTCCTGCGCGATCGCGTCCTCGAACTTGAGGCCGGCGTCCTCGACGAAGTCGTTGTTGATGACTGCCGCCGCGACGTCGGGCAGCGACGTGGGCGTGAGCGACGCCTCGAGCGCGGTGACCTTGACCTTCGACGCGGACTCGTCGATGTCGGCGAGATCGGAGAAGATCGTTCCGCCGCTCTTCAGCTCGATGAGCCCGGCCGACTGCAGCACGAGCAGCGCACGGGCCTGGTTCGACGCGTCGTTCGGCACGGCGACGGTCTCACCCTTGGGGATGTCCTTCACCGAGTCGTACTTCGTCGAGTAGAGGCCGAGCGGGTAGATCGCGGTCGCCCCGATCGGGGTGAGGTCTTCGCCGCTCGACACGTTGTAGTCGGCGAGGTACACGATGTGCTGGAACTGGTTGAGGTCGAGCTCGCCCTCGCTCGTCGCGGGGTTCGGCTGGGCGTAATCCGAGAAGTCGACGACCTCGACCGTGATGCCCTCGTCGGCTGCCGCCTGCTCGAACGCGGCCCACTGCGGGTCGCCGGCTCCCACGACGCCGATCTTCACGACCTCGTTCGCGGCGTCGCCGTCGCCCGAGGCCGGGCTCGCGCAGGCGGCGAGGCCGACGAGGAGCGGCACTGCGGCGAGTGCGGCGATGAGCTTGGTACGGTGTGACATGTGGTTCCCTTTCGCGTTCGGCGCGCCGCGATCGAGTGCTGATGGCGTGATTCAGGCATGGCTCCGCCACGGTTGGTAACGGTGGGGGCTTCGATGCCGCGAGCGCGGGCGCACTTCCACGTTAGTCGAAGGATCTTCGGCTCGTGACGACGTGGTCATGTCTCGTCACAGTTCCTGCGTCAGCTCGAGACGAATGTGACGGATGCTTCGAGCAGATCAGCCCTCGAGCGACTCCGAGACCTCGAGCCACCGTGTCTCGAGGTCGGCCACGGATGCCTCGAGCGCGCGCAGCTCGTCGCCGAGCGTGCCGAGGCCCACATAGTCGCCCTGGTCGTGACGCGCGAGCCGTTCGTGCACCGCGGCGATCTCGGCCTGCATGCGGTCGAGCTTGCGGTCGATCGACGAGAGCTCCTTCTCGGCGACGCGTCGCTCGGCGCCCGCGAGCACGCGGGTGCCGACCGCCGTCGCGGACGAGCCCGACCCCGCCGCGGCCGCAGCCGTCGCCGTCGTCGGCGCCGTCGACTCGATCCGGCCGGCCGATGCGATCGCCGATCGCGCGGTATTCGTCGATCGCCGCAGCTCGAGGTACTGGTCGACCCCGCGCGGCAGGTCGCGGAGGTGCCCGTCGAGGATCGCGAACTGCCGATCGGTCACGCGCTCGATGAGATACCGGTCGTGGCTCACGACGAGGAGCGTTCCCGGCCACGAGTCGAGCAGGTCCTCGATCGCGGCGAGCATGTCGGTGTCGAGGTCGTTCGTCGGCTCGTCGAGGATCAGCACGTTCGGCTCGTCGAGCAGGATGAGCAGCAACTGCAGGCGTCGCTTCTGCCCGCCCGAGAGGTTCTTCACGGGCGTCGAGAGCTGGGCATTCGTGAACCCGAGGCGCTCGAGGAGCTGCGCGGGGCTCATCTCCACTGTTCCTGAACCAGACCCCGTGCCGACCTGGTAGCTCGTTCGCTGCTCGGCGATCACCGCGCTCACGCGCTGCTCGGAGTACTCGGTGAGCTCCGCGAGCTCCTGGCTGAGCGTCGCGATGCGCACCGTCTTGCCCCGCTTCACGCGGCCACTCGTCGGCTGCACCGCGCCGGTGACGAGGCCGAGCAGCGTCGACTTGCCGGCTCCGTTCACGCCGAGGATGCCGGTGCGCTCGCCGGGCGCGATGCGCCATTCGAGCTCGTGCAGCACGGTGCGGGTGGCCGGCACGCCGGCTGCGGCATCCGACACGGGGTATTCGACCGAGACGTCGAGCAGATCGACGACGTCTTTGCCGAGCCGCGACACCGCGAGGCGGTTGAGCTCGACCGGGTTGCGCAGCGGCGGCTCGTTCTCGATGAGCTGGTTCGCCGCCTCGATGCGGAACTTCGGCTTCGACGTGCGCGCCGGCGCTCCGCGACGCAGCCAGGCGAGCTCCTTGCGCATGAGGTTCTGCCGTTTCGACTCGGATGCCGCGGCCATCCGGTCGCGTTCGACGCGCTGCAGCACGTAGGCCGCGTAGCCGCCTTCGAACGGCTCGACGATGCCGTCGTGCACCTCCCACGTGCCGGTGCACACCTCGTCGAGGAACCACCGGTCGTGCGTCACGACGACGAGCGCCCCGCCATCCGTCGACCAGCGCGACTTCAGATGACCCGCGAGCCAGGCGATGCCCTCGACGTCGAGGTGGTTCGTGGGTTCGTCGAGGAACACGGCGTCCCAGTCGCCGACGAGGAGCGCGGCGAGCCCGACCCGGCGTCGCTGCCCGCCCGAGAGGCTGCCGACCTGCGCGTGCCATGGGACATCCGTGAGCAGGCCCGCGATGACGTCGCGCACCTTCGCGTCGCCGGCCCACACGTGCTCTTCGATGCCTCCGACGACCGACTCGGCGACCGTCTTGCCCGGGTCGACGATGTCGGCCTGGTCGAGCATGCCGATGCGGATGCCGCGACGGCGCGTGACCCGGCCGCCGTCGGGTTCGAGCCGGTCTGCGAGGAGCTTCAGCAGGGTGGACTTGCCGTCGCCGTTGCGGCCGACGACGCCGATGCGGTCGCCCTCGTCGATGCCGAGGGTGACCTCGTCGAAGACGACCCGCGTCGGGAACTCGAGGTGCAGGCGCTCGGCGCCGAGGAGGTGTGCCATGTCCCCCCGAGCCTAGCCGCCGCGACCTGCGTGTTCCCTCGGCGCGGGCTCGGCGCAGGGGGCTCAGCGCGCGCTCAGCGCATGATGCGCGCGCCGTGAACCGGACCGTGCACGTGCACCGCATTCAGCCGGGCCGCCGAGAGCGCGACCTGGAGTTCGAGCGCCGCGTCGGTGCTGTCGGCGAGGAACGCGACCGTGGGCCCCGACCCCGACACGATGCCAGCGAGCGCGCCGTTCGACTCTCCGAGTTCGAGGATTCCGCCGAGGCCGGGCGCGACGTCGAGCGCGGCCACCTGGAGGTCGTTGTGCAGCGCATCGGCGAGGCGGCGCGCGTCGCCCGCCCTGAGCGCTTGCAGCACGGCGACATCGACGACCGGGGAGATACCGCGCGGGGCCGACTCGGGCCGCTCCTCGCGGCGCCGGTCGAGCTCGCGGTACACGCCGGGCGTCGAGAGCCCGAACTCGGCGAGCGCGAGCACCCAGTGGAACGAGCCGGTCGCGAGCGCGGGGCTCAGCCGGTCGCCGCGTCCGGTGCCGACGGCGGTGCCGCCGGTGAGGGCGAACGGCACGTCGGCGCCGAGCTTCGCCGCAAGGGCATGCAGCTCCTCTTTCGAGAGGGCGGTGCCCCAGAGCGCGTCGCACGCGACGAGGGTGGCTGCGGCATCCGCCGAACCTCCGCCCATGCCGCCCGCGATCGGCACGTGCTTGTCGATCTCGAGGTGCACGCCGCCCGGCACGCCCGCCGTGCGGGCGAGGAGCTTTGCGGCCTTGATCGCGAGGTTGGAGCCGTCGACCGGGAGTCCCGACGTGTCGATGCTGCCGCCGAACGAGACGCTGAACTCGTCGTCGGGCCACGCACGAACGTCTTCGTAGAGCGATACCGCCTGATAGGCGGTGGCGACATCGTGGTAGCCGTCGGCCTGCAGCGCACCCACGCGCATGAACAGGTTGATCTTGCCGGGCGCACGAACGTGGACTGCCTCGTCCGTCGCCGCGATCGTCATGGTTCCACGCTAGCCCACGGCCACCGCGCAACCCGGGTCATCCGGCCGCGTGCGACGAGCCGCGCGGGCGTGCCTTCGCATGCCGGCCCCGGTGCCCGCGCCTCGGAAGGCGGCTCAGCCCTTCGCCGCGGCGCGCGCGATGCGGAGGAAGTCGGCGACGGTCAGCTGCTCGCCGCGTTCCTGCGGATCGACGCCGGCGGCCTCGAGCACCGCGGTCGCCTCTGCCGAGGTTCCGCCGAGCACCGATGAGAGCGACTGCCGGAGCATCTTGCGCCGCTGCTGGAAGGCCGCGTCGACGAGCGCGAAGGTGGCGACCCGTTCGGACTCGGTGCCCGGGACATCCGCTCGCTCGAAGCCGACGAGCACGGAGTCGACGTTCGGCACCGGCCAGAACACCATGCGCGAGACCTGACCGGCCGTGCGCCAGTGCCCGTACCAGGCTGCCTTCACGCTCGGGCCGCCGTAGACCTTCGACCCGGGGCCTGCGGCGAGCCGGTGCCCGACTTCGGCCTGCACCATCACGATGCCCGACTGCAGCGAATCGAAGTGTTCGAGCAGGTGCAGCAGCACGGGCACCGAGATGTTGTAGGGCAGGTTCGCGACGAGCCGCACGGGCTCGCCGGGCAGTTCGGTGACCCGGAGCGCGTCTTGGGTGACGACGGTGAGCGGCTTGCCCGGCTGCATGATGCCGGCGGTGTGCGGCAGCTGGGCGGCGAGCCGCTTGTCGATCTCGATGGCGATGACGGATGCACCGGCTTCGAGCAGCCCGAGCGTCAGCGACCCGAGCCCCGGGCCGATCTCGAGCACGGTCTCGCCGGCGCGCACGCCCGCGGTCTGGACGATGCGGCGCACCGTGTTGGCGTCGTGCACGAAGTTCTGTCCGAGCTTCTTGGTGGGCGTGACCTCGAGGAGCTCGGCGAGATCGCGGATCTCGGCGGGACCCAGGAGGCGCGGCGACGCCTCGACGCCCTCGGCCTCATGCCGATGCGCGTTCACGCCGTCGTCCCAGCCGCGGGCTCGGCTTGCACGAGCTCATCTTGCACGGGGCTCATCTTGCCACGAGCCGTACACGCTCACGGTGTTCGCCGCGAGCTGTTCGCAGAATCCGTCGAGCTCGGCGCCGAGCACTTCGGCCATGAAACGCACCGTGTGCGGCACGAGGTAGGGCGCATTGGGCCGGCCGCGGAGCGGCACGGGGGTGAGGTACGGGGCATCCGTCTCGACGAGGATCCGGTCGCGCGGCGCGACCCGCAGCGCCTCGCGCAGGTTCTCGGCGTTCTTGAACGTGACGTTGCCGGCGAAGGAGAGGTACCAGCCGGCATCGGCCGCGATCCGCGCGAGCTCCTCACCCCCCGAGAAGCAGTGGAAGACGGTGCGCTCGGGCGCGCCGACCCTGCGGAGCGTCGCGACGACCTCGTCGTGCGCGTCGCGGTCGTGGATCTGCAGCGCGAGCCCGTGCCGCTTCGCGATGTCGATGTGCGCCTCGAACGAACGGAACTGCGCACCTTGCCCGTCGTCGCCCGTGCGATAGAAGTCGAGGCCGGTCTCGCCGATCGCGCGCACGCGCGGCTGCGCCGCGAGCTCGTCGATGACCGCGAGGGCGTCGTCGAGGGTTCGGGATGCCTCGAGCTCGGGCACCTCGTTCGGGTGGAGTGCGACCGCGGCGAGCAGACGCTGCTCGCGCGCCGCGGCGTCGGCCGACCAGCGCGAGGTCGCGACATCCGTTCCGACCTGCACGGCGCCGGCGATGCCGACGGATGCTGCACGTTCGAGGTGCTCGTGCACGTCGAGCGGCAGCGCGCCGTCGGCGATCTCGAGGTGCGTGTGGTTGTCGTAGACGGCGACCGGGAGCGGATCGGGCGCAGGCGGGTACGCCGCGGCGCGCGAGCCGTCGGACCGGGTGCGAAGGCGGTCGGGCGTCACTGGGCGACCTCGCCGTTCACTCCACGACTTCCACGCGCGGGAACAGCGCCTCGAGCGGGGTGACGCGCTCGCCGATCGTCCACTCGTGGGCGCGGTCGATGCGCTGCTCCTGCACGGTGCCGGGGCCGCCGAGTGCCGTCCAGAGCTTCTCGGTGGCCTTCGGCAGCACGGGCGAGAGCAGCACCGCGAGCGTTCCGAGCCCGTGGTAGGCGGTGGCGAGCACGGTCTCGAGACGATCGGCCTTCGCCGGGTCCTTCGCGAGGGTCCACGGCTCCTCGATCGTCAGGTAGCCGTTCAGCGCGTCGACGAGCTCCCAGGCGCTGCCGATCGCCTCGTGGATCGCGAGGCGATCGACGGCCGCCCACGAGGCATCCGTCGCTCGGCGCTCGACCGCTGCGATCTCGAGATCGGCCTCGGTGAGCGAGCCCGCCGCGGGCACCACGCCGTCACGGTAGCGCGTGATCATCGCGACCACGCGCGAGGCGAGGTTGCCGAAGCCGTTCGCGAGCTCTGCCTGGTAGCGCGCCGCGAGATCCTCCCAGGAGAAGGAGCCGTCTTGGCCGAACGCGATGGCGCGGAGGAAGTAGTAACGGAACGCGTCGGAGCCGAAGGTCTCGGTGATCTGCTCTGGCGCGATGCCCGTGAGCTTCGACTTCGACATCTTCTCGCCGCCGACGAGCAGCCAACCGTGACCGAAAATGCCCTTGGGCACGTCGAGCCCCGCGGCGAGCAGCATCGCCGGCCAGATCACGGCGTGGAAGCGCAGAATGTCTTTGCCGATCACGTGCTGGGCAGGCCAGCGGCGCGCGAACTCCTCGTCGTCCTGCCCGTAGCCGACGGCGGTGATGTAGTTGAGCAGTGCGTCGAACCACACGTAGACGACGTGCGACTCGTCCCACGGCACCTTCACGCCCCAGTCGAACGTGGAGCGCGAGATCGAGAGGTCGGCGAGGCCCTGCTTCACGAACGCGACGGCCTCGTTGCGTGCGCTCTCGGGCTGCACGAAGTCGGGGCGCTCTTCGTAGAGGGCGAGGAGCTTGTCGGCGAACGCGGACATGCGGAAGAAGTAGTTCTTCTCGTGCAGCAGCTCGACGGGCTTCGAGTGGATGGCGCAGACGAGCTGCCCCTCGTACTCCCCCGCGCCCGGAACGAGCTCGGACTGCTGCTTGTACTCCTCACAGCCGACGCAGTAGTACCCCTCGTACTCGCCGGTGTAGATGTGGCCGTCGTCGTAGAGCTTCTGCAGGAACTTCTGCACGTTCAGCTCGTGCCGGTCGTCGGTGGTGCGGATGAAGTCGTCGTTGGCGATGTCGACGGTCTGGAGAAGCGGCTTCCACGCCTCGGCGACGAGCTTGTCGGCCCACTCCTTCGGGGTGACGCCGTTCGCCGTGGCGGTGCGCAGGATCTTCTGGCCGTGCTCGTCGGTGCCCGTGAGCATCCACGTGTCGTCGCCCGCCTGGCGGTGCCAGCGCGCGAGCACGTCGGCGGCCACCTCGGTGTAGGCGTGCCCGATGTGCGGCACGTCATTCACGTAGAAAATGGGCGTGGTGATATAGAGCGAGGAGCCGTCGGCCATGCGCTCAATCCTATGGGCGAGCGGATGCCGCCGCCGCCGCGTTACGCGCCGCGCACGCCTGCCCGGGGTCAGTCGCCCACGGGCGCCTCGGACTCCGTGTGGGCGGTGGCCTCGCGCTCGTGCTCCTCGCGCTCGTGCTCCTCGCGCTCGTGCTCCTCGCGATGCCGCCGGCGCACGCTGCCGTCGCCGATCGCGGGCGGCACGGCCTCCTCGACGTACATGTGCTCGTGCGGCGTGGCCACGCCGAGCGTGACGTCCTGCTCCTTGATCGCCGGTTCCCGCACCCGCTGCGCGGGGTAGTCGACGATGCGAAGCCCGAGCACGATCTTGCCCGGCGCCTCGCGCCGGTCGAGCGCCCGATATGCGTCGGCGACGTCGTCGAGCGGGAAGATGTCGGCGATCGGCAGGCGCACCCGGCGCGCTGCCACGAGCGTTGCGACGCGGCCGAGCGCGACGACGTCACCCGGCGAGAGCTTCACGGCCTTCTGCCCCTCGACCGCGTCCCAGTCGAGCACCGTGAGGATGCGCGAGCTCGGCACGCCGAGCGCGATCGCCTCGTGCGACTCGCCGCCGAGGAAGTCGAGGAACGCGGTCACGGGTCCTGGCGCAAGGTCCCGCACCCGTTCGGCGAGCCGAGGGCCGTAGGCGGCCGGGATGATGCCGAACTGGCGCAGGAAGTCGAAGCGCATGTCGGCGGAGGTGCCGATCACCGTGGCGCCGCGCAAGCGGGCGAACTGTGCCGCGAGGCATCCAGCTCCTCCGGCTGCAGCGGTCACGACAACGGTGTCGGTCGAATCGAGGCGGAGCCCCTCCACTGCCGCCCACGCCATCGTGCCCGCCGTGTGAAGCGAGCCCGCGACCTCCCACGAGAGCCCCGGCGGCTTCAGCATGAGTTGCGACTCGGGCACGGCGATGTGGGTCGCGTGCGCCCCGCGTTCGACGTAGCCCATCACCTCGTCACCGCGCGAGAACCGCCCGTCGCCCGGACCTACGGCGACGACCACGCCCGCGAGGTCGTGCCCTTGCGACGCAGGGAACTCGACCGGCCATCGGTCGGGGTGGTCACCCCGCCTGATCGCGCTCTCGACGGGATTCAACCCGGTCGCGAACACCTCGACGACCACTTCGCCCTCGCCCGGCTCGGGCATCGGCACTTCCACGACCTCGAGCACCTCTGGTCCGCCGAAGCGGGAGAACTTCACTGCGTGCGCCACATCGCACCTCCACCGTTGTGCGGTACTGCCATGTGCGTACCGCCATGTGCGGTACTGCCATTCGTGCGGTACTGCCATTCTCCGCCTGCCGGGCGGAGAACGACAGGATGCCGGCGGCCTTTGCGCGTGTCGATCGCCGCCTCGTGGGGTTCGCGCCCGCCGAGCAGGGAACTCTCTGCTGCTAGCGAGCCTTGCGCGCGTCGATCGCCGCATCGTAGAGCTCGCGCTTGCCCATGCCGCTCTCGGCGGCGACGAGGGTTGCGGCGTCCTTCAAGCGGGTTCCGGATGCCGCGAGCTCGAGCACTCGCTCGAGTGCACCCGCGGCATCGATGCGCTGTTCTCCCGCGCCGCCGACGACGATGCAGATCTCGCCCCGCACCCCTGCTGCCGCCCATTCGGCGAGCTCGCCGAGCGGCCCGCGCTTCACCTCTTCGTGCAGCTTGGTGAGCTCCCGGCACACGGCGGCCTGGCGGTCGGCGCCGAACGCCTCGGCGAGCGCGCCGAGGCTCGCGGCGAGCCGCGATGGTCCCTCGAAGAAGACGAGCGTGCGCCGGTCGCCGGCGAGCTCGGCGAGGCGACGGGATCGCTCACCGGCCTTGCGCGGCAGGAACCCCTCGAACGCGAATCGATCGGTCGGCAGGCCCGACACGGCGAGCGCGGTGACGACCGCCGACGGGCCGGGGATGACGGTGACCTCGACGCCGGCCGCAGCGGCCGCGGCGACGAGCGGGAAGCCCGGATCGGAGACGGTCGGCATGCCCGCGTCGCTGAGCACGAGCAGATCGCGTTCGCGGGCGAGCTCGACGAGCTCGCCGGCCTTCTGCCGCTCGTTGTGCTCGTGCAATGCGATGAGACGCGGGCGGTTCGTGATGCCGAGCCCCATGAGGAGGCGCTGCGTGACCCTCGTGTCCTCGGAGGCGACGAGGGTGGCCGTCTCGAGCGCCTCACGCAATCGGGCCGAGGCGTCGCCGAGGTTGCCGATGGGCGTCGCGGCGAGAATGATCATGCTCCCAGTGTGTCGCACGGACGCGGATAGGGTTGGACGCATGGGTGTGGAGCCGGCCGACGACGACCCCTACCGGGAGCCGCGCGGCACGAGGCTCGACGCCTGGTGGGCGCGAATGCTCTCGACGCCCGGCAGGCGCGCGCTCTGGTACTGGGGCGGGCCCGTGCTCGTCACCCTCATCGCCGCGGTGCTGCGGTTCTGGAACCTCGGGCATCCGCAGGCGATCGTCTTCGACGAGACCTACTACGTGAAAGACGCCTGGACGCTCCTGCAGAACGGCTACGAGTCGAGCTGGCCCGAGGGCTCCGACGCCGACTTCGCGAACGGCGACACGAGCATCTTCTCGGACGACCCCACCTACGTGGTGCATCCGCCGCTCGGCAAGTGGATGATCTCGCTCGGCATGGCCGCGTTCGGCGCGGGCGACGCGTTCTGGTGGCGCGCGACAACCGCACTCGCCGGAACGATCGCGGTGTTCCTTCTCGCGGTCGTGGCACGCCGCCTGTTCTCCTCGACGGTGCTCGCCGTGATCGCCGGACTCCTCTTCGCCGTCGACGGCAACGCGATCGTGATGTCACGAGTGGCGCTCCTCGACAACTGGCTCATGCTCTTCACGCTGCTCGGGTTCTGGTTCGTGCTGCTCGACCGTGCGCAGGCACGACGGCTCCTCGAGTCACGGCTCGACAGGGCGCGCGAAAGCGGCGCCGACCCGGCCTATGGACCGGCGCTCTGGGCGCGCCCATGGCTGCTGGCCGCCGCCCTCGCGCTCGGCGCGGCGTGCGCCGTCAAGTGGTCGGGCGTCTACTTCGTGGCCGCCTTCGGCGTCTACCTCGTGGTCGTCGACGCGCTCGCCCGACGGCGCGCCGGCGTGCCGTTCTGGCTCACGGCCGCGGTGCTGAAGCAAGCGCCGATCACCTTCGTGATCCTCGTGCCTGTGGCCGCGGCGGTGTATCTCGCGTCGTGGACCGGCTGGCTCGTCACCGACGGAGGCTACTACCGGCACTGGGCCGAGGAGGCAGGTCACGCCGCGACGGGCCTGTTCTCCTGGGTGCCGCTCACGTTGCAGAGCCTTTGGCATTACCACGAGGCGGCATACGGCTACCACGTCGGCGTACACCAGGCGCATCCGTGGCAGGCCAATCCGCTCACGTGGCTGCTGATGATCCGCCCGACGAACATGTACTTCGCCTCCACCGACGACGGGTCGGGCGGATGCGGCGCCGATACGTGCTGGGAATCGGTGATGGGCATCGGCAACCCGCTCATCTGGTGGGCGGCGGCCGCGGCATCCGTGTACCTCGTCTACCGGCTCGCGCGCTACCGCGAGTGGCAGGCCGGCGCCATCCTGCTGGGGCTCGCGGCCGGGTACCTGCCGTGGCTCATGTACCTGAACCGCACGGTCTTCCAGTTCTACTCGATCGTGTTCGAGCCCTACACGGTGCTCGCGCTCGTCTTCGTGGTCGGCCTCGTGCTCGGCCGGCCCGAGGATCCCCGCTGGCGACGGCAACGCGGCCTCGCGGTCGTCGGCATCTTCCTCGGCTTCGTCGTGCTCGTGTCGGCGTTCTTCCTGCCGCTCTGGACCGGCATGCCGGTCACCCCCGAGTTCCGACAGCTGCACTTCTGGCTGCCGACCTGGGGGTAGTGCGCGCGTTCGGGATCGCGGCCGCGCGGCCGAGCGGCGAAGGCCGTCCACTACCGTTGGGGCATGCGCGAACGGATGCCGGGGCTGCTCGTCGCAGCATCCGCGGCGCTCATCGCCTGGCTCGTTCACCTGGCCCTGCCGTTCGTGCCGCTCCTCACGGCCGCAGTGGTGCTCGGCATCCTCGTCGCGCAGGTTCCCGCCGTGCGGCCGGCGCTCGTCGGGGTGCTCGCACCGGGCCTCGAGGTCGCGAGCCGGCACCTGCTTCGCCTCGGCATCGTGCTGCTCGGACTGAAGCTCAGCCTCGTCGACATCGCCGCCCTCGGCTGGGTGTCGATCCTCACGACGATCGCCGTCGTGGTGCTCACCTTCGTGGGCACGATCGGCCTCGGCCGTGCGCTCGGCCTGCCCGGTCACCAGCCCGTGCTCGTCGCGAGCGGATTCTCGATCTGCGGCGCCTCGGCGATCGGGGCCATGGCTGCGGCCGTGCGTGCTCGCGACGAGGAGCAGGCGGTGCCCGTGGCCCTCGTCACGCTGTGCGGCACGCTCGCCATCGCGGTGCTGCCGGCGCTGTGGCAGCCGCTCGGCCTCTCGCAGGTCGGCTTCGGGCACTGGGTCGGTGCAGGAGTGCACGATGTCGGGCAGGTCGTCGCGACCGCGCAGGTCGCGGGCACCACGGCACTCGCCGTCGCCGTCGTCGTGAAGCTCACCCGGGTGCTCATGCTCGCCCCGATGGTCGCGATCACGGTGGCGGTCGAGCGGCGGCGAACCACGGATGCCGCCGCCGTCCGCCCCGCGCTCATGCCGCTCTTCGTGGCCGGCTTCCTCGTCGCCGTGCTGCTCAACACGTTCGTGACGCTGCCCGAGTGGCTGCTCACCGGAGCCGACTGGGCGCAGACCGCCCTGCTCGCGATGGCGCTCTTCGCCCTCGGCGCCTCGATCCGGTTCGCCGAGCTCGCCCGCACCGGGTGGCGCGCCCTCGTCGTGGGCCTCACGTCGTGGGCCCTCGTCGCCGGACTCGCCTACGGGGCGGTGCTGCTCGGCTGAGTGCCGCCTGCTCGGCTGAACGCCGCCTCGCCCTTCAGACCTCGATAACGACCTTGCCGCGCACCGTGCCCGATTCCAAGCGCTCGACAGCAGCGGCCGTGCGCTCGAGCGGGAAGACCTCGTCGACGACGGGCCGCACCGCGCCCGATTCGATGCGGCCCGTCAGCTCTGCGAGGTCGTCGCCATTCCTGGTGGCGGCGAGCGGGCGCAGCCGCTGCGAGACGAACGGCGAGACGACGGATGCCGCGGCGATGCGCCCGAGCGGCCCGAGCACCCTGCCGCCGCTCCCCGCCGAGAGGATGAGCGTGCCACGCCGGGTGAGCGCGCGGCGGAGGCTCGAGAGGGAATGGTTCGCGACGAGGTCGAAGATCACGTCGTACCGGCCTGCGTCGCGTTCACCGGCCCTGCCGGCAGCGGCCGTGAAGTCCTCGGCGGCGTAGTCGATCACGTGGTCGGCGCCGATCGCGCGGACGTGGTCGGCCTTCGCCGCGCTGGCGACGCCGGTCACCTCGGCGCCCATGGCCTTCGCGAGCTGCACGACGAATCCGCCGACGCCGCCCGAGGCGCCGTTGACGAGCACATGCTGCCCGGCCTTCACACCCGCAAGGCGCAGGCCCTGCAACGCGGTGGTGCCCGAGACCGGCACGGCCGCCGCGTGCACGGCGTCGACGTTCCCGGGGCGGAGCGCGACGAAGCGCTCGGGCACCGCGACGAGTTCCGCCCATCCGCCCTGGTCGGATTCGCCGTAGACGGCGTCGCCGACACGGAAGCGCGTGACCTGCTCGCCGACGGCCTCGACGACGCCGGCGACATCCCTGCCGAGGATCTCCTGTTTCGGACGGCGGAGGCCGGACACCGTGCGAACGATGCGCGGCTCACCGCGGAGGAGGAACACGTCGCCGACGCTCACGGCGACCGCCTGCACGCGGATGAGCACCTCGTCGGCGGCCGGCACCGGCGCGGCGACCTCGGCGAGCGAGAGCAGCTCGGGGCCGCCGTAGCGACTCCGGACGATCGCCCTCATGACGCCGCCTCCCGTCGGAGCTGCGGCGGCACCGGCCGACGCGCGGCGGTCACCGCGACGACGACGCTGCCGGCCTTGTGGCCCGTGTCGACGCGCCGGTGGGCCTCGACGATGTCGTCGAAGGGCACGATCCGGTCGATGACCGGCTTGAGGGCGCCCGCCTCGACGAGCTCGACGAGGAGCGCGAGGTCGGCGGCCTTCGCCTTAGCGCTGCGCAGGCCGGTGAAGAGGATGCCCGCCCGGCGACCGCGGCTGAACCACCGCGTGAACGGCGCCTGCAGCAGGATCGCGAGCGACGGCACGGTCGTGAGGTACACGCCGGTCGGCGTGAGCGCCCTGCGGGCCTGCCCGAACGAGTGCTTGCCGACGGCGTCGAACACGACGTCGAACTCGTCACGAGCGTCGGTGAAGTCGTCACATGTGTAGTCGATCACCCGATCGGCGCCGAGCGAGCGCACGAGCGACTCGTTCGAACCGCTGCAGACCCCGACGACGGTGGCTCCGAAGTGCTTCGCGAGCTGCACCGCCGCCGAGCCCACGGTTCCGGATGCCCCGTTCACGAGCACGGTCTGCCCCGGCCGCACCTGCGCGCCGTCGCGGAGGAAGGGCAGCGCGGTGAGGAAGCCGTCGACCAGCGCGACGGCCTCGACCTGGTCGACGTGCTCGGGCACGTGCACGATCGCGCCGTGCTCCGAGACGTTCACGTACTCGGCGTGGGCTCCGCTGATCGGTGCGAGCGTGCCGAACACGCGGTCGCCGGCCACGAATCGAGTCACGCTGCCGCCGACCCGCTCGACCACCCCGGCGAAGTCGGAGCCGAGCACCGGATGCTTCGGCCGCGCGATCCCGAAGAACAGTCGTGCGAATCGGGGCGTGCCCGACCGGCCCGCGCCGTCGGATGCGCCGACCACCGTGGCATCGACGCGCACGAGCACGTCGGTGTCGCCGATCTCGGGTACGCCTGCCTCTGCAATGCGCACCACGTCGGGCCCGCCGTACTGCTCGTACACTGCTGTTCTCATGACGCCGTCTCCTCTGACTCGGGGTACTGGAACACCGCATCGAGCGGAACCCCGAAGACCCGGGCGATCTGGAAGGCCATCTCGAGCGAAGGCGAGTACCGCCCCTGTTCGATCGCGATGACGGTCTGGCGGGTGACGCCGATCCGCTCCGCGAGCTCGGCCTGGGTCATCTCGCCGTGACGGAATCGCAGGGACCGGATGTCGTTCGTCACCTGCGTGGGCTTCACCACGTCGGCACGCCCTTCCGGTAGACGACCACCTTCGTCACGCTGGAGAGGATCGCCGAGAGCACGAAGGCGAGGTAGATGGCGTTCGCGATCCAGAAGTATCCCGCTTCGAACAGCGCGAGCACGAGGGCGCCGATCGCACCGATCACGAGGAAGGCGTTGCCCACGCGCTCGCCGAGCCGGTCGATCTCCTTGTCGCGCACGTCACCGCGCGTGCTGCCGCTCGGCACCACGATCTCGACGAGGATGCGCAGCACGATCGCCCCGACGATCGAGCCGCCGATCGTCCAGAGCACGGCCGGCACGTAGTCGATCTCGCCAACCGGCGTTCCGCCCAGCAGTCGGGGCAGCACGAGGCCGAGGTACACGCCGTATCCGGCGACCGAGACCACGAGGAAGACCCACGTGCCCTTCTCTTCGTATGACATTTCATCCTCCAGTGATGCGTTGGTTCGTGAGGTTCCGGATGCCGCGACCGCGTGTCGGTTCATGCAGAGACGCGTGCCGCGGCATCCGCCGGGCCGGTCGGCGCCGTGGCCTCAAGGCGGCGAGCGCGGCGCGCGCGGCGAAACGAGCGGACGCCGCCGGTGATCAGCCACGCGATGAGCAACACCTCGCCGACGAAGGTGAACTGCGCGATGCCGCCTTCCGATGCAGGGACGATGATCGGAAGCGCGCCGTCGAAGACGTAGCCGGCAGCGGCGATGGCGACGAGGGCCCCGACGACTCCGGCGAACGCGCCGCCGCGGCGGAGCAGGAGCCAGCCGACCACGGCCAGGTGCGCGCCGAAGATGATGAGGGCGCCGCTCCAGATGCCGTCGAACTCGGCGAGGCGCTGCAACGCCAGCCCGTCGCGAACGTCTTCGGGCAGCGTCTCGGCGGCACCCACGCCGGTGGCGAGTCGTTGCGCATCGATCAGCAGGCCGATCGCCGCCGCGAAGACGGCGGAGTAGGTGATCCGCAGCGCAGCGGCGAGCGCGGCAGCTGCGGGCTGCATCGGCCGGAAGACGCCCCAGAGCCCCCATGCCACGATCACGTCGAGCACCACGATGCCCATGAGCGTCAAGACGGCAGCGCCGAAGGCTCCGCCCGAGGCCCTGATGGCTTCGCCGATGCCTCCACCGGCAGCCGTCTCGGAGCCGGTCGCCGCGGCGGTGAGCATGCCGTCGATCGTGCCGATGCTCGGGAACGCCAGCACCGCCATCGCCGTGAGTGCCCCCGCAGCCGCGAACCACATTCCGTTGCCCGGATTCGTGCGCTCTTCCATTGACATGTCGGCTCCTCAGCAGGCCACTTCGATGTAAAAAACTCTTGACATCGATCAATGTAAAGGAATTTGCACATCGAGTCAAGGATTCTTTACATCGCCGCCCTCAGCAAGCGTCACGAACCTCGGAAGGCCGCTGGTTTCAGCCGCCGAGGCCGGTCGGCGACGCTGGGTGTTCTGCGATGGCCCGGTCGGCGGCGAAGAGCTCGGGCGCCGGCCCGCTGCCGTCGGCGAGGTCGGCGAGGATGCGCCCGACGACGGGCGTGAACTTGAACCCGTGGCCCGAGAACCCGGCGCCGACGACGATCGGCCCGACGCGGTCGAGCACGAAGTGCTCGTCTGGCGTCGTCGTGTACGTGCAGCTGATCGGCACGATCGCGTCGGCGTCGACGCCCGGCAGCCAGTCGCGGGCGTAGCGCTGCAGCGCCGCGAGCTGCTCGGGTTCGGCCGCGAAGTCACGCTCGTCGGGGTCGACGACCGGCCCGACGCCGTGCCAGCCGGCCTTCACTCCCTCGCCGGGCGTGAGCATGCCGTAGACGGGCGATCGCCAGTAGTCGTAACCCGCGTCGGCCGCGCCCGGGAAGTGGTTGAAGCTCGGCCACGCGACCGTCTCGTCGCGCACGGCGAAGTGCGCCGGCTGCTCCTGCGTGACCACGAGCGGAGGCAGGCTCATTCCGCCGAGGAGCTTCGAGGTCCACGCGCCCACGGTGACGACGGCGGTGCGGGCCTCGAAGACCTCCGCGATGCCGGCATCGGTGACGGATGCCACGCGCACGCGCCCGTCGTCGACCACCTCGATGCGCGTGGCCTGCGTCCGATGCCGCACGTCGGCTCCAGCGGCCGCCGCCGTGGCGTGGAGCGCGCGCACCGTGGCATCCGCGTTCACTCGGCCCGCTTGCTCGTTGAAGAGCACTCGCGTGTCGAAGCGGATGCCCGCCCAGCGCTCGCCCGCCTCCTCGACACCCAGGAACTCTGCCGCGATGCCGGCCGCGGTGAGCGCGTCGTGCACGGCGTCGAAGCTGCCGCTCGGGCCGTGGTTCGCCACGCCGACGAGCTCGAGCAGCGAAGCACCGCTCTCGGCCTCGAGCTCGCGCCAGAGCGGCAGCGCTTCGACGAGCATCTGCACGTACGTCGGGTCGGAGTAGGCGACGTTGAAGTTGCGCGACGCACCGTGCGAGGCGCCTAGGCGGTGGCCGGGCTCGTACCGCTCGAGCACGACGACCTCGCGCCCGCGCCGTGCGAGCTGCCATGCCGTGGCGGCACCCATGGCGCCGCCGCCCACCACGATCGTCTCGACCCGGGTCACCATGGCGTCCAGCCTAGGCGTCGACGGCGAGCACCTCCGTGAAGTGCTCGACCACGGGGAACGGCTCGTAGAAGTGATGCAGCAATTCGCGCCACCGCTCGTACTCGACGGAGCCGCGGAACCCCACCGTATGCGCCTCGATGCGCTCCCAGTGCACGAGCAGCAGATACTCGTTCGGCGTCTCCACCGACCGCGAGACGCGCAGGTCGACGAAGCCGGGCATCGACGAGATGATCGGGATGGCTTCGGCGAGCGCGGCTTCGAAGTCGGCTTCGCGACCGGGCATCACGGGCAGGATCGCATGTTCGAGGATCACGGGCCCACGATACCGGCGCTCCTGGCCAGGCCGCTTGGCAGCCCATCGCCGGGGATTGGCAGGGCGGGGAGCCAGGTCCAGACGTTCGCTGCGGCATCATGAGGGCATGGACTTCGACGACAGCGCCGCCCTTCTCGTGATCGACGTGCAGCAGGGCTTCGACGACCCCTCGTGGGGCGAGCGCGACAACCCAGAGGCCGAAGCGAACATCGCTCGTCTGATCGCCGCGTGGTCGGATGCCTCGCGGCCGATCGTGCTCGTGCGCCACGACTCGATCGCCGAGGGCTCGCCGCTCGATGCGGGCTCCCCCGGCAACGCCTTCAAAGACATCGTCGCCGACGCCCCGCACGAGCTCCTCGTCACGAAGCAGACCAACTCCGCGTTCTACGGCGAGCCCGACCTGCACGGATGGCTCGGAGCCCGCGGCATCCGTCAGCTCGTGATCGCCGGCATCCAGACGAACATGTGCGTGGAGACCACCGCCCGCATGGCGGGCAACCTCGGCTACGACGTCACGGTGCCGCTCGACGCGACCCACACGTTCGACCTCGAGGGCCCGGGCGGCATCCGGCTCTCCGCCGCCGAACTCGCGCGGGCGACCGCCGTGAACCTCTCGGGCGGCGACTTCGCGCGCGTTGTCACGACCGACGACGTCGTTGGCGCGGCACACGGCTGAGCCGGCTCCAGGGTTCCCGTCGCGGCATCAGCGCGCGGCATCCGTTGCCCTGCGTTACGCCCCGAAGCAGATGCCCAGCCGGGCCGCAGTAGCGTGAGGCCATGGCAGACCGCGAATACGGCTTCAAGACCCGCGCCATCCACGCGGGCAACATCCCCGACCAGGTGACGGGCGCGCGTGCCCTCCCCATCTACCAGTCGAGTGCATTCGTCTTCGACGACACCGCGGATGCCGCGGCGCGGTTCGCGCTGCAGAAGTACGGCAACATCTACTCACGCCTGGCCAACCCGACCGTCGCGAGCTTCGAGGAGCGCGTCGCGAGCCTCGAGGGCGGGCTCGGCGCCGTTGCCACCGCCAGCGGACTGTCGGCGCAGTACATCACGTTCGCGAGCCTCGCCGGCAGCGGCGACCACATCGTGGCGAGCGCGAACCTCTACGGCGGCTCGATCACCCAGCTCGACGTCACGCTCCGCCGGTTCGGCATCGAGACGACGTTCGTGCAGAGCGCGAACGCCGAGGACTACGCCGCTGCGATCACCCCGAACACCAAGGCGCTCTTCGTCGAGACGATCGCGAACCCCTCGGGCGAGATCGCCGACCTCGAGGCGCTCGCCGACGTCGCGGACGCCCACGGCATCCCGTTCATCGTCGACTCGACGATCCCGACGCCCTACCTCAGCCGGCCCATCGAGTGGGGCGCCGACATCGTCACGCACTCCGCCACGAAGTTCCTCGGCGGGCACGGCACGACCCTCGGCGGCGTCGTCGTCGAGTCGGGTCGTTTCCACTGGCACTCCGAGAAGTTCCCGCTCTTCGGCCAGCCCGTGCCGAGCTACGGCGGCCTGCAGTGGTCGGGCAACTTCGGCGAGTACGCGTTCCTCACCCGCCTCCGCGCCGAGCAGTTGCGCGACATCGGCCCGGCGCTCGCGCCGCACTCGGCGTTCCTCCTCGCACAGGGCGTCGAGACGCTGCCCTATCGCATCCAGGCGCACCTCGACAACGCGCGGGCCGTCGCCGAGTGGCTCGAGGCCGACCCGCGCATCGAACGCGTGTGGTGGGCCGGCCTGCCGGGGCATCCGCATTTCGACCGTGCCCAGAAGTACCTGCCGAAGGGCCCGGGCTCGGTGTTCAGCTTCGAGGTCAAGGGCGGCCGTGCCGTCGGCCAGGCACTCATCGAGTCGGTGAACCTCGCGAGCCACGTCGCGAACATCGGCGACGCGAAGACGCTCATCATCCACCCCGCCTCGACGACCCACGCACAGCTCACCGAGCAGCAGCTCATCGACGCCGGCGTGCTGCCAGGGGTTGTGCGCCTGTCGGTCGGCATCGAGGATGTTGAGGACATCATCGACGACCTCGACCAGGCACTCACCACCGCGACGAAGGGAGCAACACGATGACGGACACCGCAATCGCAACGACCGAGCTGACGGATGCCGCGGCATCCGAAGATCTCGAGACCGTGCGTCTGGTCAACGGCCTCTCGTGCGAGCTGCCCGCGAACTCGCCGCTCGCCAAGCTCCTGCACTCGCAGCGCACGTGGACCGGCCCCGACGCGAAGGCCCGCCTCGCGATCCTCCGCGCGGCCAAGTCGGTCGCGATCGTCGGCGCCTCGCCGAACCCGGCGCGCTCGAGCTTCTTCGTCGGCACCTACCTCCAGCAGTCGAGCGACTACCGGCTCTACTTCGTGAACCCGAACGCCAGCGAGATCCTCGGCCAGCCCGCCTATCCCGACCTCGCAAGCCTGCCCGAAGTTCCCGACATCGTCGTGGTGTTCCGCCGCGGCAGCGACATCCCGAGCGTCGTCGACGACGTGGTCTCGATCGGCGCGAAGACCATCTGGGTGCAGCTCGGCATCTGGAACGAGCAAGCGGCCTACGACGGCGAGGCCAAGGGTCTCACCGTCGTCATGGACCGCTGCATCAAGGTCGAGCACGCCCGCTTCCACGGCGGCCTGCACCTGCTCGGCTTCGACACCGGGCAGATCACCGCGCGCAAGACGCTGCGCTGACGGATGCCGCGGGCCGTCAGGCCTTCCGCATGTACGCCCGCACCGTGAGCGGCGCGAACACGACGACCGCGAAGATCCAGCTCAGCGACCATGCCGAGACGATCACGAGCATGCTCGCGAGGAACAACCCGAGTTGTTTGACTCGGCCAGCCCGAAGCAGGCCACGGATGGGGAATCGGCATCTTGACGGCCGCAATCGTCCGAGATGTGATCGAGGCATGCCGCCCACCACCGAGTTCTCCGCCGATCCGTCCCGCCTCGACCGCGACCGCGTGCATGCGTGGCTCGCCAACGAGTCGTACTGGGCGACCGGCCGCACGCGCGAAACGCACGATGCTGCAATCGACGGCTCCCGCAATTACGGCGTCTACGACACGGTCACCGGCGAACAGCTCGCCTACGCACGCGTCATCACCGACGGTGTGACGTTCGCATGGTTGTGCGACGTGTTCGTCGCGAACGAGGCACGCGGACGCGGCATCGGCATCGCCCTCATCGAAGGCGTCGTCGACGAGCTCGCCCCGCTCGACCTGAAACGCATCGCGCTCACTACCGCCGACGCCCACGGCCTCTACGAGAGATTCGGCTTCCGGCCACTCGACCAGCCCGAACAGTGGATGGCCCGCATGGGCGCCGCGACCCGCTGACCGCACGCGGCAACGGATCAGGCGGCGCTGGTCTCCGAAGCGGCGTCCGAAGCGGCGTCCGTCGCGGCTTCCGCGTCATCCGACTCGCGTCCATACGCGAGCATGAGGAAGCTCGAGCCGTCGGAGCGCGTGAAGTGGTACTCACGCTCATGGAGACGCTCGAACCCCAGCCGGTCGTAGAGTCGCTGCGCGGAGACCATCTCGGGGCCGGTGTTCAGCACGACGCGGCACACGCCGCGGAGGCGGCCGAGCAGCAGCACGTGCTCGACGAGCAGCGCGCCGATGCCGCGGCGCCGCGCCTCGGGTGCCACGCCGAGGAACCGGAAGTCGAGCTCGCCCTCGCGCGCGAGCGGAGAGATCGCTCCGCCGCGGCGCGGAGTCGAGACGGTGCCGAGGAGCGCGCCGCTCGCGGCATCCGTCGCCACCCAGACCTGGTGGTCGCGGGCTCGCTCGCCGACCGCGGCGATCGACGCGCGATAGTCATCGGTCAACGTGAAGTCGACGGCATACGCGGATTCGACGAGCTCGGAGACGAACCCGGCCTCGTCGGCGCGCATGAGCCGCACGCGAACATCATCGCGCTGCTGGAGCGCATACCGGTACACGTGCGCCTCGACATCGGCCGACGATGCGGCAGCCTCACGCTCGGGCACGCGGTCGAACCTCAGCCGCTCGTACAGCGACTGGGCGCGCGTGTTCGCCGCGCCGGTGTCGAGCACGAGCGCGTCGGCACCCCACTCCAGCGCCGCCTCGAGGCTCGCCCGCATGAGCGCCTCACCGAGGCCCGCGCCCTGGGCGCCAGGGTCGACGGCAAGCAAGCGGATCTCGGCCTCGCCGGGCACCGCGACTCTCGAATAGGGCGTCGCCGCGCGCAGCACGCTCGCCGAGCCCGTCACGCGGCCGGCGTCGTCGACACTGACGAGCACCGCTCCGGATGCCGCCCTGCCGGCGGTATCTCGTTCGAAGTCGCGCCGCTCGGCGCTCTTCGGCAGGTGACCGTAGGGCCCGGCCGCGAAGGCGCGCTCGATGAGATCGGCTTCGGCGGTCGACTCCTGCGGCAGGATGTGACGGATTTCGGGCAAGCGGCGACGTGATGAGGCATTCATAGGATCCGTTCCAGCCTAGATGCGCTCGGGTCCCACCGTCTCGACGGTCGCGGCGCACGATTCTGCGACGCGACGCCCGATGCGTGCGCCCGCTCCGCCGTAGCCTTGGCAGCGTGACAGCGTTCGTCTCAGCACTCGATCTCTTCTCGATCGGGATCGGCCCCTCGAGCTCGCACACCGTGGGCCCGATGCGGGCGGCGCGGGCCTTCGCCGAGCACCTCGACTCCGCCGGTCTCCTCGACCGCGTGAGCCGCGTCACGTGCTCGCTCTACGGCTCGCTCGGCGCCACCGGCCTCGGCCACGGCACGCCCGACGCCGTCGTTGCGGGCCTCGCTGGGCTTCGGCCCGACGACTGCGACCCCGACGCGGTGCGTGGCGCGTGGTCGCGTCTCGGCGACGACGGTGCCGAAGTGCGCCTCGCCGGGCGGCATCCGATCGTCATGGCGCAGCCCGACCTGAGCCTCGAACCGCGCACTCGCCTGCCCGGGCATCCGAACGCGATGACCCTGCAGGCGTGGAGCGCCGGCGATGCGCTCCCTCTCGCCGAGGAGACCTACTACTCCGTCGGTGGCGGCTTCATCCGCCGCGAGGGCGATGCCCCGCACGAGTCGGAGGCGCTGCGGCATCCGCTGCCCTACTCGAACGCGGCCGAACTGCTCGAGCTGTGCGATGAGCACGGCGTCTCGTTCTGCGACATCGCGCGTTCGAACGAGGTGGCGGTGCACGGTGAAGCCGACATCGACGCCGGTCTCGACGCGATCTGGGCCGCGATGGCCCTCTGCGTCTCGCGCGGGCTCGCGACCGACGGCACGCTGCCCGGCGGCCTCCGCGTGAAGCGGCGAGCGCCTGAGGTGCGCCGGCGGCTCGAGGAATACGACCGCGACGAGCACGTTCGCGACACGTCGACCGAGTGGCTGCACGCCTTCGCCCTCGCTGTCAACGAGGAGAACGCGTCGGGCGGCCGAGTCGTCACGGCGCCGACGAACGGCGCTGCCGGCATCATCCCGGCTGTCGGGCATTACTACTTGCGATTCGTCCCCCGAGCGGATGCCGCGGGTATCCGCCGCTTCCTCCTCACGGCGGCGGCGATCGCCTCGCTCGTGAAGAAGAACGCCTCGATCTCGGGCGCAGAGGGCGGATGCCAGGCCGAGGTCGGCTCCGCGTGCGCCATGGCCGCCGGCGCGTTGTGCGCCGTGCTCGGCGGAACTCCCCGGCAGATCGAGAACGCCGCCGAGATCGCGATGGAGCACCACCTCGGCCTCACGTGCGACCCCGTCGGCGGGCTCGTGCAGGTGCCGTGCATCGAGCGCAACGCGATCGCCGCGTCCACGGCCGTCTCGGCGGCACGGCTCGCGCTGCACGGCGACGGCACGCACCTCGTCTCGCTCGACACCGTCATCGAGACGATGCGCCAGACCGGGCTCGACATGATGACGAAGTACAAGGAGACGAGCGAGGGCGGTCTCGCGGTGAACGTCATCGAGTGCTGAGCTGCTTCGCCGACCTCCGCTCGGTGCAGTGACCCCCGGTCGGGGACCCTCGGGGCCCTCGCGCTGACCCCGTGTCATCTGCCATCGTGTGCAGATGAACAGCGACCCCTCCCCCAATCTCGACACCCTCCTCGGTGCCGGCCTCGTCGGAATCATCATCGGCATCGTCGTCTACCTCGGCGTACTCGCACTCTCGCTCTGGATCGGCTACCTGATCGTGAAAGCCGCGGTTCGAAACGGACTCCGCGAGCACACCATGTGGCTCGAGAGCCGTCGCGGGCCGTTGCGCTGACGCGTCGACGACATTCACACCGTCTCGGCGGGTTACGGCCTGTTGCGCCGTCAGGCGCGCGATGCACGGCTCCCGACTAGCGTGGCGCCATGACCGCTCTCGAACTCGGCTCCGCGCTCGTCTCGCCGCACTGGCTCGCCGACCACCTCGGACATCCCGCACTCGTCGTCGTCGATGCGACCGTGCTCGGAGTCGAGACCGACGCCGGGTTCCGCTGGCTGAGCGGCCTCGACGAGTACCTCATCCAAGGCCATGTGCCGGGCGCGGTGTTCGCCGACCTGCTCGAGGAGTTCTCCGACCCGGCGGCCGGCCTCACGTTCGCGAAGCCCGATGTCGCTCAGCTCGAGGCCGCAGCCCGAGGCGCGGGCATCGACGACGACGTCACCGTCGTCATCTACGATTCCGCGATCGGGCAATGGGCCGCTCGACTCTGGTGGCTGCTCCGCTCAACCGGTGTCGAACGGGTCGCGGTGCTCGACGGCGGGCTCGCCGGGTGGCGCGCAGAGGGCCACCCCGTCGAAGGCGGGTACCAGCAGCCCCGGGCCGCCGGCCGCCTCACCCTCGACGAGCGCCCCGAACGCTGGGCCGACAAGGCCGAGGTCGAGCAGGTCGTCGCCGGCGAATCGGATGCCGCGCTCATCTGCGCGCTGCCCGCGAGCGAGTTCCGCGGCGAGACGGGCCGCCGGGCGCGCCGCGGACACATCCCGCGGAGCGTCAGCGTGCCCGTGTCGACGCTCGTCGACCGCGAGTCGCGTGAGTTCCTGCGTGGCGAAGCGCTCGGCGAGCGGCTCCGGGGCGTCGACACCGCGGCATCCGATGGCGCTCGAACGATCGTCTACTGCGGTGCCGGCATCGCGGCAGCGGGTGCAGCACTCGCACTGCACCTGGCCGGCCACGAGGATGTCGCGATCTACGACGGCTCCCTCGAGGAGTGGGCGGCCGACGACGACGCTCCCCTCGTCACGCTCGCGGGCTGAGAACCAATGCTCGCGGGCTGACGACCGGCGCCCCTCGGTACACCCCGACAAACGGACGGACCGTCATCGGTGTCCCGGCCGATGACCGCCCGCCCGAGTCCAGTCGGTCTGGCTCAGCAGGCGCAGGTGATCGCGCCGTCGGCGACCGCTCCGCCCTCGAGTCCCGCAGGGGTCACGTTCGTCAGCGCGTCGGGCGCGAGTTGCGCGGGGCCGTCGGCGGTGTCGTAGGCGAAGCCCTCGCGCACCCAGTACTCGAAGCCGCCGAGCATCTCCTTCACGGGGTGGCCGAGGAGGGCGAACTCGAGGGCGGCGTGGGTGCCGCCGTTGCATGCGGGACCCCAGCAGTACACGACGACCGGCGTACCCGAGGGGATCAGCTCGGATGCCTCGGCGGCGATGCGGCGCCACGGCAGGTGGATCGCCCCCGGCACATGGCCCTGGGCCCAGGACGCGTCGCTGCGGGTGTCGACGAGCACGAACCCCGGCTCGGCTTCGGCGAGCGCGGCCGCGACGTCGGAGACGTCGGACTCGAAGCCGAGCCGGCCGCGAAAGTGCGCGACCGCGTCGCGCTGCGAGGCGACGTGCTCGAAGAGGGTGGATGCGGCGAGGGTCGTCGTCTGGGTCATGTCTCCACCCTTGCAGTGCGACCGCCGCGGCCACCCGTGAAATCGCGCCGCCATGCCGCGAAATCCCGCCAGCGTTCCGCGCGGGTGCCGCACGCCCTAGCCTGATCGCATGCATCTCGGCGAGATCTTCATGCTCCTGGCCGGCTCGCTCGCGGTCACCGCGTTCGCGAGGTGGCGCGGCTGGTCGGCGCCGCTGCTCGTGATGGTCGTCGCGTTCATCGTCTCGGTACTGCCGTTCGTGCCGGCCATCGTGGTCGACGGGGAACTCGTGCTCACGCTCGTGCTGCCCCCGCTCCTGTACTCGTCGGCGCTCGAGGTGACCTACCTCGATTTCCGGCGGAGCTTCGGGCAGATCCGCCGCCTCGGCATCATGCTGCCGATCGTCACTGCGTTCGCCGTCGGCTTCGTCGTCTGGCTCATCGCCCCTTCGCTGGGATTGCCCGTCGCGCTGCTCATCGGGGCGATCGCCGCGCCGTCCGACGCGGTCTCGGCGGCAGCCGTCGGGCGACGGCTCGGCCTTCCCCGCCGCGTGATGACGGTGCTCTCAGGCGAATCGCTCGTGAACGACGCGACCGCGATCACGCTGTTCCGCACCTTCGCCGCGATCGCGGCGGGCGCGACCGTGACCTGGTTCGACGGCATCCTCTCGTTCCTCGTGGCCGTCGTGGTCGGTGTCGGCTTGGGACTCGTGATCGGCTGGCTCGTCACGATCCTCCGTACTCGCCTCGACGATGCCGCCGTGCTCGGCACGGTGAGCCTCCTGCTGCCGTTCGCCGCCTACGGCATCGCCGAGCGTCTCGGCGGCTCGGGCGTGCTCGCGGTCGTTGCATCCGGCATCCTGATCGGCCACCACGCGCCGCGCACGAGCTACGCGACGAGGCAGCACGAGCGCCCGATCTGGCAGTCGATCGACGTGTTGCTCGAGGGGCTCGTCTTCGGCCTCATCGGCCTGCAGCTCAGCACCGCCGTCGCCGATGTGCTCGCGAGCGACCTCGGGCTCGGCACGAACGCAGCGCTCGCGCTCGCGGTGCTCGGCACCGTCATCGTCGTGCGCATCGTCTGGGTGTCCGGAGGCTATGCGGTCTCGCGTCGCATCGATGCGTGGCTCGCACCGGTGAGGACGCGTCGCGGTCGACGACATCTGGCGGAGCCGAAACTCGCGCCGAAGGAGCTCATCGTCATCTCGTGGGCGGGCATGCGCGGCGTCGTCACCCTCGCGACAGCGACGGCGATCCCAGCGATCCCCGATGACCCGGCGGCCGCCGACACCGTCTTCCTCGTCGCCTTCGTCGTGACCGTGGGCACGTTGCTCCTGCAGTCGACGACGCTCCCGCTCATCATCAAGCGGCTGCACGTCGCCGACGACGACGAGCGCGAGCAGGATCGGCGGGAGATCCGCGCGGTACTGCAACGGAGCGCGGCGGAGGGCCTCGCCTACATCGAGAACCGCAGGGGCGAATGGCACGAGCGCTACGGCACCGAGCTCACCGACTCCGTCATCGATCGCTTCGTGAAGCGAATCCGAGCGGATGCGACACGCAGCGAAGACCTCGCGACGGATGCCGCGGCCGCGACGGTATCGGCCCAAGCCGAGCTCTCGAGCATCTCACGGGACTGGATCGCCGCTCGTCGCCGGGTCGTGCTCGCCGAGCGCGACGCCGGCCACCTCAACGAGGAGGTGATGCGCGAGCTGCTCTTCGCCCTCGACGCCGAGGAGCTCGCGCTCGATTCACGAGCGGCCGTGCGGGACGACGCTCGCGGCGAGACGCCGTGAGCCCGGGCCGGCGCGCGTTGGGCGGGGCGCCTCAGGCCGGTGCGAAGAACGCGGTGACCGCCGCGCCGAGCGCAGCGAGGTCGTCGACGTGGGCGAGCTCGCGCGCGGAGTGCATCGAGAGCAGCGGCGCGCCCACGTCGACCGTGCGGATGCCGAGCCGGGTCGCGCTGAGCGGCCCGATCGTGGTGCCGCACGGAATCGCGTTGTTGGAGACGAACGACTGCGTCGTGACGCCTGCCTGTCGGCAGATTCCCGTCCACAGGGCCGAGCCGACGGCGTCGCTCGCGTAACGCTGGTTCGCGTGGAGCTTCAGGAGCGGTCCGCCGCCGAGCACGGGATGGTTCCTGGGGTCGTGGCGCTCGGGGTAGTTCGGATGCACCGCGTGCCCGGCATCCGATGACAGGAGCCATGACGCAGCGAACGCACGCCGGCGCTCGTTCTCGCCCGCGCCGAGCCCGATGCCGATCCGGATGAGCACGTCCTCGAGTGCCGGCCCGCTCGCGCCCGAGCGCGACCCGGAGCCGACCTCCTCGTGATCGAACGCGGCGAGCACGCTCACGTGCCCGGCATCGGCGGGTGCCTCGAGCAGGGCGACGAGGCCGCCATACACCGAACTCAGGTTGTCCATGCGTCCGGCGGCGAAGAACGCCTCGCCGAGCCCGAACCGAGCGGGCGGCGCCGTGTCGGCGACGAGCAGGTCGTGGCCGGCGATCCGCTCAGCGGGAACTCCCGCTATTCCGGCGAGCTCGGCGAGGAGGTCGCCGCTCGCACCGACGCCCCAGATCGGCTGCATGTGGCGCTGCTTGTCGAGGGTGAGGCCGGAGTTGACCTCGCGGTCGAGGTGGATCGCGAGCTGCGGGATTCGCAGCATCGGGCCGGTTCGCACGAGGTGCTGTGCACCGTCATCGGTGACGATTCGGCCGGCGAGTTCGAGTTCGCGGTCGAGCCAGGAGTTGAGCAGCGGGCCGCCGTAGATCTCGACCCCGGCCTGCAGCAGGCCCTCGGCGCTCGACGAGGGGTTCGGCTTGAGCTTGAACGAGGGCGAGTCGGTGTGGGCGCCGAGAATCCGGAACGGTGTCGTGGCGATGGCCCCCTCGGGCTGCACCCACGCGATCACGGAACCGTCGCGCACGACGACGCGCCGCCCGGCGCCGGTTGGCCACTCGTCGCGATCGTCGAGCCGCTCGAACCCCGCCTCCTCGAGTCGACGGGCCACCTCTTCGGCCGCGTGATACGACGATGGGGCGGCGCTGATGAACCGGGCGAAGTCGGCGACGTAGGCGTCGGTGCTGGCGTCGGTGCTGGTGTCGGTCTCGCTGTCGAGTGCGGGCATCCTCCCATCCAACACCCCGCGGCGCTCGAGGGCGAGTCTGCGCCTGCCAGCCGATCAGGCGAAGCGCACGACGGCCTGCAGGCGCGAGCGCACCTCCATGACCTCGGTGCCGCCGAGGTGCGCCGACCCGGGCAGTCCCTCGCGTACGGCGCTCGCGAGCCGTGACCGCTGCACGAGGGCGACGACGGCGCCGCGGATGCTGCCACCGACCTCGAGCGGCTCTTCGGCGTGATCGTCGGGCACGACCACGATGAGCGCGGTCGGCTTCACGCGTGCCGCCCGGCCGGTGGCCTTCGCGCGGGCCGCGAGCGCACGGATGGGCCGCTCGCCGTCGAGCGCCTCGCCCACGAGTTCATTGCGGCGCAGGATCACGGGCGCGCCCCAGTCCTCGGACTGGATCGCGAAGAGGCCCGTCGGTCCGAGCACGAGGTGATCGAGCTTCGGGGGGTGCCCGGGGCCCGCGGCATCCGTCGCCACGTCATGCCACACCGTGTAGGCGATGCCGAGCGTCGCGAGCGAGCGAGCGGTCGCCTCCTCGGCGAGCGCGTCGGCGAGCACGTGACGGATGTCGCGAGGTGCGCCGCGCACGAGCGCGGGGTCATACGGATCCTCGAGCTGCACTCCCCGGCCCGCCCACTCGCGAATGAGCCCGAGGTATCGCTCGCGAGAGAGCCCGCCGGGGTGACCGTAGGAGCGCGCGAGCGGCCGCGAGTCGCGGCGGGCGTTCGGTGCGGCAGGCGCCCAGGCCTCACGCGTCGGCGCCGGAGCACCGCCGCGGGATCCCCGGTCGAACACCGCCCGCGCCTCGGGCGTGCCGACGAGCTCCCACGCGCGCTGCACCGCGTGGAAGCGTGCGGTGTCGCCGCCCGTGTCGGGGTGTGCGCTGCGGAGAGCTCGCCGATAGGCGAGGCGGAGTGCGGCGGCATCCGCGTCGGATGGCACGCCGAGCACCTCGTACGGGGAGTCGGAGAGCGGACTGTCGGGCATGGGCTCGCTTTCGAATGTGCGTCCACGAGAATACCCCGCTCCGCTCGGTGATCGCCGTGCCGTGGCGCCCGCTGAGCCGACAGATCCTCAGGGTTAGACTCCGAACGGGCCGACCGGCCGCAGCGAGGAGGACCGACATGCTCGTCGACGTCAACTACTGGGCGGTCGTGCTCGCCACCCTCTCGACCATGCTGGTCGGCTCCATCTGGTACACGTCGAAGGTCTTCGGCAACTACTGGATGCGGGTCGCGAAGGTCGACCCGGGCGACCGCAACCCGGTGGGCCCCATCGTCACGACGCTCATCGTGAGCTTCATCTCCGCGTGGGTGCTCGCCATCGCGACGCAGGTCACGTGGACCGCGCTCGGCGGCAACTACCTGCTCGTCGCGATCATGACCGGCATCATGCTCTGGGCGGGGTTCACCGCTGCGCGCATCATCACTCATGACGCGTTCGAGGGCCGCCCCTCCGGGCTCACGATCTTGAACATCGCGCATGAGTTCGTCACCGTGCTCATCATGGCGATCATCATCGGGGTGTGGCCGCCGGCCGGCACCGTCTGAGCATGCGGATGCCGCCGCGCCACGTCATTCGGGCGGCAGCACCAGGATCCCGTCATCGATGAGGCCGCGCACGGCGGGCAGCAGCTCGCGGGCGAGCGCCGTCTCGTCGACGTCGAGCAATTGCGCCACCGCGCCGATGATGGCGCCGACGGGGAGTTCGCCGTCGCACGCGCCCACGAGCGCTGCGAGGCCGGTGTCGAGCCCGATCGTGCGTCCGAAGCCGCCGCCCTGGCGCAGCAGCATCGCCGTCGGATGCTCGTCGCCGGGCCAGTAGTGGCGCTCCTCGGTGACGTCGCCGGCCATGGTGAGTCGCAGTGCCGCGACCTCCTCGTCGCCGAGGGCCGCTTGGCGGTCGTGCGCGTCGAGGCACACGGCGAAGAGCACTCCGAGCGGAGAGTCATCGTTCCCGAGCGCGCCGTGCCGACGCTCGAGACGCGTGAGCCGGGCGGCGGGCAGGGTGCCGGTGGGGCGTCGCAGCAGCACGTAGCCGAATCCCACCTCCCGCACCCCGCGCGCGTCGAAGTCGTCGAGCCATGCCTCGTAGAGCCGGTCGAAGTCGGGCGTGCCCGGCCGCGTGCCGCCGTCGCGGATCCAGGTCTCGGCGTATTCGGTGATGCGTTGCCGCTCGCGTTCCACGATCCAGTGATCGAGGTCGCCGGCCCAGTCGCGCACGCGTTCGAGTCCGTCATCCGTCGCCCGATACTCCCAGTTGCCGAGCAACTGCGCCACGCCTCCCGGCTCGAGGTGCGCAGCCGCGTCACGCACGACGGCTTCGACGAGCGCGTCGCCCACCATCCCGCCATCGCGGTACTCGTACTCGGGAACGCCGGCGGCCCGCGGCGTGATCACGAACGGCGGGTTCGACACGATCCGGTCGAATCGCTCGCCCGCGACGGGCTCGAAGAGGCTGCCGTGGCGGAACTCGACGCCGTCGATGCCATTGAGCTCGACGTTGAGGCCGGCGAGCCGGAGGGCTCGCTCCGAGATGTCGGTCGCCACGACGTGAGGGGAGAACCGCGAGGCGTGCATCGCCTGGATGCCGCACCCGGTGCCCAGGTCGAGCACGCGCGCCGCGGGAGTCGGCAGCATCAGGCCGCTGAGCGTCATCGACGCCCCGCCGACGCCGAGCACGTGCTGCTCGCCGAGTGCATGGCCGAGCGCGAGCTCACCGAGGTCCGAGAGGATCCACCACTCGACCGTGCCGACCGCGTCGGTGAACGTGTACGGCCTGAGGTCGAGTGCCGCACGAACGGATGCCGCGTCCAGCGCAGGCTCGTCATCTCCGCCCGGGCCGGCACCACCGGCGGGCGCGAGCAGGCCGAGCTCCGTGGCACCGTCCACGCCGAGCGCCGGCAGCGCGTGCTCGGCCTCGGAGCGCGGCAAGTCGAATCCGAGCACGAACAGTTCCGCGAGCGTCGCGAGGTCGGCGGAGGCGCCGTGCTCGGCGCGGCGCGCATCGAGCACGCGTTGCGCCGGCACCCGCTCGCCGCGATGCAGCGCCGCCGCGGCATCCGTTCCCCACAGCTCCTCGAGTGCGGCCACCGTGAACCGGGCGCCGGCGAGGTCGGAGCGGAGCCGCCGCAACAGGTCGGTCGTGCGTTCTGCGCTCGGCCGGATGCCGTGTTCGGTGCCCATCCGTCCATTCAAGCGCACGCTCGAGCGCGCCCATGCGGTGGACCCACGCGGGTGTCGACATCGCAGCCCGCCGCACGAGGCATCGTCACGTAGCCGTCACCTGCCGTACACGTCGGGAAGCCGTGTGTAACCCCTTCGTCACACGGTGCACGTAGCGTTGGTTACGATCGAGACAGCGAGGGGAGGTCGCGGATGGCTGAGGCATCGACGCTGGAGCTGCTGCGGCAGCATGCGCGAGATGAACTCTCAGCGCTCATCGAACTGCGCTGCCGTCTCGGCGAAGATCCCTGGGTGTTCCTGCCCGAGCTGCCGTCAGTCGACGAGCAGGTCGTCGCGACGCTCCGTGAAGAGCGACTGCACTCCGAGCGATGGAGCCCGGCACGGGCACGCGCCTATCACCCCGCTGCGCGCGAGGGCGAGGCCGCCCGCTTCGAGTACGAGCTCTTGCGCGAGATCGCGCTCGAGCACCCCGAGTTGAGCTCGGCCGTCTGGTCGGTGCTCGACCGCGTACCCGCCTGGTAGGCGGGCTCAGGCCCCGACCACCGGCACGAGCTGCCGCCGTTGCACGCGCATCCACGTGATGAAACCGAAGATCGTGAACGCCCCGTAGAAGAGGTAGAGCAGGGCCGAGGCGTAGTAGCCGGCGCTCACGAGCAGCGGCACCCCAACGATGTCGACGGCGACCCAGATGAGCCAGAACTCCGTCCACCCCTTCGCCATCCCCCACGTCGCGAGCAACGAGCCCATGAAGATCCACGCGTCGGCCCAGACGGGCTCGAACGAGCCGAGGGCCTGGAACACGGGCGTGAGCACGAGGGTGCCGCCGACGAGTGCCGCCGCGAGCTGAATCCGGGTGCGGCCGCTCGCCCAGCGCGGATCGACTGCGTTCGCGCTCACGTGCCGGTGCTGCGACCAGCGCACCCAGCCGAAGACCGACACGGCGATGAACATGACCTGCCGACCGGCCTGCCCCAGCAGGTTCACGGGATTCGGCGTGTCGAAGACGGCGCCCAGGAAGACCGTGAAGAGCAGCGCGTTGCCCACGATCCCCACGGGCCAGGCCCAGACCTTGCGGCGCAATCCGCCGAGCGCACTCGCGAGGCCGAACAGGTTTCCGACGATCTCGCGCCACAGGATCACCTGGTCGCCGATCACGAGCTGCGCGTCGAAGAGCCACTCGATCGGGTTCATCGGGTCATGGTTTCCACTCGACGGCGCGAGCGTCGCATCACGAGCAGTGTCGCGAGGCGCCAGCCGAGGAGGAACACGGCCAAGGTGATCGTGGCGACGAGCACGAACGCGAACTGCACGCCCTGCCCTGACACGACCCGGAGGAGGAGCCCGCCGCCGACGGTGACGGCCCAGATCGCGACGCCCGTCGGCCAGACGGCGAGCGGATGCCGCCACTGGAGGCTCACCAGCCAACCGGCCGCGAGCGCCACTATGAACGGCCACGCGGTGCTACCGATGCCGGCCATGCCGACCGTCTCGTGATGGCTGCTGCGGCCGATCGTCACGAAGACGTGCACGAGCACGAGGTCGAGAAACGCCGCCATCACGATCGTGCCTGCACGGGTGCGCTCTCGTTCGCTCATGCTCCCATCGTAGGGACCACGAGGCGGGCGACACGCTGCAGCCATGGACTTGTCAGAACCTCACCACGAGGGCGTCGAGCGCGTCGGCGTCACCGACCGGCATCGCGCACACGAAGGCGCGACAACGATAGGCGGCCGGCGCCCCGCCGTGCGCACTGCGGCCCTCGAACAGCTCGAAGCCGGCATCGGCGAAGGCGCGGGCCTGCGCATCGGTGACGATGGTCGAGACGGATGCCGCGTGCCGCCGCGTCGCCGCGACGAGCGCCGCCCCCGGCTCGCCATCCGCGCCCCACGAATCGGGCACGACGGTGACGAGTTGCACGATCGGAGCCGCCAGTCGCGCCATGAGCCCGAGCGCACCGCCGAAGGCGATGGGCCGCGCGAGCGCGATTCCGGCGACGGCCCGCATCGCCGATTCGGCAGCCTCGCGATAGTGATCGCCCGCACCGAGCAGGTAGAGCTTCCAGGCGGCATCCGCGCACGCGGTGACTCCCGATGGCGCCACGCCTTCCGCGGGGTCGGCCGGCATCGTGAGGCCGCGGGCGGCGAGCACGGGATCGGCACCGCCCGGCGCAGCGAACGGAATGCCCCCGGGATTCGGCGATCGATCGGCCGCCGCCATGGCGGCGTCGAGCAGTTCCCGCGCCCTGACGGCGAAGACGGCCGCGCCGGTCGCCACCGAGAGCTCCAACAGGCCGTTGGCGAGCATCCCGGTGTCTTCGAGGGTCGCCGTTGCAGGTGAGGCCACCCCGCCGAGCGACGCTCGCACCAGACGGCCCCCGGTCGGCACGTGATGCTCGAGGAGGAAGTCCGCAGCGCGCCGCGCCGCTTCGAGGGCCACGGCGTCGTCGAACACGAACGCGGTTCGCGCGAGCGAGTCGATCGCGAGCCCGTTCCAGCCCGTCAGCACCTTCTCGTCGAGCGCCGGCGGATCGAGACCGGCTCGCCCCGCGGCATCCCGCTGGTAGTACCCGCCCTCGCTTCGCACCCCGTCGATCGTGCTCTCGGAGTCCTGTGCGCTCGAGAAGGCGCCGTCGGCGAGCTGCATGCTCTGCGTCAGGAAGGCGACGAGCCCTCGCGCGAGCGACGCAGCCCACTGCGCCCCGGGATCCGACCGGGCGATCCGCGCGGCGACGCCGAGCAGCTGGGCGTTGTCGATGAGCATCCGCTCGTAGTGCGGTTCGCTCCAGTCCGCTCGTGTCGCGTAGCGGAAGAACCCGCCTTCGACGACGTCGCGCAGCGGCGACGCTCCCATGAGCTTCAGCGTGCGTGCGCCGAGCTCGCGTGCTCGAGGCCCGGCTTCGACGAGGAATCCGAGCACGGGCGCGACCGGGAACTTCGGCGCCCTGCCGAATCCACCGTGAACCCGGTCCTCATCGGCGGCCAGGGTCGCGACCGCCTCCTGGAGTCGTGCGGTCGAGGGCAGCTCGCCTTCGGTTTCGGCTCCGGATGCCGCGGCCAACGCTTCGGCGACGGCGGCGGCCGTCTCGTCGAGCTGTTCACGGCGTTCGCGCCAGGCCTCGTCGACGGCGGCGAGCACCTGGGAGAACGACGGGATGCCGCGTACCGCTTGCGGCGGAAAGTACGTGCCCGCGTAGAACGTGCGCCCTTCGGGGGTGGCGAAGATGGTGAGTGGCCAGCCGAGCTCACGAGTGAACGCGGAGGCAGCGGCGAGGTAGCTCGAGTCCACCTCGGGATGCTCCTCGCGGTCGACCTTGATCGCGACGAAGCGGTCGTTCAGCATGCGGGCGACGTCGTCGTCGCTGAAGCTCTCACGCGCCATGACATGGCACCAGTGGCACGTCGCGTAGCCGATGGACACGAGCACGGGAACGTCGCGTTCGCGGGCCGCGGTGAATGCGGCTTCACCCCATGGATACCAGTCCACGGGATTCGAGGCATGGGCCCGCAGGTACGGGCTCATGGCATCGGCGAGACGGTTCCCCATTTCTTCAGCGTACGTGGGGTACAAGCCGCAACCGCTTAAACCAAAGAGAGCCGCCCAACCTTGGGCGGCTCTCTTCGAAATAATGTCCGGCGGTGTCCTACTCTCCCACAGGGTCGCCCCTGCAGTACCATCGGCGCTGCGAGTCTTAGCTTCCGGGTTCGGAATGTGTCCGGGCGTTTCCCTCGCGCTATGGCCGCCGAAACTCTAGCCACACCCGCAACCCACAGCAAGTGTGGTGGGGTGTGTGGTCTCGGTGACCCGCCCATCAACCTGAACCGTGGGTTCTGGGTGTGGGCAGG
>NZ_JAGGPF010000007.1 GCF_018613935.1 Agromyces sp. ISL-38 | reverse complement strand
TCGCCCGCGTCGCCCGCGTCGGCGCACCCCGCGGCCGGCCGCTGGGCGGCACCCGCCGACGTCGCCGACCATCGAGCCGCCGTCGAAGCCACTCGCGCCCGCCGCAGGGTGCGTTTGCGCGCGGGCACCGACACCATCTGGAACCTCGACCCTGGATACCGGTTCGCGATCGCCTCGCGCGCCGTGCGTCTCATCGACCGCGTGGTCGTCTCCCCGGTGAATCGTGTGATCGCCATCGGGGCAGGCGCCGTGCTCGCAGCGCTGCGCCCCATCCTCGTCGCGCTGCCCACCCTCATCGACCCGCCGCGGCTCGCGCTCATCGCGGGCTTCGTGGCGGCGGCCGCGTGGCTCACGAGCTGGAAGGCCGTTCCCAAGCAGGTCGCATGGGTGCCCTTCGGCATCGCGATGGCGATCTGCGGCGTGCTGCTCGTCCTGCTCGTGGTCGGCGTCGCGCGAGCGAGAATCCGGTGGAGCGCCGTCAAGAACGCGAGCGACGGGGAGCTCGCCGACCTGGTCGGGCGCGCGGCACTTCGGGCGTGGCGGCCGACCCTGCTCTACGGCGTCGTCGCGATCCTGAGCCTGTTCCCGCTCGCGTTCTCGATCTACCAGTCGAACACGCTCATGACGCTGCTCTGCCTCGGCGTGAGCGGCGCGCTCGTCGCGACGACGAACCGCGCCGCGACGTCGGTGCGGCGCACCGATGTGCCCGGCCGACGGCTGCGCGTCTGGCTGATGCTGGGCACGTTCGCCGTGCTGGGCGGTCTCCTGCCCCTCACGCAGTTCCTCGTGGGGCAGACCTCAGGGCTGCTGGATCCTGAGCCCCGGTGGTTCCTGCCGATCCTCGTCGCGGGCGGCAGCGCGGTCGCGATCGTGCTGACGCACGACTGGCTGCCGATCACGGGCATCCCGCTCTCGGTCTCGCGCGGCGTCAACTGGCTCACGATCACGATCGTTTCGGCCCTCGGCGGGTGGGCGGCATGGTTCCTCGTCGACAAGCTCGACGCGCGGCTCGAGCCGTTGCTCCAGCACACGCTGGAGGCCGCTGCGTTCGTCATCGCGTGGGCGAACATCGTCTGGTGGCTCCCCGAGGCCCGCGCCGCCGAGGCGGAGATCGACGATCGCGTGGTGCGGGCGCCGCTCGACTGACTCGAGGGGAGGACGATTCCGCGGAATCGTCCTCCCCTCGCGTTCAGCTCCTGCCGCGGCACCTCACACGAGCGAGTCCCGCCACGCCGCGTGCAGAGCGGCGAAGCGGCCCGACCCGCCGATGAGGTCGGAGGGCGCGCCGTCCTCGACGATGCGGCCCTGCTCCATCACGAGCACCCGGTCGGCGATCGCGACCGTCGAGAGGCGGTGCGCGATGATCACCGCGGTGCGGTCGGCGAGGAGCGTCGTGAGCCCCTCCTGCACGAGCCGCTCGCTCGGGATGTCGAGCGATGACGTCGCCTCGTCGAGGATGAGCACCGCCGGGTTCGCGAGGAACGCCCGCGCGAACGAGATCAGCTGGCGCTGGCCCGCGCTCACTCGCCCGCCGCGCTTGTTCACGTCGGTGTCGTACCCGTTCGGCAGGCTCTCGATGAACTCGTGCGCACCGACGGCCTTCGCGGCGCGCACGATCTCGTCGTACGACGCGTCGGGCTTGCCGAGCGCGATGTTGTCGGCCACGGAACCCGAGAACAGGTACGCCTCCTGCGTGACCATCACGATCGCGCGCCGCAGGTCCTTCGGGTGCAGCGACCTGAGGTCGATGCCGTCGAGCTCGACGACCCCGTCACTCGGGTCGTAGAACCGCGCGAGGAGCTTCGCGAGCGTCGACTTGCCGGCCCCCGTCGAGCCCACGAGCGCGATCGTCTGTCCGGCCGGCACGTCGAGGTCGAAACGCGGCAGGATGACGCGATCCTTCGTGTATGCGAACTCGACGGCCTCGAAGCGCACATGCCCCGACGCCTTCCACAGGTCGACCGGATGCCGCGGCTCGGGCACGCTTGGCTCCTCCTCGAGCACGCCGGAGATCTTCTCGAGCGCCGAGGCGGCCGACTGGTACCCGTTGTAGAACATCGCCATGTCCTCGATCGGGTCGAAGAACCGCTTCGTGTAGAGGAGCGCCGAGAGGAGCAGGCCGATCGCGAGCTCACCCTCGACCACGCGGAATCCGCCGACGACGAGCACCGCCGCGACGCACGCGTTGCCGATGAGCAGCAGGCCAGGGTCGTAGATGCCGAAGAGCTGGATCACGCGGGCGTTGACGTCGCGATAGTCCTCGACGAGCTCGCCGTAGGCCTTCTCGTTGCGCCGCTCCTTGCGGAACGCCTGCACCGCCCGGATGCCCGTCATCGACTCCACGAAGTGCACGATGAGCTTCGCCGAGGCGACCCGGGACTGGCGGAAGAGCTTCTGCGAGCGCACCTGGAACCAGCGCGTGAGCACCGTGAGCGGGATGAGCGCGCCGAGCAGCACGAGCGCCGACGTCCAGTCGAGCAGCACCAGGGCGATCGCCGTGAACGACATGTAGAGGACGCCGCGCACGAGCTGGTTGATGCCCTCGTCGAGCAGCTCGCGGATCGCATCGAGGTCGCTCGTCTGTCGCGAGATGATTCGCCCCGAGGTGTACGACTCGTGGAACTCGAGCGAGAGCTTCTGCGTGTGCAGGAACACTCGCGTACGCAGGTCGAGGAGCACCGCTTGGCTGATTCGAGTCGAGAGCCGGATGTACCACGCGATGAGCAGCGCTCCCGAGGCGGCCGTGAGCAGGTAGGCGACGCCGGCGAAGCCCACCGGCAGCCAGTCGCCGTCGAGCAGGGCCGGCAAGCCGCGGTCGATGCCGAATCCGATGAGCGCGGGCCCTGCGACCTGCGCGGCCGTCGAGACGAGCACGACGAGCATCGTGAGCCAGAGCCGCAACCGCAGCGGCCGCAACAGGGAGCCGAGCAGGCGCAGCGATCGCGCGCGCACCTGCTTCGACTCGGCCTTGGTGAAGTCGTTGCGCTCCTCACCTTCGACGCCGATGACGCTCATCGGTTCGCCTCCTCTCGTTCGATGGGTCCGGTCTCGGTCGATGTGTGTTCGGCGGCTTCCGATTCGATGGGATCGGATGACTCGGCGGCATCCGTCACGAGGAGATCGGATGCCTCCGCAGCCTCGCGTCGCACTTCGTCTTCGAGGCTCGAGATGACGAAGGCGTAGTGCTCGTTCTCACGCAGCAGCTCGGAGTGGGTGCCGACCGCGGTGATGCGACCCTCCTCGAGGAGCGCGACGCGATCGGCGAGCAAGACGGTCGACGGGCGGTGCGCGACGATGAGCGCGGTCGTCGAGGCGAGCACTCGGCGCAGCTCGGCTTCGACGCGTGCCTCGGTCGCGACGTCGAGCGCCGAGAGGGGGTCGTCGAGCACGAGCACCGAGGGGGATGCCGCGACCGCGCGAGCGAGCGCGAGCCGCTGCCGCTGCCCTCCTGAGAGGCTCATGCCCTCTTCGCCGACCTTCGTGTCGACGCCGTCGGGCAGGTCGTAGACGAACGACGCCTGCGCGATGCTCAGTGCTTCGTCGAGCACTCGCTCGGCCTCGGCGGCGAGCGCCGGGTCGCCTTCGCCGAATTCGGGACGGCCGAGCAGCACGTTCTCGCGCACCGAGGCGCTGAACAGCGTGGCATCCTCGAACGCCATGGCGATGTGCGTGCGGAGCTCCTCGCGGGAGAGCGCCCGGATGTCGACGCCGTCGAGCGTGATCGAGCCTCCCGTCACGTCGTAGAGCCGGGTGGTGAGCGCGGTCAGGGTCGTCTTGCCGCTCCCGGTGAGGCCGACGAGGGCCATCGTCTCGCCGGGCTCCACGACGAGGTCGATCCCGTCGAGCAGGTCGCCGAACCGCTCGGGCGCGTCCTGGTAGCGGAAGCGAACGCCTGAGAACGCGAGCTCGCCGAGCGGCTGCTCGACCGAGACGCGGCGCTCGGGGTCGGTGATGGCGTTCTCGCTGTCGAGGATGTCGAAGAAGCGATCGGTCGCCGTGCGCGCGTCGAGCGAGAACGCGAGCAGGAAGCCGATCGACTCGATCGGCCACGCGAGCACGGTGGCCGTCGCGAAGAACGCGACGAGCTCGCCGACGGTGAGCACGCCTTGCGACGCGAGCCACACACCGAGCACGAGGCATCCGGCGAGCGCGACGGCAGGGACCAGGATGATCCATGCCCAGATGCTCGCCTCGAGGCGCGCCTTCTCGATCTCGGTGCGGCGCAGGGACTCGGCTCGGACGCGGAAGCTCGACAGTGCGTGCTTGCCGCGGCCGAAGGCCTTCAGCACGCGGATACCGTGCACCGATTCCTCGACGGCGGTTGCGAGGTCGCCGGCCTGGTCCTGGCTGCGCCGGGAGACCTCCGAGTAGCGGCCCTCGAACCGGAAGCCGACGATCCAGAGCGGGATCGAGCACACGAGGAACACGACGCCGAGCATCCAGTTCATGGAGATGAGGATGCCGAGGCCCACGACGATCACGATGAGGTTCACGACGAGCAGCACGAGCCCGAACGACAGCCACCGGCGGATGAGGCCGAGGTCGCTCATGGCTCGCGACAGCAGCTGCCCGCTCGGCCAGCGATCGTGAAAGCTCACCGGTAGGTCCTGCAGCTTCGCATAGAGCGCGTTGCGCATGCTCGCCTCGACCTTCGTGCCCGGTGTGAGCACGAACCAGCGGCGCAGCGCGATCATCACGGCCTCGAGCACGCCGAGGCCGAAGACGAGCCCGGCGAGCGGCCAGATCGCGCTCGCGTCGCCGTCGGAGAGCGGGCCGTCGACGACGGCCTGCAGCACTTGCGGAATCGAAAGCGCGATGAGCTGCGAAGCGAGCGAGGCGCCCATGCCGGCGGCGATCGCGGGGAGCGCAGGCCGCGCGTACTCGCGGAGCCGGAACAGCGCCCGCACGGCGCTCGTGCGCTCGGCGGGGTGGTCGGTGTTGTGAGGGGTGGCTGACAAAGCCGTTTCCTTCCGGAGGTGCGCCGAGCGGTCGCGAAGAGGCGTCGATCGGACGAGATCAGAACAAGTGGACGCGTGGAATCGCGCCGGATGCGGAGATACCGCGAGACGGGCCGGCGAAGCCGGCGGACGGGCCTGGTGCTACCCGGCGATCCGATCGGAGAGGAGCGCCGGGCGGGCAGCGCCGTCGACCGCGATCGTGCGGGCGTTGGTGTCTGTCTGCATGGTGTCCTCCTGCGTCGTTGACTGATCATCCCCAAGGCCACCGGATCTCTCACGGCAGCCAGCCCTACAGCCTATGGGTACAGCTCCGTCGGGTGCAAGAGTCTCGGCGAGACTCGCTCAGCGCACCCGCACCGACAGGCACGTGACGCAGCCCTCGAGCTTCTCGAACTCACTGATGTCGACGGTGACCACGCGGTAACCGAGGCTCGAGAGCATCGCCGCCGTCTGCGGTGCCGCCGCCGACATGAGCAGCGATTCCCGTGAGAGCTCGACGACGGCGACGCCCTCGGGCTCGGGCACGGGGACGAACCGGGGGAAGAGGCTCACCACGTCGAGGAGCGTAGGGTCGCCGATGATGGTGCCGTCGGGCAATGCCGTCGCGGCGCTCTTCAGATGCAGCGCCTTCGTGATGGGCACCGCGACCACGGTGTAGCCGTGGGGGTTGAGGAGCGAGCGCAACTGGCGGATGCCCTCGGCGTTCGTGCGCGACGAGGCCCCGACGTAGACCGTGGATTCGACCTTCAGCACGTCGCCGCCGTCGAGCGTGCCGGGCAGCTCGATCCGCTCCACTGTGACGCCGGGGATCGCCCGCACCGCGCGCTCGACCGCCTCGATCTCGGGGCGCCGCGACACCGCGCCCGGGCTCGTGATCACGGCGAGGTCGCCGAACATCACGACGGCGTCTTCGACGAAGGCCGAGTCGGCGAGCTCGGGTGCGGCGTCGACCTCGAAGGTCTCCCAGCCCTCCGCGACGAGCGCCGCACAGTAGTTGTCCCACTGCTCGTCGGCGCGCGCCTTGTCGACCGGCTGCCGCTCGAGATGCGTGAGCTCGCCTTCGTCGAGGTTCGAGGCGGGAATGCGCACGAGCGCGATCTGCCGCGGCGGCCGAGCCGGCGCGAACGCCAGGATTCCGTGCAGCACTCGCGGAGCGAGGAAGACCTCGCCGGCGATCGCCGCGAGGATGAAGATGAGGTTGAAGCTCACGAGCGAGCCGAGCACGGCTTCGAATATGCGCGGCGTGAACGGATTGCCGCCGGCGCTCACGGTGGCCGTCGTGGCGAACAGTGCGGCGAGGCACGCCGAGGCGAAGCCGGCGATCGCGGCGAGGAACCACCTGCGGGTCGCGCCGATCCCGTTCGCCACCGAGAGCAGCACCCACACCACGAGTGCCGCGAGCCCGAAGTGGCCGAACAGCTGCGGGACGATCGCCGGCGACTGGCCGTTGCCGATGAAGAAGGCGAGCACCGCGACGGACATCGCGATGATCGCGACGACCCCCGCCGAGACGAGCACCGCCATCGTGCGCCGCCACGGTGTGATGGCCGGCGTGAACCGGGCCGTGGCGGACGGAGGCGGCGAGGCGGGGGACGTCATGGCACGAGCCTATCGGCCGGTGCCGACCCGTCAGCGCGCGGCGTCGAGGCGATCGCGGGCGAGTCGTTCGGCCGCCTCGAGTGGGGTCGAACCGTTCGCAACGGCGCTTCGGAGCACCGCGGCGACGGTGTCGCCGATGCCTGCGATGCGCGCGTCGAGGCCCGCCTGGTCGGCGCCGGGCGCACCGGCCACGTCGAGGTAGATGACGCCGCCGGCGTTCACGACGAAGTCGGGCGCCCAGACGATGCCGCGGCGCTGCAACATCGTCGCGACGTCGCGAGAGGCGAGCTGGTTGTTCGCCGCACCGACGACGGCGTGCACGCGAAGGCCGCGAGCGACGTCGGGCGTGAGCACGCCGCCGAGTCCGCACGGCACGAACACGTCGGCCTCGACGAGGTGCGCGTCGCCGGGTTCGACCCAATCGGCGCCGAGCTCGTCGGCGAGTGCCCGCTTGCCGTCGGCGACGTCGGTGACCGTGAGCCGGGCTCCGGCTGCGGCGAGGCTACGGGCGAGGCGTCCGCCGACCTGGCCGAGGCCCGCCACGACGAAGTGCCGGCCGGCGATCTCGGGCGATCCGAAGACGTGGTCGAGGGTCGCGATGATCGACGCGTGCACACCTGCCGCAGTGGCATCCGCAGGCTCGCCGACGCCGCCCTGCTCGGGCGGAAGTCCGCAGACGAACTCGGTGCGCTCGTGCACGACGGCCATGAGCTCGGCGCTCGTGCCGACGTCTTCGGCGGTCATGTAGGCGCCTCCGAGCGACTCGACCGCGTCGCCGAGGTCGAGCATGGCGTCGCGCGTGCGCGCCTCGTCGAGGATGACGCCGGCGGGGATCGCGATCACGGACTTGCCGCCGCCGCGCGCGAGGCCGGCTGCGGCGTTCTTCAGCGTCATCGCCTGCGAGAGGCGGAGGGCGTCGGCGAGGGCGTCGGTCCAATGCCCGTAGCGCCAGAGCCGGGCGCCGCCGAGGGCCTGGCCGAGCCGTGTCGAGTGCACGGCGACGATGATGGTGAGGCCGGAGCGGGGGCCATGGGTGATCAGCACACGTTCGTGCTCGGGGGCGTCCATCGGCAGTTCTGCGCGGACCTCGGGCGCAGGTGCCGGGGCGTGGGTGATCGTCATCGATCGTTCTCCTTGTTCAACCGCCTCGTGAGCGGAACCGGTGCCCGCGCCTCGTGAGCGCGGGATCACTTAAGGGTACCGCCGCGGGCGGCGTGCGAACTCCCCCGGACGCCTCCCTTCGGGAGGACATTCGCCGCTCGGTAGGACGATCGGCTCGCCGAGCGTCCTCCGAAACCCCGAATGTCCTCCGGCGGGACACGAGGCGGTGGCCGTAGTGAGTCGGGGCGTTGGCCTCAGTGGAAGAAGTGCCGCTCGCCCGTGAAGTACATCGTGACGCCCGCCGCGCGTGCCGCCTCGACGACCTCCTCGTCGCGCACCGAACCGCCGGGCTGCACGACCGCGCGCACGCCGCCGTCGATCAGGATCTGCAGGCCGTCGGCGAACGGGAAGAAGGCGTCGGATGCCGCGACCGACCCCGTGGCTCGCTCCCCCGCGCGCTCCACCGCGAGCTTGCACGAGTCGACGCGGTTCACCTGTCCCATGCCGACGCCGACCGAGGCGCCCTTCGAGGCGAGCAGGATCGCGTTCGACTTCACCGCGCGGCACGCGCGCCACGCGAACTCGAGGTCGGCGAGCGTCGCCTCGTCGGCGGGCTCCCCCGCGGCGAGCGTCCAGTCCGCGGCCGGCGCGAAGTGCCGATCGGCTTGCTGGAGGAGCATCCCGCCGGAGACCTGCCGCAGCTCGACCGCGGTCGGGACGAAACCCTCGGGAAGCGTGAGCAGTCGCAGGTTCTTCTTCTTCGTGAGCACCTCGAGCGCCTCGGGCGCGAAGCCCGGCGCCACGAGCACCTCGGTGAAGATGCCGGAGACCGTCTCGGCCATCGCCCGGGTGACGACGCGGTTCGCGGCGATCACGCCGCCGTAGGCCGAGACCGGGTCGCACTCGTGCGCACGCTGGTGGGCTGAAGCGATGGGATCGGATGCCTCGGGCGACGCCACCGCGATGCCGCACGGGTTCGCGTGCTTGATGATCGCCACGGCCGGCTCGTCGAAGTCGAAGGCGCTGCGCACCGCGGCATCCGCGTCGACGAAGTTGTTGTACGACATCTCTTTGCCGTGCAGTTGCGTCGCCTGTGCGATGCCCGGCCGCCCGCCCTGCGATGCGTAGAGCGCCGCCCGCTGGTGCGAGTTCTCGCCGTAGCGCAGGTCGGCGTCTTTCGTCCACGTGCCGCCGACCCATGCGGGGAAGGGGGACTCCTCGACGGGCTGGTCTTGAGCGACGACGCTGCCGAGGTACGACGCGACCGCCACGTCGTAGGTCGCGGTGTGGCGGAACGCCTCGCGGGCGAGGGCCTTGCGCTGTGCGAGCGTCGTGCCGCCGGCGACCACCGCCTCGATGATCTCGTCGTAACGGCCGGGCGAGACGACGACGGCGACGTTCGCGTAGTTCTTCGCCGACGCCCGCACCATCGCGGGCCCGCCGATGTCGATCTGCTCGATGGCAGCATCGGGTGCCGCACCCGCGGCCACGGTCTCGGCGAACGGGTACAGGTTGACGACGACGAGCTCGTACGGCTTGATGCCGAGCTCGGCGAGCTGGGTCTCGTGGTGTTCGAGTCGCAGGTCGGCGAGCAGACCCGAGTGCACGGCCGGATGCAGCGTGCGCACTCGCCCGTCGAGGTGCTCGGGGTAGCCCGTGACCTCGGACACCTGGGTGACGGGAAGGCCGGCGTCGGCGATGGCCTTGCCGGTGCCGCCCGTCGAGACGATCTCGACGCCCGCGCCGACGAGTGCGGTGGCGAGCTCGACGAGTCCGCTCTTGTCGCTCACGGCGACGAGCGCCCGCCGCACGGGCACGAGGTCGCGTTCGCGATAGAGGCTCGGGTCGTGGCTGGGGCCGCTCATGATCGTGCGAGTTCCTTCAGGTCGAGGTGGGAGTTGGCGATGTCGAGCACGACCTGGATGAGCAGGCGCCGCTCGACGGGCTTGATGCGGTCGTGGAGGCTCGACTCGGTGTCGCCAGGGAGCACCGGAATGCGCTCCCGCGCGATGATCGGGCCGCCGTCGACGGAATTGTCGACGACGATGAGGCTCGCGCCGGTCTCGGTGACGCCGGCGGCGAGCGCGTCGCGCACCGCGTGGGCGCCCGGGAATTCGGGCAGGTAGGCGGGATGCGTGTTGATGAGGTACGGCGCGAACGCATCGACGACCGACGGTGGCACGAGCCGCATGAGGCCCGAGAGCACCACGAGGTCGGGCTCCCATTGGCGCACCTGCTCGATGAGCGCTGCGCCCCACGCGTCGCGATCGGGATACGCCGTGAACGGCACCGTGAACGTGGGGATGCCGAACTCCTCGCCGAGCGCAAGGCCGTCGGCTTGGCGGTCGGCGCCGATCGCCACGACGCGAGCGGGGAACTCCGCGTCTTCAGAGGCTTCGAGCAGGGAACGGAGGTTCGAGCCTCCGCCCGAGATGAGCACGACGAGCTTCTGCACCCTCAGAGCCTACCCGCTGGGCGGAGACCCCTCAGCGCTCGGCACCCCAGATGAACTCACGCTGCGACGCCGGCTCCGCGGGGTCGCCGGGCAGACCTGTTTCGTCGCGCTTGCCGGCTTCATAGTCCGGCGCGGTTCCGCGCGCCCTGGCCGCGTAGCTGCCGACGATCGCCCCCACGCCGACCGTCGCAGCGGCGACCGCCGCGACCGCCCACGCATTGGGGCCGACCTCGGCGAGGCGGCCCGGCCCGGCCGCACCGCCCGACCACCACGAGAGCAACCCGAGCGCGAGCGCCGCGACGCCGCCCGCGCCGGCGCCCACGCCAAGCGGATGCCACCAGGAAGTGCCCGCACCGTGCGCGGCTCGTAGGGGGTGGCTCCCATGAGCGGGGCCGGCGTCCGGGTAGACGAGCCACGCCCCCACGAAGCCGAGCAGCACCGGCGCGATGAGCCAGAGGCCGCCGAGGGCCGCCACGTCGGTCGGCAGCGCGCCGAGGAGCGGGATGCCGGGCACGGGCCCGAGCAGCGTGCCTCCCGGCGACACGGCCGTGCCGGTGCCGATCGCGAATCCTGGGCCGAGCAGCCACGCGGTCGCCCAGACGACGACATTGGGCACGAGCGCGAGCTCTCCGACTGTGAGGGCGATGCCGCCATCGATGCCCGCGCCGAGCGACTGGTAGAGCCCGGCGATCGTCGCGTAGTCGAGGGCGACCAAGACGGCCACGAGCACCGCGCCGAGCGCGAGCACGCCGAACGCGGCTCCGGCTCCGATGCGCACCGCCGCGCGCGCGCCCGCGACGAGGGCCGACGGGAACGCGGCGAGGCGGCCGCGCACGACGACGCCCGTGGCATCCGTCACCGTGCCGGCCCCGTTCAACTCGGCGACAGCGCCGACGACCACGCCGAGCGCCATCACGAAGGCCGGGAGGAGCGCCGCCTGCCACAGCGAGGGACGAGCACCGTCGATTCCGGCCGCGAGCGCGAGCCCGGCACCGACGAGCGCGTAGATGACCGTCGCCGACAGTCCGCCGGTGAACGAGTGGCCGCCGGCGGCCGATCGCCGGCCGATCCGCAGGCCGGACGAGACGGAGAGCAGGGCGAAGCCGAGCAACGCGATCGTGATCGCGAAGGGATCACCGGCTGCGGGCAGTCCGGTGCGCGCCGCGGTCACCGCATCGAGTTGGAACTCGAGGTCGACCCCGTGGCCGAGCAGCCACACGTCGGCCGCGGTTCGCAGGAACACGGCCACGTCGACCACGAGTCCGAAGTGCACCGCCCAGAGCAGCATGAGCGGCACGAGCACGATGCCCAAGCCGATGAGGGCCGCGACGGATGCCTCGAGTGCGGCCAGCAGGGCGATCGTCGTGCGTCTCATTCCTCCGGGAGCTTAGCCCGGCGGACGCCGCTCGGTCGGCACGACGCACCTCCGGTGGTTGAGTAGCGCCGGGCGAAGCCCGACGCGTATCGAAACCACACCCCGGTGGTTGAGTAGCGCCGGGCGCAGCCCGACGCGTATCGAAACCACACCCCGGTGGTTGAGTAGCGCCGGGCGCAGCCCGACGCGTATCGAAACCACTGATCCGGGCAGGGTGGTTTCGATACGGTCCTTCGGGCCTACTCAACCACCGGACAGTACGATGCTCAGAGCGCGGCGTAGACCTCGCGGAGCAGCGTCGCGGTCTCGGACGGCGTCTTGCCGACCTTCACGCCGGCGGCCTCGAGGGCCTCCTTCTTCGCCTGGGCGGTGCCGGCCGAGCCGGAGACGATGGCGCCCGCGTGGCCCATGGTCTTGCCCTCCGGAGCGGTGAAGCCCGCGACGTAGCCGACGACGGGCTTGGTGACGTTGGCCTTGATGAAGTCGGCCGCGCGCTCCTCGGCGTCGCCGCCGATCTCGCCGATCATGACGATCGCCTTGGTCTCGGGGTCGGCCTCGAATGCGGCGAGCGCGTCGATGTGCGTCGTGCCGATGATGGGGTCGCCACCGATGCCGATCGCGGTGGAGAAGCCGAGGTCGCGCAGCTCGTACATCATCTGGTATGTGAGCGTGCCCGACTTCGAGACGAGGCCGATGGGGCCCTTGCCGGTGATGTTCGCCGGGGTGATGCCGACGAGCGACTCACCGGGGCTGATGATGCCGGGGCAGTTCGGCCCGATGATGCGGGTCGTGCCGCCCTTCTCCCTGGCGTACGCCCAGAACTCGGCCGAGTCCTGCACGGGCACGCCCTCGGTGATGATGACGAGGAGGGGAATCTCGGCGTCGATGGCCTCGACGACGGCGTCTTTCGTGTACGCCGGCGGAACGAAGGCGATGGAGACATCCGCCCCGGTCTGCTCGATCGCCTCGGCGACCGTGCCGTAGACCGGCAGCTCGACGGCATTGCCGTCTTTGTCGTTGTGCAGCACGGTGGTGCCGGCCTTGCGTGCGTTCACGCCGCCGACGACCTGCGTGCCCGCCGCGAGCATGCGTGCGGTGTGCTTCGAAGCCTCGCCGCCGGTGATGCCCTGGACGATGACCTTGGAGTTCTTGTCGAGAAAGATCGTCATGTCTTCGAATCCCTTACTACGCGGCGTTCGCCAGCTCGGCGGCCTTGTCGGCGCCCTGGTCCATGTTCTCGGCGAGCGTCACCAGCGGGTGATTCGCCTCGGCGAGGATGCGACGACCCTCTTCGACGTTGTTGCCGTCGAGTCGCACGACGAGCGGCTTGTTGGCGCTCGAGCCGAGCTCGGCGAGCGCGCCGACGATGCCCTTCGCGACCTGGTCGCACGCGGTGATGCCGCCGAACACGTTGACGAAGACGCTCTTGACCTGCGGGTCGCCGAGGATGACGTCGAGACCCGCGGCCATGACCTCGGCCGAAGCGCCGCCGCCGATGTCGAGGAAGTTCGCGGGCTTCACGCCGCCGTGGTTCTCGCCGGCGTAGGCGACCACGTCGAGCGTGGACATGACGAGGCCAGCGCCGTTGCCGATGATGCCGACCTCGCCGTCGAGCTTCACGTAGTTCAGCTCGGCGGCCTTCGCCTTCGCCTCGAGCGGGTCGGCCGCGGCCTTGTCTTCGAGCAGGGCGTGGCCGGCGTGGCGGAATTCGGCGTTCTCGTCGAGCGTGACCTTGCCGTCGAGCGCGATGACCTCGCCATCTTCGGAGAGGATGAGGGGGTTCACCTCGACGAGGGTGGCGTCTTCTTTGTCGTACACCTCGTAGAGCTTCACGAACACGTCGGCGACCTTCTCGACGAGGTCGGCCGGGAAGTTCGCGGCCACGGCGATCTCGCGGGCCTTCTCGAGCGTGATGCCCGCAACGGGGTCGATTTCGATGCGAGCGAGCGCCTCGGGCCGCTCGACCGCGAGCACCTCGATCTCGACGCCTCCCTCGACGCTCGTGAGCGAGAGGTACGAGCGGTTGGCTCGATCGAGCAGCACCGAGAAGTAGAACTCCTGCGCGATGCGCGCCCCGCCGGCGACCATGACCCGCTTGACCACGTGCCCCTTGATGTCGAGTCCGAGGATGGCCTTGGCCGCCTCGTACGCCTCGTCGGGGTTCTTCGCGACCTTGACGCCGCCGGCCTTGCCGCGGCCACCGGTCTTGACCTGCGCCTTCACGACGACGACGCCGCCGAGCTTCTCGGCCGCCGCACGCACCTCATCGGGGGTGTCGGCCACGATGCCCGGAAGCACCGGAACCCCGTAGTGCTCGAACAGGTCTCTGGCCTGATACTCGTAAAGATCCACGCTCTCTACTTCCAATCGATCCGCACGCGCGGTCGCGCACAGGGGCTGTTGGGTGGTGGTGGCCCGGGCCGTGCCGATTCATCTCGACGTCAAGATACGCGGGCCGACGACCATGGTACTCCCCTCTCCGAGGGGTCCGAACCGGACTGCACAGCCCCAGGGCTGCTGGCGAGGTCGCGAGCCCGGTGCGAGACTGGCCGCATGACCCACCCGCGGGAACCGATCCACCGCACCGACCCGCACAAGGCCGCGGTGCATGCGAAGCTCAACTGGCTGCGCGCCGGGGTGCTCGGCGCGAACGACGGCATCGTCTCGGTCGCGGCGCTCGTCGTCGGGGTCGCGGCGGCGACGACGGATGTCGGGGCCATCCTGGTGGCGGGCGTGGCGGCCGTCGTGGCCGGCGCGATCTCGATGGGACTCGGCGAGTACGTTTCGGTCTCGAGCGCGCGCGACACCCAGCGCACGCTCATCGCGAAGGAGCGGTGGGAGCTCGAGACGATGCCGCAACAGGAGCTCGCCGAGCTCGCCGAGCTCTACCGGGGCAAGGGGCTCTCCGCCGGCACCGCCGAGACGGTCGCGCGAGAGCTCACCGCGCACGATGCGCTCGCCGCACACCTCGAGGTGGAGCTGCACATCGCCCAGGACGACGTGGTGAACCCGTGGCACGCCGCCGGGGCATCCGCTCTCTCATTCCTCATCGGTGCCGTGCTGCCCATGCTCGCGATCCTGCTGCCGCCGCCCGAATGGCGGATCGTGACGACCTTCATCTCGGTCGTCGTCGCGCTCGCGATCACCGGCTGGCTGAGCGCGTGGATCGGTGGCAGCCCGAGGCTCCGCGCCATCCTGCGCGTCACCGTCGGCGGCGCGCTCGCGCTCGCGGTGACCTGGACGATCGGCGGCCTGCTCGGCGTGGCCGTGTGACGATGTCCGACCGGGCCGAGGTGCGGGTCGGGACCTCGGGTTGGCTATACCCGCCGTGGCGGGGGAAGTTCTACCCGAAGGGCGTGCGCCAGGCCGACGAGCTCGAGTACGCCTCTCGACACGTCACGTCGATCGAGGTCAACGGCTCGTTCTACTCCCTGCAGAAGCCCGGGAATTGGGTCAGGTGGCGCGACGCTGTGCCCGACGACTTCGTCTTCGCCGTGAAGGGGCCGCGTTTCATCACCCACCTCAAGCGCCTCCGCGACGTCGACGCGCCGCTCGCGAACTTCTTCGCCTCTGGCGTGCTCGCCCTCGGCCGGAAGCTCGGCCCGGTGCTCTGGCAGCTGCCGCCGAACCTCGCGTTCGACGAGGAGATCCTCGACGCGTTCCTCGCAAAGCTGCCGCGAACGCACGGTGACGCCGCGGCACTCGCGCGGCGCCGCGACCGGCGGATGTCGGGACGCACCGCCTTCGCCCTCCACGCCCCGGCCGACCGCATCGTGCGCCACGCGGTCGAGGTGCGGCATCCGAGCTTCGAGACGGATGCCTGGCGGTCGCTGCTCGAGCGTCACCGCGTGGCATCCGTCATCGCCGACACCGCCGGCAGGTTCCCGCGCCTCGACTGGGCGACCGCCGACTTCGCCTACGCCCGCCTGCACGGCGAGAAGGAGCTGTACACCTCGGGCTACGACGAGGCGTCGCTCGAACGGTGGGAGGCCTGGGTGCGGTCGCACCTCGCGGCCGGCCGCGACACGTTCGTGTACTTCGACAACGACGTGAAGGTGCGGGCGCCGTTCGACGCGATGGCGCTCCTCGAGCGGCTGTCGGCGTGAAGCAGGCCCGCGACGGGCACCCCGGACGCCCTCCCCTCCCATTCGATCGATGGTGCACGATAGGGAGATGGGCATGGACTCGGATCGTGTCGTACCCGAACTCACCGACGCGCAGTGGGATCGGCTCGTGCGGTACGGCGTGCCGGCCGACGTGGCCGCCGGGGAGATCCTCGTCCGGTCGGGCGACCGCTGGTACGACCTCATCCTCATCGAGAGCGGTGAGGTCGAGGTCGTCCGCGACGCCCTGCCCTGGATCGGCGAATCGATCATCGCGGCGATCGGAGAGCGCACGTTCTTCGGCGAGCTCGGCCTGCTCAACGGACAGCGCGCCTTCCTCACGGCGCGCGCCTCCAAGCCCGGCCGCATGCTCCGGGTCGATCATGCATCACTGCAGCGGCTCATGGCCGAAGACGACGAGCTCTGCGACATCCTGCTGCGCACCATGTGGGCTCGGCGCGAAGCCCTGCGAAAGGGACCGGCGGCGCTGACGCTCAAGATCATCGGCACGTCCCGTTCGGCGGGTTCCCATGCGCTGCGCCGGTACGCCGAGCGACTCGAGCTCGCCTACACCTGGGTCGATGCCGACGACCCGGCCACGTCGGCGTCGCTCGCCGGCCACGGCTTCACTGCGCAAGACCTGCCGGTCGCCATCGTGCAGGGCGAGAACGTGCTCAGCGCGACTCCCGGGCAGGTCGCCGAGATGCTCGGCCTGGCCTATGTGAACGACGACGAGCGGGCGGCCGACCTCGCGGTCGTCGGCGGCGGTCCGGCGGGTCTGGCCGCGGCGATCTACGGGGCATCGGAGGGCCTGCGCACGGTGCTGCTCGACTCGATCGCGCCGGGCGGGCAGTCCGCCGCCACGTCGCGCATCGAGAACTACCTCGGCTTCCCCTTCGGCGTGAGCGGCGATGCGCTCACCGGTCAGGCGTCGCTGCAGGCGCTCAAGTTCGGCGTGCGCGTGTTCGCGCCGTGCGAGGCGGCCGGGCTCGAGTGGTCGCCTGATCCGCTCACGCTGTCACTGTCCGACGGCACGCTCGTTCGCGCGAGGGCGGTCATCGTCACGACCGGCGCGCAGTACCGCACACTCGAGCTCGATCGCTGGGCCCAGTTCGAGGGCGCGGGCATCTTCCACGCGGCGACGCCGCTTGAACTGCGGCAAGTCACCGGAGCGCCGGTCGTGGTCGTCGGCGGCGCCAACTCGGCCGGGCAGGCGGCGCTCTACCTCGCGGCGAACGGATGCCCCGTGCGACTCGTCGTGCGTTCCGACAACCTGTCGACGCAGATGTCGAGCTACCTCGTCGAGCGACTCAGCGAGCATCCTCGAATCCAGGTGCACACGCGCACCAGCGTCACCGAGCTGCACGGCGACGCTGCGCTCGAACAGGTCACGCTCGCGGGTGGCACGAACGCCACGGTGGACTGCCGTGGCCTGTTCTGCTTCATCGGCGCGCAGCCGGCGACCGACTGGATCACCCAGCTCGACCGCGATGAGCACGGATTCGTGCGCACCGGAACTGACGTTCGGCAGCTCGGTCCGATGTGGGAGGCGCTGCACCGCTCGCCGCTGCCGTTCGAGACGAGCCTTCCCCGCGTGTTCGCGGCCGGCGACGTTCGGCGCGGGTCGATGAAGCGCGTCGCGGCGGCCGTCGGTGAAGGCTCGAGCGCGGTCGCATCGGTGCACCGCGCGCTCGCCGAGGTGTCGGAATGAGCGCGTTCGCGCCGCCGCCGTCGGGAACCGGATGCGTCGAGTGCCTCGCTGGCGGAGGCTGGTGGTTGCACCTGCGGCGCTGCATCACGTGCGGCGAGATCCGCTGCTGCGACTCCTCGCCCGCGCAGCACGCCTCACGGCATGCCCGGGAGGCCGGCCATCCGGTCGCCGCCTCGTTCGAGCCGGGCGAGGACTGGTTCTGGAACTACGTCGCCGACGCGCCGGCCCGGCCCGTTCCGCTCTCACCGCCCACGTCGCGTCCCGTGGAGCAAGCGTCGCCCGGTCCCGACGGGCGCGTGCCCGACGACTGGCGCCTGCTGCTGCATTAGTCGCCGTCGCCGCTCATCCCCGCGATGCCCACAGCGTGCGTTCGGCCATCGCGACCAGGCGAGCTGCAGTGTCCTCCTCGTTGAGACCGCGCCCCGTGTACAGCTGATCGAATGTCTCGAAGCTCGTGATGACCCACAGGATGTCGGTCGCCTCGTCGACCGTGACATCCGGGTGCAGGTGCCCCTCCTCACCGAGGCGGACCGCCATCCGGCGCTGCCCCTCGGCGCGGCCGCGCTCGACCACCTCGAAGGCGCGGCGCACGGCCTCGGGCTCGAGGGACCACATCGAGTAGATCGTCCGGCTGACGTCGCGTTCGGCGGCGTACACGCTCGCCGCCGCCCGCAGGGACTCCCGCACCGCATCGCGCGCATCGGGCAGCGCGACGGCATCGACGATGCGCTGGAAGCCGGTTCGCTCGAGCAGGTCCTGGCCGAGCGCCTCGAAGAGCCCGGCCTTCGAGCCGAAGACGAGGTACACGGTCGAGCGGGCGACGCCGGCCTCTTGCGCCACCCGTTCGATGCTCAGTGCCTCACTGGGGGCCGCGCGCAGCCGATCGCGCATCGCATCGAGGATCCGGCGTTTCGTCTCATCGGCCGCCATGGCGCGTGCCTGCTGGGTGTACTTCCGTGTCGTCACGAGGAACATCCTACTTTCACTTGACATCTTGTCCGACAAAAGACACACTGTCTATCGAAAGACACTCTGTCCGATGAAATACTCAGAAGGATTCCGCACATGCACACCACCGCCACACCCACCGTGATCGTCGTCGGAGCCGGCCCTGCCGGGCTCACCGCCGCGATCGCCCTCGCACGCCTCGGCGTCCGCACACTCGTGGTCGAGCGTCGCGCCGCCCTCTCCCCCTTCCCTCGCGCCACTGGAGTCAACCTCCGCACGATGGAGCTGATGCGCGCCTGGGGCCTGGAGCACGCGGTCCGCTCCGGCGCGATCGACGGCAGCCCCACCGGCTGGGTCGGCCGTACCCTCGCGTCGGCCGAGGGCACTGAGGTGTCGATGGGATTCCCGTCAGTCGAGGTCGCGGCCTCGCTCAGTCCGACGACCGGCGTCATCGCTCCGCAAGATCACCTCGAACCCGTGCTCATGGAGCACTTGCTCTCCCTGCCAGGCACCTCGGTCCGGCTCGGCACCGAGCTGGTCGCGATCGACCAGGATGACGACGGCGTCACCGTGACGCTTCGCGAGGGCGACCAGTCGTCGACCCTCCGCGCCGACTACGCGATCGGCGCCGACGGCGCCCACAGTGCCGTGCGTCGCCACGCCGGCATCACGATGCAAGGGCCGGGCGAGCTCGGCGCCTATCTCGCCGTGCTCTTCCGGGCACCGCTCGCCGAGGTCGTCGGCGATCGTCGACACGGGCTCTACATGCTCATGCGCCAAGGACCACCGTGGGTGTTCCTGCCCACCGATCGCCACGACCGCTGGGTCTTCTCCATGACGTGGGATCCCACGCGCGAGACGCGGGCCGACTACCCGCCCGAGCGCCTCGAGGAACTCATCCGTGCCGGCGCCGGAGTGCCCGACCTCGAGACCGAAATCGTCTGGACCGGCGACTTCACGTTCACCGCCCAGATCGCCGACCGGTACCGCGAACGGCGCGTGTTCCTCGTCGGCGACGCCGCGCACCGCATGACTCCGCGCGGGGCCGCTGGGATGAACACGGCGATCCATGACGGGTACGACCTCGGCTGGAAGCTCGGCTGGGTCCTGCGCGGCTGGGCCGACGAGTCGCTGCTCGACTCGTTCGAGGCCGAGCGCCGGCCGGTGGGCCTGCGGAACATGCAACGATCGGCGAACCCGTCCGACCAGCGCGACGTCTCGCTGGACTACGTGGACGACATCGCCGACCGGATTCCTCACGCGTGGTTGCCCGACGGGCGCACGTCCACGCTCGATCTGCTCGGAGAGGGACTGACCGTGCTCGCGGGCCCGCAGGCGGAAGTGCCGCTGACACAGGCGCAAGCGCACGGAATGACGGTCGCCGTGCACGTCGTCGACCCGGCGACCGCCGAAGTCCTCCAGATCGGAGCCGACGGCCTGGTTCTGGTGCGGCCTGACGGTCGACCGGCCGCTCGCTGGGCTACGTCGACCGACGCGTCGTCGATCTCAGCGGCCATCCTCGAAGCCGTCAGGGGCACGACGCGCCGTGTCCTTGCCCGAGCCGCGTAGGAGGCTCAGCAGTCGAAGATCAGAGCTTCTCGATCGGCGCGATCTTGATCAGGAGCTTCTTCTGCCCGGCCGTGTCGAAGCTCACGTGCGCCACCTTCTTCGAGCCTTCGCCCGTGACCTGCGTGACCTTGCCCTCGCCGAAGTCGGTGTGCCGGATGCGGTCGCCCGCCGCGAGGGTGAGGTCGCCGTTGTCGCGCACCGTGCCGGTGACGCGGTTGGCCCATTCGGTCTGGGGCTTCGCGGACTTCGTGACGCTGAACCGTTCGAGATCGCGGTCGCGGGTGCCCCACGCGCCGCCCTCGCGACGTGCGTTCAGCGCCCGCGGCTGCGTGCCGCCGCGCGACGTCGCCATGCCGGGAGACTGCCGCCAGTCGATGAGCCCTTCGGGGATCTCCTGCAGGTAGCGGCTCGGCATCGCGACCGCCACCTCGCCGAACTGCGCGCGGCTCATCGCGAGCGAGAGGTAGAGGCGCTTGCGCGCCCGTGTGATGCCGACGTAGAAGAGACGCCGCTCCTCGGCGGGGCCGCCGGGCTCCGATGCCGACATCTGGTGCGGCAGCAGGCCCTCCTCGATGCCGGTGAGGAACACCGCGTGATACTCGAGGCCCTTCGCGGTGTGCAGCGTCATGAGCGAGACGGTGCCCGAGGCGTCGTCGAGCTCGTCGGCCGCGGCCACGAGCGAGACCTGCGTGAGGAAGTCGACGAGCGTGGCATCGGGGTTCTCCCGGTCGAAGTCACGCGTCTGCGCGACGAGTTCCTCGACGTTCTCGGCGCGAGTCTCGTCTTGCGGGTCACGACTGTTGCGGAGCGTGTCGAGCAGGCCCGATCGCTCCATCAGGAACACGAGCACGTCGGAGACCTTCGCGGCGCCGGCGTTGGTGCCCGCGGCGAGCCCCTCGGCCGACGGCACGAGCATCGCCGCCGCCTCGTCGAGAGTCGTCGCGAGGCCCGAGATCGCCCCCGTCACCTTGGGGCCGAGCCCGAGACCGGATGCCGCGCGCATGGCCTGCCGGAACGACATGTCGTTCTGCTCGGCGAAGCTCGCGAGCGCGGTCTCGGTGGCGGGACCGATGCCGCGTTTCGGCGTGTTCAGGATGCGCCGCAGCGCGAGCTCGTCGAGCGGGTTCGCCACGGCGATGAGGTAGGCCATCGCGTCTTTGATCTCTGCGCGCTCGTAGAACTTCGTGCCGCCGACGACCCGATAGGGCAGCGCCGAGCGCACGAAGATCTCTTCAAGCGCTCGCGTCTGCGCGTTCGTGCGGTAGAAGACGGCGATGTCGCGGTAGGCGACGCCCGCCCGGTGCAGCGACTCGATCTCGTCGGCGACGAACTGCGCCTCGTCGTGCGCGGTGTACCCCGTGTACCCGGTGATCTTGTCGCCGTCGCCGTCGGCGGTCCAGAGCTTCTTCTCTTTTCGGTCGAAGTTGTTCGAGATGACGGCGTTGGCGGCCGAGAGGATGTTCTGCGTCGACCGGTAGTTCTGTTCGAGCAGCACGACCCGGGCGCCCGGGAAGTCGCGCTCGAACTCCACGATGTTGCGGATGTCGGCGCCGCGGAACGCGTAGATCGACTGGTCGGAGTCGCCGACGACGGTGAGGCTCGCGCCGGGGATGCCGCCCGCGGCATCCGTCAGCGCCCGCACGTTGATGCCGTGCGACTCCATCTCGCGCACCCGCTCGGCCGGCACCGGCCGCGTGAGCTCGCGGATGAGCGAGTACTGCGCGTGGTTGGTGTCTTGGTACTCGTCGACGAGGATGTGCCGGAAGCGGCGCTGGTAGAGCGCGGCGACCTTCGGGAATGCGCGGAAGAGATATACCGTCTCGGCGATGAGGTCGTCGAAGTCGAGCGCGCTGGCATCGCGGAGTCGCCGCGTGTACTGGCGGAAGATCTCGAGGAACATGACCTCTTGCGGGTCGTTCGTGTTCGCATTGCGCGCGTACGACTCGACGTCGGCGAGCTCGTTCTTGAGCTTCGAGATCTTCGCTTGCGCGCTCGCGGTGGTGAACCCCATCGTGTCGGCGTCGAGCTCTTTGATGATGCGCTTCAGGATGGTGCGCTGGTCGGCGGAGTCGTAGATCGTGAACGTGCCCGTGAGGCCGATCGACTCGGCTTCACGGCGCAGGATGCGCACGCACGCCGAATGGAACGTGGAGATCCACATTCCGGATGCCCCTTCGCCGAGCAGGGCCTCGACGCGCTCGCGCATCTCGGCCGCGGCCTTGTTCGTGAAGGTGATCGCGAGGATCTGGCTCGGCCACGCCTCGCGGCTCTCGATGAGGCTCGCGATGCGGTGCGTGAGCACGCGGGTCTTGCCCGAACCGGCGCCCGCGACGATGAGCAGCGCCGGGCCGCGGTACTCCACCGCTTCGCGTTGCTCGGGATTGAGCCCGTCGGTGAGGCGAGAACCGCCCGTGGTCACACCGTGCGCGGGCGGCGCCTCGCGCCAGCCGGCCGGTTCGTCGGGGTCGAGGATCAGCGTCATGTCACCGTCAAGTCTAGGCGCGGCATCCGACACCCGATCCGACCACGAGAATCGCACCATCGACTCGCCGTCGGTCGCGGGAAGCGCGTTCCTCGCCTGAGCAGCGCCGGTCGCATAGAGTCACTGTCACGGTCGCGATCCCAGTCGGAGGGCTGGGGTTCGCAGCGACCATCAGCCTGGGGGAACACATCATGAACAGGTCTTCGGGACGCGCACGGTCGCGCATTCTCGTCGCCGTGGCGGCGATCGCGGCACTCGGCTTCGGGTCGCTCGCGGCCGCATCGCCGGCGTCGGCAGAGGGAGAGACAGGAACCGTCACCGGCACCGTGACCGGCACCGTGACCGGCACCGACACCGCCGGGGCCGGCATCGCCGACGTCGAGGTCGAGCTCTACTACTACGTTGCCGAAGCGTGGATCGAGGTCGTCGCGACCGGTATCACGAGCGCCGACGGAACGTTCCTCCTCGACGAGGTGCCGGCGGGACAGTATCTCTTCTCCGCCGAGCCCGGCCCGGGAGTGAACTATCTGCCCGCCCCGCAATCCTCGACCGCAGTGGACCTGGTCGCCGGGGAGACCATCGAGATCAACCCCGTGCTCGAACCCGGCGCGGTCATCTCGGGGAACGTGAAGGCCGAGACCGCCGGCGGCGAGATCGCCGTGGTGCCGGGCATGAGCATCAGCCTCCTGAGCAACGGCCACGGGGTGCGGAACGGGAACGCGGTCGTCGACGAGGACGGCGACTACCGCATGGTCGGCCTGCCCGCCGGCGACTATGTCGTCGTGTTCAACGAGAACCGGAACCTGCCGCAGTACCCGACCACGTACTGGGATGGCAGAACCGACCTCGACAGCGCCGACCACGTCGTGCTCGCCGCGGGCGAGACACGTACCGGCATCGACGCGACCCTGCCCCTGGGTGGCACCATCAGCGGCCGCATCACCGGGCCCGACGGTCCGGTCGGCGAGTGGGCGGCGCATGCCGTGCTGTGGAAGCTCGATGATGGCACGTGGGAGTCAGATCCCAGCCTCAAGGGCCGTACCAATGCCGACGGGGAGTACTCCATCAGCGGCTTGCTCCCCGGCACCTACAAGGTCCAGTTCAACGACGTCTACTTCGCCGTGCTGGAGTACTACGACAACGTGCACGACCTGGCGAGTGCCGAGGAACTGGTCGTCGCCGGTCATGAGACGATCGCCGACGTCGATGCCTTCATCGGCACGGACGTCGTGCCGACGCCCACGATCGGCTCCGATGCCGACGTCGTCGCGGTCGACAGTGCCACTGGCGTGTTGTCGGTGTATCCGGCCACGGGTTCCGGCGAGCTCGGCGCGGCAGTCGCGATCGGGCCGGGATGGGGAGCCGCCAAGGCGATCTACAACGTCGACTGGAACAACGATGGCCTCCAGGATGTCGTCGCGCAGTGGAGCGATGGACGGCTGACCCTGTATCGGGGCGAGTACGACGGGGGATTCACTACGCCCGTGCAGATCGGCTCGGGATGGCAGGGCTGGTCGATCACGATCGGCCCGTGGAGGGTCGACGACCGATTCCCCGGAATCGTGGCCAAGAGCAGCACCGGTGGCCTCGTCTACTACCCCAACACCACCGGAGTCGCGCTGACATCGGCGACGGCGATCGGAAGCGGGTGGTCGGGCCTCGCGTTGACCCAGATCGACTTCGACGGTGACGGCTACCAGGACCTGCTCGCCCGATCCAAGGACGGCAGCGTGCGCCTCTACCGCTCCAACGGCATCGGCGGCTTCATCGACGAGGCCAGGACCGTCGTCGCCACCGGGTGGAACACGATGAACAGCGTCAGCACCCTGTTCGGGTTCGACGGGGCGACGAGTTCGGGGATCGGGGCGCGGACCCCCTCGACGGGCGACCTGATCTACTACCCGGTCGAGGCCGGAACCCTCGGCTCTCCGTCGACGATCGGCACCGGCTGGAACGACCGCCTGATCGCCGGCGCACCACTGTCCAACGACCTGCCCGCCGTCAAGCTCGGCGCCGCCGACGTGGTCGCCGTCGACGGGCAATCCCGTCTGTGGCGATACAAGGCCACCGGAACCGGCGGTGTCGAGAACGGCGTGCAGATCGGAGCAGGCTGGTCGGGGCTCCTCTCCGCGTTCGTCACCGACTGGAACATCGACGGCGTGCAGGACATCGTCGCCCAGTGGGCCGACGGGCGCCTGACCCTCCACCCCGGACTGGCCGACGGAGGTCTCGGCGCACCGACCGCACTCGGCACGGGCTGGGAGAGCTGGTCGATCACCGTCGGCGCATGGAAGAAGGGCGAGAGCCGCCCCGGCATCGTGGCCAAGAGCAGCACCGGCGGCCTCTACTACTACCCCAACACCACCGGAGGTGCCCTCACGACCGCTACCGCCATCGGCAGCGGCTGGTCGGGACTCGGCATCACCCAGGTCGACTTCGATCGCGACGGCAAGCAGGACATCCTCGCTCGCACGGGCGACGGTGCGCTCCGCCTCTACCGTTCCAACGGCAGCGGCGGATTCATCACGGAGCCCAGAGCCCTCGTCGGCACCGGCTGGAACGCGATGACCGCCATCGCGCCCACCGCGCGCTTCGCCGGCGACTCCACCCTCGGACTCGTCGCCCGGTCGACCACCGGCGAACTGCGGTACTACCCGGTCAACACCGGCGGCACCTGGGGCCAGCCCAAGACCGTGGGCACCGGCTGGAACGGGTACCTCATCTTCGGCACCTCCACCCTGAAGTAGCGCTCAGCGGGCGAGATCCTCGGCGCGCGACCACCAGTCACGCGCCTCGACGCCGAGGTCGGGATGGTCGACGAAGATTCCGTCGACGCCCGTGCCGACGATGAGCGTGAACTCGCCGAGCCAGTCGCCGTAGGCCGCGCGCGCCGTGCCGCGGCGGAACCCCTTGGAGAGGAAGCGGTTCTCGGGCCGGAGCGTCCACGTGAAGATCTCGAGGCCCGCGGAGTGCGCCGCATCGACGAGCTCCGAGCCGACGAGCGTCGGGTGCGCTGCACGTCGATCGAGGGGTGCGCCCGTGGCATCCGTCGCTGCAGCCACCGCCTCCCCCCGAGCCCCGGCCCGCGGCTTCGGTTCGCCGATCAGGCGGGCCTTGCCGACGCTCACGCCGTCGACCCGGTCGGCGAGCGCCAGCAGCCCCGCCTCGGTGACGAATTCGTCGTAGCGGGCCGCCCGGGTTCCCTCGGCGAGCACCAGGTCGTAGGGCGAACCGGTCGCCTCGATGAGGAAGATCCGGGAACCACGGATGCCGCGTGCGCCGAGCCGATCGAGCAGCCCGGGCTCGAACGACTCCATGATGAGCCGCTCGTCGCCACGCCCCCAGCCGGCCTCGTCGAGCTCGGCAGCGAAGAGCTCGTCGAGCGGCAGGCCGAGCGCGTCGAAGTGGCTCGCGTGCTTGAACTCCGCGACCATGCGGATCAGGCGGCGCTGCTCGTCGGCCGCGGTGTCGATGAGCGCGAACAGGTCGCGTAACCGGATGATCGGGTAGCGGTCGTTGAAGCTCGAGCTCGATTGGCGCACGGCGCCCAGTCGCTCTCGTGCCCTCAGGGTCGACAGCTCGGCCCACGTGAAGTCCTCGGTGAACCAGCCGGTGAGCGGCTTGCCGTCGACTTCGCGCGTCGTGCGCTTCGCGGCGAACTCGGGCCGCCTCGCGACATCCGTCGTGCCCGAGACCTCGTTCTCGTGCCGCAGCACGAGCACGCCGTCGCGCGTCGCCACGATGTCGGGTTCGACGGCGTCGGCGCCGAGCGCGAACGCGAGCTCGTAGGCCGACCTCGTGTGCTCGGGCCGGTAGCCCGGGGCGCCGCGGTGCCCGATCACGAGCGGCCGTTCCGCGAGGTCGTGCAGCATGTGCCCCAGCGTAGCCACGCGGCCGCGGCATCCGCGGGAATCCGCCGCGAACTCCGGGCGTTGTCACGGGTATCTCCGGTAAGTTGGAACTCGGCACGGATGCCGCATCCGGCCACCCGTCCCCCGCACCGACGTCAGCCGAAAGCAGAGGAACTCCATGGCTCTCGACAATCCCGCCTTCAAGCGGAACTCCGCCTTCTCTTCGCAGGGAGCCGTGGCCGCAGCGCAAGACGTATCCGCCCAGCAATTGCAGGAGATGTACAACCAGCCGGCCACGCTGCCCGACCGCGAGGTCATGACCATCGAGACCACGGTGCAGAAGGCGGCCGTTTCGTTCGGCCTGCTCGTCGTGGGCGCGGCCCTCGGCTGGCTGACGACCGAGTCGCTGCCGTTCCTCTGGATCGGCGCCGGCATCGCGGGCTTCGTGCTCGCGCTCGTCAACATCTTCAAGAAAGAGCCGTCGCCGGGCCTCATCCTGGCCTACGCCGGCGTGCAGGGCGTCTTCGTCGGCGGTATCTCGGCATGGTACGAGCTGGCCTTCGGCGGCGGCATCGTCGCGCAGGCGGTCATCGCCACGCTCGTCGTGGTCGGCGTGACGCTCGCCCTCTTCGCCTCGGGCAAGATCCGCGCCTCGAAGCGGGCCACGAAGATCTTCCTCGTGGCGATGGTCGGCTACCTCGTGTTCTCGCTCGTGAACCTCGGCCTTCAGATGTTCAACGTCGTCGAGAGCCCCTGGGGCGTTCGCGGCTTCGAGATCATGGGCATCCCGCTCGGGGTGATCCTCGGCGTCCTCGTCGTGATCATGGCGGCGTACTCGCTCGTGCTCGACTTCGACTTCATCCAGCAGGGCGTGCGCAACCGCGCTCCGAAGAAGTACGAGTGGACCGGCGTCTTCGGCATCATGGTCACGGTCATCTGGCTGTACCTCGAGATCCTCCGGATGCTCGCGATCATCCAGTCGAGCGACTGACCCTCGCGCAACTCGCGCCAACGTCGAAAGGCCGCCCTCGGGCGGCCTTTCGTGTTTCGTCGGTCAGACCCCGAGAGAATCCACCGACGCGCGGATCGCGGCGGCCGACGTCTGCAGCAGCCGCACCTCGTCATCGGAGAACGGCGTCTCGGCGACGGGCACGGCTCCACTGCCGCTCACGACGCTCGGCACCGAGAGCGCCACACCGTCGATGCCCCGGATGCCGCGTTGCACGGTGCTCACCGGCATCACCGCGTGCTCGTCGTTCATGACCGCCTCGACGATGCGCGCACCGGCGAGCCCGATCGCGTAATTCGTGGCGCCCTTGCCGCGGATGACGGTGTACGCGGCATCCCGCACCTCGCGGGCGATCCCGTCGAGCTCGGATGCCTTGAACGGCTCGCCGCTGCGCCAGTCGAGAATCGGCACCGGGCCGATGCGTGCGCTCGACCACAGGGGGAACTCGGTGTCGCCGTGCTCGCCCACGATGTCGGCGTGCACGTTCGCGGTGGTGACGCCGGCGCGGCGGGCGAGCAGCCAGCGCAGCCGGGAGGTGTCGAGCACGGTGCCCGACCCGAAGATGCGCTGCGGCGGCAGTCCTGAGATTCGCTGGGCGACGACCGTGAGCACGTCGACGGGATTCGTGACGAGCACGTAGATCGCATCAGGGGCGCGTTCGAGCAGGTTCGGCAGGAGCGACTCCAGGATGCGCGCGTTCGTGCTCGCGAGTTCGAGCCTGGTCTGGCCCGGCTCCTGCTTCGCACCCGCGGTGATCACCACGACGTGCGAGCCCTCGACCACCGCGAGGTCGTCGCCGCCGCTGACGCGGGCCTCGGTGAACTGCGTGCCGTGCGCGAGGTCGAGCACCTCCGCTTCGACCTTCGCCGACGCGATGTCGTAGAGCGCGACCTGGCTCGCCGACCCGCGGATGAGTGCCGCGTACGCGAGGCTCGACCCCACGCTTCCGGCACCGACCACGCACAGCTTCGAGTTCTCCACCACGCTCATCCCGCCATACTGCACCAGGCCGGCTCGCGCCGGCGACGCCGTGCGGGCGTTACTCCCACTCGATGGTGCCCGGCGGCTTCGACGTGACGTCGAGCACGACGCGGTTGACCTCGCGCACCTCGTTCGTGATGCGGTTCGAGATCTTCGCGAGCACGTCGTAGGGCAGGCGGGTCCAGTCGGCGGTCATCGCGTCTTCCGACGAGACCGGACGCAGCACGATGGGGTGGCCGTAGGTGCGGCCGTCGCCCTGCACGCCCACGGAGCGCACGTCGGCGAGCAGCACGACGGGGCACTGCCAGATCTCCTGGTCGAGTCCGGCGGCGGTCAGCTCCTGACGGGCGATCGCGTCGGCGTCACGCAGGATCTCGAGACGGTCAGCGGTGACCTCGCCGACGATGCGGATCCCGAGGCCTGGCCCCGGAAACGGCTGGCGGCCCACGATCGCCTCGGGGAGGCCCAGCTCGCGGCCGATCGCGCGCACCTCGTCTTTGAAGAGGGTGCGCAGCGGCTCGACGAGCTCGAACTGCAGGTCTTCGGGCAGGCCGCCGACATTGTGGTGGCTCTTGATGTTGGCCGTGCCCGTGCCGCCGCCCGATTCGACGACGTCGGGATAGAGCGTGCCCTGCACGAGGAAGCGGATCGGCTCGCCGTCGGCGTCGGCCTCGGCGACGAGGTCGCGCTCGGCCTGCTCGAACGCCCGGATGAACTCGCGGCCGATGATCTTGCGCTTCTGCTCGGGGTCGCTGACGTCGGCGAGGGCTTCGAGGAAGGTGTCGGCCGCGTCGACCGTGACCAGGCGGATGCCGGTGGCCGCGACATAGTCGACCTCGACCTGTCGGCGCTCGTCTTTGCGGAGCAGGCCGTGGTCGACGAAGACGCACACGAGCTGGTCGCCGACCGCTTCGTGCACGATCGCCGCGGCGACCGCGGAGTCGACGCCGCCCGAGAGCCCGGCGATGACGCGGGCCGAACCGACCTGCTCGCGAATGCGCGCGACCTGCTCGGCGATGACGTTGCCCGAGTTCCAGTCGGCGGGGATGCCCGCGGCGCGATGCAGGAAGTTCTCGATGACGCGCTGGCCGAACTCGGAGTGCTTCACCTCGGGGTGCCACTGCACGCCGTAGAAGCCCTTCGCGTCGTTTGCGAACGCGGCGACCGGCGTCGTCGCGGTCGAGGCGAGCACCTCGAAGCCCTCGGGAGCGACCGCGACCGAGTCGCCGTGGCTCATCCAGACCGTCTGCGCCTCGGGCTGGCCGTCGAGCAGTGCGTTGCCGTCGTCGGTGCGCGCCGTGACGGCGGTGGAGCCGTACTCGCGGTGGCCGGTGTGGGCGACCTCGCCGCCGAGCTGCTGTGCCATGACCTGGAACCCGTAGCAGATGCCGAGCGTCGGCACCCCGAGCTTCAGGATCCCCTCGTCGAGCGCGGGCGCGCCCTCTTCGTAGACCGACGACGGCCCGCCGGAGAGCACGATGCCGACGGGGTTCTTCGCGGCGACCTCTTCGGCGGTGATCGTGTGCGGCACGATCTCGGAGTAGACGGATGCCTCGCGCACGCGCCGCGCGATCAGCTGCGCGTACTGCGCGCCGAAGTCGACCACGAGCACCGGGCGCTGTTCAGTGGGCTGCTCGGGCTGCTCGGTCTGGTCGGTCACTGCTGGGCCTCCACGGTGTCGGGGGTGGCGTCGGATGCGGGCTGCGCGCTCTCGCGCTCGCGGCGATCGAGGTAGGCGAGCACCTCGCGGCCGTTGCGTGCCTCGAGGATGAACGAGAGGAAGGGGATGACGCCGCCGAGGGCGATGACGATGAATCGCCCGAACGGCCAGCGCATGAGGCTCCAGAGCCGGAAGTCGCTGAAGAGGTACACGACATAGAACCAGCCGTGCACGATGAGGATGCCGGTCGAGAGGTTGACGGCGGTGACCGTGCCGCTCGGTACGAAGGCGAGGAAGCCCCGCTCGCCGCCGAGCTCCAGCTCGAGGCCGAACGCGTACTTCATGATCATCTCGGCGCACAGCGAGAGGAGCAGCACGCCGGTGATGATCGAGGAGACCTGGTAGAAGCGGAGCGCCCCGCGGATGCGCGGCAGATCGGCGAGTTTGGGCTCGAGGGGCATGCGACCAGTCTACGGTGCGCGGTTCGGGGAAAGACCCGAGAGCAGGCGCGCGAGGGTGTCGATCGCGGCGTCGATCTCACCGGCGGCATCCGCGGCCGTGGCGTTCGCGATCGCCACTTCGTTCAGCGCGCCCGAGATCATCGTGGCGACGGTGCCGAGGCGCTCCCCGCCGATCACACCGGCCTCCGCGAGCTCGGCGACGCCTTCGTCGAGCAGGCGCACGCTCGTGTCGAGGTCGCCCTCACGCCAGTCGTCCCAGCCGAGCACGGCCGGGCCGTCCACGAGGAGGATCCGCCGCACTTGCGGGGCGAGGCTCGCGTCGAGGAACGCGCGGCAACCCGCGAGGAACGATTCGAGCGGGGCTTCGACTCCGGATGCAGCGACCTCCACGGCCTGGGCGACGTCGCGCTGCGCGTGCTCCACCACGGCACGGAACAGGCCCGACTTGCTGCCGAAGTGATGGTAGAGCGCACCGCGGGTGAGGCCGGCCTCGGCGACGACGTCTTCGAGGGCGACCCCGACATACCCGTGTTCGGAGAATCGGCGCGCGGCGATCTCGAGGATCGCGACGCGAGTGCGCTCGCGCTGCTCGGCCTTCGTGGGCATCCCGCTCCGATCCTGGGCGCCGGCGCGACCGCACGGCCGCGGTTGACATACACACTGTACGTCGGTGAGGATGCATACACACTGTATGTATCCGCCCTGAGGAGCGCGCCTACCTCGGCACGTCGACGAGCTCGCGGGGCACGACGAACACGTCGACGAGCGCGCCGTTGCGCCAGAGCGTCATCTCGACCTGCCGATCGATGGCGTCCTCGACCATGAGCTTCTGGATCGACGTCGACGTCACGATGCTCTGGCCGTCGAGCGAGACGACGACGTCGCCGCGGTGCACCCCGGCGAGATCGGCCGGACTGTCGGTCGCGACGCCCGCGACCTGCAGGCCCTTCGGCGAGCCGATGCGGGCCGCGAGCGACGGTTCGAGTTGCACCTGCATGCCGACGATGCCGAGCCAGGCCCTTCGCACGCGTCCGGTGCGCACGAGCGTCTCGATGATGCCGCGCGTGGCCAGGTTGATCGGTACTGCGAGGCCGACGCCGATGCCGGCGACCGCGGTGTTCACGCCGACCATGTGCCCGTTGCCGTCGGCGAGCACGCCGCCCGAGTTGCCGGGATTCAGCGCGGCATCCGTCTGGATCACCTCGTCGATCACCCGACCCGATGCCGTGGGCAGCGAGCGCCCGAGGTTCGAGACGATGCCGGCCGTCACGCTGCCGGCGAGGCCGAGCGGATTGCCCACGGCAACGACGAGCTGACCTACGCGAAGCCCGGCTGCGTCGCCCAGCGGCACGGGCGGCGGCACCTGCCCGCGAGCGCGGAGCACCGCGAGGTCGGAGAGCACGTCGCGGCCGACGACGTCGACGGTGACGGACGTGCCGTCGCCGAACGTCGCTTGTGCCGACCTCGCCCCCACCACGACATGTGCGCTCGTGAGCAGCACGCCGTCGGCGCTGATGACGCTCGCACTCCCGGCGCCTTCGCCGCGAGCAGAGCGGACCGCGAGGCTCGCGACGCTCGGCAGCACCGAACTCGCAACCGCGGTGACGACGGCCGAATAGGCGTCGAGCGGATCTTCGATGGTCACAAGGGAATCATGACCCTCACGAGGCGGCGCGCGCCCCGAGTTCGCCGCGAGCGGAACCCGGTCAGCCGGCCGGCGTCCCGGCTTGCTCTGACGCGCGATCGGCCGCCACGACCGCCTCATCGCGTTCCCGCTCCACGGCGTCGCGCACCAGGCGGTACCAGAGGAACACCGCGAACCCGGCGAACACCACCCACTCGACGGCGTAGAAGATGTTCAGCCAGTTGAACTCCACGGCCAGCTCGGGCGGCGGAGAGACGATCGCCTCCAGCCCGGCGGCGGGATCGGCCGCGGTGACGTAGCCGAAGTACACGGGCCGGTTGTCGTAATCGGCCCAGACGTTCACGAGCTGGGCGACCGCGACGGTCGTCATCGCGAAGGGGTCGCCGTCTTGGGGCGGCACGACGGGCGCCTCGCTCGGCAGGAACCGGCCCGTGATGGTGATCTCCGCGCCTGCGGCAGCTTCGAAACGGTCGGCGGCGGCCCGGGCGGTCTTCTCGTCGGCGGCCCAGCCGAGCGCCACGGGGAGGCCTCCGGCTGCGGCATCCGTCACCTCAAGGTGGGCCACCGGCCAGAAGCCGGCGACGCCGTCGTTGAGTCGGCCCTCGACGATGACCGTGTCGCCGGGCACCACGACGCCCGTGACCTCGACCATCTGCGCCGTCGCCGCCTGCGTCGTCGGCACGTCGGGCCGGGCCACGTCGGCGAACGGGCGAACCTCTTCGGTTGGCCGCTCGACGACGACGGATGACTCGACGGCGCGTTGGAGCTGCCATTGGCCGAGCAGCGCGAAGCCGGCGGCGATGCCGAGGGCGAGCAGGAGCGCGAGCACCCACCTGGGGCGCATCATCATCCGGAGCATCAGGCGCCGTGCCTCCCGGCGAGCCCCACGCCCTGGTGCACCGCGCGGAACACCGTGGCGATGCCCTCATGCGGGCCGACCGCGACGATGGTGTCACCCGCGTGCACGACGAAGTCGCGCGCAGGTGAGGGGTATGCGTGATCGTCGCGCACGACCGCGACGATGGCGACGCCGGAGGTCTCGGGCACCTCGCCGAGCTCGCGGCCGGCGATCGCGTCATCGGCGTCGATGCTCACCCAGTCGATCGGCACGCCCGGCAGCTCGTCGAGCTCGGTGATCGACTCCACGATGCGCGTGCCGCCGAGCAGCTCGGCGAGGGTGTGCGCTTCGTCTTCGCGCAGCCGGATCGTCGACGCCGTCGCGTCGTCGTCGGCACCCGGCGGCCTCGTGACGAGATCGCTCGAGCCGGTGCGGTGCGCGACGACGGCGAGTTCGACGCCGTCGGCACTCGTGAAGGAGTGCAGTACACCCACCCCGGGAAGGGTGATCCGGCGGACATCAACCATGGCGCGGACTCCTCGGTCTCGAGTGCGTCGCCCCAAGTCTATCCGCGCGCCTCAGTCCACCTTCACGATGTCGGGAGCCTCGAGCCGCACGCGGTCGGCCGACTCGTCGTCGGGCTGCAGTTGCGACGCACGCTCGGCGGCCACCCGTTCGAGGTAGCGCTCGACCTCGAGCGCCTCCCGCGCGGCATCCCAGCCGAGCACGCCGGCCATGAGCCTCGCCGCGACCGGCGCCGCGGAGACGCCGCGGTCCCACGCCTCGATCGAGATGCGGGTGCGGCGCGCGAGCACGTCGTCGAGATGCAGCGCCCCCTCGTGCGAAGCCGCATAGACGACCTCGGCCTCGAGGTAGTCGTCGGCACCGGGCAGGGGCTCGCCGAGCGAGGCATCCGACCTGATGATGTCGAGCAGTTCGTCGGTCATCGTGCCGTAGCGATTGAGCAGGTGCTCGATGCGCACCTTGTGCACGCCGAACGCACGTGCGATCTTGCCGCGCTTGTTCCACGCGGCCTGGTAGCCCTCGGCGCCGAGCAACGGGATGTCCTGCGTCGTGGACGCGGGAACCTTGCCGTCGAGGGCGTCGGCGGCCGCATCGATCGCGTCTTTGGCCATCACCCGGTAGGTGGTCCACTTGCCGCCGGCGACGACGACGAGGCCCGGCACCGTGTGCGCCACGACGTGTTCGCGCGAGAGCTTGGAGGTCTGCTCGCTCTCACCCGCGAGCAGCGGCCGGAGTCCCGCGTACACACCCTCGACGTCTTCGCGCGTGAGCGGCACGCCGAGCACCGCGTTCACGTGCTCGAGCAGGTAGTCGATGTCGGCCGCCGTCGCGGCAGGGTGCGCCTTGTCGAGGTTCCAGTCGGTGTCGGTCGTGCCGATGAGCCAGTGCCGACCCCACGGGATGACGAAGAGCACGCTCTTCTCGGTGCGGAGGAGGAGGCCCATCGTCGACTGGAACCGGTCGCGGGGCACGACGAGGTGGATGCCCTTCGAGGCCCGCACGTGGAACGTGCCGCGTTCGCCGACCATGCGTTGCGTGTCATCCGTCCACACCCCGGTGGCGTTCACGACCTGCTTGGCGCGAACCTCGAAACGTTCGTCGGTCTGCAGGTCGTGCGCCTTCACGCCCACCACCCGCTCGCCGACCTTGATGAAGCCCTCGACCTTCACGCGGCTCGCGACGTGCGCGCCGTAGAACGACGCGGTGCGGGCCAGGGAGGCGACATACCGCGCGTCGTCGACCTGCCCGTCGTAATAGGTGATCCCCCCGATGAGCACGTTCGGAGCGAGCGACGGAATCGCCTTCATCACTTGGCGCTTCGAGAGGTGGCGGTGGTGCGGCACACCGGGCGGGCGACCGCCCGTGTAGCTGAAGAGGTCGTACAGCAGCATGCCGGCGCCCACGTAGACACGCTCGATGAACCGCGTCTTCAGCGGGTAGAGGAACCGCACGGGCTTCACGAGGTGCGGCGCGATGCGCTGCAGCAGGAGGCCACGCTCGATGAGCGCCTCGCGCACGAGCCGGAAGTCGAGCTGTTCGAGGTACCGGATGCCGCCGTGCACGAGCTTCGATGAACGACTCGAGGTGCCCGACGCCCAGTCACGGGCCTCGAGCAGGCCGACGCTGAGACCCCGCGTCACGGCGTCGAGGGCGCTGCCCGTGCCGACGATGCCGCCGCCGACGACGAGGATGTCGAGCTCCTTCTCCTTCAGCCGCGCGATCGCCGCGTCTCGCTCCTCGGGTCCGAGCTTCGTCGAACGCGTCACCGAATTGACTCTCGCCATCGTCGCTCCCCATCCTCACGGCCGGGCGCTTGCACGGCCGCGCTCGCGTTCCACGCTACCCGAGGGGTCGGCCCCGCGCCATGGAACGCGCGGGGTCAGGCGAGGCGGTACGGCGCGACGACGACCTCGACGCGCTGGAACTCCTTGAGGTCGGAATACCCCGTGGTGGCCATCGAACGCTTGAGCGCCCCGATGAGGTTGGCCGTGCCGTCGGCGGCCGGCGCTGGGCCGTAGAGGATCTCCTCGAGCGGCGCCACCTGGCCGACCTCGACCCGCTGGCCGCGGGGCAGCTTCGCGTGGTGCGCCTCAGCGCCCCAGTGGAACCCGGCGCCCGGAGCATCCGTCGCCCGTGCGAGTGCCGCGCCGAGCATGACGGCGTCGGCGCCGCACGCGATCGCCTTCACGATGTCGCCCGACTTGCCGACGCCGCCGTCGGCGATGACGTGCACGTAGCGCCCGCCCGACTCGTCGAGGTAGTCGCGGCGAGCGCCGGCGACATCCGCCACCGCGGTGGCCATCGGGGCGTGGATGCCGAGCGTCGCACGCGTCGTCGACGCCGCTCCTCCGCCGAAGCCGACGAGCACGCCCGCTGCGCCCGTGCGCATGAGGTGCAGCGCGGCCGTGTAGGTGCCCGCGCCACCGACGATGACGGGCACGTCGAGCTCGTAGATGAACTTCTTGAGGTTCAGCGGCTCCTGGTTCCTCGAGACGTGCTCGGCCGAGACCGTGGTGCCGCGGATCACGAAGAGGTCGACGCCTGCGGCGACGACGGTCTCGTACAGCTCCTGCGTGCGCTGCGGTGAGAGCGCGCCCGCGACGGTGACGCCGGCCGCGCGGATCTCGGCGAGGCGCTCGGTGACGAGCTCGGGCCTGATCGGTGCGGAGTAGAGCTCCTGCATGCGCGTCGTCGCCGTGTCGGCGGGCAGCCGCCGAATCTCGGCGAGCACCGACTCGGCGTCGTCGTACCGGGTCCACAGGCCCTCGAGATCGAGCACGCCGAGTCCGCCGAGCTGGCCCATCATGATCGCCGTGCGCGGCGACACGACGGAGTCCATCGGGGCCGCGAGGAACGGGATGTCGAACTGGTAGGCGTCGATCGACCACGTGGTCGAGACGTCTTCGGGGTCGCGCGTGCGGCGGCTCGGAACGATCGCGATGTCGTCGAAGGCATAGACACGACGGCCCCGCTTCGAGCGGCCGATCTCGATCTCCTGGGTCACGAGTCAACCCTAGCGAACTGACGTGATGGCCTCGTCTTACGCTTCGAGGTCGGCGCGGCACGCTTCGCACCGCTTCGCGTCGCGATCGCTCCTGCTGCCGCCTTCCTGACGGAAGCCCGTCGCAGCTCCGCTGCGCCGTGCTGAGCGTCAGCGAGCGCGCACCACGCGCCCCTCGTTCCACACCGGGGCATCCGACTCGACGACTTCGCCGTCGGCACCGAACACCACGAACCGGTCGAAGCTGCGCGTGAACCAGCGGTCGTGCGTCACCGCGAGCACCGTGCCGTCGAATCGCGAGAGCGCGTCTTCGAGTGCCTCCGCCGAGACGAGGTCGAGGTTGTCGGTGGGCTCGTCGAGCAGCAGCAGCGTCGCCCCCGACAGCTCGAGCAGCAGGATCTGCAGGCGCGCCTGCTGGCCGCCCGAGAGCGAGTCGAAGCTCTGCTGCGCGGATGCCGCGAGCCCATAGCGATCGAGGGCCGAACTCGCCGCCTCCCGCGCCATGCCGTCGCGGTTCGCGTCGCCGCGGTGCAGGATGTCGAGCAGGGTGCGGCCGCGGAACTCGGGGTGCACGTGGTTCTGCGCGAACCACCCCGGCACGACTCGCGCGCCGAGCACCGCGCGCCCGGCGTGCGGAATCCGGGCCAGAGCCTCGCCGACCGTCGTGACGTGCCCGAGCGTGCGATCGGGCTCGGTGCCGCCGCCGGCGAGCAACCGGAGGAAGTGCGACTTGCCCGAGCCGTTCGAGCCGAGCACCGCGACCCGGTCTCCATACCAGACCTCGAGGTCGAACGGCTTCATGAGGCCCGTGAGCTCGAGTTGCTCGCACACAACCGAGCGCTTGCCGGTGCGCGCCCCGCGCAGCCGCATCGCCACGTTCTGCGACGGCGGGCGCTCCTCGGGCGGCCCAGCCTCCTCGAACTTCCGCAGTCGCGTGACGGCCGCCTGGTAGCGCGACGCCATGCCGTCGTTGTAGGTGGCCTTCACCTTGAGGGTCGCCACGAGCGTTCTCAGGGCGGCGTGCTGTTCATCCCAGCGCCGCCGCAACTCGTCGAGCCGCTCGAAGCGCTCGTCGCGCGCACGGTGGTATCCCTCGAAGCTCCCGCCGTGCACCCAGGCGGTGTTGCCGGCGGCGCCGAGCTCGAGCGTCACGATGCGGTCGGCAGCGCGCGCGAGCAGCTCGCGGTCGTGCGAGACGAGCAGCACCGTCTTCGGCGTCGCCCGAAGCTGCGCCTCGAGCCAGCGCTTGCCGGGCACGTCGAGTGAGTTGTCGGGCTCGTCGAGGAGCAGCACCTGCTCGGGCCCGCGGAAGAGCGCCTCGAGCGCGAGCCGCTTCTGCTCGCCGCCCGAGAGCGTGGCGAGCTCACGCCACTTCGCGCGTTCGAAGGGAATGCCGAGCGCTGCGCTCGTGCAGTGGTCCCACACGACCTCCTGCTCGTAGCCGCCGGCCTCGGCGTACTCGGCGAGCGCCGTCGCGTAGCGCATCTGCGCCGCCGTGTCGTCGCGTTCGATGAGGGCGTCCTCGGATGCCTCGAGCTCGATCGCCGCGGCCCTGATGCGGGTCGGCGCGACGGACACGAGCAGCCCGGCGACCGTCTCGGCGGCCCCTTCGACGGTGCGGCCGGTGCCCACGAACTGGTCCATCACGCCGAGTCCCCCGTCGACCTGCACGCTGCCCTCGTCGGGGCGAAGGTCGCCGCGGATGATGCGCAAGAGGGTCGACTTGCCGGCGCCGTTCGCGCCGATGAGCGCCGTCGTCGCGGCATCCGTCACCCGGAATGCGAGGTCGGCGAGCAACGGCCTGCCGTCGGGCAGCGAGAACGAGACGCCGTTGACGTCGATGAAGCCCATGCGAGTGTCCGATCGGTCGGCGGCATCGCCGCGCCGCCCGTCGGGCAGCCGACCAGACTACACGCGCCGGGAGATCCCGTGCCACCCGACCCGATCTGCGGCAAGCTGGAGGCATGCAACGCATCGCCGCCGAACCGCTCGACGCCCTCCGCAACCGCACGAGCGCGAAGTGGCGCAGCTACCCCGCCGATGTGCTGCCGCTGCCCGTCGCCGAGATGGACTACCCGCTCGCCGAACCCGTCGCGGCGGCACTCATCGACGCGGTGCGGCGCTCGGACACGGGCTACAACCAGGGCAGCCGCACCGTCGCCGAGGCATTCGAGGGCTTCGCCTCGACACGCCTCGGCTGGGACGTCGACCCGGCCCGCATCACGTGCACCGGCGACGTGAGCATGGGCATCGTCGAAGTGCTGCGCCGGGTCACGAACCCGGGTGACGGCGTCATCATCACCCCGCCGATCTACCCGCCGTTCTTCGATCTCGTCACCGAGAGCTCGGCCCGAATCGTGGAAGTGCCGATGCTCGGGGGCATCGACGAGGGCTGGGCGCTCGACCTCGAGGGCATCGAGGCGGCGTTCGAGGGGGGCGCCAGGGCAATGGTGCTCTGCAACCCGCACAATCCGATCGGCATGGTTCCGGATGCCGCGGCCCTCGCGGCGCTCGCCGACATCGCCGCGCGCCACGACGTCACGATCGTCGCCGACGAGGTGCACGGGCCGCTCGCGCAGCCCGCGACGCCCTACACGCCGTTCCTCACGGTGTCGGATGCCGCGCGCGAACACGGCATCGCGATCACGTCGGCGAGCAAGTCGTTCAACATCGCCGGGCTGAAGTCCGCGCTCGTCGTCACCGCGAGCGAGCGCGGCGACCGGGTCCGTGCCGCCCTGCCGTATGAAGTCGAATGGCGCATGGGGCAGTTCGGCGCGATCGCGTCGATCGCGGCGTTCCGGCACGGCGGGCCGTGGCTCGACGGCGTGCTCGCAAGCCTCGACGACAATCGGCGGCTGCTCGCCGAACTCCTCACCGACGAGCTTCCCGGGGTGCGCTACCGGATGCCCGACGCCACGTACCTCGCGTGGCTCGACCTCTCAGTGCTCGGCTGGGGCGACGACCCGGCAGCGTACGCCCTCGAGCACGCGAAGGTCGCGCTCGCGAACGGGCCGACGTTCGGCGCGACGGTGGGACGCGGGTACGCGCGGCTGAACTTCGCGTGCACGCCCGAGGTGCTCGACGAGGCGGTCACGCGGCTTGCGGAGGCCAGATCTGCGGGTTGAGGAGCTGCGCAGCGAGCGGCTCGAAACCGGACGCCGGTCGCGGCAACTTGCTCTGCGGGTTGAGGAGCTCGCGCAGCGGGCGTCTCGAAACCGCACGCTCGTCGAGGCGCTGCGCGCCGGCGCTTCGCGGCCACGGGGCTTGCGTTCCGCGGTCTGCCGCGGCACGCTTCGCGGCGCTGGCGCGCCGCGAGCGCTACGGCTGCCGCCGTTCTGACGGAAGCGCGTCGCGGCTTCGCCGCGCCGCGCTGACCGTCAGCGCGTGTAGTTCGGCGCCTCCACCACGATCTGCACGTCGTGCGGGTGCGACTCCTTGAGACCGGCCGGCGTGATCCGCACGAACCTGCCCTTGGCCTTCAGCTCGTCGATGGTGCGGGCGCCCACGTAGAACATCGACTGGCGGAGCCCGCCGACGAGCTGGTAGGCGACGGCCGACACCGGGCCGCGGTAGGGCACCTGGCCCTCGATGCCCTCGGGAATGAGCTTGTCGTCGCTCGGGACATCCGACTGGAAGTAGCGGTCTTTGGAGTACGAGGTCTTCTTGCCGCGGGTCTGCAGCGCCCCGAGCGAGCCCATGCCGCGGTAGGTCTTGAACTGCTTGCCGTTCTGGAAGACGAGCTCGCCCGGGCTCTCGGCGGTGCCCGCGAGGAGCGAGCCGAGCATGACCGTGTCGGCCCCGGCGACGAGCGCCTTCGCGATGTCGCCCGAATACTGCAGCCCGCCGTCGGCGATGAGCGGGACCCCTGCGGGCCTCGTCGCCTTCGACGCCTCGTAGACGGCGGTCACCTGGGGAACACCGACGCCCGCGACGACACGGGTCGTGCAGATGGAGCCCGGACCGACGCCGACCTTGACCGCGTCGGCGCCCGCGTCGACGAGCGCCTGGGCGCCCTCGCGAGTCGCGACGTTGCCGCCGATCACGTCGATGTGGGCGAACGTCGGGTCGGCCTTGATCCGCCGGATGATGTCGAGCACGCCGGCGCTCTCGCCGTTGGCCGTGTCGACGACGAGCACGTCGACGCCGGCATCGCGCAGCGCCTCCGCACGCTCCCAGGCGTCACCGAAGAAGCCCATCGCCGCACCGACGCGCAAGCGACCCTCGGCGTCTTTCGTCGCGTTCGGGTACTGCTCGGACTTGTCGAAGTCCTTGACCGTGATGAGCCCCGTGAGCCGGCCATGCTCGTCGACGAGCGGCAGCTTCTCGACCTTGTGCTGCGCGAAGATCGCGATCGCCTCGTCGGGGTCCATGCCGACGCGGCCGGTGATGAGCGGCATCTTCGTCATGACGTCGGCGACCTTCGTCGACGACTTCTCGAAGTCGGAGACGAACCGCATGTCGCGGTTCGTGATGATGCCGACGAGGATGCCGTCGGCGTCGATGACCGGAAGGCCGCTGACGCGGAACGTGGCGCACAACTCGTCGACCTCGGCGACGGATGCGTCGGGCGTCGTCGTCACGGGATTGGAGACCATGCCCGACTCGCTGCGCTTCACGCGGTCGACCATCTCGGCCTGCTCTTCGATCGAGAGATTGCGGTGCAGGATGCCGATGCCGCCCTGGCGGGCCATCGCGATCGCCATGCGCGACTCGGTGACCGTGTCCATCGCGGCCGACAGGAGCGGCGTCGCAACGGTGATGCGTCGGGTGAGACGCGAGGCCGTGTCGGCTTCGCTCGGGATCACATCGGTGTGACCTGGCAGCAGCAGGACGTCGTCGTACGTGAGTCCCGTGAATCCGAACGGATCTGCCTGATCCATGTCTTCCCTTCAATCTGTGATGCCCCAAGTGCCGCGCGAAAGCGAATCGTGCGATGCATCAATGTTAAGCGAGTTTGCATAGAGGGCATTCCCCGGATAACAATCGAGGGCCATTGTGGACCGCGCATGAAACACTTGGGACATAATCGGCACGTACTGTCGACGAAGATGTCGATAGGAAGACCGGACCCGGATGGCCATCAGCCTCCGGGCACCCTTGGAGGTGCAGTGGAACCCACGCAATCAGTCGCCAAACGGTCGCCCCGAAGGTGGCTCGTCCTCCTCGGAATCCTGTTGTCCGCCCTCACTCTGTCCGGCATCGCAGCGTCCCCTGCGATGGCGGACACCGTGAGTACGGAAGACAGTCCCGAGGACTTCGAGTACTTCTTCACGGGCAACGTGACCTTCGATGATGAACCCCTCGAGGGCGTTCGCATCACGGTCGAAGGTGACGGCTACGAAGCCGAGACGGAGACCGACGCCGAGGGCAAGTGGCGCCTCGGCGTACCCGAGAAGGCCGAGTACGAGCTCACGCTCGACGAGGACACCCTTCCCAAGGGCGTCGTCGTCGCGGAAGGCCAGGCCACGATCAAATCGGAGTTCGGGCTCACGAAGCTCAAGGCGGTGAACTTCTTCCTCGGCGAGGGCCAGCGCACCACGACCGACATCGGCGCCCAAGTGCTCATCCGGTTCATCAACGGCCTGAACTTCGGCCTCCTGCTCGCACTCGCGGCGATCGGGCTCTCGCTGATCTTCGGCACGACGGGCCTCTCGAACTTCGCGCATGCCGAGATGGTCACGTTCGGGGCGCTCATGGTGCTCACGTTCGGGGTCGACCTGGCGTTCCCCATCTGGCTCGCCATCATCATCGCGATCGTCCTCAGTGCAGCACTCGGATGGACGCTCGACGCGGTGATCTGGAAACCGCTCCGAAGACGCGGAGTCGGACTCATCCAGCTCATGATCGTCAGCATCGGTCTCTCGCTCGCGGTCCGCTACATCTACCAGTTCCTCTACGGCGGATCGACCCGGCAGCTTCCGGGCGCGACCCTCGCCTCCGACATCCACCTCGGACCCGTCTCGATGTCGTGGGTCGACCTCGCGAGCATGATCACGAGCGTCGTGGTGCTCGGGGCCGTGGCCTACTTCCTGTTGCGCACGCGCATCGGCAAGGCGACGCGCGCGGTCTCCGACAACGCGAGCCTCGCCGCCGCGAGCGGCATCGACGTCGATCGCGTCATCCGGATCGTCTGGGTGATGGGCGCCGCCCTCGCCGGGCTCTCGGGCATCCTGTGGGCGTACTTCCGACCCGGCGTCAGCTGGGACATGGGCTTCCAGATCCTGCTGCTCATCTTCGCAGCCGTCACCCTCGGCGGGCTCGGCACCGCGTTCGGCGCACTCGTGGGCTCCATCATCGTGGGGCTCTTCATCGAGATGTCGACGCTCTGGCTGCCATCCGACATGAAGTACGTGGGCGCACTCGTCGTGCTCATCCTCGTGCTGCTGTTCCGACCGCAGGGCATCCTCGGTCGCCGCGAGAGAATCGGCTAAGGAGGACCGACCATGATCGACTGGATTCAGATCTTCTCCAACGCGGCGCAGGAGCTCATCAGCCCCACCACCGCCGCCTACGCCTTGGCCGCCCTCGGCCTGGCGATCCACTTCGGATACACGGGCCTCCTGAACTTCGGGCAGGCGGGCTTCATGGCCCTCGGCGCATACGGCTACGCGATCTCTATCCTCAGCTTCGGCTTCCCCGTCTGGGGCGCCGTGCTGGTGGGAATCGGGGCATCCGTGGTGTTCGCCCTGATCCTCGGTATCCCGACCCTGCGGCTCCGCGCCGACTACCTCGCGATCGTCACGATCGCGGCGGCCGAGATCCTGCGGCTCACCTTCACGACGAACACGTTCGCCGACATCACCGGCTCGGCGAGCGGGCTGCAGGGCTACAAGGGCGGCTTCGCCGACCTCAACCCGATCCCAACGGGCAGCTACGGCTTCGGACCCTTCACGTACAACGCGTACGACTGGTGGATCCGCATCGTCGGCTGGTCGCTCGTGGTGATCCTGGCACTCGTCACGTGGCTCATCATGCGCAGCCCGTGGGGCCGCGTCATCAAGGGCATCCGTGAAGACGAGGACGCCGTGCGCGCGCTCGGCAAGAACGTCTACTCGTACAAGATGCAGAGCCTCATCCTCGGTGGCGTCTACGGCACCCTCGGAGGAATGATCTTCATCCTGCCCCGATCGGTGGTACCGGCGAACTACCAGACGTCGCTCACGTTCTTCGTCTACGCGATCCTGCTCCTCGGCGGGGCCGCCACGATCCTCGGGCCGGTCATCGGCTCGGTGATCTTCTGGGTGCTGCTCTCCTTCTTCTCGGGCTTCGTCGCCCGGGCGGTGGAGGCGGGCTGGCTCCCGTTCATGTCACAGGTGCAGGCCGGCCAGCTCCGGTTCATCCTCGTCGGCATCGCGATCATGCTGATCGTGATATTCAGGCCTCAGGGCATCTTCGGAAACAAGAAGGAGCTGGCCTTTGTCAAGTAACGTCACTCCCACGTCCACGCCGGTGAAGACCACCGGCCTCCACGTCGGCGACGCCGGACCGGGTTGCCGCAAGGTCGACCCGATCCTCATCGCCGACAACGTCAGGCGCACCTTCGGGGGCCTCACCGCCGTCGATGTCGAGCATGTCGAGGTCCCGCGTGGTGCGATCACCGCACTCATCGGTCCCAACGGCGCCGGCAAGACGACTCTCTTCAACCTGCTCACGGGCTTCGACAAGCCCGACAGCGGCAAGTGGGAGTTCGACGGCCGGTCGCTCGCGCATGTGCCGGCCTACCGGGTGGCCCGCATGGGCCTCATCCGCACCTTCCAGCTGACGAAGTCGCTCGCCCTGCTCACCGTGCTCGACAACATGAAGCTCGGTGCGAAGGGCCAGATCGGTGAGAACCTCTTCCGGTCGTTCCTGCCGTTCCTCTGGCGCAAGCAAGACGACGAGATCGAGGCGAAGGCACTCGAGATCCTCGCGCGCTTCAAGCTGGATACCAAGAAGGACGACTACGCAGCCAGCCTGTCGGGCGGGCAGCGCAAGCTCCTCGAGATGGCGAGGGCGCTCATGAGCGACCCGACGCTCGTCATGCTCGACGAGCCGATGGCCGGTGTGAACCCGGCCCTCACGCAGTCGCTGCTCGACCACGTGCTCGACCTGAAGTCAAAGGGCATGACGGTGCTCTTCGTCGAGCACGACATGCACATGGTGCGCCACATCGCCGACTGGGTCATCGTGATGGCCGAGGGCAAGATCGTCGCCGAAGGCGACCCGCACCTGGTCATGCAGGACCCCGCTGTGATCGACGCCTACCTCGGCGCCCATCACGACGCCGACATCGGCACAACGGACACCGAGCACGTCGAGGTGTTGAAGGAGCTCATCGATGACGAACAGTGAACCGACCGCTGCTGCGGTCCTCGAACCCGTCGCAGACGCGGTCGTTGAAGCCACGAATGTCACGGCGGGCTACCTGCCCGGCGTGAACATCCTGAACTCATGCTCCCTCGTTGCGAGGAAGGGCGAGCTCATCGGCATCATCGGCCCGAACGGCGCCGGCAAGTCGACGCTCCTGAAGGCCATCTTCGGTCTCGTGAAGGTGCGCGACGGGTCGATCCGCCTGAACGGCGAGGAGATCACGAATCTCAAGGCGAACAAGCTCGTGGCGAAGGGCGTCGGCTTCGTGCCGCAGACGAACAACGTGTTCCCGTCGCTCACGATCCAGGAGAACCTCGAGATGGGAATGTTCCAGAAGCCCAAGGGGGTGAAGGAACGCCTTTCCTACGTTACCGAGATCTTCCCCGAGCTCGGCAAGCGACTCGGCCAGCGTGCCGGGTCGCTCTCCGGCGGTGAACGGCAGATGGTCGCGATGTCGCGTGCACTCATGATGGGTCCGCACGTGATGCTGCTCGACGAGCCCTCCGCCGGGCTCTCCCCTGTGCGGCAGGACGAGGCCTTCCTTCGCGTGAAGGAGATCAACCGCGCCGGCGTGACCACCATCATGGTCGAGCAGAACGCGCGGCGCTGCCTGCAGATCTGCGACCGCGGCTACGTGCTCGATCAGGGCCGCGACGCCTACACCGGCACGGGCCGCGACCTGCTGAACGACCCGAAGGTGATCGGCCTCTACCTGGGCACGCTCGGCCAGGACTGATCCACCCGCACGAACGGGGGCGGATGCTACGGCATCCGCCCCCGTTCTGCGTTCGCGGGTTCGCGCATCGATCGGACTCATGATCGTCGCGGACGCATGCGTGCGCCGGCCTACGCCCGCACCCTCACGGCAGCGCACGCGCGCACGCTCAGGTCGGCGCACACGCGCACCCTTATGTCAGCGCACGAGCGCACCCTCACGTCAGCGCAAGGGGCTCATACTTTGCCGCGCCCCGCGCCCCACGGCACGTCTCGGCGGATGACGCAGTTTCGGCAGACACGCCGATGCAGACGGCGCGAAACGCCGCACGAGTCGGATTCCTACCTCATCGGCGACACCGACAGGAAGGCGTGAGTGCCGCAAGGAGCACCCTGGAACCCGCGACGGGGTCCATGGACACCCTTGCGTATGCAACGGGCTGGAGACGGGCACGAGAAAGGGCCCCGGCCGAAGCCGAGGCCCTTCCAAGCGAGAACCGTACTAGCCGATTCGCTCGTACGTGTTGTCTTCGCCGTACTGGTAGATTCCGATGGTCGCCTCGGTCGGGTCACCGTGCTCATCGAGCGTGATCGGGCCGGACGGGCCGTCCCAGTCGATCTGCTTGCCCTCGGCGAGGAGCGCGAAGGCATCCTCGAGCGACGTGACCTTCTCGCCGTCACCGGTGCCACCCGACACCTGACGCAGGTACTTGGCGATGTCGACACCATCGGTGCTGTTCGCCGCGTACGCCGCGAGGGCGATCAGCACGGTCGCGTCGTACGACTCGGGGCCATAGCTGAAGTCAGCCAGGTTCGGGTCGACGGCGAGGATGCGCTCACGGAAGTCGTCTTCGAGCACCGGACCGGGCAGCGTGCCCTTCGCGCCGGCGATGAGGCCGGGTGCGAAGTCCGCGCTGTAGTCGGACAGGTTGCCGTCGACGAAGTAGAGCTGGCTGCCGGGGTAGCCGGAGCCGACGAGCGCCGGGACGACGACCTTGGCCTCGTCGAACGTGATGACGGCCACGGCGTCGGGGTTCGCGGCGTTGATGGCCGAGAGCTGCGAGTCGAAGTTCGAGTCACCCGTGTTGAAGAGCTCCTCGGCAACGACTTCGCCGCCGGCTGCCTCGAACGACTCCTTGGTCGCCGCTGCGAGGCCGGTGCCGTAGGGGTCGTTCAGGACGAGGAGACCGAGGGTGGAGGCGCCGTCGGCGGCGATCTGGTTGCCGAGCACCTCACCCTGCAGGAGGTCGGACGGCGCAGTACGGAAGTACAGGTCGTTGTCCTCGTAGTCGGTGAAGTCGGGCGACGTGTTCGCCGGCGAGAAGTGCACGACACCAGCCGCGGTGATCTGGTCGATGACCGTGAACGACACACCCGACGACGCGGCACCGATGATCGCCGAGACGTCCTGCGAGAGCAGGTCAGTCACGGAGACGGTGGCGATGTCGGTCGTGGTGTCACCCGAGTCGCGGTAGACGACCTCCATGTTGATTCCGCTGTCGGCGGCGTTGACCTCCTGCTCGCCGAGCGCCACACCGGCCTCCTCGGGCGGGCCGAGGAAGGCGAGCGTTCCACTCTGCGGAAGGATCGTGCCCACCTTGAGGGTGAGGTCTCGTTCGCCTGCCTCGATGGGCAGGGCGTCGCCGGCGTCGGCCGGCTCTTCCGTCTCGGCCGGCGGCGTGCCACCCGCTGCACACGCAGAAAGGAGGAGGGTGCTGACGCCAGCGATGGCGAGACCCGTCCAGGCTGCGCGAGCCGAGCGCGAGGCCTTGGCCTTCGCGAATACGCTCATGTTGCTCCTTGGGACTGAAGGATTGGTACACAAAGCAGCGTCTGATGACGCCGTTGTTTGACAGTATTGCGCCCCCATGGCGGAAACAAGTCACCGCGGTCACAACCGTGTAACACCGCCTGAATCGTTATCTCGCCGACACCTTGCCCGTCGAAAGCGCACGGAATCGGCGTGCAACGCGTACTGCGCGCGCAGAATGCGCGTCGAGGCATCCGTCGCCCGGGCCCCTTCTCAGACCTCGGTTTCGAGCCTCCAGTAGCCCGACTCCAGGTCTCAGATCGGCTCCGCGGGAACACGTCGCGAGGCACGGACGCCCCTCACGAGGTCGAACGTGAGCACGGCGAGGGCGACCCACACGAGGGCGAATCCGATCCACCGTTCGAGCGGCATCGGCTCGTGCAGCACGGCGACGCCGACGACGAACTGGATGAACGGCGCGAAGTACTGGATGAACCCCATGTAGATGAGCGGCAGCCGGCGCGCCGCCGCCGCGAACAGGAGCAGCGGCACCGCCGTGATGGCTCCGGCGAGCAGCAGCAGCGCCGTGTGCCAGCCGCTCACCGTGCCGATCGTGAGCCCGGTGGTCATCGACACGAACACGAGCTGCACGACGGCGAGCGGCGCGAGCCAGGCGGTCTCGAGGGTGAGTCCCGAGACCGCGTCGACCTTGGGCCCGACGCGCTTCTTGATGAGGCCGTAGAAGCCGAACGAGAACGCGAGCACGAGTGCGATCCACGGCAGCTGCCCGTAGCCGAAGGCGAGCACGACGACGGCGACGATGCTGATGCCGACGGCCACCCACTGCGTCACATTGAGGCGCTCGCGCAAGACGAGCACGCCGAGGAAGACCGTGACGATCGGATTGATGAAGTAGCCGAGCGCGGCCTCGACGACCTGTCCGCTCAGGGTGGCGTAGACATAGGTCTGCCAGTTGACGAAGATGAGCACGCCCGCGATGGCCATCGTGAGCACCGCGCGGCGATCGCGCAGGATCGTGACGAACGGTCGCCAGGCGCGCATGACCGTGATGAGCAGGGCACAGAACACGAGCGAGAGCAGCACGCGCCATCCGACGACCTCGAAGGGGCCCGTGGGTGCGAGCGCGATGAAGTAGACGGGGAGGAAGCCCCAGAGCCCGTAGGCGCTGACCGCGAAGACGAGTCCGGAGCGGCTCACGCCCGATGCGGGCGTGAGGTTCGCACGGGCCGAGACGTCGGAACGGGTTGACACCAGCACAGACTACGCCGGGCTGCAGGCATCCGCGGCCCGGCATACGAAGAGGCCCGGATGCCGCAGGGGCATCCGGGCCTCGAACGAATCGTGTCGCCTAGCGAACGACGACCGCGAGCACGTCGCGGGCCGAGAGCACGAGCAGGTCGTCGCCGCCGAACTTGACCTCGGTGCCGCCGTACTTGGAGTAGATCACCTTGTCGCCGACTGCGACGTCGAGCGGGATGCGATTGCCGTTGTCATCGATGCGACCGGGGCCCACGGCCACGACCTCGCCCTCTTGGGGCTTCTCCTTGGCAGTGTCGGGGATGACGAGACCTGACGCGGTGGTCTGCTCGGCGTCGACCTGCTTGATGACGATGCGATCCTCGAGCGGCTTGATGGAAACCGACACGTTTGACCTCTTTCTTGACGAAGACTGTTTAGCACCCTCAAAGCGAGAGTGCTAAGACGAGTCTAGGCAGGATTTGGCACTCATGCAACGCGAGTGCCAGCGCACGGATGTGGGTGCTAGCGTGGCCGGGTGGATCGCGCCGAGCTCGTCGAACTGCTCTCGCCAGAGGGCCTCAGGCTCCTCGACGGCCTGCCCGCCTGGGACTCGAAGGCCGACATCGTGAAGACGGTCGCGCGGCTGCGCCGCGAGGGGCATCCGTCCGGTCTCGTCGCCACCGTGCTCAGCCAGTCGAAGCTGCGCGCGAAGGCCCGTGCGAAGTTCGGCGAGTTCGCCTCGCGCATGCTCTTCACCGAGACCGGCCTCGAGCAGGCGACGCGGCTCAGGGTCGCCGCCCTGCACGCCGGCCGCTTCTCACGCGCCGGCATCACGCACGTGGCCGACCTCGGCTGCGGCATCGGCGGCGACGCGCTCGCGATGGCCGCGATCGATCTCGAGGTGACGGCCGCCGAAGCCGACGAGGTCACCGCCGCGATCGCCGCGTACAACCTCACGCCCTTCTCGCGGGTACAGGTGCTGCACGCGCGCGCCGAAGACGTGCCGCTCGGCGGCATCGGCGGCGCCTGGCTCGATCCGGCACGCCGGACCACGACCGGAGGCACGACGCGACGCATCTCGGATGCCGCCGACTACTCCCCCTCGCTCGATTTCGCGTTCGGCCTCGCCGCGCGGATGCCGGTGGGCGTCAAGCTCGGCCCGGGCACCGACCGCGACGTCATCCCGGCCGAAGCCGAGGCGCAGTGGGTGTCGCTCGACGGCGACGTGGTGGAGCTCGGCGTGTGGCTCGGCCAGCTGGCGCGCCCGGGCATCCGCCGCGCGGCGCTCGTGATCCGCGGCGATGCCGCCCATGAGCTCACGGCTCCGGCCGACAGCGAGGATGCTCCGACCGGCCCGATCGGCGACTACCTCTACGAACCCGACGGCTCCGTCATCCGTGCGCGCCTGATCGGCGACCTCGCCCGCGCGAACGGCGCATGGATGGCGAGTGCCGGCATCGCCTACCTCACGGCAGACGCGCCGTTCGACTCGCCCTTCGCGCGAGGGTTCCGGGTGCTCGAACGGCTTCCCGCCGACGAGCGGCAGTTGCGGCAGGCACTACAGGCGCGGCACGTCGGCACGCTCGAGATCAAGAAGCGCGGGATCGACGTCGACCCGGCGGCGCTCCGCACGCGGCTGAAGCTGCGCGGCGACGAGTCGGCGACGATCGTGCTCACCCGCGAGCTCGGCCGGCACGTCGCGCTGCTCGTGGAGCGACTCTAGCGACGCTGGCGACTTCTGCCGGCGCTGGCGGCGGCTCTGGCGCCTCTGGCGCCTCTTCCGGCAAGCGCGTGGGTGGCTCAAGCGGGCAGTGCGCCGAACACGATCGCGTAGTAGCCGATCCACACCGCCGAGAACACGAGTCCCGCGAGGCCGGTGCCGATGCCCACGAAGGCGAGGGTGCGGCCCTCCTCCTCTCGGCGCAGGCCCAGCACGCCGAAGACGATCGCGGCGATGGACAGCGGCAGCATCCAACCCACGAAGAGCGATGCGATGGCGCCCATCGTGCCGGCGACGGCGGCGACCCAGCTGTACACCCGGCGCTGGGTCTGCTCCTCGACGGCATCGGCCTCGTCGCCCCCGGGCCGATGCACGACGAGGAGCTGGCCGGTCGAGAGCGAGCGCAGCTGCCCGGTGTCGAACGGCACCTCGAACTCGCGCACGGTCGGGTCGACGCGGAAGGTCGGCTCGGCCGGCTGGAACGGCGCGAGCGGATCTTCCGGTTCGAAGCGATCGGGGGTCCCGCCCTCAGGCGAAACCCCCTCACGCTCGGTCATGAGTGCCTCATCAGTACGTGTAGCCGTCCATCGTTCCGATGCTCGCGAAGGCGATGGCCCACAGGAGCAGTGAAAGCAGGCCGATGGCGATTCCGACGAAGCCGAGGATGATGCCGGTGAGCCACATGCCCTTGGCCGCCGGTTCCTTCCTCTTGCCGATGAAACCGAGCACGACGGCAGCCGCCGGGATGAACAGCTGCATGATGCCGCCGACGAACGGGATGAAGACCACGAAGAAGCCCACGAGGCCGATGATGCCGGCGATCAGCGAGATGAGGCTGTACACCGGTGTGGGCTTGCTGGGCGTGGTGCCGTAGGCGGGCGCCGCATAGCCGGGCTGCGCCGGTGCGCCGTATGCAGCGCCTGCGGGCTGATCGGACGGCATCCCGTAGCCGGGGGCCGCGGGCGGCGGAGGCGGCGGGGTGGCGGAACCGTAGCTCGGCGGCTCCGGCGGAGCCGGAGGTGCGGGCGGTGCGGGCGGCTCAGGCGCTGCAGGCGGCTCGGGAGCAGACGGCACCTCGGGCACCTCGGGCCCGCTCGCGAGCGGCTCAGCCGCGTCGGCATCGGCAGCCGAGACCGGCGACTCGGGCGCGGCCGGCACCTCGGGCACCTCAGGCGTTCCCGGCACCTCGGGAACGTCTTCGGGGTTTTTCGGATCACTCATGGCATTCGCCCTTCTTCGTGGTCGTGTTCTGCTGGCACGCGCTCAATACGACGTGACACCGGTGGAGTAGAGGGCGGCGAGCCCGGCGATCACGACGATGACGACGATGATCGAGAGCACGATGCCGATGTAGCCGATGATGACGCCGGCGAGCGCGAGGCCGCGGCCCTGCTCGCCGGTCTTCTTGATCTGGCCGAGTGAGATGTGTCCGCAGATGATGCCCGCGATGAATCCGACGCCCGTCGCGAAACCGACGAGGGATGCCACGAGGGAGACGATCGCGAGCGTGTTGGTCTTGCCGGTGGCGGGCTGGCCGTAGGCGGAATCGGCCTGGCCGTAGGCCGGAGCGGCCGGTGGCGGCGCGCTGTATCCGGGCGCGGGAGGTGTGGCCGGCGGCACGGGCGGCACCGGTGCTCCGGGCTCGGGAGTGTTCGGATCGGTCACGATGGTCCCCTCAATGCTGTGGTCAGCGCACGCCGTCTGTGGCGCACGCACAGAGCCGGTGCCGACTGGCGAATCCGGCGTCTTCGAGTTCACACTATCGTGGCGCCCGCATGATGCACAGGATCGCACTCGGCACGGTCACGCTTGGATTTCGGTGACGGGCAGCGTCGAATCCGCGCCGAAACCGAGCTCAGACGGGGCGTGGCCTGCCATCACGAGTTGGGCGCCGAGCGCTGCGATCATGGCGCCGTTGTCGGTGCAGAGCGAGAGGGGCGGCACGCGCAGTGCGATGCCCGCGGCATCCGCTCGCGCTTCGGCCACCTCGCGGAGCCGGGCGTTGGCGACGACGCCGCCTCCGAGCAGGAGCCGGGGCACTCCGAGGTCGGCGCACGCGGCGACGGCCTTGCCGACGAGCACGTCGACGACGGCTTCGCGAAAGCTCGCGGCGACGTCTTCGAGCGGCACGGGCTCGCCGGCCGCCTCACGCTGTTCGACCCAGCGCGCGACGGCGGTCTTCAACCCCGAGAAGCTGAAGTCGTAGCGATGCGCGGCGAGGTCTTTCGGGTGCGTGAGCCCGCGCGGGAACCGGATCGCCGCCGGGTCGCCGCCGATCGCGGCCCGGTCGATCTCGGGTCCGCCGGGATACGGCAGGCCGAGCACGCGCGCGACCTTGTCGAACGCCTCACCCGCAGCATCGTCGATCGTCTCGCCGAGCAACTCGACGTCGGAGACGAGGTCGCGCACGAGCAGCAGCGAGGTGTGACCGCCCGAGACGAGCAGCGCGATCGTCGGGGTCTCGAGCGGCGCCTCGTCGTCGAGCAGGTCGGCGCCGACGTGGCCGACGAGGTGGTTCACGGCGTAGATCGGCACGTCGAGCGAGAGGGCGAGGGCTTTCGCTGCTCCCACGCCGACCATGAGGGCGCCCGCGAGGCCCGGGCCGTTGGTGACGGCGATCGCATCGAGCTCGCCGAGCGCGACGCCAGCCTCGTCGAGCGCGGTGCCGATCGCCGGGCCGAGCGCTTCGAGGTGCGCCCGCGCGGCGACCTCGGGCACGACGCCGCCGTAGCGCGCGTGCTCCTCCATGGACGAGGCGATGGCGTTCGCGAGCAGGGTCGTGCCGCGCACGATGCCCACGCCCGTCTCGTCGCACGAGGTCTCGATGCCGAGCACGAGGGGCCGGCTGCGGTTCATCGCGCTTCCCCTGCGTCGGCGCGGCGCGGCTGGATCCCGAGCGCTGCGTGGGCACCGGATGCCGCGGGCCGCGTCACTGCGGCCGGCACCTCGAGTCGCATCGTGATCGCGTCGACCCCGTCGGGCTGGTAGTAGCCGCGCCGCACGCCGATCTGCCGGAATCCGAGCGAGTCGTAGAGCGCCCGCGCGATCGCGTTGTCGGCACGCACCTCGAGGAACAGCTCGGCGACGTGACGGCGCCGGGCCTGGGTGATGAGCGCGTGCATGAGGCCGCGTCCGAGGCCCATGCCCCGCGCTGCGGGCGCCACCGCGATGGTCTGGATGTCGCCTTGCCCGCTTCCGGCGGGGGCGAGCAGGCCCGCGTATCCGAGCAGGCCGACGGGCGGACGCACCGGCCGGGCCGAACCACCCGAGGTTCCGTCGATCGTCGCGCCCGCGGCATCCGGCGCGTCGCTCTCGTCGGTCTCGGGCACGGGCGCCGGCGCGTCGTCGACGGCGACGAGGTAGTAGCCGTGGGGGCTCTCGAGCTCTCGGCGCATCGCATCTTCGGGCCAGGCATCGGTGACGAACGTCGCGCGCTCGAGTCGCATGATCGCGTCAAGGTCTTCAACCTTCGCGCGGCGCATCAGCACGCTCATCGCAGCACTCGCTTCCGGGCGGACGGCGTGACGTCGGGTGCCCTGAGATACAACGGCGCATCGGCCGCGAGCGGCAGGCGCCCGGCGGCGAACGCGAGCTCGGCGAGCATGCCGATGGCGCCGGCCGGCACGAGATGGGCGTCGAAGCGGATGCCGCGGGCAGCGGGCACCGCGTCGCGCGGCACGAGCTCGGGCCCGGTGAGTCGCACGGGCAGGTCGTCGGCGTCGAGCCCGTCGTACTCGCTCACGGCGAACTCGCGGCGTCGCGCGTCGGTCACGACCTGCAGCCCGCCCGTGCCGCCGGCGTGATACCAGGACCATGCCACGGCATCATGGCTGACGACCGGGATGAACGGCCTGCCGATGCCGAGCGCGAACGCGTGCGCGGCCGCAATGCCGACGCGAAGCCCGGTGAACGGCCCGGGGCCCATGCCTGCGGCGACGCCGGAGAGCCGGCCCGGCGGCACACCCGCCTCGGCGAGCGCGTCGCGGATGAAGCCGCCGACGACTTCGGCGTGCCGCATGGAGTCGTCGGTGCCGACCTCGGCGAGAATGCCGCCGTCGCGGTCGACGACGGCGACGCTCGTGCCTGTCGAGGTGTCGATGGCGAGGAGCATGGATCCAGCCTATGGCCCGTCGACATAGGCAGTGCCTGCCCAGCGGCGGCCGTGGCCGGTCACCGTCAGCGTGCGCGGCTCGTCGGCCTCGAGCTCATCCTCGTCATCGTCATCGTCATCGTCATCGTCGAGCGTCGGCGTCGCTGCACTCGCGCCGGTCGGCCGGTCGATCGTGATCTCGAGCCATGACTCGCTCACGTCGTCGAGGAGGCCCGCGCCCCACTCCGCCACGACGACCGCGTGGTCGAAGTCGAGGTCGAGGTCGTCGAGCTGTGCGGCGCTGCCGAGCCGGTAGGCGTCGACGTGCACGAGCGGCGGCCCGCCGACGAGGCTCGGGTGCGTTCGGGCGAGCACGAACGTGGGGCTCTGCACCGGCCCTCGCACGCCCAGGCCGGCGCCGATGCCGCGTGTGAGCGTCGTCTTGCCCGCCCCGAGCGGGCCGGTGAGCACGACGAGGTCGCCGGTGCGGAGCACGCCGCCGAGCTCACGGCCGAACGTCTCCATGTCTTCAGCGGTCGGCACCTCGAGGCGCATCACGCGCCGCCCACGTAGCGGCGCGGCACTCGCGCGCCGATGCGGGTGACGATCTCGTAGCCGATCGTGTCGGCGGCGTCGGCCCAGTCATCGGCGGACGGTGCTCCCGACGACGGGTCGCCGAAGAGCACGACCTCGTCGCCGACGGCGACCGGGGCATCGCCGACGTCGACGAGGAACTGGTCCATCGCGATACGGCCCACCACCGGCCGGCGCGCGCCCGCGAGCCACACCTCCGCTCGGTTCGACGCCTGCCGCGGCACCCCGTCGGCATAGCCGAGCGGCACGAGTGCGAGCGTCGTGGCGTGTTCGGCGCGCCAAGCATGGCCGTACGACGCGCCGGTGCCCGCCTCGATGCGCCGCACGGCCACGACCCTGCCCCGCAGCGTCATCGCGGGAACGAGGCCGAGGTCGGCGGCCGTGGTGCCGTCGCCGTACGGCGGCACTCCATAGATGCCGATGCCGAGCCGCACGAGGTCGAACCGTGCCTCGGGCAGGCGCAACGCGGCCGCGGTCGAGGCGAGGTGGCGCAGCTCAGGGGTGAGGCCAGCTGCGGATGCCGCGTCGAGCGCCCGCTCGAAAGCGGCCAGTTGTGCGGCATCCTCGGCGGGCGAGGCGTTCGCGAGGTGGCTGAACACACCGCGCACGCGCAGCCGGCCGTGGCGCTCGAGCTCTGCGGCGGCCCCGACGACGCGCTCCCAGTTCGAGGGTGCGACGCCGTTGCGGCTGAGTCCGGTGTCGATCTTCAGGTGCACCGCCGCGATCCTGTCGACGGATGCCGCAGCCCGCACGATCTCGTGCAGCTGCTCGAGCGACGAGACGCCGAGGTCGATGTCGCGCTCGATCGCCGGCGCGAACCCGGCGCCGGGATCGTGGAGCCAGGCGAGCAGCGGCGCCGTGATGCCGGCGTCGCGGAGTGCGATCGCCTCATCGACGTCGGCCGCCCCGAGCCAGTCTGCTCCGCCGTCGAGGGCCGCCCGAGCCACCGGCACGGCGCCGTGGCCGTAGGCATCGGCCTTGACGACCGCCATCGACAACGCGGGCGCGACGTGCGCTGCGAGTGCAGCGACATTGGCCCGGATCGCGGCGAGGTCGACGACCGCCTCCCGGAAGGAGCGTGGTGCGCCCGGCGTCTCACTCATCGCCGGCACTCGAACGTGCTGGCGGCTCGGCGGTGTCGGCTCCCTCGAGCACGACGAAGGCGCTCGCGAGACCGGCGTCGTGGCTCATCGAGAGGTGGACTCGTGCGATGCCGAGTGCCTCGACATGCTCGGCGAGGGCGCCGGCGAGCAGGAAATCGGGATTGCCCTCGTCGTCTTGCACGATCTGCATGTCGTGCCAGCGGATGACCGCGTGCCCGCCGAGCGCCTTGATGAGAGCTTCCTTCGCGGCGAACCGCGCGGCAAGCGATCGAGGCGCCCGCCCTCGTTCGCTCTCGGCGAACAATCGCTCGAGCAAGGCGGGAGTTCGGGCGAGCGAGCGCTCGAAACGCCCGATGTCGACCACGTCGATGCCGATTCCCGAGATCACGACTGCCTCCGGCCTCGTCGCCGTGCTACTCGACCGTCACGGACTTCGCGAGATTGCGGGGCTGGTCGACGTCGAGACCCTTCGCCTGCGCCAGCTCCATCGCGAAGATCTGCAACGGCACGACCGCGAGGAGCGGCTCGAAGAGCGGGGCCGCGAGCGGAATGCGCAGCACCTCGTCGGCGTACGGCAGCACCGCGGCATCCCCCGCCTCGGCGATCGCGATCACGCGTGCGCCGCGAGCCCGGATCTCCTGGATGTTCGAGACCACCTTCGGGTGCAGCGCCGCAGAGCCGCGCGGGCTCGGCACGACGACGAAGACCGGCTGGCCTGGCTCGATGAGGGCGATCGGCCCGTGCTTGAGTTCGCCGGCCGCGAAGCCCTCGGCGTGGATGTAGGCGAGCTCCTTGAGCTTGAGCGCGCCCTCGAGCGCGATCGGATAGCCCACGTGGCGGCCAAGGAAGAGCACCGAGCGGGTGTCGGCCATCCAGTGCGCGAGCTCGCCGACGCGCTCAGCCTGCCCGAGCACCGTCTGGAGCTTGTCGGGCACCGCCTGGAGCTCGGCGAGCTGGACTGCGAGCTGCTCGGGCGAGAGCGTGCCGCGAACCCGGGCGAGGTGCAGGCCGAAGAGGTAGAGGGCGGCGATCTGCGCGACGAAGGCCTTCGTCGACGCTACGGCGACCTCGGGGCCGGCATGGGTGTAGACCACGGCGTCGGACTCGCGCGGGATCGTGGCGCCCTGGGTGTTGCAGATCGAGATCGTGCGCGCGCCCTGCTCCCGCGCGTACTTCACGGCCATGAGCGTGTCCATGGTCTCGCCCGACTGGCTGACCGACACCACGAGGGTTTCGGGGTCGAGCACCGGCTCGCGGTAGCGGAACTCGTGGCTCAGCTCCACCTCGACGGGCACGCGGGCCCACTGCTCGATCGCATACTTCGCGACCATGCCGGCGTACGCGGCGGTGCCGCACGCGATCACGGTGATGCGACGGATGCTGCGAAGCTCCTCGTCTCCGAAGTCCGCGAGCTCGGGGATGACGACGGCACCGTCGACGATGCGGCCGAGGAGCGTGTTCGCGACCGCCTCGGGCTGCTCCGACACCTCTTTGCGCATGAACGACGACCAGCCGCCCTTCTCGGCGGCGGAGGCGTCCCACGCCACGTCGAACGGCTCGACCTCGACCGGCTCGCCGTCGAAGTCGGTCACGTCGACGCCGTCGGCCGTGATCGAGACGATCTGGTCCTGGCCGATGGCCACGGCACGCTTCGTGTACTCGACGAAGGCCGCGACATCCGAGCCCAGGAAGTTCTCTCCCTCGCCGAGGCCGATCACGAGCGGCGAGTTGCGGCGGGCGCCGACGACGAGGCCGGGCTCGTCGCGGTGCACGGCGAGCAGGGTGAAAGCGCCGTCGAGGCGGGCGACCGTCGTGCGGAAGGCCTCGCGAAGGTCGCCCTTCGCGCGGTACTCGCGGCCGAGGAGCACGGCGGCGACCTCGGTGTCGGTCTCACTCGCGAACTCGTAGCCTTCGGCGAGCAGTTCGTCTTTCAGCTCGGCGAAGTTCTCGATGATGCCGTTGTGAATGAGGGCGAGCCGGCCGTCGTCACCCAGGTGCGGGTGCGCATTGCCATCAGTGGGGCCGCCGTGCGTCGCCCAGCGGGTGTGGCCGATGCCCGTGCCACCGCGGTGCAGCGGATGCGCCTCGAGCTCGTCGGCGAGGATCTGCAGTTTTCCGGCGCGCTTCGCGGTCTCGATGGTTCCGTCGTCGTCGACGATCGCCACTCCAGCCGAGTCGTAGCCGCGATACTCGAGGCGACGAAGGCCTCCCATGAGGACGTCGATGCTGCTTCGCTCACCGACGTATCCAACGATTCCACACATGCGCTCGATTCTATCCGGGGCGAGCTGGGTGCCCGCCGCGCAGCCCACCGCGCAGGTGATCTTGCCGACACTAGACTGACGTGGTGCCCGATCAGAACCTGTCGTCGTCGCAGGCACCCCAGAGTTCGCCGTTCATCGAACTCGATCGGGCTGACTGGGCCGCCCTCGCACCGTCGATGCCGGCACCGCTCCGCGAGACCGAGATCGTGCAACTCCGCGGCCTCGGCGAGCCGCTCGACCTTCGCGAGGTCAACGAGGTCTACCTCCCGCTCAGCCGACTGCTCAACCTCTACGTGGGCGGCACGAAGTCGCTGCACAAGGTCACGAGCGAGTTCCTTCGCGAGCGGTTCGAGTCGACGCCGTTCGTGATCGGCGTCGCCGGCTCGGTCGCGGTCGGCAAGTCCACGATCGCGAGGCTCCTGCGCGAGCTCCTCGCCCGCTGGGAGCACACGCCGCGGGTGGAGCTCATCACGACCGACGGGTTCCTCTTCCCGAATGCCGAGCTCGAGCGGCGCGGACTCATGGACCGCAAGGGATTCCCCGAGTCCTATGACCGGCGAGCGCTCTTGCGCTTCGTGAGCGAGGTGAAGGCCGGGGCCGCCGAGGTGAAGGCGCCGTTCTACTCGCACCTCGCCTACGACATCGTCCCCGATGCCCAGGTCACCGTGCGCCGCCCAGACGTGCTCATCGTCGAGGGGCTCAACGTGTTGCAGCCGCCCGGCCCCGGCCATCGCCTCGCCGTGAGCGACCTCTTCGACTTCACGATCTACGTCGACGCGCGCACGAGCGACATCGCCTGCTGGTACGAGGAGCGGTTCCTGAAGCTCCAGCGCGGCGCGTTCGCGAACCCGCGCTCGTACTTCCATCGCTTCGCGAGCCTCACCGAAGACCAGGCGCGCGCTCGCGCACGCGAGATCTGGCATGCGATCAACGAGCCGAACCTGCTGCAGAACATCCGCCCCACCAGGTCACGCGCCACGCTCGTGCTCCGCAAGAGCCCCGACCACTCGGTGTCGAGCGTGCTGCTGCGCAAGCTCTAGCGCCGCAGTCCGGCGCCGCCACTCAGGCGGGTCAGGCGGCGTTGCCGTTCGCGAGTCGAAGACGCACGACGTCGGCGAGGACCGCGGCATGGTGCTCGGCTGTCGCCTGCTCGGCGGCCTCGACCATCACGCGCACCATCGGCTCGGTGCCCGAGGGGCGAAGCAGCACACGGCCCGAGTCGCCCAGTTCGGCTTCGACGGCGGCGACCGCCGCGGCGATCTCGGCATCGTCGCCGAGGGCATGGTGGTCGACGTCGCGCACGTTCACGAGCACTTGCGGGTAGACCGTCATTACCGAGGCGAGCTCGGCGAGGGTCTTGCCGGTGCGCGCCATCTCGGCGGCGAGATGGAGTCCGGTGAGCACGCCATCGCCGGTGGTCGCGTACTCGGTCATGATGACGTGGCCCGACTGCTCGCCGCCGAGCGCGAGGCCCTCGGCCGCGAGTGCTTCGAGCACGTAGCGGTCGCCGACCTTCGTCTCGATGACGCGGATGCCTCGTTCGGCCATCGCGCGCCGGAGGCCGAGGTTCGACATGACGGTGACCACGAGGGTGTCGTCGGTGAGCTTGCCGCGCTCGTGCATCGACACCGCGAGGATCGCCATGATCTTGTCGCCGTCGATGATGTCGCCGTTCGCGTCGACGGCGAGGCAGCGGTCGGCGTCGCCGTCGTGCGCGATGCCGAGGTCGGCGCCGTGCTCGACCACGGCGGCCTGGAGCGGACCGAGGTGCGTCGAACCGACCCCGTCGTTGATGTTCATGCCATCGGGATCGGCGCCGATGACGGTGACGCGGGCGCCCGCGTCGCGGAACGTCTCGGGCGACACCCCTGCCGCAGCGCCGTGCGCGCAATCGAGCACGACGTGGAGTCCGTCGAGCCGGTGCGGCAACGTGCCGAGCAGGTGCACGACGTACCGGTCTTCGGCGTCGGCGAAACGGCGGATGCGGCCGACGCCGTCGCCGATCGGCGCGAGCTTGGGACGGCCGAGGAAGGACTCGATGCGATCCTCGACCTCGTCGGGGAGCTTCGTGCCGCCGAACGAGAAGAACTTGATGCCGTTGTCGGGCGCAGGGTTGTGCGACGCCGAGATCATCACGCCGAAGTCCGCGCCGATGCTGTCGATCAGGTACGCGGTCGCGGGCGTGGGGATGACGCCGGCGTCGAGCACGTCGACACCCGAGCTGGCGAGACCGGCCGACACCGCGGCGGTGAGGAACTCACCTGAGACGCGGGGGTCGCGCGCGACCACGGCAACCGGACGTCGACCCGCGGCGCGGAGCTCGTCGGCGTGGCGACCGCGAGTGAGGACGGCGGCGGCCGCCTGGGCGAGGCCCAGGGCCAGGTCAGCCGTGAGTTCACGGTTGGCCAGACCCCGGACCCCGTCGGTTCCGAAGAGCCGAGGCATCGAGTGGACCGAACCCGAGCGCGTCAGCGCTTCGAGAACTGAGGAGCCTTGCGCGCCTTCTTCAGGCCGGCCTTCTTGCGTTCGATCACGCGGGCGTCGCGGGTGAGGAAGCCGGCCTTCTTCAGGCTGGCGCGGTTGTTCTCCCGGTCGATCTCGTTCAGCGCACGAGCGATCGCGAGGCGCAGTGCGCCGGCCTGGCCCGAGGGGCCGCCGCCCGTGATCTTCGCGACCACGTCGTACGAGCCCGTGAGCTCGAGCACCGTGAAGGGGTCGGTGATGAGCTGCTGGTGCAGCTTGTTCGGGAAGTAGGCCGCGAACTCACGGCCGTTGACCGTGATGCTCCCGGCGCCGGGAACGAGACGCACGCGGGCGATGGCCTGCTTGCGACGGCCGACAGCCGCGCCGCCCACGTTGAGCACGCGACGGGGGGTGCTGGGAGCAGCCTCAGGGGTGCTCTCGGTGGTGTAGCTCTCGGGAGCCGCTTCGATCTGGTCTGCGATCTTCGCCATGGTGGTGTGAATCCTTATTTCGAGAACGTCGAGTGCGCCGGAATTACTGGGCGACCTGGGTGAGGGTGTACGGCTTCGGCTGCTGGGCCGCGTGCGGGTGCTCCGGGCCGGTGTACACCTTCAGCTTCTTGAGCTGGGCGCGACCGAGCGAGTTCTTCGGGAGCATGCCGCGGATCGCCTTCTCGACGGCGCGGACGGGGTTCTTCTCGAGGAGCTCGGCGTAGCTGACGGCCGTGAGACCACCCGGGTATCCGGAGTGGCGGTAGGCCTTCTTCTGCTCGAGCTTCTGGCCGGTGAGGGCCACCTTGTCGGCGTTCACGATGATCACGAAGTCGCCGGTGTCGACGTGGTTCGCGAAGATCGCCTTGTGCTTGCCACGCAGCAGGGTTGCGGCGTGGCTGGCGAGGCGGCCGAGCACGATGTCGGTTGCGTCGATGACGACCCAGTCGCGCTGGATGTCGTTCGACTTTGGAGTAAAGGTGCGCGTCACGGAAGTGCTGCTTTCTGATCGAGTGAGGGGTTCGTGAATCCCACTCCGTTCGGGAGTTCGTTCGCGATGCGAGACGAACGCCCGGGTGGAGGGCTCATCTTCGGATGCCGACGCAGTCGACGACACCAAAGTGCAAGCTTAGCCGACAGACCAGCGGGCGTCCAATCGCGGCGCGGCGCGCTCCGCGCACGGAATCATTCCAGCTCGTCCGCGTCGGGCAGGTCGGGCTGCACATGCAACCGGCGACGTGCCCTCGTCTGCGCCGCCCTCGCCTCGAGCTCGTCGTTGTCGGGGTACCCGACCTCGGCCAGCACGAGCCCCTTCGCGGGCATCACCGTGAACGCGCTCGTGCGCTCCCCTGCATGCAGCAGCTCGGCGGGCGCGCCGACGTCGAGCTTGCCCTCCCCCACCGCGACGATCGCACCGACGACCGCGCGCACCATCGAATGGCAGAACGCGTCGGCCCGCAGCGTCGCCACCAGCACCCCGTCGTCACGTCGCTGCCACCGGTAGGACTGCAACGTGCGGATCGTCGTGGCCCCCTCGCGCGGCTTGCAGTACGCCGCGAAATCGTGGAGACCGACGAGCATGCCCGCGGCGGCGTTCATCGCCGACTCGTCGAGCGCACGGTGGATGACGACCGTGCGACGGCGGTCGAGCGGGTTGCGGCGAGCGGATGCATCGGCCACGCGGTACTCGTACCTCCGCCACGCGGCGGAGAACCGCGCGTCGAACCCGCTCGGCGCCCGATCGATGCCGGTCACGACGACGTCGGCGTCGCTGCCGAGGATTCCATTGATGCGCCGGGCGAGCACTCCCTCGGGGCTCGCCGGCTCAGCCGGGCGGCCGTGGCGCGACCGGGTCACGGCGGCGAGCGCCTCGAGTGGCACGTCGACATGGGCCACCTGCCCCAGCGCATGCACCCCGGCGTCGGTGCGCCCGGCGACGGTGAGCCGCGGTGCCACGCCTGCCCTGCGGAACAGCGTCGCGAGCGCCTCCTCGAGCACTCCCTGCACCGTGCGCAGCCCCGGCTGGCTGCTCCAACCGTTGAAGTCGGTGCCGTCGTAGGCGATGCCCATGCGAAGTCGGACGACGGATGCCTCGGTGTCGACGTTGCTCGCGGCTTCGGGGTCGGCTGCGGCATCCGCTCGATCGTTCACCGCACCAGCCTAGGCTGTCGCGCCATACTGGAGAGGTCGACGACGACAGGAGATCGCCATGACCGATCACTCCACGCCAAGCACCACACCCGAGCGGTGGCGCGGCCTCGCCAGGACCACCGGCGTCACTGCGATCGTCGCCGTCGTCCTCCTCTTCGCGCCGATCATCGCGATCTCGACATTGGGCGAGCCGGCCTTCGACGCCACGAATGAGGAGGCCGCGGAGTTCTTCCGGAATGCCGATACGCCGTGGATCGCCGCGGCCGAAGCCACCGCGTCGATCGGCATGCTGGCCTTCCTGTGGTTCGTGGTCGGCTTCACCACACTGCTGCGGCGCGTCGAGGGAGAGCCGGCCTGGCGTTCCATCGTCGCCCTCGTCTCGGGCACGGTCGTCGCGGCCTACGGGGTCATCGACGCGAGCTGGGAGGCCGCCGGCAACCGCGGCCAGGAGCTCGACCCGGGCGTCGCCGCCTTCGCCTTCGATCTCGGCAACCTCGGCTTCGCGAACACCTGGCTGGCAGTCGGCAGCTTCGCGATCGCGAGCGGGTGGGTGCTGCTCGCCGGCCGCGTACTCCCCGCGTGGTGGGGCTGGTGGGCGATCGGCGGCGGGGCCGGCCTGATCGCAGTGCGCTACGCCTGGGAGGGCTGGATCTGGATCATCCCGTACTTCATCTTCTGGGCATGGGTCATCGCCATCGCAGTCCGCCTCATCACTCGGCGCGCGCTCGAGACCCCGACCCTCGAGGAGAGACGCGCGAGCTGATCCTCGCCGGCACGACAGCGGTGGCGCGAGCGGAATGACGAAGGGCCCCGGTGCTCGTGCACCGGGGCCCTTCGTGAACGTGTCGAGACTACTTGGCCTCGGCCGACTCCTCGGCAGCTGCCTCGGAACCCGCGGCCTCGTCGACCGCGGCTTCCGCCTCGGTCACGACCTCGGCGGGGGTCTCCTCGGCGGCGGTCTCCTCGACCGGCGCCTCGTCGACGACCGGCGCCGAAGCGGCGGCGGGCTTCGCCGCGCGCTGCTTCGGGGTCACGGGCTCGAGCACGAGCTCGATGACGGCCATGGGGGCATTGTCGCCCTTGCGGTTGCCGATCTTCGTGATGCGGGTGTAGCCGCCCTCACGGTCGGCCACCTGCGGCGCGATGACCGTGAACAGCTCGTGCACGACCGTCTTGTCGCCGATGACGCCGAGCACGCGACGGCGCGCGTGCAGGTCGCCGCGCTTCCCGAAGGTGACGAGTCGTTCGGCGAGCGGACGCAGGCGCTTGGCCTTCGTCTCGGTCGTGGTGATTCGCTTGTGCGTGAACAACGCAGCGGCGAGGTTCGCGAGCATCAACCGCTCGTGGGCGGGTCCGCCTCCGAGGCGGGGGCCCTTCGTGGGCTTCGGCATGGTTCGTTATCTCCAGTAGTCAGGGGGGTGGGTGCGGCGGCCGGCTCGGCCGGCGTCAGCTCTCGTCGTCGAAGCCCGTGTAGAAGTGGGCGCCGTCGAATCCGGGAACCGAATCCTTGAGCGACAGCCCCATCTCGGTGAGCTTGTCCTTGACCTCATCCACCGACTTCTGACCGAAGTTGCGGATGTTCATGAGCTGCGACTCCGAGAGCGCGACGAGCTCGGACACGGTGTTGATGCCCTCGCGCTTCAGGCAGTTGTAGCTGCGCACCGACAGGTCGAGGTCTTCGATCGGGATCGAGAGCTCGCTGGAGAGCACGGCGTCGACCGGCGCGGGGCCGATCTCGATGCCCTCTGCCGCGGTGTTGAGCTCGCGGGCGAGACCGAACAGCTCGGTGAGCGTGCGGCCCGCCGACGCGATCGCGTCACGCGGGGTGATGGCCGACTTCGTCTCGACGTCGACCACGAGGCGGTCGAAGTCGGTGCGCTCGCCGGCACGGGTGGCCTCGACGCGGTAGGTGACCTTGAGCACCGGTGAGTAGATCGAGTCGACCGGGATCTGGCCGGCTTCGCTGTACTCGTTGCGGTTCTGGCTGGCCGAGACGTAGCCGCGGCCGCGCTCGATCGTGAGCTCGAGTTCGAACTTCGCCGAGTCGTTGAGCGTTGCGATGACGAGCCCGGGGTTGTGCACCTCGACGCCGGCCGGAGCCGAGATGTCGGCGGCGGTGACCTCACCGGCGCCCTGCTTGCGCAGGTAGGCGGTGATCGGCTCGTCGTGCTCGCTCGAGACGACGAGGCTCTTGATGTTGAGGATGATCTCGGTGACATCCTCCTTCACGCCCGGAACCGTCGAGAACTCGTGGAGCACGCCGTCGATGCGGATGCTCGTCACGGCTGCGCCGGGGATCGAGGAGAGGAGGGTGCGACGGAGCGAGTTGCCCAGGGTGTAACCGAAGCCCGGCTCGAGGGGCTCGATCACGAAACGCGAACGGAACTCCGAGATGTTCTCTTCGGTGAGCGTCGGGCGCTGTGCGATCAGCACTGTGGATTCCTTTCGGCAGAGTGTCCGCTATATGACACTTGCGAGGTACGAGGATCTTGAGTTGTGGAGAGAACGGATGCCCCGGGGGTCGAACGATGCCTCAGCAGCGTTCGACCACCGGAGCGGAGAATCAGACGCGGCGACGCTTGGGCGGGCGGCATCCGTTGTGCGCCTGGGGCGTCACGTCGTTGATGCTGCCGACCTCGAGGCCCGCGGCCTGGAGCGAACGGATCGCGGTCTCACGGCCGGAGCCGGGGCCCTTGACGAAGACGTCGACCTTCTTCATGCCGTGCTCCTGCGCCTGGCGCGCGGCCGACTCGGCGGCGAGCTGTGCGGCGAACGGGGTCGACTTGCGCGAACCCTTGAAGCCGACGCCACCGGAGGAGGCCCAGCTGATCACGGCACCGTTGGTGTCGGTGATCGAGACGATCGTGTTGTTGAACGTCGACTTGATGTGGGCCTGGCCCACGGCGATGTTCTTCTTTTCCTTCTTGCGCGGCTTGCGAGTAGCCGCCTTGGGTGCTGCCATTGAAATCTCCTAGTTCTGGCGAACGAGCGGTTACTTGCGGCCGGGCTTCTTCTTGCCGGCAACGGTGCGCTTCGGGCCCTTGCGGGTACGAGCGTTGGTCTTGGTGCGCTGGCCGCGGACCGGGAGACCGCGACGGTGGCGGATGCCCTCGTACGATCCGATCTCGACCTTGCGGCGGATGTCGGCTGCCACCTCACGGCGGAGGTCACCCTCGACCTTGAAGTTGCCTTCGATGTAGTCGCGGAGGGCGACGAGCTGCTCGTCGCTGAGATCCTTCACGCGGATGTTGCCGTCGATACCGGTGTCCGCGAGCGTCGTGAGCGCTCGCGTGCGGCCGACGCCGTAGATGTAGGTCAGTGCGATCTCCACGCGCTTCTCGCGCGGGATGTCGACTCCTGCCAGACGTGCCATGTTGGCTTCTCCTGAATTGAAGTGGAGGTGTGGAGCAACACCGGTGCCCGGGCCTCCGACCCGAGGTGTCCCCGAGGCATCAGAGATGCCGCGGTTCTGGTGTTGCCGAATGCGGTGTTCAGTTGTGTCCGACAGGGGGTTTCGATACGCCGCGCCGGAAGGGCGGGGCTACTCAACCTTGATCGGCGCGACGCTGCGCGTCGCGCGCGATCAACCCTGGCGCTGCTTGTGGCGCGGGTTCTCGCAGATCACCATGACATTGCCGTGGCGACGGATGACCTTGCACTTGTCGCAGATGCGCTTGACGCTGGGGTTGACCTTCATTGTTGTTCCTAGGATTCGCTGTCTTCGTACCTGCGGGATGCCGCGGGCCGTTACTTTCCGAGCAGCCCTTACTTGTAGCGGTAGACGATGCGGCCGCGCGTCAGGTCGTATGGGCTCAGTTCCACGATCACGCGGTCCTCGGGGAGGATGCGGATGTAGTGCTGGCGCATCTTTCCTGAGATGTGCGCGAGGACCTTGTGACCGTTCGTGAGTTCCACCCGGAACATCGCGTTCGGGAGGGCCTCGACGACCGAACCTTCGATCTCGATGACGCCGTCTTTCTTGGCCATAGCCTCACTATCGCTTGGAGTTGGGATGCTGGTCGTGCGATGTGTTCGCGACCGACGATCACTCGTCGGGCATGCCGAAGCAGGCGTGCAAACACCAAGGATCAACTATAGGTGATTCCGGGCAGGTTCGCCAGTCGGGGCCGCGGGGGCCGCCGCCCGGTCGTCACCCCGCGGCCTTGACGCGTGTGACCTCGGCGACGAGCCCCTGCTCGAGCGGATGCCCCGCGGAGATGCCCGTGACCTCGTGCACGAACGCCGCGGCCTCCCGCGAGCGCAGCAGCTCCTGCAACTCGACGCTCTCGGGATCGGATTCCACGTCGAAACGGAGCGCGGCGCCGACGGCAGCGAGCAGGCCGTCGACGGGGTGCCCGTGCTCGGCGAGCTCCGCCGCCGGGCCGATGAACCGCTCATGCCGGCCGAGCTTGCGCAGCGGCTGACGTCCGACGCGCTCGACGGTGTCGGGCAGCTCGGGATTCCGGAATCGCTCGAGGATCGTGGCCCGATACGCCGCTTGCTCGTCCTCGGTGAAGCCGTGCTTGCGGACGATGAGGGTCGACGTCTCCCCGAGCACCTGTTCGACCGCGACCGCGACCACGGGGTCGGCGAGCGCCTCGCTGATGCGTTCGTGTCCGGCACGGCGCCCGAAGTACGCCGTGGCCGCATGGCCCGTGTTCACCGTGAAGAGCTTGCGTTCGATATACGGCGCGAGATCGGCGACGAAGTGCGCGCCGGGGATCTCGGGAGCGACCGAGCCGAACGGCTGCCGCTCGATCGCCCACTCGAAGAACGTCTCGACGGTCACGTCGAGACCCGCGTCGGGCGCTTGGGCCGGCACGATGCGGTCGACGGCGGTGTTCGCGAACACCGCACGCGCGGCGATCGACGGCCACTCCTCCGCGCTCGAGAGCGACGCGATTTCGTCGCGCAGCAGGTCGGTGGCGTTGATCGCGTTCTCGCACGCCATGATCGCGAGCGGCCCGGCGTCCGCCGGCCTCGCCCGCAGCGCCGCGATGAGGTGCGGGGCGATGAAGCGCAGGATCGTGGGGCCGACGGCGGTGGTCACGAGATCGGCGTCGGCGAGCTCGGCGGCGAGCACCGCGGCATCCGTGGCACTGTTGACGGCCCGGTACCGGTCGACGATGCGGTCGCGCGCTCCGGCGCCGACCTCGTGCACCGTGTAGTGGTCGGATGCCGCGAGGTCGTCGATGAGCGTCGCGTTGACGTCGGCGAACACGATCTCGTAGCCCGCCTCGTGGAGGAGGAGGCCGACGAAGCCGCGCCCGATGTTGCCGGCGCCGAAGTGAACGGCCTTCACGGCTCGTTGACCTCGGACAGCAGGGCGTGCAGCTCATCGGCCGACCGGGCCTCGACGAGCCGCTGCACGGCGTCGTCGTCGGAGAAGATGATCGCGATCTTCGAGAGGATCTCGAGGTGCTCGTTCTCGATGCCGGCGATGCCGACGACGAACCGCGCGTCCTCGCCGCCCCAGTCGACCGGCTCGTCGTAGCGGATCACCGAGAGCGCCGAACGGCGGATCTTGTCTTTCGCCTCGTTCGTGCCGTGCGGGATGGCGAGGAAGTTGCCCATGTATGTCGAGACCGAGCCCTCGCGATCCAGCATCGAGTCGACGTAGGCCGGATCGACGGCGCCGACCTCCACGAGGATCGAACCCGCTTCGCGGATCGCGTCGTCGCGGCTCGCGACGCGGGTGGCGACACGGACGTTGCCGGCCGGGAGGATCTCTTCGGTCATAACAACTTCTCCTTCTTCTCGAGTGGTCTGCGTTGACGGCCGAAGACCACGGCGGTTCCTGATCGGAGACCGCCGTGGCTTTCGGATGCCAGTTGTGCGCGGCTCAGCGCACGCCCTCGGATTCGAGCAGGTTCACGATCTCGTCGTACTTCGGCGAGTTCATGAAGTTCTCCACCGACACGTGCACGGCGCTCGGGGACTGCAGCTTCGCGCGGTCGGTGAGGTCCTGGTGCGTGATCACGAGGTCGACGTCGTCGGTGAGGTTCGCGATCGCCTTGTTCGTGACCGTGACGCTGTCGATGCCCGCCTTCTTGATCTTGTTGCGCAGCACCGTCGCGCCCATCGCGCTCGAACCCATGCCCGCGTCGCAGGCGAAGATGATCGAGTGGACCGGCTTGCGATCGAACGCGGCCTGCTCGCCCTCCTCGATGAGTCCGGCGCCGGCGGCGACGCCAGCGGCAGTGAGACCCGACAGCACGTCGCTCGACTTGCCTTTGTTCGTCTCGGTCTGTGCCACGGCTGCCGCCAGGTCGCCACCACCGGTCGCCAGGTCGCGCTTCCGGCTCGCGCGGAGGATGATCGAGGCGATGAAGAACGAGACGGATGCCGCGAGCACGACGGACAGGACGACGCCCAAGTAACTGTCCGGGGCGGTCTGGAGCAGGACGGCGAAGATGCTTCCGGGGGAGGCCGGGGCACGCAAGCCGCTCCCGAAGGCCACGTTCGTCGCGACACCGGTCATGCCGCCCGCGATCACTGCAAGCAGGAGCATCGGCTTCATCAGCACGTAGGGGAAGTAGATCTCGTGGATGCCGCCGAGGAACTGGATGATGATCGCTCCGGGAGCGCTCGCCCGAGCCAGTCCGATGCCGAACACCGAGAAGGCGAGGAGGATGCCGAGCCCAGGACCAGGGTTCGCCTCGATGAGGAACAGGATCGACTTGCCCTGCTCGAGGGCTTCGGAGCTGCCGAGCGGAGTGAACACACCGTGATTGATCGCGTTGTTCAGGAAGAGGATCTTCGCGGGCTCCACGATGATGCTGAGGAGCGGGAGCAGCCCGACCTGAACGAGCCAGCCGACCGCCCCACCGAGCGCATCGCTCACCACGGTCACCGCTGGTCCGAACCCGAAGAATCCGGCCAGAGCGAGCAGTGCACCGACGATTCCCGCGGAGAAGTTGTTGACCAGCATCTCGAAGCCGGCCTTGATCTTGCCTTCCCAGATCCGGTCGATGTGCTTCATGATCCACGCTGCGAGGGGCCCCATGATCATGGCTCCGAGGAACATCGGAATGGTAGTTCCGACGATCACGCCCATGGTGGCGATGACCGCGACGACACCGCCACGGGTGTCGTACACCATGCGACCGCCCATGTTCGCGATGAGCAGCGGAAGCATGTAGATGATCATGGGACCGACCATGGAGGCCAGGGTCTCGTTCGGCGTCCATCCAGTGGGGATGAAGAACGCGGTGATGAAGCCCCAGGCGATGAACGCGGCGATGTTCGGCATGATCATGCCGCTGAGGAATGTTCCGAAACGCTGGACGGCGACGCGTGCTCCCCCAGGCCGCTTCGTCGTGGGTGACGTCGATGTCATGATGGTGCCTCTCCTACTGAGTGGGTTACGGCACTCGGGTGCCGGTCGGGGTGAGTGAAGATGCGGCGGCCTGTGCCGCCTGCTTGGCTTCGGCCGCTCCCTCAGCGGCCAGGGCTGCCTGGGCGAGCGCCTTCGCGTCGTCCTGGCTGTACCGCGCGAGGGAGGCGCGGACATCTGCGAGTGCCGATGGCGACATCGACAGGCTCGTGGCGCCGAGGCCCACGAGCACGACGGCGAGCAGTGGGTCGGCGGCGGCCTCGCCGCAGATGCCGACCGGCTTGCCGAGTTCGATGCCGGCGCGGCCGACTTCGGCGATGAGCTTGAGAACCGCGGGATGCCACGGGTCCTGCAGCTTCGCGACGGTGCCGAGCAACCGGTCTGCCGCCATCGTGTACTGGGTGAGGTCGTTCGTGCCGATCGAAGCGAAGGCGGCGTGCGCGAGCACCTGCCGGGCGAGGAGCGCCGCAGACGGCACCTCGACCATGACGCCCGCGACCCTGATGCCGAGCTCGCCGGCGAGCCGCGTGAAGTACTCGGTCTCCTCGACGGTGGCGATCATCGGCGCCATGACCCAGAGCTCGGCGTCGGTTGCCGCGTCGGCCGCGGCGAGCGCGGTGAGCTGCTCACGCAGGATCACCTCGGCGTGCCGCAGGGCACGGATGCCGCGCAGGCCGAGTGCCGGGTTCTCCTCGGGAGCGTCGTTCAGGAACGAGAGGGGCTTGTCGGCCCCGGCGTCGAGCACCCGAACAACGACCTTCCTCCCGGCGAACGCGGTGAGCAGCTTCGTGTAGAGCTGCTGCTGGTCGAGCACGCTCGGCGCGCTGTCGGCATCGAGGAACAGGAACTCGGTGCGGAAGAGCCCGACACCCTCGGCACCGAGTCGTAGAGCTTCGGCGGCGCCGTCGGCCGATCCGAGGTTCGCGAGCAGCGACACCGGCGTGCCGTCGGCGAGCGCTCCCGGCGAGACCGGGGCGGCGAGGCGGGCGGCGCGTTCGGCGATGCGCTCCTGCGCCTCCGCGATCGCCGCGGGCGATGGTTCGGTGACGACGAGTCCGTTCTCGGCGTCGACGACGACGGTGTCGCCGTCGGCGAGGCTCGCGGCATCCGCTGCTCCCACGATCGCGACGATCGACTTCTCGCGGGCGAGGATCGCGGTGTGCGAGGTGGGGCCGCCGTCGACGGTCACGAGCCCGAGCACCTGGTCGAGGTCGAGCGTGGCCGTGTCGGCCGGCGCGAGATCGCGCGCCACGAGGATGAACGGATGCCCCGGGCTCGGCACTCCCGGCGCCGGCAGCTTCAGCAGGTGTGCGATGACCCGCTGCGAGATGTCGTCGAGGTCGGTGGCACGTTCGGCCATGTAACCGCCCATGCCGGCGAGCAGGTCGCGGTACGAGGCGAACGCCTCGTACACCGCGCGCTCGGCGGTCTTGCCGGTCGCGAGCCGCGTCGTGACCTCGTCGATGAGGCTCGGGTCCTCGGCCATCATGGCTTGCGCCTCGAGCACGTCCTGCGCGGCGCCGCCCGCCTTCGCACCGCGACTCGCGAGCTCCGCGGCGACGACCGAGAGCGACGCCCTCGCCCGTTCGCCCTCGCGCTCGGGGTCGAGGTGACTCGGCCGGTCGACCGGTTCGGGCAGTCGTTCGGCCATTCGCACGACCGGCCCGACCGCGACGCCTTGCCCGATGCCCGTACCCGTGATGTTCATCATTCGCCTTCCTCCAGCGGTTGGAAGGGAGACGGATGCCCCGCGCTATTCGTCGTGGTCGGTGCTGAGCAGCTCGACCAAGCGGTCGAGCACGACGTGCTCGTCGCCGCCGTCGACGACGATCGTGACGTCGTCTCCGTGGTCGATGCCCTGTGCGATGACCGCGAGAATGCTCGCAGCGTTGACGGGGGTGCCGCCAGACTTGCTGATCGTGACAGCTGCCCCCGACGAGGCGACGGCTTGGGTGAAGAGTTTGGCAGGCCTCGCGTGCAGGCCGTGCGTCGATCCGATTCGAACTGTGCGTTCCACCATGATTCCGGTCTCCGTCGCTGGCGTCCGTTCCCTCGTTCACCATATCCCCCCGCCGCGGGCGACGAGGGGGCGGCGGGTGCCGCGTTCTGGTTCACGATCCGGCCCCAGCGAACTCGAGGGCCAGGTCGAGGGCATCCTCGCCGTCGAGCGCAGCTGCGGCGCTCTCGGGCAGGATCGCGATCGGTACGGATGCCGCGGCCGCGCGGTCGCGCAGCTGGCCGACTCGTTCGGCGAGGTGCGCGCCGATGAGCAGTACGTCGGCCCCGTCGAGTGCGGCATCCAGTTGGGACTCGCTCGTGGCCTTCGCCTCGACGTCGAGTCCGCGGGCCGCTGCGGCCGTGCGGATCCGGTGGGCGATGAACGTGCTCGACGCGCCGGCGCCGCAGACGACGATGATTCGCACCTCGCACCTCCTCGCCCGGCCGCTTCGCGGTCTCCGTTGATCGTGTCGGCCGCGGCGTGTGCCGCGATCACTGACGATTCTGCGCCCGTGCACGTCCGGCCTCCAGCAGATCCGCTTCCGCACCCCCGGAAAATCCGCTGCAGAAGGCTTCCTCGACCCGCCCCGGGTGGTTGACTGGCAGCACCGCTCGGCGCCGCGTGGCGCGGGCGCCGACCCTGGAGCATTGCGTGGCCGAGAAGTGGGAGCGACTCGTCGAGGTCCTCGCTCGCGAGCACGACTGGACGACGGCCGGGGCGCTCGCCGACCGGCTGGGCGTCACGGCGCGCACCATCCGCAGTTACGTCGCGCAGGCGAACTCCACCGGCGGGCCGGTCATCGTGTCGGGTCCGCTCGGTTATCGGCTCGACCGATCCGCTTGGGCTGCACGTGGCGCGCTCGCCCCGAGCGACGTCTCCCCCGCCGCCCGAGCGGCTCGCGTCATCCGCTCGCTCATCGACGCCGACGACGGCCTCGACGTGTTCGAGGCGGCGGCCGACCTCCACGTGAGCGAATCGACGATCGAGTCGGACCTCGGCCGCATCCGCACACGCCTCGACGGATCGGCGCTCAGCCTCGTGCGCACCGGGCCGCGAGTCTCGCTCACGGGGCCGGAGTCCGCGAGGCGACGGCTGCTCGGGGTGTTGTTCCGCGAGGAGTCCGCGCGCGGCATGCTCGAGCTCGACGAACTCCGGTCGACCTTCCCCGAGCTTCCCGCGTTCCGCGGCGCGCTCGTGACGGGACTCGCCGAGGCCGGGTTCGCCCCGAACGAGTACGGGCTCAACGACGTGCTCCTGCACATCGCGATCGCCCTCGACCGGGTCGCCCGCGACCATCCGCTCGACGCCGACGATGCCGTGCCCGACCGCAGCGCTCGAGCCGACACCGATGCAGCCGCCGACGACCGCGGGCGCCTCGTGCTCCTGCTCGACCGGCTCATCGGCGAGCACTTCGGCATCTCGATCGGCGAGGCGGAGCTCGGCCACCTCGCGCGCCTCCTGCAGACGCGTGCGGCGACGCGAACGACGTCATCGGCGACGACGGATGCCGCTGCCGCGCCGCAGTCCGCCCGCGTCGGCCTCGTGCGGGCCATCGTCGCACGGGCGGCCGCCGAGTACCTCATCGAGCTCGACGACGGCGACTTCGTCGAACGCCTCGCGCTGCACGTCGACAACCTCGTGGCCAGGGCCCAGGAACAGCGCTATTCCCGCAATCCCCTGACGACCACGATCAAGTCGGCGTATCCGCTCATCTACGACCTCGCCGTCTACATCGCGAGCGAGTTGCAGCGCACCGAGGGCATCGTCGTGAACGACGACGAGATCGCCTACATCGCCATGCACGTCGGCGCGAACCTCGACCGGCGCAGGGCGGTCGACGAGCGGGTCCGGGCGGCCATCGTCGCGCCCGCCTACCATGACGTGCACACCGCCCTCGCGGCGCGCATCAGGGCGGCCTTCGGCGACGATCTCGAACTCGTCTCGCTCATCGACCATGCCGACGTCGAGTGGGCTTCACTGCCCGCAGAGCTCGTGATCTCGGTGGTCGAGCCGGCGATGCCGGTCGAGCGCCTCGTGCTGGTCGCACCGTTTCCGACGGAGGGCGACCTCGACCGCGTGCGCAGCGAGATCGGGCGCATCCGGCGGGCACGACGACGTGGCCGTCTCGCTGCATCGCTCTCCCGCTACATCGCGCCCGAACTGTTCGTGCGCGGGATGCGCGGCCTCGACCGCGAGGGCGTCATCCGTTCGCTCGGCGACCGCATGATCGCGCAGGACGTGATCGACCAGGCCTACGTCGAGGGAGCGATCGAACGCGAACGAATGTCGTCGACTGCCTTCACCGAGCAGCTCGCCGTGCCGCACGCGATGACCATGACGGCCAAGCGCACCGCGATCGCGATCGCCATCGACGAGACGCCGCTCGACTGGGCGGGGGCGCGCGTGAACGTCGTCGCGCTCATCGCGTTCTCGGAAGCGGGGCGGGCCGAGTTCCAAGACGTGTTCGACCAGTTCGTCGAGGCGTTCTCGGAACGCGAGAACGTGCAGCGCCTCGTGCACGGGGCGCGGGACTACCCCGGTCTCCTCGTCGAGCTCGCGCACCTCATGGAGCCCTGAGCGGTGTCGCGGCGACTCAGGGAATCGGAACAGGACGCACGCCGTAGGGCTCGAGCCCCGCAGCGCCCCCGTCTTCGGCGGTGAGCACCCAGATGCCGGCCTCGTGCACGGCGACGGAATGTTCCCAGTGCGCGGCATCCGCTCCGTCGGCGGTGGTGACCGTCCACTCGTCGTCGCGCACGAAGGTGTCGACGGCGCCGGCGACGATCATCGGCTCGATCGCAACGACGAGCCCCGGCTTCACCGGGATGCCTCGCCGGTCGACCCGGTAGTTGAAGACCGGAGGCTCCTCATGCATCGAGCGACCGATGCCATGGCCGACGTAGTCGGTCAGGATGCCGTACTCGCCCTCATCACGCACGGAGTCCTCGATCGCGGCGCCGACCTCATTCAGGTGCGCCGCACCGGCGAGCGTGGCGATTCCGCGCCAGAGGGCGCGCTCGGTGACCGCGGAGAGCTGCTCGCGTGCCTCGACCACGTGGGGTCTCGACGGGTCGGCCAGCACGACGGTGAACGCCGAATCGCCGTTCCAGCCGTCGACCTCCGCGCCGCCGTCGACCGAGACGATGTCGCCTGGGCGGAACGGACGTTCGCCGGGGATGCCATGCACGACGTCGTCGTCGACCGAGATGCACAGGGTGTGCCGGTAGCCGGGCACGAGCTGGAAGTTCGGCCGGCCGCCGAGGCCGCGGATGACTCGCTCAGCGGCGGCGTCGAGCTCGAGCGGCATCGCACCCGGCTGCAGCAGGCGCCGCGCCTCAGCGAGCGCCGCGGCCGTCGCGGCGCCCGCCGCACGCATGGCGCGGAGTTCGACCGGGGACTTGTAGACGGAGCGCTTGAACACGAACTCGGTTCAGGCGCTCGCGGCGGCGTCGGCCACCGGCTTGAAGCCACGGTCGGCGAGGGCCGCGAAGATGCGGGCGGTGACCTCGTCGAGCGAGCCGACGCCATCGATCTCGGCGACGATGCCGCGATCGCGATAGACGCCGAGGATCGGCGCCGTCTCGCGCTCGTAGATCGCGAGACGATTGGCGATGATCTCTTCGGTGTCGTCGTTGCGACCCTGTTCGACTGCGCGCTGGTGGAGCCGGCGTACGCTCTCGTCACGGGGGACGATGAGCTCGATGACCGCGTCGAGGGACTCGCCGCGGGAGCGGAGGAACTCGTCGAGATCGTCGAGCTGGCCCTGATTGCGCGGGTAGCCGTCGAGCAGGAAGCCCAGTGCGGCATCGGGCTGCGAGAGCCGATCGCGCACGAGCTCGGTGGTGAGCTCGTCGGGCACGAGATCGCCCGCCTCGACGATCGACTTCACCTTCTGGCCGAGCTCGGTGCCGCCCGAGATGTTCGCACGGAACACGTCGCCGGTCGAAACCGAGGGGATCCCGAACGCCTCGGCGACGAGTACGCCCTGCGTGCCCTTGCCGGAGCCCTGCGGGCCCACGATGAGGAATCGGGCGGACACGCCCGACCCCGTCATCGGAGGAGTCCTTCGTAGTGCCGCTGCTGGAGCTGGGCGTCGATCTGCTTCACGGTCTCGAGGCCGACACCCACGATGATCAGGATCGAGGCGCCGCCGAACGGGAAGTTCGCGTTCGCTCCCACGAAGGCCAGCGCGATCAGCGGGATGAGCGCGATAACACCGAGGTAGAGCGAGCCGGGCAGCGTGATGCGGGTGAGCACGTAGTCGAGGTACTCGGCCGTGGGGCGGCCCGCGCGGATGCCGGGGATGAACCCGCCGTACTTCTTCATGTTCTCGGAGACTTCGTCGGGATTGAACGTGATCGCCACGTAGAAGTACGTGAACCCGACGATGAGGAGGAAGTACATGAGCATGTAGAGCGGGTGGTCGCCCTGCGTGAGGTTGTTCGTGACCCACGCGACCCACGCCTGCGGCGTCTCACCGGCGGCCGGCTGGTTGAACTGGGCGATGAGCGCCGGCAGGTACAACAGCGAGGAGGCGAAGATGACGGGCACGACGCCGGCCATGTTGACCTTGATCGGGATGTAGGTGTTGTTGCCGCCGTACGTGCGCCGTCCCACCATGCGCTTCGCGTACTGCACTGGAATGCGCCGCTGCGACTGCTCGACGAACACCACTGCGACGACGATCACGAGGCCGATGGCGAGCACGAGGGCGAAGATGTCGAAGCCGCGCGCCTGCGCGATCGACCAGAGCGAGTCGGGGAACCGCGCCGCGATCGACGTGAAGATCAGCAGCGACATGCCGTTGCCGATGCCGCGCTCGGTGATGAGCTCGCCCATCCACATGATGAGCCCGGTGCCGGCGGTCATGGTGATGACCATGAGCAGGATCGCGTACCACGCATCGTTCGTGATGAGCTGCGAGCACTCCGTGGCGCCCTGCGGGAACAGTGCGCCGGAACGGGCCACCGTGATGAGGGTCGTCGACTGCAGCACGCCGAGCGCGATGGTGAGGTAGCGCGTGTACTGGGTGAGGCGGCCCTGGCCGGCCTGGCCCTCCTTGTAGAGGGTCTCGAAGTGTGGGATCACCACGCGCAGCAGCTGCACGATGATCGACGCGGTGATGTACGGCATGATGCCGAGCGCGAAGATCGACAGCTGCAGCAGCGCGCCGCCCGAGAAGAGGTTGACGAGGTCGTACAGACCCGCCGCGCCGTTCTGGTTGGCCGCGAGGCACGCCTGTACATTGCCGAAGTCCACGAAGGGTGCCGGAATGAAGGAACCGAGGCGGAACAGGGCGACGATGCCCAGCGTGAATCCGATCTTGCGGCGAAGATCCGGCGTGCGGAAGATCCGCCCGATGGCGTTGAACACTCGTCCTCCTGTTGCTCCGTCGTGGAGTCAGTCCATATGCGGCTCGAGCCTGTCGAGACCCCCGTGAATCATACGCGAGGTCCCGACAGGCTCGGGCAATCGGTGGTGCAGTCCTACTTGACCGAGCCGCCGGCGGCGACGATCTTCTGCTCTGCTGAGCCGGAGACCTTATCGACCGCGACGTTCAGCTTCACGGCGATGTCGCCGTTGCCGAGCACCTTGACGAGCTCGTTCTTGCGGACGGCGCCCTTCTCGACGAGATCGGCGACGGTGACGTCGCCGCCCTTCGGGTACAGCTCGGCGAGCTTCTGCAGGTTCACGACCTGGTACTCGACACGGAACGGGTTCTTGAAGCCGCGGAGCTTCGGCGCACGCATGTGGTACGGAAGCTGCCCGCCCTCGAAGCCGGGGCGGATGTTGCCGCGGGCCTTCGAGCCCTTGGTGCCGCGACCGGCGGTCTTGCCCTTCGAACCCTCACCGCGACCGACGCGGGTCTTGTCCTTCTTGGCGCCGGGAGCCGGGCGGAGGTGGTGCACCTTCAGCACCTGCTCGCGCTTCTCGGCGACATCCGCCTTGGCAGCTGCCTTCTTGGTGGACGCTGCCTTCGCGGGGGCCTTCTTCGCGGGGGCCTTGTCGGCCTTCGCGTCGTCGGTCTTCGCGGCAGCGGCCTTGGCAGGTGCCTTCTTCGCGGGTGCCTTCTCAGCCTTGTCGGCGGTGGCCTTGGCCGGCGCCTTCTTGGCCGGGGCCTTCTTGGGGGCCACGGCGTCGTCGTTCTTCTCGTCAGCCATTAGTCAATCTCCTCAACCTTCACGAGGTGGGCGACGGTGTTCACGTAGCCGCGGTTCTGCGGGGTGTCCTCGCGAACGACCGACTGGCCGATTCGCTTGAGTCCGAGGCTGCGCAGCGTGTCGCGCTGGTACTGCTTCTCGCTCACCTTGGACTTGATCTGGGTCACCTTGAGCTGTGCCATCACGCACCTGCCTTCGCTGCTGCGGCCGCCTCGGCCGCCGCTGCCTCGGCACGGATCAGGCGCGCCGGAGCGACCTGGTCGTAGTCGAGGCCACGACGGGCTGCGACTGCGCGCGGCTCTTCGAGCTGCGACAGCGCCGCGACCGTGGCGTGCACGATGTTGATCGTGTTCGACGAACCGAGCGACTTGCTCAGGACGTCGTGGATGCCGGCGCACTCGAGCACGGCACGCACCGGACCACCGGCGATGACGCCGGTACCGGGCGCGGCCGGACGCAGGAGCACGACACCGGCGGCTGCCTCACCCTGCACGGGGTGCGGGATGCTGCCGCCGACGCGAGGCACGCGGAAGAAGTTCTTCTTCGCCTCTTCGACGCCCTTCGAGATCGCGGTCGGGACCTCGCGCGCCTTGCCGTAGCCGACGCCGACGAGACCGTTGCCATCGCCCACGACGACGAGCGCCGTGAAGCTGAAGCGACGGCCGCCCTTGACGACCTTCGACACGCGGTTGATGGTCACGACGCGCTCGAGGAACTGGCTCTTCTCGGCGTCACGGCCACCGCGGTCACGGCTCGGTCCACGGTCGCGGCTGCCACGACGGGCCTCGCGCGGCTCGTTCTGGGGGACCTCGCTCGCGGCGGCGGTCTCCACGGGTGCCTCTGCCACTGCAGCCACCTCGTTCTCCTTCTTGTTGTCGGTCACAGGCTCAGCCCCGCCTCTCGCGCGCCATCTGCGATGGCTGCGACACGACCGGCGTACTTGTTGCCTCCGCGGTCGAAGACGACCGCCTCGATGCCGGCCTCCTTCGCACGCTCGGCCACGAGTTCGCCGACCTTCTTGGCCTTGGCGGTCTTGTCACCGTCGAAGGTTCGGAGGTCGGCCTCCATGGTGGATGCGGACGCGAGGGTACGACCCACGGCGTCGTCGACGACCTGCACGAAGACGTGGCGGGCCGAACGCGTGACGACGAGGCGCGGACGCAGCTCGGTTCCGACGACCTTCTTGCGAAGGCGGGTGTGGCGGCGCGAACGCGCAGCCGTCTTGGTCTTCACAGCCATGATTACTTACCTGACTTTCCGGCCTTGCGACGCACGACCTCGCCGGCGTAGCGGATGCCCTTGCCCTTGTAGGGCTCGGGCTTCTTGATCTTGCGGATGTTCGCGGCGGTCTCGCCGACGGCCTGCTTGTCGATGCCGGCGACCGTGATCTTGTTGTTTCCCTCGACGGTCAGCGTGATGCCGGCCGGGGGCTCGACGACCACAGGGTGCGAGAAGCCGAGCGCGAACTCGACCGACGAACCCTTCTGGGCGACGCGGTATCCGGTGCCGACGATCTCGAGGCCCTTGGTGTAGCCCTGCGTGACGCCGATGATCTGGTTCGCGATGAGCGTGCGGGTGAGACCGTGCAGCGAACGCGAGTTGCGCTCGTCGTCGGGCCGGGTGACGAGCACCTGGTTGTCCTCGATCTTCACCTCGATGGGGTTCGCGACGGTGAGCGCGAGCTCACCCTTCGGGCCCTTGACGGTGACGGCCAGGCCGTCGACCGTGACGTCGACACCCGCGGGGATGTCGATGGGAAGTCGTCCGATTCGTGACATGGAACTACCACACGTAGGCGAGGACTTCCCCACCCACGCCCTTCTTCTCGGCCTGGCGGTCGGTGAGCAGACCGCTGGAGGTGGACAGGATCGCGACGCCGAGGCCGCCGAGCACGTTGGGCAGCTCGGTCGACTTCGCGTAGACGCGAAGGCCGGGCTTCGACACGCGCTTGATGCCGGCGATCGAACGCTCGCGGTTCGGGCCGAACTTCAGCTGCAGCGTGAGGGTCTTGCCGACGCGTGCGTCGGTGATCTCGAAGTCGGCGATGTAGCCCTCGTTCTTCAGGATCTCGGCGATGTGCGCCTTGAGCTTCGAATTGGGCATCGAGACGGAGTCGTGGTGCGCGGAGTTCGCGTTCCGCAAGCGGGTCAGCATGTCAGCGACCGGGTCGGTCATCGTCATGGGTATTTCCTATCGTTCACCAGGTTTCGACGCCCGTTCCACGGACGCCGACCTGTGGTGTGGCCGGGGCGGATGCCCCGGTCCGGTTCAGCTGGAGGGTTCGCTCGACCGGAAGGGGAACCCGAGCTGCTTGAGCAGCGCGCGTCCTTCTTCGTCGTTCTTGGCGGTGGTCACCACAGTGATGTCCATGCCGCGAACGCGGTCGATCTTGTCCTGGTCGATCTCGTGGAACACGGACTGCTCCGTGAGACCGAAGGTGTAGTTGCCGTTGCCGTCGAACTGCTTCTCCGACAGGCCGCGGAAGTCCCGGATGCGCGGGAGCGCGAGCGAGAGCAGGCGGTCGAGGAACTCCCACATGCGGTCGCCGCGAAGCGTCACGTGTGCGCCGATCGGCTGGCCCTCGCGCAGCTTGAACTGCGCGATGGACTTGCGGGCCTTGGTGACCTGCGGCTTCTGGCCCGTGATCTTCGTGAGGTCGGCGATCGCGCCGTCGATGACCTTGCCATCGCGGGCTGCCTCACCGACGCCCATGTTCACGACGATCTTCACGAGACCCGGCACCTGGTGCACGTTGGTGTAGCCGTGCTCCTCGGTGAGAGCCTTCGAGATCTCGGTCCGGTACTTGGTCTTCAGTCGCGGCTGGATTTTGCCAGCCTGCGTTGCCGTATCGGTCATTACAGGTCCTTACCTGACTTCTTGGCGTAGCGGACGCGGACGGTCTTCTCGACGCCGTCCTTCGTCACGGTCTCGGTGCGGAAGCCGACGCGGGTCGGCTTCTTCGACTCGGGGTCCACGAGCGCCACGTTCGAGACGTGGATCGGTGCTTCGTGGGTCTCGATGCCGCCCGTCTTCGAGCCGCGCTGCGTCTGGCCGACGCGAACGTGCTTCGTGACGAAGTTGATGCCCTCGACGACGACGCGGTTCTCGGCGACGATCACCTCGAGCACCTTGCCCTGCTTGCCGCGGTCTCCGCCGCGGGCCTGGCTGCGGCCCGAGATGACCTGCACGAGGTCACCCTTCTTGATGTTGGCCATGACTAGATAACCTCCGGTGCCAGCGAGATGATCTTCATGAACTTCTTGTCGCGAAGCTCGCGACCGACCGGTCCGAAGATTCGGGTGCCACGGGGGTCACCGTCGTTCTTGAGGATCACCGCGGCGTTCTCGTCGAACTTGATGTAGGAACCGTCGGAACGACGGGTCTCCTTCACGGTGCGGACGATGACGGCCTTGACCACATCGCCCTTCTTCACGTTGCCGCCGGGGATGGCGTCTTTGACGGTCGCGACGATGGTGTCGCCGAGACCGGCATACCGACGCTTCGAGCCACCGAGGACGCGGATCGTGAGCAGCTCTTTGGCGCCGGTGTTGTCGGCGACCTTGACTCGTGATTCCTGCTGAAGCACTTCTAACTCCTTCTCTCAAGCAAGCGCGAGGCTTACTTGGCCTTCTCGACGATCTCGACGAGGCGCCAGCGCTTGGTGGCGCTGAGGGGCCGGGTCTCGCTGATCACGACGAGGTCGCCGATGCCGGCGGTGTTCAGCTCGTCGTGTGCCTTCACCTTGGAGGAGCGGCGCATCACCTTGCCGTAGAGCGGGTGCTTCACGCGGTCTTCGACCTCGACGACGATGGTCTTGTCCATCTTGTCGCTGGTCACGTAGCCGCGGCGAACCTTGCGGTAACCGCGGACGAGTTCGGCCGACTCGGCGACCTCGGCCTCTGCAGCCTTCTTGGTCTCAGCCATGATCAGGCCTCCTTCGTCTCTGCGGCCTCGGCTGCGACATCCTCGGATGCCGCAGTCTTGGCCTTCTTCGTCTTCTTCTCGGCCTTGGCCGGAGCCTCGACCGGCGCGGGCGTGGCCCGGATGCCGAGTTCGCGCTCACGGATGACCGTGTAGATGCGGGCGATGTCTCGCTTGACCGCGCGGAGGCGGCCGTGGCTCTCGAGCTGACCGGTGGCCGACTGGAAGCGCAGGTTGAACAGCTCTTCCTTGGCCTTCTTCAGCTCATCGAGGAGTCGCTCGTCTTCAAACGTGTCGAGCTCGACCGGGGTGAGCTCCTTGGTTCCGACGGCCATTATGCGTCGCCCTCCTCGCGCTTGATGATGCGTGCCTTGAGGGGCAGCTTGTGGATTGCACGGGTCATGGCCTCACGAGCGAGTTCCTCGGAGACACCCGAGACCTCGAAGAGGACCCGGCCCGGCTTGACGTTGGCGACCCACCACTCGGGCGAACCCTTACCGGAACCCATGCGGGTCTCGGCGGGCTTCTTCGTGAGCGGACGGTCGGGGTAGATGTTGATCCACACCTTGCCGCCACGCTTGATGTGACGGGTCATCGCGATACGAGCGGACTCGATCTGACGGTTCGTCACATACGCGGGCGTCAGGGCCTGGATGCCGTACTCACCGAAGGTGACCTTCGTGCCACCGGTCGCCTGGCCCGAACGGCCGGGGTGGTGCTGCTTGCGGTACTTGACTCGACGGGGAATCAACATGGTTATGCCTCAACTCCTGCTGCCACCGGCTCCTGCGCCTTGGGCGCACGGCGGGGACGGTCAGTGCGCTCGGGGCGCGACGACTTCTGGCTGGCCTGCTCGCGGGCAAGCTCCTTGTTGGTGATGTCGCCCTTGTAGATCCAGACCTTCACGCCGATGCGGCCGAAGGTGGTCTTCGCCTCGTAGAAGCCGTAGTCGATGTTCGCGCGGAGAGTGTGCAGGGGCACACGGCCTTCGCGGTAGAACTCCGAACGGCTCATCTCGGCGCCGCCGAGGCGGCCGGAGACCTGAATGCGGACACCCTTGGCGCCGGCGCGCTGGGCGCCCTGCAGGCCCTTGCGCATCGCGCGGCGGAAGGCCACGCGGGCGGAGAGCTGCTCGGCGATGCCCTGGGCGACGAGCTGGGCGTCGGCCTCGGGGTTCTTCACCTCGAGGATGTTGAGCTGGATCTGCTTGCCGCTGAGCTTCTCGAGGTCCGAGCGGATGCGCTCGGCCTCGGCGCCGCGGCGGCCGATCACGATGCCGGGACGCGCCGTGTGGATGTCCACGCGGACGCGGTCGCGGGTGCGCTCGATCTCGATGCGCGAGACTCCCGCGCGGTCGAGCGACGTCTGCAGCAGGCGACGGATCTTGATGTCCTCTGCCAGGTAGTCGGAGTAGCGCTGACCGTGCTTCGTCGAGTCGGAGAACCACCGCGACACATGGTCGGTGGTGATGCCGAGACGGAAGCCGTACGGGTTTACCTTCTGACCCATTACTTCGTACCCTCCTCGGGCGTGGCGAGCACAACGGTGATGTGGCTCGTGCGCTTGTTGATGCGGAACGCACGACCCTGCGCGCGCGGCTGGAATCGCTTGAGGGTGGTGCCCTCATCGACGAATGCGCGGCTGATGTACAGGTCCTGCTCGTCCAGGTAGGTGTTCGAGGCATCGGCCTTGACGCGAGCGTTCGCGATGGCCGAGGCGACGAGCTTGTACACCGGCTCGCTCGCACCCTGGGGTGCGAACTTCAGGATGGCCAAGGCCTCCTGAGCCTGCTTGCCGCGGATCAGGTTGACGACGCGACGAGCCTTCTGGGGGGTGACGCGGATGTGTCGCACGCGTGCGATCGACTCCACCATTTCTTCTCCTCCTTCACGTCACCGCGTCAGCGGCGACGGCCCTTCTTGTCGTCCTTCACGTGTCCACGGAAGGTGCGGGTGGGGGCGAACTCTCCGAGCTTGTGGCCCACCATGGTCTCGGTGACGAACACCGGGATGTGCTTGCGACCGTCGTGCACGGCGATCGTGTGACCCAGCATCGCCGGGATGATCATCGATCGGCGTGACCAGGTCTTGATGACGTTCTTGGAACCGGCTTCGTTCTGCGTAACGACCTTGCGAAGCAGGTGGTCGTCGACGAAGGGGCCCTTCTTGAGACTGCGCGGCATCTTCTTCTACTCCTACTTGCGCTTCTTGCCGACGGTGCGACGACGGACGATGAGCTTGTCGCTCTCCTTGTTGGGGCGACGGGTGCGTCCCTCGGACTGGCCCCAGGGGCTGACCGGGTGGCGACCACCGGAGGTCTTGCCCTCACCACCACCGTGCGGGTGGTCGACGGGGTTCATTGCGACACCACGGACGGTCGGGCGGACGCCCTTCCAGCGCTTGCGGCCGGCCTTGCCCCAGTTGATGTTCGACTGCTCGGCGTTGCCGACCTCGCCGACGGTCGCGCGGCAGCGCGCGTCGACGTTGCGGATCTCGCCCGAGGGCAGACGCAGCTGGGCGTAGGGGCCGTCTTTCGCCACGAGGCGAACGGATGCACCGGCCGAGCGGGCCATCTTGGCACCGCCGCCGGGGCGGAGCTCGATCGCGTGGATCACGGTACCGGTGGGGATGTTGCGCAGCGGGAGGTTGTTGCCCGGCTTGATGTCGGCGCCGGGGCCCGACTCGATCGCGTCGCCCTGCTGGAGCTTGTTCGGCGCGAGGATGTAGCGCTTCGTGCCGTCCACGAAGTGGATGAGCGCGATGCGGGCGGTGCGGTTGGGGTCGTACTCGATGTGAGCGACCTTGGCCGGCACGCCGTCCTTGTCATTGCGACGGAAGTCGATCACGCGGTACTGGCGCTTGTGGCCACCACCGATGTGACGCGTCGTGATGCGGCCCTGGTTGTTGCGGCCACCGGTCTTCGATAGCGGGCGGAGCAGCGACTTCTCGGGGGTCGAACGAGTGATCTCCGCGAAGTCGGCAACCGACGAACCGCGACGACCCGGAGTCGTGGGCTTGTACTTACGAATAGCCATAGTGTGTTTCCTCTGCTCCCTAGCCGACAGCCGTGAAGATGTCGATCGAGCCGGACTTGAGGGTGACGATCGCGCGCTTGGTGTCCTTGCGCTTGCCGATGCCGAAGCGGGTGCGGCGGGTCTTGCCCTGACGGTTCAGGGTGTTGATCGACGCCACCTGGACGTTGAAGATCTTCTCGATGGCGAGCTTGATCTCGGTCTTGTTCGAGCGGGGGTCCACGATGAACGTGTACTTGCCCTCGTCGATCAGGCCGTAGCTCTTCTCCGAGACGACCGGCGCGATGACGATGTCACGCGGGTCCTTGTTGTGCGCGGCGCTCATGCCGAGACCTCTTCCTTCTTCGCCTTCGAGGCGATGAACGCCTCGAGTGCAGCCGTGCTGAAGACGATGTCGTCGGAGACGAGCACGTCGTAGGCGTTCAGCTGGTCGACGCGCAGCGAGTGCACGGTCGGGATGTTGCGGACGGCGCGCTCGCTGAGCTCTTCGCCGCGAGCGACCACGACGAGGAAGCGCTTGGCCGGCGCGATCGCGCCGAGGAGCGCGATGGCGTCCTTCGTCTTCGGGGTCTCGCTCGCCGCGAACGTCTCGACGACGTGGATGCGGCCGCCGCGTGCGCGGTCGGAGAGCGAGCCGAGGAGCGCCGCAGCGATCATCTTCTTGGGGGTGCGCTGCGAGTAGTCACGCGGCTGCGGGCCGTGGACGACGCCACCGCCGGTCATCTGCGGTGCGCGGATCGAACCCTGGCGGGCGCGGCCGGTGCCCTTCTGCTTGAAGGGCTTGCGACCGGCGCCGGAGACCTCACCGCGGGTCTTCGTCTTGTGCGTGCCCTGACGGGCGGCAGCGAGCTGCGCGACGACGACCTGGTGGATGAGCGGGACGTTGGTCTGCACGTCGAAGAGCTCGGCGGGCAGCTCGACGGTGCCGGACTTCTTGCCGGTCACGTCGAGAACGTCGAGGGTGTTGACGGTAGCCATGGAGCTACGCCCCCTTCACTGCGTTGCGGACGAAAACGAGACGGCCGCGAGCACCGGGAACCGCGCCCTTGACGAGCAGCAGGCCCTTCTCGGCGTCGACGGCGTGCACGCGGAGGTTCAGCACGGTGACGCGCTCGCCACCCATGCGACCGGCCATGCGCATGCCCTTGAAGACACGGCTGGGGGTCGACGAAGCACCGATCGAGCCGGGCTTGCGGTGGTTGCGGTGCGAACCGTGCGAAGCGGAGACGCCCTTGAAGTTGTGGCGCTTCATGACACCCGCGAAGCCCTTGCCCTTGCTCGTGCCGACGACGTCGACGAGCTGGCCGGCTGCGAAGGTGGCGTCGACCGTGAGCTCCTGGCCGAGCTCGTAGGTCGCGGCATCCGCGGTACGAACCTCGGCGAGGTGACGGCGAGGCGTGACGCCCGCCTCACGGAAGTGACCGGCGGCCGGCTTGGTGACCTTGCGCGGGTCGATGGCGCCGGCGGCGATCTGGATGGCGTCGTAGCCGTCCTTCTCGGGCGTGCGCAGCTGCGTCACGACGTTCGGCGCGATCTCGATGACGGTGACGGGGACGAGCTGGTTGTTCTCATCCCACACCTGGGTCATGCCCAGCTTGGTGCCGAGCAGTCCCTTCACGTTCTTGGTAGCGGTGGACATCAGTTACCTCAGAGCTTGATCTCGATGTTGACGTCGGCCGGGAGGTCGAGACGCATGAGCGAGTCGACGGCCTTGGGCGTCGGGTCCACGATGTCGATGAGACGCTTGTGGGTGCGCATCTCGAAGTGCTCGCGGCTGTCCTTGTACTTGTGGGGCGAACGGATGACGCACACCACGTTCTTCTCGGTGGGAAGCGGCACGGGGCCGACGACCGTGGCGCCCGCGCGGGTCACCGTGTCGACGATCTTTCGCGCCGAGGTGTCGATGACCTCGTGGTCATACGACTTCAGTCGAATGCGGATCTTTTGTCCCGCCATCTGCTGACTCTCTCTCTGTCAAGGCGTCATACCCCTTCCAAGGCATTGGACGCCGCGTAGCTACTCCGTGTGAAGCACCACTGTTCTGCTGTCAAAGGCCGGTGATCGAGCCTGTCGAAACCACCTGGACGTGGTGGTCTCGACACGCTCGACCTTCGTGCCCCCGGCCGACCGCCGCACTCGGGCGTTGGCCCGGGCGCAGACATACCAGTGCCTTTGCAGGCAAAGGCCCATATCTTGTGGTTGTCGGCTCAGTTGTGTTCTGCTACCCGCGGCCTAGCCTGACCCCTTTTCGCTCCGTGGAGCTGGGTGACTATGCACTGCCTGGCAGTGATCCGATCGGCGCGCACTCGGGCACGCGTTCGAAATGTTGAACTCAACGAGTTTGCCACAGTCCGGCCCTTCATGCAACCCGGGCGTGTCGCGCCGCCGCCGTTCACAGCTCTGCGGCAGGTGAGCGGATGCCGCGTGCCCTCGCAGCACGTGATGGAATCGAAGTCCACACCACCGACGGGAGGCCACATGCCTGAGCACGCGCACCAGGTCAGCGCGCACATCGGACCGGGCAGCGTCTCCGTGACACGCACCGGAACCCGCACCTACGAGGGGATGAACGAACGCGGTTCGACCGTGCGCATCGGCCCTGTCGAGGCGGAGGGGCACTTCACGCCGGGCGAGCTGCTGAAGCTCGCGCTCGTCGGGTGTGCGGGCATGAGCTCCGACCGGGTCGCCGCCCGGCGTCTCGGCGAGGACTACGCGATCACGATCTGGGCGCACGGGACGAGCGACCACAAGGAGAACCGCTATCTCCGCATCGACGAAGAGCTCCTCGTCGACCTCTCGGGTCTCGCCGAGTCGGAACGAAGCGCGCTCATCGACATCATGTCGAAAGCGATCGACCGCGGATGCACCGTGGCTCGCAGCGTGCACGACAGCATCGACCTCGAGACCACCATCGACGGCACCCCGGCCTGAGCTGCTCGGCATCACCTGGATCCGTGGTGGGTCGTCACCGCGTTCGCGGCGACCTGCGGCGCCGTGAACCCGGTGACGAGGAGCAGTGCCGCTGCGACCCCGAGGCCGCCGAGGATGACCGCCGGCCGCCGCACCCTGGCATCCGGCCTGGGGATCCGGAAGGGATCCTCGATCCACCGCTTCGACAGCCCGGCGATCGCGACGCTGAGGCCGACGAGCAGCACCATGAGCCACGGTGGGCTCGGCACGCCGGTGATGTACGGCACGAACATGAACACCGGCCAGTGCCAGAGGTAGAGCGAGTACGAGACGTCGCCCACCCATTGCACGTGCCGCAGCCCCGCGAGCCGTGCGGTGGACCACGAGGTTCGCGGCATCCCGGCCCAGATGACGGCGAGCGTTCCGGCCACCGGGATCATCGCGATCCAGCCCGGGAAGACCGTGACGTCGGTGAACGTGACGATCGGCACGACGATCAGCGCGATGCCGAGCCAGGAGACCGCGCTGCGCAGCCGTTCGCGCCCGGCCGGCGCTGCCACGAGGGCCAGCAGTCCGCCGATGCCGAACTCCCAGCCGCGGGCGAGCGTCGAGAAGTAGGCGAGGTTGTGGTCGGCTGCCGTCAGCGCGATGGCGAAGGCGAATGAGGCGACGGTGACCACGGCGAGTGCGACGGCGGCGACGGTTCGCACGCTCGCGCCCCGCATGCGAGCGAACCACAGGGAGCCGACCACGAGGAACGGCCAGACGAGGTAGAACTGCTCCTCCACCGAGAGCGACCAGAAGTGCTGCACCGGCGTGGAGCGCAGGTCGTCCCGTGCGGGGTTCTGCGAGTCGGCCGCGAGCTGCCAGTTCTCGACATAGAGCGTGCTGGGGACGATCTCGCGGAAGAACCCCGACCATTCGCGCTGCGGCACGAACATGAGTGTGAGCACCGCCACGGCGAGCAGCGTCGCGACCGCGGCGGGCAGGATGCGTCGGGCGCGACGCTCGTAGAAGCGCTTGAGCGAGACCCGACCGGCCGATTCGGCGTCGCGCAGCAGGAGTCCGGTGATGAGGAAGCCCGACACGACGAAGAACACGTCGACGCCCATATAGCCCGCCGGCGCCACCGCCGGCCACCCGTGGTGGAGCACCACAGCGCCAACAGCCACGGCCCGGAGAGCTTGAATCTCGGGCCGGACGGTGGAGCGAGGCGACGTGGGGGGTGAAGCCATTCGATCCAGCGTAACCCGATCGGGGGGTGGGGCGCGAATTGCGGATGGTGTAGGCGTCACACGCCATGCCGCGCCCGACGACGTCTGGCAACGACGAAGGGCCGGGCCCGAAGGCCCGACCCCTGTCGGTGTACTCGAGGCAGGTCGCGCGAGCGCGGCCCTCAGCGAGCGGTGTTACTTGATGATCTTCGTGACCGTACCGGCGCCGACAGTGCGACCACCCTCACGGATGGCGAAGCCGAGGCCCTCTTCCATGGCGATCGGCTGGATCAGCTCGACGACCATGTCGGTGGTGTCGCCGGGCATGACCATCTCGGTGCCCTCGGGCAGCGTGATGACGCCGGTGACGTCGGTGGTGCGGAAGTAGAACTGCGGACGGTAGTTCGCGTAGAACGGGTTGTGACGACCGCCCTCCTCTTTGGAGAGGATGTACGCGGTGCCCTCGAAGTTCGTGTGCGGGGTGACCGAACCGGGAGCGACGACGACCTGGCCGCGCTCCACGTCTTCACGCTTGGTGCCACGGAGGAGGAGGCCGCAGTTCTCGCCGGCCCATGCCTCGTCGAGCTGCTTGTGGAACATCTCGATGCCGGTGACCGTGGTCTTCTGCGTCGGGCGGATGCCGACGATCTCGACCTCGGAGTTGATCTTCAGCGTGCCACGCTCGGCGCGGCCCGTGACGACGGTTCCACGACCGGTGATCGTGAAGACGTCCTCGATCGGCATGAGGAAGGGCTTGTCCTTGTCGCGCACCGGGTCGGGGATCGACTCGTCGACGGCGTCCATGAGGTCGAGGACCGACTGGGTCCACTTCTCGTCGCCTTCGAGGGCCTTGAGGCCCGAGACGCGAACAACCGGAGCGTTGTCGCCATCGAAGCCCTGGCTCGAGAGCAGCTCGCGGACCTCGAGCTCGACGAGCTCGAGGATCTCCTCGTCGTCGACCATGTCGGCCTTGTTGAGCGCGACGAGCAGGTAGGGCACGCCGACCTGCTTCGCGAGCAGCACGTGCTCACGCGTCTGAGCCATCGGGCCGTCGGTCGCCGCGACCACGAGGATCGCGCCGTCCATCTGCGCCGCACCGGTGATCATGTTCTTGATGTAGTCGGCGTGACCCGGGGCGTCGACGTGCGCGTAGTGGCGCTTCGGCGTCTCGTACTCGACGTGCGAGATGTTGATCGTGATGCCGCGCTGACGCTCTTCAGGAGCCGAGTCGATCGACGCGAAGTCGCGCTTCACGTTGGTGGCCGACGGGAACTTGTCGGCGAGCACCTTCGAGATCGCCGCGGTGAGCGTCGTCTTGCCGTGGTCAACGTGACCGATCGTTCCGATGTTGACGTGCGGCTTGGTCCGCTCGAACTTGGCCTTAGCCACTGTGGGTCCTCCTCAGGACTCGTGTAGGAACCCCGGGCGCTGGATTGCGACCGGTGTGCTACGGGGTTTCGTTGATATGTTACGCGAACCGGCTGGCTCGTGCGTCGGAGGGCCAGAGCTCCTAGGAACTCACTCGCCCTTGTTCTTCTGGACGATCTCGTCGGCGACAGCCTTCGGGACCTCCGCGTAGCTCTGGAACTCCATCGAGTACACCGCGCGACCAGAGGTCTTCGACCGAAGGTCGCCGATGTATCCGAACATCTCCGAGAGCGGGACGTGCGCACGCACGACCTTCACGCCGGCGGCATCCTCCATGGACTGGATCTGGCCGCGACGCGAGTTCAGGTCGCCGATGACGTCGCCCATGTACTCCTCAGGAGTACGGACCTCGACGGACATCAGCGGTTCGAGCAGCACGGGGTTCGCCTTGCGAGCGGCTTCCTTGAAGCCCATCGAGCCGGCGATCTTGAACGCCATCTCCGAGGAGTCGACGTCGTGGGCCGCACCGTCGAGCAGGATGCCCTTGACGCCGACCATGGGGTAGCCGGCCAGGATGCCGTACTGCATCGCGTCCTGGAAGCCGGCGTCGACCGAGGGGATGTATTCGCGCGGGATGCGGCCGCCGGAGACCTTGTTCTCGAACTCGTACGGCTTGTCGGCCGTGATCTCGAGGGGCTCGAGCGCGAACTGGATCTTCGCGAACTGGCCCGACCCACCCGTCTGCTTCTTGTGGGTGTAGTCGTGCTTCTCGACAGCCCGCTTGATGGTCTCGCGGTAGGCCACCTGCGGCTTGCCCACGTTCGCCTCGACCTTGAACTCCCGCTTCATGCGGTCGACGAGGATGTCGAGGTGCAGCTCGCCCATGCCCTTGATGACGGTCTGGCCCGTGTCGACGTTCAGCTCGGTGCGGAACGTCGGGTCTTCCTCGGCGAGCTTCTGGATCGCAGTGCCCAGCTTCTCCTGGTCGGCCTTGGTCTTCGGCTCGATGGCCACCTCGATCACGGGCGCCGGGAACGTCATCGACTCGAGCACGACCTGCTTGTCGGGGTCGCTCAGCGTGTCGCCCGTGGTCGTGTCCTTGAGGCCGATCACCGCGTAGATGTTGCCAGCGGTGACCGAGTCGACCGGGTTCTCCTTGTTGGCGTGCATCTGGAAGATCTTGCCGATGCGCTCCTTCTTGCCCTTGGTCGAGTTGATGACCTGGGCACCGGAGTCGAGGTGACCCGAGTACACGCGGATGTAGGTGAGGCGCCCGAAGAACGGGTGCACCGCGACCTTGAACGCGAGTGCCGCGAAGGGGTCGTTGGCGTCGGGGTGACGGAGGATGACCTTCTCCTCGTCGCGCGGGTCGTGGGCCTCGATGGCCGGCACGTCGAGCGGGGACGGGAGGAAGTCGATCACGGCGTCGAGCATCGGCTGCACGCCGCGGTTCTTGAACGCCGAACCGCAGAGCACGGGGTAGATCTCGGAGTTGATCGTGAGCTTGCGGATCGCGCCCTTGATCTCTGCGACGGTGAGCTCCTCGCCGCCGAAGAACTTCTCGAGCAGCACGTCGTCGGTCTCGGCGACGGTCTCGAGGAGCATCTGACGGTACTCGTCGGCCTTGTCCTTGAGATCGGCCGGGATCTCCTCGATGGCGTACTTCGCACCCATCTGCACGTCGCCCTTGGCGTCTCCACGCCACGTGAGCGCGCGCATCTCGATGATGTCGATGACGCCCTCGAAGTTCGACTCGGAGCCGATCGGGAGCTGGAGCACGAGCGGCTTGGCGCCGAGGCGCTTGATGATCGTCTCGACCGTGAAGTAGAAGTCGGCGCCGAGCTTGTCCATCTTGTTGACGAAGCAGATGCGCGGGACGTTGTACTTGTCGGCCTGGCGCCAGACGGTCTCTGACTGGGGCTCGACGCCCTCCTTGCCGTCGAAGACGGCGACGGCACCGTCGAGCACGCGAAGCGAGCGCTCGACCTCGACCGTGAAGTCGACGTGGCCGGGGGTGTCGATGATGTTGATCTGGTTCTTGTTCCAGAAGCAGGTGACGGCGGCAGACGTGATCGTGATGCCGCGCTCCTTCTCCTGTTCCATCCAGTCGGTCGTCGAGGCGCCGTCGTGGGTCTCGCCGATCTTGTGGTTGACGCCCGTGTAGAACAGGATGCGCTCAGTGGTGGTGGTCTTGCCGGCATCGATGTGCGCCATGATGCCGATGTTGCGGACCTTGCTCAGGTCGGTGAGCACGTCTTGTGCCACGGGGGTTCCTCCGGGAGGTTCAGGAACGGAAGGGGTGGGGTGAGCGGATGCCGCGGGCTGCGGGCCGCGGCATCCGCTCTGCCATTACCAGCGGTAGTGGGCGAAGGCGCGGTTCGACTCGGCCATCTTGTGCGTGTCTTCGCGACGCTTCACTGCGGCGCCGAGGCCGTTGGAAGCATCGAGGATCTCGTTGGTGAGGCGCTCGGTCATGGTCTTCTCGCGACGAGCCTTGGCGTAGCTGGTGAGCCAGCGGAGGGCCAGGGTGTTGGCGCGGTGAGGCTTGACCTCGACGGGGACCTGGTAGGTCGAGCCGCCGACGCGGCGCGACCGCACCTCGAGGGTGGGGCGCACGTTGTCGAGCGCCTTCTTGAGGGTGGCGACGGCGTCCTGGCCGTTCTTCTCGGCGACGTTGGAGAGCGCCTCGTAGACGATGCGCTGCGCGAGGTCCTTCTTGCCGTCGATGAGGATCTTGTTGACGAGCTGGCTGACGACCGGCGAGCTGTAGACGGGGTCGGCGACGACGGGGCGCTTCGGAGCGGGTCCCTTGCGAGGCATTACTTCTTCTCCATCTTCGCGCCGTAACGGCTACGGGCCTGCTTGCGGTTCTTCACGGCCTGCGTGTCGAGCGCGCCGCGGATGATCTTGTAGCGCACACCGGGGAGGTCTTTCACTCGACCGCCGCGCACGAGCACCATCGAGTGCTCCTGGAGGTTGTGGCCCTCGCCGGGGATGTAGGCGGTGACCTCGGTGCCGTTCGAGAGCTTCACACGGGCGACCTTGCGGAGCGCCGAGTTCGGCTTCTTCGGGGTGGTGGTGTACACACGCGTGCACACGCCGCGCTGCTGGGGGTTGGCCTTCAGGGCGGGAGCCTTGGTCTTGGTGACCTTCGGCGAGCGACCCTTGCGGACCAACTGCTGAATGGTTGGCACTGCTTCTCCTTGTTATTGCTGCACGGTGACAGCGTGATGAATTTCACATCATGACCCACCGGCACTGCAGAGCTGCAGCGCCTGTGAGATGGTGGGTATGCCGTGGGGGCCTGCCCAGTGGGCGACCCTTGCAGTGTGCGACTTGTGCGAACCTGTGCGTGCCGTTCGGCACGTGCCACTTGGGCATTGCGCCGCCTCGGGCACGGTTCAAGCGCGCGTCAACGCGCACACCCGGTCAATAGTAGTCGTCGGGTGTCATCCGGTCAAATGACGACGGATGCCACGAGCGGCCCGCTCGGGCGCCGGGCACGTGCCCCCGCTCAGCCCGGCCAGCCCGGCGCGTCGAGCTCCCGATCGAGGTCGGCGAGGAGCTCCTCGACCTGCGGCTCCACGAACTCGACGACGGCCTCGCCGATGCGGTGGCGGTGCTGGGCGAGCTCGACGCAGATGCGACGCCCGAGCTGCTTCGCGAACTCGTCGGCGAGCCGGACCTCCTCGCGGAGCGCGTCCTTCTCCTCGAGGGTGAAGGGGCGGGGCGGCGGCTCGTTCGTCGCGGCTGCGACATCCGCCTCCAGTCCGGTCAGGGTGAAGAGGAACGGCTGGTCGGGCAACGGCTCGGGGTCGAGGTCGAGTCCGAGGAACTCGGGATCGAGCCCCTCCCCCGCGCGATACGGCCGGCGCGCCTTGCGCTCCTCGGCGAGACGGATCTCGCGATGGAGCATCGGCAGGTTGCGCGCCGTGTAGTCGTCGACGGCGGCGTCGACGATGCCCTTCATGCGCATCGAGAACGCGTGCTGCACCGGATGCGGCACGTCGACGTCGAGTCCGGCCGCGGCGAGGATCGGCGAGCCGAAGCACCTCGTGCAGAGCCGCACGCGGGCGCGATGAGTGCCCGGCCGCCATCGCGGCAGCCAGGCGAGCCAGCGGTCGACCTCGTGGCTGACGCGCGCCTCGACGGAACCCTCCACGCGTTCACGATACTGCCCGGGGCATCCGGGCACATCGATCCGTGCTTCGGCTGGCGCGCCGCGAACCGGACGTCACTCCTCTTCGTCGCGCTCCCACGGCCAGCGGGGGCGGCGCGCTCCACCCGATTGCGCTTGCGCCACGAGGAAGGCGAGCAACGCCACGAGTGCCGCGCAGGCCGGGATCAGGAGCCCGAAGAGGCTCACGCCGAAGCCGAGCCCGAAGATGAGGCTCGCGAGGACGGTGCCCGTCACGATGGCGTATCCGATGGTCGCCACCACGACCGCGGAAAGCCAGGTCCAGAGCGCCGCGAGGAGCACGGTCGTGAGCATCGCGGAGGGCGTTCGCAGCCCCCTGGCCAGAGAGAGAAGGAGGGCCGCGACGGATGCCCCGACGGCGGCCGGCCCGACGAAGGGGCCCGCGGCGCCGCTCGGGATCACCTCCGCGTCGGTGAGCAGGCTCCCGAATCCGTAGGCGCACACGACGAGCGCGAGATAGAGGGCCGCGGCGAACGCGGCCACGACCCAGGCGCGCCGGCGGGATTCCTCCATGCTCCGACCCTACGCTCGTGCGCCGATCACGAGGGCGTCGCCGCCCGGGGCGACCGCGCTGCTCCTTGGAGGCACAACTCGCCGAGCCGGAGGTTCATCACGTGATCGGCCGATGACCGCCGCAGGCGCGCCGACGCCACGAGTCGCTCGATCGCGGCATCGCGATCGTCGAGCATTCCCCGGCGCTGCTCGAGCGGGAGCGCATCGACCGCCCGGGTGATCGCGTCGAACCGCATGGCGTAGGCGGCGGAGAGTTCGAGGTCGTGTGCCGCAAGCCGCTCTCGAACCTCGACGATGCCGCGTTCGAACGCCGAACGCGATCGTGATCGCATCGTGCGCTCGCCGACGTTGAGTGCGATGATCGCGAGCGCGCCGACGACGTCGGCCACGATCCAGCTCCCGGCGTTCGACCCGGCGATCTCTGGCGACGCCGTCGTCTGCCATGCTGCGAGCACGACGGTCAGGACCGCGACGATGGCCGCCCCGTCGAGCACCTGCTGGCCCAGCGCGAGCGGTCGACGGTCGATGAGCAGGGCGACGAGCGAGACGAGCGCCGCGCCGCCGGCGATGAGTTGCAGCATCCCGCCGACCTCGATCGAATCCGCCAGCGGAAAGGCCCTGCGTACGAGGATGAGCGCGAATGCGATGACGGGCCCGAGGAGCACCGCCGCACCGAGGAGGAAGCGCACGATACCCGGCACCCGGGAGGCGACCGTCTGCCGACGATGTGCCGCGAGCTTTGCCGCGAGGGCATCGCGATCGTGGGATGCGCCGATGCCGGCGGCCTCGGAGGCGAACTCCCGGGCCTGCCGGTCGACGACCTCGAGCAGCGCGGGGTACGCACTGAACGCGGCCCGCTCGAGTGCGGCGAGCTGCTCGGGTGTCTCCCCGCGCTCGCCGGATGTCTCGACCCATTCCATCGCGCTCATCGGGCTCCCCATTCGTTCCACGTTAGCAAGCGGCATCGCGGTCTGTGCCCACGGGCGTATGGCCCGGCGACACGACAACGGGGACGAGCCGAAGCCCGTCCCCGTCGCCCTTGCCTGTGCTCAGCCGCCGGCGAGCTGCTGGTCGAGGTCCTGGATCGCCTGCATCATGCCACGCAGCGCCTCGCCCATCTCACCGATGCCGTCGACCGCGGACTTCAGCCCCGTCGTCAGCTCCTCATACCCCTGACCGAACTTGCCCGACGCGTGCTGCGTCTTGAAGTCATTGCCCAGCAGGTTGTCCACCGCGCTCTTCAGCTGGTCGAGCTGACCCTGAATGTCATCGCGCGCGTCACCGAGCTTCGACGACATCGCCTCCATCTCGCCGTAAGAAGCACCGAAATCCGCCATGATGAAACCTTCCCTCGATCGAATACCGACCCGACTCGATCGGACCGTTTGCTCGATTCACACTACGCGGGGCCCCCCGGAGGGCCAATGGGCAGCACTCCCCATTCGGTCTCGGGGTGCGTCGTCGAGGGTGCAGGTGCATCCGCTGGAGCGAACCGGATCGTGCGCACGATGTCGTCGAGGATCGGCTCGAGGATGCCGAGGGCCGTCGGAGTCGCGGGCGCGGTGAAGACACTGACCACGCGGCGCGCATCGGCGAAGAGATAGCTGAATCCGGCCATCGTGTCGTCGGCGGCGACCGCCGCGACGAACGCGGCCTTGCGGCCCTCGCCGAGCAGTTCGCTCGGGAATCGATCCACGCGGGGCCGAAGCGCCATCGTGGTCTCGGGCATGCCCACCCGCTCGACGAGCGCCTCCACCTCGGCGCCGGTCCGCTCGAACGCCTGCACATGGATCGTGACGAAGACCGGGAGGATCGTGGGCCGGAACAGGATCGTCGCTTCGTCTGCTGGGAGCACGTCGCGGCGCTTTCGCTCGAGGATGCGTCGGAGCGACTCGCGTCGGATGTCGTCGAGCTCGCCCTGTGACTCGGCGTACTGGCTCCCGATCGCCTCGAACCACTCGGCCTCACTCGCTCCGTCGGGCGTCGGGAAGGTTCGCGGCAGTATCGAGCAGCTCGCAGCCGGATAGCTCAGCTCGAGGTTCATTGAGCCCATCCGAACGTGCCCATGATCGCGTCACACACGAACTCGAGCTTGATGAGCGACGGGTCGTCGTCGGCCAGCCCCACCGGGTGGGTGATGGCCGCGGTGAACTGGAGCGCCGCTCGCCGATGCGTGCGCGGCACCGGCGTGAGATAGCCGATCGCGCGGAGCCCGATGCGCTCGCCGCCCGATTCCATCGTCGATGAGGTGCTCCAGCGGATCATGGTGCGTGCGTCGTCGAACGGCTCTGCGCCGTGGTTGCGGATGAGATCCGCGACCTGATCATCGAGCGGGCCGCCCATCGGAGACGCAAGCCTCGAGGCGATGATCGAGATCGGCATGATCTGCCCCTCGACGGCAGCGACCTGGTGATAGAACGCGATCGTGTCCTGGCTGCGCATGCGGTCGAACGCCTCGCGCGTGAGCCGCCGAAGCTGCGCGTTGAGGTCGGGCCGGTGGGCGGCTCGCATCCTCGCGGCCGTCGCCGCCGTGAGCTCGTGCTCGGTCTCGGCGTCAGGAGCGCGCTCGACCCAGCCCGCGGGGAGCATGATGCGCCATGCGGGCGGGAGATCAGGCGAACGGTCGAGCTCGTCGCGAAGGGACATCGTGGGCGGATCTCGTCTCTCGTCGGGACTCGGCGACACGCCGCTCACGCCGTGCTCGCAGCGAGCTGGTCACGCCACGAGTCTACGGGGAGGTCGGGTGCCGGCTCCGAGGGCGCCCAGATGGCTCCTGCAAGCGACGACACCGTGTCGGACAAGGGCTTGGCCATGAGCCCGTCGACGACGTCCCAGTACTTGACGGGGTCCGCAAGGTTGTCGAGCGTGCTCGCGAGGTGGTCGCCTGCACCGACGCTCCGGATGACCCAGTCCGCGGGGTCGCCGATCTGTCGGGCCACCGACGGCCAGACCTCGCTCGCGCCGCCCGCGAACCGGGAGAAGCCGGTCAGCCCAGCAGTGCTGAATCCGGACCTGAATACCTGCCAGCCGGACGACAACTGTCCCCAGCCCTTGATCGCGTCGTCGGCGCCCACCATCGCCTTGAAGAAGGAGCCGCCGGCGCCCGGTGCGCCCGCGAAGACCGCCGGGAGCTTGCTGAACGGGATGACGCCGATGACCGCGACGGCGACATCGCCCCAGCTCGCCCGACCGTAGTACTTCATGTAGAGCGTCGCGATGAGGGTGAGGATGCCGACCACGGTGGCGAGGAACGCGATGATCGGACCGCCGACGATGATGGCGAGCACCGCGAGCACCATGCCCGCGATCTGCAGCACCTTGAGCGCGGTCGAGGCGAATCCGGCGACATCGTCGCGCCAGGAGTCGCTGATCCCGCCGTCGGTGGCGTCGCCGATCTCGTTCGTCGCACGGTCGAAGGCAGCTTCCCAGGTGTCGAAGCGTTCGTCGTACGCCTCGGCATCCTCCTGCCACGCGGAGTAGGCACGATCACGATCCGTCGTCGCCGTGCCGAGTTCCTCTTCGATCCCGTCCGCTTCGCCTGCGCCTGCGTCGCCGGGCATGCTGCCCCCGCGCCGCCACTCGAGATCGCCGACGATCGTCGCCTGCCGGCTGTACTCGCCCCAGTGCGCCTCGCAGTCCTCGACGAGCGCTCGCAGGCCGAGCTGCACGTCGTCGAGCACGTCGGCGTACCGTCTCAGGGCCCAGCCGGTGGGCGTGTACCGCTCGCCGGCGAGCTTGAGCTGCTCGTGCACGTCGCCGACGACCTCGCGAAGCTTGTCGACCGAGAGCCCTTCCATGCCGGATGCGCCGTCGGCCACGGCCTTGAGCACCCCTGCCGAACCGATCATCTGGTCGCCGAGCTGCACGATCTGCACTCCGCGTTCGGCAATGGCCCCGGGGTCGCCCTCGATCCACTCGATGTTGCGCCCCTTCGGGGAATCGACCATCTCAGTGCTCCCCAGGCTCGGTGCGATGCCGCCGTGATCCCTTGCGTGCGGCCACGGTCTGCGGCCGCGGAGTGCGACCACACTGTGACGCTATCGAGCCTCAGGCAGACGACCAATGGGCATTGCTGCCCATCGGCATCCGCTACGCAGTGCCGTCGTCGAGAAGTCGCATCGACGCCACGACCTCGTCGAGGGGGCCTCGATGAGCCCGAGCACGAACGGAGGCAGCGGGCCCGTGAAGACGTGCACCACGATGCCGTCGGCGGCGAACGCGTAACTCGTGCCCCCGACCGCACGATCGTCGTGGAGCTCACCGGAGAGGAAGGTGCCCTTGTGGCCGGTGCCGAAGGTCGCGTGCTCTATGGGCCCGATCTTCGGCGGCAGCGCCATCGGCACGTCGGGCAGCAGCGCGTGCGCGATCGCGTCTCGGGTGTCTGGTTCGGCGGCAGCGAGCTGCACGTGGACCACGGCGGTCACCGGCGCGCCGACCGGCCGGAAGAGCAGCGTCGCGACGTCGCGATCGGAGATCTGCGCCCGAGCCTCCCCCACCAGGTCGCGAAGCCCGCCGACCTGCTCGGACGTGAGACTGCCGCCATGCTCCGCCGAGTACGCCTGGGCGAGCTCCTCGAACCACTCGTCGGCCGATTGGCCGGAGCCCGTCGGGAATTGCCGCGGCAAGCCGCTCCACGCCCCAGGGGGCAACTGCATCTCGATGATCATGCGGGCATCCAAGCGAAGGTCGACATGATGGCGTCGCACACGAAGGTGAGCTTCACCAGGGCCGGGTCGTCCGCCTCGAGCCCGACAGGGTGGAGGATGACGGCGACGAACTGCAGCCCTTCGCGCCGCATCGTGCCGGGGATGGGTGCGAGGTACGAGATGGAGAGCGTGCCGACGCGCTCGGCGCCGAGCTGCCTGGTCGATGAGACCTTCCAGCGCACGAGCACCATGTCGTCGTTGAACGCCTCGGCACCGTGATTGCGAACGAGGTCGGAGACCTGCGCGTCGAGCGTGCCGCCGTCGGGCGCGACCAATCGCGACGCGGTGATCGAGATCGGCATGACCTGCTCGTCGGGTGCATCCGCCTGGAGATAGAACGCGATCGTGCTGCTCTGGCGCATCCTGGCGAAGGCATCACGCGAGGCGTGAGTGAGCTGCGCGGCCAGGTCGGGCCGATGCTGCGAACGCAGCCGGGCCTTCGCCTGCTCGAGGAGCGCCTGCTCGGTCGCGTCATCCGCAGAATACTCCCGCCACCCCGACGGCAGCACGATCTGGTACGGCGGGATCGTGCGCGGAGCACCGATCAACTCATCTCTCAGTGACATCGGCTCGTCTCTACGTGGTTACGGGTGCGCTCTGCCGCGGCGATCAACTGTTCTGGGCGAGCTGTTCGCGCCACGAGTCTACTGGGGGCTCATCGCCCGACAGCAGATCGTACAACTGGACCGAGTTCGCCACGGTGCCCTTGAGGTTCACGTCCCAGTGGCCGGAGAGGATGTCGGCCCAGCCATTGGATCGCGCGCCGGCCTCGGCGAGCTCCTCGGCGGAACCGAAGCCCATGTACCGGCCGAGGGTCTCACCCCAGCCGAGAGGAGTTGCCCGCTGGAAGTTCCAGACCTCGGTGGCGCCATTGCCGAAACGCGACAGCGCGGTGAGGCCGCCGGAGTTGAAGCCGGTTCGGAATACGCCCGCGAGATCGCCGAACTCGTCGGCCGCGACGAATCCCTTCATGAAGGCCTTCATTCCTTCGCTCCCGCCCTCGGCGAACTTGCCCAGCTTGCCGATCGGCAGGACGCCGATGACAGCCCATGCGACATCGCCCCAGTCCGCCCGCCCGTAGGCCTTCATGTACAGCGTCAGCGCCAGGGTCGCGAGAGCGACGATCGCGCCGAGAACGGCGATGAGCGGTCCGCCGATGATGATGGCGAGCACGGCCAGAATGATGCCGGCCACGGCGAGGACGTCGAGCGCGACGTCCGCGAACCCGGCGATGTTGTCCTTCCAGCTGTCGCTGATGCCACCGTCGGTCGCCTCGCCGATCGAGTTCGTGGCGTCTTCGAACGCCGACTCCCAGGTGTCGTACTTGGCGTCGAACGCCTCCGCCTTCTCTTCCCACTTGTCGTAGGCGGCCTGCTTCGCCTGGTCGTCTTCTGCCAGCTCGGTGGACTCAGGGCTTCCGGGTGAGGGCATTCCGATGGCCGGGCGCTGCCCGTCGATGTATCCGGGAAGGTTCCCGTACTGCTGCCAGTAGTGCTCGGCATCGTCGACGATGCTGCGAAGTCCGGTCTGCACCTCCTCGAGCGAGGACGCGTACTTCGTGAGCGCGTGACCGGTCGGCGAGTAGCGTTCACCGGCGAGCTTGAGCTCCTCATGCACATCGCCGATCACGTCTTTGAGCTTCTCGACCGAGAGTCCCTCCATGCCGGTCGCACCGTCGGCGACCGCCTTCAGCACCCCGGCCGAGCCGATCATCTGGTCGCCCAGATCGACGATCTGATTGCCGCGCGTCTCGATGTCGGAGGGATTGCCCTCGATCCACTCGATCCTGCGTCCCTTCGGGGATTCACCCGCAGACATGTCTTGCCTTTCCTATCCTCGAGGCAGCGTTTCGGCCTCGTTGGCCTCGACCGCGAGGCTCGCTGCTGCCTCGGTGTCCCACTCGGTCCATGCCTTGCCGATCTCCTCGACGTGCTTCTGGACATTGGCGATGTCTTCCTTCAGGAACTTGCGCCGGTCGTCCCAGCCGTCTTCGAATTCCTCCGCCGCCTCACGCAGATCGTTGCGGCCGCAAGGGTCGCCGATCGCGTCCTCGAGTGCCGACGCACGATTCGAGGCCTCTTCGAGCTCGACGATGATCTGCTTCAACGAGCCGTTCAGTTCGTTCAGCACGGAATAGCTGATCTTGACGTCCGTCATGGCGCCGACTCCTCGCTCCTTCTGTCAGGTGGTCCGTGGTTGTGCTGCTCGGGGTCTGTGGGTGTGCGGCCGGCGCCCGTGCGCCGACTCGGACTCAGCCGCCGGCGAGCTGCTGGTCGAGGTCCTGGATCGCCTGCATCATGCCACGCAGCGCCTCGCCCATCTCACCGATGCCGTCGACCGCGGACTTCAGCCCCGTCGTCAGCTCCTCATACCCCTGACCGAACTTGCCCGACGCGTGCTGCGTCTTGAAGTCATTGCCCAGCAGGTTGTCCACCGCGCTCTTCAGCTGGTCGAGCTGACCCTGAATGTCATCGCGCGCGTCACCGAGCTTCGACGACATCGCCTCCATCTCGCCGTAAGAAGCACCGAAATCCGCCATGATGAAACCTTCCCTCGATCGAATACCGACCCGACTGGGGCCGCAGATGCCAAGGTAGCGGAGCCCACTCGGATGGCGAATGGGCAGCACTCCCCATTCGCTTCCGAGGGAGCCTGCAGACCGTCAGCGCGCGCCGTCGCCGGCGCCGACGAGCGGGAGCTGGACGGTGACGAGTCGGCCGTTCTGCACGAAGATCGCGCGTCCCTCGGGCGAGTCGGCCCGCTTCACCTTCGGGAACGGCGTCTTGAACACCGAGTCGCCGTCGAATGCGTCGGGCTTGAGCGCGATGCCCTGGCGTCCGGCCTTGAAGTCGCCGATGAATCCGAATCCACTCGACAGCAGCGAGACATCGGCGTCGCCGATGAGGAAGTGGTCGCTGCGGTTGATCGCCTGGAACATCTCCTTCATCGGCCGCTCGGCCTCGGTGTCGCCGAACTGCGGCACGCCCTCGACGACGACCATGAGCCGACCCGGAACGCTCTCGTCGGTGATGACCTCGATGAGCTCCTTCGCGAGTGCCTTCGCCGCGTCGATCGTGGTGGCGCTGCGCATCCACGGCGCGTAATCGGTGAGCTGCGCACGCCGGCCCGCGAAGTGGAAGAGCCGCACGCCGGGATCGAATCGCCGCATCGAGTTGACGATCGAGCGCATCGCCGTCGTCTTCCCACTCTGCGGTGGACCCGTGACGATGAAGGTGCCGACCGGCTCGAACGCCGAGGGCCCGAGCGTGTCGTCGGCGAGGCCGAGCACGGGCTCGCCGCCGAGCTCGGCCGGGAGGCCGTGCTCCGTGTAGGAGGTCGGCAGGGAACCGATGGCGGGGGCCTCGTGAGCCCCTGCCGCGCGCAGCTGCTCGGCGAGATGCTCGAGGGCCTTCGTCTGCTCGGCGACGTTCGCGGTGCCCCCGAGCACCGCGATCTGCGTCTCGAGTCCCTCGACGATCGCGCGCCCCGGCGCCGAGCGTTCGCTCAGCACGTCCTTGGGCACTCCGAGCACCTGGTACGCCGAGTCATCCGAGAGTCGGAGCACGATGCGCTTCGTGATGTTCGCACTCACCGCGGTTGGCACCGCCCCGGCGCGATCCGCCGTCGCGACGGCGTGCACGCCGAGTGGACGCCCTTCACCGAGGATGCGCATGAAGACGTTGTAGAACGGCATCCGAACGGTCGTGGTGTCCCACTCGGCCTTGAACTGTCCGAAGCCGTCGAGCAGGAGCAGGACGCGAGGCTCCCGGATGCCGGTGAGCCTCCGGTACTCCGTCAGGCTCGCCGCGTTCGCCTCGCTGAACGCCTTGCCTCGTCGGTCGAGGATCTCGTTCAGCGTGCGGAGCACACGCTGCACGCGTTCAGGATCGTCACCGGAGATGACCGAGCCGACGTGCGGCAGCGCCTCGAGGGAGCGCAGGGCGCCTGAGCCGAAGTCGAGGCCGTACACCTCGGCGTCGCCGAGTTCGGGGCGCATTCCCGCGGCGATCGCAATGGTGCGCAGCACGGTCGACTTGCCAGACCCGCTCGTGCCGTAGACGAGCATCGCGCCGTCGCGGTCGGGTACGAACGACATCGCCTCCTGCAGTTGGCGGGCGGGAACGTCGGCGAGCCCGAGCATGATCTTCGAATCGCCCTCGACCGGCAGGTCGACGATGTCGACGGTGCCCGGCAGGTCGTCGAGCCATGGCCGCCTCGGCGCCGGCACGCCGGCCGTCGCCGCGGCCGAGATGAACGAGCGCACCATCCGCTTCTGGTCGTTCGGACCGAGATCCTCGTCGTGCGAGTCGGACTCGGGTGCGGCATCCCCCTCCCAGAGAAGGGTCGCTCCGAATCGGAGCTCGGCGACGCGGACCTCTGCCTTCGCGACCTCTTCGGTGGTCCATCCGCCCGCATACGCGGACTGGAACGGAACCAGGCGACCCGGCCCGGTCTTCGCGATGCCGCGCCCCGGTATCGACGGATCGAACGTTCCGGCGACCGAGTCGCCGACCACGTCGCGCGAGTCGGACTCATCGGCCATGCGGAGGGCGACCCTGAGGTTCGTGTTCGCCCGCAGGTTGTCCTTGATGACGCCGGCCGGACGCTGCGTCGCCATGATGAGATGGATGCCGAGCGAGCGTCCACGCTGTGCGATGTCGACGACGCCGTCGACGAACTCGGGCACCTCCCCGGCGAGCGCCGCGAACTCGTCGATGACGAGCACGAGGGCGGGCGGTGTCTCGGGGTCCCTGCGCTTCTCGAGTTCGAGGAGGTCCTTGGCCTTCTTGCGGTTGAAGAGGTGCTCGCGGTGGTGCAGCTCGGCGCGAAGGCTCGTGAGGGCGCGGCGCACCAGATGGGGACTCAGGTCGGTCACGAGTCCCACGCAGTGCGGCAGCTCGACGCAGTCGGCGAAGGCCGAGCCGCCCTTGTAGTCGACGAAGAGGAACGTGACCCGATCGGGGCTGTACTCGGCCGCCATGCCGAGCACCCAGGCCTGGAGGAACTCCGACTTGCCGGCGCCGGTCGTTCCACCCACGAGCGCGTGAGGGCCTTGCGTTCGCAGGTCGAGCGACATCGCGTCGGGGCTCGCCTGACCGATGAACGCCTTCAGCGTGCCCGAGCGCTTGAGCCTCGGCAACTGGACGCCGGAGCGGTCGTTGATCGAATTGTTCTGCCGCCAGCGCTCGATGACGCTGTCGGGGCTGTCGGCGATCTCGTGCCCGATGAGGCCGAGCATCGAGACGTTGCGCGGGAGGTCGCTCGAATCCTCGGCGACCGTGCTCGCGTCGACGACGGGCGCGAGCCGTCTCGCGAAGACCTCGGCGTACGACGCCGAGACGCCCTCGACGCGCACGGACTCGTACACCTCTCCGGCACGCACGAACCCCACGCGGGCGGCGTCGAGGCCGTTCGTCGCGTCGACGAACGTGCGGCATGCTGCGGGAAGCGACTCGACGGTCGGTCCGAGGAAGATCGTGTAGATGCCCGCGTCGGCGCCGCGCTCGATGAGTTGGGTGAGCCGCGGCCGATCGACGGGGGCGTCGGCCGAGACGATGAGCACGAGCGCCATGTCGCCGTCGCCGGCGCCGGCGCTCGTGACCTTCTCGACCGCCTCGCCGACCTGGGCGCCGATGGCCATCGAGGTGTCGGCGATCTTCAAGGCGCCCCGCCGGGTCGGCGTGCCCGAGAGCCGTTCGATGATCGTCTCCTCGAGCGCGTTGAGGAGTGCGGTTCCGGTGGACTGGTTGTCGGCGAGGGCGAAGTCGGCGAACGGGTTGCGCGAGCTCGACGTGTGAGGGAGCCACTTCAGCCACTCGAGCTCACGCGCCCACGCGGGGTCCACGATCGCGGCGGTGATGATCTCGTTCGGGGCATGCAGCCCGAACAGCTGCACGGCGAGGCCGCGCATCACGTCGGCGGAGAGATGCTGCGGGCCCGCGATGCCGATCGCACCCGAGATCGGCAGGATCTCGACGATCGGAATGTCGTCGATGTATTCGAATCGCGAACGCAGCTTCGCGACCTGCTTCTGGTAGGTCGCGATGCCTGTCTGGTTGCCGCTCGACTCCTGGATGCTGTTGCGGCTGACGCCCCGGCCGACTCCGAGTCGGAGTGAGAGCACGTTCCAGTGCTCGGGTCGGCGGGTCCAGAGCATCGGACCCAACCGCATCGCCTGCTCGTAGACGAGTGCGACGGCGGGAGCCTCGGCATGGCGTCGTTCCCGCTCGACGACGACCTGCCCGGCGAGCGTGTCCTCGAGTTGCTCGATCTGGGTCTCGAAGGTCTCGATCTCCTGAAGCAGCTTCTTCCCGCGCTGCGTGCGCTGCCCGATGAAGTTGCCGAGCATCATGAGCGGCGACATGACCACGATGAGCAGCGACAGTGCCCGGCCGGTGATCGCGAAGATCGCGACGCCCATGAGGATCGGTGAGACGACCATCGGCCATGGGAACATCTGGGGGCTGGCCTCGTTCGGCACCGACGGATGCGGGTACTCCGTGCCCGGGTATCGAGCCTCGACCCGTGGCGATCGATTGAACATGAGCGCGCCGCCGCGCTCCAGGACGGGATCGTCGGCCGGGTTCTCCGACGGGATCAGTGCGATCGAGACTTCGGTGTCACCGAGCACGATGATCTGGCCGGGCACGACCCGGACCCGCTGCACGAGCCCGCCGTCGACGAGCACGCCGTTGGCCGAGTTGAGGTCGACGACCTCGATCGTCGCACCGATCTCGATTCGCGCGTGGCGTTTGGACATGAGCGGATCGACGACCACGAGGTCGGATCCGGTGCCACGCCCGATCACGAAGTGGCCCCGAGGCAACTCGATCCGGCGACCGGCCTCAGGCCCGTTGTGGATCTGCAGCGCGGCGGCCGGCACGTTCGACTTCGCGGCGCCCGTGCTTCCCGTGTCGAGCACGACGGCCGCGTTGAACCCCGAGCCGATCGGCGCGTCGGCGACGAGGAGATCGGGTTGCAGCACCACCGGCTCGGTCGACGTCGGCGGAGCCACGGCGAGGGTGAGCGCACGCCCGTGCGCGCCTTGCAGCCCCGACCTGGTCGGGTCGTTCTCGGCGATCGTGCGAGCGACGTCGCCGACCGTCGCCGTGGCATCCGCGGTCACCGCGATGTCGACAGGGGCACCGGACTGGCGACGCAGACCGAGCTTGAGCTTCATCGACGACCTCTCGATTCGAACGAAATTGTGAAGGACCGGCCGCCGAGCGTCACTCGCGAGCCCGCGGGAAGACGTGTGGGACTGCCGGCCTCGAGCGTGCGGGCGGCACCGTCGGGGAACTCGACGGCGGTGCCGTTGCGCGAGGCGCGATCACTGATCCAGAACCCCGCGGCATCCACTCCGAACTCAGCGTGGGTCTTGGAGATGCGCATGCTCTCGTCGGTGAGCGGCACGAGCAGCGCGTGCGCGCCTGCCGAAGGTGGAGCGGGCGCGCGGCCGATGAGACCGCGGGCCGGCGCCTCGAGCTGGGTACCGTCGTCGAAGACGAGCAGCCACACCCGTTCGCTCGGCGCGGCGGCAGGAGTCGGCCGGGTCGGCGCCGGGGCCGCCGGCGTTCCACCCGCCTGGACGCCACGCGATTCCGGCGCGGCAGGCGCCGCGCTTCGGGCTGGTGACCCGCCGATCGCGGGCGGCACCCACTCAGCGCCTGCACCCGCCGAGACGACCCCGGAACTCGAGCGTGCGGCTGGGATGAACGTGTGTTCGTCGGGTCCACGATCGGTGGCAAGCGACGGCAGCCTCGAGACGACGGCGGCCGGCGGTGCCGCGAGGGCTCGTCGCGCGTGCCGGAGCGCCTTCGCGTCGAACGGGTTCAGGCCGCGTCGGATGTCGATGACGTAGCTCCGGCCCACCCGATCGAGCCAGCTGCGCCCTCGCTGCTCGGGGTCCCACTTCGACGAGGCGAAGAGCACGGCCGGTCCGACGAGCGGCAGCACGACCTGCGCTCCCCAGAGCACGATGGCGCGCCACACGATGCGCCAGAACCCCGGCGCCTGCAACCGCGCGACGTTCACCGACCGCAGGCCGAGGGCGGCCTTGCCGAGGGTGAGGGCCTTGCGGCCGTGAAGGATGAGCTGCACGAGCCCGAAGATGACGAGCAGCCCCTGGCTCGCCCCGGTGAGCACGAGCGGGAGCACGAGATCGCCGCCGGCGATGACGGTGACGTCTCCGGCGGCGCGGATGACGGCGCCGAGGAGCAGCGACGCACCGATCACGCCGGGTGCCGCCAGCACACACCAGATGGCGGCGTCGACCGCGAAGGCGGCCGCGCGCCGACCCGCCGGGGCGGGAAGGATGCCGAGGCCCGCCGCATACGCGGGGTCGGGCCGACCGTCGGCGTCGAGACCGGGCGTCGGCTCGTCGTCGACGTCGAGGGTGACGCTCACATCCGCTCCTCGTGCTTGGAAAGGTCGTCTCGCAACCCAATCCGATCGAGGGCGCGCTGTCGATGGGGAGGGCTCACCATCCCCGCCACAGCAGCGTAGCGGCTGACCGTCGATCATTCAGCCCGGGGCAGGCCGGCGAACCGTCGCCGGCCTGCCCCGGGCGGCTCAGTACCGTTGCGCCTGCGGTCCCGCTGCCAACTCGCGATCGTATGCTTCGCGAGCGAGCCGGTTGCGTTCGGTGACCGTGCGGCCGTGCGCGGCGGTCCAGCCGCCGAGCCAGATCGGGATCTCGCGGGCGATGATGAAGGCCGCGATCGCGAACGGGTCGAGCCAGCGCTGGGCGATGAAGTCGCCCGCCTCGTCGGCCGTGAGGGTCCATGCTTCGACCGTGAGCAGTGAGCCTCCGAGGTAGGCGAAGTACACGAAGACGCCGACCAGCAGGCCGAAGACCGCGTAGTACCACCAGGCCCCGCGGTTCACGATCGCGGCGAGCAGGGCGAAGCCGATGAAGAACGCGACGACCGGCACCCAGAAGACCGGGCGCGCGAGGAACTCGGTGAAGACCTGGACGCCGTCGCCGCGGGCCGCCCCGTACCACGTGACGAGGAGGTAGGCCACGCCTGCGTAGACCAGTGCGAACACGACGGTGCCGATGAGGGCCACGAGCGCCCCGAATCCCCGGTTGCCACGACGCTTCGGAGGAGTCGGCGCCTGCACGTAGATGGTCTGCGGTGCGACGGGCTGGGGCGCCACAGTCGGCCCTGCCGGCTCCTCGGCGAGCGTCGCAGCGCCGGCCGCGGCGCCCGGAGCCATGGTCGCCGAGGGCACGTACGCCTCGCGGCGCACGGCATCGGCGGCAACGGGCTCGGAGTACGCATCGGTGTCGGGCGAATCGGATGCCGCGGCCTCGGCCTTCGCGCGCTCGACCGCCGCGTCGAGGCGAGCCGTCGCGTCGGGCCCGTCGCCCGAGTCCACGGACGCAGCCGTCGGGGCGCCTGGGTCGGATACGGGCTCGACGTCTGCGACGGTGTCGTCGTCGACGGGCCGCTCTGCGTCGCCCGTGCCGCCCGGCTCGGATCCGGGAGTCGTGCTGCTCATGATCGCGCTCCTTCCGGGCGCACTGCGCACCCGCGGTGCGGCAACTGTAGCAACGCGTCGAGCCGCGCGCCGGGATCCCGCGCCGCGCAACGGCGAGGCCGTGTCGGCGTCAGCGTCGGCGTCGGCGTCGGCGTCAGCCGCAGCAGTCAGCCGAAGATCGCCGCCACGATGTCGTGCGTGTAGCCGCTCGGGCCGCTGCCGCCCCACCTCGTCGCGATCCAGATGCCCTCTCGCACGAAATGGGATTCGCCCCAGTTCTCGCCGCCTTCCGCTCCCTCGACGACGCACCGGGTGCCCTCGAGCTCCTGGTAGCAGTCGAAGTCGGTGCCGGCGAGGTAGTCGAGCGTGCTCGATTGCTGCTCGGGCGTCAGCGTGGCGACCCCGGTGACCAGGAACACGTGTCCGGCGTTGGTCTCGGGAACCCAGTTGCATTCGAGCACCGTCGTCGCCTCGAGCACCGTGACGAGCCCGACATCGTTGCTGCCGTATCGCTTGAATCCGCTGGCGGGATCAGCCGTGTACGCGGGGTTCAGCACGCGAGGTGCGAGGTCGGCCGACCAGTCGCGCGTGTAGATGCCGTCGCAGCTCGAAGGGAGCTCTACGGCAGCCGGTGTCTCGGGCGCCACCGACTCCGTCGGAGTCGGCGTCGACGTGGGCGCCTCGCTCGGCGCCTCGCTGCTCGTCGGTGTCGCCGTCGGCGATGCGGTCGGACCGGTGCCCGTCGTCGACCCCAGCGCCATGCCGATGAGGATGGCGATCGCAATGATGAGCAGCAACACGATGGCGATGATCAGCCAGAACAGGGGCCTGCGGGTGATCGGACGCTGTTGCGCCGGTGGTTCCGGCGGTACGGATTGGCTCATCGCGTGTCCTCCGATTCGGGCCGCATGGTAGTGCAGAGCGTATCGCCTGGTTGGGGCCGAGTCATCAGGGCGGTCACTGACGCGTTGTTCGACCGCCGGCACATGCGTCGCGGTCGGTCGGATACGCTGGCCTTTCGAAAACGCCACCGACGCCGATCGACGGAAGGACCAGCCGTGCCCCGCATTGACGCCCCGATCGAGGACTTCCGCGATCTGCGGCCCGCGGTCGCCGAACCCGACGACTTCGACGAGTTCTGGTCGACGACGCTGCACGAGTCCCGGTCGCTCGCCGCGCCGCCCAGGCTCACGCGTGTGGACTCGCCGCTTTCGTCGTTCGAGGTCTACGACGTCACGTTCAGCGGATTCGGCGGAGACCCGGTGCTCGGGTGGCTCGTGCTGCCGGCGGGAGCATCCGGGCCGCTCCCGGCGGTCGTCGAGTACGTCGGCTACGGCGGCGGACGGGGCCTGCCGCACGAGCGGCTCGCGTGGGTGGCATCCGGATACGCGCACTTCATCATGGACACCCGTGGCCAGGGCAGCGTGTGGGGCTCGGGCGGCGGCACGCCCGATCCGCACGGCAGCGGCGCATCGGTGCCCGGCTTCATGACCCGGGGCATCCACGATCCCCACGACTACTACTACCGCCGCGTCTTCACCGACGCCGTGCTCGCCATCGACGCAGTGCGTTCGCTCGCGCAGGTCGACCCGAGCCGAGTGGCGGTGTGCGGCGGCAGCCAGGGCGGCGGCATCACCCTGGCGGCGGCCGGGCTGGCCGAAGGACTCGTCGCGGCGATGCCCGACGTTCCCTTCCTCTGCCACTTCGAGCATGCCGTCGGACTCACCGGCAGCGACCCCTACCAGGAGATCGTGCGGTTCCTCTCGGTGCACCGCGATGCCGCGGCGATGGCGTTCAACACGCTCTCGTACTTCGACGGCGTCAACTTCGCCAAGCGCGCGACGGCGCCCGCGTTGTTCTCCGTCGCGCTCATGGACCCGGTGTGCCCGCCCTCGACCGTCTATGCCGCCCGCAACCACTACGGCGCCCCCGCCGACATCGTCGAGTACGCGTTCAACGAGCACGAGGGCGGGCAGGGCGTGCAGTGGCAGCGACAGGCGGAATGGCTCGCAGCACGCGTTGCGATGAGTGAGGCACGCGTCGCCTGAGCGGATGCCTCGGCACTCCGACCGCGGAAACGCCGAAGGGCCCCGGATCGCTTGGGTTCTAGGGGTCGT
>NZ_JAGGPF010000006.1 GCF_018613935.1 Agromyces sp. ISL-38 | reverse complement strand
ACTCCCGTGCCGGCGAGCACGAGCGCGACGGTCACGCGCACGCTGCGCCGGCGCGCGACCGCGGGCACGACGCGGATGCCCGCGGGCCGCAGCTCGTCGATGCGCTCGGCGACCGCGGCCTCGACCGCGGGGTCGGGCCGGTCGTAGGCGACATTGACCGAGACGACGCCGGCGCGGCCGTCGGGCCATTCGGTGAGCTCGACGCCCTTGACGCCCGGCACCGACAGGATGCCAAAGCGCAGCGCGTCGAGCGTGCCGCGCACCGTGCCGTGCAGCGCGCCGCGCGCGCGGCGGCGCAGCGCGTCGTCGGTCTCGGCGGCTGCCTCGCGGAACGCGGGCTCGGGGTTCGTCACGGTCGAGATGCCGCCGAGGCTGGTCTCGAGCCGGTCCAGCGCGCCGGCCTCGACGACGGCCGTGTCGATCGTCGCGCCCGCGGTGAGCACGCTGCGCGACTGCTCGCCAGCCTCGAGCGTGAGCTCGGCGACGGTGCGGTAGCGCGAGGGCGGCGTGGCGGCATCGGTCACGACGGTGCCGGCCGGGATGGTCAGCTTGCCGCCGGTGGTCGCGCTTCGCCCGAAGCGCACTTCGACGAGCGGATGGCGCGCCGGAAGCCGCGAGACGCCGATGAGCGCGACGACCTTGTCGAGAGAGGGGCCCTCGGCGCTCGCGAGGAAGGCCGAACGGTAGATCAGGTCGAGGTACTGCTCGTCCTGCGCGACCTGGCGGCCGACCGCCTCGAGCACGGTGCGGATCACCGACCCGACGTTGAGGTCGGTCAGCGGCACCGGCCGCACGATCTGTACGGGATAGTAGTTGACCGTGAGGACGCTCCCCGGAATCGGCTTCCGCCCGTTCTCTCGGAACACCACGGCGTCGAGCTGGCCGTCCTCGTCGGTGTCGGCGAGGTCGAAGTCGGCGTCGGTGAACCGCACCGGAACCGGCGTGCCCGCGACATCCGTCACGCCCTCGAGGTGCGACACCCGCCGGATCGGCCGCGACACGAGCCGGTCGAGCACGAGCGGGCCGGCCGCCGGCGCGATCGCGGGCTCGGCGATCGTGCCCCCCGTCAGCGTCGTGAGGAGGTCTCGGACGATGTCGGCGTATGGGCGCGGCGTGTACTCCAGGTCGCTCACAGCCCCACCTCCAGCCCGAGGGTGACGGGGTCGCCGCCGGTCACCGGCTGCACCGTGATCTCGATGAAGAAGTCGTCCTGGTGCTCGCGGGCAGGGTCGAACGCGATCGCGAGCGGCTTGTCCTCGACGCGCGGCTCCTCGCGCACGGTCTCGAGCACGTACGCCCGACACAGCCCCCGCAGCGCCTCGGTCTTGTTCTGCCCGATCAGTTCGCCGAGCCGCGACCCGTAGCCGGCGTGGCCGAGGTCGCCGAGCGCGCCCTTCGGCGTGAGCAGGCGCAGCATGAGCGCCTGCGCGACGTTCTCGCGACCGGTGATCGTGGCCAGGTCGGTGAGCTCGGATGCGCCGGATGGCTCGGCGTTCCAGCCCTGGCGGTCGTCGGCGGCCGCCGCGCCTGGCAGCGACGCGGAGGCGGTCGCCAGCGCCGCGAAGCTCGGCCGCGGCGTCGTGCGCTGCACGCGCGTCGGGCGGGTGCGCAGGTCGAGCGCGGCGGCGTCATGCGCCGCCATTCCGGGCGGTCCGAGGACGACCCGCAGGTCGGTTCCGAGGTGGGACGCGTCGGTCACGGCTTCAGCACTCCCCTCACCCGATCATCACGTTCGCGACGGTCGACACGATCTGCCCGACCGGCGCCGCGACGGGGTCGTTGCAGGTGCGCACCGGGTCGCCGTGGCGAGCGGCGGGCTGCCCGCCGATGAGCACGCCGGTCGAGCCGGTGTGCACGGTGCCCGAGTTCGCGGGCGGCACCTGGAACGAGGTGCCGGGCGGCGTCGGCAGGTGCGGCGGCTGGTTCGCGGCGACCGAGCCTGCGACCGCGGCCGGCTGGCCGGCGATGAGCACGCTCGCGACGAGCCCGCCGCTGAACATGCCGTTGAACGCGTGCGGCAGCGGGGTCGGGACCGGCCCACCGGGGGTCGGCACCATCACGAGGTGCGTGTCGGTCGCGGTCACGGTCGCGGCGCCGTTGGCGGCAGGCTGTCCCATCAGTTCACCTTCACCTGCGGCGCGGAGATGGTCACCGAGCCGTCGCCCTTGATCTCGACGTCGGTGCCGTGCAGACTCAGCGTGCCCTTCGTCTCGAGCGCGATGTCGCCGCGCCCCGTCACGGTCAGGCTCGCGTCGCCGATCTTGAGCTCGATGCGCCCGCCGCCCGCGGCGTCGACGGTGGCCTCGGCGTCGCCGGTCTTGACGTACAGCTTCTGATCGTCGGCCGTGAGCTCGACCTCGCCGACCGTCACCGTCACGAGCGGATCGCCGCCGCGCAGCACCGCGCGGATGCCCGGCTGGGCGGCGCCTGCGGGCAGCTGTAGCACCACGTCGCCGTCGCCGTGCTCGGGCGGCGCGAGGTCGGCGTGGTAGAGTCCGCCGATCACGACGGGCGCGTTGACGTCGGCGTCGGCGAACACGACGACGACGAGGTCGCCTGCGGCGGGTGTCGCGGCCTGGCCGAGCACGCCGACCGCGATCGGCACGCGCGGCAGCAGCAGGCCGCTCTCGCGCAGCTCGACGGTCACCGCGTGATCGGATGGCGCGCCGGTGCCGTCGAAGACGTCGACGACCACGCCGATCGCGGCGATCGAGCGAGCGGATACCTCGTGCCGGGCGATGCGGCTCACGGAATCGAACAGCGCGGTGCTCACAGCAGGCTCCCGATCGCTCCGACGAGCCGGTCGAGCAGGCTCGAGCCCGCGCTCTGCATGCTCACGGCCTCGAACGTGGTGCGGCCGGCGGGCCCGGGCCCGACGGTGTGCACGACCCTTGTGATGAGCCATGGCCCGGTGGACTCGGGGGTCGGCGCGTCGGCGATCTCGACGGCCGTGCCTGCGCGCAACGCCGGCACGAGCCAGCACGCGGCGACGAGCCGGGGCGCGCCGTTCCGGGCTGCGGCGGCTTCGATCGCGGATGCCGCGGCCGCCGGCGTGCGCAGCGCGGGCGCGGCGACGCGGATCGTGTGGGCGTCCGGGCCCGGAGCATCGTCGGGCAGCGTCGCGGTGGTCTGCAGTTGCGCGCGCGGATCGGATGCGTCGCCGGCCGGCCCGCTGCCGGTCCAGACGACGCCCGCGGCGGGCGTGACCGTGGTGACCCCGAGCTCGGCGATCTCGCGGCCGTAACGGAGCGCGACGTCGGCGGGCGGCGAGGGGAAGGGCCGCACGTCGACGGCGCCGTCGGCCGCCGTCGTCGCGAGCGCGCCGCCCCATGCGGCGAGCGCGGTGACGTGCTCCCACGCGGTGCGTCCCTGGTCGGCGACGTACGAGGCGAGATCGAGGTCGAGGTCGACCGTGCCGACCTCGACACCGGCCTCTCGCGCGAACGCGTCGATCACGGCACTCGCGCCCTGGTGCTCGAACGTGCTGCCCGTTCGGATCGCAGCGAGCGCGACCGCCGCGTCGCCGCACACGATGACGGTGCGGTCGAGCGCGCGTCGCACCGTGACGACCGTGCCGGTGAACACGTCGGTCTCGTCGGGCGATTCGCCGCGCAGCGCGATCGCGACGTCGTCGCCGGGCTTCGCGTCCACGCGCAGGTCGCGAGGCAGCGTGAGCCGCGCCGAGCCGACGCCCGGGCCGATCGACAGCGCGACGCGCACGGCGGCGATCCCGCCGGTGTAGCGCAGCGAGCCGATCGTGGCGGTCGCGCCGAAGCCGAGTGCGGTCATCACGGGCCCCCCAGCAGCGCGGTCAGCGACGCCGAGATCGTGTCGAACGTGCCGGCCGCCTTCCCGACGCCCGAGACGGCGTCGGCCATCGGCTGCAGCGGTCCCCCGACGTCGAGGTCGGCGAGCGAGGCGAGGGCGGTGAGCTGGTCGGCGACCTCCATGACCGCGTCGACCGCGCCGGCGACGTCGCTCGCGAGGTCGGCGAGGTCGCCCATGATGTCGGCGTCGAAGCCGAGGTCGCCGATGCCGAAGTCGTCGAGCCCCCCGAACCCGCTGACCTCGGCGGGCGGCGGCAGCGGCGGGCTCTCGACGAGGCACAGCTCGTAGCCGACGAGGTCGGCGGTGCCCGCGACGGCCTGTGCGCGCAGGTCGGACACGACGACCTGCTCGAGTTCGAGCGCGACCGTGATGTCGGCCGAGAACGGCACCTCGGTGCCCTCCGCCGCGAGCTTCTGCAGCTTGCCGAGCTCGGCCATCGCGGTCTCGCCCGACAGCAGCCCGCGGATCCAGATCGCGTGCGACCCGCGCCCGGCGCGCTGCAGCACGTCGCCGTCGAGGCCCGGCACCGCGATGCGCTGGAAGCCCGCGCTCATGACGTGGTCGATCTGCTGCACCGAGCCGAGCGCGATGTCGCCCACGAGCGGCATGGGCGGCGGCGAGGCCGGCGCGGTCATCGCCGCAGCCCCCGAAGGTCGGATTCCTCGTCGAGGAGCGCTGCGACCTCGTCGGCGACGTCGAACGCGTCGGGCCGGGCCGGGGCCGGGAACGCGAGCCGGTCGGTGCGGCTCGCCGCGGCATCGTCGAGCACGACGACGGGTGCCGCACTCGCTTCGGCGCGCGTCGCGCGGCGCGCGACCGGCTCGCCGGGCGGGGTTGCGGGTCGCGCGATCGAGGGCGCCGCAGGCGTCGTGATCGCGCGGTCGTGGTGAGCGGATGGCGCGGAAGCGACGGATGGCGCTGCGCTCACGCCGTCCGAGGATCTGGGGTCGGGCCAGTCGGTGCGGATCGGCGTCGGAAATCGCGGCGGCGAGGCGGGGCCGATCTCTCGACCGACGACGGCCGGCTCGCCGAACGGGTCGGTCGACGCGGCGGCGCGCGCGGGCTCGTCGGCCGGGAACGACACGGTCGGATGGCCCGCGGCGGGCGTTCGCGGCGAGCCAGCCGCGGTCGCGGCCCGCCGGGCCTCGACTGCCGCCGAGACCGCCCGAGACCCGGACGACGCGGTCGCGACGGCGGCGAGCGCCGCGCGGACACGGTCGCCGGCATCCGCGCGACCGGCGGATTCGTCGGCACCGGCGGACCCGTCCGGCCCGGTGGGCGCCAACCGGCCGAGCAGGTCGTGCTCGAGCATCTGGAGGAGCTCGGACAGCGAGACCTGCGCCGCGTCGGAAGCGTCGTCGGCATCTGCGGCGAGCACGATGCTCGTCCAGCCGCCGTCGGTGAACCCGTCGGAGCCGCCGCCCTCGGATTCGACCGTGAGCAGGTCGATAAGGTCGGCATCCGCGTCGAGCACGCCGCGCGGGCTCCAGCCGGCGGCTACCAGCGCGGCCAACTGTGCACCGCAACCGGGAACCGCGCGCCCGGGTCGCGCGCCGGCCAGGTGCAGCGCGAGCACCCGTGCGATCCGATCGTCGGGCCACGCGCCATCCGCTCCCGCGCCGTCGACACTCGCATCCTCAACACGCGCCCCCGCGACCGCGACCGCGAGCACGCTCGCGCCCAGAGAGCCATCCGAGCGATCCGCACCGTCCGTCGCCGCCCCGTCGAGGAGCCGCCACCGCTCGCCGAATCGCAGCGGCCGGATCACGCGTCCGCCGAACTCGACCGCGCCCCCCGGCCGCGCGCGCACGACCGCGACCGCGCCACCCAGCAGCGCACGGCCGGCGGCCAGGTCGAGGACGACGAGCGGACGCGCCATCCGGCTACCGCACCCTGGCGGCACTGAACGCGTAGACCGCTGCGCCCTGCCCGTTGACCGACAGGTCGAACGTCTTCTCGGTCAGGGTACAGTCGTCGAACGTGACCGTCGACTCGGTCGTGCCGTGACGCAGGTTCGCGATGACCTGGAACAGCTGGTCGCCCACGATGGCGTCGAGCGCGGCGCTCGCCGAGACGACGCGGATGCGGCCCTGCACCTCGTAGGCTCCCGAGACGACGTCGACCCGCTCGGTGCTGCCGAGCGCGTAGACGTTTGTGCGGTCGTGCCGGGTACGGTAGTCGATGCCCTGCACGCCCTCGACAGGCTCACCGTCGACGAGCACGGTGCTTTCCGAGGCGGCGAAGATGGTTGGCATGGTGGGTTCCTCTCGGCTCGCGGCCTAGTTCTTCACGCGGATGGTGGCGTACACGTAGTCGATCGCCCGCACCGGCCGCACCGCGATGTCGACGCGCACGACGCCCTGCGCGAAGTCCTGCTGCGTCGAGTACACGTCGACGACGAACGCGGGGTCGGTGCCGTCGGTGCTCGGAACGAGCGCGCCAGACCGCTCGAGGCGGGTGAACGTCGCGATCAGCTGCTGCTTGAGCGCCTCGCGCGCGTCGGCCGAGTTGAGGCGGCCAATGAAGTTCTCGCTGATCGCCTTGGTCTCGCGGATGCATCGGTCGGCCACGCGCGTCACCGAGATCTGGTCGCCGATCGTGTTGATGCCCTTGAGCACGATCACGCCGCGTCCCGCGCGCTGCTGCACGACGAGCAGGTTCGTCGACGGCCCGAGCAGGCGGTTCAGCTCGCTCTCGCGATAGTGGGCCGGCGGGATGCCGAGCAGCTGCGCCGACTGGAAGGTCGGCGAGATCTCGGGGTTGATGCGGCCGATGAGCCCGATCACCGCGCCGGTCGCACCGGGCGGCGCGACGAGCACGAACCGACGGTTGCGCACCGCTGCCGCATGGTCGCGGATGGCGTCGAGGTCGTCGGCGTCCTCGGGGCGGATCGACCCGAACGCGATGCGCGGCGCACCCGCGTCGCTCGCGGTCAGCGCGTGCGCGAGCAGCGACTGGTGGATCTGGATGACGCTCGCCGAATCGAGCGCGGGGTCGAAGCTCGCCATCACGAGGTCGATGCGCGGGTCCTCGGTCAGCAGGTCGATCGCGGTGCGGTAGGCCGCGACGTTCGGCGAGGCGCCGCCCGCGAACGCGACCGGCGCGGGCGTCGCGCGCGGCAGCCGGGCGGCGCCCGCGAGCGAACTGCGCGGCACGGCGCGGATGAACCGGCTCTGCCCCGAAAGCACGGCCGGCAGGTGACGTTCGGAATCGGGGTCCATCGTCAGGCCCTCGAACAGCTCCTGCCTGGCACCGTTGCGAATCACCTCGACGGCGATCGCGTCGCCCGCACCGGTGATCTGCACGGTCACGCCGTCGCCCGCGGCACCCGGCACGAGCCGCACGTCCATGAGCACGGTCCCAGCGGCACCGAGCTGCTCGATCTCCGCCCTGCCATCGGCGTCGAGCGGGTAGATGCCCGGCTTCGGGTCGTCGCCCTCGAACCCCGGCTCGACCGCGACGACGTAGTTCGACTGCGCGTTCACGACCGAGAAGAGGTCGAGCGACTGGCCCGGCTCGACGATGAGGTCGTCGAAGCGCTCGGCCTCCGCGTTGTCCTGCAGGATGCGCAGCGTCACGCGCACGACCTCGCCCGCCGCGTTCGTGATGATGCGCACGTCGGCCGAGAGCCGGTTCGCCCACGCGCCGCGCGACCGCGCGCGAAGCCGCACGGCTGGGGCATCCGCCGCGTTCACGAGCGTGACGCTCGCGGCGGCGCCGCCCGACACGGCCGACACGATCACCTCCTGCGCACCGGTCGAGAGCGCCGCGACGGCTTCGGGCATCGAGGCGACCGTGCCCGGCCCGCAGAGGTCCTGCAACTCGGAGACGCGCGTGACGCCGACCAGCCGGCTCGGACTCGGCGGCCGGTCGACCACGCCGACGACGCCGACGATGCCGGCGGCGGCGGGCAACGGCGGCAGGACGTCGAAGGTCGCTTCGACCGATACTCCCGGCACTACGAGAACAGGCATGGAATCCTCCGAGGAAGGTGGCGGACCGCGTGACGCGGCCCGAGTCGGCCGACCGTTGCGATGTGGTGGATGGGATGCGGCGTGGGAGGACGGATGGCCGGCTCGCCGTCGACCGGATGGCCCGTGGCCCTACTCGGCTGACGGTCGACCATTGGCGCTGACCCCTCCCACGACGTCGTCGATCCAGTGGCGGACCTCGTCGACGAGCGCGGCGGTCTCGGTGAAGCGTCTCCGCTGCTCCGAGATCGGATCGACGAGCTCTCCGGTGATCTCTCCGTTGCCCTCGATGGCGACGCGCACCACGAGGGCGAACTGGCGTTTCGTGGAGAGCTTGTCCGTCGATGCGCCTTCCGTCATGGGGTCCTCGATGGATTGGTGTGCACCAAGTTCTACCGGGGGCCGCTCAGTACCCGATGAGAATTGGGCCCTGAACGATGACGCGCGGATGAGATTCCGGTGAGGTTTCGGCAGGTGCCCGGACTCCTCCTGAGACCGCGGGCGACGCAGACTGAGCCGACTACACTCCGCCGGGATCGACGCGGATGAGCGCGAAGAGCTCCTCGGTGGCCGGTTCCGGCGTCGCTTCGAACTCGTAGGCGAGGATCTGCCGACACGTAATGAACTGCCGCAACGCCTGCGCGCGGGCGCCCAGGCGCACGTAGGAGCGCATGGCCATGCGATGGGCATCCTCCCGGCAGGGGTCGATGCCGAGCAACCGGATGGCGTATGACAGCGCTTGCTCGTAGTTGGAGAGCTCGAAGTGGGCGTCGGCCAGCCGCGCCAGCGCAGTGAGGCAGACTGCACGCAACCGCTCGCTCTCCAGGAGGGCGGAGATGTCGGGACCGGACGTGAGGTCGCCGCGGTAGAGGAGTACAGCGTGCTCGAATGTCCTGATGGCCGCTGTGGTCTCGCCTGCCGAAAGTAGGCGGTCGCCCGCGTCGACTGCCGATTCAAACTCCAGCGCGTCGACTCTCAGGCCGGCGGCTAGGTTCAAGACGTACTGGCTCTGCTCATGGACGACCGGAGGTTGCCCGCCCAGCGCGTCGGCGAACTGCGTCTTGAGTCCGTGGACGAGCGTGTTCAGGCACTGGATCGATCTCGCAGGTGCGAGGTCGGGCCAGATCGACTCGATCAGCATCTCGCGCCGGACCCCGAACCGGTGATGGATCGCGAGGCTGCTCAGCAGCTGTTCGCCTTTCCCTCCGGAGCGGAGCGGCGCAGGCCGACCGAGCTTCAGGACCTGAAAGGGCCGAGCAGCCCGATCATAACCCCAGGCTCGTCCATAGCATCCACCCCCTCGTGTGCCACACAAGCAATCGCCAAAGCTGGTCGCGTCAATGCGCATCCTTTCGCATCGCGGGTGCTACCCATTGTGCTCGCGGCTTGACCGTCGAGCAGTCCTCATTTTCACGGACATGCACGCCTAAGACCGATTCCACGTCGAGCCCGTTGGCAACGAAGCGCTGGCAGTCGGCGGATCACTCGTTGCCGCCGAATCGCGTCTCGCCCGGCCTGTGCCGGCGACATCCCGATCGATGGAGTGGCGCGTCGCCTTGGGCGCTTTCCCAGCCATGCCAATAATGCAATACGAAATAGGGGTGGTGTCGAGAAAACGGATACTCCTCCGAGCGTTCCCGTGCCCAGCTCAACGCCAGGATCTCCGGCACGGACGTCGACCATCCCGAGAGTCAGCCCGAACAGTCCTTGCTCACACCGGGCAAATCGGAGTTCAATCCCGGCGGAAGACCGCCGGACACGGAAACCCATCGGAACGAAACCCAGTCCGAGTCATACTGCAATATTGCCCTGACTTCGTCGACGACGCTCTGGACTCCGGGAATGTCTCCGAGTTGACAAGGATTGCGTCGCCGAGCAAGCGAACGCGTCTCGTCCGCCTCATTCCGATCGAACTCGACACCATGAACATGCCAAGCCCGTCAAGGTCAGATGACTACATGCTGTCACCCGAACCTGCAGCAGACCTGACCGCATCACACTCTGTCGCTGTCTGTCCTCTCTTTGGTGGACATGCAGATCTCGGCAAGCAGGGAGGATCATGAGGGTTGGGAGTACGTGACGGATTCTCATCTCGCATCATTGGTACCAGCGAGATAGCGAGATCACGCCCGGCACCCCCTACGTCACATCGCTGTCAGGGATCGGCGGACAGGGAGGTCCGGTGCGAAACCGCAACAAGAAGCTTGAGCAGGCACCACCGGCACCGGCTCCGCTGATGCCGGAGTCCGCTGCCGACAACGTGCCGCGTGGTTCAGCGTCGATGTCATTCGGTACGGTGTTTGACTGGCTCGCCGCCGTAGTTCCTTTGGCTGCGATCGCGGCCGGCCTCGCATTCTGGTTCGGCTGGCAGTACACGAACGAACGCGGCAGGTACCTCGGGGTTGAGGTCAGCGTCATGGAACTCACCCCGAACGACGTCGTGCTGCGCAGTGCCGACGCGCTCATAATTCCGGCCACGGTCAGTTCGGTGGTCGTGTTGGTCTGGCTCGCTATCCATGGCGCTTTGCTTTACCTCATCCGAGCCGGCAAAGTCCACCGATGGATTCGCGCGGGGGCGTGGGTCGCTGTCGTCGTTGGGTTCGTGGGGCTGGTCGTGAGTGTCGTGTTCCTGTTCAACAGGTGGCCCTTCGAGATTGACTACCGAGCACCGCCGCTGGTGCTGGGATTCAGCGCCGGGCTCGTCGCCGAAGGAGCTTCCCTCATTCGGAATGTCGGATTTGCACCGCCGCCACGTCTGACGTCCTGGCAACGCGGGGGCTACATCATGCTGGCGTCGCTCGTCGTCATCAGCCTCTTCTGGGTGTTCTCCTTGTGGGCTGGGTCGCTCGGTCGCGGCCGCGCCGAAGCTATCGAGGCCGCCCAAGAGAGGCTGACTCTCGTGGTTGTGTACAGCGACCGCCCTCTCGGCCTCCAAGCTCCCGTCGTCGAGACTGTAAGCGCCGACCCGGGCACCGTGTACCGGTACAAGTACACCGGCCTCCGGTTCCTGCAACACGCAGCCGACAAATACTTCTTGTGGCCATTCGAATGGGATCACGTGACGGGCGGCACGATAGTCCTTCCCGAAGGCCCGGGTATCCGGCTCGAATACACGCCCGGGAAGAGAGACGATGATGAATAGAACAGGTTTCAGGCTGGCCGTAGTCCTGGCAGCTGTCATGCTCACCGTCACCGGGTGCAACCCGGCCGCGCCCGGCGATGTCACAGCCCCGCGCGGACAATCGCCTGACACGGCACTACCTACGGAGACGTCGGGCACCGAAGGTGGTGGAGCGGAAGGCGGAGGCACCGAAGGTGGTGGAACGGAAGGCGGAGGCACCGAGGGTGGCGGTGGAGAGGGTGGTAACGAAGAGCCGACCGAGAACCCGAACGTCGTCATCCTCGGCCCAGTCATATCACTCAACTTCGGAACCGAGATCGGAGATTTCGATACGGACACACGCCCTCTGGTGAACGGCTCCGACTCGGACGTAACCCTTGGGACGGCAGAGATCGCCAATGAGAACGCAAGCAACCCGTTCACATTCGAGGACCTATCAACGACGACAACACTGTGCGGCGGAGTCCTGCCCGCCCATGCCCAGTGCAGCATCACCATCCGCTTCACACCAACCGAGATAGGGGTCCAACTAGCGACACTGACGGTGCGCTTCCCAGCAGACAACACGATCGCGACAGCGACCTATAGAGGAACAGGGAAGGCAGCTACCGTCCGTGACCTGCCGAACGATATGTTCCCGACCGACCAAGCACCCGTGAAGGCGCCAGCGGGAACCCAAGCGCCGGCGCCTTAGGGACGCTGATGATTCGGCCTGGGTTTCGTTCCTGCCGGTTTCCCTGCCCGGCATTCGAGTTCCACGGCGCGCCCGGAGGACTGGTTTCCGGGTTCAGCCGATTTGGCCTTTTCGCAGTCCACGGGACACCAGCTTAAGGAACATGGGCCAGTCCGCTCGAGATCAAGCCACCGCTCCCGAGCAAACCTTTGAGCAGGCGAGTTGCACCGTGTCCCGATTCGACTGCCTGTCGGATTCAGTCGCCACGACACCGCTCGGAAGACAGAAAGCTTACTTCAACAGGGCTTTTGTAGGGCGGACGGGACTTGAACCCGTGACCGATGGACTCACCCGGGACTACTCCCCCGAACTCCTAGCCCCTCGAATTGCTCGACCTATCTCGACATGATCGGGGATTTCTCGCCGATCCTGACACTACGCCGTCCAGAATACTCGGGACACCTCGGCGCAGCTCGACAGGCTCGGATCGAATAAACGTTGGATAAACGTTGACGCATCAAGTCCCGAAACCGGCGCTCAGGACTTGAACCCCGAACATCGCTCGAGGTCATAGGTATGGTCCTGTTCGCGACGCGCTCCGTTTTACTCGATGAGCGTGATCGGGATGAACGCCGCGAGCGGGATCGGGTCGCGGTTCTGATCGAACACGCGCAGCAGTTCGATGTACGTGCGCTTGTCGATGCTCCAGTCGTAGACCGCCGGCGGCGAGTGCGGATCCTGTGCTGTGAGATAGACAAGGTCGCCAATGAGGCGCGTCGTGCGTCCATTGCCGTCGACGAACGGATGGATACGGACGAGTTCGGCATGCACGGCGATGCCGAACTGACGGGCATCCCAGTCGTCGGTATTGGCCCACCGGTAGGCGAGGTTGTCCAGCGTGGAGCGCAGATCGACCTGGACGTGGGACGGATCGACGCCGATGCTGAGCATCCGAACTCGAGGCCGACCCGCCCACGACCAGACCGCACCGTACAGGCGCTCATGCACGTCGAACACGAAATCCGGTGTCAGGAGATCGCCGACGCGGAGCTCGCCGCGCAGCACTGCGTCGATGAGATCCAGGGCGACGGCCTGCTCGATCTCCTGCTCGAGTTCGAAGATCACGGCCTTCAACGGCGGATCGCCGACCACCGCTCGAGCCTCCGTTGTGAGGGCGTCAGCTTCATCCGGGTCGATCGGCGTCTCACCGTACCCGGGATCGAACGTCACTTGCCCGAACGAATCGCGCGCGCCTTGGCCGCCTCGACGAAACGACGCGCCTCCACAGACGGAACGTATCCACTCGGCACGACGCGGTTCTCAAGCTTGGCCGATGCCACCGTCGAACGAACGACCGCGCGCCGCAGCGCCACCGGCGAAACCTTCCGAACAGCAGCCACGTCGCACCTCCAAGACTCAGGGTCGTTTTCTCCAGTCTACGAGCGAACACCGCCCTTGACCCAGTCAGGATCCTAACGTTCAGCGTTCGACCGTCGGATAGCGCTGGCGCAAGAGTGTGAAGACAAGCGTCGCGGCTCTGCGGCGTAGCGGCGGCGCGCTAGTCGGGTCGGGCTGGGGAGCGAGACTGATTACTTTCGCTGCCGCCGCTCTCGACGATGAGTTCAAGATCCGCGGGGAGCCACGATCGGCGGCGCCGGAACCGATCGGTGCGACGCATCGCCTCAGGTAACTTCGCTGCTCGCCCGACCAGCCAGAGTGCGAAGAATGCCGCCGCAAGGGTTGCAAGTACCACCCACGGGCCCCAGTCACCCGTACCGGCCGCCCACCTCAGCGGGGAGAGCACGAGCCCGATGGGCGTGGACGCGTCTACCATTGACACATAGTCGAGGAGATCGCCGAGGACCGGTACCCCCACGAGCGCCGCAAGAATGGTCGCGGCCCAGGTCAGCCGGAGTGACCGGGCTGACTGAATGGTCGCAGTTCTAGTGGCATTGGCCTGGGAGGATAAGTTCAGCGCCGCCTCGATCGTGCGACGCATCTCCTCGCCGCCCAGATCGGTGAGGAGACGAGTCGCGATCTCCCGTGCTGAGCCATATCGGATCTCGTGCTGACGCATGTCCGAGAACACGTTGATCGCCTCGGCATAGGCGGTCTCGAGTTCCATGTCGTATAGCGGGCCAGCTATTGCAACGGATTCCAGATTCCGGAGCCGGAAGTATTGGAGCAACGTGTGCTCGACGATCAACACGGTGTCGAGATGATGAATCGGTTCCGGGGGCTGTCCGGCGACTTGAATCCGGGTCGTCGAACCGAGATTGGTATAGATCCGGTGGTCCGCGCTCACCGAGAGGTTCACGCCTGATAAACGATCGAGATCAACTTCCGCACGCGAAGTGAAGCGCGTCGCCACGCGGGCGATCGCATCCTCGTGACGAGTTCGCCACTTCGTTCCCGTCCTGCAGCAGGACCCCACTGCGGCGATCACAGTGGCATGCGTGTTCCATTCACGCGGAAGGCGCGCGCCAATGACTGCCCCGATGGCGCCGAGATGCTGATCCAGCGAATCCGCCATCGTGGGGGGGTCAGGGAAATCCATGACACGCACGCGGGCACCTGCGTCGCGCTCCGCCTGCCATTGGCCGAAGAGATGCTTATTAGGGAGGCCCGCCAAGAGCGGCTCCGGAATCTCGGAACGCACCAGAACCGCGCGGTCTGACCGAGAGATCTCTATGAGCTGGGTCGTGGTTAGTTCCCGATGAACCGGAAGCGCCACGGTCAGCTGTACAACACCAGATCGATGCAGGAGAAGACGCGGTTCGAAGACCACGTGTTCAGTCCCGCCGGATTGCGGCATCCGCAAGTCGTGATAAGAGCCCCGCAGGATTATTCGGACGAACTCGTCTCCATCCCTGCTGGAGCCACCAAAGAGTGTTGTATCGATACCGCGCTCAACAGCCGCGATCGTCTGGGCATCAATCACGATCTCCCGCGCGGTGTCTAGTGCCGCTTCGAGTGAGTCCGTGCTTGGTCCCTGGGAACCCGTCGTCGACGCAACCGCACCACTATGCGTTGACTCAGCCTGCGGATGTCGCAGCGTCTCGGCGACGATGCGCGGATGCCGAACTGCGAACTTTGCGGCCGCCAATATGGAGCGTCTGGACCGAAACTCGGCCGCGTCATCGCGCAGGCGCTCCCCTGAACGAATCACCTTTACGAGCGAACGCATCTTGGGTGTGATGCGGACGCCCGCCTCAGAGGGCCACGCAGCCGCCACTGCCACGTCGGCTCTAAGCAAGCGACGCACGGCGGACTCGAGGTCAATGGGGCCACCGGCGTGAGTGGTCATCGTGAAATGAATGGTGGGCGCAGCAAATAACGCTTCATGCTGTCCCGATCTACCAGCCATGCAGCAGACGACCCGTCAGGCTTCCGGAGGACTGTAGTCGCTCCGGCCGGGGACGCTCGGGGCCTGAATTGCGCAAAGGCGAACTTGTTCGATTTCCAGAACGGATAGCGCCATGGGTTGGTTTCTCCTCACGCCCGCAGAGTGCGTTGCGTATAGTCAGCCGCTCATTCAAAGGTACCGGCTCGTGCGCGATGCCGGCTCGACCACCGCACTTCAAGGCGTCACTTCAGTGACCGCTTTGCTGAACACCGACAGTCCCATCGACTGTTGGCAACGCCTTCTTCCGGGGTTTGGGGTACTCATCCCACATTCGAGCGAAATCGCTATCGTAACGACGCAGGAAGCGCAGTACCTCATTGCCATCATCGAACGGAGCGGAGCGAACAAGGTACTGCGGGCTTCTCAAGGAAGGCAGCCCGACCCATTCCAGACTGGATGGTCTGGCGAACGAGTGGGTCAGACTGCGTGGCCCAACGAAAAGAACAGTTCGCCTGCCCCACTCGTCGGAGGACTCAGCAGCAAGGTGGCAAACGTTCAGACCAAACCCGAGGTTCTCAAGAAGTCGAACCGCTCGGCCAACCGCTTCCAGGGTCGTCTCCATAGCTGCGAGCTCTGGGGAGGTGCGCCGATAGTGCGAATAGTCGTTTCGCACGCTGGAAAGCGTTCCTGCATCCATGATCGATTCGACTGCGGCCAGACCATCGACGATACGAATGCGACTGTGCTCCGCGAGGTCAAGAAACGGGTGGACTGATCGAAACGGGAAATGCTGAAGTGAGCTCCGGGTCGCGTAGTCCGGGTAGTTCTTCATCGGTCGCGCGTACTCGGTTGAGCGACCGATAAGCGCCGACAGGGCGCTGGCAAGCACCCCAAATCCACGCACCAGCGTGAACATCGTCAACCGCCCAGTGAAGCGCAGAGTCTCGTTCGGGGTCTTCGTCGCCCAGTTCTCATATGCCTGCGCGAGAAGGAGAAGTCCGTCCCGGCGGTCTCGTCCATTGTCATATGCAAACGGGCGCGCAGCCGAAATGTGATCACGCAAGAGGCTCCATGAAGCGAACGAAAGCGAGTCCTCAAGGATGCCTTCGAGGCTGCTGAAATAAGCGGAAGCCTGACCCCGAAACTCATCAGCATCGCCGGGCCCAGATCCTCTCCAGCTCTGAACTATCGCTGAGAGCTTCTCGTGCTGCCGCCAGAAACTCGCGTGTCCATCGTCCGCGGACGCCACCTCAAATCCCAGCTTCCAGGCCAGACGTGAGATGAGTTCCTCGTCCGAGAAACCGTCGAGATCGCCCAACCCCGAGACCTCGCTCGCGGCGATCGCACTACTGCTGCGCGAAAGCACCAATCGCGTGAGGGCCTCGTGCGGCGTACTCGTTCTCAGGTACTCATCGAGACGGCCCTCGAGTGAGTTCCCATCAACAGATCGCAACTGTCAATCGAGCTCGTGGCGATCGTCATCGTTGCCCGAGAGGTACAGCTTCCTGATCAACTCACGCTGGCGAAGCGTTGGTAAACCTGGATCTCCGGACACGAAGCGCACGCCCTGCGAACCAAGTTGGGGCTGCAGCCGGTACGCCCCAGAACGGAGGTGGCCCGTTGAGATAGGTGCCCGCACCTCACCCTCGGGAACTACGATCTCGCCGGCAAGAACGAGCTTGTCTAGTGCAGCTGCGATCGTCTGGTCGCTGTGCCATGGCGCCATCTCAAGGAGCTCCGGGCGCTCGCCTATCGGCTGGCTATCTCCGAGTTCTGCAATGAGGGTCCGCAGCTCCTCGAGGCCCAAGCAATCGCCTAACAACGTGACCATGGGAGCGATCCAATGATCCCCGAAGTGGGTCTCACTCAGATTGTTCAGCTCCATCGCCAACCCAGTCCAGTCGGCCTCTGGCGTCTCGAGAGATTCTAAGTATCGAACGAGTTTGTGCTGTTGCGAGTTGATCTCAGCGTTGTGCCCTGTGCTGAACACCACCGAGTGAAGGTCTCGGCAGACAGGATCACTGCAGTGAAATGCTGGGACTCGTTTGGAGAATCGGAGCGCACGTCCGGACTGCGCTTCCGTTAGGCCGCTTGGTCCGATGATGTAGCGCCCGTACTGAAAAACGCCACACGGAATCGCTTGAAGCAAACGCATGGTCTCCTCAGAAGACAGGTAGTCCTTCTCCTCCTCAAAGAGATCCGCAAACAGGTCGTAGAGATCGCGCGAGTAGATGAAAGGGAATCGAATTGCCCCGTCCCTCAGCTGCCTGCCAATTGATGACGACAGTGCCTTCGGATCTGTGGCCTCGATATCGACAAAAAGCTCGTCGTGTCCTAGCGTGAGCGCGCACATTAAATGTGCTTCCTTTGCAGGCACCTCTTCCTTGCGGATCAGCCTGCTCTTGAGCGCATTGCCGCGTGAAGTAAGAATGATGGCTTCATTCAGATCATCGGGGATCGTGTACTCGTCGTCGATGATGCAGTCGCGAAGAATCTCGATTAGATCGCTGATGTCCAGAAAGCGAGCTCGCCAATCCTCGCCTTGGTGCTTTCCAAGAAGCTGCTCAGCACTGGCACCGCTCACTCAAACCCCATTCGTCAAGCGCAATGGACAATGCTCTGAAGTATGCAGGTGGGCTGGCGACGGCGGCACCCCCCGTTCGAGGACTACCTGCTGACTCCGCTCGGGACGATGCGGGAAAAGCCCTCGGGCCGCCTAGCGCGATAGCGGATGGCCTCGCGGTTGAGCAAGTCGTAGACACGGAGAAGGCCGACGATCGATTTCTCCAGTTGCAGCGCATCCAGTTTCGTGAGGACGGTCGTCCACCGTACATCCGGACTAATGTGCTCGTACGCTGCACGACCCAATCGACGGCGCGTTTGGGCGGAGCCTGCCTCGAGTTCTGCCTGGCGCGCGGCGAGGAAGTCGCGGTCAGCCAGAGCCATGTCAAAGATCGCCTGCCCAAACCCGGTGATCCGGCCACCCCGATAGATGCTGAAGCGACCGTACAAGCCAGTCGGATCCTTCCGACCGTTCCCATCGCGAGGCCCGGCAACACCCAGGTAGATGATGCGAGAGTTGGCGCGAAACAGGCATACCCCGGGTGTGGTCGGCGCGCTGGTCGCAACGGCCGCGAACGGAGCCCACGCCGACCAGTCGGCTGCAGCTTCGACGGCGGCGACCGCCTCGTCGTATTCGATCATCGTGTCCTCTCGACCGTATCCGCTATGACCGTGGTTGACGCCTTCTGGCTCTCGAATCGATGCTCTCGCGCACTACGCTTGTCCGGTGCCGACGCCAACCCCCACTCCTGCCCCGGCCATGGGTTCCGTGTTATCAGGTTCTGACGAACCTTCGGCAAGTGATCTACTGGGCTTCTTAAGTTCGATCGTAAGCTCGCTTGCATGGCCACTCGTCGTGTTGACGCTCTTCCTCGTCTTCCGACGCCCACTCGTGTCGTTACTCTCAGCCCTCCTCGACCGAATGGGCCAACTCAAGCGGCTGAAAGCCCCATGGGGTGTCGAGGCAGAGTGGTTCGAAGAAAGTGTGGAGGAAGTTGAGGAGAGCGCCGAAGGGCTTCCATCGCAGAAGTCGCCCGACTACGTCGGCCGACCGGAGTCCACGCCGACGGACGACATCGCGCTGGAGCTGGCATCAATTGACCCTGCCGCGGCTGTCGTGACTGCCTTCATTCGGGTCGAGCGAGCAGCTGTAAACCTCCTTACCGCGATGGGAGAGTCTGTCACACGAAGCCCCATGGTCGCGGTACGTAAGTCGGAGCGGGTTGACCCCTACCTGAAGAGCTTGATCCTCGACCTGAGTCAGCTTCGGAATGCCGCCGCCCATCATCGAGAGATTGACATCTCGATGGAGACCGCGCGCAAGTATATCGATGCGGCGAATGCCGCAGTTCGGGAGCTCGAGCTGACGACGGTAGGGGCTCAGGACGACGAGTTCTGACCGAGTCCTTTCGGACCCCATCCGCCGGGTGTCTTCACGGCCTCCTTCCAGTCAATCGGTGCGCATCAAGGCAGTTTGTGCGCGCGCTTATGCGGCGCCAGTCACAGGTGGAGACGCCTCAGCGGAGGGTCAGGAACGGCAGTGACCGATCGGCTCAACCATCCCCTCCGGGGAGAGAAGTTGACGCTCAAACGACTTGCTGTCGACCCGTGGAATCGCATTGGCAACTCTGCTCGACCCTACGGGCCGGTACGCAAGCGCGTCACCCGAGCTGGGGCGTGATTTCACCCCCCGAGTCACTAGCCGGTTCAAGGGATCGAGACGTCTGGGCCTCGCGTGCGACGTGCCCGATCAGTGGGTCACTGTCGTGGGCGAGGCCCGCGAGGACTTCTGTCGGCGCGTCAGGGTTCAGCGCCACGAGGATCGCGAGGTCGACACTGCGGTCCGCGAGCTCAAGTAGGAGACCGGCGGGCGTAGCTTCGTTGAACGCGACCGCGTGCCGCACCTCGTCGTCCGTGTCGTCGGCGAGTGATCTCAGAATCTCCGGTGCGGTGTTGGGGTTCGCTGCCACGGCGCGCCGAACATTCGCGCTGCGCCGATCGCCGGCTAGGAACTTCAAGATGTCCGGGGGCGTGCGCGGCTCGTAGGCGACACGTATCCGGATCTCGGCCCGGGTGCTCGCCGCCATCTCATGGAGCTCGGCGAGGCTGCGTTCGGTCGTCGCTGACGAGGACTTCCTGGTTTCCTCTGCGCGTTGGATGTCTTCGGCGAGCGTCGCCGGATTCTCCGAAGCGGCCATCCGGACGAACAAGCTGTCGTCCGCCAGTAGCTCAGCGAGCACCCGGGAAGGTAGCGCCGGGTTGCTGGCCGCGTTGGCGCGGACGCGTGTGTCGTCGTCGTGGGCGAGCGAGACGAGGACGGAGACCTCCGCTGCAGCACTCTTCGCTGCAGCAGTGCGGACAGACGGATCCTGGTCGGAGGCGAGCTTCTCGATCAGGGCGCTAGACGCGGTGGGGTTCGATGCGACGGCGCTGCGGACGTCTTCGTCGACGCTCTTGGCGAGCCGTTCAAGGGTGGGCGCCGCGGTACGTGGGTCTCGAGCGCTGACGATGCGGAGGTCAGGGTCGCGCAGTCGACTCTTCGACAACCGGTTGAGCGCGTCCGAGAGCATCTCCGCTGGCAGCGTGACGTCGACCCGGCCCTTGATTGCGTTGAGCGTCATCAGCAGTTCGAGGTTTGCGCTCGCTTCCAACAACGGTGGCGCGACCGATGCGGCGAGCGCGGCCGGCGTGCTCGCGTTCTCGAGTACGGCCAGCCGGACGGCAAAGTCGGGATCTTCAGCCAGCCTGAGCAAGGCTCTTGGCGGCGCGGCATGGTTCCCGGCAAGAGCGGCTCTGACTCCCCCATTCTTGTCCTCAACCAGCGCGTCCGCGGCCACAGCGGGGAGCATCTCTGAGGACGCCACACGTTCTCGAGCATCCACGGAGCGGCTGAACCGCAGTCGGGCGATGAGGGCGGGCACGTTCTCGGCGGGGACCGAGGGGTTGGTGATCAACGCTGCGACGACGTCAATGGACTTGTGCTGGGTCAACACTCTGATTGAGGCGAGCGGGGTGGATGGATGTGCGGCAACGACCATCAGGACCAGGTGGTCGTGTTGGGACGGGGTGGTGCTGCGTTGCCATTGCGGCCGGTCGTCGCCGTCCGTTCGGAACTGGACGCGCCTTCGGCGGTCTCCTGCAAGTTCTGTCAAGAGTGGGCCGAGTGCGTCCTGTGGGAGATCGACCGACCGCTGGAGGGCGTCCCAGCGGATCTCGGGATCCGCGTCGGACAAGAACCGGTAGCGTGCGTCTGAATCCTCTGCCGGCCAGTCCCGAGCTATGCTCCGCCTAATCCACTTGGGTCGGCCCTCCCGGAGCAGGTCGGCTCTCACTTGCTTTGGCAGCCCCTGACTTATCCACGCCGGCCTGTCAACAGACCGCCCGGTCATCGTGGCCCAGCGCTTGCTCGCTTCCGGAATCGGGAGCTCGCGGTCCCAATAGAAGTTGCTGCCGCTCGTCCTGCGAAGGAAGTCCGCGAACCACTGGGTGTCCAAAGCTCCCTCGTCGCGGTCCGAAACAGGCCGGTATGGCTGAGAAGAGTTGGGCGAGTCGAGCCTGGCAACCCCGTCATTGGCCGTCGCTGTCCGCTGCACGGTGCGGTCGGAATTGGAGGTCAGCGCCTTGAGGAGCGTTCGTGGCGCACCTCGGTTCGCGGCAACGGCACGTCGCACGCCGATGCTGCGATCGCGCGAAAGCTCGTCGAGTACGTCATACGGGGCCCGCTCATTCTTGGCGACGCCTTCGCGGACCCGTGCGAGCCGGTCCCCTGCGAGTTGCCGGACGACCACCTCGGGCGTGGCAATGTTCCGACCGACTCGGAAGCGGAGGTCAGCATCCTCACCGTCAGCGAAATGCTTCAGCATGTATCCCGGAGTGTGCGGGTTGTCGGAAAGGAGTTGGTCCTTTCGGCGCTGCGACACGGGGACTCGGACCGCGATCTGGGCACCGCCAGCTGCCCTCTGGAAGCCCGCCCGTAGGCTCGGTAACATCACGTCTGGATCCCCGCCGAGAAGCAAGTCAAGGCTCCACGTTGCCGTCCTGCTCTGCCTCGGCAGCCAGATTCCCACGCGTCGAATGCCGAGCGCGTCGTCAACGTCAAGCATGACGTAGCCGAGCAGCTGTCGCAGGAACCCTCGCAGCGTCGGCGCAGTTAGCTTGTTGTAGGCCTTGGCGTCGACCAGCACGTCACCGATGAGCCAATCCCCATCCGCGCCTCCAACTAGATCGGAACCGGCGAAGGACGGGTTCGGCTCGAATCGCTCGCCGTCTGACATCAGCTCGATCCACTCCTCGAGCTGTTCATGGTTCGTCTCCATCAGGGAGCGAAGGTCCGCGAGCGACCGCTCGTCGAGACCGTCAGCGAACGCCTGACCGTCCGCGGCGAAGTCGCAAGCGTCTCCAACGGAACCATTCAGTACCTCAGCGCCGCCCCGATAGATCTGTTCGCAGAAAGCGAGGAGAAGCGCCGCGCGATCCAGACCCGCGCTGTCGGACGTCACGTCAAGGAGTTCGACAGCAACGGCAAATGCCTCTTCCAGGATGCGGGCGCGATGCGCGCCGTTCTCGACCTGACCCAGGAGGCCGGGCAGGTTCGCGACGCCAGCCGCGGCGGCCGAGAAGTGCGGGTCGAACCCGCCGAGGGCGATGCGCGCCCGAAAGTCGACGGCCATGCCCGACCGAGATCCGTCCACTCCCGGTCGCAAAGGGACCACGGTCGGACTCATCGCAAGCCTCCTGAAGCCGAATTGATCCGATTTCTCAGAGTTATCCATGTGCGCCAAGAGCCCGTCCAGATACATTCGCACCGGGGAACCAGAGTCCTGCAGGTGCTCCGTGAGGCTCAAACGTTCTCCCGCACGCCAGGCCTCGTCACGCCGAACCGGCCCCAATTCCCGGTTCGCTTCGAGCGCGCCGCCGTCGTCCACTCCGCCATGGCGCCAGCGCTATCGTGGCGCTCACCTCGCCAGCTCCAGCGAGCTCTTGTGATCTCGGCCCACGCCAATCGAGCCATGTCCTGGCCCGGGCATCGATCGTGTCCCCACGCCTGCGACGACCCTACCCCTGCACCGGCAGTCGCTCTCGAGAAACACAGGACAGGGCGCGCCCATCCGCCTGAGGGAATGGGAGGAAGACGCCCCGGAACGCATAAACCACGGCGCTCTAGAACGCGCGAAAATGCGTTGGATAAATGTTGGATAAACGTGAACGCATCGCAATGACGCAATGCGCGGTCAGAAAATCCCCGATCAGAATGCAAATAGGCCCGATCAACACTCGACTCGCGAATCAACTGGACTTGGAGTCAAGTCCCGAACAAAAACACCTGATCAGAGCGGTTATCATGGTTCTCGGTCCGTTGGATCCGCGCTCGATTCGAAAACATGCCTTCCCTGGAATGGTTTGAGAAACCCTGATCAGGAGCTAATTCCGAGAGGTAGGGCGGACGGGACTTGAACCCGTGACCGATGGACTCACCCGGGACTATTTTCCCGGACGTCAAGTCTCGGTGACCACTCGATTGATTTCGACATGACCGGGGATTTCTCGCCGATCCTGATTCTGCGCAACCCAGACTACTCGACCTATCTCGACGCGACTCGGGCGGCTTCGGATCGAATAAACGTTGGATAAAGGTGAACGCATCCAGTGCCCGCCGAGGCTCACGCGACTTGAGCCCGAGTCCTCACGTCCATTCCTCAGGGAAGCCCAGCGTGCTTCTCGCTTCCACCGCTTCGAGAGAGCTCGACCGTGAGTGCGGCATGGTCGCTAATCCGGCTCACCTTGGGAGTTCAGTCATAGCTGACATCTACGACCTGTCCCGCAGTCGCGGAGGTCATGAAAGCGTGGTCGATCCTGAACCCGTTCCCAGTATGCGACCACCACGAGTACTCGGAGACATCCGGGTTCCTGGTTCGCCAGACATCCACAACTCCGGAGTTACCCATGACATGGAAACGGTCAGCGCCGATGAACGCGACCGTCCCGGGAACTCGGTCCAGTGGGTTGTCGCCAGTATTGAAATCGCCAATGAACAAGTTGGCCCTGTTCTCGGATGCCGCAGCGATCAGACCGTCCCAATACGGTAGCTTCGGTTTCCCGTTCGGAAGGCCGATGAAAATCGAACATCTCTCACCTCAGCCGGAGTGTCGCCTCGCGTTGTCGGAGGTTGGTGCTCCAATTGTTTCGTGACCCTCTAACTCGCGCTTCATAGAGACACCCGATCCGGGGGTCGCTACAAGGCATGGAGGTTCCAGGTGGCATTCACGGAGATTGTCGTTGTCCCGGGTGACATTGGGAACGGGCCGGGGGCGGCCAACATCGTTAGCGTCTCCTCCGCGCTCGCGAGCAATGCGCAGTCACTACTCGCTGCCTACACGGCTGCAATGCCGAAGTTCGATTTCTCGGCGCTCACGCCTGCCGTCGACGTCGCATCGCTAATTCCGAAGATCGATACCGGCGCGCTCACGGCGATTGCGAACGTGCAGAGCATGCTGCCGAAGATGGAGATGCTCGTGCCGTCGTTGAACATTGCCGCCGCGATGCCCAAGTTCGACTACGCGTCACTGATGCCACGGACAGCCGCCGCCGAAGTCCTTCGGGCGCAGGAGTCGCTGCTCGCGGGACTGCCGGATTACTCCAAGATGCTGGGCGGGATCCGCACGGACTGGCTTGCGGCGATCCGACCGCAGGTCGACCTCACGGCAACGTTGCAGCCCATCTTCGAGATGCTTCGGTCGTTCGACTGGGACTCGATTACGAAGCCGCTACGCGTTCCAGACAACTGGCCTGACGACATTCACGACAACCTTCCAGAGTTGCTCGAAATGGTAAACCGTGACGGTATCCCTGCCGCATGGGTACCCCGAAGCGAAGTGCTTACGCCCCTCCTCGCTGCGTCGGCTGGCGACGAACGGTCCGAGGTGCTCATAAAGCACCGCGACGAAATCCTTGATGACTGTTCGGCATGGCTCGATGACCTCTCCGATCCAGTTCTCGATGCTGTCCTTCCGATCGCCCGCGAGGTACTCGACGCATGCCGGAATGGCTTTTGGAAGGTCGGCGCCATCTCCGCGGTACAAGTGGTGCACAGCATCGTGGAGTCCCTCCATTGGGTCAGCGATCGGCAACGAGTCGCCAAGCACCACGTCCTGACGATGGAGACGCCATACGCCCGGATGCTCGAGCAGGCGACCCGAGCACCGCTCGTTCTGTTCTACGACGACTGGAACCCGCTGTCGGGCAAGCCGCGGCCTGCCCATCTGACGCGCCACGTGGTTTCACATCGCCTCGGCGAAGACCAAGTCAACGAACGCAACTGCATCGTGGCCGTAATGCTCATGGCCTCACTCCTTGTCACCGTCTACCAACTCGACCTCGGCCAGAAGGAGATCGCCGCATGAGCGGGATTGGATTTCGCCAGTACCACTGGAACCATCTTGAGCGTGGCTCCACGATTGTGCTTGAGCTAAGCGCGACGGCCAACGTGAAACTGATGGACTCGAGCAATTTCTCCGCCTATAAGGCCGGACGCGCTCATCACTTCCGCGGTGGGCAGGTGACGAAGTCGCCCTTTCCATTTGTGGTGCCGTCTACAGGCACGTGGTACCTCACGATCGACAGGATGGGCATGGGGCGAGCCAACGTGCGTAGCTCTGTGCGCGTGCTTCCGCCGCCACTACCCGTGGCGCAACCCGCGCGGATCACCTCGCTGTCGGGAATTCGCGCGGAGCCTCCAGTGCGGCTCACGCCCGATGAGACGGGGCAGACCTGGGATGTGTTCATCTCTCACGCCAGCGAAGACAAGGCAGTGGTCGCTATCCCGCTGCACGATGCCCTCAGCGAGCGCGGCCTGAAGGTCTGGCTTGACAAGGGCGAGCTCCGAATTGGCGACAGCCTCCGCCGCAAGATCGACTACGGCCTCGCGCACTCATCGTTCGGGATTGTAGTCATGTCGAAGTCGTTCTTCGCGAAGGGCTGGCCACAGTACGAACTCGACGGCATCGTCGGGCTCTCCGTGGCCGGCAAGCAGCGAATGCTCCCGATCTGGCACGAGATTTCGAAGGACGAAGTCGAACGGGAGTCGCCGTCGCTGGCTGACAAGATCGCTCGCACGACCGCGACCAGCACCATCGCAGAGATCGCGGACGAGATCGCCGCGGTCGTCCTTGCCGCCGAGCCGGCGGCCTGAGGCCTTGGCGGGCATGCCGAGATGACCAATGCGACAAATCCGCGAACCGTTACTTCGGTGCTCGCCGAGGTAGGGACTGACACCATCACCGTGACATGGGGGCTCGGAAAACCAGGCGAAGCAAGCGACATTGAGTTCTTCGGCTACGGCCTTTGTTACTACGACCCGACGGGGAACGGCGGCAAGCGGCTCGGCGTTCGGTTCGGCGAGGTGGTCACGGCGTGGATATTCGACAACGCCAGCGCGACGCAGGCCAACTACGACGCTTCTTCGGTGAGCGTTACCGACGATGCGGTCGTGGCGCTCTTCAATGACGCCAGCCTGGGTCTCGGCGAAGTGGGCACCATCTTGGCGTACGCGCACATCAACGGGCGTGACACACAGACAGACCTCCCCGTCACGCTGCTCCGTTGACGGGAACGGTATTGAAGTCCCGATCGGTGGGAGGGACATCAGGCCGACAGCTCGTGCGATGCACGGAGCAGAGCTGTCTGCGCGCATTGCCCGCATGAGGGTCGGTGAGCGACAGCCCGTAGCGCGATCACCAAACGGGCACCGCCCTCAGACGGGGCCATCGCGTGCGGCGAGATCGTTAGTCCCACGTGTAGTTCGGATAGCCTCGTCCACGCGTGCAACAATCTCGCCGTCGAAATCCTCCGGGTGCACCTCGATAAGCGTCACCCCATGCTGAGCGCAAAGTGCAATTCACGCGACGGTTACCGCCGTAAGCGGGGAGCTTCGCCTGAGCGGGGGTGATCTTCGCCCGGCGGGTGGCCAGGAATTCGCGCGGATCGTCTCGGTTGTCCATACCCCCGCACGCTACCCCTCCCCCGTGTCGGCAGGGAGGCTCTGCGGGAGCCTGCTTCCACAGAGCCTGTTCAGCTGACTCGAGCCGTCGTTCACTGGATATGCGACCGGCAACGGATACGGGAGCAGAAGGAGAACGATCATGGCCACTTGGCTCATCACGGGATGCTCAACAGGGCTCGGACGTGCACTCGCAACCGCCGTCCTGGACCACGGAGACAACGCGATCGTCACCGCACGCGACGTCCAGAAGGTGAGCGGCTTCGCCTCCCAGTACCCTGAGACGGCACTGGCGCTCCCGCTCGACGTGACCGAGGCCACGCAGGTGTGGGCGGCGGTGTCCGCCGGCTCCGACCGCTTCGGCGGTATCGACGTGCTCGTGAACAACGCCGGTTATGGCTACCGTGCCGCCGTCGAAGAGGGCGACGACGTTGACGTTCGGGCACTGTTCGACACGCACTTCTTCGGGGCGGTCGGGATGATCAAAGTGGTGCTGCCGCAGATGCGCGCCCGCCGCTCAGGCACGATCGTCAACCTCTCCTCGATCGGGGCGCGAATGACGCCAGCCGGGTCCGGCTACTACTCGGCCGTCAAGTCGGCCATCGAAGGCCTCACCGGGTCGCTCCGCAAGGAACTGGCACCGCTGGGCATCATTGCGATGGTGGTCGAGCCGGGCGCATTCCGCACCGACTTCTTCGGCCGCTCGCTCACCCAATCGGCCACCGTGATCGACGACTACGCCGAGACGGCCGGCAAGCGCCGCAAGGAGAACGACACCACCGACGGCACCCAGCCCGGCGACCCGGCCAAGGCCGCGCGCGCCATCATCACCGCCGTCGAGGCACCAGACGCGCCAGAAATCCTCGTGCTCGGCAAGGATGCGATCGCCGCGTACCGCTCGTCCCTCAACCAGCAGACCGCCGACCTGACGGCCTGGCAGAACCTCAGTCAGAGCACGGACCTCGACGACTGAGCCACACCCCACACCGCTGAATCAGGAAGACACCCTCGATGACCACGACCGCTCCCTCCACCGCGATCGTGCAGCACGCGCCCACCCGGCCGCGATCCTCACGATCATCCTCGTGAGCTACTTCATTATCGTGCTCGACAACTCGATCGTGTTCACCGGCCTCGCAAGGATCCGCGAAGACCTCGGCTTCACGACCGCTGGCCTGTCCTGGGTGCAGAACGCCTACGCGCTGGTGTTCGGCGGGCTGCTATTGCTCGGCGCTCGGGCCGGTGACATTCTCGGACGTCGGCGCATGTTCGTCATCGGGCTCGTGATCTTCTCCCTGGAGTCACTGGCGATCGGCCTGTCCCCGTCGAGTGGCTGGATGATCGTCGCCCGCGCCGCGCAAGGGATCGTGATGCACAGCAACTGACCCGGCTCCACCTTCGCAGGCAGAACCGGGTCGGTTGTCATTGCGCGTACTGACGACGACGGCCCAGACCGGGCAAGCCGCCGCTCACGGCCCAGATGCTATGCGAAGCCGTCCGCCTGGGCGGCAGGGTTGGTGCGGCATCCACGCCCTCCATGATCTTCCGAAGGCGCTCGTCCTTGATCTCGGCATTGCGCCCGATGATCCACTCTCGGTGCCAGGCGTAGCACTCGAGCCAGGAGGCGCAACTTCCACGAGAACGTCTTCTTCAAGGTGGCGTGGGTAGCGAGTTCCAGTTCGCCATCCTGCAGCGAAAGTGGTGCGTCGGAGGAGGAATTCGAATGGGTAGGCTCCGCTTCGTTCGAAGCTGCCCTATGGCAGCTCGGCTGATCCGCGCGCACGAGACGACGTAACTGTGCGCGGCCCGTGGGGCGTGTCACTCGAATCTGAACCAAGTCACGTTCACGAGGTCCTCCGGCTCCGCGCTGTCGAAGACGACGTAGAGCGTATGCACACCAGTGACCGGAGTCAGCACCGGGGAGATCTCTGTGACCCACTCCTGCCAGCCGCCTGTGCTCTCGGTCGCCACCTCCGCGACGACCGGACCGGTCGGGCTGTCGAGCCGATACTGCAGCGTGCCGGCTACAGTCGACCCTGACGCCACCCTCGTGGTCACGCTTGCCGGGGATGTCCCGCCAAAGTCCACATTCTCGTACCAGAGGATGTCTCCGGCGGTCGTGCTGCCCACGTTCTGGCCGCAGCCGGCGTCCGTGCACAGTCCCACCGAGGTGCCCGACTGGCCGTCGAAGTAGACCGCGCCGATCACGTCGCGGGCGGACTGTGTGGCTCCGACGCCGAGGCTGGAACCGTACGCGAACAACGACGGCTTGCCGTCTCCGTCGTTGATCGGCTCCTGGTCGGCACTCTGCTGCCATGTGACAGGGAGCGTACCCGTGGGATCGACGGCGCCGAACAGCACATCCGCCACTCCGTCGCCCTCGGTGCCCGGCAGCCACGCCGCCACGAGCGCGTCCCAGCCGTCCAACTGCGTTGCGATATCCAGCGGGCGACCGGACACGAGGACGACGACCACCGGCACTCCAGACGCCTGGAGGCGGCTCAACGTGTCGAGGTCGGTCGCGTCGAGCCCCATGCCCCCGGGGCGATCGCCGGCCGTCTCCGCGTACGGCGTCTCGCCGACCACGGCGATCGCCACGTTGTAACTGCCGTCGATGCCGGTTCCGTCCGCGCTGAACGTGACCGTCGTCTCCGGCGAGACCACCTCCTGGATGCCGTCGAGGATGGTCGTTCCCGGCGTGATCGGCCCACTGCCGCCCTGCCAGTTGACGGTCCAGCCGCCGCTCTGGTATCCGATGTTGTCGGCGCTCTTGCCGGCCACGAACACCCGTCCGGTGGTCGTCGCGAGCGGGAGGATCCCGTTGGTGTTCTTGAGCAGCACCTGGGACTTCTGGACGGCGGTCCTGGCGATGTCACGATGCTCGGCGCTGCCCACCGATGCGGTCAGCGTGCGGTCGGCGAAGGGGTTCTCGAACAGCCCGTACTCGAACTTCTTCGTCAGGATGCGTGTGACCGCGTCGTCGATCCGACCCGCCGAGATCGCGCCGATCGCCACGTTTCGTCGCAACGAGTCGATGAATGCCTCGTACTCGAACGGCACCATCACCACGTCGATGCCGGCGTTGATCGCGAGCCGCACCTCGTCGTCGGTGAACCCACCCGCGCCGTCGATCTGGTCGATGCCCGACCAGTCGGACACGACGATCCCATCGAAGCCGAGCTCGTTCTTGAGCAGGGTGGTCACGAGGTACTTGTTGGCGTGAGACTTGACACCGTTCCAACTGCTGTAGGACACCATGACCGAGCCGACGTTCGCATCCACCGCTGCCTGGAACGGCGGGAGATGGATCTCCCGCAGCTCCGCCTCGCTGATCTGGGCGTCGCCCTGGTCTATTCCGCCCGCGGTGCCGCCATCGCCGATGTAGTGCTTGGCGGTCGCCATGACCGAGCTCTCGCCGCCGATGGTGTCGCCTTGCAGCCCTGTGACGAGCGCCGGCGCCAAGGCGGACGGTCGCTGCGCGGTCTCGCCGAAGGACTCCAGTGTGCGCCCCCATCTGTCGTTGCGCGCCACGCAAGCGCAGGGGGCGAAGTTCCACGAGACGCCGGTACCGGCCAGCTCCTCGGCCGTCGCGCGGCCGATGTTCTCCACCAGCGCCGCGTCGTTCGCTGCGCCGAGCCCGATGTTGTGGGGAAAGATCGTGGCCCCGACCACGTTGTTGTGGCCGTGGACGGCGTCCACCGCGTAGAAGAGCGGGATCTGAAGAGGCGTGCTCAGTGCCGCGCTCTGGTAGCCGTCGATCATGTCGGCCCACGCCGTCGCCGTGTTGGGCGAGGGCGCGGAGCCACCGCCACTGAGCAGTGACCCGAGTCGGTAGGTGGGGATCTCGTCGTTGGAGCCCAGCGCCAGCCGCTCGGCCTGCGTCATCTGCCCGAGCTTCTCGTCGAGCGTCATGCGCCCCAGCAGGTCGTCGACCCGGTCCTCGACGGCCTGGGAGGAGTGGAGGTACAGCCGGTAGCCTTGCGTCGTAACGCCCAGTCGGTTGAGGTTGAACCCGCCTGTGTCTGTGAGGACGTAGATGGCGTGCGTCCCCGCGGGCAGGGAGATGGTAGCGACGGTGCTGTCGGCCCAGCCCTGCCAGCCTCCGGTGGATGGCAGGGACACCCAGCCACTGGCCGCGGTGGGATCGTCGACCGCCATGGCGAACCGGGCGCCCGACGTGCCGCTGGCGTAGCGCAGCCGCACGTCGTAGCTGGCGGCGGTGTGCGAGTAGACGTCGTACCGGATCCACTCGCCGGCAGCGACGAACCCGATGTCATATCTGCCTTCCTTGCTGTTCTCCAGGTCCACGTCCTCACCGCGGAGGAAGCCGTCGGCACCCGGGGTGGTCTCGCTGCCCGGCGTCGTGTCGTGGTAACCGGAGCCCTCGCCGCCGCCGGCGTAGGCGGCCGCCGGGATGAGCGTGCTGGCCGAGAGGGGGTGGACCTTCTTGACGTCGAGGTAGTGGAGGTTGAAGCCCCCGGACAGCGCCGTGACGGTGAAGGTGTGCGTGCCCTCGGGCAGGGTCAGTCCGTACATCGGCACGTCCACCCAGTTCTGAGCGCCGCCGCTGTCGGGCACCGTGGCTTGCCCGATCACGCGACCGTCCAGCCGCAGCTCGATCTCACCCTGAGTGGTGCTCGCGGTGCGGAGGATGACGTCGTAGTTCCCGCCGACGTTCACCTCGCGGGTGTAGTGGAAGTAGTCCCCGGTGCTGATCCAGCCCAGGTTCTGGCCGTCGCCGCCACAGTGGTCGTCGTTTGAGCAGACCTCGAGGTTCATCGCGTCCGCGCGATAGGTCGTCGCTGTGCCGCCCTGGTAGTCCGCGTGGTATGCGACGCCTTCGCCGCCGCTGTTGTAATCCTGGGCCAGCACCATGCCGGGCAGGCTGACGCCGGCGAGGCTGTAGCCGTCGGCGACTCCGGCGGTCACGGTCGACGCGAAGGGCTCGCCCGTGGCGCGAAGCGGCACGATGGACAGCGCACTCACTTTCGCGTTGTCGACGACGGACTCGAAGCCGAGGTCGAGGGAGCCGTCCGCCACGGTCGTGGTAAAGGATACGTCGTAGGGCCGGAACCTGCCGCCCGCCTCCTCGAGGATGTCCACGTCGTCGAGCACGGTCGCACCCTCGGCCACGACGTCGAAGACACGGTCGCCGGGATCATCCCAGTGGTTCTCGCTGAGCCGGAGCGTCACCTCGTACCGACCATCCGGGAGGGCGGCGGCGTACGAGAAGTCGCCGTATCGCTCGGACTGGTAGAGCGGGTCGTCCGCGGTCCCGGCGATGTCCTGTGACGTCGACGCCGCAGTGCCGCCGGTGAAGCCGGACTCCGCGGCGTACTGGTCCGAACTGACGCTGTTCCACGAAGTTGTCGCTCCCGCGCGCACGTGGACGGAGTTGTTCGGCGCGTCCCAGATGAAAGTGCTGATGGAGTGCGCGTCGAGCGTCGCCGAGAAGACGCCGCCCTCCTCCGCGACGGTGATGGGGGTCGCCTCGTCGGCGGTGTTCATCACCACCAGCGCCTCGCTGCCGTCGGCGTTCTTGAACGCCTCGAATTCGAGGACCTTGCCGCCGCCCGGTTCACCGGCGAGTCCGCCGGTGGATCCGATGCGGTGTGCACCGGGCCGGACCCACTTCGAGAAGTGGGACAGGTAGTGGAACTTCGACAGGTAGGTGACCTGTGGCGGAGACTCCGGGGACGCGTCCGTTCCGTCGTCGATGATGACCATCGGGTCCTGGGTGCCGCTGCGGTCCGTCCCGTCCGGGTTCTTGGCGTAGGGGCCTCCGTCCTCGTCCAGGAACAGGTTCCAGTACACCCAGCCGCTCTCGCCGAGGCCCATATCCGTCATGATGGTCCGGCCCCACTGCTCGCCGTCCAGGTAGTCCGGGTGCGGGCCGTCGATCGACGTATACTCGCTCATCCAGCTGCTGTACCCCGGGTGCAGTGCGTCCACGAGTTCGACGTTGTCGGGCTGGCAGTGCGCGAGGCACTCGTAGTTGTGCCAGTTGATGCCCGACAGGTGTTCTCGCACTTCCGGGTCGTCGAGCAGCGTCGCGGGGAATGTGTACTGGTCGCGGTTCCACTCGAACCCTCGGATCCTCGCCTCGATGCCATCCGTGTCGAAGCGCGGACCGAGGTAGTCGCCGATGAATGCCGCCATCTGCTGCGGATTCCATGTGGTGGAGCCGAACTTGGCCGGATAGCCGGGCTCGTTCTGCGGCACGATCCAGTCGACGGTCACGCCGGCGGCCTCGAGGGCCTGCACGTACCGCGAGAAATACTCCGCGTACGTCTCGTAGTACCGAGGATCGACCGCGGTGGAGCCGTTGCAGTTCACCGGGTCTGTCAACTGTGCCGTGGGCGGAATGACGCATCCGCCGTTGAAATAGTCCTGGTTGGTCTTCATCCACGGCGGAGCGGTCCACGGGGACGCGAACAGGCGGAGCTCGTCGCTCGCGTCCTGAGCGGCCTGGGCGAACGGAATGAGCCGCTCGAGGTCGCGGTCGACCGAGAACGATGACAGATCGAAGTCGGTGCTGCCCGCCGGGACGTCGGCGTACGTGTAGTCCGGCAGGAAGGAGAAGTCATTGGTGCCCATCGGCACGCGCGTCAGGCTGAAGCCGGCCCCGTTGACCGGGTCGAAGATCGACTCCATGAGCTCGTCCTGGTCTGCCGGGGACAGCTTGGACAGCAGCTCATAACCGACCTCGTTGAGCGAAGCGCCGTAGCCGTCGATCGCCTGATGCTGGACGCGCGGGTCGACCTCGATGGTCGGGACCGTTCCCGCTGTGTCCTCCGAGAAGCTCAGGTTCGGCTTTGCCGTGAGCCGGTCGCCCGCCTCGCTCGTCTGGAACCACTGGACCGCGGTCCCGGGCTCCGCCGCCGCCTGCATCGGCGTGGCCACCCACTGGACCGACAGAACGGCCGTGAGGGCGAGCGCCGTGCCGCCGGCGAGGACGGAACGAATCCTGGCGCGCTCCGGGCGGATCGGCCCGAGTGGCCGCGGGGCGGGCGCGTTGTGGCGAATAATCATTTGGGACCTCCATTGGTCAGTTGTGCGCTTCGGGTCTGCCGACCCTCGAAATCGAACAGTTCGACGTCATCTCCGAATTCGTCGTCGATGCGGGCGGCGATCCGGTTCCGGATGTCGCTGACGTCTCGCCCGATCAGTAGCTGGTATTCCCCTGCTGGGAGCCTCCAGGCCCCCTGGTCCGTATCCCAAACCTCGAACGCCCGTCGCGGGATTCGCACCGTGATGTTCCGTCTCTCACCGGCGGAAACCTCGGCAATTCCGAACCCGCCAAGCCAGCGACGTGGGCGTCGGGGTTCGCCGGTTGAGGCCTCGACGTAGACCTGAACGACCTCGCGACCCGACCGCGCGCCGATGTTCTCGACCGTGCATCCGACCTCGATGCCGTTCGCCGACCACGGGCCCGCCGATGCATCCGAGTACCGCCATGTCGTCCACCCCAGCCCGAACCCGAACGGGAGCATCGGCTGGACGCCGGAGCGAAGCCACCCGCGGTATCCGACGTCGAGGCCGTCGAGGTAGTCGACGACGTCGCCTGCGTCGGGAATGCCGTCGCGCACGGGCACGTCGTCGTGCCGGACGGGCAGGGTCCACGGCAGCCGCCCGGACGGCTCGGCGTCACCCGCGAGGACGTCCGTCAAGGCTCCGGCGAACTCCTGCCCGGGCAGCCACGCCCACAGCACGGTCGAGGCACGATGCAGCCACGGCAGCTCGACGGGTGCGCCGGCGTTGACGACGACGACTGCGTCCGGGCGGACGGCGAGGACGGCGTCCACGAGTCGATTCTGCGCGCCCGGGAGCGCCAGATCGGGTCGGTCCCACCCCTCGGACTCGATATCCTCGTTCGTGCCGATGACCACCACGACCAGGTCGCTCGTCACGGCGTGCTCGACGGCTTCGGCGATCAGCGCGTCAGCGGACGGACCGGGCACCCGATGGTGCAGCCCGGCCCGCGCGAACACCCCGAGTCCGCCCGCATCGACGTTCTGCGCGGTCACGTCGATCAGCACATCCCGCGGCACGTCCACATGAATGGCATGCCCGGCCGCGGCGGGGTTGTTCGCGCTCGAGTCGAGCACCGCCTCCTCGCCGACCCGGTCCTCGGAGCGCGACACCTCGATACCATCGATGGACACGCGGTGGCGTCCGACCACTGCGGCACCGAGCCAGTGCCACCCCGGCTCCTCGAGGCGCACTACCGTCCGCACCCGCACATCGGCGATGTCCGTCGGGAGCGCGCGCACCACGCCGGACCAGTCAGCCGAAAGCGCGGACGCGACCTGCGCGCCGCCATCGTCCAGGTAGTCCACTCGGACGCCGGAAGTACCGGTCTCCGGGTCGCGCAGTGCAGTCGCCGTCAGCATCGACGGGTTCACCCGCGCATACGCTCCGGGACTCACCGTGACGTCGACGCCGGGCCATCTGCGTCCGAGCGCCTGCTCGATGGACTCCACCTGACGCAGCGGGATGCTCGCGGACCCGCCGCCCTGCAGATAGGGGGCGACCGCGTTCGGCCCGATCAGGGCGACCGTTCGAGGCGGGTCGCCGATGGGGAGGTCATTCAGCTCGTGCCGGAGCACCACGAACGAACAGGCGGCGATTCGGCGCGACAGGGCGCGTGCCCCGTCGCGGGAGACCGCGGTGCGCCGCCGTGTCCGGTTCCCGTCGAGCGCACCGACGCGGGCGGCGAGTCGCAACAAGTTCAGGACCTTGGCGTCGACGGCGGCCTCGCTGACCATCCCGTGCGCCACGGCCTCCTCGAGCCGCCCGGCCGACCAGACCGTGTCCGGACCCGGCATGACGAGGTCGAGTCCGTGCCGCCCCGTGGACACGGTGTCGGTCGCGGCGGACCAGTCGGACATGACGACACCGTCGAAACCCCATTCCCGCCGGAGGAGCTCGTCGAGCAGCCACGGGTGTCCGACGGCCTTCTCTGCGACTCCGTGCACGTCCACACGGTTGTAGGCCGCCATGACCGACCATGCGCCAGCATCCTGGATCGCCGCCTCGAACGGGGCGAGGTAGACCTCCCGCAGGGTGCGCTCGTCGATGCGCGAGATGGCGGTCGTCCGCCGGGTCTCGGCTTCGTTGCCGACAAAGTGCTTCACACAGGCGGCGACTCCGCAGCCCTGGATGCCCTCGACGATTGCGGTCGCCAGCCGTCCGGTGAGGAGCGGATCTTCCGAGAAGCATTCGAAATGGCGTCCGCCGACGGGAGTGCGCTGCAGGTTCACCACCGGCGCCAGCACCACGTCGACGCCTTCGCGGACCGCCTCGCTCGCGAGCGCCTGCCCGAAGCGCTCGGCGAGACCCACATCCCAGGTCGCAGCCAGCGCGCTCGGAGCGGGAAACGAGATTGACAACTCCTCGTCGCTCGCGATGCGGACCTCGGCGAGATCGGTGGCGGTGCCCCGGATTCCCGCCGGCCCGTCCGATACGGCGATGGCGTCCAGATCGATACGCGGGATCGCGGTGGTGTGCCACGTCCCCGCGCCCGAGCAGAGCGCGACCTTCTCGGTGAGGGTGAGCGAAGCGACAAGGTCGCGTAGGCGCGCCTCGGTGGATGCGGTCGGCGAAGTGTGCCACAGCACGCGTGCGTCCTGCCTGCTCCTTCTCATGCTGCTGCGCCTACGCGACGCGCGTTGTCTGCGCCGCCGCCACGCTCTTCGGCGATGAGGGAGCGATACTGTTGCGCGCTCGCCTTTGGAGTGAGCCGTCCGCTCGGGTAGTCGGTATAAAAGAGCCCGTACCGCAGCTCGTAGCCGTGAGACCATTCGAAGTTGTCCATCAGGGCCCAGAAGTAATACGCCTCGACTTTCGCGCCCTGCGTCACCGCGTCCGCGAGTGCGTCGAGGTACTGGTCGATGAACGCGACGCGTTCGATGTCGTTGCACGTTCCGTCGGGTCCGAGGTAGTCCCAGAGGCCGATGCCGTTCTCGGTCACCCAGATCGGCAGGTCCGGTGCGAGCGCGGCGACGCGGAGCAGAACCCGGGTGAAACCGTCGGGTCGAACGGCGACGCCGTTCGAACTGCGCGGCTCGGGCACCGGCAGCTTCTCGATGCCGCGGACGACCAGGTCGTTGCCCTGGTCAGCGGCGCAGACGACGTTGTGTTCGTAGTAGTTGATGCCGATGAAGTCGAGCGGCTCGGCGATCCGCGACACATCGATGCCTTCGACAGCGCCCGACACGGCGTCGGCGCCGAAGTACGCCGCTGTGTCTGCGGGCAGTCGTCCCTGAAGCACGGTGTACAGGAAGAGCCGATTTTCGACGAGGTCGGCCCGGCGGTGCGCTTCGAGATCTTCGGGGTGTTCGGTGGCCGGGGCGAGGTCCGAGAGGTTCATCGCCAGCCCGATGCGGAAGTCTGGGTTGATGGCGCGGAGCGCGCGCGCGGCCTCACCGTGGGTGTGCAGTTGCACGAGGGCAGCCCGCAGCGCCGTCGGCTCATCCTGGATGCCGGGGGCGTGTAATCCGCTCAGGTGGCCGTGGAACGCCGCGCAGAACGGTTCGTTCACGGTGATCCAGTCGTTGACGAGGTCGCCGAGTTCACGCGCGGCAACGTTCGCGAAGTGCACGAATGCGTCCGTTGTCGCGAGGCTCGTCCATCCTCCGCGATCCTGGAGCCATTGCGGCAGGTCCCAGTGGTAAAGGGTGACGACGGGAGTGACGCCGCGGTCTCGGAGCTCTTGAAGGACGCGCCGGTAGTAGGCGATGCCTTCCGGATTGCTCTGGCCCTCCGGCCCGGTGATGATGCGGCTCCATGCGATCGAGAAGCGGTACGTCTCGAGTCCGAGCCATTCGATCGCGTCAAGCATCCCTTCGGGGTCGTCGTAGGCCCCGCAGGCCACGGCACCCGTGTCGCCGCGGGTCGTCGCGCCGGGCCGGGCGGTGAATTCGTCCCAGATGGTGGGGACACGGCCTCCGTCGGTGACGGCGCCTTCGATCTGGTAGGCGGCGGTCGCGCTTCCCCAGCGAACTCCTGCGAGCTTGGTCATCGTGTTTGGTTCTTCCTTCTTTTTTGGAGGCGAGCCGGACGCGCGCGTCGACTCAATGCTGAGAGCGCCAGTTCTAGTAGCCGGTGCGGAGTCCACGCAGCAGGTACCGCTGCAGCGCGAAGCAGAGGATGACAGCGGGCAGCGTGAGCACGATGCCGCCCGCCATCAGCTCGCCCCAGTAGATCTTGTAGCCGGTCTGCATCTGCAGCAGGCTCGACGTGAGCGGCATCACCTCGGCATCGGTGATGAAGGTCATCGGGAACAGCAGGTCGGTCCATCCCGCGAGGAAGCTGTACAGGATCGCCGTCATGATGCCGGGCCGGGCAAGGGGCAGCACGACCTTGAAGAACACGGCGAACGGTGAGAGCCCGTCGATTTCGGCGGCCTCTTCGACTTCCTTCGGAATAGTTTCGAAGAACGGCTTGAGTATCCAGATCACGAACGGGAGGTTCAGCACGGTGACGCACACAATGACCCCGGTCACCGAGTTGAGCAGGCCGAGTGACTGCATGATGACGTACATCGGCACGACGAGCGCCGCCGGCGTCACCATGCGCGCCACCATGAGGAATCCGAGCGCGACCCCAGAGCCTCGCCAGGGGTAGCGTGCGAATCCGTACGCCGCGAGTCCTCCGACAATGACGCTGATCGCGACGGTCGCGACGGCGATGATGGTCGAGTTCACGATCGAGGGTCCGAAATGGAACTGCGAGAAGAGGTTCGAGTAGTGCTCTAGTGAGAATGCGTCGGGGATCGTCAACGGAGTCGTGGTGAAGATGTCGGCATCGAGCTTGAACGACGTGAATGCCATCCATGCCATCGGTACGAGCATGATGATGGCGATCACGGTCAGCGTGATGCTCGACGCGGTCACGCCACGGCGTTTGCGGGTGTGGTAGGAGATCGTCATCGAGCATTCCTTCGCTGGGCAACGAGCAGAGCTGAGCCGAATACGAGCGAGATCGCAAGGGCCATGAGCGCCTGCGCCGACGCCGCGCCGAAATCGAGGTGGGTGAATGCGGTTCGCCAGATCACGAGCGGCAGCACGCGGGTGTCGTCGCCGGGGCCACCTCCGGTCGTGGCGAACACCGTGTCGAAGACCTTCGTGAACGCGTCCACTGCCCGGAACGCAGCGGTGATCACCAAAATCGGCAGTATCGACGGCAGGGTGATGTTGAAGAGTTGCCGAAGCGCACCCGCGCCATCGAGCGCCGCGGCTTCGTACTGCGTCGGCTCGATCGACATGACTGCCGCGAGCATCACGAACACGACGAACGGCATCATCTTCCATGCGTCGATCACGATGATCGAGAGCAGCGGGTACTCGACGAGCCACGGCGTGTTCGTTCCGAGCACCGCGTTCACTGGGCCGAACTGCGCGTCCAGGAGCATCCGCCACGCGTAGGCGCCGGCGATGGCCGGGACCGCGAACGGAATGATGTACGCCGAGCCGAGCACGCGAGAGTAGACCTTCGCGAATCGACCCTCGGCGCCCAGCATGACGTTCGCGAGCAACACGGCGCAAAGGGTGCCGAAGACCACCTCGAGCAGCACCGAAGCCACCGTGAACTGCAGCGTGACGACGAGCGAGTTGCCCACCGTCGAGTCGGTGAACAACGCCACGAAGTTCGACAGCCCCGCAGGCGTCACGTCAGGCGACGACAACGGCCGATATGTGTTGAACGAGAGGTAGGCGAGGTAGACGAGCGGGTATGCCATCACCATGCCCACGAACGCGAGCGATGGGATGGTGAACGCCAGCCCGACGCGGCGCCGGCGCCGCGATGATTCGGGCGACGCCTTGAGGCCCCGTCGGGGGGCGTTGGGACGATCCCGCCGCGGGGAGGAGTTGAGCTCCTCCCCGCGGCGGATGAGGGTGGAACTGGTCACTCGACTGCCTTGCGCCCGGCGAACTTCTCGTTCTGCAGCCAGCTGGCGGCTTCCTGCGCCGTCATCTCCCCCGTGTAGACCTTGGCGATCGCCTCGGAGACACCGGAGGAGAGCTCACCCGACCAGGTCGAGTTCAGGTACGTCAGCCGCTCGGAAACCGACTTCAGCATCTCCAGCTCCGGAAGGGCCTCGGCGAACTCCTCGGAACCCTGCTGACTCTGCAGCACCGGAAGGTTTCCGGTCTGCTCGGTCTGCGGGAGCTGGAACTCGTCTGTCAGCATCCAGCTGATGAATTCGCCGGCACCGTCGGGGTTGGGCGCGGCCTCGGGGATCGTGGCGAGCATCGCGCCGAGATGGGTCTGCTCGCCGGCGGGCGGTGCGATACCGAGCTTGTCACCCATCTCGGATCCGACCGCATTCCAGGCGTAGAGCCAGTTCTGGTAGATCGCCACCGTGCCGGCCTTCATCTGGTTGTCGCAGTCGAAGAAGCTCAGCGCCTCCCAACCGGGAGCGCTCAACGAGGTGAGCTGGTTAATGTACTCGAGCGACTTCACCTGCTCAGGAGTATCGAGCGTCAGCTCACCCGTCGCGAGGTCGCCGAAGTTCGCCCCCTGCCCGTAGGTGAAGTACGTGTTGTCGAGGAAGACCGACCAGTCGACACCACCCAGGCACGTCCCGTACAGGCCCTCGTCGGGGCGGTTGAAGAACGTGGCGACGTCGACCAACTCGTCGAACGTCGTCGGCGCAGCAAGTTCCCGACCGTACTCGGCCTCGAACGCGGCCTGCTCCTCGGGGTCTCCGAAGAGATCGGCACGGTAGAGGGTCACCGGGAAGTTGTAGTACTGGGGTGCACCGACGAAGGCGCCGTCGTCGGTCGTGAAGAGCTCGTGGTTCAGCACGTCGTTGACAACGTCCTCGCCGAGGTATGGGGTGAGGTCCTGCACGTGTGCGTGTTCGAGCATCCAGACCGCGTCGTCGCCACCACCAAGGAAGACGACATCATAGGTACCGGCATCCTGTGTGAGCTCAGCTACCTTGCGCTGACCCCAGACATCACGGGCGACCTTGTCGACCTTCACCTCGATGCCGGAGTCGTTCGTGAAGTTCGCCGCCTCTGTGACGAGCGCATCGGTCTCGGGGCCTTCGACCGCGAGCACGCGGATCGTGCCGGATGCCTCGTCGCCGCCTTCGGCGGCGCCACCGGCGGAACAGCCGGCCAGCAGACCGGCGGAGAGTGCGATGGCGGCGGCACCGATCACGCGGGTGCGGGCGGGGGAACGCAGTTTCATTGGTGTCTCCTCGTTGAGTGGAATGGTGTTGGAAGGGGATGTGGCGCCGAGACCGGTGAGGTTCCGTCACGGAGGTGATTCAGTTCGGCCAACCCGTCTCGACGAAACGGTCGATGGCGAGGGTTGCGGCACCGAGGGCGACCGCGTCCTGACCGAGCTTCGACCGTGCCAGCACGACCTCATTCCCGGGTTGCTCGAGTGCGTACGCGCGAGTCGCGGCACGCAGTTCGTCGAGGAGGTCGGTCGCGATGCGGTCCCCGAACCATCCTCCGACGATGATCTTCTGCGGATTGTAGAGATTGACGAGGTTCGCCAGCGACAGCCCGAGCTGGTCGATGAGAGTCTGGACTGCGTGGGCCGCGGCATCATCTCCGGCGCGTCGAGCTGTGAACAGCGCCTCGATCCCGTCGGCCTCCCGCCCGTTCCAGATGTCGGTTCCGTTCCAGCGAGCCAGAACGGCGGATGCCCCGACGAAGGTTTCCACGCAGCCACGGGAGCCACACCGACACGACGGCCCGTCGAAGCTGATCTTCGTGTGGCCCCATTCGCCTGCACTGCTCGATGAGCCGCGATACAAGCGCCCGTCGGTGACGATTCCGGCGCCGACGCCCTCACCGATCAGCACGACGATGCTGTGCGCGAGGCCACGCGCCGACCCGAGCCAGGACTCCGCCTGCGTCGTCGTCTTCGCACCGTTGTCGATGTAGACGGGGAAACCGAGATCGTCGGTCAGGCCGGCGAGGTCGACCGAGTGCCAGCCGATCACGTCAGCGTGAATGATCGCGTCGTCGCTGTCACCGGTGGGGCCTTCGACGATGCCCGGGACGCCGAGGCCGAGCCCAAGCATTCGGAATCGGTCACCGCCGACCTCGTCGAGGAGCTCGCGGGTCGCGTCGCGCAGGATCTCCCGGACACGGGAGGTCTCGAGATGCCGGTCCTCAAAGGGATACTCGCGGGCCGCAAGGCTACTCAGCGTAAGGTCGAACAACTCCACCCTCACGAGGGACTCGCTGATATCGGCACCGATCACCCACGCGCCATCCGGATCGATGGCAAGGATCGCCCGCGGACGCCCGCCGTCGGACTCGAGGAAGCCATCGCCCTTGACCACGCCCTCCGCGAGCAGGCCGTTCACCACGCTCGTGACGGTCGCGGCCGACAGGCCCGTGGCCGCACCGATTTCACTTCGGGACGTTGGCCCATTGAGGAGCAGGTGCCGCAGGATGAGCGCGCGATTCGTACGACGCACGTCCTTCACGGATGCCTTCTTCGCCATCAAATATTCCCTGCCTGAAGTGGTGGAAGTTCTTTCGTAGGTTATTTTATAGTCCAAATTAATCTCGACCACAACCCTCCACGCCCCGGCAGGTGAAGGCGGCTTACCCCCTGGCACCGCTTCACCGGGAACACGATCGGTGCGTTCGTCAGACTGGTCCCGTCCGAGTACTCCTCGGGCGCGTCACGGACGCTGGGGCCGATCACGAAGACCGGCAACGGCCACACCCGCCGGCTGCTGGTCGAGGCGGCCTGGCACCACCGACCCCGGTACCGCGTCGGCGCCGTGATGCAAGCCCGCTGGGACCAAGCCCCAGCCGCAGCCCGCGCCCGCGGCGACGCCGGCAACCGGCGGCTGCACGACCGGTGGGTCGGATTCCTCGAACGCCGAAAGCGCCCTACCATCGCGAACGTCGCGATCGTCCGCGAACTGGCCGGCTGGTGCTGGTCCCTGGCCGTTGTCCCGATCCGCGCGTCCCGCCGGACCGCCGACCGGTACGAGCACGACTACCCGGGCTCGCTGGTGCATATCGACGTGAAGAAGGTCGGCGTCATCACGAGGTCGGCGCTCTTGGTGGTTTGAGCGTGCCGGGCCAGAATCCGCTGAGCGAGCACGTCGACGATGAACGCGACGTACACGAATCCCGACCCGAGTCGCCACAGCATCCCGGTGCCGGAAGACGTTTTCGGGGTCGTCGCCGATCTCAACCGCCAGGGCGAACCCGGTCAAGGTGCTGACGCCGCGCAGAGTTGGAGACCGCGGTCCTCCCGTGCTGAGAGTGCCGGCCCACCTCCTACGGAGATGGGCCGGCGTTCCCTGGTGCTGGGTTCCCTTATTCGAATCGCCCCTAGAAGGAGGCGTTCATGGCGAGATCGCTGTCCTCGCTGCAGGTGCCGCCTGGGAGCGTCACTTCCCCTTCCAGTCGGATGTCCGCCGAGGAAGCGCCGACCGACAGGTTCACCGGACCGGCGGGGCTGACCCATTCGCCCTCATCGGTGTCCCAGTACGCCAGCGACTTGCAGGCGAGCTCCACGGTCACCTGCTTGCTCTCGCCGGGCTGGAGGTCGACCTTCGCCCAGCCGGCGAGCTGTGTCACCGGCGTGGAAACATCGGTCGGCAGCGTACCCGCGTACACCTGAGCCACCTCGGCGCCGGCTCGCTTGCCCTTGTTCTGCAGGGTGAAGCTGACCTTGACGGTGCCGCCGTCGACCGCCGTAGCGATGTCACGGTACTTGAAATCGGTGTACGAGAGGCCGTAGCCGAACGGGAAGAGCGGCTCCGCTCCCGCCGCCGCGTAGCCGCGGTAGCCGACGTTGACGCCCTCGGTGAGGTGGACGTCCGCCTCCTCCGAGTGCAGCAGCGAAGCCTCGATACCGAGCGCCTCGGTCGGCTGGGTTTCGGTCGCGGGGTACGAGATCGGCAGCTTGCCCGACGGGTTGACCCGTCCGAACAGGACGTCGGCCAGGGCGTTGCCCTGCTCGGCGCCGCCGTAGTACAGCTGGACGACGCCCTTGACCTTGTCGAGCCACGGCATGAGCACGGGGCCACCCGTCTGCAGCACGACGATGGTGTTCGGGTTCGCCTTCGCCACGGCCTCGATCAGCTCGTCCTGGTTGGTGGCCAGGTCGAGGTGACCGCGGTCACGCGCCTCCGTCTCGTAGAGCCCCGCGACCACGACCGCCACGGACGACTTCTTCGCCAGCGCAACCGCTTCCGCGATGTCGGGCGAGAGCGTGCCTGCGGGCGGCACCCAGCCGAGTCGCACCATGCCCGGGTCGAGACCATCGCGCGGAGTCGTCGCTGCGTAGTCGAGCTGGAACGAGTACGACTGGCCTGCCTCGAACTGGAGCGGCTCAGACACGTACTGGTTCGGAGCAATCTGGTCCACGAAGGACACGATCTCCTGACCGTCGAACGTGAGGGTTCCGGTTCCGAATCCCGAGAGCGACAGGCGGTACTCACCGCTCGCCGGTGCCGTGATCTCACCGGTGAACCGAACCGCCAGGGAGCCGCTCGGCGGCTGGATCACCTCGGGGTGGGCGGCGAACCAGGCGATGGGGCCCGTGTCGAACGCCGGCCGCAGATCCGTCCGGGTGGCGATGGGGTCGCCCTCGAAGGTCGTGTTATTCCAATACTGCGCCTGAACGCCCTGAGTTGCCGGGTCGCCCGGCAGCGAGACGATCGACGACGGGATGCTCTCCGGGCCCTGGATCAGGTCCGCGGCGAAGGGCGCATCGGCGCCCCGCGCGTACTCGACCGTCGTGCCCTGCGGAGCGCCGTTCTGGATGCCCTCCAGCGGCGTGACCTCGTAGGTCGGGTTCGTCGCTGCGCCAGCACAGCACTGCTGCGCAGCCCACGTCGCACCCTCGCCGATGACCGCGATGGACTTCGTCTTGTTGGGGTTCTCGAGCGGCAGCACGTTGCCCTTGTTCTTCAGAAGGGTGACCGATTCAGCGGAGACCTGACGGGCGAGTGCCCCGTGCTCCTCGACCGGGACTTCCTGAGGCGTCTCGGGCAGAGGCTTGTCGAACACCCCGAACTCGAAGTACGTGCGAAGGATCTGATGCACGCGCTCGTCGACGAGTTCCTCGGTGATGCGGCCCTCGTTCACGGCCTGCACGATCTTCGAGCCGAACTCGCCGTAGGCGACGTTGAGGCCGGTCTCCATGTTGGTACCGGCCTCCATGGTGGTCTCCGTGCGCGGACGTGACGCACCGAAGTCGGTCAGCACGAAGCCATCGAAGCCGAGCTGGTCACGGAGGATGTCCTGAATCAGGTGCCCGTTCTCGCAGGCGTAGGTGCCGTTGACCTTGCCGTAGGCGCACATGACCGAGGCGAGGTCCTCGCTGACCGGCGGTGCCCACGGGCGTGTGTAGAACTCCTGCAGGGTGCGCTCGTCGACGATCATGTTTTGGTTCTGGCTATCATCCCCACCGCCGAGCTGACCACCGCGGGTACGGTTCGTCTCCTGGGAGTACACGTTGTAGTGCTTGAGGTTGACACCGAGGTCCTTCTCTGCTTGGGCGCCCTCGACGAACGAGGCCGCGAGCCGGCCGGCCAGCAGCGGGTCCTCGCCGAAGGACTCGCCGACGCGCGACCACCACGGGCTCCGCGGGATGTCGACGTTCGGGCCGAGCACCATGTTGTACTGCTTCAGGCGGGCCTCCTCGCGGACCGCGGCACCAACCTCCACTTCGAGCTCGGTGTCCCAGGTCGCTGCGGCTGCGAGGCCCATCGGGAATGCCGTGGTTGGGTCGAGCGCCCGGCGCACCGACGGCCCGATGTCGGCCATGCGGAGCTCGGGAATGCCGAGACGCTCGATCCCGTAGTTGATGTAGGCGAGCTCCTGACCGGGCGGGTACGGGTCGCCGGCCATGAGGTCGGCCTTCTCCTCCAGCGTCATCTCGGGAAGGAGCAGGTCCGCTCGCTGATCGGCTGACAGGGACGTGTCCATCCACGGCTCATCCACCGCGAAGGCGGCCGGTCCGGCGATGACGGTGGTCACGGTGACTGCTGCTGCAGCCACAAGACCTCCGATCCGTCGTGCCCGTGTAGATCGTCGTTGTTGCATCGTATGACTCCTTTGCCATCGAGGGATGCATCGCTATCGCGGCTGATTCGACCACATGGCTTCCTCGGCGGCCATCCGCGTCCCCGCATGCGGGACGTCCCCCGCGTGGGGGCCATTCCGGACCGGCATCCTGAGGAATTCGTCCGGTACAGGCCGGCAATGACGATCCTCGGAACGCCTGCGGCGCCCGCGTCGTCGGGATCATCGCCCCGACTGGGGGACCGTGCCAGTACCTCCATCGCGAGGGACTCCCTCTTCGCGTACAAGTCTGTCCTTCTTGTTGGGGCGCGCTGCTCGAGATGGGATACCAGAACCCATGACCGGACCTGTTGGTAGCACGAACACGCTCGCGTCCGCTTCGACCGTTCCGGATGCCTCCGCCATAGCCGCGACGTGGGACGACGAAATCGCTGAAGAATCCGGCAAGATCATGGACGAGCAGTCCACCGGCGCTCTATTGACGGCGGCCGGCCCGTCCACGGACGACGCCAACGGCGGCGTCGCTGGTCACCCGGGGTCGGAGTAGACGCGGATGTAGTCGATCACCATCGACCGCGGCATCGCCACGTCTTCGGCCACCTGTCCCCCGAAGTTGCCGCCGATCGCCATGTTGGCCAGCAAGAAGAATCGATGATCGAAGACCCACTCGTGGGGCGCCACGTCCGAGGGGGTCGCGCGGTGATAGGCGACTCCGTCGACCTCCCAGGTGATCTGATCCGGCGCCCATTCCACGGCGAACTCGTGCCAGCTCCCCTCGACCGGGGCGCCGAGATCATGGGCGCCGCTGTAGGATTGGCCGCCCGAGTAGCCCGGCCCGTGGAGCGTTCCGAAGATCTCGTTCGGCATGCGTCCGACGAACTCCATGAGATCGATCTCACCGCTCTGCGGCCACCCGACGTCCCGGATGTCCGAGCCGAGCAACCAGACTGCCGGCCAGACGCCGCCACCGCCGGGAACCATCACTCGCGTCTCGACCCGACCGTACTGGAACTCCTGTTTCTGTCCCGTGATCAGGCGCGCCGACGTGTATTGGCACGGTCCGTACCAGCACTGCAGCGCGGTGGTCGCCGAGTCCACTTTTCGCAGAGTGATGACGAGATTGCCCGCACCGTCGAGTGCACCGTTCTCGGCACCCGCGGTGTAGTACTGGAGTTCGTCGTTCCCCCATCCTCCGCCGCCGGTCTCGTACGTCCAGTTCGCCGGGTCGGCCGGTGACCCCGCGGGCCCGTCGAATTCGTCACTCCAGATCGGCGTCCGTGAATCTGGTTGCGCTGCCGGACTCGGAGTGGGCGCCGACTCCGAGTGCCGCCCCGGCGAATCTGGGGTGATCAGCACTGCGATCAGCACTGCGATCAGCACGCAGCTCGCGAGTACTGCGGCGACACTGAGCCTTCGTTCGCGCCTGAGGACATCCCCGGTGCGCCCATCCTGCGGCAGTGCGCCCCGCACGACGGAGGCTATGACGAAACACACTACCGCCGCAAGGAGGAGTGTCACGGCAAGAGTGAGGGCGAAAGCCGGCAAGCGATCCCAAGTCATCACGTCTGCCTCCCGATTCTTCCGTCGGCACCAGCGTAGGCAGGCGGCCCGACCATTCGGAATCGGTCCCGTATCCGGGGACGGAGTGCTGATCGCGCCCGGACTCCGCGGCATCCGCTCCACCAAGCCGGGGCCGTTGGGAGGCACCGGTCTGGGTGCCGAACTTCGGAGTTTGGGATGCACGCCGCCTGGCGGCAGCAAAGTTGAACCCGCAAGCGGATACTGCGCAGCCGTATAGAAATTACCCACATAAACGGATACACCGCAACCGCTTTTGATAGGATCGTGCGCGTGACCGATGTCAAGCTGCGCAGGGATGCCGCCCGCAACCGTGCACGACTCTTGGAAGCTGGGCGCGAGGTCTTCGCGCAGCAAGGCCTGGACGCGACCCTGAACGATGTCGCTCACCATGCCGGCGTGGGTGTGGGCACCGCGTACCGACGATTCGCGAACAAGGAAGACCTCATCGACGCGATTCGCGTTCAGCAGGACAATGAACTCGAGGCAATCCTGAATGAATCTCTCGCCATGGATGACCCCTGGAATGCGCTCGTGCTTTATCTGGAGAAATCGATTGCCCTACACGTAAGAGATCGCGGGATGACTGAGCTCCTCACTGGTCGGCGCGTCAGACCGGAAATGCACGATCGAAGCCGCAACCGGCTCGCGCCTCTCGTGAATCGCGTCGCCGAACGTGCACGTGACGCCGGAGCTATGCGCGCAGACGCTACCGGTACCGATCTGATCTTCATCCAGATAGCCTGCATCTCCATCAGCACCGTCGTGCAAGGCAGCCCTGACATCGAAGAACGCAGCGATTCCCGCGACCTATACCGCCGCTATCTCCGGGTCATGCTCAACGGCCTGTCCCCTCAACACGGGGACACCGCACCACTGCGCGTACAGGCGCTGATGACGGAGCAGCTCCACGATCTGCTTCGCTCGGAAACAAGCCTGCCCTATGACTAAGCCACCTCCAAGGCTAGCCACGAAGCGAAACCCCATGGCGATACCGCACCCCGGACGGACGGACGTTGAAGGCAGTGCCCTCCCCCTCGGAACAGTGCGTTCGGAGAGTGTGCGAACCACGACCACGATGACAAACCAAACCTTCAGTGCCGAGATCGGCGCCAACTCAACCGATAGGGAAATCTGATGGAATACCGTTCACTAGGGCGCACAGGAGTATCCGTGAGCCCACTGGCACTGGGCACGATGATGTTCGGCCCATGGGGTAATGACGACCGTGACGCCTCGATCCGTATTATCCACCGCGCGCTAGATGCCGGGATCAACTTCATGGATACCGCCGACGTCTACTCCGGCGGAGTCTCAGAGGAAATCGTCGGCCAGGCGCTGCAGGGACGCCGCGACGACGTAGTACTCGCCACTAAGTTCTTTTCGCCGATGAGCGATGACCCCAACCATCAGGGAAGCTCACGGCGCTGGATCATGCGCGAGGTTGAGAACTCGCTCCGTCGCCTCGGTACTGACTACATCGATTTGTACCAGGTGCACCGGCCCAACCCGCATGTGGACATCGAAGAAACCCTCGGCGCGATGACCGACCTCGTCCGGCAAGGAAAGGTGCGATACATCGGCTCCTCAAGTTTCGCCGCCAGCGAGATCGTTGAGGCGCAGTGGGCCTCGCGGGAGCGCAATCTCGAAAGGTTCGTAACCGAGCAACCGCCCTACTCGCTCCTCGTACGAGGAATCGAGCTCGACATCCTTCCCACCATCCAGAAGTATGGAATGGGTTCGCTCAGCTACAGCCCGCTCGGTGGGGGCTGGTTGTCGGGCAGCTGGTCGAAGGACTCCGCCCCGACGTCGCCGACTCGCAAGAGACTCGCGGCCCGGTTCGACATGGCTTTACCCGCCAACAAACGCAAGCTCGAGATCGTGGACGGCCTCGCGCAGGTCGCCGAGGATGCGGGACTGACGATGATCGAACTCGCTATCGGGTTCGTCATCAACCACCCCGGTATTACGTCGGCCATCATCGGCCCTCGCACCATCGAGCAGCTGGAATCGCAGCTACCAGCCGCCCAGGTGCGGCTGTCCGATGAGGTTCTTGACCGCATTGATTCCTTGATCGCCCCCGGTACCACCGTCAACCCGGCCGACGACAGCTACGGGGACAACACTCTCACCCCTGCCGCGCGACGCCGCTGAGCGGAGAGCACATGGACGCGAGCGGTCACCCGGCAGAGCCCTCCTAGTCGAACCATTCAACGCACACCTCGCCCTCGAGCACGACGAAGCCCCCGGGTAACAACTCCGCATCCTCGGATGATAAGTAGCGCCCGTCGACCTCAAGCAGCGGTGTGCGCCTCCCGTCGATCATCGCCGCAAGCTCGGTGATGTTTGAGGTACTGAACTCGAACGTGCCAACGGTTTCGGGGCCGAAGGCATCAGCAACCACAAGGTGAAACACGCCGTGTCGATGACGGAGGGTCGGCGCCTGGGCGCCGACCCTCCGTGGGCAATTTCTCAACGTCGAGCTGACTCACCCGGGTGGCCACATTCCCGATCTGCTCTCAGCTAGTGAAGTCGGTGGAGTGATAGATCAGGATCCCCGAGAACGGGAGGGCTGGGATACTTCATTCCGTCATCTTCACGGTGAGCATGCTGGACGGCGTTAAGCCGCGAAGCAACGGATCCGCGTAGCTCCTTCTGCCGACGCTCACGACGGATCAGCTGCGCGCGCGTCTCCGCGCCCCATCGGCGGACCGGCCACCTCGGTCCCCGACGTGGATGCAATCGAGCCAGCGCCCCGTCACCTACATCAGTCGTCGGAGCCCGCATAGGCGAACCGGTCGACGCACACTTCCCCTGCGAGCGCGACGACCCCGACAACGCGGCCCGTGAACGACTCAGCGACCTCGGATGAGAGGTACCTGCCATCGACCTCGAGCAGCACCGTGCGGTTTCCTTCGATAATTGCCGCGAGCTCCACGATGTCAGAGGCACTCGAACCGAACTTACTACCGGCCTCCGGTCGACGACTGGTCAATTCGAGCTGCAGTTCGGTGCCAGAGTATTCGAGCACTGCGACCCGTTCGAAGCCGGGGATGCACGCCCGCGCCGTCACCGCTCCGGCTCCCGCCACCACCGAGTAGTGGAAGCGCTCGTCGTAGCGCACTGCAATACCGCCGACTCCTGCCGCGACATCGATGTCGACGGTGCAGCGAGCGGTCTGGTGCTGTTGGCGACGTCCAATGAATGACGGGATCGGGTCACTCAGCGTCGACCCGTCAGCGCGAACAGTCAGCCATCCCGGCCGCACCTCGGTGCTGGCGATGCTCTCCGGCAGGCGGCGAACGGCCATCCACTGGTCGGCGAGCGGGCCGTCGAACTCGTCGAGGTACTCAAACGGTCCGGGGCGGGGGGTCAACTGAACCGGCTCGAACACGGGCCACTCGTTTTCCCAGCTAACGCGGGTGACGAAGGTCTCGCGGCCGAGTGCGGAGAATGCCCGGGTCATGCTGCGCGGTCGTACACCGAGCAGCACGAGCAGCCAATCTCCGTCCGGGCCGACGACGAGGTCGCCGTGTCCAGTGTTTTGGATGGGACGATCGGTGCCGCGAGCGGTCAGAAGAGGAGCACCGGGCGCCGGTTCGAACGGCCCTTCAGGGCTCTTCGACCGCGCGACGTTCACACTGTGGCCGCGCTCGGTGCCGCCCTCGGCGATCACCATGTACCACCAGTCGCCGATTTGGTAGAGGTGCGGGGCCTCGGGGAACTGGCCGCCGCCGCCCGACCAGATGCTGCGCGCCTGTTCGAGCGCGCGGCCGGTTTCGAGGTCGACCTTCGCCTGGAGCAGTCCACGGTGGCTCATGAATGTGGGGAGCTCTGGATTGACGCCGAGGCCCGAGAACGTCAGGTACGCGGTGCCGTCCTCGTCCCACACGAGGTCGGGGTCGATGCCATCGACGCCGTCGAAGACCACCCCGTCGCTCCACGGACCCTCGGCGCGCTCCGCGGTGAAGTGCAGGGTTCCGCGACCGAATGCATCCGTGATCACGAGGTGGAAGAGGCCGTCGCGATGACGGATGGTAGGCGCCCAGGCACCGCCCGCAGTCGGAACCGTCTCGACATCCAGCTGTCCCACTCTGGTTGCGACGTTGCCGACCTGAGTCCAGGTGATGAAGTCACGGGAGTGGTAGATCGGGATGCCCGGCAGGTACTCGAACGTGCTGGTCGCGAGGTAGAAGTCGTCACCGACACGCACGACGCTCGGGTCAGGGTTGAAGCCGGGCACCAAGGGGTTGGGGTAACTCACGACGCAGTCTGGACACTCAGTTGGGCGGAGAACGGAAGGTCGACCGCGGTGGTACCAACTCGGAGCGTGAAAACGCCCGGCTCGTACTCCCATCCCTCTCCCCAGTGAGCGAGCATGCGAGTAGGAACGGTGACGCTGACCGTTGCCGATGCCCCAGCCGGTACCCGCACGGGTGCGAAGCCGACGAGCCATCGTGCCGCCCGATCGACCGACGAATCAGGACGCTCGGCGAACACCTGCACAACGTGCTTGCCTTCACGAGCGCCAGTATTGGTGACCGTCGCGGACACCTCGACCGACTCACCCGCGAGCGCCGACGTCGGGGCCGAGACCTCGGTGATCGCGATGTCGGTGTAGCCGAGTCCGTGTCCAAACCAGTAGGCGGGAGTAGCACCGGTGCGCAGCCACGCACGGTAGCCGATGTGGATGCCCTCGTCGTAGGCGAGCGTGCCATCTACGGGGATTGTGTCCAGCACCGGTACGTCACTCTCGAGGGCAGGCCAGGTGGTGGGAAGGCGCCCACCGGGCTCTGCGAGACCGAGCAGCACGTCGGCGATGGCGTCTCCGAATTCTTGGCCACCGAACCAACCAACGAGCACAGCAGCAACATCGTTGCGCCACGGCATGAGCACAGGCGAGCCCGCGTTCACTAGCACGACGGTCCGCGGGTTGGCCGCGACAACCGCGCGCACCAGGTCGTCCTGTCGGCCGGGTAAGGCCAATGACTCACGGTCGAGCCCCTCTGACTCAACCCGCGCATTAGTGCCGACGACGACGAGTGCGACGGTTGAGGTCCGTGCCGCTTCGGCGGCTTCGGCGATGAGGGCATCCTCATCAGTTGACGTCGGGCGCGTCCCGACGCTCAGCGGAAGGGCACCCGCAAGCGCACCGTCGAGCTCGGGACAGGCGTATACGAAGCGGATGTCGACGGGCGTGCCTTCGACGAGATCCACTGCGACAGAGCTGGTCGAGGGCGAGAGGAAGGCGGCGCCGAGGTCATCGCTTTCGGGAACCATCACCTCGTCGATGACCAGTTCCCCGTTCAGCCAGAACCTGCCATGACCGGTCGCAGCAAAGCCGAGGTCGAGTCGTTCGGTGCGCGACGGGACGTACGAGAAGGCGAGTTCGACTTCGCGCGCCTGCCGGATCGGCGCACTTTCGCCGAACCAGACGAGCTCGGTGGACAGGCGATCCTCGTGGAAGATCTCCTCGCCGGCGCCGTTACGGAACGACACCCGAAGGCCCTGCTCACCGGTGACGGGGTTTGTCATCTGCTCGCGCGGGATCCCCGCGAGGCCCACCTGGTTCACGGCTCCAAGCGAGTAGGTGACGGGCGTGTGCGGCAGGGCATTGCGCAGGCCCTCCAGCGGTGACACGGTGCGCTCGGGGAGCACGGTCGCGCTGCCTCCACCTTGTGTGCGTACAACGTCGGCGTTGTTGCCGATGACTGCGATGCTTGCGAGTTCGTTGCTGTTCCAGGGCAGCTCGCGTTTGTTCTCGAGAAGTACTGTTCCTTCTGCCGAAGCGGTGCGGGCGAAGGCGAGGCCGTCCTCGACGTGCACGAGCAGAGCCGGCCCGTGGTCACCGAGGGCACCGACACGAATGGCGAGGTGCAGCAGGCGGCGAACCTTTCGGTCGATCGCGGCCTCGTCGATACTCCCGTCGGTCACCGCGGCGACGAGTGCCGCGCCCCAGGGTCCGTCGGGGCCGGGCATGACGAGGTCTTGCGACGCCGTGGCCGATGCGAGGCTGCGCACGGCTGTCCAGTCGCTGACCACGACTCCGTCGAATCCCCAATCGCTGTTCAGCGGTGCTTCGAGCAGGTCGTTCTCGGTCGCCGTGATCCCGTTGATCGAGTTGTAGGCGCTCATCACGAGCCACGCCTTTGCCTCGACGATGGCCTTCTCGAACGCGAGTAGGTAGAGCTCGCGCAGCGCCCGGTCGCCGACTTTCACGTCGACCGTAAAGCGGTCCGTCTCCGAGTCGTTGGCTACAAAGTGCTTGGGCGTTGCAGCGACTCCGTTGTCTTGGAGCCCGTTGACGTAGGCCGCAGCGAGCTCACCGGTCAGCACCGGGTCCTCGCTGAATGCCTCGAAGTGGCGCCCGCCTCGGGGTGAGCGGTGCAGGTTGACGGTGGGCCCGAGCACGACGTCGACGCCTTTGCGTCGAGCCTCGACGGCCGCAACTGCTCCGTAGCGGTGAGCGAGCGCGGGATCGAATGCTGCCGACAAAGCGGATGCCGAGGGCAGGTTCAGCGATGGGGAGCGTTCGTCCCACACCGGGCCGCGTACGCCTGAAGGTCCGTCTGACAGCACCATGCTCCGCAGGCCGATGCGCTCGATCGCGGGCGTGCTCCAGAAGTCCTGCCCTGTGAGAATGAGCACCTTTTCTTCGAGCGTGAGTGCGGCGAGCGCGGAGTCGATCTCCGTGTCGTGCACGGTGTTGGCAGTCATGTCAGTCATGCGGGGTGTCTCCTTGGCACTTAGGCCGGGTAATGGGAAAGACTGCAGAAGCGCTCAGTGCACGCTTGCTTGCAGGTCGATTTCCTTCTGAGCTTCAATGAGTCGGCTACGGTCGGCGCGGCGCTGCTCCTGACGGATGGGGTCGGGCACGGGCGCCGCGAGAAGCAGTCGCTGAGTGTATGGGTGCTCGGGATCCGAGGTCACCTTGTCTCCTTCGCCGTACTCCACGATCTCGCCGTGGTACATCACCGCGACTCGGTGGCTGAGGTGGCGCACCACGGCGAGGTCGTGCGAGACGAAAAGGTACGCAACGCCCGTTGCCTCCTGAATGTCCTTGAACAGGTCGAGCACGCGCGCCTGCGTCGAAAGGTCGAGTGCAGACACTGGCTCGTCGCAGACGATGAGTTGGGGCGAGAGGGCAAGCGCGCGAGCGATAGCGATGCGCTGGCGCTGACCGCCGCTGAACTCTCTCGGAAGACGGTCTGCCGCATTGGATGGAAGTCCGACCTGATCGAGGAGCATCCGCACGCGTCGGGAGGCGTCGGGCGAGCTGACCTTGGTCACGCGAAGTGGTTCGGTGAGCGACTGTTCGATCGTGAGCGACGGGTTGAGCGAGGAGTAAGGATCCTGGAACACGACCTGAATCTCTTCGGACAGTGCGCGACGAGCGCGACGCTTGAGGTGGCCGATCTCGGCGCCCTTGAACGTGATGCTGCCACCCGTGACGGGTGCGAGACCAAGCACGGCGCGACCGAGAGTGGTCTTCCCCGATCCGGACTCCCCCACCAACCCGACGCATTCGCCTGGCTTGATGTCGAGGGAGACTCCCTTGAGAGCGCGGAACGGCTTCCTGCGGAAGCCTTTCACGGGATACTCGACCTCCAGGTTGTCGATTACGAGAAGCGACTCGGTCATGGCGTGACCCCTTGCGTTGCGGTGTGGCGATCGGCTGAGTGGTCGAGTTGCCCTCTGGCGGCGCCGTCTTCAAGAATCGCCGCGAACAGGTCTTGGGTGTACGGATGACGCGGATCCGCGAAGATCGAGCGCGCTGGTCCTGTTTCGACTATGAGGCCGCTGCGCATAACCGAAACCCGATCGCACAGGTCAGCGACGACGCCGAAGTTGTGGGTCACAATCAAGATGCTCACCCCCAGTTCCTTCTGCAGTCCGCGCAGAAGGTCGAGGATCTCGGCTTGCACCGTGACGTCGAGTGCCGTGGTCGGTTCGTCGGCGATCACCAGGTCGGGCTCGCAGGACACAGCACCCGCGATCAGCACCCGTTGTGCCATGCCGCCCGACACCTCGTGTGGGTAGGCCGCGTAGGTGCGCTCCGGGTTCGGGATGCCGACCCGGGCCAGAAGCTCGAGCGCCCGCTTTTTCGCCTCGGCTGCCGATATTCCGAGCGCGAGGCGCATCGGCTCTGCCAGCTGACTGCCGACCGTGAAGGATGGGTCGAGGTTCGACATCGGCTCCTGCGGAATGTAGGAGATGCGACGACCACGCACCTTCTGCATCTCCTTGTCGCTGAGGTGAGCGAGATCCTTGCCGTCGAAGTTGACCGTCCCGGCGACGATGCGGCCGCCGTCGGGGAGCAGGCGCAGGATGGACCATGCCGTTTGCGTCTTACCCGATCCGGATTCGCCGATCAGGCCGTGTACCTCGCCGCGCTTCACGCGAAGCGAGACACCGTTGACGACCTGCTTGAGAATGCCGTCGGGCTGGTCGTAGCCGACCACCAGCGAGTCGACCGTCAGGAGATCGGCTCTGGTGTCCTCACCGAGCTCGGCGTGGACGACGGCCTCCTCACCCGCGAGCACGGGAGCAGCTGCTGCGGCGCCTGCAAGTCGACGGCGCTTCTTTGTCTTGCCGCTGCGCTCGAGCTCGTCGCGCAGGGCGTTGGCGAACAGAGCGAGAGCAGTCGAGGTGAGTGCAACCGCGAGGCTCGGCCACACAATCAGCACCGGGCTCTTGTACATGCGAGCGAACGCGTCGTTGAGCATGTTTCCCCAGGTGGGCACCGATTGGTCACCAAGACCAAGGAAGTCGAGGCCGGCCTGGATCGCGATGGCGATGCCCATGACGAAAGCGAATTGGATGATGATCGGCGCGCGAACGACGGAAAGGATGTGTCGACCGATGATGCTGAGGTCGCCGACCCCGGAGACGCGCGCGGCATCGACGAATAACTCGTGGCGCACGTTGACCACCGCCGTGTAGGTAAGGCGGTAGAAAGCGGGCGCCAGCAGCACCCCGAACACGGCCATCGCCATCCAGAGCGAGGGGCCGAGAACTGCGCGGGCGGCGAGCAGCACGACGATTCCGGGAAGAGCCATGATCGCGCTGACCAGCCAGGACGAGACCGACTCGAAGCCCTTCTGGTAATAGCCGGCGAGAAGTCCGCCGATAACACCGATCATGGCTGCGACGGTGGTGCCGAGCAGGGCGCCGGCGATGCTATACCGCGTCCCGTGCAACAGGCGAGCGAGGACGTCGCGCCCGGCACTGTCTGTGCCGAGCGGGTGCGCAGCGCTGCTCGGCTGGAGGATGCTTCGAACGTCGGCGAGAGCGGGGTCTGTCTGTGTCAGCAGCGGTGCCAGGATCGCGGCGAGCACGATAAGTCCCAGCACGATCATTGACGCAAGGCCCGTCGCGTTACGCAGCATTCGGCGCGCCAGGTGCGAGCCGACAGCGCGCTGCTCCGACGCCGGATCGGGCGAGAGGTTGAGAGCTGATTCGGTCATGAAACACGCGCCTTCGGGTTGAGGAAGCCCTGGATGAGGTCGATGAGCAGATTGACGATCACGACGATCGCGCCCATCACGAGCACCAGACCCATCACGAGCGGGAGGTCACCCTGTGCCGTGGCCGAGACCGAGATCTGGCCGAGACCGGGTATCGCGAAGATCTGCTCGACGATCACGGCGCCGCCGAGGAGGCCGATGAACTGTACCGCCAGCACGGAGAGGGCCGGACCGCCTGCGTTGCGCAGCACGTGCTTGAAGACGATGCGATTCTCGGAGAGCCCACGACTGCGAAGTGTGCGGACCCAGTCTTGTCGCAGGGCGTCAATGACCGAACCGCGAACCTGCTGCACGATCGCCGCGATCGCCCCGATCGACAGTGCCGCGATCGGGAGGGTGACCGAACTGAGCCACCCGGTGAAGGACGTGCCCATTTGTACGTACCCCGTGGGCTTGAACCAGTGAAGGTTCAGGGCGAAGACGTTGACGAGGAAGATGGCGATGAGGAATCCGGGGATCGCGAAGCCGAGTACGGCGATCACTTGCACGAGTTTGTCGGCCCAGCCGCGGCGACGGGCCGCCCAGACGCCGAGCACCGTGGCGAGGAATCCGCTGACCAGGGTTGCCCCGATCACAATTGCGAGGGTGACCGCGAGGCGAGAGCTGATGGCCTGATCGACGGGTTGGTTCGTGAACCAGGAGGCGCCGAAGTCGCCGGTGACTGCGCCGCGCAACCACTCGAAGTAGCGCGTGAGTACGGGCTCATTGAGGCCAAGCTGTTCGTTCTTCAGGGCGACCGTGTCGGCTGTTCCCTGTGGGCCGAGGATGCGTCGCCCGACGTTGCCCGCTCCTAAATTGAGGAGCAGGAAAGCGACACTGGAGATCACAAAGAGGAGGATGACGCCGCTGACGAGGCGGCGGATGGTGAAGCGAATCATCGTCGGTCCTTCTTCCCAAGGAAAGGTGCCGGGTCGGATTGGACCCTGACCCGGCACCAGAGGTGGATCAGGCCTTGGGCTTGATGTTCCAGAGGTAGGGGTAAGAGTTGCCCACCTGGACGATGACGTCCGTGGTGGCATCGCTCGCGGTGTTGAGCTCGGGGCGGAACCACGGTGCGAACCAACCCTGCTCAACGATGTATGCATTGAGCGCCTTCCCAGCCTTTTCGGCTTCCTCGGCAGTACCTGTCTGGATTGTGGCGATGTGGCCCTGCACCGTGGGGTCGTCGTTGTGGAAGCCGTTGAAGGTAGCGGTCTTGTCGAGCTCGAACTGCGAGAGCTGCCAGTCGGTCGGGTCCAACTGCAGCGCCATGAAGGTGACCGCGTACTTACCGGTCACGATCGTGTTGATGTAGTCGTTGACCTGCACCTCTTCGTACGTAACTCGGATTCCGACGTCGCCGAGCTGCTGCTGGATGAGGGTGAAGTTCGAAGCTCCCAGCGCAGCAGCGCTGGGCATAATCAGGTCGAACCCGTCCGGGTAACCAGCCTCGGCGAGAAGTTTCTTGGCCTTGACAGCGTCGTAGCTGTAGGTGTCGTCGAGAGCCGAGTCAAAACTCGGCGAGCTCGTGGGGAACACCTGCTGCGTAACGGTTCCGCGGCCGTCGGCAGCGGCTTGAAGCATCGCGTCGCGGTCGAAGGCGTAGTTGATGGCCTGGCGGACACGGGGATCGCCGATCGCCGGGTTGAGTGTGCCGTCGCGGTCACCGATGATCAAGCCCCACCAGTTGTTCTCGATCGGGCTGAGGGTGTAGCCCGCGGCCTCAATCTGATCGGCCGTGGTGTTGTCGCTGGTCGTAGAGACGTTTACCTGCCCGCCTTGAATTGCACTTAGCAGAGAGGTGCTGTCCGTATAGACGTTCATCACGAGCTTGTCGTAGTGCTGGTCTTCAGACTTCCAGTAGTCGGGATTCTTGTCGAACACGTAGCTGTTGCCGACGACGGTCTCATCAACGTTCAACGTGTAGGGACCCGATCCAACCGGAACCGTTTCGACATCGGGGTTGTCGAAGGCTTCGGGACTTTCCTGAAGGCCAGCATTCTGGGTCAGGTAGGTCAGCAGCGCAGGGTCGGGCGATGAAAGCGTGAGCTCAAGATGCGTGTCGTCGATTGCCTTGGCGTCGGCGAGATTCACGAGGAAGGATGCGTTCGGCGAGGTTCCATCGCGGAAGCGAATGAGGTTCTGCGCCGCTGCGTCGGCGTTGAACGGTGTGCCGTCGCTGAAGGTCACGTCATCACGCAGTGTCAGGTCGAGCACAGTGAGATCGTCGCTGTAAGACCACTCAGTGGCAAGGTGCGGCACGATCGTGCCGTCGGGCTCAGCCCTCAGGAGCCCGTCGTAGACGGCCTGCATGTACGGCGACTCGTTTGCCCAGCTCGCACCCTGAGCGGAAAAGGTGGAGGCCGGGAGCAGCAGGCCGAGGGTGAGGGTGCCACCGCTAGAGCCTTCGGGCCCCGAGTCCGCCGGGGTGCAGCCGGCGAGGGCGAGTACGGCGGCTGTCGCTATGACAACAGCCTTTTTCCAGTGGAACATCATTGTCCTTCCGAGCTACGCAACCCCTCGTCGGGCTGTCTGGAGATGAACGCTAGCACAAACCCGAGTGGGTCTGTGGTTTTCATTTGTTACAGATTGGATACGCCGCAAACGCCAGGCGGCGACTGTCCGGTGCCCAGCTGTTGACGTTTATCGTGCCTTGGCCACCGAATAGGCTTACGAGCGTGGTGATTGCAGACCAGTCGCCGCCGCGCACCAGCCGCAACTCGACGGGCAGGTCTGCGGGATGCCCGACCGTGCCGGACGGGTAACTCAGGTAGACGATCGTGCGGCCATCGGGCGCGTGGTGGGGGAACCAGTTGACACGGTCGTCGAACGTGAGCTGCTCGAGTTCTCCGCCCGCCACGGGCACCCTCGCGATCTGCGCATGGCCAGGAATCGACGAGAACGCTTCGGTGTTCAGGTAGATCCATCGAGCGTCCGGCGAGTACTCGCTGCCGTCGGACGACCACGCGTTCGAGGTGATCTGGGTCGACTCCGTTCCATCCAGGCGCATCGTCCAAACCGTGCCGGGCCCCCAGGCTCCGTCCGCCTCCGGCTGCACTCCGATGTACGCGAGCGTCGTGCCATCAGGGCTCACTCCGTGCAGGAAGTGCATCCGGCCGTCGTCGTCTGCCGTGAGGCGCCTCGCGGATCCTCCCGCGAGGGGCGCGACGTAGATCTGCCAGTCGTTGCCCGAAAGGAAGATCTCCTCGGCGACCGGCGAGACTACGTGGTCGTTGTTGAGATCGGGGACTCCTACGAGCGGGATCAGCTCCGGCACCGCGCCGGGCTCCGGGCGCAACCGCCACAGCCGGCCGTCGCCATTGAGCACCAGCCAGCCGTCGGGCGTCCAGTTGGGAGCCTCGAACAACATCTGCGTGGTCTCGTAGATGAGCTCGCTGTCGCCCGTAACCGAATCGACGACGCTGATTTGACAGGACTGCCCTGGGGCGAGTTCGCGCACGTATCGCATCAGAGTGCCGCCAGCATCTCGCGCAGGCCGGCTACCACGATCGCGTGGTCGTCGTCGGACGACAGGCCCGAGGCCGTCACCGCGCCCACGACTCCGACGTCCTTGACGCGAATCGGAACGGAACCTCCCGTGAGGGCGTATTCGGGGAAGGGCAGCCACCCAATTGAGGCCGCATCGATCCCTGCGTCGGAGAAGCGTTCGGCGATGAGGGCGCTACTGCACTCCATGCGGAATACCGTTCGCGCTTTCGCGGCGATCCAGGTCTCCTGATCAGGGGTCGTGCCCCCGAGCGCCGACCGGAAGAGCACAAAGCCGGGGCGACGGATGTCGACAGCGACGCCGCGACCTGCGCTGATGGCGGCCTCGGTGATGGCGCGACCCAGCCGCCAGGCGTCGCCTTGGTCAAAGGAGGCAAACACGAGTTCTTCGTGTTCGGCTTCAAGCTCAGCAATGCGTTCGCGGCTCATGGTGTCCTCTCGATAGGCTGCGCCTCTTCTGAGGACGGCGCAGATCAGCGATAACTTATCACTGGTCAGTTTCCCTGGTACTGTCCTGTGGAGTTAGCCGTCCGCAGAAGGAGCCGCAATGATCCCGTCCGCCTTCCCAGAACCCGAGATCTTCTCCCCCCAAGACGAGCCCCGGCTGCGCTGGGGAATCCTTGCACCGGGCTGGATCGCCGGGTTCTTCGCTGGCGCAGTCAACCGCCACACGAATCAGGACATCGTCGCCGTGGCATCCCGCACCCTGTCGCGAGCCGAGGAGTTCGCCGCGACGCACGGCATCGACCGCGCATATGGCAGCTACCTCGAGCTCGTCGAGAACGCAGACATCGATGTCGTCTACGTCGCCGCGCCGCATAGTGAGCACCTCGAACTCGGACTGTTGGCGATCACGGCAGGCAAGCACGTGCTGATCGAGAAACCGCTCACTACAAACGCTGCAGACGCTCGGATCCTGGTCGAGGCCGCGACGTCGGCCGGCGTGCTGCTCATGGAGGCCATGTGGAGCCGCTACCAGCCGCAGGCTTCGGTCGTGCGCACGCTCGTCGCCGACGGCATGCTCGGTGAGATCATGTCCGTCGCAGCGGACCACGGACAGGCGATGCCCGTCGACCTTGAGGGGCGCATGTACAACAAGTCCCTCGGCGGCGGCGCACTGCTCGACCTCGGGGTCTACCCGATCCAATTCGACTCCATGGTGCTCGGCAAGCCGACCTCGATCACAGCCGTCGGCGGCGTGGCCGTAACCGGAGTGGATGAGTTCGCGACCCTCGTGCTCGCCCACGGCGAGCGCGCACAGTCGACGATCACGACATCAATGCTCGCTCGCACTCCAACGACGGCCGTGGTCGCCGGCACGCAGGCGCGCGTCGAGGTGGAAGGACCTTTCCACATTCCGACGTCCCTCCGGCTGTCTGACAACAACCTGTTCGGCCCGGTCCAGATCTGGAACGACCCGACTGGCGTGCAGCTCATGGATGGACTTGCCTGGCAGGCAACCGCGCTCGCGAAATACGTGGGAGAAGGACGCCGCGAGTCCCCACTGCACACCCTCGACGAGACCGTGTCGATTCTCGAAACCATCGACGAGGCCCGGCACCAGATCGGCGTCACCTAGGACCCTGGCCTAAGCCGCCGCCCGCAGCGCAACGACGGCGGCCTGCAGGTCGCCCGGCGCGTCTATCGTGGGATCGATGAGCGCCTGCAACTGGAGCCCGTCGGCGAGGGCGATGAGCTTGCGCGCCTCGAGGTCTGCATCAAGGTGCTTGGGAATCACCCCCTGCCTCTGCTCGTGACGGATGGCATCGCCGAGCATCGTACGTACACCCCTGAACCGTTCGACGAAGTAAGCGTGCGCACTATGATCCGGATGCACTGCCTCTGCGGCGACCGTGAGGTAGAGGTGCACGATCCCCGGTATCCGCAGGTTGTGACGAATTGTCAGGACGAAGGCGTCGAGCGCGTTCTCTGGTACCAGCGCTTGCCCGAAGTGGGCAAGTGCGGACTCGTCCCAGCGCTCGATGACCTTTTGGAGCAATTCCTCGCGGCTGTCGAAGTAGTACAGGATATGGGCAGGCTCAACCTCCAGTGCGCGCGCTATGCCCCGTAGCGAGGTGTTTCGATAGCCGTCGGCCGCCAACCCCTGGATCGCCGTCTGGATAATTTGCTCTCGGCGTGCATGCCCCTTGGTCGAGAGCCCGAGTCGCGCCATAACCCAATACTAAAGCTCGGCACCGCTTGCTACCGGAAAACTAGTGGGCGCTCGACTTTTACTCCATTCAGGGTAAGGTTGGCTACGAGTGGACAAGGGGGTGCGCGGTGACAGCGACACGAGAAGCATCACGCGGCGTTGGTAAACCGCGTGGCAGCTATGCAAAGACGGAACAAAAGCGCATCGAGATCCTAGACGCCGCTCTCGAGGTGTTCGCCCAGTCCGGCTACCGTTCCGGGTCTATCCGGGACATCGCGGCAAAGATTGGGATGAGCGAAGCGGGGCTGCTGCACCACTTCCCCAATAAGAGTGCCCTGCTCGCCGCGGTCCTCGACCGTCGTGATGACCAGGCGTCAGAACGCTTCCCAATCGATCTGCGGCGCCTCGGTGGTCGTGCAGCAGTCTCTGGCCTCCTCGAACTTGCGGCCTACAATGCGTCAACCCCCAACGTGGTTGCGTTGTACTGCATCTTGTCAGCGGAAGGCACCTCACCCACTCACCCCGCTCACGCCTACTTCATCAATCGCTACCAGGCCGCTCGAGGGATCTTCGAGGACGTGTTCACCACGTTGCAGAACGACGGCGATCTTCGAAATGACGTGTCGCCCGCCAGCGCAGCGAGAAGCACGATCGCAATGATGGACGGCCTGCAGATTCAGTGGCTTCTCGACCGAACCTCCGTCAACATGACGGAGGAACTCAGGCAGTTCTTTCGCGGCATCGTCAATTACGACATTTAGTTTCGGCCGCCCCAGCTTGCACACGTCGACGTTGACCGCCTGCTCGAACGAGCTCGCGAGCTGGCCGAGTCGTGGGCCGCGCACGAGGCTGGAGCTGCTCATCCTGTTCCCGGTCGTCGTCGATCACGAGGAGTGCATCTGCCGTGACTGCGTCGGCATCCGCGGCGCCTACTCACCGATCCAGCGAAACGCGCTCTGGCCGTGGCGAGCAGAGGGCAGCGCCACACGGTGGTGGGGAGGATGCACGATTGGGCCCAGGCGTCTGAGGCGACGGCGCTGAGGCAGCCGGTACGGGTTGCTACCTGTGCCACCGTTCCGGGTGGACGCGACTTGGGTCAAAGTTGTAGTCGTTTGAATCTTTCTCGTCCTGGCGCTCGGCCTTACGGTGGCGCTCGGAGTAGCCGATGCTGTGGAGGTACTCGCGCACCGATGCAGCACAGGCATGTTCGTAGGCCTTCACCGCGGGCCGAACCGTCGCCCCGCCAGCACGCCTATCAAGACCATGCCGCCGAACATGACGCCGAGGAGCAGAACGAGGAGGGTGATCCGTCCCGCGGTCGACATCGACGCTGCTATTTCCCTATTCAGCACGAGCCAGAGCAGACCGGCGATCGCCGCGACATAAGGGATGAATAGGAAGTAGACGGGCCAGGCGGCTCTAATTCCGAGGTTTCGGGGCGGCTGGTTTGCAGCCGCTTGCAGGCGCTCGTACTCGGTCAATTCTACTGCCGATAGAAGCCGCTCCCGCCATCTGCGCGCATCCGCCTCTTGCCTTGAAGCTTCGTGTGCGGCGCGGCGCGCCGCTGCAGCTTCGAGCCTCTTGGTGTATGAGTCCTGTGCCACTGCGCCGCCTCTCATCCTTGGATGAGGGTACCGCGAGGCACGGACACAGTACTGAATCGAAGGTCCCACGCCACTCTCGCTCGCGAAGCTCTAGGCCTGTTGCGTCACCGCCGAGGTTTCGAGATCCGGCGGGAGACCTGGTGTCGTCCCGTAGTCGAGACCGTACCTATTCGTGGTTATGGTTTCCGATTGATGCGTCAGGAGCCGCACCGGGGGTGGGATCAGGTGCTTCGCCTCGCATGTGAGTTGTCCGCGTTGATGGGGGCGCTGAGGAGTGCGTGGAGCTGCTCCGTCGTAAGTGCTTGTACGGGGAGAGGTGTGGTGTCGGCGCGTTGGGGGGTCAGGCCATCGAGCATGACCCAGAGATAGCGGCGGTATAGGTCGCCGGAATCGCTGCGTTCTTCTATTTCAGGTCCGTCCTGCACGACGGTGCTGATGGAGATGCAGGCTATCTGGAGGAAGATCAGGTCGGTACCGGTAGCGTCTGCGCGTATGACTCCGGCGTCTCGTGCACGTTCGGCGACGCGATTCACGAGAGGCGCCAGTCGGTTGCGGCTCTGATCTTGCACTTCCGGCCTGACGCGCCGACCGGTGAGGAGTTCAGCCATCCCACGGTCTTTTACATGGAGGGCGATCGATTTCTCCAGATAGAGCACGAGCGCGTCCCAGGGGTCGCCCATGGCGAGAGATTCATTCAGGATTGCCTCGAGTTCATTGTCCTGCTCATATCGAATCGCGTCGATGAGGTCTTCCTTGTTCGCGAATCGTCGGTACGCGGTGCCCACGCCCACGCCGGCATGGTGGGCGACATCGTTCAGGGTCGCGTCCAGGCCCCGCTGCGCGAAGACCTCGCGCCCTGCCTCCAAGAGTCGTGCGCGGTTACGGGCGGCATCTTTGCGCAGCTTGACGTCGGTCATGTGCACGATCCTACCAAAGCGGTTGCGAGGTATCCGATTGTGTGATAAATTTCTATACGGATGCGCAGTATCCATTTGATGAGAGCAACTTTGCTGCCGCCAGACGGCGTGCATCCCAAACTCCGAAGTTCGGCACCCAGACCGGTGCCTCCCATGCCCGCGTCCTGACTCGGGTATTCCAGATTTGCAGCAGTCAACGCTCGGACGCCCAGCGTGAACGGGTCGGTCGTACTGCCGATGAGAAGTGAAGGAAGACATGCTGACATCTGAGCAGCGTCGCGACGCCGAATCGGCGATCACACGCTTGATCTACACCTACTGCCATCGCCTGGATGGCGCCGACTTGGCCGGCGCCGCTGCCCTGTTCGAGAAGGCGCGCTGGCAGCTCTCGCCCGACGTCATCTGCCAGGGCGCTGATGAGCATCTTGCTGCCCTGCAGGTCATTCGTGTCTACGGTGACCGCCTTGGCACCCGGCACGTGGTGAGCAACCTGCTCATCGACGTCGCAGAGGACGGCGCGACCGCCCAGAGCGTCTCGTATGTCGACTCGATCCAAGTGACCGCGGAATTCCCGCTGCAGCTGATTTTCCAGGGACGTTACCTCGACACGTTCGTATTCGAAGACGGGTCCTGGCGCTTTGACGAGCGAATCGTTGATGCTGACGGCGTCGGCGACATGAGCGCCCACCACAAGCCCGCAACGGATGCCCCGGCGGAAGCCTCCTAAGCACGGCGCTACCCATTCCGCGGTGCCTCACCGCTGGAGAACGGCACACCGCTGCCTGACAGTTGTTCTGCAGCGTCTGATGCGCCTGGACGTCTCGTCAGCGCGCGGGGCCAGCCTTCAAACACTGAACCGATCGATGAAAAGAGAAAGATGACTTCCACAGTCACGTTCAACAACGGCGTCACCATGCCGGCGATCGGTCTGGGTGTGTTCCAGACCGCGCCGGAGGAGACAGTCACCGCGGTGCAGACGGCGCTCGAGCTCGGGTACCGCCACATCGACACCGCCGCCGCCTACCTGAATGAGCGAGAGGTTGGCGAGGGCCTGCGCCGCTCGGGAGTGCCGCGGGAAGACGTGTTCATCGAGACCAAGGTGTGGATCACCGACTACGGGTACGACGAGACGCTGCACGCGTTCGAGAAGAGTGCGAAGAAGCTCGGCGTCGAGCAGCTGGACCTGCTGCTCCTGCACCAGCCGTTGACCGCGAAGTTCGAGCGCACCATCCAGGCCTACAAAGCGCTGGAGAAGCTCCTGGCCGATGGGACAGTTCGCGCCATCGGCGTCAGCAACCTCGTGCCAGCACGCCTCGACGCTCTGCTCGCCGAAACGGACATCGTCCCGGCGGTCAACCAGATCGAACTGCACCCGTACAACACCCATGCCGAGCTGCAGGCGAAAAACGCCGCACACGGCATCCTCACCCAGGCATGGTCCCCGATCGGCGGTATCCGTAGCTACAACGGGGCGAGCTCCAACCCGCTGAACGACACCACGATCCGCGCCATCGGCGAGGTCTACGGCAAGACGAACGCACAGGTCATCCTCCGCTGGCACATCCAGCAGGGCCGCTCCGCTATCCCCAAGTCCATCAACGCCGAACGTATCGCCGAGAACTTCAACGTGTTCGACTTCGAGCTGACGAACGATGAACTGGCACGGATCGACGCCTTGGACACCGGCGACACCCTCGACATCGACAACCTCGACCTCGAGTCCTCCGGCATCGTCATCGACGAGGCCTGAGACCTACCAACACCCTGGGCGGGTCGCATCTGTTCGGCGGCCGGCCCGGTCTGTTTCATCGATCGCCGTGAGTGTCACGCAATCATCAGGAACGGAAATCATGACAATTCTCGCCACTAGTGGCATGACGCGCACGCGGACCATCGTCTTCGCGATTGCCGGCGGTCTTGCCGTCGGAAATCTCTATTGGGCGCAGCCGCTCATCGAGGAGATTGCCCGCTCGCTCGAGGTGTCCTCCGCTGTCGCCGCCTCGTTGGTGACGGTGACCCAGATCGGCTACGCGCTCGGCATCTTCCTGATCGTCCCCCTTGGCGATGTCCTCAACCGCAAGCGGATGATCCCCCTGATCCTCGGACTGTCAGCGCTCGCACTTCTCGGCGCGGCCGTCGCGCCGACCTTCTCGTTACTGCTCGCCGCGCTCGGCGGGGTGGGCCTGACCACGGTCTCCGCGCAGCTCCTGACCCCGCTCGCCAGTGAGCTCGCGGCACCAGATCAGCGCGGCCGAGTCCTGGGCACCATCGCCTCCGGAGCCCTCATCGGCGTGCTTCTGTCCCGTACGATCAGTGGAGCCGTTGCAGAGTTCATCGGCTGGCGCGCCATCTACGTGTTCGCCGCCATCCTCACCGTCGCCCTCGCCATCGTGCTGTCGTTCCTGATCCCCCGGCTGGACAAGCGCCCGGCCACGAACTACTTCCGCCTGCTCGGGTCCGTGTTCACCACCGTCGCCCAGCACCGCGCCGCCGCGCCCACAATCCTCATGAGCGCCGCCGTGTTCTCCGTGTTCTCCCTGTTCTGGACCTCGCTGACCTTCCTGCTCTCGGCCCCGCCGTTCTCGCTCACCGTCGGACAGATCGGTCTGTTCGGCCTCGCGGGCCTCGTGGGTGCCGTCGCCGCACGGCGCGCCGGCATACTCCACGACCGCGGCTGGTCGGTGCCCGCCTCCGGGATCTCGCTCAGCCTCCTGGGCGCCTCCCTCGTCGGCGCCTGGCTGGCACAGTCCTCCGTCATCGCCCTGGTCCTGGTCGTCATCCTGCTGGATCTCGCCGCTCAGGGCACCCTCGTGCTCGGCCAGACCCGGCTGCTGTCCCTGCCCGGCCAGAACCGGAGCCGCTTGAACACCGCGTTTGTGGTCAGCAACTTCCTCGGCGGCGCGGTCGGGTCCGCCCTCGCCGGGCCGCTGTGGGCTGCGGGCGGGTGGACCGCCGTCACCGGCACCGCCCTTGCCATCATCATCGTCGCGCTCCTGGTCTGGGTTTTCACCCGCCGTGGCGCTCTCATCGACCAGAACTGACACCGCTCGACAACAGCAAGGAGATCCCCGAATGTCTCGCATTTTCATCACCGGCTCTTCTGAAGGCCTCGGCCGAAACGCCGCCCTCGACCTCATCGAGGACGGGCATGAGCTCGTCCTCCACGCCCGCAACCCCCATCGGGCCGACGCCCTCAGCGATCTGACCGCGCGCGGTGTCCAAGTCGTCGTCGGAGATCTCGCCCACACCGACGACGTCCGTGCGATCGCAGAGCAGGTGAACAGCATCGGCCGGATGGACGCCGTCATTCACAACGCCGGCGTCGTCGACGGACCCCCGCTCCTCCCGGTGAACGTCGTGGCACCCTACCTGCTCACGGCGCTGATCGAGCGCCCGGACCGGCTGGTGTACCTCAGCAGTGGCATGCATCGCGGCGGGCGGGCTGACCTGACCGGCATCGACTGGTCTGGGACCCGAGCCACCAAAACGTACTCCGACTCGAAACTGTTCATCACCGCGTTCACGATGTTCATCGCCCGCACGTGGCCTGACACCTTCAGCAACGCCGTCGACCCCGGCTGGGTGCCCACCCGCATGGGCGGACCCGCGGCGTCAGATGACCTCCGCGAAGGCCACCTCACCCAGGCATGGCTGGCAGGAAGCGACGACCCCGGTGCCGAAGTCACCGGCGGGTACTGGCACCACATGCACCAGCAGGCACCCCACCCCGCCACCCTGAACCAAGGCTTTCAGGACGAACTGATCGCACAGCTCGCCGACCACACCGGCGTCGCACTCCCGACGACCGCTGACCGGCTCAGAGGCGGATCTTGAGAAATGGGATCCTGGGAACGGGCAGAAAGTCAGCCGGGCCCTCGCCAGGTCTCGCCACGCGTGGCCACACGGTCGTGTTCCGTCCGCGGGACGTCGACGCGACAGCGTCGTGCACCAGCAACGTCGGCGGCAGCCTCCTCATCTCTTGACGATCCCAAAACCTTCCTAACCGGCCGACCCTCGTAAAGGAGAACCATGACCACCGATTCCATCGCCGCCAAGCGCACCTGGCTCATCACCGGTGTATCCAGCGGCTTCGGTCGGGTGCTCGCCGAGCAGCTGCTCACGCGCGGTGACCATGTCGTCGGCACCGTGCGTAAGCCCGAAACCGTCGCCGACTTGCAGGAGCAGTACGGCGACGCCTTCCGCGTTGAGCTGCTCGACGTCACCGACGCCGCCGCCGTGCGCTCGACCGTCGACCGCGCCTTCGGAGACGTCGACCGCATCGACGTCGTCGTCAGCAACGCCGGCTACGGACTCTTCGGCGCCGCCGAAGAGCTCTCCGACACGCAGATCCAGCACATCATCGACACCAACCTCTCCGGCTCCATCCAGCTGATCCGCACTGCGCTGCCACACCTCCGCGCACAGGGCGGGGGACGGATCATCCAGATCTCCAGCTACGGCGGGCAGGTCACCTTCCCCGGCTCGTCGATGTATCACGCCACGAAGTGGGGCATCGAAGGCTTTGCGGAGTCAGTTTCGCAAGAGGTCGCCCCATTCGGCATCGGTGTGACGATCGTCGAGCCCGGTGCAGCGCGCACCGACTTCCTCGGAAGCAGCGCGCAGATCGCCGATGAGCTCGCCGCCTATGAAGGCAACCCGGCTCACGCGTTCCGCGGACTGCTCGGTGTCGAGGCGCTCGGTGACGCGGGCAAGATGGTCGCCGCGATGATCGACAGCGTCGAGGTCGAGCCCGCGCCGCTGCGACTGCTGCTCGGCTCCGACGCCTACGGCACAACGCATCAGGTTCTGCAGGATCGCCTCACCGCGCTCGAGGCACAGCAGCAGCTCGCGTCATCCACCGACGCGGACTGACCCCTTTTTGGAGCCAGTCCGTTCATCCCACCAATGAAAGAAGATCCTCATGACTGACCAGCCCAAGCAGATAGGCGGCGGACGCCGCCTGTTCAACGACTTCGCTCCGAAGCTCGCCGCCCTCACCGACGACGTGCTCTTCGACGACGTCTGGAATCGCCCCGAGCTCTCCGCCCGCGACCGCAGCCTCATCACCGTCGCGGTACTCGCCGCGGGCGGCGACCACCCCCAGCTCGAGTTCCACCTCGGCCGCGCTGTTGAGAACGGCGTGACCCAGGAAGAGCTCATCGAGGCCCTGACCCACGTCACCTTCTACGCCGGCTGGCCCAAGGGAATGGGCGCGATGGGGATAGCGAAGAAGGTGTTCACCGAATAGCGAACGCCTACGAAACAGCCGCGTCCGCTGCGCTCAGGGAAGCGACATCAATCGAAAACCGACACAGTGTCCAATATCGCGGGGCGGAGCCCCCAGGAATATGAGGAAGCACAGCGTGCGCACAACCGAACTCACCCGACGATCCCTCCTCCTTTCCGGTGTCATGGTTGGCGTCGGCGTGCTCGCATCCTGCAGCGGGGCTGGGCCCTTGCCGCAGAGTTCTCCTTCTGTGCCCATGCCCTCCGAGCCGACGGACAATAGTGCCCAGCCGCAGGGCGACCTCTACGGCGTCGATGTGTACAACACGCAGGAGGTCGCCGACGAGCTGGTCTACATCGACGAGAACGTCCGACCGCTCGATGGCGAGCCAAAGCGCGTACTGATCACCGGTTCAACCGCCGGTGCCGGCCAGCTGGCTGCCGCCTACCTCGTGAAGCGCGGCCACACGGTCGTCGCCCACGCCCGCAATGCCCAACGCGCCGCCGACGTGCGCCGCGACTTGCCGGGGCTGGAGGACGTGGTAATCGGCGATCTCCGGCATCTCGACGAGACGCGGGCGCTCGCTGAGCGGATCAATGCGCTCGGAGTGTTCGACGTGATTATCCACAACGCCGCCGAGTACGGTGCGTCCGGCCCCGAGCAACTGAATGCCAACTCGCTGTCGCCGTACCTCCTCACCGCGCTGGTCACCCCGCCACAGCAGCTGTCATATCTTTCTTCTAACCAACAGCTCGGCGGCGGTCTCAGGCTCGACGAGATCCGTTCTGGCGGCGGCATCAGCTACCCGGACAGCAAGCTGCACATGGCGATAATCGCGATCGCCGTCGCCCGGCTCCGACCCGAGTCTCAGGCCAACGCGGTCAATCCCGGCTGGATCCCCACGTGGATGGCCCTCCAGGACGGGCCGTATAGCCGGGACGACCTGCGCGCCGGTTACATGACTCAGGTGTGGCTGACCGAAGGCGTCGAGCCCGGTAGTGACATCACCGGCGAGTACCTTTTCCACCAGGAGATCGAGACCCGCGTCAATGATCTCGTGCACGACGAGGACGCTCAGGACCAGCTGCTCGCGGCCTACGTCGAGCAGACCGGAGTGACGCTGAGCTGACATGCGGCGGCCGGAGGAGCGCGGGCTCTCCGGCGACGTGCGCAACCGCTTCGTCATCATGCCCTCGTCGTCGACGGCGGGCAGACCATCGGCATCAGTTAGGGGCTGCCCGCAGGTTGCATGACCCGCGTGCAGAGCAAGAGATTGCTCAAGGTAGAGTACAAGCCCATCCCACGCGTCGGGCACATCCAGAGATTCCTTCAGGATTTCCTCGAGTTCATCGTCCTGCTGGCGGCGGATCGCCTCATGAGTTCCTCCTTGTTGGCGATCGCCGGTATGCAATGCCAACGCCGACTCCAGCGCGGTGCGCGACATCGTTGAGGGTCGCTTCGCGCCCACGTCGCGCAAATCCGTCGCGCCCCGCCTCCGATAGCCGCGCCCGGTTTCGCGCCGCGTCCTTTCTAAGCCTTGGCTCAGTAATGCGCCCCACCCTACCAAAACGGTTGCGCCGTATCCGATTACTTGCTAGCGTTCGGATATGGATATGCCGCATCCACATCGGGACGCACTAGCGGTCAAGCGGCTCCCCGCCGTTATCCGTATTGGCGCTTCTAGGAGCGACATCGCGTTCGTGCTGTGAGGGAGTGAAGACGTGGCCGATTACAAGAAGTGCGTGGCGGGCGTGCTGGGCGGCGCGGAGGACGCCCGGTCGGTCGTGCGCTTCGCGACCAGGTTGCGGTTTGCGCAGGAAAACGACAGCGAGGCGGAAAAGACCAAGCTCCGGGCGCTGCCCGGGGTGACGAGGACGGCAACCATTGCGGAGCAGTTCCACGGAATCAGCGGCGGGTCCCTTTCATTGGTTTGCCGACGTCATCCTCAACAACGGACTCACCATTCAACGGGAACGAAGGAGTCTTCGTGCAGTTGGTAAGTGGGGTCTGCAACGCCGGTGATGTTCTGGGTCTCTTTACCCTGAGCCGGCCCGAGTGGGGGGCGGCGGACGTGAGCCGAGCGCTCGGGCTGTCTAGATCTCACACGCACCGATTGCTATCGAGTCTCAGTCACGTTGGTTTGTTGGACCGGCTGGAACCAAGCGGGCGATTTCGCTTGAGTTGGAGCTGGCTGACCTATGCGTCGATCGTGCGCTCGTCGGACCGGCTGGTCAACGCAGCGATCCCGATCATGCGAAATCTCCACGCTGCATACGGCCTCCGGCCGGCACTCGCTATCTGGCGTCAGGACGCCGTCGTGAGTCTGGAACCAACAGCCGAGCCGGTCGTGACCCGGGCGAGCTTCGATGAGTGCACCGCGGTAGGATTTGTGCTCCTTGCCGGTCTGCCAGAGCAAAAGGTAGACGCATTCATAGGCCGCGTCGATGCTCGCAGTGGGCAGAATCACCGCGACCAGCTTGACGCGCGTTTGCGGCATATCCGAAAGGGAGGGCTGGTCGTCCAGTCAGGCAGACATGATTCCGACGGCCAATGTGCAGTCACACCAGTGAGGGACGAACAAGGCAGCATCGTCGCTGCGCTCGGTGTGCACGCACGCCAAGGCTTCCACGCTCCGACACAAAGTGACGGTCAGCTCCTGATGAAAGCCGCAGTAAAGATGACAAAAACGCTACGAGATAACCGGCTAGATCGTTCGGGTCAACCGGTATCCCCTCTCTGACAGCGTCGGGCTGCAATCATGTTGCGCGCTCATCAACAGTGCAGCCGCCGTGCGCGTATGCATTGTCCGGCATCAAGCTCCCCGCCTGTCGAGTGTGTAGTCGTACCGCGGGTCCAAGAACGTCACCTCGAAAGATCACCGGGCGCGACCGATTGCCATGGCTGCCGTCGCTCCGGCGGAAGCGAATGGTGCCGTGTATGCGACCATCAGGCCGTTCTTGATACGAGATTTCCCGGTCCGGCTCCGCGTATTGCTCCTTCGTCGTCGAGGTCGACGTACCTCGCGCACGGTGAAGTTCCCGACGGTCGGCAGACACAACCGTACCGACTGGGTCGCACTGCCCCGTAGCCTTGGGATCGAAGATCCGGAGGGTCGCTTCAGTTAGCGCACTATTACCATCGACTTCCGATAGCTGGCCGGTGCCGCGAAATGTCACTTGCCACTGGCTTCCACGAAGCTGAGAGGCCTTGATCCTCAGCTTCATCGGCAGTTTCCGCCGGAGCTTGGGACTGCCGGTACACGCTAGCCATCGCGCGTCGCACATCGTCTTTCGTCAGCCCGTCCGTTCGCATGTTCTCAGCGACCTCTTCAAGTCCGACCTGCACGGCTATTACATCGAGGGTGACCCGAGGCTTCCCCCTTCTGGCTCGAGCGCGGACCTCCACCCCAGCCTCAACAGCGAGCCTGGCACGGTGACGTCGCATGTGTGCGCCGAGCGCCTTCACGAGCTGGTCGTACTGTCGTTGCCGTTCCTCGCGCCGAATCGCCGCCTTGGCGCTGCGGACCGCGGCTGCAACGTCACGACTGGTGATCAGGTCCACTCGACGACTGCTATCCAGCACGATCTCCACCGCGCGCGCCCAAACGACGTCGTCGACCTGGACGGGCGGGAGACCCATGCGGTCTCGGGTCGCGATGTAGGACACGGCGAACTCGCGCATGCGTGCATGGTGCTTGAACATGTGTTTCGTGAGCGACTGAGCGAATGCTGCCGACTGCCTCAGGCGCTCCGGGAGCCTTTCATCCTCGAAGAACTCGCCCGCGGCGCGCTCATTGGCTCGGCGCTCCGCGGCGGTCGAGGGATGCAACAGCTTCGGCGGCATGCCCGCCCGGGCGAGCGCCCGCTTGAGCCGGCGAGCAGCGGCGTTCGCCTCGAGCTCGGCCGCGTACACCTCGGGATCGGCGCGCCGGGCCCGCTGAAGCTCCGCCCGCCGATCTTTGTGCTTTTTGGCCCAGGCCCGCTGAGCAGCCTTCGCCCGCTCGGGATCGGCGTCGCGCCGCGCCGCCGCCCGCGCACTGACCTCGGCTTGATGCGAGTGGTAGTAGCGGTTGTAGTACTCGCGGACCTTGTCGCGGTTGCCTTCGACCCACTGCTGTTGATACTCGCGCACCCGATCGGGATGCTCTTCGCGCCACACTCGCACCCGCACGCGCGCCTTTGCACGGGTGTCGGCCTCACGGCGCTTGCGAGCTGTGGCGCGTCGCATCGAGTCGCGATTGAGCTCGCGAGCACGCTCGAGGTGTTCGGTGCGCCACCGCTTATTCGACTCCCGGATGCGTTCGCGGTTCGCCTCGACCCACGTGCGACGCGCCTCGGCAAGCTGCTCGGGGTGTTCGAGGCGGTAGCGGCGGTCCCGCTCGCGCTTCTTCGCGCGGGCCGTGTCGTCTGCGCCTGACGAGCGATCAGGCCGCCCCGCTTGGGGTGCCCCTTCTTCGCCGACCGGGCCCTTCGTCATCGCTATTCACTCGACGGTGGCGGCGGTGCCAGTTCGAGGACGAGCGCCAGCAGGTCCGATCGAGACCCTGTCGGGTCTGCAATTGCACGGGCAACGGCGTCCCTCAGCTTCTCGGCGTCGGCCTTCGCAATGCCCGCGACCGGCTCCATGCAGTATGAGACGTCCTCCTCGAGGCGGTACTCACCGTCTTCCACGGTGACTTCCGGGAGGTAGAACAGCGCGGCGAGTGCGGTTCGTCCGAGTAGGTCATCGAACTGCTCCTGCGAGATCGTCATGGCGGGGCCTCCTGTCGGGCGTGCGAGCGCATAACCAGCCTGCCGTGAACACCAGGTGCACCGCTGCTGCCCTGCCGAGCCTTCGGTAAGAAGGATGCGACCGCCCCACCAGCGCTGGTGGGGAGATCAGCGGCGGAGCGCCAATTCGGGTTGCCCCGTCTGCCCCTGCTCAGCCTCCAGCTCGAGCATCGCCAGGATCCGGCGAGCCCGGCTCTCGCGAGCCCGCACCCGAACGAGCCGCACCAGCGTCGCGGGGCCGGCGACGAGAAACTTGAACGCGTTCCAGATGAACAGCAGTGCGAGCACGTTGAACCATCCGCCATGCTCTGACAGACCGATGCAGGCGACAGCAGCGACCATATACGGCACGGCGAGCAGCATCGCGGGCACGCCCCACCTCAGTCCGCGACGAGTGTGCAGCGCGTCAACAAGATGCGGGTCGGCATGAACCGCCGAATGAACATCCCGGCGCGAAAGCTCATGGTCCAGACGAATGCGAACATGCGGCTGCTCTCCGATCGATCCGGCAAGCAGTAGCGGTGAATCAGTGTCCGTGTCCGGACTTCGTGTCCCATCGCAAGTAGCGACGGCGTAGAAGAGGTTGCCTAGACCAGATTTTAGACCTGAACGCCGACAGACGGAAGACCTCCACTGCGACGCGGGCGAGCATCGAATCCCTGATCTTCGGCGGAATGCGCGAGGTGCCGTGCCGCTTCAAGAGCAACCCCGGCGCGCGCGGCATCCGCTCGTTGTGTATCGGATGCCGGCGGCGCGACGCCGAGCGGCGTGCCACCGACCACGCCATAGCGGTCTCGATACGCCGCAACGGTGCATGCGTACCGGCGCCAGGTCTCGCTCGCGGCGCCTCGTGGCTCCGCGCCGAGTGCCCGCAGCCACGCATCACCGGCTGCGAGCGCCTCATCAACGAGCGCTCGCGCGCGCTGCTCAATCAGGTCGGCGCGTTCTCGCAGACCGCGGCGCGACGCGGCATCCATCGGCCCAGTCGCCATCGGCAGGAGGCCGGCAACGAGTCGCGCGGGTCGGTGAGCACGACTGGTCCTCGCAGCCTGCGCCGCGGCGCGCGTGACCCGTGCTCGCAGAACGGCGGCGATATCGGCGGCATCCGCGAATCGGCGTTGCTCAACCACCCTCGGCAGCAATTGAGAGACATCCATGCGCTGCGCCTCGGCACGACGCAGCTCGGCGGCGAGCGGTCCGAATGCCTCGGACGCAACCACCGCATTCACCTGCTCAGGGCCAAGCCCGCTCGCTCCCACCAGCTCAACCCAGCGCTCGTGCTGAGCAGCGGAAGCGATCGTTTCGTATTCGGCGGCGAGCTGCGCGATCGAACCCCAGGCCTCCTGCTCGGCGGTGATCGTCTCGTGTGCGGAGAGTTCAGCGCCGACGTGCTGGAGCACCCCGGCGAGCACCGACTGCACGCTGGCGTTGCCGTCGTCGCGTGGCCGAAGGCCGGAGTGTGCGACGTCCGGCCGGTCGAGCGCGACGTATGCGATGTTCGACTCTCGACCACGTGTCATGGCGACGTAGAGGCTCTCGCGCGTCATGCCGCGGGAGACGACGACGTGGGCGGTGTCGGTGGTGAGTCCCTGGGCTCGGTGAGCGGTGACGGCGTAGCCGAGCTCGACGTGCTGCTCGACATACCCCCTCGGAAGCACGACCGCGCTCCCCCATCGTCGGCTGGCACGTCGTACTTCAACGGCACCGCTGTGGTGAACGGCGAGCACGGTCCAGCGGTCGCCGTTGCGCACCCATGAGCGGCGGCCGGCGTGCAAGGAGCGCTCGTTGCGGCGGGTGATGACCGTGTCGCCGACCGCCGCACGCGAACCGTCATGCAGCGCGACCTCGACGAGCGCATCAACGCGCCCATCGAGGATCGAGTCGTTGCGCGCCCGCTCGTTGAGTGCCGCGACGGCCTCGTTGGAGTCACTGATCAGCACGCTCACCCTGCCGGCACGCGCGTCGGCGCGCCACCCGACGTACGCGGCATCCGCCATCTCTTCGGTGTCACCCTCGCGCACGCGGCCGTGAGCAATGTATCGATCGATGGATGCCGCGTCGCCACGTCGCAAGCTCAGCGACGCCGTCTTCTCCCAGTCATTCACGAATCGACGCACATCCATGAGCTCGGGCGCATCGGTGCGGTCTTGCACGAGCATGGCGAACGCGCCGCCCGCGTCGACCGACGGCAACTGGGCGTAGTCGCCGACGAGCAGCACCTTCGCACCAGCATCCGCGGCGAGCGCGCTCACTCGATCGAGCGAGAGCGTGCCAGCTAGGGATGCCTCGTCGACGATGACGAGCTGCCCCTCGTGGAACGCGTCACCGTGCACGAGGTGGTTCTGCCACCATTTCGCAAGGTTCTCGGTGGCGATGCCGAGGTCTTCTGCCAGCACGTGCGCGGCAGCGGCCGACGGCGCGAGTCCGATGACCGACCCGCGACCGTGCTCCAGCTCCCATGCCCGCCGCAATGCGCCCATCACCGTGCTCTTGCCGGCGCCAGCAGGGCCGACGAGCACGTCGACGATCCGACCAGATTTGACGATGGCCGACAGCGCAGTGAGCTGGTCCTCTCCGAGCGCAGCCCCACCTGGCTTGCGCGTTCTTGCGATCTCCCGTAGCGCCGCCGTCGGGATCGTCGGGCCCGAGGCATCCGCTGCTCGTTCTCGCAGTCGTGTCTCTGCATCGATCAGCGCTTCGGAAGTGAACACCGTCGAGTGCTTCAACCGGAACACCGAGGTGCCGTCGGCCCGCTGCAATGAGGCAGGGCTGGTTGCCAGCTCTGGCGGCGTGATGCGTAACGACGCACGCTCGGCGGCGTCGACGACGAGACCGATGACCGCTTCGCGATCGGATGCCGCGGCGAACCGGTATTGCATCGTCTGGCGTGCGGCTTCGGCGGCCAGGTTCCAATGCCGCCATGTTGCACGCTTCTCGCTCACCGCGTGCAGCACGCTTGCGCCGAGTGTTGCAACGATCTCGAGCGGCACATCTTCCGCTTGCAACAGCAGCGGTGCACGGTTCATGGATGCCTCGCGTGCCCACGCCGTTGCATCGTGGCGGAGTACACGGCTGGCCCGCTCGCGCCAGCCCTGCGTGAGTTCGGCAAGCGATTGCAAGTGCTTCTCAGGGCGCGTCGACAGGGTAGCTCGTGCACGCAGCTTCATGATCGTCGTTGCGCTCGGCCGGTGCCCGTGTGTTTCCACGAACTCCTCGATGAGGCGATCGGTCTCAACGTCGATGATGCGCGAGCGCGTCGAGAACTCGGACACCAACTCTTCTGGCACCGATGCGATCGCCCAAGCCGGATTACGATCCCGCCCGCGGGCGCGCTGCTCCCACTCGACGCCGAGCTCGCGCGAAAACGCATCGGTGAAGAGTGCTTCGTGCAACTCAGACAGCGCAACGACGGCGCTGTGCAACGGGCGACCGTCAAGCGAGCGCCACTTGCCGTCGAGCACCGTCTGCACCTTGTTGCTCACCACGAGGTGCGTGTGCAGGTGCGGGTCGCCGGCACGGCTGTCGAAGTGGTCGAACGCCGTGGCGATCAGCCCAGTCACGTCTAGCTGCGCGACCGCGCCGTCGATCGCGGTGGTGCCGGTGCGTGTCGCTGCGACCTCACGCTCCATGAAGGCAACGACCTGAGAAACCGCCTCGTGATGCGCTCGCACGACCGCCTCCTGCGTGCGCGCATCTGCAACGCCCCACAGGACGCTCGCCGACTTCGGCACCGAGAACGTAAAGTCGAACCCGGCGACCGCGCGCCTTCGTTGTGCCCCGACGCCGTAGTCCGGGTAGGCGCGACCCAGCTCTTCCCCAGTGACTGGGTCCCTGCCCATGCCGAGCAACAATTGCAGCTGCTCCTCGGTGACGTCGCTACCCTCGGCGATCTGGCCGACGCCGAGTCCACGGACTCCCCCGCCCATCCACTGCCCTGGCGGGGTACCCTTCGTCTCGTAGTAACGAGTCAAAGGCGTCGACATCGGGCGCGATCCATCGCCAGCGACGACCGTGCGCAGCAGGTATCGGTAGCCATCACCCGCGCTCATCACCCGCATCGACACCGTCATCCGCGCCGCCTCCGATCACGCGATCAAGGTGCGCGCCCTCGATCTGCAAGAGGCGTGGCAGATAAGTCATTGGCCTAGTATCTACGTCGGTCGCGTCACGCAGACCGCCACTTTGAATGTCGGCTCGCCGACGATGCAAGTGCCAATGACTGTCCACCCAGTGAGCAGTTTCGCGCGCTGCATAGAGGTCCCTGGGCGCACCCGCGGCGCCGAGAGGTCCCTCACCAACTCGCGTGCCTCATCAGTGCCTGCGCCATGGGGCCGCGATAGCCACGGTGTCAGATCACCCTGATCGGATCGGAGCTGCAACGCGACGAGACCACGGCGCTGACCATCGAGAAGCTCTACCCAGAGTGTTGCCCGCGGAGCCTCTGACGTGCCCAGACATCCTTCGCTCCTTCCCGCCAGTTGCCCGGCTCCAATTTGCGGTAAGGTCGCCGTCACGGTCGTTGGTACGGCCGGTACCTGCCTTCATTCCAGAACGTCGGGCTGGGTCAGCCGCAATTCTTCCCGATCCAATCGCGCCTGCATTGTGATCAGAGTGGTGTCGCTAATGGCATGCCGATCGCGCAAGGCGATCATCACGTCGCGCTTGCGCTCGAGCACCGCCAGCCGAAGAGCGACTTCTTCGCGGTCTTGCTCGATCAGCGACCTGTCGCCCGCATCGCCGGCGTCGGCGTTGACAACGGCGAGCCTGTCGCGATACTCGGCTAGCACGCGTGCCCGCACCGGTCCCGTTATGCCCAAAGCGTCGCCGAGCTCATCGACGGCGTCGACAGCCGCCGCCGTCGACGCTCGGTGCGCCGCTACAAGCTCATCATCAATGGAGTGATCTGGTGCGAACTGCGCCCATCGCAGAACAGGCGGCAGCAGCACTCCCTGCACGACTAGGGTGAGCAGCACCACGCCTGCGGCAACGAAGATGATCTGGTCCCGGCCTGGGAAAACCTCTCCCGTTGCGAAGGTCAGAGGAACGGCCAGGGCGACCGCGAGGGACACCGCACCGCGGAACCCCGCAACAGCGCTTACGACGCGCGCGCGGTGCGGCATCCGCCTTGCCCGCTGAGACGGACGACGGTCGAGGAGCCGAATGAGCCACACCGACATCATCTGGAACGCGAACCGAATCAGCATCAGCCCAATCCATGCCGCGACAGCCAGCATCACGAGTGGCCAGACCTGCCCGGAATCGACTGCGCGCACGGCGGACTGCGCCTCGATGCCGATCAATACAAACAACGCACCGTTGAGAATGAACGTGGCCACTGTCCAGAACCCGATCGTCTGCTGACGAGACTCCGCCGTGCTCGCCCGCGGTCCGGTTTGCGTCATGAACAAACCCGCGACCACGACCGCGATCACTCCTGACGCGTGGATGAGTTCCGCGACCAGAAACGCCAGAAACGGTATGACCAGCAGGGTGGTGCTGAGAACAAGCGGCGCCTGAAGGCGGCGGAGCAGGAACGAGGCCGCCCACGCGGCGGTGAATCCGATCAAGCCCCCGCCGACATAGGCCACAACGACCAGCCAGGTGGTGCTCCACCCGGTGTAGTCAACGTTTCCGACCGCCACACCCACCGCGATGGAAAACAAAACTAGCGCCGTCCCGTCGTTGATAAGGCTCTCGGCACGCAGCACCGTCATGTTCCGATGCGGCAGCGAGCGCGCCATCGCAGCCACCGCGGTCGCATCCGTCGGCGCAAGGGCGGCACCGAGAATGAGCGCTGCACCCCATGACATCCCGAACACCACTCCGAGCCCGGCGACCCCGAAGGCTGTCGCCACGACAAGGAGGGTGCTCAGCAGCAGGATGCCACGCAGATCGCGGCGGATCTCCCGCAGCGATGTCGTCAGGCTCTCCCAGAACAGCAGAGCCGGCAAGAACAGCACCAGCACCGCCTCAGACGGCAAGTGAATCTCCCGCACCGCCGGGATGAACCCAACGAGCAATCCCAGAACCAGGAAGACCAGCGGAGTTGGAACCCGCAACCGGGGGGCGACAAGGGATCCCCCTATCAGTAGGACACCGATCAGGACCACAGTTTCCAATGACTCCATCAACGGCCCCTTCGTGCGGCGTGGCGATTTACGGGGAGGAGGCGCGGAGCGGCCGCCTCCGAACCGCGTTGAAGCGGCGACGGTTCTCGCTGACTGCTCACGTGGGCGAGGAGGTCCGCTTGCAGCATGGACCTATGCAACCCCTCAGGCGCCGCAAAAGCCAGACCTTGCGATACAGAATCGGTACGGCTTGTGCGGGGTCCTCCGGCGATCACAACTCAGAGTCGACGGATCGACGCGCAGGGTTGTGCTCGTGGCGGTGTCGCTTCGTAATCGCGCTGACAGCGCTTCCTCGGGGCGAGGATCGCCGGGCATGATCCAAGCGTCACGCTGCGCACGTACGCGCACGCACAGGACAGTGTGGTTGTCATCAACGAAGACCTGGGATCCGTCGTCGGAGTAGGTCTGGAACTCGTACATTCCCGCGGTGGGGAAGGTGATCGTGCCCGCGAACCGGACGGACCAGTTCGTTACCGGAATGCCCGTGGTCGGCACGTTTCCGCCCCAGTCTTTGTTGATCTGACCCTCGTTGCCAGGCCAACACAGCCGGGATTCCGAGCGTGATCGCCTTCGGCAGGCCGGACAGCTGCGCGTTGTGGTACCAGGTCGCATTCGAGCCGACCAAGCCTTCGTCATACGGGGTGCTCGAGTGCGCGGGAGTGATTCGGCACGTCGGGAGGGGTCGTCGATCGGGGCCGAACAGTCGGCCGGTGCGGGGCCGTACGTGTCGGTTGATCGGTCCGACTGGTCACAAATCGTGGTCGATGTACGGCCGAGCGCGTCAGTGCGGGAGAGCGCTTGGTCTTTCGCGTTCCACGCGGTCGTCGCGGTCAGGCCGGACGGTGAAGAGTCGGATGTTGCACGCCAGGCGGAGTCCCAGGTGACCGTCCGGATGTGCCCGATGGTCGCATCCTGTCCAGCGGCCTTCACCGTCGTCGTTCCCTGACCAGGTTCGAATCGTCCAGGTAACTCTTCGGGATGCTCTCGCCAGCTGCCCGCCCTCGAATGACGAAACGGTTGCGTAGGTCAGCGGAGAGGACGCCTTGCTCCGGCTGCCGCATGTCAGCTCAATGTCACTCCGGTCTGCTCGGCGTAGGCCGCGAGCAGGTGGTCCTGAGCGTCCTCGTCGTGCACGAGATCGCTGACGCGGGTGTCCATCCCCTGGTGGAAGAGGTACTCGCCGGTGATGTCACTACCGGGCTCGACTCCTTCTGCCAGCCACACTTGGGTCATGTAGCCGGCACGCAGGTCGTCCTCCGAATACGGACCGTCTTGGAAAGCCAGCCAGGTGGGGATCCAGCCGGGATTGACCGCGTTGGCCTGAGACTCGGGTCGGAGCCGGGCGACGGCCATCGCGATCATCGCCATGTGCAACTTGCTGTCCGGGTAGCCGATGCCGCCGCCAGAACGGATCTCGTCGAGCTTGAGACCGCCACCGAAATGTTGGTCGGAAGAAAGATAGGACAGCTGCTGTGGCGGGGTGACCAGTGCGGTGAGGAGGTACGGCGACAGCGAGTTGGCGCTCAGGATCTCGGGGCCGGATATACGGTACTCGGCGGCGTTGTGGATGATCACGTCGAACTTTCCGAGCGCATTGATCTGCTGAGCGAGTGCCCGCGTTTCGTCGAGATGCCGGAGATCGCCGATGACCACCTCGTGCAGCCTCGGTAGGTCGCGTCGCACGTCGGCGGCGCGTTGGGCGTCGCGCGCGTGGGCGACCACCGTGTGGCCGCGTTTCACCAGGTAGGCCGCGGCGAGCTGGCCGGCGCCGGCGGTTGAACCGGTGATCAGCACGCGCTTCGGCACGCCATCGAACGGTCGGACGTTCCCGTCGATGTAGACCAGCTCGTCGGCGACCTCCTGCGTGTTGTACACACCAACGCCGTAGAGGTCACCCTGCGGCCGGGCAGCTTGGTCGGCCGGCTCGGAGGGCGAGGGAACCACCGGCTCGGAGCGCGGGGTGACAGAAGAAGAACTCTGCGGGGCGGGTGCAGTCGATCTGCAGGATGCAAGCACGCCGACACCGGCGACCAAACCAGAGATGAGGAGGGAGCGTCGAGTGAGTTCGGTTGTGCGCATGTTCTGCTTCCTCCTAGCCTTGGACCATCGCCCCGCCATCTCGAGCTCGTTCAGCTCTTCAGCCGGCGGTTCTATTCGGTGAATACCTTCTTCGCGATCCCCATCGCAGCCATTCCGTAGGGCCAACCGGCGTAGAAGGCGACGTGGGTCAGAGCTTCGATGAGCTCTTCCTGGGTCACGCCGTTCTCGACCGCGCGACCGAGGTGGAACTCGAGCTGCGGGTAGTGACCGCCGGCGGCGAGCAGCGCGACGGTGATGAGGCTACGGTCGCGGGCCGCGAGCTCGGGGCGGTTCCAGACGTCTTCGAAGAGCACATCGTCCGTGAGAGCGGCGAGCTTGGGTGCAAAGTCTTCGAACAGGTTGCGTCCGCCGCCTACCTGCTTGGGCTGGTCAGTCATGAGGCTCCTCTTTCATTTGTGGCTGGATGGATAGTTCTGCGGTTTCCGAGTGCGGAGTTTCTTCGCTCGCGACGAAGTGGTTCACGCGAAGCTCTTGGCGTCGATGACGAAGCGGTAGCGCACGTCGGAGGACAGCACGCGCTCGTAGGCCTCGTTGATGTCGTCGGCGGTGATGAGTTCGGTCTCGGGGAGCACGTCGTGCTCGGCGCAGAAGTCGAGCATTTCCTGCGTGATCGGGATGCCTCCGTTGGCCGATCCAGAGATCGAGCGGCGGCCGCCGATGAGCGGCATCGCGGGGAGGCTGATGTTCTCCGAAGGCGCACCCAGAAGCACGAGCGTTCCATCAACGGCGAGCAAGTTCACATACTGAGCGATATCGAGCTTCGCCGAGACGGTGTTCAGGATCAGGTCGAACTCCCCGGCCAGCTTCTCGAACGTCTCGCGGTTGCTGGTGGCGTAATAGTGGTCGGCGCCGAACCGCTTGCCGTCTTCTTCTTTCGACATGCTCTGCGACAGCACGGTGACCTCGGCGCCGAGCGCGTGGGCAAGCTTCACACCGACGTGGCCGAGGCCACCCATCCCGACGACGGCGACCTTCGTGCCGGGGCCGGCGTTCCAGTGCTTCAACGGCGAGTAGAGGGTGATGCCGGCGCACAGCAGCGGGGCGACCTTCTCGAGAGGGAGCGACTCGGGCACGCGCAGCACGAAGTTCTCGTTGACCACGATGGCCTGGGAGTAGCCGCCCTGGGTAATGGTGCCGTCGTAGTCCTCAGCAGCGTAGGTCTGCACGGCGGTGTTGAGGCAGTAGACCTCTTCGCCTTTCAGGCATTGCTCGCAGTGCCCGCACGAGTTCACCTGGCAGCCGACGCCGACACGATCGCCGACCGTGTGCTTGGTGACCTCGGGGCCGATCTCGCGGACGAAGCCGACGATTTCGTGGCCGACGACCTGCGGGTAGGTGATGGGTCCCCAGTGGCCGCGGACGGTGTGGATGTCGGAGTGACAGATTCCGGCGTAGGCGATATCGATCAGCACATCGTGAGGTCCTAGATCACGGCGCTGAATGGTCGTGGGAATGAGCGGTTCGGTGGCCGAGGGCGCGGCGTACGCGTTGACGGTGAGCATGGTTCTCCTTCGTGGTGCGAATGTCTATGGCCGACCAGGACCGGCACTATCGAGCTCGGGGCTTCTTGACACGGATGTGACGTTTTGACGGGTCGGCAGTCAGCTAGTCGTGCGTCTCCGGGGACGGCAGCTCGGCCGCGGCAACCCCGCTCGAAGAAGCCTGCGCATCGGCGGATGCCGCGGCGGGGTCGGCACTCCAGCTGGCCAGCAGGGCGAGCGCGTCGGCGCTCCGGGTGTTGGGTTCGGGGAAGTAGATGAAGATTGTCTGGTCCTCGTCGCCGGGCAGAGCGAGCCCCTGCCAGTTCAGCTCCAGGTCCCCGACTACCGGGTGGCGGAAGCGTTTGACGCCGTAGGAGGAACCCAGCACCCGTTGGTCCGCCCACCAGGTGCGGAATTGCTCGCTCTTGACGGCAAGCTCGCCCACGAGGTCGACGATTCCGCGGTCGTCGGGATGCTTGCCGGCGTCCAGCCGCAGCGCGGCAACCATCTCGGAGGCCACTGTTTCCCAGTCCGCAAACAGCGGCGGGGCGGCCGGGTCGAGTATCAGCCAGCGGATGTAATTGCGCTGCCGCACCGGCAGGGCGTTGAAGTCGGTGAGCAGGGCACGCGCGAGCGCGTTGGTTGCCAGAACGTCGTGTCCGCGGCCTGTGATGAGGGCGGCGTGGCCTGTCCAGGAGTCGATGAGCTGCTGATTGGTCCACCGCACCCGCTGCACCTGCGGCACCCCGCTCGTGCCGGCGGGGAGTCGGATGAGGTCGAACAGGTGCTCCCGGGCTGCGTCGTCCATTCGAAGGGCGCGAGCGATCGCGTTCACGACCCCATCTGACGGCGTGAACTTTCTACCCTGCTCGAGCCGGGTGTAGTAGTCGGTGCTCACCCCGGCCAGCCGAGCGACCTCCTCGCGCCGAAGCCCCGGCACCCGGCGCGGTACCGCGTCTGGAACCAGCTCCACGTCCTCAGGGCGCAGCCGTTCGCGCTGTGCGCGCAGGAACGCGCTCAGCTCGGCACGCGGCGAAACGCCGGAGGTAGATCGCTTCATTCCCACCATGTTTCCACGCGCAGGCGGCTTTGGGACGGGGTTAGGGGGGCCTGTCAGACCTAGGCAACGTTGGCCCTGCCCCGCGCACGTTTCCGGCTGTAGCTGCGGTTTGACTGGAGTCACTGTCCCGATCAATTAAAGAAGGAAGGAAGCGAATGAGTGTGTGGTTCATTACCGGAGCGTCCCGGGGTCTCGGCGCCGCGATTACCCGTGCGGCGTTGGACGCCGGTCATCAGGTTGCGGCCACGGGCCGCGACCTGGAGAAGGTCCGTCGGGCGTTCCCCGACGCCGGCGATGCGCTGCTGCCGGTGGAGCTCGACGTCACTGACCGACAGCAGATCGCCGCTGCTGTGGCCGCCGCCATCGACCGGTTCGGCGGGATCGACGTGCTCGTGAACAACGCCGGCCGTGGCCACCAGGGCGCGCTGGAGGAGCTGACCGATCAGGAGATCCAGGCCCTTTACGCAGTCAATGTGTTCGGGTTGGTCGCCGTCACCCGCGCCGTCCTGCCCGTCCTGCGCGGTAAGGGGGCGGGGACGATCGTGAACCTGTCCTCGTACGGCGGGTTCCAGGGTGTGCCAGGCTTCGGCGCATACACCTCCTCAAAATTCGCCGTCGAAGGCTTCACCGAGGCGTTGCGTGCGGAGGTCGCTGAGCTCGGCATCACCGCCGGGGTCGTGGAGCCCGGGGACTTCCGCACCGACTTCCTCGACGGCACAAGCCTGACCGCCTCAGCGCCGCTGGCCGCGTACGACGGCACTGTGGTCGCGCAGATGCGCGGCCTGTCCGAAGCAGTGAACCACCAGCAGCCCGGAGACCCCGCCAAGGCCGCCCAGATCATCGTCGGGGCCGTCGATTCCGGAGCGTTCCCGGAGCGGCTATTCGTCGGCGCCGAGGCGATCGACATCGTCACCGCAAAGCTCGACCGCGTCCGCGACGAGGTCGAGCGGCAGAAGACGGTCGCCTCATCCACGGCCCTCACCGAGAACTAGAACCACCATCGGGACGCGACCAGCGTCCCTGAGATGAGAAGAGATCCGCATGAAATATACTCAACTCGGGAACTCCGGCCTCCAGGTCAGCCGTATCGCATTGGGTTGCATGAGCTTCGGGACCCCCGGCACCCAATTCGACTGGACCCTCGAAGAAAAAGATGCCACCCCATTCTTCCGCCAGGCCACGGAACTCGGGATCACATTCTGGGACACCGCGAACGTCTACAGCGCCGGCAACTCGGAGGAGATCGTCGGGCGCGCGATGCGGGAGTACGCCTCCAGGGCGCAGATCGTTCTCGCCACCAAGGTCTTCTACCCCATGGGCGACAACCCCGGCGACCGGGGCCTGTCGCGCAAGGCAATCATGCAGCAGATCGACGCATCACTGACACGACTCGGCACCGACTACGTGGACCTGTACCAGATCCACCGCTTCGACCCCACCGTGCCGGTTGAAGAAACGATGGAAGCGCTGCACGACGTCGTCAAAGCCGGCAAGGCCCGCTACATCGGCGCGTCGTCGATGTGGGCGTGGCAGTTCGCGACCCTCCAGCACGTCGCCGAGGCGAACGGGTGGACAAGGTTCGTGTCGATGCAGGACCAGTACAGCCTCCTCCAGCGTGAAGAAGAACGAGAGATGTTCCCGCTACTGAAGTCCACCGGCATCGGTTCCATCCCCTGGTCGCCTCTCGCCCTGGGCATGGTTGCACGACCGTGGGGTTCCACCGGTTCAGCTCGGGGAACGGTGGCGGACGACCTCGACGAATACGGGAACGCCCTCTACAACGACGCCGACAAGGACGTCGTCGACGCCGTCGAAACGATCGCCAAGGCGCGCGGGGTATCGATGGCGCAGATCGGGTTGGCATGGGTGATGCACAACCCGGTCGTCACCGGCCCGATCATCGGCGCGACGAAAGAACACCACCTCAGCGACGCCGCCGCAGCCCTCGACATCGAGCTGACCGACGACGAGGTGCACGCCCTCGAGGAGCATTACACGTTCCGGGAGCCCAGCCACTTCATGTGATAGCGGCATCATTGCCGACCGCGGGTAGGCCGCCGAGTGTGAAACCTCGGCAGCCTACCTGCCGTCGATCCCGTCAGTCGCCATCGGCGGGTAGCAGGCGAAACGTCGCCGCGACGGCTGTAGGCGCGAGGATGGGGCGCACATAGGAGCCGCCATAGCGCGCGTACTTGTCACGATAGGCCTGGTCGATCTGCGGCTGCACCGCGTCGTCAGGTTCCTCGAGTGTGACGTCGCGGTCCACTCCCCCGGCACTGATGTGTGACTCGTGGCGTTCAAGTGCGTGCCGGAACCAGCCGTCCGAGCGGCCACGGTAGGAGCGCAGGAACAGATCGTCCCCGACCCGGACCACCCAGACGGGCACGCCAGGTCGAAGGGACCCATCCGCCCAGCGGGGCGCGAAGATCAGCTCGTCAGTACCGCCGATCCTCGCCAGGTCATCGACAGTCCATGCGGGCATCGAGTCGTCCTCTCCTTCTCGTGGTACTTCAGTGGATGTGATAACCCTGCTGCGGGTGCGCTGGCAGCCGAAGGTTCTCAGCGCCGCCGTGCCTGCGGAGCGAGCTCACGCTCTCCGTAGCTGGTGTCCGCCGGGTTGATCGTGACTCCAGGCGTCGCGATCTCGTCGATCCGGTCGAGCACCTCATCGCTGAGCACGACGTCGGCGGCCGGAAGCTGCGACTCCAGCTGCTCCATGGTCCGCGGCCCGACGATCGCGGAGGTCACGCCGGGGTGCCGGAGCACGAAGCCGATCGAGAGCTCGATCATGCTGATTCCCGCTTCGTCAGCGACGGCCGCGAGTTGCTCGACAACCTCGAGCTTGCGCTGGTTGGCGGGCAAGCTCATGTCGAACCGGCCGGCCATGCGCTTGCGCGCCGGGGAAGTCGGCGACGAGTCCTTCGTCCATGACCCGGAGAGCCAGCCCGCGGCGAGCGGGCTGTAGGTCAGCGTCCCAATGCCGTGCCGCAGCGTGGTCGGCAGCACGTCCTGCTCGGCTTCTCGCGTGAGGATCGAGTAGGGCGGCTGTTCGGTGACGAACCGCTGAAAGCCGCCCTGGCGGGCAGCTTCCTGCGCCTCCACGATCTGACTCGCGGAGTAGGTCGACGACCCGATATACCGCACCTTGCCCTGGTGGACGAGGTCGCTGAGCGCGTCGAGCGTCGCGTCGATGTCGACGTTCGGGTCGGCCCGGTGCATCTGGTACAGGTCGATGTAGTCGGTTCTCAGCCGTCTAAGGGAGTCCTCGACCGCGCGCACGATCCATCGGCGCGATCCGCCACGATTGTTCGGGTCGTCGCCCATCGGCATGGAGAACTTGGTGGCGAGCACCACGTCGTCGCGCCGACCCTGCAGCGCCTCTCCGACGATTTCCTCGGTTTCCCCTGCGGCGTACAGGTCGGCGGTGTCGATGAAGTTGATGTCCGCGTCCAGCGCTCGGTGGATGATACCGACCGAGGCATCCTTGTCTTTGTTGCCCCAGCCGCCGAACATCATCGCGCCCAGTGCGAGTGGGCTGACGGACACGCCCGTGCGTCCCAGCAGTCGTCGTTCCATGGTCTTCTCCCTTGTGCTTGTTCTGCGTCGCCGACGGTCGTCGGTGATCTCAGCCGGCGAACGACCGGCTGAAGCGATGTCCTCCGCGGACGAGTCGTTGCACGTCATCGAGGCGGATCCGCTCGTACTCCGCCAGCCTCGCCGGGACGTCACCCGAGCCCGCATCCCGCAGCTCCCGAGCAAGGGCCTCCGCGTCGAGCACGGAGGCGTCGAACCCCTGCCCCGTCATCGGCGTCGGCACGTGCGCGGCGTTCCCGACCAGGGCCATCCGGCCGGCGAAGAGCCTGAGCGGGACGTACTCGGCGATCGGTGTTCCGATCACGTCGCGTTCCGCGATGCTGTGCAGAATCGCGTCGCGCCAGGGTCGAGGCCACCGATGTGCTTCCTCGGCCAGCTCCATCAAGGTCTGATCGGACAGGTCGCGGCCACGGACCGAGTGCTGCACCACCCCGTCGGCTACAGCACCGGTCTGCTGCAGGAGGTCGTTACGCCTGGCGTCATACCACGCCCAGCCGATACGCCCGCGGCCCGGCTCGGTCGAGCCGTCTGGCCCGGCGACCGGGATGCCGAAGAGGATGTCGCCGTCGGCGTCGAGCATGTCCCAGGAGGTCGGGCGCCGGCCAGGGTGTGAGAGCGCGGCTTCGTCCACCATCCCGAGCCAGATGACGTAGCCGGCGTAATCCGCATCGGGCCGCTCGGGAGCCACGTGCCGACGGAGCAGGCTGCGATGCCCATCGGCGCCGAGCAGCAGGTCGCCGTCGAAGCGCCTACCGTCCTGCGACATCGCCCATGCCCGGTGCGCATCCTGCCCCACGTCGCTGACGTGGAGGTCATGATGCAGTTCGATCCGGGGGTCCGCGTCCGCCGCTTCGCGCAGCGCTTCCCGCACAGCCGTCCAGGGCGCGGCCATGGCGGAGAACGGCGAATTGCCGGCGAATCGGGCGACCCCCGTGACCCGGGCCAGCAGCGATCCATCAACCCCGAGCCCGCCCCCCAGACGCGGGGCTGGGTTCGAACGCTCGAGCACCGTGACCTCGACACCCTCACGGGCCAGCGCGAGGGCACTGACGAGGCCCGCGAGGGAGCCACCCACGATCACTGCCTGCAGGCGATCTCGGTTTACCACCGTCGTTTCCGACATTATGCTGCCCTTTCTGTGGTGTTCCGACCACCTGGTGCGTCGCTTATGCTGCGCTTCTAGTGCCGCTGGCGCAGACTCACGAGGATCGCGGCGCCGATCAGTGCCGCGATTCCGCCGATGATCAGCGGTGCAGCGGCTGACGCTTCGTCGACGAGGATGCCTCCGACGATGGCCCCGACAGCGACCGCGATGTTGCAGACCGTGATGATGAGTCCGCCGATCTGCTCGAGTCGGGTGGGTTCGATCTTCGCGCCCCACGTCAGCACTGCAGTCGGTACCCCACCGAAGCCGAAGCCCCACAGCGCGGCCGCAATGAACAGACCGACGATCGAACCACCAGTGGCGAGCATGACGAACATTCCCATTCCCGCCAGGGCAGGAAAGAGGAACACGGCCAGACGCATTGCGCGGTCGGCCAGGGGGCCACCGATCGCCGTTCCCACGAAGTTGGCGATTCCGAACACCAGCAGAAGGATGGAGAATCCCCCGGCGTCGATGGCGGACAGACTCTCGGCTACCGAGCGGATGTAGGTGAACCCGCTGAAGTGACCGCTGAAGACCAGAAGCACCGCGAGCAGGAGGAAGATCACGACGCGGGATCGGAGTGCCGAACCGAGCGCTCGAAGCCCGTTGGCAGCAGTGGGTGTGACACGGGGAAGTGTCGTCGCCTGCACGATGAGCGCTATCACCGCCACGACGGCGCCGAACAGGAATACTCCTCGCCATCCCCACACTTCGCCCAACCACACGCCGAGAGGGACCGCTGCGACGGTGGCGACAGACACACCGATGTTGATAATGGTCAGTGCACGCCCGAGGTGGCCCGCGAGCACCATCTGTGCGGCCATGGCCGTGGCCATGGCCCAGAATCCACCGAGCGCGACCCCCAGCAGGATGCGGGATGCCAGGAGTACTGGCAGATTGGGCGCGAATGCGACGATCACGTTGGAGATCACGGCGAGAAGTGTGAGACCGATCATGACGCGCCGACGATCGGCGCGCGGAAGTACCACCGAGATGAACAGAGCCGACAACGCGGCCGCGATGGCGGTCACGGTGACGCTCTGTCCCGCGGCTCCGACGGAGACGCCGAGGTCGTCTGCGATACGGGGCAGCAGACTCGCGGGGAGGTACTCGGACATGACGATCGCGAACACCCCTAGCCCCAGTGAGACAACTCCTGCCCACGAGGCCGGCTTCTGGCCTGTCGCTGTGTCGATCGACGGAGTTGTGGTTGTCAAAGGTTCATCCCTTGTTGGGTCCGGTGGCTTTAGTGGCCGCTGAACTGTCAGCGGGTGGTCGGCAGTTCGACGCCGGTGTGGTGGGCGAGTTGTGCGATCAGATCGTCTTGAAAACCCTGGTCCTGTGCGGCAGGGTGGGGTGCCTGCTGGCGCATGTGGTGCCAGTACCCGCCGGTGACTTCGGCTTCGGGGTCGTGGCTGCCGGCCAGCCAGGCCTGGGTGAGGTGGCCCTCGCGGAGGTCATCCGACGCTCCGGACCCGCCCATTCGGGTGGGTACCCAGCCGGGGTCGACGGCGTTGCTGAAGGTGTCAGGCCAGGTGCGGGCGATGAACAACGTGAACGCGGTGATGAACAGTTTCGAGTCGGAGTACGTCTTGGTGGCTCGGGTCCCGGACCAGTCGGCACCGGTCAGGTCTGCCCGCCCTCCGCGGTGCATGCCGCTGCTGAGGTACACCAGCCGGTCGGGGCGCTCGATCAGCGCCGTGAGCAGGTAGGGGGCCACGACGTTCACCGGCAGGACCGGGGATCCGTTGACAACGCCGGCGTTGTGAATGATGGCGTCCATCCGGCCGACGCTGTTCACCTGTTCTGCGACCGCGCGGACGTCGTCGGTGTGGGCGAGATCGCCGACGACGATCCGGACACCGCGCGCGGTCAGGTCGCTTAAGGCGTCGGCCCGGTGGGGGTTGCGGGCGTGGAGGACGAGCTCGTGCCCGTCGTGGAGGAGGTCGAGGGCGGCGTTTCGGCCGAGTCCTTCGGAGGAGCCGGTGATGAAGATGCGAGACATTCGGGGATCTCCTTGCTGGTGTCGAGCGGTGTCAGCTCTGGTCGGTGAGAGCGCCGCGGCGGGTGAGAACCCAGACCAGGAGCGCGACGATGATGATGGCAAGGGCGGTGCCGGTGACGGCGGTCCACCCGCCGGCAGTCCACAGCGGTCCGGCGAGGGCGGAGCCGATCGCACCGCCGAGGAAGTTGCTGCCTCGGCGACATCGATGAGCAGATTGCTCACCACGTGCCGGGTACCGAGTCGGTTACCGTGGATGCGGATGACCTGCAGTGCCGCGAGATGCTCGTCAGCGCCCTGACAGATGACCTCGGGCGACAGCTGCCAGCGTGTCTTCTCGAACAAAGCGGCGGGCACCCGCCAAGTCGGCACCATCCAGGCGGTGGAAGTACGTGTAGATCAAGCGTGTGATTGCCGACTCGGCATCATGACGCTGCTCAGATGTCAGCATGTTTTCCTTCATTTCTGATTGGCAGCCCACCGGAGCCGAATGCGTAAGGCGCTGGGCCGTAGACCGCTACAAATCTGGGATACCCGAGTCATAACGGGTTGCTCAGGGTGGTTCTGGACGCATAGGTCCGTAAGCCTGGTTCGAAGTTGGATGTAAGACGCTGACAAAATGTCAGCATCAAACGGATACTGTGCATCCGCATAGAAGGTACCACATAAGCGGATACGCCGCAACCGCTTTGATAGGGTCGTCACATGACCGAAGTGAAGCTGCGGAAGGATGCCGCTCTCAACCGTGCACGACTCTTGGACGCGGGCCGCGAGGTCTTCGCCGAGCGAGGCCTGGACGCGACCCTGAACGACGTCGCCCACCGTGCCGGCGTAGGCGTGGGCACCGCATACCGGCGCTTCGCAAACAAAGAAGACCTCATCGATGCGATTCGCTGTCAGCAGGACAACGAACTCGAAGCCATCCTGAACGAATCCCTCGCCACAGACGACCCCTGGGACGCGCTCGTGCACTACCTAGAGAAATCCATCGCTCTGCACGTGGCAGATCGCGGGATGGCAGAGCTCCTGACCGGTCGGCGCGTCAGGCCGGAAATGAACGACCACAGCCGCAGCCGACTGGCACCCGTCGTCAATCGCGTGGCCGAACGCGCACGACAAGCCGGGGTCATCCGTGCCGACGCCACCGGCCCTGATCTGATCTTCATTCAGATCGCCTGCATCTCCATCAGCGCCGTCGTGCGAGACGGGCCCGCGATCGAAGAGGGCGACTCTTCCACTGACCTGTACCGCCGGTACCTCTGGGTCATGCTCGACGGCTTGAAGCGCCAGCGCAACAGCGTCGCAACGCTCCCCGTGGAAGCGTTGACAACGGCGCAACTTCACATACTCCTCAGCGCCCCGATAACTCGGCCCACTGAACAACGCCGTCAACGCGGACACGCCCCTGATGAGTCGGGGCTGCTAGCCGCGCATCATCCCGAGCTCGACGAACACCCCTCAGCACCTCGCTGACACCTACTCGACGTCACCATCAACTCGAGCGACGCCGACTACGGACGTGAAGCCCCAGTTTCAGGCCCCCGTCGTCGCTGGTTAGTTCTCGCGTCGCCACGAGGTACTAAGGAAGGAAATCATCATGCCTGTTGGATCGGCAATCATCATCGGGGTCGGCCCCGGGCTGGGCTCAGCCCTCGCCCGCGCATTTGCGCACCGTGGCCACCCCGTGGCCTTGCTCGGTCGTTCTCAATCCACTCTCGATCTCTATGCCTCACACCTGAGGACCACGGCGGTGCCGGTGCGAGGTTTCATGGCCGACGCGTCAGAGCCAGACAGCCTTCGGGCCGGCATCGCCGCCGCGATCACGGATCTAGGTGCGCCGGAAGTGCTCGTGTACAACGCAGCGATGATCCGCATGGACACTCCCGTGGACGGAGACGACGAGGGATGGATCGCCGCCCTCGCAGTCGATATCCTCGGGGCGAAGATCGCCGCCGAAACCATCCTCCCCGCCCTCAATGACGGACGCGGCAGCCTCTTGTTCACCGGCGGCGGGGCAGCCCTCTATCCCAGCGCCGACTACGCGTCCATTTCTGTCGGGAAGGCGGCGCTACGCGCGTACGTACTGGCATTGAAGGCGCAACTCGAGGACGCGCCGGTACACGTCGCCACCGTCACGGTCAGCGGGACCATCGGTGGTGGCGAGGACCGATTCGCACCCGACGCGTTGGCAGAGCACTACATCGCCCTACACGCTCAGGAGCGAGAGAACTGGGAGACGGAAGTCATCGTTAGTTGACATCCCCACAGCAGGGAGAAGGGGCACACTCCAGACGGGTGCACCCCTTCTACTACGCGCCCCGCCCACCCTCTTCCGGTGGGCGCTACGGCTTGTTTAGAAGATTTTGAGCGTGCTCGGTGCTCGACTTGGAGCCGCGTGTCTGGGAGATCGCGCACTCAACCGGAAGCGATCGTTTTGACCCGTCAGGTCGAGGTGGTCAGAACCTCCTGGAGAGAGGGGCTGGAGACGGTTGATTCTCCCGGGCTCAGCGGGGCGCGACTGGCGAGGCTGAAACCCGGGGTTTTGAACGTTTGTGGCACCAGCGGCGGAGGTCGTCAATATCCGCATGCCCGCGAGCCGGTCGATCAACGGTGCACCCAAGGATCGCCCAGCACAAACCCAACCGCCCGCGAAGTCTCGCGGGCGTACGATTCCTGCAAGACCGCCCGCTCAAAACGCACAGGCCGAAGCGTGCTGATCGGATTCGCGAAGGGCTTACACCGGGGCTGACATTCGCCTCAAGCGTTCGGCGATTAAGGCCTCCCAACGATCGCGGTCGACGTTCCAAGTCATCGTGTGGTCCGCTTCGAACGCCTCGACACGCACCGCGTCGGGCACGAGACCGCTGAGTCGCTTGACGACATTGACCGGCGCCGAGGTATCGAATTCACCGTGCAAGACGAGCGTTGGCACTGACAACTCACCGGCCCTCGCAATCCAGTCGAAGCGGTGTGTCATCACGCGCGACTCAAGCCCGACAAGCCGGGCAAGCCCCGGCGAATCAAGCCATGGCACCGCGAGCGCGCCAACCCATCTCGGCAGTCCGGAACGAGTGCAGTTCGCTTTGATCGTCTCGACCCAGTCGAGCACAGGCGATTCGAGCACGAGCCCGACGATCTGATCGCGCACGTCAGGTCGAGCGGCGAGCTGCAGCGCAATTGTCGCGCCCATCGACCAGCCGAAGAGGATGAATCGACGAGCCCCTCGTTCGGAGGCAAACCGGACTGCCGCTTCAACGTCATTAGTCTCCATCGACCCCAACGTCGAACGCCCGGCGCCGACGACTGGTCCCTCGCCGTCGTTGCGGTATGTCACTACTAGCGAAGTCAGTCTCGCTGCCGCTGCGACCTGCACGCCACGGAGCGTGCCTGCGCGACTACTACCGAGCCCATGGATGTGGATGGCCCAGGTATTCGACGAGGTCCGCTGCGGCCCAATGAGCCAAGCCGGCGCCGGCCCGACCGCAGTCGGTACCTCGACGTCGACCGCCTCGAGACCGGCATCCTTCGGAGTCTGGAAGTAGATCCCGCTCCACGACGCGCGCACGCCCGACGCGAGCAACCCCGGCGCGGACTCCGAGACGACATCGCGGCCAACGCGCCCGCCGGCCACGTCGTGCACCGCCACGCCGAGCTGCACCCAACCGCCGTTCTCGAGGATCAGGTTGAACAAGCCCGGTGTCGCAGTCTGAGACGTGCGGTCGAGGATGACGACGGGCCGCTCCCGCATTCGATCCACGGCGCGCACGACGAGATCGAAGCGGCGCGGCGCGGCCGGCGCCGTTACCTGTCGAGCGATGACGTATCCGAGTGCGCCGAGTGCTGCCGCGCCGACGCCAGCAACGGCACCGAGCACCCCAAGCACTTTCAGCGCCCTCATGCGCGCAACTTCGACGAACCAAAGGAGGTCGATTCCGCCCGAACGAGGTGCCGCTCGGCGCTCTCCAAGACGTCACGATCGGAATCGGCGAGTTCATACGCGACGCGCGTGTCGATCATCGCGTCGCGGATCTCGACGACCTGCCGATGAAGCAGTGTCTCGGGATTCTCGGCATCGAACGCAGCATCCGCGTTCTGGCTCATGCCGGGTCGAACGCTCAAGGCTGCACGCCAGGCTGGCGCGAGCCGGCGCGAGAGTTCGTGCGTGGTCTGCTTGCGAGACCTCGCCTGCAGGGCACGCGTTGCGGGCTGGCCGGCGAATCCCAGGCAGAGCGCAAAGAACGCGAGCAGGAAGAGCGGGCTGTAGGCCACCGCCGCAGTGGACATGAGGGTGAGGTTGCCAACGACGTGCGCGAGATCCATCACGACGACAGTAGCGGCCAGCGCGATTCCGAGCGCCGCGCCGATGACGAGCAGCAGCGAAGGCACAGCCTCAACTCCGCGGCTGACTCGCGCCTGCCGCCCGGCGACAACAGCCATCGCAGCGAGCACGACGGCGTAGTAGCTGAAATGGATGATCGAGTACGCGGCGGCAGCACGTTGAGCGCCGAGGTCCAGCATGAAGTTCGTCGTCGTCGTGCCGCGATCGATCATCAGGAAAGCGGTAGTCGCGCCGAGGACGGCGGCGAGGTAAACGATCCGACTCAAGGCGATGCGTGCCAGACGTGGCGGACTATCTGAAGCTTTCATCACCCCGCGTCCGAGAAGAAACACGCCGGTCATGAGCGCCAGGTCAGCCACCAGTGTGACGAAGTTCGTTCCTCCAGCGAGCCCGTCGAGCGTGAGGTAGACCGGGTCGATGTTGAGGGTCATCGAGACAGCGATGGTCAGCGACGCGTACGTGATGCCACGCTCCACGCGCCGTCGGCGCAGCACGAGCAGGCACGCCACGAGCAGCCACATGAGACCTGCGACGACGGTGGCGGTCACCCGAAGATCTCCAGGAAGCGCGAGTCTCGAACCGCTGACGCTCTGATCGCCGCGGCGAGGTGGTCGGCCATTGACTCCGCCAGGATCTCACGCGGAGTATCGAGATCCTGCCGCCGGAGCAGCCGTCTTCTGGTCGACCGCGGGATGTCGGGCAACAGGAAGTCCGGGGCAGCCGGATCGTCACCGTCGACGTGCCCCAAAATCAGGTGGGCGAACTCGTGCAGCACGAACTGCTGACGGTGCAGCGCCGACTCGGTCGGCGCGTGGAACACGAGATCCTGGTCGTCGGTCTCCATCAGCAGCGCGCAGAGTCCGGCCTGTTCACCGAGCGCGTCGAGTTCGATGATGCGAACGCGGTGCCCGCGCCGCTGCTCGATCGCCTCGACCAATGCATCGAACGTGAACGACTCGCCGAGTGCGAGCTCGTACATGGCAGCCGACACTGCGACTTCGGTCTTCACGGTGTCGTCACTCCCTTCGGACGAGGGCTCACAGCGTCTTGGCCGCGCTGCGCGTCACGTGCGAGCGATCTCCTCGTCGAGGTATCTGCTGATTGCGGTGAGGGCATCGGGCGAGATGTCACCCAACGTACGGGCCGCGTACGCCTTGACGCGTGCAGCTCGCATCGATCGCACCAGTTCGAGCTGAGCGCTGACGCGTTCGGGCGTCGCCGCCCCGCCTTCGCCAGCCAGGAAGGCCGGCTCGACATCGAAGAACTCGGCGAGCCCCTCGAAGAGTCGCTGGTCTTGCACGTAACGGTGGCCGTTCACCATGTACGTCCAGCGTGAGCGAGACAGCTTTGTGCCGCGCTCGCTGAGGAACGCGGCGATGTGGGTATAGGTCGGCTCATTGCCAGTCTCGGTCACCGCGACGTCGATGAGCAGCCGGAGGCGCTTGGCCAAGTCCTCGGCGGCTGCGGTGTTCTCGACTTCGATCATCAGGTTCAGTCCCTCTCCCCTTCGGGTCAGGTAGAGCTGGGCATCTTGAATCGCTCGGGTGAGCAAACCTCAATCTACCAATTGAGCATGCCCAACGCAACAGTTGCGCATGCTCAATAGATGGTGCTAGAACATGACTTGAGTTCAATTGAGCATGCTCAACGAAGGGCTGCGAACCACAGACAACTCTGCACATTACAGAGCTTGCGCCTAGCCTTGGCGCCCGCTCCTGCCCGTCTCAGGCATAGACTGCGCGCCGCGCGCTGCTGCACACCTTTGTGTGACAGCCCCGCGCTCGCGCGGCCGTCGCCCCCGGAAGGTGGTCGAAGTGCCAACGAATCAGCAATCCCGCCCCGATCGAGACGCAAAACTCGTTCAGCTGCAGGAACAGCTGGCAGCGTCAGTCAATGCACTCGTGACCGGTGACGAATGGAAGCAAGCGCTCGAGTTCGCCGCCAGGTTCCGCGCTCGGTCGTTCAACAACACGCTGCTCATCTACACGCAACACTGCGCGGCATTCGAGCGAGGCCTGGTCCCTACACCGACGCCGAGTTATGTCGCCGGCTTCAAGCAATGGCAGGCTCTCGGTCGACGGGTGCTCGTGGGGCAGCACGGCTACGGCATCCTCGCGCCGCGGACCGCACGCTACGCCACCTCCGAGCCGGCCGTCGCTGAAACCTGGCGCAGGCTCTCACCTGGCGAACGCCCTCGCCCCGGCGAGACCGCTCGCTCGAAGATGATCGGCGTCCGGCCCGCGTATGTCTGGGATGTCTCACAAACCGATGGACGCCCAATTCCGAAGCATCCGACTGCGATGCTGTTGCAGGGCGATGCGCCTTCCGGCCTTTGGGACGGGCTCGCCGCGCTTATCCGAGTGGCGGGCTTCACGCTTTCGAGTGCTTCGGATGCCACGGAGCTCGGTGGCGCGAATGGCCGTACCGATTTCCTGAACCGCACCGTGGCGGTTCGCGGTGATCTGGAAGCTGCGGCCCAAACGAAGACTCTCGCGCACGAACTCGCCCACGTGCGAATGCATGCCCCGGGCGGCGACGTCGACACCGAGGCGCAACACCACCGTGGCATCGGTGAGGTCGAGGCGGAGTCCGTCGCCCTTATGATCGGCGCAGCCCACGGCATGGACACGACCGGCTACTCCGTCCCGTACGTCTCGACGTGGGCCGCGTCGGTGACTGGCAGGACACCGGCTGAGGTCGTGCAGTCGACGGGCGAGCGAGTACGCCGCGCAGCGGTCGACATCCTGAACCTGCTCCCGACCGAACAACTCGGCGCCAGTGACCCTCCCGGCCTCCAGCGCAATCTGGGGCATAGCTCCCCCACGGTCGCCGCGACGACCGCCCCGCCAAACCGACCGCTCGATCGCGTCGGTTCGAGGGGGCTGGCATGAACATCGGCGCGGTGCTCCTCGCAGCCGGACAATCCTCGAAACGGGACGCGGCACTCACGTTCGCCGAGGCAGGTTTGCCGGTGTTCCCGTGTTTGTCACAAGGCAAACGCCCCCTGACTCGAGCCGGATTCCTCGATGCCAGCCGCGACCCCGACACCGTGTGGTCGTGGTGGGCGAGGTGGCCGAACGCGAACATCGGGATGGCGACCGGCTTCGCCTCCGGAATCGACGTCGTCGACATCGATGTCGGCGTCGCCCGGTCTGGCTATGCCGCGCTCGAAACCGTGCAGCAGGCCGGCCTCATCGACGGCGAAGCCGCCCGAGTCCGAACGCCATCGGGCGGCCTGCACGTGTACTTTCCGGCTGACCCGGCGAATCCACAACGGTGCTGGCAGTCCGCGAAGGCCTACGTCGACTTCCGCGGCGACGGCGGCTACATCATCGTGCCGCCGTCGTCGCTCACTGCCGGGGGAAGGCAAATCGAATACCGACTGTGCTCACTCAGCTCGGGCCGAACGCATCCGGTCGACGCCGTCGCACTCCGCGAAGTCGTTGACCCGCGACTTCCACAACCCGACGAACGGCGCCACCCGACCGGTACGTCTGAGCCGACGAGGCTCGCCGCGTGGGTCAGCCGGCTGCAGGAGGGCGAGCGAAACCACGGACTGTTCTGGGCAGCATGCCGCCTCGTCGAGGCGGGATACGGGACATCCGACATTGCGAACACCCTCGGCCCGGCCGCAGCTCAGGCGGGCTTGTCCGAACGCGAGATCACCGCGACGATACGCTCTGCAGACCGCCGGGTCAGCGAATCAGTCAGGCACGGCAGCTCGAGGCGCGAATCCGAGTCACCCTCAGGACGAACAGGTGAGGCACCGTGTCTCCGCTGACGAGCGCACGTTCGCGCGGCACCCGCCTTGCAATGGTGACCGCGATCGTCGGCACCGTATTCATCGCGGCCGGCGCGTTCTGGCTGTCGTTCACCTCCCTGAGCGACCTCGCTCGCCGGTCGGGTCTCGGCGACGCACAAGCATGGGTATGGCCACTCATCGTCGACGGCATCATCGTCGTGGCGACCGTCGCGGCCGTCGCCCTCGCCCGCACTCGCGTCGCCTGGTACCCGTGGCTGCTGCTCATCGCCGGTGCCGCGATCTCGGTCGCCGCCAATGCGATCCACGCCGTCGTCGCCGAATCCACCGACGTGCCGCTCATGCTCGCGGCATCCGTCGCCTCGGTTCCGCCACTCGTGCTGCTGGCGATCACCCACCTGACCTCGATCCTGGCGCGCGCGCCGTACACCGCCGAACGCGAGGTCGACCTGGCGCCCGCCACTACGCCCGTCACGACGAAGGAAGCCCCGCGGATGCCGGTGACAACCGTCGTCCGCCTGAAGCCCGCCGCCGTCGCGCCGCGCGACGATGCTTCGTCACTGCGGGCACTCGGCTGGTCGAACTCGGCGATCGCGCGACAGCTCGGTGTGCATCCCTCGACCATCGGCCGGTGGCTGCGCGACCACGTCAGCGCACCTACGTCTCAAACCGGCACCGCGAGGGAAGGCATGAGTGATGGATGAAGACGAGTTCGAGAAGGATCACCACACGATGTCTAGCCGGCCCGTGGCCGACCTCGAAGAAGCGCCCGAGTCGGCCGGCCGGCACCCGGAGGTGAACCCTGCTTTCGCGCGGTCACAGCTCACGACCGACCCGCAGCAGCCACACGGCCTCGATCTGAACGGCCCGGCTCAGCGCCCCGGAATCGTCTGGGTCCGCGCATCCGATCTCCTGAACACCAGCAGCGGACGCGTCGCCGGTCGCGGACTCGATTTCGAAGCCGAGCTCCTGACACGCATGCGTCGAGCGCCGGCCGCGACTCGCCGAGCCATCCGCGAGCGGGCGAGCAAGCTGCCTCCCCTCTCCGAGTTCGGCAGGTCCCCCGAGCACACACAATTCAGCCGACCGGGGCTCGGGCGGCGGTGAATCATGAGCATCCTGCAAACCGCGGCGACACGCACCGAACCGACTGGAGGTGCCGCGATGAACTGGAGCTCGACGCGGAAGGATCACACCGAGGCCTTCCGAGGATCCGAAGGACTGCGAACCCTGCTCGCCCGGATGCAGGCATCCGGTGGGACCGCCTGGCGAACCGACCCGGAGGCAGCAGCCCTTTTGCAGTTCGCCGCCGAGAAGTACTCGGCTCTCGCCCGCAAACATGGGCTCGACCCGTGGGAGGCGGCATCCGCTGCGTTTGATGCGATGCGCGCCCCGGCCACGCTCCGCGCCCATGACCCGTGGGCGCTCGTCACGCGAGCTGTGCAGGTCACCTGCATCGCTGAAGAACGCGCCCAAGGCCTGCTGTGCTCGGTGCATCAGGCCCGCCGCGCGAAGGTTTCGGTCTTCCACGACGCCGAGCGCTTCAGCGACCGGGAGCATGAGCTGCCGGAGTATCACCCGGCGTTTCGAACCGACCCCGCCGACGCGCAGCCCGACACCGCGCCCCGCGAAGACGTGCAGGCCGCGGTCGGTGACGCGATCTCGCTCTTCACGTTGCTCGGCTGGCCGAACGACCGCGCCCGCAGTGGTGTCGAGTACGTGTGCGGCCGGCTCGCGGATGCCCCGTCGCGGGCCTCAGCCTACGAGTCGTTACGCCGCGACTATGCAGCCCGGGCCCAACTCGACATGCCGCAGCGCGCCTGGCACGCCATGCTGAAGGCCCTCCTCGGATGCTGCGATCCGTTGCACCAGCACACGGTCGCCGGCCGCGGCATCCTGCTGAGATTGCTCGTCGGCGAACCGCTTCGCGCACTGCTGCACGACGACGACCTCGTCACTGACATCGTCGTCAACACCCCGTGGGCACGACCATGACTACGAGCCAGGGCCACATCGAACTCGAGCGGGCGCTCGACTCGATTCGCGTGGGTGCCCGGCATCGCACCGACTTCGGCGACATCGACGCCCTCGCTGCCTCGATCGAGCGCCAGGGATTGCTGCAGCCGATCACGGTGACGCCCGATGGCGATCTCGTGTGCGGTGCCCGACGGTTGGCGGCGCTCCGGCAGCTCGGGGTGCGGACGGTGAACGTGTGGGTGCGCTCCGGGATCTCCGATGAGCTCGCGCGGCTGCTCGCCGAGCAGGACGACAACACGCTGCACAAGCCGCTCGCCCCGACGGAGTCGGCCGCCCTCTACCGTGAGGTCAAGGCGCTGCTGGCCGAGGAGGCACAGCGTCGCCAGGAAGCCAGCCGGTTTCAGCGAGGCACGAACGGCGCCGGCAGCGACGGTGCCGCGTCGGACGCGGCACCGCTCGCACGCGGCGCCGGCGACAGCCGCACACAGGCGGCGATGCTCGTGACGGGCAAGCGCTCGTACGACACGCTCGAGCGGATCGGACGGCTGCAGCGGATCGTCGACGACGAAGATGCCACAGAGTCGCTGCGATCGAGTGCGGCGACCGCGCTCACAGCGATCGATGGTGGCGCGACCGTGAAGCCGGCCTTTCGAACACTCAGCGCGCAATACTCCGTCGAGGACCTCGAGCGTCTCGCCGCCGACGCCGCTGAAGCTGCGAGCGCCCGCACCTCGGCCGCGGCGAGCGCTGCCCACCTCCACGCGGTCGAATCGACAGTTTCCGCCGAGGAGTTGCAACAGTTGGCGATCGAGGCGCTGGCACGGGCGAAGGCGGCGCCGAAGTCGAAGCGATCCCGGTCGGCCAGCTCCCGCACCGGCAGCGCGGACACCCTACCGGTGCGGGCGTTCGTGTTCCAGTGGACTGATCTGCACGAGTGGTGGCTCCGGTACGACCGCGAGGAAATTGCAGCCGAGTTGTCCGATGAGCAGTGGGCGCAGTTCGAGGCGACGGTCACGGGCTCCGTCGAGTTCGCAGACGCAGTACGTGAGCTCCGCACGACGTCGCGCGCGGTTGCCCGCTGACGTCGAGCGCACCTTATCGGTGACGTCGTTCACTAATCGCTGAAAGGAATCGGCCATGTCCTTCGCGAAGCGTCGCCGTCTGTTCGTGGCCCTCGTCGCTGGCGGGGGCGTGTTGCTCGTCCTGATCGGCGTCGGAGTCCTCGGCTTGCTGCGCGGTCCTTCACCCGAGCGCGACGTTGACACGCGGCATCCCATCGAATCGGATGCCGCAGCGCCGCCTGTGGCGATCTCGAAGCCGCGCCCGGTCGCTGCGACTTCGAACCCGGTGAGCTTTGCCCGCAGTGTAGCCCGTGCCGTCTTCGATTGGGACACTCGTGCAACCGGTGGGCCGGCCGACTGGGAGCAGCCGCTGGTCGACGCGGCCGACCCAGACGAAGCGGCGGGCGTCGCAGCGGATGTTCGCGGCTACCTGCCGAGTTCGACGGTTTGGGAACAGCTGGAGGCGTACGGCACCCGACAAAGCCTCACAATCGACGATGTGCGGGTGCCGGATGCGTGGACGGCGGCCCAAGCCCAGGCAGCGGCTGGGCAGATTCCGGCAACTGCTGTCGCGTTCACCGTCAACGGCACTCGGCATCGTGAAGGGATGTGGCGCCGGGAGCCCGTGCAGAGCGCCCGACCCGTGTCGTTCACCGTCTTCGTCGACTGCCCGGCCGACGAGCCCTGCCGGCTACTTCGGCTCTCGCGGCCCGACAGCCCGCTGGAGTGAGGGTGAACGATGAAGAAGCTCATCATCGTCCTGCTGCTCCTCATGCTCGTCGGCCCGCCGGCCGGGCTCGTCAGCGTGGCTGCCCTCATCAACCCGGCAGCGCGGTCGTGCACCGCTGGTTCGCTGATCGTCGGCCGCATCCCCGATTCCCTCACTGCGAAGACGCGATCCGGCAACTCGGTCACGCTGAACACGCAGCAGCTCACCCATGCCGCGACCATCACGACGATCGGGTCGCTGACTGCGGGTGTCGGCCACCCCGGTGTGGTCATCGCACTCATGGCCGCGCTCACGGAGTCGAGCCTCCGCATGTTGGCGAATCCCACCGCGTACTCCGAATCGGCCAGCTACCCCAACGACGGCGACGGACACGACCACGACTCGCTCGGGCTCTTCCAGATGCGGCCCGCATCGGGTTGGGGCACGGTCGCCGAACTCATGGACCCGGCCTACCAGGCGCGTGCGTTCTACGGAGGAGTCGGTGGGCCGAACGCCGGCTCACCGCGCGGACTGCTCGACATCCCCGACTGGCAGCAGCTCGACCCTGGTCAGGCGGCGCAGGCCGTCGAGGTCAGCGCTTACCCTGATCGCTATCAGGACTTCCAGCCGGTGGCCGAAGCGATCCTCGCCGCGCTGACCAGCAACGGGTCGACGGCGTCCGGTGGTGCAGCGACCCGAGTCCCCGAGACCGCGCGCGTCGTCTTCCCGCTGCCTGACGGCTCATTCACGAACACCGACAGTTTCGGCTGGCGCACCGACCCTGTCACCGGCGCGCGCGCCTTCCACGCCGGAAGCGACCTCGCCGCCCCCGCAGGCACGCCGATCCTCGCCGTCGCCGACGGCCGTGTGGTCTTCGCAGGCCCGCGCGGCACATACGGCGGACTGATCGTACTCGAGCACACCGTCGGCGGGCAGACCGTCGCCTCGTACTACGCGCACATGTACGACGCGGGCATCCACGTCAGCGTTGGCGACAGCGTTGCCGCAGGTCAGCACATCGGCGACGTCGGCTCAGCCGGCAAGTCGACCGGCCCACACCTTCACCTCGAGATCCACCCCGGTGGACAAGATGCCCCCGCCGTCAACGCGCTCGACTGGCTGACCGAACACGGCGCGGCAGGCGTCGGCGGATCAGACATCAACATCGCCGGATGCCGCCCCGAAAGGATTCCCTAACATGGACATCTTCCCCGACTTCGGAGCCGTCGCAACCGCCGCAGAACTCCGCAGCATCGTCGGCGCCCTCATGACCTTCGTCCTGATCGTCGCCGTCCTCATGATGATCATCAGTGCCGTCACGTGGGCACTCGCCTCAGCGAACGGCCTCTACCAAACTGCTTCCCGCGCCCGCCTCGGCCTCTGGGTCGCCTGCGGCGCTGCGGCGCTCGCTGGGGTCGGTGTGGCGTGGGTCAACTTCCTGCTGAACGTTGGTTCCCGGCTTTAGAAAGACGGCAGGCTGCACCTGCCCGCGTCGACCACCACGCTCAACCGGTTCACGAGAACGTCCAGATCAACGACGCGCTCCACCGACTTCGTCTGCCGGGGAAGAACGATCTCTGGATCACGCAGCCCCCTGCCGGGCTGGCAGCATCGCGATGAGAGATCTCAGCCTCGCCCCGTTGAAACCCCGTTGCCTTGGTCGCCCATCTGGGCCGCGAGATGCAAATCTTGCGTACGTCAGTGGTGGCTGGGAGCTATGGGCGCCACGTGTCAACGACGAATTCTGCAACTGCGGTGGTCGCGTTGTAGACCAGCCGAGCGTGGCGGGCCTCCGCCGGACTTTCTACTTCGCCCCCGTGTCCGTCCCCCAGGGACGAGTTACGAGCTTCAGCGACCGCTTGCACCGTCGTCGTGAGCGTGCGCATCATCTTTTTGATTGCATCGCTACCGCGTTGGTCGTCCCGCACGGAGTTGGAATTGATAGCCAGCTCGGCGGCCACCTTTGCGAAGAGACCAGGAAGATCGTCCGAAGCGGGATACTCGACGCCGCGATCCGACAAGACGATCTTGCACAAGGTCTCCAGCAGATTCTTCGACGACGAGATTGCGGCCGCGGGATCAGACTCGATATCTCGGTTGATTCGGTCGAGATGCTGGATCAGAACACGCTTGTCTGCCAGGTCGGGATGATCTCGCAGACGACTGGCTGCTGGGGCTCGTACCGCCGCAATCTGACGCCAACCGTATATGGGCTGCAGACCGATTCGCCCAGTCTCATATAGCTCGAAGCCGTCGGCGCGGAGTGCGTCGTTGTATCCGGTCACCAGTTGGGCAACGGCGTCGGGGTCAGGACGAACAAGCGGGTGAACCGTCTCAGCCAAGAAGCGAAGGAGGTTTTCGTCGCTACCGTCGCGAAGGTTGAATCTCGCATCGGTGAAAATCCAGTCGTCGTCCCAGTCGTCGTTGCGAGTTCGGTGTTGCCATATATCTCCAGCGGCGTCCGAGAATCGAGTGTCTGTGCTTCCGAGCTCTCCCAACTCGTAGAGGCGAGCCAGGAAATCCTCGTCGTGCATCCTCCCCGCCCACGAATGTCCCGACAGCGCGAGCCAATCGACAACGTTGTTCCGAGTGGTGCGTGAGACCCGACTTGGCGGCGCTGCCGCGGGTGGATTCCAGGCGGAGGTGAACGGGTTCGACATCCCACAATCTTCGCATCCGTTCTGCGACTGATCAGAGATCGTGCCAGCGCATTTTCTGCGGCAGGTCCTGCCAGGCGGGAGCGCGCTTGCGCGGCAGCCCGGGTTCTAGGACTGGCCTGCACACCTCGCTCCTGACAGTCGAAACGACCGAGGGAGCATCCAGTGATCGACATTGACCCCAATGGCACCGGCCTACCCGGCATCGACCAACTGCGCGTCATCGTCGGAGCGGTGATGACGATCGGCCTCATCCTCGCCGTGCTCGCGCTCATCGTGGCGGCGATCGTGTGGGGCTTCGGCGCGAACTCATCCAACCCGCACCTCGCTTCGCGGGGCAAGTCAGGCGTGCTGATCGCGTGTGGGGCTGCCATCATCTGTGGCGCCGCGGTGACGCTCACAAACTTCTTCTGGAACGTTGGCCAGGCCGTTTGAGGCCGCCCCGCTGAACAGGGCACGACCATGAGCGTCTGCGACGTCCCGGTCATCGCCGAGGTCTGCACCGCGGTCGGCGAGGGCACCGCCTCACTCGTCACGGCCCCCTTCGACTGGCTCGCGGCCGCGATGGGGTCCGCCGCCGCATGGATGTTCGAAGCGGTCTGGGCGGCTTTCGACACAACGACGCTCGTCGACGTAACCGACCCGAGCTACCTCGACGTCTTCAACGTGCTCTTCGGCGTCGCCGTGTTCATCACTCTCATGTTCTTCTTCCTGCAACTGATCACCGGGCTTATCCACCGAGACCCGACCGCCCTCCCCCGCGCCGGCCTCGGCTTGGCCAAATCGATCCTCGGATCCTTCGTGATCATCACTCTCACAGCACTGCTCCTGGAGATCACCGACCAGCTCGCGATCGGCATCGTCCGGGCATCCGGAAACACAATGGAAGGCATGGGCGATCGCATCGCCCTCCTTGCCGGTGGGCTGACCACGATCAACATCGCCGCCCCCGGTGTCGGCGCGATCGTGACGATCTTCCTGTCCGCTCTGGCGATCAGCGCCGCCGCGATCGTCTGGTTCTCGCTCTTGATCCGCAAAGCCCTCCTCCTCGTCGCCATCGTATTTGGGCCAATCGCACTCGCTGGTGCCACATGGGATGCCACGAAGGGCTGGTTCTCGAAGTGGGTCGCGTTCGTTGTTGCGCTGGTGCTATCCAAGCTCGTGCTCGTCGTGATCTTCCTCGTCGCCATCGCTCAGGTCGCCGCCCCGATCGACGCCGACCTCGCATCGATCAGTGACCCGATCGCAGGCATCGTGTTGATGTTCATCGCCGCGTTCGCCCCATACATCACGTACAAGTTCCTCAACTTCGTCGGTTTCGACATGTACCACGCGATGTCCAGCGAGCAGGAAGCCAAGTCCGCGCTCAACCGCCCCGTACCTGTTCCGGGCGGGCCCGGGGTCGACAGCGCGAAGAAGATCCTCGACGGCGGAGGCGGCGGGAAGAGCGCTTCGGCCGCGCCAACACCGACCGCCAACAGTGCAGGGCCCAGCGGGGTTGGTGCGGGCAGCAGCACGGTCGGCACCAGCGCATCCGGTGCGGGCGCCGGCGCCACAGGAGGGAGTGCGGCCGCAGGTAGCGCAGGAGCTGGCGCTGCAGGCGCGGGGGCGGCGGCCGGCCCTGCAGGGATCGCCGTGGTCGCCGGCGCCCAAGTCGCAGCCGCCACCGCCCGAGCCGGCCAACAGTTCGGCAGCTCCATCGGCAACACGGCCGACTCCCATACCGGCGCCGCGGGCGAATCCGCCGCGCCGCCACCGCCGACACCACCCTCCCCCGCGCCAGTCCCACCGCCGCGCTCGCGAGCTCCTGCGCCGCCGACACCGGCGCCACCGACATCCCGAACCTGAAAGGACACCAGTCCCATGGAGACCGACACCGCACGCCCTGACTACCGCCTCGCGCCAGTGCAGTTCTCGAGACTGACCCGCCGCGGCATCCTCCTCGGTCTCTCAGCCCCACAGCTCATCGCCCTGTCCATCGGACTGCTCACCATGGTGGCCGCCCTCTACACCGCCGGCGCGGCCGGCATCGCCTGGACCTCACCGATCTGGGGCACCGCCGCGCTCACTGCCGCCGTCCCGATCGGCGGACGAAAGATCGTTGAGTGGGTTCCGATCACCACCAAATGGATGCTGCGCGCTGCGCGCGGACAGCTCACCTACCGGCGACGCATCATCCGCCCCCGCCCGGTCGGCACGCTCGCGCTACCCGGCGACGCCGCTGCGCTGCGCGAATGGCACGATCCCGAGTCCGGCGCCGTCATGGTCCACGACCCACACCAGCAGACCCTCACCGCGATCATCGCAATCTCGCACCCCGCATTCGCACTCGTCGACCCCGGCGAACAGCACCGCCGCGTCGCCGGATGGGGACGCGTGCTGGCAGGCACCTGCAGATCCGGCCGCATCGCCCGCATCCAGGTCAGCGAGCGAACCTTGCCCGACTCCGGCACCGGCCTCGCCGAGTGGTGGGAACGCCACGGCACCGACGACGACTCCTGGGCCGCGAACACGTACCGCGACCTCATCGAACGCGCCGGCCCCGCCGGAGAACGCCACGCCACCACCATCAGCCTCGCGCTCGACCTCACTGCAGCCACCCGGCAGATCCGCGCGAACGGCGGGGGGATGCGCGGAGCAGCCGCGGTGCTCCGGCAGGAGATGACTGCGCTCAGCAGCGCTCTCCGCGCCGCAGACCTCATCGTCGGTGGCTGGCTCAGCGCGCCAGAGCTAGCGAGGTCGCTGCGCACGGCATACGACCCCGCGGTCGGCGTCGACCTCGAACGTCACCCAGATGTTGGCCAGGACTTGGCCACCGCAGGCCCGGTTGCTGTCACCGAGACATGGGATCGACTCCACACCGACTCGGCGTTGCATGCTGTGCTGTGGATCAGCGAGTGGCCCCGATCACAGGTCTACCCCGGCTTCCTCGCACCGCTCGTCTTCACGAACGGCGTCCTCCGTACCGTCTCGCTGCACTACCTGCCTGTGCGCGCAGACCATGCCGCCCGCGACATCCGCAAGAAGAAGACCGAACTCATCAGCGACGCCCACCAGCGTCGCCGCATCGGTCAGATCGAGGATGCCTCGGCCACCGCCGAGTACGACGACGTCCTCCAGCAGGAAGCCGACCTCACTGCCGGCCACGGCGTTCTGCGCGTCTCAGGCCTCATCACTGTGACCGCGCCCACGGTCGACGAGCTCGACGCCGCGGTGGCCGCGATCGAGCAGGCGGCGATTCAAGCTTCTTGCGAGGTGCGGCGCCTCGTCGGCCAGCAGGCGCAGGCGTTCACGGCGGCGGCGCTGCCGCTGTGCCGGAGCGTCTAGTGTGCGTCTCCCACCTCATCCCCAGCCCGAGCTTCCGCGGCGGGACCGCTGAGTTACGTATAGGTAGTCTCCGGCGGAGCACGCCGAGCGGCCGGCCGACGGGCTGGACCCGCAAGGGCTGAGGTGAACGCGGGGCCTGTTGCAGGCCACCGCAGGCGGCCACGTCGTCGGGGATGTTCGGCGGATCCGCAGTCTCGAGGATCCGCATCGTCAATACTGGCGTGCGCAATCGCTCCCCTCTGTGAGCGTGGCCGACGCACCATGTCGGATCGGGTAGCGCTATGGTGGGCAAAACCTGAGTGGGGAGTGAGCGTGACGAGTCCAGCGCCGGGCGTTCCTCAGTCTCGCCTGCTTGTGCCGGCCAATACGAACTTCAGCGATAACGGACGGCGGGGTAGATACGGTGTCGCGTACCTGCGCGCCCTCGCAGCCCACGCCGGTGTCGGGTTCTTCGAGACAACGTCAGATGAGGATGTTGACGCGCTTGATGTCACCCTCAAGTTTGGGCGGGCGAGCGCTGAAGTACAGGTCAAGTGCACAAGCGGGTTCAAGGTCGGTCCTGGCAGGGCGACGCTTTCGCTTGAACCTTCGTGGGTTGGCAAGTGGTCCGCGAGCTTCCATCCCATCTATGTCGTGATGGTGAAAGTGCCGTCCGTGGTTGGTGATTGGATCGACAGCAAGCCGTCGTCGACAGTGCATCGGGCAGTGGCATTCGGGAAACGGTTCGATCGCGTGCAACACACCGAATCGATGAAGTTCACAAGCGCGGACCGCTTGACTCCGGAGACGTTATACGACTGGCGCGATGAGGTCTACGCGTTCCTGGAGGGGGGTGGAGGTGCAGCATGAACGTTGAGATGTCCACCGATATCGCAGCCCTTTTGCGCGACCGCGGCTGGCAGGTTTCGGCGCGCAATCCTGGTGGTGCTGATCTGTGGGCGTTCGAGCGCGCAGAGATGTACTTGCCGCCAATTGTGCGACGAGGCTCCTTCGAATGGAGCGACATCACTGAGCGGATCGCCTCGGCACATCAAGAGAGCGTCATTACCGTCGAACGCGCGCTGGAGTTCGTGCGTTTTGACATCACCCGCTTCCGGATCGATAACGACGTCTATGGTGCGCAAACCATCGCGCTGGAAGCCGGCGCTACAGTCATCGGCTCAGCGTTCGGCATGATACGGGCCGCTGCCACGACAGCCCGACGACCTCGGCAGTCCATCGGCAGCAACTATTCGAAGCTTGGCGATGACATCGCGCGAGAGGCACGCTTGGCACACACGGAGGTCGGCTCGTTCGTGTTTCCTGTTCTCCTGCGCGTCGGTGATCCGAAGGCCGAGCTGGAGCCGCACCTCACTGGTGTCACATTCGACTCCGTGCAGCCAGAGTCGGAGGAGCGAAGGGTCACCCGCACGCTCGCACAAGCGCTCGCAGCATACGACAAGAACGTCATCCAGCCAGCGCGAGAGCCGCAGTCCCGCGACCTGCTGCCCGTCGTGATTGCCGGAGGGTCAAAGGAGATCTTCGCTCAGGTGAACCGAACTCTGTCTGAGCCAGGAGTCTCATGGCTGAGTACCGAGTTCACTTGGGCGCCGGCTGAAGCCGTCGCGGCAGCTCAACCCCGCGCCGTCACGATCCCAGCAGAGGCGCGCGAGATCGTCGCGAAGACGGTTCGGCTACTGTCATCGCCGAAGCAGGACCCACTACGCGTCATCACAGGGCCGATCATTCACATCGGGCACGTTCCAGGCGATCCATTCGGTGAGATTGCGATTCAGACGCCGAGTCCCACCGGTGCTCGCGTTGGGCGCGTCGACGTTCGGGTGAGGCAAGAACAACTGACCGAGATTCATCAGTGGATGGACGAGGGTACGACTGTTGTCGTTCACGGAGTGGTGGAGCGTCGCCACGGACGCACAGCGCGCCTTCGCGAGATCGCGAGCCCTCGACCGCTGGAAGACACGCTTGCGGACTTCGACACGGCCTGAGGCGCCGCACGAAGAGTCGTCCTTGTGAATTCAATATGCATCGTTGTCGAGTTCGAATGAGGATCCTCAGCGGAATGCGTGTGGTCTCTGGCTGCCGCAGTCCGATGAAGATGTTGCGCACCATACACATTCAAGCTGCTTCGTAGGGACGGGCAGTCAGGTTCGCCCACCAGCGGGTCGGCTACGCTGGCGCACCTCTCATGCGAAGCATCCTGATTGGGGCCGAGCATGTACGTCTTCGAACGTGACGAGCCGTCGACACGGTGGGTCAGCGTCGCCTTCTTGCAGGGCGAGGAAGCCGAAGAGCTTCTCGCACTGATCGATCGGGAGGGCCCGATCTCGGCGATCTATCAACTGCGGCAATACGACCGCGGTGACGCGACCGTCGAGGCCGCGCTCGCGGACGGGTACGTGTACGACGCCGTGCCTGCCGGCAGCACCGATCACACAATCGAGCCGTTCGGGTCGCCATACGCGCTGACCTACAGCGACACCTTCGGATACGTGTCGCTACTGAAGCGGTACGTACCGGAGCCAGACCCAGTGCCAGCACTGGCAGGGCGGCCGTCGGTGGCGCCGTTCGAGCGGTCGCCGCAGGCCGTTGCGGATGCTTGGTTGGCGAACCCGACGCTCGCGCCGTCGGGTTCGGGTGCGGGTCGTGCGGTGGCGATGTGAGCGTCGACGAACGTCTCCACACAGCATCGCTGGTCAACCCTCGCGATGAGCGCCGTCAGGATCGTCTCGCTCGAAAGCACATCGCGTCACGAATCGAGCAGGATGCGCGCAAGGCCACGGCCGCTGACCGGCGCACGCAGCATGACGCGGAGCGAGCGGAGGCCCGCTCCGCGCACTACCTGCCCTCTGGAGGCGAGCCCGGCCCCGCTGCGCTTCGGACGCCCGGGCGTCTCCGCCTGCCGAAGCATCAGGACACGTCAGCCACATTGGCCGGCCACTACCCGTTCCTCGCAGAGGCCGGTCTCGGGTCGGCCGGGGTATTCGTCGGCCAGGACCTGTACTCGGGCGGCTCGTTCGTCTACGACCCTTGGGTGCTCTACCAACGGGGATTGATTACCGCTCCGAATGTTGTCTTGGCCGGCATCGTGGGCTCGGGCAAGTCGTCGCTGGCGAAGTCGCTCTACACGAGATCGTTGCCGTTCGGCCGGCGAGTGTATGTGCCCGGCGATCCCAAGGGTGAGCACACCGCGGTCGCCGAGGCTGTCGGTGGCAAAGCGATCATCCTCGGCCGCGGCCTTCGCAATCGTCTGAACCCACTCGACGAAGGACTCCGCCCTTCTGCGACATCCGATGCGGAATGGACGGCGCAACTGTCGGCGCGACGTCGGGAGTTGATCGGTGCCCTTGCCGAAACCGTGTTGGATCGACCGCTCAGCCCACTCGAGCACACCGCGATCGACCTCGCCCTCAGCGACGCGGTGCGCAGCGCGGAGGTGCCGATCCTGCCGATGGTCGTCGACCGCATTCTCGCACCGAGCACGGAGGATGACCCCGAGCGTCGTCTGGCCGAAGACGGCCGACTCGTCGGGCACGCCCTGCGACGCCTGGTCGCCGGCGATCTCGCGGGCCTATTCGACGGGCCGTCTACGGTTCGCTTCGATCCGTCGCTGCCGATGGTCTCGCTCGACTTGTCGCGTGTGGCCGAGAACTCGACGCTGATTTCGGTGCTCATGACGTGCTCATCGGCGTGGATGGAGTCGGCGCTGTCCGACCCGGCCGGCGGGCAGCGATGGGTGATCTACGACGAGGCGTGGCGGCTCATGGCGTATCCGGCACTCCTTCGTCGAATGGACGCCCAGTGGCGTCTCGCGCGCCATTTCGGGATCGCGAACATGCTCGTGTTCCACAAGCTCTCCGACCTCGACAACGTCGGCGACTCCGGCTCCGCGATGCGCGCCCTGGCATCATCGCTCCTCGCGAATGCGGAGACCCGCATCGTTTACCGGCAGGAGCCCGACCAGCTCGGCTCCACCGCGACCGCTCTCGGGCTGTCGGGAACGGAGCAGAAACTGCTGCCGGCGCTCGGCACCGGGCAGGGGCTCTGGCGGATCAAGGACCGTAGCTTCGTCGTGCAGCACCAACTCCACCCCGACGAGATGGCTGCGTTCGACACGACGGCACGGATGACCGCCGGCCAATGACAGTTTCGCCCAGCAGCGCGGACATCAGAGCGCACCTGACGAACAGATCGAGGAGGCACCGTGACCGCTGACCAAGTGGATGAAGACCGTGCCGCACGGATGACGCTCGCCGCAGTCTCCGAACCGGCAGACATCATCACCGGCACATTCGTCGGCCGGATCGGTCCTGTCGAGACCCTGGAGCTACTCGCGACGCGGACACCGCTGCCGGCTGGCGTCGAGCCCGCCCAGGGCGAGCTCTGGCGGCAGCGCCTCGCCCCGCGGTTGAACCCTGGGCAGCTCGACCGCATCCAAGCCGACATGCAGCAGCACGACCTGCACGCCTTCACGCCCGCCGATGCCGTGTGGCCCGTGGAGCTCCGACAGCTCGGTCCCAGCGCGCCGCTCGCACTTTGGCTGCGTGGCGACTCCGCGCTGCTCGGGGCACCACTGTCGGATCGGGTCGCGATCGTCGGGGCACGAGCGGCAACCGCGTACGGCACCCACATCGCCACCACGCTCTCGTCTGACCTTGTGCGGCGCGGGCGAGTGATTGTCTCTGGCGGTTCGTACGGCATCGACGCAGCCGCGCACCGCGGCGCGAACGGCGCCGCCCCAGGCCGCACGATCGCGGTACTCGCCAGCGGACTCGACCGCCCGCAACCCAGCGCCCACGACGACCTCTTCGCGCACATCGTCGAAGCTGGCGGCCTGCTTGTCGCCGAGCTGCCACCCGGCGCAGCCCCAACGAGGTGGCGATTCCTGCAACGGGCGCGGCTGATCGCGACGTTGAGCGGCGCGACCGTCGTCGTCGAGGCGGGGCGACGCTCCGCGGCGCTGAACGTCGCGAGTCTCGCGAGCGCACTCGGCCGCCCGGTCGCCGCCATTCCAGGCCCGCTCACCTCCCCGACCAGCGCCGGCACCCATCGACTCATCCAGGACGGCACCGCGGCCCTCGTCGCGGACGCCGACGACGTCACTGTGCTCATCGACCCCGCCATCCGGTTCGCCGCTGACCGGCCGCAAACGTACTCTCGCACCCGCCGGGGCATCCGACCAACCGCCTACCTGGTCCGCTGAGCGCCATGGCCGCCGAACGCACGACGGGCGCCCTCGGCGACGAGCTCACCAACCTCGGCATGGGGTTGCTCATCAGCTGCGCCGTCTTCGCGGTACTGCTCCGCGCCGCGGGCAGCACCGCTGCGTGGGCAACAGGCATCGCCCAACCCGCCGGCGGCCCCGAGACCGGCCTGGCAATGCTGCTCGATCCTGCCAACCCGGCGACCGTCCTCGGCGCCCCAGGCCTGAATCCCGTCGCATACTGGGCTACCGCCGCAATGCTGGTGGCCGCAACAGCGACCCTCGTCACCTTCGTATGGCGGATGCTGCGCGCCTCGAGCCGTGCCCAACGAACCGACCCGTACCGGCTCCCCGGGTCCGCGACCAAAGCCGACGTGGGCCGCACCGCGTCACGTACAGCGCTCATGAAGCGTGCCGTGCATCTCCGACCGTCGCTGGCCTCCGCGCGACCGAACGACATCGGCTACCTGCTGGGCAGCTCCCGCAACACCGGCGTATGGGCATCGGTCGAGGACTCGATCCTCGTCATCGGACCACCGCGCTCCGGCAAAGGCGCCCACATCGTCATCAACGCCATCCTCGACGCCCCCGGCCCAGTCGTGACGACCTCCACCCGCCCCGACAACCTGACCGCCACCCTCCGCGCCCGCCAACATGCAGGCCCTGTCGCCGTCTTCGACCCGCAGCAGCTCGCCGCCGGCATCCCGGCTGGACTCCGCTGGTCACCGATCCGCGGCTGCGAAGATCCCCTCATCGCAATGATCCGAGCAACCGGTCTCGCAGCCGGCACCGGGCTCGCAGCCGGGGGCGTCGACGGCGGCGGATTCTGGGAAGCCAAGACACGAGTCGCCCTGCAAGCGCTCCTCCATGCTGCAGCCCTCGACCGACGCACCCCGGCTGAACTCTTCCGGTGGACCCTCGACCCTGCCGCCGCCGCCGACGCCGTCGCCATCCTCACAACCAGCCCCGCAGCGGCGATCGGCTGGGCGGACTCACTCCAAGCCATGCTCGAAGCCGACCCACGCACCCGCGACTCCATCTGGCAAGGCGTCTCCCTCTCCCTCGCCGCCCTCGCCGACCCACGCGTGCTCGACGCTGTCTCCCCGACCGACGACGAACAGTTCCACCCCGAGGTCTTCCTCCGCAATGGCGGCACCCTCTACCTGCTTGCCACCGGCGCCGGCGCGAACAACTGCGCGTCGCTCGTCGCCGCGTTCCTCGAAGACGTCATCGAAACGACCCGCCGCCTCGCTGCCCGCAGCCCCGGCGCCCGCCTCGACCCGCCGCTGTTGCTTGCGCTCGATGAGATCGGCAACCTCGCACCTCTGCCGTCCCTACCGAACCTCATGGCCGAAGGCGGCGGCACCGGCATCACCACCATGCCCGTCCTGCAATCTCTCTCCCAGGCGCGCACGAAATGGTCCGACAACGCGGCAGGCACCATCTGGGATGCCTCGATCGTCAAGATCATCCTCGGCGGAGCATCCAACTCGAAGGATCTCCAGGACCTCTCCACCCTCATCGGCGACCGCGACGACACCACCGACTCGACCACTGTGGGCGATCGCGGCTCCCGCTCTGCGCAACGCTCGGTCCGCCGGATTGCGACGATGCCACCCGACACAATCCGCACCCTGCCCTTCGGCACCGGCCTCATCCTGCTCAGATCCGCACCACCGATCGTCGCCCGCCTCCGCATGTGGACCACCCGTCCCGACGCCAAGATCCTCCGAACCGGACGCGCCGAGATCGAAGCTCTCCTGCGCGAGCCGACGCCCCCGCCCACACCGGCGCCGATCCCCGACGAGGTAGGCGAGCCCACCGAGTAGGTACCGGATGCTGCGCGCACCCGTCTCGGGAGTGCGGGCGCACCTGCAGGTGAGAGCGGATCGTCGATCCGCCTGACACCGAAAGGCAAGTCCCATGACGCTCCGCACGCAACAGTCCGTCTCCGGCTTCATCGCCACGGAACCCCAGCACACCGTCACCGAACGCGGCGACGCCCGCTTCTACGCCCGCATCGGCCAACCCCAGTTCCGCCGCGAAGATGACGGCACCTTCACCGAACTGTCCCCGACGTTCCACGACCTCGTCGCGTACCGCGCCACTGCCGATCGCGCTATGGCCCGATTCGCGAAGGGCGACCAGTTCATCGCCGAGGGCTATATCCACACCTACCAAGTCGAACGCGACGGCAACATCATCGAACGCGAAGAGTTCGTCGCCAAGAAGATTGGCCACGACCTCGCCCGCACCGACTACGACGTCGACCGCACCCGCCGACAGGCTGCTGCGGCTCGTCGCGAAAATGCCGCCGTCGGTCGCGAGCCGGCGCATGAGCAAGAGCCGACCGCAGCCATGCCGACTGCTGTGCCCGAACCCGCGCCCACTCGCTCGAGCGCCGCAACCGTCGGAATCTGAGCCCGGCCGTGACGGACACGGCGCACGAGACCCCAACCGGTCAGCAGCCGCTATTCGGCGGCGCGTTCGACGACGACGCCTTCGACGATCTCGACGCCGCTCTCGGTGCCGAACCTCCGCACCCGATCAACTGGAATCTCCTCACCGCCGACCAAGCCGAGGTCGAGTGGATCGAGCTCAACCGGTGGGTCAACTGGCTCCGCCGAACGTACGGGCTCCCGGCATCCGTGATCCCGCCGCTCTGGCACCGGCACTCCGAACTGGTCTGGGAACTCTCCGCCCTCCACCTGCACTGGCTCAGCGCCTATGACCCCGACCAGCACGGCTCCGCACCATTCGGATGGCACCGCGACTTCGCCGACGCCCGCAACCGCCTCCACGACTGGGTCGCGACCATCGGCACCCGCCTCGACCGCGACCGGCCAACCCGCCAAACTGCTTGGCCAGGCGAACCCGCAGCAAACAGCATCGACGACGCCGTGATCGATGACCGCGATGCGGACTTCGTGCAGTTCGTGCTCGACGATCTCGCTGCGCGCCGAGAAGCCGAAGCACTCATCGCCCCGGATCGGCTCCCATGATGCAACGCACGACTGCGCCCCCGCTCGATGAGGCGCAGTCGTCAAACCCGGAAGCCTACTCCCAGACGTCCCACATCCCCGCGTCGGTGCCCTCCTCCTCGCTTGCCGGCTCCGGCGCCAGTCGCTGCAGCACCGCCGCCGGGCGCGACGTAACGGACCGGTCCGGCTCCGCGTAGTGCTCCTTCGTAACGGCCGTCGAAGTATGCCCCAGGAGATCCGCGGCGGCCTGCAAGCCGAGTTCGTGTGCAATCGCCGTCGCACCGGTCCGCCGGAACGCATGCGGTGAGATGGCTGCGTCACCCAGGCCTGCTAGATCGAGAATTCTCCGGAACTGCCGTCTGACGTTCGCCGGCATGAGTGGCGTGCCGTTCTTCGAGTAGAACAGCAGCTGCTCAGGCTCGGCATCTGCCGGGAGAGACGCCAGCCTGCGCCTGATGACGGCTGCCGCGAACGACGGCACTGGCACCACTCGGTTCGACTCCTTCGTCTTCGGATGCTCCTGTCGGTAGACGGGCACGCCGGTGCGATGGATGATCGTGCCGCAGATCTCGACCCGCGGCGGGTCGGCCGTCACGTCCACATCGCACTTGCGGATCGCGAGCGCCTCGCCGATGCGGGTGGCCGTGCCGAGCATGACCTCGATGAGGTCCCTCACCTGGCCGTCCGGTCGAGGTCCCATCCAGTTCGGATCGGTCCCGAACTCGCTCGCGGCCGTTCGAATCGCCGCCAGCTCTTCGGAGGTGAGCGCCTTAGGTATCCGCTTCGGCTTCTTTAGTTGCGAGGTCTCTTTCACCGGGTTCCGTTCGAGGAGTCCCTGCCGGACCCCGAACGCCAGCACCATGCTCAGCGTCGTCTTGGAGTGCTTGGCCATCGAGTACGAGACCTGACGTTGCTGCTTCAAGTAGCGTTCGATCCTTCCGACCGTGATCTCTCGCACCGCGAAGTCCTCGAAGAACGGCAACACCTGGGTGCGCAATTGCCGGCCGTACGTCTCCTTCGTGCTCTCCGCACGCTCGACGTCCAGCCGCAAGTCGTCGAGCCATGCGTCCGCCAGATCTGCGAATCGAGAGTCGGGGGTAAGCGAGCCCTGCGTGCCGGCATGCCGCATCCGCTCGTTGAGGTCGACCTTCAGGGCAGTGACCGCCGCGTTGCGGCTCTCACCCGTGGCGACGACCTGCCGTGTCTGCCCGTCCCAGTCGCGAAAGCGCGTCTGTGCGCGGACACGCCCGCGAGCGAGCTCGGTGGTTTGGATCGTGCCGTAGGTGCCGATCGGCAGCCGTGGCCGGCCGGCCATCAGCCCTCACCTCCACGCGCCGAGACGACCTCAGGCTCGTGAAGCACATCGAGCCAACGGATCACGTCGGATACCCGGTAGCGGATCTCCCGGCCGACCCGCATGCCGGCCGGACCACGGCCATCGGTGCGCAGATCGTAGATGGCCTGCACGTGCACGCCGAGGTAGTCGGCGAGCTCGCTCGTGGTCAACACGGGCTCGAGGCCGAGCCGGGAGAGGCGTTCGCTGTTCATGACACGAAGGTGTTCGAGGTGAACCCAGTTCACTCGAACACGGTCGATCACCCTGCTCGCAGAGCGCCCGTCATGGCGCGCGCTCACGAATAAGCGTTGAATAAACGTTGACGACATCAAGTCCCTGCCCTCTGGTTGAGGCAAGAAATCCTGATCAGGTCGATTTATCGTAGGGCGGACGGGACTTGAACCCGTGACCGATGGATTATGAGTCCACTGCTCTAACCGGCTGAGCTACCGCCCCGCGCCCGGGTCACTCGGGGAGCGCCACCGGTGCGACATCGGTGACCGGGTCGGTCACCGGCTTCCCACGATACAGGCTCTCGAACGTCGAGATCGTGCGCTGGATGTCGTGGGCGGCGATGAGGCGGAGCGAGCCCTCCTTGAGTGCGCGATACTCCGCAGGCGGCGCCTCGAGCACGATCTGGAGCTTCGCCGCGAGGTCTTCAGGGCTGCCCGGCTCGAAGAGGTACCCGTTCTCGCCGTCGTGCACGAGGTGCGGGAGGGCCATCGCGTTCGCCGCCACGATCGGCAGGGCCGAGGCCATGGCCTCCATCGTCACGATGCTCTGCAGTTCGGCGATCGAGGGCATGGCGAGCACGGATGCCCGGTGGTAGGCGCCTCGCAATGCGTCGTCGGCGACGTAGCCGGTGAACGTCACCTGATCGGCGACCCCGAGCTCCACGGCCATGTGCTCGAGGTTGCGTTTCTGGTCGCCGCCGCCGACGATCTCGAGCTTCGCGTCGAGCTCGGCCGGGAGCAGCGCGAATGCACGCAGCAGCACGTCGATCTGCTTCTCGCCGGTGACGCGTCCGACGAAGAGGATGCGATTCTCGCTGCGCGGCTCCCAGCTCGGCTCGTACTTGTGTGCGTCGATTCCACACGAGATCGCGTGAACGCCCGAGAGCCCGGTGTGTCGCTCGAGGAACTGAGCCGCTCTGCGCGTCGGCGTTGTGACGGCCTCGGCACGCCCGAAGGTCCGGCGGGCGGCCTTCCACGCGAGCCCGACTGCCCACTCCTGCCAGCCTGCAGGCAGCAGCGTGAACTCGAGCATGTTCTCGGGCATGAAGTGATTGGTACCGACGATCCGGATGCCGCGCTTCTCGGCTTCGAGCGAGAGGCCCCGCCCCACGATGATGTGGGACTGGAAGTGCACCACGTCGGGTTTCACGTCGTCGATCACGCGGGCGCTGTTCTGGCGGATGCGCCACGGCAGCGCGAAGCGCAGCCAGTCGTGCGGATACCAGCGCCAGCTGTTCAGGCGGTGCGCCGTGAGCTCCTGCCCTTCGTGCACTTCCTTCCAGGTGCCGTGCTTGCGGCTGGCAGCAGGGGCCATGACGTGCACGTCGTGACCGCGTTCGACCAGGCCGGCGGCCAGGCGCTCGGCGAACTTCGCTGCCCCATTGACGTCGGGAGCGAAGGTGTCGGCGCCGATCAGGATCCTGAGCGGCCGTTCCGTCTCTGCGCCGTCGGTGCCGGCGGAAGGTGTAGCACCGGGATTGTCAGACACGTGGCGTTGTTCCTCACAGTTCGTCGGTTCGGGACGGTCGGCCCCGGTGGGCGTCGCGGCGCAGGGTCGGCGCGCAGACTGAATCCGACCATAGTCTACGCAGTGCGCGCCGCGCGGCGTCGTTGTGGAGTTTCGCGCTCGGGAGTGCGATTCTGCTCAGATTCGCGTTTGCGGGTGGTTCTTCGCGAGCTGGAAGACGCCCACCACGGCGATCACGCCGGCGAGTACGAAGACCCCGTTCGCCCAGAGCGGCGCCTGCGACGCCTCCCCGAGCACGATGATGCCGATCGCGACCGCGACCATCGGGTCGACCACCGTGAGCCCCGCGATGACGAGGTCGGGCGGGCCCGATGCGTAGGCATTCTGCACGAAGTACGCACCGAGGCCGGTCGCGGCCAGCAGGCCCACAACACACAGCCAGGTGAGCCACTCGAACTCCCCCTGCTGGAGTCGGCCGAGCACCACCTTCGCGAGTGTCGCCACGAACCCGTAGAGCACGCCGGCCATGATCACGTAGAAGATAGCCCGGATGTGCCGGCGCATCCATCCGAAGGCCACTCCGGCTGCCGCGAGCACGACGGCGAGGATGATCAGAATCGTGATGAGGTGCTGATCGGTCACCGGCTTGTCGACCGCGGTGAAGGCCGCGACGCCGACGAAGAGCAGCACACCGCCGACGCACATCATGATCGCGATGATGGACTTGTGCTTGAGACTGACATGGTTGATGCGCGAGTTCAGGATCGAGGTGATCACGAGCGCGATCGCGCCGAGCGGCTGCACGACGATGATCGGCGCGAAGTAGAGACTCGACAATTGGAAGACGATGGCAAGCCCGAGCATGACCGAGCCGAGGACCCATGACGGGCGCGCGAGCAGCAGCGCGAGCTGGTTGAAGCTCAACCCCTTGCCGAGCGTGTCGACGGTGCGCGACTCGACCTTCACCACGCCGCGATGCTGGAACTGCGCGCCCAGCGACAGGAAGACCGCTCCCACGAGCGCAAGCGGAATTCCGATGAAGGAGGTGGGGTCGAGGGCGATCTGCTCTGTGAGCTCGCTCATGTCCGGATCCACGCATCGACCCTACCCGCTCGTCCCCCGATATCCTGTCCGAATGGCCGTGCTCCCCATACGAATCACCGGCGACCCGGTCCTCCACTCCCCCGCCCTGCCCGTCGAGTCGATCGACGATGAGCTGCGGGCGCTGGTGCGAGATCTCTTCGAGACGATGGACGCGGCGCCGGGCGTCGGCCTCGCCGCTCCGCAAGTGGGTGTGGCGCTCCGGCTCTTCACCTTCGGCTGGGTCGACGAAGCGGGCACCCGCTGGCGCGGCGTCGCGATCAATCCCGAACTCTGGATCTCCCCACCGCCCGTCGGCGAGCCCGACCCCGATGAGGAGTCCGAGGGCTGCCTCTCCTTCCCAGGCGAGCGATTCGGCTTGCGTCGCGCCGAGCGAGCGATCCTCCGCGCGACCGACCTCGAGGGCGTCCGGTTCGAGATCGAGGCCGAGGGCTGGCTCGCGCGCATCTTTCAGCACGAGTACGACCACCTCGACGGCGTGCTCTACACCGACCGCTTGGGCGAGCGCGACCAGCGCATCGTCGCGAAGATCAATCGCAAGCTCGGTTGGGGGCAGCCGGGCCAGCAGTGGATGCCGGGCGTCGACGACCTCGAGGGCTGAGCCCGCAACATTGCGCAGCGCGCGAATGCCGTGCGGTCACGCAAAGCCGAACAGGGGCGGCACGACGAGCACGACCACGAGCACCCAGGCCGCGAATACCGGGAGGTATCCGGTCTGCCACCGCTCGATTCGCACCGCCGGCGCCTTCCCCATGAGCAGGCGGGCGATGAGCCATGCCGTCACGACGAGGTTCACGAGCAGCACCACATTCAGCCCGAGCGCCGCCACCCGGTTGGCGGTGAACCCGAACTCGCCCACGCGGGCGAGCATCGAGCCGAGCACGAGGACGTCGAGCACGACCGCGGCGATGACCGCCACCAGGCGGAGCACGTCCATCACACCGGGCGGGCGGTTCGTGTCGCGCGCCGAGATGCCGTAGACGACGAGACCGACGACGACGAGCAGGAGCACGTCGAACACGGTCAGCAGGTCGCGGTCGAAATCGAGCCCGATGCCGGCCGCCAGGTAGCCGATCGCCGATACGAGCAGCATGACGGCGAACAGCGGCGTGAAGATGGCGGTGAGCACCGGCGCGAGATTCTCGATGACGCTCTTCTTCTCCTCGACGAGCCAAGCTGCCACCACCACGGCGCCCGCGGCTCCCGATGGAACTACCCAGGTCATGACCTCCGGGATCGCGCCGGGGGCGATCGGGGTGAGCACGAGGCTGGTCAGGCCGAGCAGCACCCCGCCGCCGAGGGCGATCAGCGCATAGTAGATCGCCCACTCGCCGGTGAATCGGATGAAATCCATGCGCCGAGCAGCTGATCGCACGTCTCCCCCGACGTAGGCGACACCCACGACGAACCAGAGCGCGATCGGGAGGTGAATCGCGACGAGCATGTCCGTGCTCGAGCCCGGAGCGAACGGGAAGACGTTCACGGCCACCCCGAGCACCGCTACCGCCCCGGCGAGGCCGACTGCCGGTCTCCACGGCATCCCTCGCACGACCGCGAAATACGCCGCGAGCACGGGCAGTACGAAGAGGCTGAGATCCCGTACGAACCACGCGCTGCTCGGGCCGGGAAAGCCGGCGAGAAGCCGAGCAACCTGGATGAGCACGGCGGTGGCCGTCGCGAAGCCGAGCATCGTCAGCATCGGCCGGCGCTCGCTCTCGTCGGCGTGCGACATCGCGAGCTGCTTCCAGAGCCGATCGCTGTGCTCGCGGGCGAACTCGGCGGTGATGAGATCCACTTCACCGAGCCGCTTGACCGCGATGAGGAAGGCCTCCTCGCCCGAGAGTCCAGCGCTCTCGAGGTCCTCGATCTGCTCCCGCAGATGACCCTCGAGTTCGTCGGCGTCGCCTCCGTCGACCGCGCGACCCCGCAGGACCGCCGCGCGCCATTGGTCGATCTGCTGCTCGACGGAATCCATGCTCATGCTCGTGCCACCGGAAGCGCCAGTCCCCACAGTCCGCCAAGAGTGCGGGTCGCAGTGTCCCACTGCCGCCGCTGCTCCGTCAGTTGAGCGTGCCCGGCCTCGGTGATCTCGTAGTAGCGCCGGCGCCTGCCCTCGGGCGATACGCCCCACTCGGCGTGGATGTAGCCCAGTCGCTCGAGCCGGTGGAGCAGTGGATACAACATGCCGTCGGTCCATTCGAGTTCGCCGCTGGAGAGCTCGCGGACCCGTTTGAGGATCGCGTACCCGTAGCTCGTGCCCTCCACGAGAATCGCGAGCACGAGCGGCGTTGCCATCGCGGCGACCAGATCCTTGTCGATGTTCATGAGACCCCCGATCACCACTCACTATACCTTGTGGTTCTAGGCATTGCTGATCTAGGTGTTGTCTGCCGCCGGACTGGCAACGTAGACGCGGTTAACACAAGAAACCCCGCCCTTCTACGGAAGGACGGGGTTCTGCTGCTCCCCCACTTGGACTCGAACCAAGAACCTATCGGTTAACAGCCGATTGCTCTGCCAATTGAGCTATGGAGGATCGCTTGTTCAGCATCGATACTCTAGCAAAGGGAATGCCCGACTCCCAATTCGAGCCGGCCCCGAGAGGCCGCGGCATCCGTCATGCCAATGGGCCGGAGTCGAGCTCGTCGATCACCGCGTGTCCGGCGTCGAGCGCACCCGCGAGTGCCATGACATACGGATGCCGCGGATCGTGGAAGACCTCGTCGATCGTGCCGATCGCGGCGAGCTCGCCCTTGTCGAGCACGGCGATGCGGTCGGCGGTGCGGCGCAGCACCGGCAGGTCATGGCTGATGATGATCGCCGAGAACGTGTGCTGCTCGCGCAGATCGCGGATGAGCTGGGCGACCGCGTCGCGCACCGTGAGATCGATCCCGGCAGTCGGCTCGTCGGCGATGAGCACCGACGGGCCGAGCACGAGTGCGCGGGCGAGCGCGACGCGTTGGCGCTGGCCGCCGCTCAGCTCGTAGGGGAAGCGATCGAGCATGCCGAGCGGCAGCCGAACGCCGTCGATCATCGTCGCCACTCGTGTCGTGAGCGCGTGGCGGTTGTATCTGCGGTCGCGCTCGAGAATCGGCTCGGCGACGATCTCGGCGACCGTGCGGTCGGCCGGCAGGGTCGACGCGGCATCCTGCGGCAGGTAGCCCACGTGGAAGAGGTACTCCGGGAGCTTGCGCTTGGAGAGGCCGCGCAACTGGTGGCCGAGCACCGTGGCCTCCCCACCCGTGATCACGGGTCGCACATCGCCGGTGCGCGGCTCGAAGGCGACGCCCGAGAGCACCTTTGCGAGGGTGCTCTTGCCGCTGCCCGCACTGCCGAGCATTCCGAGCACCTCCCCCGGTGCGATCGTCAGCGAGAGCCCGTGGAGTGCGACATGAGCCGGGCTCGCCCCATGGGCCGGGTACTCGATCGAGAGATCGCTGAGCACGATCGGATACCGGTGCGCGGCACGGGGCATCAGCTCGCCTCCCGGATTCGCCGCAGTTCCGTGCGGCGCTCGGCCTGGGCGATCGGGTCGGGCACCGGGAGGGAGGCGAGGAGCCGCTGGGTGTACGGATGCTTCGGAGCACCGAGCACCTCGGCGCCGGTGCCCTCCTCGACGAGCGAACCGCGGTAGAGCACGCCGATGCGATCGGCCAGCAGGTCGACCACCGCGAGGTCGTGACTGATGAAGAGCGACGCGAAGCCGAACTCGCGCTGGAGTTCGGCGAACAGCTCGAGCACGCGCGCCTGCACCGAGACGTCGAGCGCCGACGTGGGCTCATCGGCGATGAGCAATTCGGGTTCGAGCGCGAGCGCGCGGGCGAGGCTCGCGCGCTGCCGCTGGCCGCCGCTCAGCTCGTGAGGGTAGCGGTCGCCATATGCGCGTGGCAGCTGCACCGCCTCGAGCAGCTCGTTCACCCGCACCCTGGCGGCATTGGCGTCCTTCGCCCTGCCGTGGATGATGAGCGGCTCGGCGACGCACTCGGCGATCGTCAGGAGCGGATTGAAGCTCGAAGCCGGATCTTGGAACACGAACCCGAGCCGACTGCGAAGGGGACGGAAGTTCCGCTCGCGGATGCCGTTCATCTCGGCGCCGAGCACGCGCAGTGATCCACCGGTTACCTTCGTGAGACCGGCGATCGCACGACCGATGGTCGTCTTCCCCGAGCCGGACTCGCCGACGAGACCGAGCACCTCCCCCGGACGGATGACGAAGTCGACGCCGTTGACGGCACGGAACCCCGGCCGGCCGAATCGGCCAGGATACGAGATCTCGAGTCCGCGCGCCTCGACGACGGGTGTCAGCTCGGCCCAGCCCGCGGCCCGTGCGGCCACCCGCTCGACCGCGCTGGCGGCGCCGTGACCCACATACGGCACCGCGGCGAGGAGAGCCTTCGTGTAGTCGGCCTGCGGAGCCGAGAACAGCGTCTCGACGTCGGCCTGCTCCACGACGTTGCCCTCGTACATCACCGCGACCCGATCGGCGAGATCGGCGACGACGCCCATGTTGTGCGTGATCAGCACGATCGCCGTGCCGAACTCATCGCGGCACTTGCGAAGCAGATCGAGGATCTCCGCCTGCACCGTCACGTCGAGCGCTGTCGTGGGCTCGTCGGCCACGATCAGGCCGGGGTCGAGCACGAGCGCCATGGCGATGACCACGCGCTGCTTCTGCCCGCCCGAGAACTGGTGCGGATAGTGATCGACGCGTTCCTCGGGATCGGGGATGCCGACCCGTCGCAGGATGTCGATCGCCTTCGCGCGCGCCTCCTTCTTGGAGATGTCGCTGTGGGCGCGAATGCCCTCCATGATCTGCCAGCCCACGGTGTACACCGGGTTCAACGCGGTCGACGGCTCTTGGAACACCATGGCCACGTCGGTGCCGCGCACCTCACGGAGCTGGTGTGTGGAGAGGCTGATGATGTCGCTCTCCCGAGTGCCCTCGCGGTTGGAGAGCACTACGGCGCCCCGGGTCGTTGCCGTCTCGGGCAAGAGTCCGAGGATCGTCTTCGCCGTCACCGTCTTGCCGCTGCCGGACTCGCCGACGATGGCGAGCACCTCGCCGCGGCCGACCGACAGCGAGACGTTGTCGACCGCCTTGACCGCCCCGGCATCCGTCGCGAACGAGACGCCGAGGTTCCTGATGTCGACCACCGTGCTCATCGCCTGACCTCGATCCCGTGCTCGTCGAACGATTGACCGTCTTCGAGGCCATCGAGGCCTCCGGGACCGGCCGTCAGCGTGCCGCCGGGCACGACCGACGTCGCGGCGACCTCGCCGGCCGCCTGCGCGACGCGGCGACGGCCCCTGAGCCGCGGATCGGCCAGGTCGTTGAGGCTCTCGCCGACCAGGGTGATGCCGAGGACGGTGAAGACGATGGCGGCGCCCGGGAAGAAGGCCGTCCACCAGATGCCGCTCGTGACATCCGACTGCGCCTTGAAGAGGTCGTACCCCCACTCGGCTGCCGCCGTCGGCTCGATGCCGAAGCCGAGGAAGCCCAGCGCGGCGAGGGTCAGGATCGCCTCGGACGAGTTGAGCGTGATGATGAGCGGAAGGGTGCGCGTGGCATTGCGGAAGACGTGCTTGAACACGATCCGGGCGTTCGAGGCGCCGAGGACCTTCGCCGACTCGACGAACGCCTCGGCCTTGATGCGCACCGTCTCGGCACGGATGACCCGGAAGTACTGCGGAATGAAGACCACCGTGATGGACCCGGCCGCCGCGAGGACGCCGCCCCACAGGTTGGACTGCCCGGCCGAGATGACGATCGAGAGCACGATGGCGAGCAGCAGCGACGGGAAGGCGTAGATCGCGTCGCACACGACGACGAGTACGCGGTCGAGCCAGCCGCCGAAGTACCCGGAGTAGAGGCCGAGCGCGACGCCGATGAAGATCGAGAGGAGCACTGCGATGACGATCACGAGGATCGCGGTCTGGGTGCCCCAGATCACGCGAGAGAACACATCGTAGCCGCCGACCGTGGTGCCGAACACGTGTTCGGGCGATGGCGGCTGCTGTGTGCCGAAGGCCCCTGACTCGTCTTTGCGCTGCGCGAATCCGTATGGGGCGATGAGGGGCGCGACGATCGAGCACAGGATGAACACCGCGACCATGACGAGTCCGGCGACGAGCATGCCTCGCTGGAGGCCCATGCTCTGCCGGAGCTGGTGCACGATCGGAAGCCGATCGCGCAGTGGGCGACGGCGCACGGGGGTGACGGATGCCGCGGTCATGTCAGTACCTCACCCTCGGGTCGATGAACGCCGCGATGATGTCGACGACGAAGTTCGTGAGGGCGACGATCACCGCGAGCAGCACCACGATGCCCTGGACGGCGACGAAGTCACGGGATTCGAGGAACTCGGCGAGGATGAAGCCGAGGCCCTTCCACTCGAAGGTGGTCTCGGTGAGCACCGCGCCCGAGAGGAGCAGTGCGATCTGCAGGCCGATGACCGTGACGATCGGGATGAGCGCCGGCCGATAGGCGTGCTTGCGCAGCAGCCGAGACTCGGCGACACCGCGTGAGCGCGCCGCATCGACGTAATCGGTCGCGAGCGTGCCGATCACGTTCGTGCGAACGAGCCGGAGGAAGATGCCGCCCGTGAGGAGGCCGAGAGCGATCGCCGGCAGCACGGCGTGCGCGAGCACGTCGCCGAGGACCGCCGGGTCGCCGGTCATCAGCGCGTCGATCGTGTAGAAGCTGGTCTTGTTCGGCACGAGCTGCATCTGCAGTTCGGCGTTCACGCTCGCGCGCCCGGCGACGGGGAGCCACTTGAGCCACACGGCGAAGATGAGCTTCAGCAGGAGGCCCGCGAAGAAGATCGGCACGGCGTACCAGAGGATCGCGAGCACGCGGAACACTGCGTCCTGCGGCTTGTCGCGGTGGTAGGCCGCGAGGCGGCCGAGCGGAATGCCGACCGCGAAGGCGACGATGAGCGAGTAGAGAACGAGCTCGAACGTGGCCGGGCCGTAGGTGGTGAGCACGTCGATGACCGGACGGTTCGTGGTAAGCGTCGAACCGAAGTTGAAGGTCGCCACCTGGCCGAGGTATTCGAAGTACTGGATGAAGAGGGGCCGGTCGTAGCCGGCGGCCTCACGGAGCGCGGCAAGGGCCTCGGGTCCGAGGCGCCCGCCCTGTGCGGCGGTGATCGGGTCGCCCGTCGTTCGCATCAGGAAGAAGACGAGGGTGACGAGGATGAAGATGGTCGGGAAGATCAGCAGGAATCGGACGAGCAGATAGCGTCCGAACCCACCGCCTTGCGATTTCGGCTTCGGTCGGCCCGCGGCGGGCGCTCCCTCGGCGACGGGCGCGGTGGCAAGTGTGCTCATGGAATCCTCGGGGTACAGGGGAACGGGGGCGACCCGCGGTAGCAGATCGCCCCCGTCGTCGAGCTTCAACGACTCTAGTCGGAACTAGCCCTTCGACAGAGCGGCGTACCGGAACTTGAACGAGCCGTCGAGGGTGTCTTCGGCACCTTCGATGTCGGTTCCGACCACGGCGACCTGGGCTCCCTGCATGTACGGGATCGTGGAGAGGTCAGCCGCGACCTTGTCCTGGATCTCGCCGATGAGCGCCTCACGCTGCGCCGGGTCCTGCGTGACCGCCTGCTCGAGGATGAGGTCGTTCACCTCGGGGTTGTCGTAATGGTTCACGAGGAAGTTCTCCTTGAGGAAGAACGGCGTGAGGTAGTTGTCGGCATCCGAATAGTCGGGGAACCAGCCCATCTGGAATACGGAGTACAGGTCGGCGACGCGATCCTCGGAGTACTGGACCCACTCGGTGGACTGCAGGTTCACCGTGAACAGGCCGCTCTCCTCGAGGCTCTCCTTGATGACGGCGTACTCATCGCTCGACGACGGTCCGTAGCGCTCGGCCACGTACTGGATGTTGAGCGCGACCGGCGTCGTGATGCCGGCTGCAGAGAGCCGTTCGGCCGCCTTGTCGGCATCGGGCGCGCCGTTGCCGTCGCCGTACAGCCCTTTCAACGCCTCGTTCGCGCCGGCGAGACCTTCGGGCACGTAGGAGTACAGGGGCGTGAAGGTGCCCTTGTAGACATCTTCCGAGATGGCGTCGCGGTCGATGAGGTCGGCGATCGCCTGGCGGACGGCGAGCGCCTTGGCCGGGTCGGCTTCAGCTGTCGTGGCACCGAACGGCATGGTGTTGAAGTTGAACACCAAATAGCGAATCTCGCCACCGGGGCCGTCGACGACCTTGACGTTGTCGTTGCCGCGGAGATCTTCGATGTCGGTCGCACTGAGGGTGCGGTTCGCGACGTCGATGTTGCCCTCCTGCACGTCGAGCTTGAGGTTCGACGCATCGGTGTAGTACTTGACGTTCACCGTCTCGGTCTTCGCCGGGGCGAGGAGACCCTTGTAGTCGGGGTTCGCCTTGTACGAGATGAGGTTGTTGAAGTCGTAGCTCGTGATGACGTACGGCCCTGCGAACGCGTTCGCCTCGACGATCTCGTCGTCGGGAGTGAGCGCGTCGGCCGCGAACACCTCGTCATCGACGATCGCGCCGGGGAAGCTCGTGAGGATCTGCGGGAAGACCTGGTCGTTCTCCGCCTTCAAGTTGAAGACGACGGTCGTGTCGTCCGGTGCATCGACGCTGTCGAGGTTGTAGAGCAGCGCCGACGGGCCGTTCGGGTCCGCGATGGCGAGCTGGCGGTCGAAGGTGAACTTCACGTCGGCGGAAGTGAGATCGTTGCCGTTCGCCCATTTGAGGCCTTCGGGGAGGGTGACTGTGTACTGGCTCGGGGAAGTGAACTCGGCCGACTCGGCGAGGTCGGGGACCACTTCAGTGCTCTGGTAGTCGGTGTTCAACAGGTACGGGAAGACCTGCGTGTGCACCGCGAGCGAACCGTTGTCGTATGAACCGGCCGGGTCGAGCGCCGTGACCTGCTCGGTGGTGCCGATCGTCAGCGTGCCGCCGCCGGTTTCGCCACCGCCACCGCCGGGCGTGCAACCGGCGAGAGCAAGAGCTGCCACCGAGACACCGGCCGCCGCGATGAGGCCGCGACGCCGGTTTGTGGATGCGGATGTCATATCCGTCTACCTCTTCCTGTCAGGAATGAAGCGCGCCGCAGCGAACCGCGGCGCGTTTTCGTATACCTCAGACCTAGCACACGAGGGCCGGATGTTGCATCGAGGGCCATCGAAACGGAGGAATATTTACCGATCTGCAATCTTCCACGCACGCGATCCGCGTGGAGTGCCCGGATGACGGCCGGAACTCACTCGGCTCGAAGGGCGCGTCGCTCGGTCTCGAGTTCGACGAGCGCGCGCTGCAGCGCGGCGAATGCCGCGGCGTCGGTCGAGTCGGTGCGCTGGAGCCGCCCGAGCAGTTCGGACTTCTGCCTCAGGAGTTCGCGATCGACGAGCGCGCTCACGACGCCTCGCACGTAGGACTCGAGCTCGGCCTCGGCGCGTTGCGGCACCGGCGCGACCGCGAGCTGCTGAACGACGCCGGCGAACGGGGCCGGCACCTCGGCGACGACCCGATCGATGCGGATGGCCGGATCGGGCGAAGCGAGCACCGACGCGATGCCATCGCGCACGACCGCGAGCGATGCGTTGCCGAATCGGCTGTCCGCCGCGTGTCGCAGCAGGTCGTCGCCGACGGCGTCGGGAAACTGCAGCATCGCCTGCAGCGCGTCGCGCTCGAGGCGCGTCGAGGGGTCGCCCGGCAGCTCGGTGATCGAGAACGGGCGCTCCGCGGCATCCGTCGCCCCCGACTGGCCGGAGGTGGCACCGGATGCCGCCGACTGGCCCTCGCGCTCACCGCCCGGCTTGGCCCGCCCCGTGGCACCGCGTACCGCGCGAGTCACTTCGGCGAGTTCGAGCCCGAGCATGCGAGCGAGCTCTCGCGTGTATCCGGGGCGGAGCGACGGGTCGCGGATGTCGGCGACGATCGGCGCGGCCGCCCGCAATGCCGCGACGCGCCCCTCGACCGTCTCGAGGTCGTAGCGGGTGAGCGTGTGACGGATGACGAACTCGAACATCGGCTGACGCGAGTCGACGAGCGAACGCACCGCGGCATCGCCTCGGGCAAGGCGGAGGTCGCACGGGTCGAGCCCGTCGGGCGCCACGGCGACGAAGGTCTGCGCCGCGAAGCGCTGCTCCTCGGCGAACGCCCGCATCGCCGCCTGCTGCCCTGCCGCATCGCCGTCGAAGGTGAACACGACCTCTCCGAGTCCGGAGTCGTCGCCGAGAACGCGGCGGAGCACCTTGATGTGATCGATGCCGAAGGAGGTGCCGGACGTCGCGATCGCAGTAGTGACACCGGCGAGATGGCACGCCATCACGTCGGTATAGCCCTCGACGACGACGACGCGATGGGTCTTGGCGATGTCGCGCTTGGCGAGGTCGAGGCCATAGAGGACCTGCGCCTTGTGGTAAATCGCGGTCTCGGGTGTGTTCAGGTATTTGGGGCCTTGATCGTCGTCGAGCAGGCGACGCGCGCCGAACCCGACGGTCTGCCCGGTGACGTCGCGAATCGGCCACACGAGCCGGCCGCGGAAGCGGTCGTAGACGCCGCGGTCCCCCTGCGAGACGAGACCGGCCGCTGCCAGCTCCTCGGTCGTGAACCCCCGCCTCTTCAGGTGGTTGGTGAGCGCGTCCCAGCTCTTCGGCGCGAAGCCGACGCTGAATCGCCTCGCCGCCTCGGCGTCGAACCCGCGTTCACCGAGGAACCGCCGACCCACGTCCGCCTCGGGCGAACCGAGCTGCTCGATGAAGTACTCGGCAGCGGCCTGGTTCGCGGCGAGCAGTCGCGCTCGGTTGCCGTGGTCGGATGCCTGCCCGCCGTCTTCGTAGTGCAGCTCGAAGCCGATGCTGCCGGCCAGCCGCTCGACCGCCTCGGTGAAGGAGACGTGGTCCATGCGCTGGAGGAAGGTGTAGACGTCGCCGGACTCGCCACAGCCGAAGCAGTGGTAGTAGCCGAGCCCGGGCCGCACGTGGAAGCTCGGACTGCGCTCGTCGTGGAAGGGGCAGAGACCCTTCAGCGAGCCGACGCCGGCCGACTTCAGGCTCACGTGTTCGCCGATGATGTCGGCGATGTTGACGCGGGCCTTCACCTCATCGACATCGCTCTGTCGAATGCGGCCCGCCATGGACTTCATCCTAGTTCGCCGGGCGGGCCGGGAAGGCTGCCATCAGCGTTGCACGAGCCGTTCGTACCAGGCGAGCGCCGATTGGTCGGTGAGGCTCGCGACCTGGTCGACCACGACGCGATGCCGCGCCGCGTCGTCGGCGGCAGCAGCCCAGTCGGCCGAGGACCCCGGGTCGAGCTCCGCTCCGTTGCTCGCGAGGAGCACGTCGGCGAGATCGGCGAGGATGCGCCGCTGCTGCGCGTAGATGGGCTGCCTCGTGTTGCGTGACATCACGAACGTCGCGACGATGCCCTTCAGCACCGCGATCTCGGCCTGCACGTCGGGTGGCACGACGATGTTCGCGCCGAAGCGCACGAGGCTCGCGGCGGGGTGCGCTGCGAGCGTGGCCGACATGGCGCCGTGCACGAATCGGCCGATGAGCTGGCTCGTGAGGTTCTTGAGCGCTGCGAGATCGTGACGCGAGCCACTCCACGCGACTGGCCAGCCGTCGAGCCGGTCGAGCCGGTCGAACGCGGCGATGAGGCCGTCGTGACCGATCTCGCCACCGATCCACTCGTGCATCGAGTCGACGAGCTCGTCGTGGTCGACCCGGCTGCCGAGCGCCGCGACATCGATGTAGCCGTTGACGATCGCGTCTTCGAAGTCGTGCACCGAGTAGGCGATGTCGTCGGAGAGGTCCATGACCTGAGCTTCGATGCACCGCACGCCGGCCGGCGCTCCTTCACGGAGCCAGGTGAACACCTCGAGGTCTTCGGTGAAGAAGCCGAACTTCGCCCGGCCGCTCGGATCGGCGATCGACGACTCCGCGGGCCACGGATACTTGCAGCTGGCGTCGAGGCTCGCTCGCGTGAGATTCAGCCCGTAGCTGCGGCCGTCGGCGCCGAAGACCTTCGGCTCGAGCCGCGTGAGCAGGCGCAGGGTCTGCGCGTTGCCCTCGAATCCCCCGATATCGACGGCCCAGTCGTTGAGCGCGCGCTCACCGTTGTGGCCGAATGGCGGATGCCCGAGGTCGTGCGCGAGGCACGCGGTGTCGACGATGTCGGGGTCGAGGCCGAGGCTCTCCCCCAGTTCGCGACCGACTTGGGCGACCTCGAGCGAGTGCGTGAGCCGATTGCGTGCGAAATCGAGGCCGGCAGTGGGGCTCAGCACCTGCGTCTTCGCGGCGAGCCGCCGGAGCGCACTCGAATGCAGGAGGCGCGCGCGGTCGCGGGCGAAGTCGCTTCGGGGTGAGGAATGCTGCTCGGGCAGCCAGCGATCGGCATCGAACTCGGTGTAGCGCCCCACGGTCGCGTCAGCCGCCACTGGTGTCCAATTCTGCGTCGACGAGAGTGACACGGTCATCGCCCACGAGCTCTTGCGTGTCGAGCCAGCGTTCGGGCAGGGCCGGCTTCTTCGGCGTGCCCGCACGCCCCCGGGGCCCCTCCGCGCCTTCGCCCGGGTACGGAGTCGACCAGTCGAGGGTGGCGAGCAGTTCGTCGAGCTGCTCGAGCGACTCGACCGTTGCGAGGCGCGCGCGAAGCTCACCGCCCACGGGGTAGCCCTTGAAGTACCACGCGACGTGCTTGCGGATGTCGCGGCACCCGCGTTCTTCGCTGTCGAAGAAGTCGGTCAGCAGCTCGGCGTGCCGGCGGAAGGTCTGCGCAACCTCGCCGAGCGACGGCGTGGCCGTGCGCGTCTCGCCGCGGAACGCAGCAGCGAGGTCGCCGAAGAGCCACGGGCGGCCGAGGCATCCGCGCCCGACGACCACGCCATCGCAGCCGGTCTCGGACACCATGCGGAGCGCGTCGTCGGCCGACCAGATGTCGCCGTTGCCGAGCACCGGCACGCTCGTGACGGTCTCTTTCAGTCTCGCGATCGCCGACCAGTCGGCCTCACCCGAGTAGAACTCGGCGGCCGTGCGCGCGTGCAAGGCCACCGCGGCGACGCCGGCGCCCTCGGCGATGCGGCCGGCCTCGAGGTACGTGAGGTGGTCGGAGTCGATGCCCTTGCGCATCTTGATCGTGAGGGGCACGTCGCCCGCGGCGCGCACCGCCCCCTCGACGATGCCCCGGAACAGCCCCGTCTTCCACGGCAGCGCGGCGCCCCCGCCCTTACGGGTGACTTTCGGCACGGGGCATCCGAAGTTCAGGTCGATGTGGTCGGCGCGGTCTTCGGCCACGAGCATGGTGATGGCCTCGGCGACCGTGTTGGGATCGACACCGTAGAGCTGGATCGAACGCGGCGTCTCGGACTCGTGGTGCGTGATGAGCCGCATCGATTCGGGGGTGCGCTCGACGAGTGCGCGCGACGTGATCATCTCGCTCACGTAGAGGCCCGCGCCGAACTCCCGGCAGAGCCGGCGGAACGCCGTGTTCGTGATGCCCGCCATGGGGGCGAGCACGACGGGCACGTCGAGTTGGAGCCCGCCGATCGTGAGCGGGCCCGCGGGAAGGGTGGTGATCGAAGACATCACCGTCGATTCTCCCAGACTTGTGGCCGCCGACGCCCACCGACCGCGTACGCGCCTAGGATTCCGAGGAGAACGAGACTGTGGAGGACGAGATGACCGACGGTGAGCTCATCGGTGCAGAACGCGTGCGAGCGGATGCCGCGGCGCGCGGCCTCGAGGTCGACATCATCGAGCGACCGGCGGCCCGCAGCCTCGAGGAGGCCGCCGAGCTCATGGGCATCACTCCTGCGGACATCGTGAAGTCGCTCGTCGTGAAGCGCAGCGACGACACCTACGTCTTCGCGCTCGTGCCCGGTGGCCGCAAGATCTCCTGGCCCAAGCTCAGGGCGCTGCTCGGTGTGAACAAGCTCCAGCTGCCGGATGCCTCGCTCGCACTCGCCGCGACGGGATACGAGCGCGGCACCATCACGCCCCTCGGCTCGACGACCGCGTGGCCCGTCGTGGTCGACGCCACGATCGCCGGGCGCCGCGTGTCGATGGGCGCGGGCGAGCACGGCCGCAGCCTCTTCGTGGATGCCGACCGGCTCGTGGACGCGTTCGATGCCACCGTGGCCGACATCAGCGACCCGGAGTAGCCGGCAGCACGCCGGGTGCCGCGCGCGCTACTCTGCGGGCGCCTCAGGGACGTAGCAGACGTCGCCCTCGCACACCATCGCCGCTGGGTCGCCCGCCACCATCGTGAACGGCGATGGCGCTGCGGCATCCGTCGTCATGACCGCTTCGTCGGTCACGCTGCCGCCTCGTCGCGCTCGCCGGCGACCTGCGTGAGCACCTGGGCGAAGACCTCGGCGGGCTGCGCCCCCGAGACGCCGTATTTGCCCTCGAACACGAAGAACGGCACGCCGTTGATGCCGTAGGCGCCGGCCTGGGCGATGTCGGCCTGTACGTCGGCGGCGAACCGACCCGACTCGAGGGCGGCGCGTGCCGCGTCGGCGTCGAGCCCGACCTCGGCCGCGAGCTCGACGAGGTCGTCGATACGGCCGACGTGGCGCCCCTCGGTGAAGTACGCGCGCATGAGGCGCTCGGTCAGCTCGAGCTGCTGGCCCTGCTCCTTCGCGAAGTGCAACAGCTCGTGGGCTTTGAGGGTCTTCGTGTGCTGGAGCGCGTCGAAGTCGTAGTCGAGCCCCGCTGCGGCAGCGACGCCCGTGACGCGCTCGAGCATCTGGTGCACCTGCGCGGCCGGCAAGCCCTTGTGCTTGGCGAGGAAGTCGACCTCGGACCCATGGAAGTCGACAGGGGTGTCGGGCGCGAGTTCGAACGAGTGGTACTCGATCTCGACTTCGGGGGCGTCGGCGCCGAGCGCGGCGATGCCGCTCTCGAGGTGGCGCTTGCCGATGTAGCACCACGGGCACGCGATGTCGGACCAGATGTCGATCTTGATGGGTTCACTCACGATGTATGCGAACGGATGCTGCTGGCCGCCTATTCCCGCCCCGGAATGCGACAACGCCGTTGGATACGCTCGGATGATGCTCGGCCCTTCACACCCGCTCCCGTTTCGCCCCCGCCGTGTGCTCGTCGCGGGCACGAGCGGGGCGGGGAAATCGACCTTCACAAGGAGGCTTGCAGCCGCTTCCGGGATTCCGTATCACGAGCTCGACGCCTTGCGACACGGGCCCGGCTGGACCCCGCGTCCGAGCTTCTTGGAGGATGTCGCCGCCTTCACCGCGCGAGCCGAGTGGGCCACCGAGTGGCTCTACTCCGACGCTCGGGACCTCCTCGCATCACGTGCGCACCTCCTCGTGTGGCTCGACTATCCGCGGCCGCTCGTCATGGTCCGCGTGCTGCGGCGCACCATCAGGCGCCGGCTGCGACGCGAGGTGCTCTGGAACGGCAACGTCGAGGCGCCGTTGCGCACGGTCTTCACCGACGCCGACCACATCGTGCGCTGGGCCTGGCGCACCCACTCGAAGTGGTCATCCCTCGTCGAAGGCGCCGCGGCGATGCATCCGCAGCTCACGATCGTGCGGCTCCGAAGCCCTCGCGAGGCAGAGACGTGGCTCTCGGGGGCGTTCGCCCGAGCCACGCGATAGCGCTCAGCCCGCGGTCGGGGCGTCGACCGCACCGCCGAAGCGGCGGTTGCGGGCTGCGTAGACCCCGATGGCCTGCCAGAGGTCGGTGCGCGAGAAGTCGGGCCAGAGCGTGTCGAGGAAGACCATCTCGGCATATGCCGACTGCCAGAGCATGAAGTTCGAGGTGCGCTGCTCGCCTGAGCTGCGAACGAAGAGGTCGACGTCGGGCAGTTCGGGCACGTAGAGCCGCTTGGCGATGAGCTTCTCGGAGACGGCGGAGGGGCGGAGGCGCCCGGATGCCACGTCGTCGGCGATCGAGCGCACGGCGTCGGCGATCTCGTTGCGGCCGCCGTAGTTCACGCACATCGTGAGGGTGAGCGTGTCGTTTCGTGCGGTGAGCTTTTCGGCGTACTGGAGCTCGTTGATGACCGACGCCCAGAGCCGAGGCCGCCGCCCAGCCCAGCGGATGCGCACGCCCCACTCGTTGAGCTGGTCGCGCCGCCGGTGCAGCACGTCGCGGTTGTAGCCCATGAGGAAGCGCACCTCTTCGGGCGAGCGCTTCCAGTTCTCGGTCGAGAACGCGTAGACCGAGATGTGCTTCACGCCGGCCTGGATCGCACCCGCCACGACGTCGAGGAGCGCCGCCTCCCCTGCCTTGTGCCCCTCGATGCGCGTGAGGCCCTGACGGTTCGCCCACCTGCCGTTGCCGTCCATGACGATTGCGACGTGGTTCGGCACGGCGCCCTTCGGAAGCTCGGGAGGATAGAGGCCCGTCCAATCGATCGGCCGGTAGGGCACCGCGTCACGATGGGTGTAGGGCTTCGGGCTCACGGGGCCGCCGTTTCTCTGTCGACGTGGGGCAGCGAGCGGAGGCCGCGCTCGAGGTGCCACTGGGTGTAGGCGGCGACGATGCCGCTCGCCTGGTTGCGGTCGCCCTCTCCGGCCGCCTCGGCGAAAGCCCAATCACCGGCGAGCAGGGCGCCGAGCAGGGCGACGGTCGAGCGGGCGATGCGGGGCGTGCCGGGCGGGGCGCAGTCATCGCAGACCACGCCGCCGAGTTGCACGACGACCGCCGTGTGCTCGCCGGTCTTGCCGCAGCGCGCGCAGTCCTGGAAGCTCGGCGCCCACCCGGCGAGGGCGAGTGCGCGCAGCAGGTAGGAGTCGAGGGTGAGGCTGGCACCGTGCTCCAGTCGCGAGAGCGAACGGAGCGCGCCGACGAGCAGCAGGTACTGCTGCAGCGATCCTTCGTCTTCGGTGAGCTTGTCGGCCGCCTCGACCATCGCGTTCGCCGCCGTGTACGAGCCGTAGTCCTGCGTGATCTCCGCGCCGTAGGAGCCGATCGACTCCGCCTGGGTCACGACGTCGAGGCTGCGGCCCTCGTAGAGTTGCAGGTCGGCGACCATGAACGGCTCGAGCCGTGCGCCGAACTTCGACCCGGTTCGGCGCACTCCCTTCGCGACCGCTCGGACCTTGCCGTGCCGGCGCGTGAGCAGCGTGAGGATGCGGTCGGCCTCACCCAGCTTGTGGGTGCGGAGCACGACGGCTTCATCTCGATACACGGGCACATTCGATTATCTCGCGTTCGCGGCCGCGCACGGCCGAGGCGCTCGCGTGATTCACTGGTGCCATGGCCGCCCCCCTCTTCACCATCCCGCTCTGGATGGACCTGGCAGCCGTCGCCGTTGGCGCCATTCAGGGCGCCATGTTCGCCGCCCGCCTCACCGAGCGCCGCATCGACCTGCTCGGCGTCGCCCTGATCGGGGTGATCGTCGGGCTCGGCGGCGGTCTCTTGCGCGACCTTCTGCTGAACCAGCTTCCGGCGGCGATGGCGAGCAACTGGTACCTGCCGGTCGGCACCGCCGCTGCACTGCTCGGGATGCTGCTGCTGCGCGTGTTCGCGCGGCTGAACGGCCTCATCATCGCGCTCGATGCCGTGACGATCGGGCTCTTCGGCGCGATCGGCACCTCGAAGGCCCTCGCCTACGGCGTGCCCGTCGTGCCCGCGGTGTTCGTGGGCGTGCTTTCGGCCGTCGGCGGCTCGATCCTGCGCGACGTCGCGCTCAACCTGCCGATCGCACTGATGCACGTCGGCTCGCTCTACGCGGTCGCGGCGACCGTGGGCACGACGCTGCTCGTCGTGCTCGTCGCGATGGGAACGCCCATCATCGTTGCCGCCACGGCGTGCGTCGTCGTCACGACCCTCATCAGGCTCGGCTCGGTGCGCTACGGCTGGAGCCTTCCCGAGCAGCGGGCACTCGGCAGCTGGAAGGTCTGGCGGCGCGCCTGAGCGAACGGATGCCGCGAGCCCGAGTGTCGAGCACGCGGCATCCGATCGCTAGGCGGTGACGGCCTCGAGCTGGCCGGCCTCGACCCGGGCTCCGCGCAGCGCACGGTTGACGGCGGAGACGACCGCCTTCAGTGACGCGGTGGAGATGTCGCCGTCGATGCCGACGCCCCACAGCACCCGGCCCTCGACCTCGAGTTCGACATATGCGGCCGCCTGGGAACTGCCGCTCGCGGCGAGCGTGTGCTCGACGTAGTCGCGCAGCCGCACGTCGACGCCCTCGGCGCCGAGCACCGCGAGGAACGCAGAGATGGGACCGTTGCCGTTCGCGTCGGCTTCGACTCGCTCCTCGCCGTCGCGCAGCCCGACGTGCACGTTGACGACCCCGTCGAGCGCGCTCTCGGTGCGCAGCGACAGCAGTTCGAAGCGGCCCCACTTCTCGTCGGGATGGTCGGCGGGTGCCGGCAGGTACTCGTCGTTGAAGATGCGCCAGATCTCGGCACTCGAGACCTCGCCGCCTTCGGCATCGGTCTTGGCCTGAACGACGCCCGAGAACTCGATCTGCAGTCGTCGCGGCAGGTCGAGAGCGTGGTCGGTCTTCAGCAGGTAGGCGACACCGCCCTTGCCCGACTGGGAGTTGACGCGGATCACGGCCTCGTAGCTGCGGCCCAGGTCTTTCGGGTCGACCGGCAGGTAGGGCACGGCCCATTCGAGCTCGTCGACGGTGACGCCGCGCCGGGCCGCTTCGGCATCCATCGCCTCGAACCCCTTCTTGATGGCGTCTTGGTGGGATCCGGAGAATGCCGTGTAGACGAGGTCGCCCGCCCACGGGTGGCGCTCGGGCACCGGCAGCTGGTTGCAGTACTCGGTGGTGCGCTTGATCTCGTCGATGTCGGAGAAGTCGATCTGCGGGTCGATGCCCTGCGTGAACAGGTTCACGCCCAGCGCCACGAGGTCGACGTTGCCCGTGCGTTCGCCGTTGCCGAAGAGGCAGCCCTCGATGCGGTCGGCGCCGGCGAGGTAGCCGAGCTCCGCCGCTGCGATGGCGGTACCGCGATCGTTGTGGGGGTGCAGCGAGAGGATGACGTTCTCGCGGTATGCGAGGTGCCGCGACATCCATTCGATCGAATCGGCGTAGACGTTCGGCGTCGCCATCTCGACCGTCGCCGGCAGGTTGATGATGACCTTGCGCTCGGGGGTCGGCTCGAAGATCTCGAGCACCTGGTTGCACACGTCGACGGCGAACTCGAGCTCGGTGCCCGTGTAGCTCTCGGGCGAGTACTCGTAGTAGACGGTCGTGCCGGGAACGGATGCCTCCATCTCGCGGCACTTGCGAGCGCCGTGGAGGGCGATGTCGATGATGCCCTGCTTGTCGGTGCGGAACACCACATCGCGCTGCAGGATGCTCGTCGAGTTGTAGAGGTGCACGATCGCCTGCTTGGCGCCCGCGATCGACTCGTAGGTGCGCTCGATCAGGTGGTCGCGCGCCTGGGTGAGCACCTGGATCGTGACGTCGTCGGGAATGGCGCCCTCTTCGACGAGGCTGCGCACGAAGTCGAAGTCGGTCTGGCTCGCGCTCGGGAAGCCGACCTCGATCTCCTTGTAGCCCATGCGCACGAGCTGGTCGAACATGATGCGTTTGCGCTCGGGGCTCATCGGGTCGATGAGGGCCTGGTTGCCGTCGCGCAGGTCGACGGCGCACCAGCGGGGCGCGCGCTCGATGCGCTTGGAGGGCCACGTGCGGTCAGGGAGCTCGACACGGATCTGCTCGTGGAACGGGCGGTACCGATGCACCGGCATCGACGATGGCTTCTGGGTGTTCTGCATTGGGTGCTCTTCTCGTTTGCCTGAGGATTCAGCCGACGACGAACTCCGCAGCGAGGGAGGCCTGTGAACTAGGACTCGCTGCGGCAGCTAAGAAGGAGCAGACCGTGAAGCACGGGTCAAGGCTAACACCGAGCATGCGCGCTCGCGAAACATGACGCTGAACGGATGCCGCGGGCGCCGCGGCATCCGTTCACATCGTCGTTCACTCCACCGCGAGTGCCACCACTGGCGAGACCCGCATCGCACGACGCGCCGGCGCGATCGACGCGACGAGGGTGAGCACGCCCGCGGCGACGAGGAGCCCCCCGAACAGCGCCCACGGAATGCCGGGCAGCACGAACGTCGTCTCACCCTGGGCGCCGCCGAGCAGGGCCTGCGCGCCGGCCCACCCGTACGCGAACCCGAGCACGACGCCCATCGCCGTCGCCGCGAGGGTCAGCGCCGCGCTCTCCACCACGATCATGCGCCGAAGCTGCCGACGGTCGAACCCGAGCGCCCGCAACAGGCCGAGCTCCCGAGTGCGCTGCATCACGCTGAGCGAGAGAGTGTTCACCATGCCGATCGCTGCGATCAGGGCGCTGAAGCCGATCAGCACCGTGAAGACCGCGACGGTCGCGTTGAGCATCTCGTCGATGCCCGCGTACACCTCCGGCCGCAGCTGCTGCGCGGCGACGAGCATCGCGCGGTAGGACTCTATCGCGACGGCGAACGTCGTCACGAGCGTCACGCCGATGACGAGCCCGATGGTCATGCGAGAGCTCCGCTCGGGATGGCGCACGGCGTTCTCGGCCGCGAGACGGGCGGCAGGCGAGCCCCCGAAGAGGCGCCCGACGAGGCGAAGGGCCGGTGGCATGACGACGTTGGCGGCGAGCACGATGCCGGTGAACGAGGTGATGCCCCCGAGCACGGCGACGAGCATCCACACGGGGTTGGCCGGGCCCCAGATGACGCCGGCGACGAGCATGCCGAGGCCCAGCACCGACAACACGATCGCGCTGACGTTGCGACCGCGGCCACGGCCGAGTTCCTCGCGATCCTGCTCGTTCGAGTTGCCGATCGCCTGGATCGGCCGCACCCGGAGCACCCGCCGGGAGCCCACCCATGACGCCAGCCAGGTCGTGACGACGACCGCGACCGCAGGCAGCACGACCCAGACGTTCAGATAGCCGTAGTCGGTCGCCGGCATTAGCTCGTTCGCCACGGCGATCTCGTCGAGCGCGAACGCGACGCCTGTGCCGAGCACGATGCCGATGGCCGCCCCTGCGACGCCCACGAGCAGCCCTTCCCTGGCGATCTGCGCCCGCTGTGTGCGAGCACTCGAGCCGATGAGGCGCAACAGCGCGATGAGCCGGGTGCGTCCGGCGACGACGGTCGACACCGTGTTCGCCGTGACGATCGCGCTCACGTAGATCGCGATCACGATGAACACCATCGCCACGACGCCGAGCATGAGCGCGACGGTGGCGCTCCCGCCGGTGATGTCGTCTGCGGCGATCGCCGCACCGAGCAGGCCGGTGATGTGGAGCAGGGCGACGCCGAAGGTGCCGGCCAGCGCTGCGACGAGGAGCGTGGGCAACTGGTCCTTCACTCGTGTGCTCATCATGCCGCGACCTCCATCGCGAGCATGAAGGTCGAGATGTCCTCAGGCGTCGATCGCGCCGAGTCGCGCACGATCCGCCCGTCGGCGAGGAAGAGGATGCGGTCGGCGTGGCTCGCCGCGATCGGATCGTGCGTGACCATGGCGATCGACTGGCCGTAGCGCGCACTCGCGGTGGCGAGGAGGCCGAGCACCTCTCGGCCGGTGCGGGAGTCGAGGTTGCCGGTGGGCTCGTCGGCGAACACGAGGTCGGGGCGGGTCGCGAGGGCCCGCGCGATCGCGACCCGCTGCTGCTGCCCGCCCGAGAGCTCGTGCGGCCGGTGGCCGAGCCGCGCACCGAGACCGAGCGTGTCGAGCAGCTCGTCGATCCACGCCTGCTCGTCCCGGCTCGGGCGACGGCCGTCGAGCTCGAACGGCAGCATCACGTTGCCGCGCACGTCGAGGGTCGGCACGAGGTTGAACGATTGGAAGATGAACCCGACGCGCCGGCGGCGCAGCACGGTCAACGCACTGTCGGAGAGCTCGGTGATGTCGGTGTCGCCCAGCCACACGCGGCCGGAGCTCGCGGTGTCGAGGCCGGCCATGATGTGCATGAGCGTCGACTTGCCCGAGCCCGACGGGCCCATGATGGCGGTGAACTCGCCACGGCGGAGCCCGAGCGAGACGTCGTCGAGCGCGGTGACCGCTCCCGCCCCCTCCCCGTAGTGCTTGCCGAGGGTCGCGACGCGAGCGATGAGGCCGAGGTCTGAGGGTTGGATCTGCATGACATCGAAGCTACGGAGGCGCCTGAGGCGCGGCATCCGGCGGTCGGATGGTTCGTCGTCATCCTCGAGGATGACGGGGCGGCCGATTCAGCTGCCGAGGTCGTGCTCGTAGCCGAAGACGACGAGCTGTACGCGATCGCGGAGGCCGAGCTTCGCGAGGATGCGGCTCACGTGCGTCTTCACGGTCGCCTCGCTCAGGAACTCGGATGCCGCGATCTCGGCGTTCGAGAGCCCGCGCGCCGCGAGGGCGAAGATCTCACGCTCGCGCGGTGTGAGCTCCGCCCAGGCCGCCGGAGCCGGACGACGCCCGCTCCCCCGGCCGACGTGGGCGAACAGCTCGCGCGTGGCCGAGGCGGCGATCACCTGGTTGCCCTGGTGGACGGTGCGGATCGATGCGAGCAGGAACTCGGGGTCGGCATCCTTCAGCACGAACCCGCTCGCTCCCGCCCGGATCGCCCGGGCCGCATTCTCGTCGAGATCGAAGGTCGTCAGCACGAGGATCCGCGGCGGCGTGCGCCCCTCACGGTCGGCCTCGGCGAGGATGCGCTCGGTCGCCGAGATGCCGTCGAGCACCGGCATCCGCACGTCCATCAGCATCACGTCGGGCCGTGACCGGGCGGCGAGGACCACACCGGATGCCCCGTCGCCCGCCTCTCCGGCGACGTCGAGGTCGGGCTGCGACTCGACGAGCATGCGCACGCCCGCCCGGAAGAGGGCCTGGTCGTCGACGAGTGCCACGCGGATGGCGTTCATGCGGTGCTCCCGGGCTGGATGGGCACACGGGCGCGGAGCCTGAATCGCCCATCGTCGCCGGCCTCGGCGCTGAGCGATCCGCCCGCGAGTTGTGCGCGTTCGCGCATGCCGGGAATGCCGTGCCGAATGGTGTGCGGCTCGGCCGAGGCGGAATCCGAGTGCATCGCGTTCACGACCTCGAGCTCCACACCCGATGCATCCCATGCGAAGTCGACGACGACCGGCTCCGAGCCGTCGCCGTGCCGCAAGGCGTTCGTGAGGCCCTCCTGCACGATGCGGTACACCGCGATCTGGTGCCCCGTGCCGAGTTGACGGCGCTCACCTGCCTCCGTGAAGCGCACGTCGAGGCCCGCGGCGCGCACCTGCTCGAGCAGCTCGCCGAGGTCGTCGAGCACGGGCTGCGGGGTGCCTGCCTCATGGTGGCGCAGTTCGGCGAGCAGCATCCGCACGTCGCCGAGCGCGCCGCGTGCGACGCCCGCGATCGTGTCGAGCGCCTCGATGCCCGCCTCGGGCCGGGTGGGAGCCGCGAACCTCGCTCCGTCGGCCTGCGCGATGACGACGGCGAGCGAGTGCGCGACGACGTCGTGCATGTCACGCGCGATGCGATTGCGTTCTTGCTCCACGGCGTAGCGGTACTCGACGAGTGCGCGCTCGCGCGTCGCGGTCTCCTCGCGCCGCCGCACCTCGCGGGTGTCGCGAACCGCACGCACGAGCAGGCCAGTGGTCCACGCGAGCACCAGTACCGCGATCGACGCGACGAAGAGCACGGCCGACAGGAGCACCGTGCTGAACGGGTCTCCCGCGCCGACGAATCCGGCGTCGTCGAGGAGCGGCTTCACGACCGCGAGGTACCCGGTTGCCAGCAGGGCCCCGACGCCGGCCGAAGCGAGGCCGAGCCACTTCAGCACCCGACCGCCGTGCGCGGCGGTCGAATAGAGCACGCCGAGCACTGCAGCATCGTAGAGCTGCAGGTCGCGCAGCATCGTCATCTGCAGGAGCGCGGCGCCCCAGGCGATCCCGAGCGACCACGCCGGCGCCCGGCGGCGCACCACGAGCGCCGCCGTGAAGGCGGCGAGCACCACGAAGTCGGGCCAGCCGCCGAGTGCTGCGAACGGCAGGCAGAGCACCGCGAACACGCCCGCCAGTACGGCATCGGTCGTGAACCTGGCGCGGCTGATCGAGGTGGGCACCGATCCACCGTACGCGCCCGGCGAGGCGCGGGCCTCACGTCGGCTGCGGAATCATTCTTGCGATGTAGTTTCCGAGGTGCCCACCGGCGCGGTCGCCCAGCTCACTCCGGTCTCAGGAGGCCGGCTGCGTCGCTGCGGACCGTGCTCAGAAGCCGAGGCGCCCCAGTTGCTTGGGGTCGCGCTGCCAGTCCTTCGCGACCTTCACGTGCAGGGCGAGGTAGACCTTGCGGCCGAGGAGGCCCTCGATCTGCGCCCGAGCGGTGGCCCCGACCTCGCGGAGCCGCGCGCCGCCCTTGCCGATGATGATGCCCTTCTGGCTGTCACGCTCGACGTAGAGATTCGCATACACCTCGACGAGGTCTTTGTCCTCGCGCTCGATGACGTCGTCGATGGTCACGGCGATCGAGTGCGGCAGCTCGTCGGAGACGCCCTCGAGTGCCGCCTCGCGCACGAACTCGGCGATGCGCTCGTTGACGTCTTCGTCGGTGAGGATCTCGGCCGGGTAGAGCTCGTGCTCCGCGGTCGGCATGAGCGCGAGGAGCTCGTCGACGAGCACCTCGAGCTGCTCGCCGCGCGGCGCCGAGACCGGGACGATCGAGTCCCACTCGCGCAATTGCGAGACCGCGAGCAGCTGCTCGGCGACGTGCGCCTTCGATGCGGCATCCGTCTTCGTCACGATCGCGACCTTCTTGGCCCTCGGATACTGCTCGAGCTGCTCGTTGATGTAGCGGTCGCCGGGGCCGATCGCCTCGTTCGCCGGAACGCAGAACGCGATCACGTCGACGTCGCCGAGCGTCGACTGCACGAGCGTGTTCAATCGCTCGCCGAGCAGCGTGCGCGGGCGGTGCAGACCGGGCGTGTCGACGAGGATGAGCTGCCCGCGTTCGCGATGCACGATGCCCCGGATCGCACGCCGGGTGGTCTGCGGCTTCGAGCTCGTGATCGCCACCTTCTCCCCCACGAGGGCGTTGGTGAGCGTGGACTTGCCGACGTTGGGCCTCCCGACGATCGAGACGAATCCGGCACGGTACTCAGCCACGGCTGTTCCTTCCTTCGGGGTCGCCCGACTCGAACGCGGTCTGCGCATCGATGAGCGCCTGGTCGCGTTCGACGAGGATGGTGGAGATGCGTTTGCGGCGGCCCTCGGTGCGTTCGGCTTCGAGCAACAGGCCCGAGACGGTCACGCGCTCGCCGGGCTGCGCGAGCCGGCCGAGCTCCTTGGAGAGCAGCCCGCCGGCCGAGTCGACGTCCTCGTCCTCGAGGTCGAGTCCGAAGAGCTCGCCGAGCTCGCCGATCGGCAGTCGCACGTTCACGCGATACCGGCCCGGTTCGAGTTCCTCGACCTGGGCGGCCTCGCGATCGTACTCGTCGGAGATGTCGCCGACGAGCTCCTCGATGAGGTCTTCGAGCGTGACGAGTCCGGCGATGCCGCCGTACTCGTCGACGACCATCGCGAGGTGGTTCGACTCGAGCTGCATCTGCCGGAGCAACGCGTCGGCCTTCATGGACTCGGGAACGAAGACCGCGGGGCGCACGAGCTCACCGACGGTGAGGCCCTCGGCATCGAGGGGCTGTTCGAAGCCGAGTCGTGCGAGATCGCGCAGGTACAGGATGCCGGTGACGTCGTCGGCGTCGCGCTCGACGACCGGGATGCGCGAGTAGCCGGCCTTCAGGAACAGCGCCATCGCATGGGCGAGATGCTCGGAGGCATCGATCGTGACCATGTCGGTGCGCGGCACCATGACCTCGCGCACGACGGTGTCGTTGAACGCGAAGATCGAGTGGATGAGCTCGCGGTCGCCCTCCTCGAGCACGTCGAGCTCGGTCGCCTCGTCGACCATGCTGAGCAGTTGCTCCTCGCTCGACACCCCGGCGAAGCGGATTCGGCCGGGGGTGACCCGGTTGCCGAGCGTGACGAGCGCCCCCGCGAGCGGGCCGAGGAGCACACGCAGGAAATGCACGAGCGGAGCCGTGAGACGGAGCACCGTAGCCGCGTGCGCACGGCCGACGCTGCGCGGGCTCGCCCCCACGAGCACGAACGAGACGGCGGTCATGATGAGGGCCGAGTACAACAGCACGAGCCAGATGCTCTCGATGAAGAAGGTGAACGCGAGCGTCACGAGCACCGCCGAGGTCGTCTCGGCGATGATGCGCATGAAGTTCACCGCGTTCACGTGAGCGCCGGTGTCCACGGCGATCGCGAGGAGCGAGCGGCGCGCCCGCGACCCGATGGCCAGGTCGGTGATGTCGGCGCGCGAGCTCACGCCGATGGCTGAATCGACGGCGGCCATGAGGCCGCCGAATGCGACGAGCACGAGTGCCGCTCCGAGGAAGAGCCATGGCTCCATGGTCAGCGGCGCCGCTCCTGCATGGAGAAGCCGACGAGGATGTCGCGCTGCACGCCGAACATCTCCTTCTCCTCGGCCGGCTCGGCATGGTCGAACCCGAGCAGGTGGAGGATGCCGTGGGTCGTCAGCAGCAGGAGCTCGTCGATGAGCTCGTGACCGGCCGTCTGTGCCTGCGCTTGCGCGACTTGCGGGCAGAGCACGATGTCGCCGAGCAGGCCCGGCGGGGTGGGCTGGTCTTCGGTGCCGGGACGCAGCTCGTCCATCGGGAAGCTGAGCACGTCGGTGGGCCCCGGCTCATCCATCCACTGCACGTGCAGTTGCTCCATGGCGCCCTCGTCGACGAGCACGATCGCGAGCTCGGCATCGGCATGCACGTGCATGGCGTCGAGCGCGTAGACGGCGAGCCGCTGGATGGCGGCCTCATCGACCGCGATGGTCGACTCGTTGTTGATCTCGATGCTCAACTGTTCTTCCTCGGCTGGTGATCGCGCGGGGCGTGGCCACGCCGTTCGGCGCGGTTCGCGAACTCGCGAGCCTGATCACGCTCGAACCGCTGGGCCTGCGTGCGCTGGTCGTATTCGGTGTAGGCGTCGACGATGCGGCCGACGAGCGAGTGACGCACGACGTCGGCGCTCGTCAGCCGGATGAACTGGATGTCGTCGACGTTGTCGAGGATGCGGGTGACGAGCCGCAGTCCGCTCGCGCCGATCGGCAGGTCGACTTGGGTGACGTCGCCCGTCACGACCATGCGCGACCCGAACCCGAGACGGGTCAGGAACATCTTCATCTGCTCAGGCGTGGTGTTCTGGGCCTCGTCGAGCACGACGAACGAGTCGTTGAGGGTGCGGCCGCGCATGTAGGCGAGCGGAGCGACCTCGACCGTGCCAGCAGCGAGCAGCTTCGGCACGAGCTCGGGATCCATCATCTCGTTGAGCGCGTCGTAGAGCGGGCGCAGGTACGGATCGATCTTGTCGGTGAGCGTGCCCGGCAGGAAGCCGAGGCGCTCCCCCGCTTCTACGGCGGGCCTGGTGAGGATGATCCGATTGACCTCTTTGCGCTGCAGGGCCTGCACGGCCTTCGCCATCGCGAGGTACGTCTTGCCGGTGCCGGCCGGGCCTATGCCGAAGACGATCGTGTGCTCGTCGATCGCATCGACGTATTGCCGCTGGCCCTCGGTCTTCGGTCGGATGGTCCTTCCGCGACTCGAGACGATGACCTGCCCGAGCATCTCGGACGGCTTGGCATTGGGATCGGCTTCGAGCATTCGGGCCGAGCTCCTCACTTCGGTGGGTGTCGGATCCTGGCCGTTGCGAACGAGCTCCAGGAGTTCTTCGATGAGGCGACGCACGCGGGTGCGACCGTCGACGTCGCCGCGGATCGCGATCTCGTTGCCGCGCACATGGACCTCGACACCGGGGTACTCGCGTTCGATGCTCGAGAGCAGGCGGTCCTGTGGGCCGAGGAGGCGCACCATGGCGATGCCGTCGATGGTGAGGCGCTCCTCATCGTCGCGCGCGGGCTGCGGCGCGGCGCCCTGGCCGTACGGATCAGTCGCCAAGCGAGGTCTCCTCGAGCCCTCCGGCGAGCACATGGGCATGCACGTGGAAGACGGTCTGGCCGGCATCGGGACCGGTGTTGAAGACGAGCCGGAACTGACCGTCGGAGAGTGAATCCGCGACCTCGTGGGCCGCGGCCACGAGTTCCGCGAGGAGACCGGGATCTCCGGCGGCGAGTTCGACGACGTTGCGGTAGTCGCCGGCCTTCGGGGTGACGATGACGTGCAACGGCGCCTTGGGCGCGATGTCGTGGAACGCGATCACGCGCTCGGTCTCGAGCACGATGCGCGCAGGGATCTCACGAGTGGCGATCCGCTCGAAGAGGGAGGGCCGTGCGCCGGAGTCGCTCATTCCACCATCGTAGCGATCGATGGCTCACCACCGCCCGAGCGCGGCGTTGAGGACGGCGATCGCGGCCGGCCCTGCGGTCGAGGTGCGCAAGACGGATGCCCCGAGTCGCACCGGCTCCGCGCCGGCGGCGACGAGCCGCTCGAGCTCCGCCGGCGAGATGCCGCCCTCGGGACCCACCACGAGGGCGAGGTCGCGACCGTCGGGCCGGATGTCGGTGATGGGTGTCGTGGCAGTGGGTTCGAGCAGCAGCATCCGCGTGCCCTGCAGCAGGCCGGCGAGGTCGCCGGTCGCCGTGACCGGCGCAACCGGCGGGAGCCAGGCCCTGATCGACTGCTTCACCGCCTCGCGCACGATGCTCGCCCAGCGCTGGCGGCCCTTCTCAGCTTTCGGGCCCTCCCAGCGCGACACTGACCGGGCGGCCGCCCACGGCACGACCACGTCGACGCCCAGCTCGGTCGCCGCTTGCACAGCGAGCTCGTCGCGGTCGCCCTTCGCCAGCGCCTGCACGAGCGTGATCCGCGTCTCGGGTGGTTCTTCGACCAGCACCTCTTCGACTTCGAGCACGAGTTCGCGGGCGCCGGTCGAGACCACCACGCCTCGCACGAGGATGCCGCGGCCGTCGCCGATCGCGATGCGCTCACCTGTGCGCACGCGCGCCACGGTGACCGCGTGACGCGCCTCGTCGCCCGAGAGCTCGACGGTTGCGCCCGGCGTGACGGCGTCGAGTTCGAGCGACTCGTCGAGATAGAGGCTGCTCACGCCGGCCTAGCCGAGGAACCGATCGCGGAGACGCGCGAAGAGCCCTTGCTGGAAGTGTCCGAGCTCGGGCGCGTGCGGCTTCTTCGAGGCGGCGAACTGCTGGATGAGATCGCGCTCCTTCGTCGAGAGCTTCGTGGGCGTCACGACTTGCACGCCGATCTTGAGATCGCCCCGCCCGGTGCCGCGGAGCTTCGTGACTCCGCGGTCCTTCACCGTGAGGATCTCGCCGCTCTGCAGGCCTGCCCTGAGCTCCACCTCGACGTCGCCGTCGAGCGCGGGGATCGTCGTGCTGGTGCCGAGGATCGCGTCGGTCATCGCCACGTCGAGGGAGCACAGCAGGTCGTCGCCGTTGCGGCTGAAGACCTCGTGGTTCTTGACCTTGATCTCGAGGTAGAGATCGCCGTTCGGGCCGCCGGCGGGGCCGGCCTCTCCCGAGCCCGGCATCTGCAGGCGCACGCCCGTGTCGACGCCGGCGGGGATGTCGACGGGCACGGTGCGCCGGGCGCGAACGCGTCCTTGTCCCTGGCACGTGACGCACGGTGTCGCGATGACCGTGCCGTAGCCGCGGCAGGTACCGCAGGGACTCGACGTCATGACGTTGCCGAGCAGCGAGCGCACCGAGCGCTGGATCGAGCCGGTGCCGTTGCAGATGTCGCACGTGACGGGCGAGGTGCCTGGCTGGCAGCAACTGCCGTGGCAGGTGCCGCACACGATCGCGGTATCGACCTCGATGTCGCGGTGGGTGCCGAAGATGACCTCTTCGAGCCCGACCTCCACCCGGATGAGCGCGTCCTGCCCGCGCTCGCGTCGCGACCGCGGCCCGCGAGTGGTCTGGCCGGCCCCGAAGAACGTCTCGAAGATGTCGCCGAATCCGCTGAAGCCCTGGCCGCTGAAGCCGCCCTGGCCGCCGAGGTCGTACTGCTGGCGCTGCTTGGGGTCGCTCAGTACGTCGTAGGCGTGCGTGACCGATTTGAATCGCTCGGATGCCTCGGCTCCGGGGTTCACGTCGGGGTGGAGTTCGCGGGCGAGGCGCCGATACGCCTTCTTGATCTCGTCGGGAGTGGCGTCGTGTGCGACGCCGAGGACCTCGTAGTGGTCGGCCACGGAGGGCTTGTCCTTTCGGTTGCCGGATGCAATGCGCCGGTGTCGCGGCGAATGACGGGGTTCAGCTCTCGCCGAGGGTGCGGGAGAGGTAGCGTGCCACGGCGCGAACCGCCGCCATGCTGTTGGAGTAGTCCATTCGGGTCGGCCCCACGACCCCGAGCCGGGAGATGTCGCGCCCGGGGATCTCGAACGCACTCGTGACGACCGAGGTCTCCCCGAGGCCGAAGGAGGCGTTCTCACGCCCGATCCGCACCGCGACGCCGTGCTCGTCGGTGGCCATCTCGCCGAAGAGCTTCAGCAGTACGACCTGCTCCTCGATCGCCTCGATGACACCGAGGATCGAGCCGGCGAAGTCCTGCTCGGTTCGCACGAGGTTGGCGGCACCGGCGACCACGAGCCGGTCGGTGCGCTGCACACGCGCCTGCTCGGCGAGCGTCGCGGCGAGCGTGTGCATCACCGCGGCGTGACGGCGGTCGGCGGAGCGGACCTCGCCCGAGAGCGCGATCGCGGCATCCGCCATCGTCGCCCCCGCTGCGATCTCGTTGAGGCGCACGCGCAGGTCGGCGAGGGTGTCTTCGTCGACAGGCTGCTCGAGTTCGACGAGTCGTTGTTCGACCTGGCCGGAGTCGGCGATGAGGATGCAGAGCACGCGGTTCGGCGCGAGCGAGACGAGCTCGACGTGCCGCACGCGGGCGCTCGTGAAGCTCGGATACTGCACCACGGCGAGTTGCTTCGTGAGCTGGGCGATCAGGCGCACGGTGCGAGCGAGCAGTTCGTCGAGGTCGCTCGACTCGCCGAGGAAGGTCTCGATCGCCTGCCGCTGCGCCTGGGTCAGCGGACGCACGTCGGTCAGCTGGTCGACGAAGACGCGGTACCCCTTGTCGGTGGGGATCCGGCCCGATGACGTATGCGGCGCCGCGATGAGCTCCTCCTCTTCGAGGAGCGCCATGTCATTGCGAATCGTCGCGGCGGACACGCCGAACGCATGGCGCTCGACGATCGTCTTCGAGCCCACCGGCTCGCGCGATGCCACGTAGTCCTGCACGATCGCGCGGAGCACCGCGAGACTCCGTTCGGAGACCATGACCCTCGCTTTCCCTGCACCGGCTTAGCACTCGTTCTACCTGAGTGCCAATCATATCGCGACATCCGCTGCCGCAGTCGTTGCCAGCCCGCGGGTCTCAGCGCTACCGTATGGGTAATCCGCGCGTCACCCCTGGCTGCGAATCTCCTTCACAGTCGCGGTTCATCAGAGAACCCTGAAAGGCACGCTCATGACCGACCCCAATGCTCAGACCCCCGACCCCAACGTCCCGCCGCCGCCGCAGCCGGCAGCTCCCCAGCCGGTCGCTGCCGCGCCGCTGTCGCCTGAGCAGGACATCCAGTGGGGTTCGTTCGCGCACCTCGGTGGAGTCCTCGGATTCCTGCCGTCGCTCATCATCTGGCTCGTGTTCAAGGATCGTGGCACGTTCACGAACACCGAGGGCAAGGAGGCGCTGAACTTCCAGATCACGCTGGTCTTCGCGTACATCGCGGTCTGGATCGTCACGGCGCTCGTGACCGTCGTCACCTTCGGCCTCGGCAGCGTGCTGTCGCTGCTCGCCTGGGTCGTCTGGATCCTCGGCGTCGTGTTCTCCATCATCGCGTTCCTCCAGGCGAAGGACGGCAAGCACTACCGCTACCCGTTCTCGGTGCGTCTCATCAAGTAGACGCTCGCACCACGCGGTCGACGAGCGCGCCGGGGAAGGCGAAATCCGCCCCCGGCGCGCTCGTCTGTGCCACCATGAGATCGACCGAGTACCGCCATTCGGCGACACGACCTAGGAGACGCTCACCATGTCCGACGCAACCCCGCCTCCCCCGCCGGCCGCTCCCTACCAGGGGAATCCGCAGCTCAGCCCGGCCGATGAGCGGCTCTGGTCGACGCTCGTGCACGTGGGCGGCATCTTCTTCGGATTCATCCCCGCCCTGATCGGCTACCTCGTACTGAAGGATCGCGGACCGTTCGTGCGCGCACACACCGCGACGGCGCTGAACTTCCAGATCACGATGACCATCGCGATGATCGTCAGCTCGATCCTCACGATCATCCTCATCGGATTCCTGCTGATGGCGGCGATCGGCGTGCTGATCATCGTCTTCAGCATCATCGCCGCAGTGAAGGCGAACCAGGGCCAGCCCTACGCGTACCCGCTCACGATCAAGTTCGTGAGCTGAGCGGCGTCACGCCTCGAGCAGGCGCCTGACCACGGCGTCGGCGAGCAGCCGCCCTCTCATGGTGAGCACGAGCCCACCTGAGAGGGCGGTTTTCGCGTCGACGAGCCCGTCGGCGATGAGGCCGGCAACCGCCGTGCGGCCTTCGGGGCGCAGCGAACCGAGGCCGATTCCCTCGCGGATGCGGGTGCCGAGCAGTACTCGCTCGGTCTCTCGCGTCGGCGTATCGAGCACCTCTCGGCCGACCGCCGGCGACACCCCGGCGGCAACACGTTCGGCGTATGCGGCCGGATGCTTCGCGTTCCACCAGCGCACGCCGCCGACGTGGCTGTGCGCGCCCGGGCCAACGCCCCACCAGTCGTCACTGCGCCAGTAGCCGAGGTTGTGCCGTGAACGGTGCACGGGCGCGGTCGCCCAGTTGCTCACCTCGTACCATTCATAGCCCGCGGCACCGAGCAGGTCTTCGGCGAGCTCGTACATGTCGGCCTCGAGGTCGTCGTCGGGCGTCGCGAGTTCGCCGCGGCGGATCTGCCTGGCGAGCTTCGTTCCCTGCTCGACGATCAGCGCGTAGGCGCTGAGATGATCCGGGCGCTGCCCGATGGCGGCCTCGAGGCTTCGCCGCCAATCGTCGAGCGACTCCCCCGGCGTGCCGTAGATGAGGTCGAGGCTCACGTCGAGCCCGGCGTCACGTGCCCAGCCGACCACGAGCGGAACGCGGGCCGGGTCGTGCGTGCGATCGAGTGCCGCGAGCACATGCGGCACGGCCGACTGCATGCCGAACGAGACACGGGTGAAGCCGCCCTCGGCGAGGCGCCGCAGGTCGTCGGGCCCCACCGAATCGGGATTGGCCTCGGTCGTCACCTCGACGCCGGCGGCGAAGCCGAACTCGTCGCGAACAGCCCCGAGCATCCGCACGAGGTCGTCGGCGGGGAGCAGGGTCGGCGTTCCGCCGCCGAAGAAGACCGTCTGGGCGGGGCGATCAGGCACGCCGGATGCCTCGAGCATTCGTCGCGACATCCGGATCTCGCCGATGGCGTGATCGGCGTAATCGACTTGCCGTGCACCGCGCAGTTCACCGGCCGTATAGGTGTTGAAGTCGCAGTAGCCGCAACGAACACGGCAGAACGGCACGTGCACGTAGACGCCGAATGCGCGCTCAGCGGCCCCTGCGGCCGCGGATGGCGGCAACACGCCATCGGCCGGCGCCGGGTCGCCGAGCGGGAGGGCTGATCCCACGCCTACACGCCACCCGCAGGGTGCAGGGCGCGGAGCTCGACGCGAGTGAGTTCACGCCGCTTCCGGCGCTGGCCCGGCGCGAACAGGCCGCGGATACCGCCGCGAGTCGCGAGGATCGACCGGATGGTGAGCCAGACAGTGTCGTCGTCGCGACGTTCGAGGATGAACGACTCCTCGCCGCTCTCGGGGCCGTCGGCGGTCGTGCCGTACGCGAAGCCGATGCGGTCGGGCTCGTCGATCACGTAGACGACGAGCACGGGCGTCGACTGGGTGCGGAAGCGACCCTTGCGGCGGAGCGTCGCCGTCATGCCGGCGGCGACGTAGGGCGTTCCGTCGGGGCCGAATCGCTCCTCGGTGCGGGGTGCCGGCTGGTCGCTGAGCGGCGAGCCGTCGGCGTCGTAGACGATGCCGGGGTACTGGGCGCCGGTGCCCGTGGAGATGTCGGCGACCGTGAAGCCGGCGCCCCGCTGGATGCCCCAGGTCATGAGCGACTCGGCGGCGCGCTCGAAGCGCTCGGTGCCGCTGCCGAGGCGCACGGCGTCTTCAGCGGGGCGATAGCCCGCCGGCGGATAGCGCAGGAGATCAGGCGCGAGGGTCGCCCCGATCGCGCCGTAGGTGACCGATTGGTCGGTGAAGGTACTGCGTCGGGTCATCCGTCGCCCCTTACTTCTTCGCGTCTTTCTTCTCGGTGTCGCCGCTCAGCGCGGCGATGAACGCCTCTTGCGGCACCTCCACCCGGCCGACCATCTTCATGCGCTTCTTGCCCTCCTTCTGCTTCTCGAGGAGCTTGCGCTTGCGGCTGATGTCACCGCCGTAGCACTTGGCGAGCACGTCTTTGCGCATGGCGCGGATCGACTCGCGCGCGATGATGCGGGCGCCGATCGCAGCCTGGATCGGCACCTCGAACTGCTGCCGCGGGATCAGCTCGCGCAGGCGCCCCGTCATGAGCACGCCGTAGGCGTAGGCCTTGTCGCGATGCACGATCGCGCTGAACGCGTCGACCTGCTCGCCCTGCAACAGGATGTCGACCTTCACGAGATCGGCCGCCTGGTCGCCCGTGGGCTCGTAGTCGAGCGAGGCGTAGCCGGCGGTCTTCGACTTCAGCTGGTCGAAGAAGTCGAAGACGATCTCGCCGAGGGGCATGTTGTAGCGGATCTCGACGCGGTCTTCACCGAGGTACTCCATGCCGAGGAGCGCGCCGCGGCGACTCTGGCAGAGCTCCATGATCGTGCCCACATAGTCTTTCGGAGCGAGGATCGCCGCGCGCACCATCGGCTCGCGCACCTCGACGATCTTCGCGCCCGTCGGGAACTCGCTCGGGTTGGTGACCGTGACGGTCTTCTTGTCTTCGGTGGTCACCTCGTAGACGACCGACGGTGCGGTCGCGATGAGGTCGAGCCCCCACTCGCGGCGCAGCCGCTCGGTGACGATCTCGAGGTGCAGGAGTCCGAGGAAGCCGCAGCGGAAGCCGAAGCCGAGGGCGACCGAGGTCTCGGGCTCGTAGACGAGCGCGGCATCCGACAGCTTCAGCTTGTCGAGCGCCTCGCGAAGCTCGGGGTAGTCGCCGCCGTCGATCGGATAGATGCCCGAGAACACCATGGGCAGCGGCTCGGTATAACCGGGCAGCGCCTGGGTCGCGGGTTTCGCGGCGGTCGTGACGGTGTCGCCGACCTTCGACTGCCGCACGTCTTTCACACCCGTGATGAGGTAGCCGACCTCGCCGATGCCGAGTCCCTTGCCGGGCGTCGGCTCGGGCGCGCTCACGCCGATCTCGAGGATCTCGTGCGTGGCGCGCGTGGACATCATCTGGATGCGCTCGCGCGGCGCGAGATGGCCGTCGATCATGCGCACGTAGGTGACAACGCCGCGATAGCTGTCGTAGACGGAGTCGAAGATCATGGCCCGTGCCGGGGCATCCGCGTTGCCGACGGGCGCAGGGATGCGCTCGACGACGCGGTCGAGCAGCTCCTCGACACCGACCCCCGTCTTGCCGGAGACCTTCAGCACGTCGTCGGGCGAGCCGCCGATGAGGTCGGCGAGCTCGCGTGCGTACTTCTCGGGCTCCGCGGCCGGGAGATCGATCTTGTTGAGCACCGGGATGATCTCGAGGTCGTTCTCGAGCGCGAGGTAGAGGTTCGCGAGGGTCTGCGCTTCGATGCCCTGGGCTGCGTCGACGAGGAGGATCGCCCCCTCGCACGCCGCGAGCGAGCGTGAGACCTCGTAGCTGAAGTCGACGTGACCCGGTGTGTCGATCATGTTGAGCGCGTACGACGTGCCGCCGACCTGCCACGGCATGCGCACTGCCTGGCTCTTGATCGTGATGCCGCGCTCACGCTCGATGTCCATGCGGTCGAGGTACTGGGCGCGCATGTCGCGGTCGGATACGACTCCGGTGATGCCGAGCATGCGGTCGGCAAGCGTCGACTTGCCGTGGTCGATGTGCGCGATGATGCAGAAGTTGCGGATCACGGCAGGGTCGGTGGCGGCGGGCACCGGAGGATTGGCGGCTCGAGGGGACATCCAGACGATTCTCCCATGAGATCCGGCCCTGCTTTCGACGGGTGTCGCGTGGGAGGCCCGCTGGCTAGGCTGGCACCATCATGACCGTCATCGTGACTGCCGGTGCGCACGTCGTGAGTGCGACCGAGGCGGGCTGACGGATGCCTCGCGCCCGCGTCGTGCTCGTGCACGGTCTCCGCACCTCGGCGACGATGTGGCGGAGGCAGTGCGCCATGCTCGCACGACACGACCTCGACGTGGTCGCGATCGACCTGCCCGGGCACGGAACCCGGCTCGGCGAGCCCTTCTCGTTCGACGTGGCGATGCGCATCATCGACGAGGGGCTGAACCCGCCCGGTGCGCTCCCGGTACCGCGACTGCTCGTGGGGCTGAGTCTCGGGGGCTACCTGGCGATGGAGTTCGCGGCGAGGCATCCCGATCGCCTCGATGGGCTCGTGGCGGCGTCGTGCGGCACCCGGCCCCGGGGTCCTGCACTCGCCGGGTACCGTCGACTCGCGGCGCTGATCGGGCGACTGCCTGACCGCGGCCGCACGCTGCACGATCTGATGACGCGCCTCTTCCTCTCGCCCGGTGCTGCAGACGACGTGCTCGCGGGCGGCGTCGCCCTCGACGTCATGGCGCCCGTGCTCGAGGCGGCGGCGTCGATGGACCCCGAGGCGGCACTCGCTCGTGTCGAGGTTCCCGTGTGGCTCGTGAACGGTCGATTCGATCACTTCCGATTCGATGAACGACGGATGCTGCGTGCTGCACGCGACGCTCGCCTCGTCGTCGTGCCCGGCGCCACCCATCTCGTGAGCCTCGTGCGCCCCGACGACTTCGCGGCCGTCGTGGCAGGGGCCGTGGCCGAGCTCGAACGACGCGCCGCGGTGGCCGCGCGACATCGCCGGATCGCACGCGAATCGGGATCCGCTCATGATGGCACCGCCTCCGATGCGCTGTCGACGAGCCGCATTGGTGTGGCCGGGGAGTAGCTGGTATCGTTGCCTGTTGGCTTCCGTGTGGGTCCCACCCCGCACGATTCGCCGGCGAGGCCCCTCTACCTTCGCTCGGCATATCCGGTACCCGCATAGAAGGAAAGACGAACCACGTGGCAAACATCAAGTCGCAGATCAAGCGCATCCGCACCAACCTCAAGGCGCAGGAGCGCAACAAGGCCGTCAAGAGCGAAGTGAAGAGCGCCGTTCGCGCGACGCGCGACGCGATCGCCTCGGGCGACAAGGAGAAGGCCACCAGCGCCCTCCGTGTCGCGACGCGCAAGCTCGACAAGGCGGCCAGCAAGGGCGTCATCCACAAGAACCAGGCTGCGAACCGCAAGTCGTCGATCGCGAAGCAGGTCGCTTCGCTCTGACGCGAGTGACTCAGCTCGAAGGCCCCGCACGAGAGTGCGGGGCCTTCGAGCGTTCAGGCAGACGGCGGGGCGACCTCAGCGAGGATCGCGGCCGCGGGAGGCGATGACGCCGACGAGTCGTTCGAGGGCGAACACCGGGTCTCGCTCTGCACCCTTGACTGCTGCGTCGGTGGCCGCGAGCGCCTCGATTGCACGAGCGAGCCCCTCGTCGTTCCAGCCCGCGAGATCGCGACGCGCACGGTCGACCTGCCACGGTGCGAGCCCGAGCGACGTGGCGAGCTGTGGCCCGCCGCCGCGCGCCCCCGACACCTTGGCCATCGTGCGCACCTTCATGGCGAACGCTGCCACCATCGGCACGGGGTCTGCGCCGCTGTCGAGCGCGTGACGCAAGGCGATCAGAGCGTCTCCATGGCGGCCGGCGATCGCCGCATCGGCGACGGCGAAGGAATTGGTCTCGACGCGGCCGCCGTAGTAACGCGCGACCACGGCCTCGGAGATGTCGCCGGGCGCGTCGGCGATGAGCTGTCGGCACGCGGCGGCGAGCTCGGCGAGGTCATCGCTGAAGGCGGCCACCAGCGCACGCAAGGCCCCGAGGCTGATCTTTCGACCGGCGGCACGGAACTCGGTGGCGGCGAAATCCTGCTTCTCGGCGTCTTTCTTGAGTTCGGCGCAGACGAGCTCGATGCCGCCGCCCGTGCCCGCGCGTATCGCGTCGAGCAGCTTCTTGCCGCGCACGCCTCCCTTGTGCCGGAGCACGAGGGTCGTCGAATCGGCGACCTGGCTGAGATAGTCGAGCGCATCGAGCAGGAAGTCGTCGCTCGCCCGCTCGACGGCCTGCACCCGGATGAGCCGTGGCTCGCCGAACAGCGAGGGACTCGCGAGGGTGAGGAGCTCGCCGCGGCGATATCCGTCGGCCTCGAGGTCGCTCACCTCGAGCGCGGGATCTTCAGCGCGCAGGAAGTCTCGGAGCATCGTCGTCGCGCGCTCGGCGAGCACGTCTTCGCCGCCCGTCACGAGCACCACCGGAGCGGGGCGGACGCCGTGCCACGGCAATTGCGGGATCGCCGCCTTCGCCTTGACTGATCCACTCGCGCGTGCCGCCACAGCACCTCCCGTTCCGCGTCAAGTCTACGGTCGGGCACCGACGCCGCCCGCGCCGCGTTCCGTCCACAGCTCGAAGCCGCCGTCGTTCGCGGTGAGCACCGCAGTGCCCGTGCGGTCGGTGCGCACGACGGCGGTGCCGACGTCGGCGAGGAGATCGAGGAGCCGCTCGGTCGGATGTCCGTAGCCGTTGTCGGCGCCGACGCCGATGAGCCCGACCGTGGCGCCGAGTTCGTCGTACAGCGACTCGCTCTGATCGGCGGACCCGTGGTGTGCCACCTTCACGAGATCGAAGGCGCCGAGGTCGACCGACGAGAGAAGCCGCGACTGCGCGCCTTCGCCGAGGTCGCCCAGGAACACGCCGCGGTATCCCGGAGCGTCGACGTCGAGCACGACACTCGCGTCATTGCCGGGGAGCGCACCGGGCTTCGGCCACACCACCCTCCAGCGCGCATCGCCGAGTGCGCCTCGATGTCCGGCGACGACTTCGATCGCGGTGGCTCCCCCGCTCGTGAGCGGATCCAGCACGCGGCTGGAACGCTCGCCGTCGAGTGGGCCGTGGATCACCGTTCCGACGCGGCCGACGACGGCCTCCGCTCCCCCTGCGTGGTCGGCGTCCCAGTGCGTGACGACGAGCAGGTCGATGCGATCGATGCCGAGGAGCGAGAGGCATCGCTGCAGCGCGGCAGGCTCAGGGCCCGTGTCGATGAGCGCCGTCTCACCTGCGGAACGCACGAGCACGGCGTCGCCCTGCCCGATGTCGCAGGCTGCGACATCCCACTCGCCGGGCTTCGTGACGAAGCTGACGGCGGGTGCGCCGACGAGCATCCCGAACGGGATCGCGACGGCGAGGATGAGGGCCGCCCACGCCGATGTGCGCAGCCTCGGTCGACGTCGGCGCGAGAGCGCGAGCCAGAGCGCCACGGCTGTGCACGCGGCCAGGAGCACGGCGCCCGGGGCGCCGGGCAGCCATGGCAATCGCCCGAGCGGCATCGCGGAAGCGCCGTGCGCGACGAGCGCGATCCAGCTCGCGGGCAGCCACGCGAGCTGGAGGCAGGCGAATCCGACGGATGGCAGCACCGGCAGGAGGAGACAGCCCACGAGGCCGACGACCGTGCCAAGGGGTGCCGCCGGGGCCGCGAGAAGGTTCGCCGGCACGCCGTAGAGTGCGAGTCCGGGGTCGAGCAGCACGAGCACGGGCTGGCACGCGAGCTGAGCGGCGAGCGGCACGCCCAGGAAGGCTGCGATCGGCACGGGCATCACGCGTGCGAGCGCACCCGTGAGCGGCGCGGCGAGGAGCAGCAGCCCGGCGGTCGCGCACACCGAGAGGGCGAACCCGTAGTCGCGCGCGAACCACGGATCGATGGTGAGCAGCGTCACCACCGCGAGCGCCAGGGCGGCGATGCCGCCGCCCTGACGACCCGACGCGATCGAGGCCAGCACGACGACGGCCATGGCGCCGGCCCGGACGACGCTGGACTCGGGGGTGACGAGCACGACGAAGCCGATCAGGGCGAAGAGTGCGATTCCGACGCGGATCCATCGGGTGAGGCCGAGGGCCGCCGCCAGGGCGAAGGCGGCTGCCGTGACGATCGCGCAGTTCGCCCCAGACACTGCCGTCAGGTGGCTGAGCGAACTCGTCTTCATTGCGGCGTCGAGTTCGGCGCCGACCCCACCGGTGTCGCCGATCGCAAGTCCGGGCACGAGCGCGGCGCCGTCTCCGTCGAGCAAGCCCGCTGCGGCGGCGAATCCGCTGCGAAGCCCCGCCGACCAGCCGAGCCAGGGCGGCGGAGCAGCCATGACCTCGACGTCGGTGACCGGTCGCAATCGGAACGCCGACCCCTCCGCTGCCGGAAGCGCCGCGACGCGAGCATCGAACGCCACGTGTGCGCCGAGCGCGAGCCCGTCGGCAGGTGCAGAGCCAATGGCGGTCACCGGCACCGCCGGTGCTGCACGACCATCCACCGCGATGAGACGCCCTTCGAGGCGAACCGGTGGATCCGCCGCCGGATCGAACCAGAGGGCGGTCGCGGGACGGGGCGCTGTCGTGAGCTCGATCATCACGGCGGCCGTACCGTGATGCACGGCGACGTTCTGCAGGGGCGAGCTCTCGCGTGCGTCGAGCGCGAGCGCCGCCGCCGTCGAAACGAGTGCACACGCGGCGAGTGACACGAGCGCCGTCGCGGCGAAGGGCACGATCAGGCGCTTGCGACCCCGGCTCGGGATCCACGCGTCGCGCCTTCGCGCGAGCAGCACGCCAACCAGCACCGCGGTCGTGAGGCCGGCGACGGCCCAGCCCGCCGCAGCGAACAGCCATGGCGCGACGCCCACATCGGGGGCGGCGACCGCACCCCACGCGGCCGCCCAGGCCGCGACGGCGGGCACGAGCAATCGGAGGTCTCGCATTCAGAGACCCACGCGGTCGGCGAGCCCGGCGAACACCGCATCGCCGATGCCGGCGACCTCGAGCAACTGGTCGACGCTCGTGAACGGCCCGTTCGCGTCGCGCCAGTCGATGATGCGCTGCGCGAGCGCCGGGCCGATGCGGGGCAACGTGTCGAGCGCTGCGAGATCGGCCGTGTTCAGGTGCACCACGGCGTCGCCAGGCGGGCCTGCTCCACTCGAACCGGCACTCGCACCGGCGACAGAGCCGGGCGGAGGCGCCTCCCCGATCGCGAGCACCACGAGTTGCTCGCCGTCGACCACGGGGCGCGCCAGATTGACGCCGGCCGGGTCGGCCTCGACGGTGAACCCTCCCGCAGCGGCTACCGCATCGACGACGCGTGAGCCGGCCGCGAGCTCGACGAGCCCCGGCTTCGCCACGGCACCGAGCACGTGTACGAGCAGCGGGGTCGTGGCGACCTCGTCGACCGACGGCTGCCCGCCCGCAGCATCCGTCGCCTCGATCTCGACGGCGTCGATGCGCCCCTGGCCGCCCCCGCCGCTCGCAGCGAACGAGAGCATCGCAGCCACGGCGACCGCGACGACGAAGAGCACGACGGCGGCACCCACCGCGATGCGAACGCGCGGGCCTGCGCGGCGCGCGACCGGATCGAGCGCGTCGAGGGCATCGAGCAGATGGGGGTCGGGGCTCGCGGGCATGCCCGCACGCTAAGCGAGCCTGAACGGCCAGATCACGCACTCGATCAGGTCAACGGACGCCTCGGGCCCTCGAACAGTTGTCGAGGGCGAGTCGGCCGCCTGCCGGTCAGGCGCGTGTGGCGATGTTCACGAGCCGCGGAGGGCGCACGATGACGTTGACGATCTCGCGATCGCCGACCGCGCGGGCGACGCCCGTCGACGCACGCGCAAGCGCCTCCAGCTCCTCGCCGGAGACCTTGGGCGACACGTCGAGCCGGTCGCGCACCTTTCCGTCGACCTGCACGATCGCGGTGACCGACTCCTCGACGAGGAGGGCCGGATCGGCCTTGCGCCACGGCACGAGCGCCACCGTCGGCTGGTAGCCGAGCCGCTCCCACATGTCTTCGGCGGTATACGGCGCGAAGAGATTCAAGATCATGGCCGTGACCTCGGATGCCTCCCGTACTGCGGCATCCCCTGCCCCGACACCCGAGTCGATCGCCTTGCGCGTCGCGTTCACGAGCTCCATGAGCCGGGCCACGACGACATTGAACTTGAAAGCCTCGATGAGGCTCGGGGCATCGGCGAGCAACCGGTGCGTGATGCGGCGCAGCGCAGGATCGCCCGACTTCCACTCGACGTCAGGGCTCGAGGTGACCTCGCCCGAGATGCGCCACGCGCGAGCGAGGAACTTCGCCGAGCCGACGGGCGAGACATCCGCCCAGTCGATGTCGTCTTCGGGCGGCCCGGCGAACGCGAGCGTGACCCGCAGCGCATCGGCGCCGTGCGCCGACAGCTCGCCCGCGAACTCGACGAGGTTGCCCTTCGACTTCGACATCTTGGCGCCGTCCATGATGACCATGCCCTGGTTCAGGAGCGACGTGAACGGCTCGGTGAAGCTCAGGTAGCCGAGGTCGAAGAGCACCTTGGTGATGAATCGGGAGTAGAGCAGGTGCAGGATGGCGTGCTCGACGCCGCCCACGTACTGGTCGACGGGCATCCACTTCTCGGCCTCGGCCGGGTCGAACGCCATCGTGTCGTCGTTCGGGTTCAGGTAGCGCAGGTAGTACCAGGAGCTGTCGACGAACGTGTCCATGGTGTCCGAGTCGCGGCGAGCGTCGCCGCCGCAATTCGGGCAGGCCACCTTCGACCACTCTTCGGCGGCGCCGAGCGGGCTCGCGCCCTTCGGCTTCAGGTCGAGCCCGGCGGCATCCGGCAACCTGACCGGGAGCTCGCTCTCGGGCACCGGCACCTCGCCGCACTCGGCGCAGTGGATGATCGGAATCGGCGTGCCCCAGTAGCGCTGGCGGGAGATGAGCCAGTCGCGCAACCGGAAGTTCTTCGACGCCCTGCCGAGACCGCGCTCGGCGAGCAGCTCGATGACCCGGCGGATCGCGTTCGACTTGCTCAAGCCGTCGAGCGGGCCGGAGTTGATGAGCCGGCCCTCCCCCGCGAGCGCGAGGCCCGTCGATGCCGGATCGACTGGCTGGAAGTCGTCGGGCAGCACGGGGTCACCGTGCTCGTCGAGCGGGATCACGGGGATCACGCCGGTGACCGGCGCATTCGTGTCGACCACGACGCGCACCGGCAGCCCGAACGCCCGCGCGAAGTCGAGGTCGCGCTGGTCGTGGGCGGGCACGGCCATGATCGCGCCGTGGCCGTAGTCGGCGAGCACGTAGTCGGCTGCCCAGATCGGCAACCGCTCGCCGTTCACGGGGTTCACCGCGTAGCGCTCGAGGAAGACGCCGGTCTTCGGGCGCTCGGTGCTCAGCCGGTCGATGTCGCTCTCGGCACGCACCGAGTCGAGATAGCCCTGGAACCGTGAGCGCACCTCGTCGGATGCCTCGGCGGCGAGCTCGGCGGCGAGCTCGGAGTCGGGCGCCACGACCATGAAGGTCGCGCCATAGAGCGTGTCGGGGCGCGTCGTGAACACGGACACGCGCTCATCGCGCCCTTCGATCTCGAACTCGACGTCGGCGCCGGCCGAACGGCCGATCCAGTTGCGCTGCATGGAGAGGACCTTCGACGGCCACGCCCCCTCGAGCTGGTTGAGGTCGTCGAGCAGCCGGTCGGCGTAGTCGGTGACCCGGAAGTACCACTGCGTGAGCGCCTTCTTCGTCACGACGGCGCCGCAGCGCTCGCAGTGCCCGTCGATGACCTGTTCGTTCGCGAGCACCGTCTGGTCGTTCGGGCACCAGTTCACCTGTCCGGCCTTGCGGTAGGCGATGCCCTTCTCGTAGAGCTTCAGGAAGAGCCACTGGTTCCACTTGTAGTACTCGGGGTCGCTCGTGTGCAGTTCGCGTGACCAGTCGAACGACGGCGCATACTGGCGGAACGAGCGCTTCTGCTGCTCGATGTTGTCGTAGGTCCACGGCCGCGGGTCGATGCCGCGCTTGATCGCCGCGTTCTCGGCCGGCAGGCCGAAGGAGTCCCAGCCGACGGGGTGCAACACGTCGAACCCCTGCTGGCGCCAGTAGCGAGCGACGGTGTCGCCGTAGCCGAAGGCCTCGGCATGGCCCATGTGCAGGTCGCCCGACGGGTAGGGGAACATGTCGAGGATGTACTTGCGCGGCCTCGTGTCGCCGGGCAGGCCGGCACGGAAGGGCTGCAGCTCTTCCCAGACGGGAAGCCACTTCGCCTGGATCGAGGCGAAGTCGTACGCGCCGGCGTCGGCGTGTGCTGGGTCCTGATCGTATGCCACGTGACTCTCAATCGTGTGTCGCTGCCCCGGGCGGGCTCCCGGGTTCCGGGCGCGCCGGATCCCGGCGCACTCGAACATCAAGACTACTCACTCTGCATGGGGCATCGCCGCGCCGAGCACGGCCAACAGCGCCCGCGCCTTCACTCGCGTCTCCTCGATCTCGTCGTCGGCGACGGAGAGCGCCGTGATGCCGCCGCCGGTACCGATGCTCGCGCCATCGGGGGTCAGGACGATCGAACGGATCACCATCGCCAGGTCGGCGCTGCCGTCGATGCCGAGGTACCCGAACGTCCCCGAGTACACGCCGCGGGGGCCGCGCTCGAGCTCGTGCAGGATCGTCATGGCGCTGTGCTTCGGCGCCCCGGTCATCGACCCGGCGGGGAACGCCGCCTGGACGACGTCGAGTGCGGTGAGCGGATGCCGGAGTCGCGCGGTCACCGTCGAGACGAGCTGGTGCACGTGGGCGTACTCCTCGACGTCGAGGAGGCTCGGCACCGAGACGCTGCCGAGCTCGGCGATACGACCGAGGTCGTTGCGCATGAGGTCGACGATCATGAGGTTCTCGGCCTGTTCCTTCTCGCTCTCGAGGAGCTCGCGTCGCAACACCGCATCGAGCGCCGGGTCGGGGCTGCGTGGGCGGGTGCCCTTCATCGGCTTCGTCGAGACCAGTCCGTCGGGCTCGACGTGCAGGAACTGCTCGGGCGAGGCGCTCAGCAACGCGAAGGCCCCGAACCGGAGGTAGCCGGCATGGTGGCTCGGACTCGAGGCCCTCAGGGCGAGGTAGGTCTCGGCGGGGTCGGGTCGCGCCTCGATGTCGATGCGGTTGGTGAGGCACAGCTGGTACGCATCGCCGCGCAGGATCGCGGCCTGGCACTCGGCGATGAGGGACGCGTAGGCGTTCGGGCCGTGGCGCCAGCGAACTCCGGGCGCTTGCGCTGCCGAGTCCTCGTCGACAGGGGTCGACGCAGTCAGCTTCGGGGCTGCCATCGCCGACTCCTCGAGCGGCGATTGCAGAGCGGCACTCGTGGAGTCGGCCCAGGCGTGAACCTCGGCAGCGTCGTCTTGGCCGGCTTGCTCGGCGTCGTCGGGGTCTATCCACACGAGGCGCACCGAGCGCGTGCCGTGATCGAAGACGATCGCGCGGTCGACGAAAAGGAATGCGGCATCCGGCGTGTCGGCCGCCTCGACGGGCACGCCGTTCAGCCTGGCGCCGAGCTCGTAGCCGAACCAGCCGAACCAGCCGAGCGGCCCTCCGACCTCGTGATCGGCAGTCGGGAGCGAGCCGGCGAGTTGTTCAGCCAGCACCTCGAACACGGATGCCTCGACGGTGACCTCGTCGCGGTCGCCGCGCATCGGTGTCGAACGCGTCACGGTGCCGCTCGCGACGTCGGCGGTCACGAACTCGCTGCCCGCATGCGCCGAGGCGAGGACGCTCACGCCGGAGGCGGCGTCCGAGCCGCCGTCAAGCCACACCGCGTAGGGGGCATCCGCGTACCACGCCCTGAATACGGCCTCGGGGTCGCGCCACTCGGACAACGAGCGGGTTCGGACGCGGCGCGGCATCCTCTCAGCCTAGGTGTGCGCCCGGAAGGTTGCGATGGAGACGAGGCGACATGGCGGTGGGCCGGCGCTCTCGCGCCGGCCCACCGTCATCCGTTCACTCGATCACTCGATCACTCGTTCACTCGATCACTCGATCACTCGTTCACTCGATCACGCGATCACGGCGCGTCGTACTGGAAGATGTACAGGCCGCTGTCACGGTCGGAGGCGAGCACGTACTTCTGGCCGTTCGGGTGCTCATGCACCTCGACGCCCCAGAAGTTGTTGCCGCCCTCGTCGATGAAGTGCCCGACTTCCTCCATGCCGTCGGGCCCGTAGCTCAGGACCCGGAATCCGGCCCCGTAGTACGAGATGTAGGCGAGGTTCTCATCGGGATCGGTCGCGACCTCGTGCACCGAGAGGTCGCCGAAGCCCGACGCGTACGCCGGGTCCTGGCTCTCGGGCACGTAGTACTGGTCGACGTCCTGCATCGTGTCGGCGTCGTACTGGTGCACGTAGCCCCATCCGTCGAAGACCGCCGAGATCTCGACATCCTGGCCGGAGGCCCCGATCGCCGTCGGGATCGCGGTGCCGGCACCCGATGCGTCACAGGTGTAGTCGGCCGGAACCCCGCCCGTCAGGATGCGGAATCCGTCGGTGCGCGAGACGAACACCGCGGGGATGTCCGCCGTGACGAGCATCGACACGAGCGAGTCGCAGCCGTCGACCCCGGTGCGGTTGAACACGATCACACCCTCGTACCCTGCGGCTTGGGCGTTCTGCACCTTCACGACGAAGTCGCACACGCCGCGCTCGATGACCGCGACGCTCGCCGTGCCATCGGCGGGCGGCACCGAAGCGGCGTCGCACGCGAGGCCGAGGTAGCGGGTGCCTCCGGCGAGGCTGGTCTCGGCGTCGATCTGAGGCACGTCGGACCCCTGCACGGCGGTGAACGCGGTGCCGTCCGCCATGGTGGCCATGACACGGTACGGGTCGAAGTCCTCATCGGTGGCGATGAAGTACTCGTTGTCGTTCGTGAACTCCGCCTGGTGCCCGTTGCCCTCGGGCGAGATCGTCTCACCGAATTCGGCGCGAACCGGATCGGCCGCCGCGAAGTCGGTGTCGGCGATGAACACGGGGGTGGCGGGGTCGTCGACGTTGAGCTTCACGTAGCCGCCGTCCCAGTACGAGGCGAGCATCGTCTGCACGCCATCGATCTCCTCGACGACCATGTCGTGGAGGAACACCGCATCACCGTGCACCGCTCCGGGCGCTTGGGCCGTTTCGGCGTCGAGCGAGGTCTCCGAGATGAGCTTCGGCTTCGACGGGTTCGTGATGTCGAGGATGTCGACGTCGGTGTCTTCCTCGTCGTCGACGAGCACGGCGTACGCCTTGTCACCGTCGGTCCACATGCGCACCGAGTGGGTCTCGTTCGCGGTCGTCTGCGCCTTGCCGTTCACCGAGAAATCGCCGAAGCCCTCGACGAGCTTCTTCGGCTTCGTGGGGTCGGTGACGTCGATGAGCGTGATGCCGCCGATGCCCTTCGTCTCACCCGGGCAGAGCTCGTTCTGGTAGGCGAGCACTTCGCCGCTGAAGTACTTCGTCTCGAGGTGGATCACTTGCGAACCCTCACCGCTGAACGTGCCGCGGTGGCTCGGGACCAGGGACACGAACTCGGGCGAGGTCGGGTCGGAGATGTCGGCGATGTACACCCCGCCGCGGTCGCACTCGGGCTCCCAGAAGGCGGTGAGGTACGCGTAGTCGCCATACGCCGAGACGTCGGCGATTCGGCCGGGCTGCTCTTCATCGCCGAAGAGGTCGAGCTTGCCGATGAGGTCGACGTTCTCGCTCGAGGCTGGAAGGTGTCCTTCCTCCTCGCCGTGCTGCTGGGCGTCGTGGTGGTGCGTCTCCTTTCCGGAGTCCATCGTGCTGTCGTCGACCCACACTTCATCGTGTGCGTACGCGGGCGCCGCACCCAGCAGGAGTGCGGCGCCGACGGCGAGGGTGGTACCGGTGATAGTGGCTCTCATAGCGAAATGCTCCTCAGCATCAGGTGTCGCAGGCCGGTGATGTGGACCAGAGTCAACCAGATGGCCGCCACGACGCGCCATATGCAGGGCGGTACACGCAACAGGTGTGCGCGATGCGCTCGGATTCGCCGAACAATCGGAGCTCTGGACCCGTTAGGCGTCGTATTGGAGCACCGGCGACGACGGGCTCGGTTCCACGGAGATCGCCCGATCGATGAGCTCTCGCGGGGCGCCGGTGTGCGAGATGAGCACCACCGATCGGTCGGGCCCCGCAGCGGTGAGGAGGTCGCGCAGCAGCGCGTCGGCCCGGTCGGGATCCACGCTCGCCGTCGGCTCGTCCAGCACGAGCACTGGGAAGTCGGCGAGCATCGCGCGAGCGAGGGCGATGCGCTGCGCCTGCCCACCTGAGACGAGTGCACCGCGCTCGCCGACGGGTGCGCCGAGTCCGCCGCGCTCGACCACCCAACCCTTGAGACCAACCCGGGCGAGCACGGCGAGGAGCTCCTCGTCGCTCGCGGTGTCTCGCGCGAAGAGCAGATTCTGACGGATGTCCTCGTCGAAGAGCCATGGGCGCTGTTCGACGAGCCCGACGATGCGCCGAACCTCGATCGGATCGAGGTCGCGGACCTCGGCACCGCCCAATCGGTACGATCCCTCGTACTCGAGGAACCGCACGAGCACGTGGGCGAGAGTCGTCTTGCCCGAGCCCGATGGGCCCTCGACGAGCAGCCGCTCCCCCGGCTCGATGTCGAGGTCGAGCGCACCGAGGTCGGCCGGTGCGATGCTCGAGTCCTCGCCCCACGACTCACCACCGTGCGAGTCGTCGGCGCCCGCCACGTGCGGCCACCGAGCGCTCACTCCGCGCAGGCGCAGCGCGGGTGCACCGAGTCCGGTCGGCAGCTCGACCGGCGCCCGCGGCGGGAGCGGCACACCGCCGGGAATCGCATCGGGCACGGCATCCGCGATCCGTTCCGCGCTCGTGCGTACGACGCGGATGAAACCCATCGCGCTCGGGAGCGCGGCCGACACCTCGGCGATCGCGAGCGGCACGAGGCACAGCACCGCGAACGTGGGCGCGTCGATCCTGCCGCCGGCGAGCAATGGCTCTGCGGCCCACATGCTCGCCGCCGCAGCGAATCCGCCCACAGCGCTCATCGCCGCCGCCGTGATGCCCGCGGCCGACGCCCGCCTGCGGATCGCCTGCTCGAGCCGTTCCCCGAGCCGTCGGATGCGTGCGCGCCCCGGCGCGGCGGCATCGAACGCGACGAGCACGTCGAGCGCTTGCACATGCTCGACGACGGCCGCCTGCAGTTCTCCGCGCAAGGGTGCGAGGCGCCGGTCGGCTCGCGCCGCGATGACCTGCTGCGCGACGATCGCCACGATGACGCCCGCGACGAGGCATCCGGCCGCCGCGAGGGCCGAGGCCGGGGCGAGCCAGGCGAGGCCGGCGATCGCAACGACCACCACCACGACGGCGCTCACGACGGGCTGCACGATGCGGAGCGAGACACTCTGGAGCTCATCGACATCGCCGACGAAGCGCGTGAGCAGATCGCCGCGGCGGGTGGCGGCGAGACCATCGGGCGCGATCGGCAGCAGTCGCTCGAACACGCCCGTGCGGATCGCCGCGAGCTGCTGGAACGCCGCGTCGTGCCCGGCGAGGCGCTCCAGGTAACGGAACACGGCCCGCCCGAGCGCAAAGGCGCGCACGCCGACGACGCCGAGCGAGAGGTACAGCACCGGCGGCTGCTCGGCGGCCCGCACGATCAGCCACGCGCTCGCGGCGAGCAGTGCCACGGTCGAGAGCCCGGCCGCAAGGCCGAGGAGCACCTGCGGCAGGAGCCGACGGAGTGGCGGCACGGCGTGCCGCAGCACGGCGGATGCGCGGTCAGACACGGGCGACCTCCGATAAGGGAACGGTACGGTCCGCTGCCTCGGCGAGCCCCGGCCGGTGCGTCGTCACGAGCACGGCCCGGCCCTCGCGGGCGAGCTCCCGGAGTCGGCGGCCGAGTTCCAGCTCACGATCGGCATCGAGTGCGGAGCTCGGCTCGTCGAGCAGGAGCAGGCGAGCGTCCGCGGCGAGCAGGCGGTGCACTGCTCGTGCCGTCGCGACGCGCTGTGCCTGCCCGCCTGAGAGCCCCGCGCCGCTCGGCCCGAGCCGGCGATGGCCCGGCAGGTCGACGCCCCCGACGCGGAGGGCGTGCTCGAGCAGCGAAGCCGCGGCATCCGGCTGCCCGAGCCGCACGTTCTCGGCGATCGTGCCCGCGAGCAGTTGCGGTGCCTGGCCGGCCCACGACGTGTTCGAGCGCGTCGCGGCACCGACCGGCACGCCGTCGATGGTCACCTCGCCCTCGAGGTCGGCGAACCCGAGGATCGCTGAGAGGAGGCTCGACTTGCCCGAGCCGCTGTCACCGGTGACGACGACGAACTCACCCGGCGCGACGTCGAAGCTCAGGCCCTCGAGCACGACGGCGCCGTCGCGGATCACCCGGAGGTCGCGAATTCGGAGGCCCGCAGCATCCGTGATTCCCGCCGGATCGGCCCCCCGCGAGGGCGGCACCTCTGCCCCCTCGGCCTGATCGAGCGCGTCGAGCGCGTCGCGCGAGGCCTCGAGACCGGCCGTGGAGGCATGGAAGGCGGCTCCGACGTTGCGGATCGGGAGGAAGACCTCGGGCGCGAGCACGAGCACGAAGAGCCCCGGCGCGAGCGTGAAGTCCCCCGCCACGAGCCGGAGCCCGATCGACACCGCCACGAGCGCGACCGAGAGGCTGCCGGCGAGCTCGAGGGTGAAGCCGGAGAGGAACGTCACACGCAGCACCTTCATCGTGCTCGCTCGGTACGCCTCGGTGACGTCGCGAATGCGCCCGACCTGACGCTCGGCCCGGCCGAACACCATGAGCGTCGACAGTCCGCCGACCACCTCGAGGAATCCCTTCGACAGCGATTCCAGCCGTTGCCATTGCCGGCGCTGCACGGCCCCCGTCGCCATGCCGATGAGCGCCATGAACAGTGGGATGAGCGGCAGCACGATGACGAGGATGAGCCCCGAGACCCAGTCGGCCATCCACACGGAGATGACGAGCACGGGGGTCGCGACCACGGTGAGCACGAGTTGCGGCAGGTAGCGGCCGAAGTACTCGTCGAGTGCATCGAGCCCCGGCCCCAGCAGTGTCGCGGCGCGCGCAGTCGTGAGGCCCCGGTTCCCCCTGGGCTGCCGTTCGAGCGCTGCGAGCAGGTCGTCGCGCAGTTCCGACTTCACCCGCATTGCCCCGGCGGAGCCGACCCATTCCCAGAGCCACCCCGCGAGGGCGCGCACGGATGCCGCGGCCAGCAGTATCGCGAGCGCCCCGCCGCTGGCCGCGGTCGAGGCCCCGCCGATGAACCCCGTGACGAGGGCCGTGAGCGACCACGCGAACGCGATCATGGCTCCGGCCTGCAGGAGGGCGAGCGCGGCACCCGACAGGAGGAAGCCACGAGCGGCGCGGGAGCGCGATACGAGTCGCGGGTCGAGGGGTTTCACGGTCAGTGCGCCGCAGCGTCGATCGAGGCGCGGGTGACGCGCTTCCGGAACACCCAGTAGGTCCAGCCCTGGTAGGCGAGCACGAGCGGCAGGAAGATGAGCGCCGTCCAGCTCATGACGGTGAGCGTGTACGTCGAGCTCGACGCGTTCGCGATCGTCAGGCTGTTGGCGGGGTCGTTCGACGCCGGCATGACCTCGGGGAACAGCGCTGAGAACAGCGCGAGCACAGCGGCTGCGACAGTGATCGCGAGCAGGGTGAAAGCCGTTCGCTCAGCGGAGCGAGTGTTCGCGAGCCAGCCGCCGATGAGTGCCGCGGCGGCGACGAGCGCGAAGACCCAGAACCAGGGTGTCCCGAAGGCCAGACCCGTCCAGAGCAGGAACGCCGTTGCGATGACGATGGTCACGGCCCCGGCCCTGGTCGCGAGGTGCCGTGCACGGTGCCGCAGCTCGCCCTCCGTCTTCAGCGAGACGAACACCGCGCCGTGCGTGAGGAAGAGCAGCAGCGTCGTGACCCCGCCGAGGAGGGCATACGGATTCAGCAGGTCGACGAGGGTACCGGTGTAGTTGTGCCCGGCATCGAGGGGCACGCCCTGCACGATGTTCGCGAAGGCGACGCCCCACAACAGTGCAGGGAGGGCGGAGCCCACGGTGATCATGCCGTCGAACCGTCGCTTCCACGCCGCCTCGGGGCGCTGATGACGGTACTCGAACGAGACGCCGCGAGCGATGAGCGCGAGCAGGATGAGCAGCAACGGGAGGTAGAACCCCGAGAACAACGTCGCGTACCACTCCGGGAATGCCGCGAAGAGCGAGGCGCCCGCGACGATGACCCACGTCTCGTTGAGGTCCCACACCGGGCCGATCGTGTTGATGAGCACGCGACGGTCGGTCTCGTCGCGACCGAGGAGGGGCAGCGACATCCCGACGCCGAAGTCGAATCCGTCGAGCACGAAGTAGCCGACGAAGAGGAACGCGACGATCCAGAACCACAGAACTGAGAGATCCATGTCCGTTTCCTCCTAGTACACCGTGGTGGCGGGCTCGACGCGGCCGGTCTCGGGATCGGGTTCGCCCACCTCGGGCGGCCCGCTCCTGATCGCGCGGATGACGAGCCGCACTTCGACGATCGCGAGGGCACCGTAGATCAGGGTGAAGGCGACGAGGGAGATGAGCACCTCGAGCACGCTCACGTTCGGCGAGACCGCCGACTCGGTGGGCAGCAGGCTGAACACGATCCAGGGCTGGCGACCCATCTCGGTGAAGACCCAGCCGACGATCATCGCGGCAAGCGAGAGCGGGAAGCTCCAGATGGCGACCCGCCAGACCCACGGCTGCTTCGGGGTGCGGCCGCCTCGCGTGACCCAGAGGCCGACGACCGCGATGAAGACGTGCAGGAGGCCGAGGCCGATCATCCACCGGAACGCCCAGTAGGTGATCCAGATGATCGGCGCGTAGTCGCCCGGGCCGTAGAGCTCGGTGTAGTCGGCCTGGAGGTCGTTGATGCCCTCGACGCACCCGTCGAACGTGTGCGTCGACAGGAACGACAGCAAGTAGGGCACCCTGATCGAGAAGAGCTCGGTGGAGCCGTCCGGTGTGCCGAGGGTGAAGAGCGAGAACGAGGCATCCGCGGCGCAGACCGTGTCGTACGTGGCTTCGGCCGCAGCCATCTTCATGGGCTGGGTCGCGACCATCGCGAGGCTCAGCTGGTCGCCGAAGATCGTCGTGAGTGCGCCGGCGACCACCATCGTCCAGAGACCGAACTTCAGCGCCGTGCGCATGGTGTCGAGGTGCTGGTTGCGCGCGAGGTGCCAGGCGGCGGCGCTGATGATGAGCCCAGCGGCGACCATGAAGCTCGCCGCGATCGTGTGCGGGAACGCGGCGAGGGCGACGGGGTTCGTGAGCAGTGCCCAGATGTCGACGAGTTCGGCGCGCCCCTTCTCGGCATTCATCTCGTAGCCGACGGGGTTCTGCATGAACGCGTTCGCCGCGATGATGAAGTACGCCGACATGATGCTGCCGATCGCCGTCGCCCAGATCGTCGCAAGATGAAGGCCGCGGGGCAGTTTGTCCCAGCCGAAGATCCAGAGCCCGATGAAGGTCGCCTCGAAGAAGAACGCGAGCAGGCCTTCGAGCGCGAGCGGTGCGCCGAACACGTCGCCGACGAAACGGGAGTACTCCGACCAGTTCATGCCGAACTGGAACTCCTGCACGATGCCCGTGACGACGCCCATCGCGAAGTTGATGAGGAAGATCGAGCCGAAGAACCGTGTGATGCGGAGGTACTCGGCCCTGCCGGTGCGGTACCACGCGGTCTGGAAGACGGCGGCGGTGCTCGCGAGGCCGATCGTGAGAGGCACGAAGAGGAAGTGGTAGACGGTGGTGAGGCCGAACTGCCATCTCGACAGCAGCAGGGGGTCGAGCAGTTCGTTCACGGATGCCCCTTCTCACACGATCGCCTCACGGCCCTCGTTGTTCTACAACGTGTAGAACTTTCTTCTACAGAGCGTAGAACATTTGGCACGCCGACGGTAGTCTGGAGGCATGGCGAGTCTCGGTGAACTGGAGCGCTCCGTGATGGAGCTCCTGTGGAGCAACGATGCCGCGCTCACCGCCAACGAATTGCGCGACCGTCTCGCGGAGCGTGGCGAGGGGCCGGCGCGGGCCGTCGCGACCACGACGGTGCTCACCGTGCTCTCCCGTCTCGAGCGGAAGGGTTTCGTCTCCCGCGCACGCGACGTGCGTCCCCACCGGTACCGCGCACTCCTCAGCCGCGAAGAGCACACGGCCGAGCTCATGCACGAGGTGCTCGACCGCGCGAGCGACCGCGACGCCGCGCTCGCCCGCTTCGTCGGCTCAGTGAGCGACGGCGAGGCCGCCATCCTCCGGCGTCTGCTCGACGAGCACACCCACCGCTGACCGTGCTCGTCGTCGCAGCATCGCTCGGCGCGCTGGCGTTCGCCCTCGCCTGGCCGGTCCCCGTCGCCCTCTCACGAGCATCGTGGCCTGCCCGCTCCCCCGCGATCGCCGTCGCGCTGTGGCAGGCGATCGCGCTCGCGGGCGGGCTGTCGATGATCGGATGCCTCCTCGCCGTCGGAGCCGCGCCGGCGGGCTCCCTGCTCGCCGCCGCCGCCCAACTCCTCCCTCACCTCATCGCCGGACCGATCCCGGCGGGCTTCGGGCTCGTGCAGCTCGCCGCCCTCGCACTCGCTACCCTGCTCGCCGTGCACCTCTCGCTGAATCTCGCGTCGACCGCGGTGCGGGCGGAGCGCGAACGTCGCCGGCAGCACCAGCTGATCGACGTGCTGAGCGACCCGCTGCCCGGTCAGCCGCACACCAGGGTGCTGGCCCACTCCGTGCCGTTCGCATACTGCGTGCCGGGCATCCGCACCGCGACCGTGCTCACCGCCGGGCTCGTCGATGCGCTCGACGACGACGAGCTCGCCGCGGTCATCGCGCATGAGCGGGCCCACCTCGACCAGTTCCACCACCTCGTGCTCCTGGCCTTCCGTGCCTGGCACAGTGCACTCCCCTGGTTCCCGATCGCGAATCGCGCCGAGCGCTCCGTCGCGTGGCTCACCGAGATGCTCGCCGACGACCGCGCGCGGCGCGAAGTGGGTGCCGATCCGCTCCGGCGAGCAATCGAACGGGTCGGCAGCGAGGGCGAGCTCGGCGCGTACGCCGACGCGGGCGGGGTGAGTCCCGACGCCGCGATGCTCGCCGCGCGGCTCGCCCGGATCGGATCCGATCGCGGCGAGTTGGCCTTCGCGCTGCGCGCGGCGGTGGTCGCGGCATCCGCTGCCCTCGTCGCCCTGCCGGTCGCCGCGATGCTCGGAATCCTCCGCTAGTCTGACGCGCCCGGTCACGCGGCTCGATACGCTCGAACGCATGAACGAGATCCTCGACTGGATCCTCGACACCGTGCAGAGCGTCGATCCGATCGCCCGCACCTTGCTCGCGGGCGTCGGCATCCTCCTCGAGACCTCAGTGCTCATCGGGCTCGTCGTGCCGGGCGACACCGTCGTGCTCGTCGCCTCGACGGCCGTCGGGGGCGTCGTCGAGTACTTCGCGCTCACGGTCACGGTCATCCTCGGCGCACTCGCCGGCGAGAGCATCGGCTTCGCACTCGGACGGTGGTTCGGGCCGCACATCCTGCACTCGCGGCTCGGCCGGCGGATCGGAGAGCACAACTGGCACCGAGCCCAGCGCTACCTCGATCGGCGCGGCGGACCTGCGGTCTTCATCTCGCGCTTCCTGCCCGTGCTGCATTCACTCGTGCCGCTCACCGTCGGCATGAGCACGATGCGGTACCGGCGCTTCCTCTCATGGACCGTGCCCGCCTGCGTCGTCTGGGCATTCGCCTACGTCAGCGCCGGCTCGCTCGCCGCAGGCAGCTACCGTGAGCTCAGCCGTGACCTGCACTGGGCCGGCTACCTCTTCGTCGGCGTGATCGCACTCTTCCTCTTCGGCGTCTGGGGCGTGAAGAAGCTGCTCATGCGCTCGGAGGCCAAGCACATGGTGGCGGCGGTCGAACCCACCGACGAGGGGCCGGATGCCGCAGCATCCGACCCCTCGAATCTCGACGTGGGCCGTTAGAAGAGCTGCTGCTCGGCCAGCCAGTCGGCAGCGATGTCTTCAGCCGACTGCTGCTCATCGACGCTTTGTGCGTTGAGCTCGACGAGGTCTTCGGCGGTGAGCGCGGCGCTCACGGTGTTGATGATCTCGGCGATCTCGTCGGTGACCTTCTCGCTCACGACGGGCACGACGTTGGAGGCGAGGAAGAGCCCTTCGGGATCTTCGAGCGTCACGAGGTCGCTCGTCGCGATCGCGGGGTTGGCGCTGTAGATGTTGACGATCTGTACTTGGCCGTCTTCGAGCGCCTTGAGCGTGAGCGGGCCGCCGCTGTCTTCGATCGGGGTGAAGGCGACGTCGACGCCGTACACCTCCTTGAGCCCTTCGGGGCCGTACGGCCGGGTCTGGAGCTCGGAGTTGCCCCCGAGCGTCAGCGGCGTGGTGACGCTCGCGAGATCGGCGAGACTCGTGACGCCGTTCGCCTCGGAGAACTCCTTCGTGACGTTGTAGGAGTCCTGGTCGGTCGCCGGCGACTGGTCGAGCACGCGGAGCCCCTCGGGGAGGGACGTCTCGAGCTCGGCGTACACGTCGTCACTCGTCGTGGCCTCGGTGTCGGGCACGTAGTACTGGAGGAGGTTGCCCGTGTACTCGGGGAAGACGTCGATGCCGCCGCTCTCGAGCTCGGGGATGTAGACCTCGCGCTGGCCGATCCGGAACTGGCGATCGACGGTGTAGCCGTTCTCCTCGAGTGCTTGGGCGTACAGCTCGGCGATGATCTCGTTCGAGTAGTAGTCCTGCGAGCCGACGACGATCGTCTCCGAGGTGCCGCCATCGCCCGATCCCTCGTCGAGTGGATTCCCGGATGCGCACCCTGCCAGGGCCACTGTCGCCCCGACCGCGACCGCTGCGAGGGCAGCGAGCCGGCCTTTTCCTGCTGTGATCATCTATTGATTCCCTTCATTGATGGGTTGCCCCACGACCGCTCGTGGCCGGGCCGGCCCGGAGCGAAGCACTGGAGACCTCGTGGCCCGCACCCCGGCGGGCACCACGAGACGTTGGGTGGCGGCGAAGCACCCGTCGACGACGAGGGCGAGGACGATGACGAGGATGGCGCCGCCGAGCATCTCGCCGTAGTCACGGATCTTCAGGCCCTCGAAGATGAACCGGCCGAGGCCGAAGTCGGCGACGTAGGCGGCGAGCGTCGCGGTCGCGATGATCTGGAGGGCGGCCGAGCGGATGCCACCGACCACGATCGGCAGGCTGAGCGGGAGCTCGACCTTGCCGACGATCTGCATCTCGCGCATGCCGACCGCGCGAGCCGCGTCGATGGTGCGCCGGTCGACGGACTCGAAGCCCGCGTAGGCCCCCGCGAGGAGCGGCGGGATCGCGAGGATGACGAGCGAGATGACCGGCGCCTGCAGGCCGATGCCGAGCCAGAGGGCGAAGAGGGTGAGCACGCCGAGGGTCGGCAGGGCGCGGAGTCCGCCCGACACCCTGACGGCGGGTTCGCGGCCACGACCGGTGTGGCCCACGGCCGCGCCCACCGGCAGTGCCATCGCCGCTGCGATCAGGAGCACGACGAGCGAGATCCACAGGTGCTCGCCGATGCGCTGTCGGATGCTCCCGTCGCCGCTCCAGTGGGCGGGGTCGGAGAGCCACGCGAGGGCATCGAGGAAGAGGCTCATGCGGCATCCGCCTGCTCGACGAGCGTCGTCGACTTGGCGCGGCCGGTTTTCACGTCGGGCTGCGACCACGGCATGAGCAACCGCCCGATGCGCACCAACGACCAATCGATCAGCAGCGCGAGCGCGATCGTCGCGACGACGCCGGCGATGATCTCCACCTCGATGCCACGCTGGAAGCCGTCGGTGAAGAGACTGCCGAGGCTCTGCACCCCGATCACCGCGCCGACGGTCGCGAGGCTCACGGTGCTCACCGCGACGACCCGCAGACCGGAGAGGAGCACCGGTCCGGCGAGCGGGAGCTCGACGCCCCAGAAGCGCCCGGCCGTCGAGTACCCCATGGCGGTGGCCGACTGGAGCACGTCGCGATCCACGGCATCGAACGCGTCGGCCGCCGTTCGCACGATCACGGCGATGCCGTAGAGCGTGAGTGCGATGACCAGGTTCAGGGGTGATCGCAGGCTGAGGCCGGTCACCGCGGGCAGCGCGATGAAGACCGCGAGCGACGGGACGGCGTAGAGCAGCGCGCACAACGACAGGAGCACGCTGCGCGACCACTCATATCGATGGGCGAACCACCCGATCGGAACCGACACCACGAAGCTCAGTATGATCGCGGGCACCGACAATGCCAGGTGCACGAGGATGAGCTCGCCGACCTGGTCGAGGTTCGACCAGAGCCAGTTCACGGGGCGAGGACCCCAGCCGGGCGGCCGTCGGCGTCGACGACGACGCTGCGACCATCGACCTCGGTGAGGTGCAGCGCACGTTTGCCCCGGTTGGCCCCGACGAAGTCCGCGACGAACTCGTCGGCCGGATTCGCGAGGATCTCGGCCGGCGCCGCCGCTTGCGAGATCTTGCCGCCCTGCTGCATGATCACCACCTGGTCGCCGAGCAGGAACGCCTCGTCGATGTCGTGCGTCACGAAGACGACGGTCTTGCCGAGCTCGCCCTGCAATCGCAGCAGCTCCTGCTGCAGTTCGGCCCGCACGATCGGATCGACCGCCCCGAACGGCTCGTCCATCAACAGGATGTTCGGATCCACCGCGAGGCCTCGCGCCACGCCGACACGCTGCTGCTGGCCGCCCGACAACTGGCTCGGGTATCGGTCGGCGAGGGAGCGATCGAGGCCCACCGTGTCGAGCAGTTCAAGCGCGTGCGCGCGTGCCTCGGCCTTGCTCGTGCCGCGCAGCAGTGGCACGGTCGCGATGTTGTCGATGACCTTGCGGTGCGGCAGCAGGCCCGAGTTCTGCATCACGTAGCCGATGCCGCGACGAAGGCGTACCGGGTCGACGGTTGCGACATCCGCACCGTCGATGAGCACCTGGCCGCTCGTGGGATCGACCATGCGGTTGATCATGCGCAACAGGGTGGTCTTGCCGGAGCCCGAGGAACCCACGAGCACGGTCGTCTTGTGCGGCGGCATGACGATATCGACACCGGCGACGGCCACGGTGCCATCGGGGAATTGCTTGGTGACGCCGCGGAACTCGATCATCTGGCCTCAATCCCCGTGTCGGGCGGTCATTCGACGTGCGGATCCAAGCCAAACACCATTCACGCCGGGAGGCAAACGGCGCGGCAAGCGCGTCGTCGGAGGGTGCCTCGCGTCGTCAGGCGGCGGTGCTCGCGCGCAGCGCCTCGCCAAGGTGCTCGGCGAGATAGGTTTGCACGAGGCGCTTCGCTTCGGCGAGGTAGCGCTCATCGCCGGATGCCTCGCGCTCGAACGCACGGCTGATGAGCGCGTCGCCGAGCTCGATCGCGATGCCCAACCGGAAACGCAGTTCGGTCGGCTCGGCTTCGCCGCCGAACTCCGCCTCGATGAGGCGTGCCATGCGGTGCGCGAACTCGGGCTCCATGTCGTCGGCCGCGGTCTCTCGCGCGGCGGCTTGCACGACGCTGAAGCCGGGCTCTTCGCGGTACGACGCCGCGCACGCATCGAGCGCGACGTCGACGACATCCCACCACTCCGTGAGCTCGACGCGCGCCAACTCGTCGGCCACCCGCTCGCGATAGCGCCGGATGCAACGCTCACGGAGCGCGTGCAGCACGGCGACGCGATCGGGGAAGTACCGGTAGACGGTGCCGATCGACGCGCCGGCGCGTTCGGCGACCATCTGCGTCGTCAACCGCTCGAAGCCGGTCTCGTCGACGATCTCGGCGGCGGCATCGAGCAGGGCGTCGAGCCGCTGCGTACTGCGACGTTGCGTGGGCTCTGTGCGAACAGGCCGTTTCCGGCCGGGCTCGGCCCCCAGAATCACGTCGATGTTCGGCACGGAACCTCCTCAGTTGCGCATCTACTCTACCGGGACGACCGGGGTACACGACACCACCCACGCCGATCGCGTTTCGCAACCCACGGTGGCTGCATGCCAGACTGATGGGATGCCGGCGAGCTCCCCAACTCCGGCCGGATCCGTAGAGCGCCAGGTCCGGCATCGCGCCGCGCGCCTTGAAGACTGGGTGCACGAGGTGCGCGAACGCTGGGCTCGCCGTCGTGGCCAGGTGCCCACGATCGTGCCGTACACCGGCTACGGATCCACCGACTGGGCACGCATCTTCTGCCGTGTGCTGCTCAGCCGGCCGATCGATCCGAATGAGCCGTCGAAGCGCCGTCGCCGTCGCGGCGAACAGGGCATCCGCGGGTGGCGCAGCTTCACGAGCGTGCCGATCGGCGGCGTGTCGGTCGTCATCGAGGTCGGCGGCGAGCGCATCGAGGTGCTCGCCGACCGCGGCGGCGTCGTCGACACGAGGGTGCCGGTGCAGCTCGCTCCCGGCTGGCACCAGGCGACGCTGCACACCGAGGGCTCCCAGTCGGTCGACGCGCCGATCTGGATCGTCGGCCCCGAGGTGCACTTCGGCATCATCTCCGACGTCGACGACACGGTCATGGTCACCGCCCTGCCACGACCGCTCGTGGCGGCGTGGAACACGTTCGTGCTCGACGAACACGCCCGCATCCCGACTCCCGGCATGGCCGTGCTCTTCGAACGCCTCGTGCGCTCCCACCCGGGAGCACCGGTGATCTACCTCTCGACTGGCGCATGGAACGTCGCGCCGACGCTCACGAGGTTCCTCTCACGCAACCTCTATCCGGCCGGGCCGCTGCTCCTCACCGACTGGGGCCCGACGCATGACCGCCTGTTCCGCAGCGGGCGTGCGCACAAGGAGGAGAACCTCAAGCGGCTCGCAGAGGAGTTCCCCGACGTTCGGTGGCTGCTCATCGGCGACGACGGACAGCACGACGAAGAGCTCTACGCCCGATTCGCGGCAGAGCACCCGGGCCGCGTCGCGGCGATCGCGATCCGGCGCCTATCGACCGGTGAGGCCGTGCTCGCCGGCGGACGGACGAAGGCCGAGCAGCACGGAGCAGACGACGTGCCGTGGGTCTCGGCGAGCGATGGCTCGACCATCGCCGACCAGCTCGCCGATGTCGGCATGCTCTGATCGGGGTACATGGTCGAGAAGTCCTCAGGTACGCAGAGGATTTTCGGCCTCTCTCCCGGCCTCTACACCGCCTGCGATGACGCCACGGCGGAGCGATTGCGGCGGTACCGAAGAAGCCCTCGGTTCACCTGCCGTGCCCACAACGGCCCACGGTAGATGAACGCGGTGTAGCCCTGCACGAGCGTGGCACCGGCATCGAGGCGATCCTGCACATCGGCCGCAGTCTCCACACCTCCGACCGACACGACGCAGAGCTCGGCCGGGACCCGGTCGCGGATCAGCCGGAGCACGGCGAGCGAACGAGCCGCGAGGGGCGCGCCCGACAGGCCGCCCGCCCCGATCGCCTCGACCACGGATGCCGGCGCCGTCAGGCCCTCGCATGCGATCGTGGTGTTCGTGGCGATGATGCCGTCGAGCCCCAGACTCACGACGAGTTCGCAGATGCGCCCGATCTCGTCATCGGCGAGGTCGGGCGCGATCTTCACGAGCAACGGGGTCTGTCCCGCGGCGACCTTCACGGACTCGAGCAGCGGCGCGAGGGCGTCGAGCTCCTGCAGCCCGCGCAGACCCGGGGTGTTCGGGGAGCTCACATTGACCACGAGGTAGTCGGCGAACGGTGCGAGCACGCGCGCGCTCCGCTCGTAGTCGGCAACGGCCTCGTCGACCGGTGTCACGCGGCTCTTGCCGATGTTCACGCCGAGCACCGGTCGATCGGTGCGGCGCGACAGGCGCGAGAGGCGCCCCGCCGCGGCATCCGCGCCGCCGTTGTTGAACCCCATGCGGTTCACGAGCGCACGATCGGCGGTGAGCCGGAACAGCCTCGGACGTGGATTGCCCGGCTGTGCGACCGCCGTGATCGTGCCGACCTCGACATGGCCGAACCCGAGGTGGCCGAGCCCGCGTACGGCGAAGCCGTCTTTGTCGAAGCCCGCGGCGACACCGAACGGGGATGGGAAATGAAGCCCGAGCGCCTCGACGCCAAGCGCCGGATCGGGCGCGGTGAAGCGCTCGACGAGCCGGCCGAGACCGAACACCGGGAGCCGTTGGATGAGCCGGAACGCCAAGTGGTGCGCGTCTTCGGGATCCATGCGCGAGAGGAAGAGGGAGAAGAGGAGTCGATACATGCCGGACTCAGGCTATCGGAGTCGCGCCGCCCGGCCGACGGCTCACTCGACGGGGCGCGCCGGGAGCCGGCCGTGCTCGGCGCGCAACTGCCCGATGGCGGCGTCGAAGTCGTCGAGCGACTCGAAGGCCTGGTACACGCTCGCGAATCGCAGGTACGCCACCTCGTCGAGCTCGCGGAGCGGCGGCAGGATGGCGAGACCGATGTCGTTCGCCTCGATCTGCGAAGCGCCCGTCGAACGGATGGTCTCCTCGACCTTCTGCGCGAGCACCGCGAGGTCGGAGTCGGTGACGGGGCGGCCCTGGCATGCCTTCTTGACGCCGAGCACGACCTTTTCTCGGCTGAACGGCTCGACCACTCCGCTGCGCTTGATCACGACGAGACTCGCCGTCTCGGTGGTCGAGAACCGCCGCCCGCACTCGGGGCACTGGCGACGGCGACGGATCGAGAGCCCGTCGTCGCTCGTGCGCGAGTCGATGACGCGTGAGTCTGGGTGACGGCAGAACGGACAGTGCATGGTCCTTCCAGCCTAGCGGCGGTGGAGGACCGGGCGGCTGCCGGCCCGGCGGCGGATGACCCGAACCGGCGTCAGCGGATGACCCGAACCGGTGTCAGCGCCGATCGCCGAAGCGCGCCGTCACGGCCTCGCCGTGCGCGGGGAGGTCTTCCTCGTTCGAGAGTGCCGCGATGACGGGCGCGACCTCGCGAAGGGCCGCCTCGTCGTAGCGGACGACCTGCTGCGGGCGCAGGAACGTCGCCGCCGAGAGCCCGGCGGCATACCGCGCCTGGCCTCCCGTGGGGAGCACGTGATTCGAGCCCGCGGCATAGTCGCCCAGGCTGACCGGCGAGTATGCGCCGACGAAGATCGCCCCCGCGTTCTCGATGCGCGAGAGCACGTCATCGGTGTCGCGCACCTGGATCTCGAGGTGCTCCGGTCCGAATGCGTTGGCGAAGTCGGTCGCTTGCACGAGGTCGTCGACGAGCACGAGCGCTGACTGCGCGCCGGTGACCGCCTCACGCACGCGATCGCGGTGCTTCGTGGCCGCGACGCGCTCCGCGAGCCGCTCGAGCACTTCGTCGCCGAAGGCCGCGGAATCGGTGACGAGCACGACTGCCGCGAGCTCGTCGTGCTCGGCTTGGCTCACGAGGTCGGCCGCGACGAAGTCGGCGTCGGCGGAGTCGTCGGCGATGATGAGGATGTCGGTGGGGCCGGCTTCGGCGTCGATGCCGGTGACGCCCTGCACGAGCCGCTTGGCCGCCGCGACGTAGACGTTGCCGGGGCCGGTGACCCGTTGCACGGGGTCGAGTCCGATGCCGTCGACGCCGTAGGCGAACGCAGCGATCGCTCCGGCACCGCCCATCGCGTAGACCTCGGTGATGCCGAGCAGCGCGGCGACGCCCGCCACAGTCGGGTGCACCCGTCCGCCGAACACGGCTTGCGGCGGCGAGGCGAGGGCAATGGACCGCACGCCCGCGACCTGCGCCGGCACGACGTTCATGACGACGCTCGACGGGTACACGGCCTTGCCGCCGGGAACGTAGAGGCCGACACGGGAGACGGGCTGCCAGCGCTGCTCGATCACCGCGCCGTCGCCGAGCACGGTCGTCTCCGGCGCCGGCACCTGCGCGGCACTCGCGGCACGTACGCGGGCGATGGTGCGCTCGATGGCGTCGCGGATGTCGGGGGCCAGCCCGGCGAGCGCTTCGTCGAGCTCTTCGACGGGAACGCGCACTGCCGTCGGTCGCACCCGGTCGAGTCGCTCGGCCTGGTCGAGGAGCGCGGCCTCACCCCGCTCTCGCACGTCGTCGATGAGCGCGCGCACGACCTCGAGCGCGGCGGAGACATCCGTCGCGGCCCGCGGCACGAGCGCGAGCAGCTCTCGCTGGGTCGGACGGGTTCCGCGGAGGTCGATGGTACGCAGCATGGCGGATCCAGCCTAGCGAGCACATCGCCGGGGCGAGACCGCCATCGTCACACGAGGCAGTTCGGGCCGAGCAGGCTCTTCAGCTCCCCGTAGAGGTCGGCGGTGACGCGCACGGGGTACGGCAACTCGAACACCCGCGCCGAGCGGCCCTTCACGAGCCGCAAGCGCACCTCGGTCTCGCCTCGATGCCGGATCAGCACGTCGCCCAGTGCAGAGATCGTGTCGGTCGTGGCTCGCACGTCGGGCAGCGAGATGATGACCGGCCCGACCTCGTCGCCCTGGCCCAGTTCGGGCGAGAAGACGCTGTAGGCGTGCAGGTTCATGCCGTCGTCGCGCATGCTCACCCGGCCGCGCACCACGACGATCGAGTCGCCCTTCAGTCCGGGTGCGAACTCCTGGTAGGCCTTGCCCATGAACATCACCGTGATGTCGCCCGAGAAGTCCTCGACCTGGATCATGCCGTACTGGTTGCCGCTCTGGCGCGCCACGCGATGCTGCACACTCGTGACGAGTCCTGCAACCGTGACGGTGTCGCCGTCTTGGGTGGAGTCCGAGCTCAGGAGGTCGGTGATCGTCGTCGAGGCGTGCTTCGCGAGCGGCGCCTCGAGTCCTGCGAGCGGATGGTCGGAGACGTACAGGCCGAGCATCTCGCGCTCGAACGCGAGCTTGTCGCGCTTGGCCCACTCGGGCCGGTCGGGAACGAGGGTCACCGCGTGCTTCTCGTGCTCCTCGAAGAGGCTGTCGAAGTCGAACCCGAAGTCGCCGACCTCCTCGGCGCGCTTCTCCTTCACGACGGACTCGACCGCACTCTCGTGGATCTCGACGAGGGCCCGACGCGTGGCGCCGAGCGAGTCGAACGCGCCCGCCTTGATGAGCGACTCGACGGTGCGCTTGTTGGCGACCTGGAGCGGCGACTTCTTCAGGAAGTCGTGGAACGACTCGAAGCGCCCCTTCTGCTCTCGGGCAGCCCTGATGGCGTCGACGACGTTGAAGCCGACGTTGCGCACCGCACCGAGGCCGAAGCGGATGTCGTCGCCGACGGCGGCGAAGTACCCGATCGACTCGTTCACGTCGGGTGGCAGCACCTTGATGCCCATGCGACGGCACTCGTTGAGGTAGAGCGCGAGCTTGTCGCGGGCGTCGCCCACGCTCGTGAGCAGCGCCGCCATGTACTCGGCGGGGAAATGCGCCTTGAGGTAGGCGGTCCAGTAGCTCAGCACGCCGTAGGCGGCCGAGTGCGCCTTGTTGAAGGCGTAGTCGGAGAAGGGCAGGAGGATGTCCCACAACATCTTGATCGCGGCATCCGAGAACCCGTTGGCCTTCATGCCGCCGCTGAAGCCCTCGTATTGCTTGTCGAGCTCGGACTTCTTCTTCTTGCCCATCGCACGTCGCAGGATGTCGGCCTGGCCGAGGGAGAACCCCGCCACGCGCTGGGCGATCGCCATCACCTGCTCCTGGTAGATGATGAGGCCGTAGCTCGTGTCGAGGATCTCTCGCAGCGGCTCTTCGAGCTCGGGATGGATCGGCGTGATCGGCTGCAGCCCGTTCTTGCGCAGGGCGTAGTTGATGTGCGAGTTCGCGCCCATGGGGCCCGGGCGGTACAGTGCGATGACGGCCGAGATGTCCTCGAAGTTGTCGGGCTTCATCTGACGAAGCAGTGAGCGCATCGGCCCGCCGTCGAGCTGGAAGACGCCGAGCGTGTCGCCCCGGCTGAGCAACTCGTACGCAGCACGGTCGTCGAGGGCGAGATCTTCGAGCACCGGCCGGAATCCGCGGTTCGCCCCGATGTTGTCGAGCGCGTCGTCGATGATCGTGAGGTTGCGAAGCCCCAGGAAGTCCATCTTGATGAGACCGAGGGCCTCGCACGCGGGATAGTCGAACTGCGTGACGATCTGGCCGTCTTGCTCCCGCTTCATGATCGGGATGATGTCGATGAGCGGATCGCTCGACATGATGACGCCCGCGGCGTGCACGCCCCACTGCCGCTTCAGGTTCTCGAGGCCGAGCGCCGTCTCGAAGACCGTCTTCGCCTCGGGATCGGTCTCGATGAGGGCGCGGATGTCCCCCGCTTCCTTGTAGCGAGGGTGATCCCTGTCGAGGATGCCCGTGAGCGGGATGTCCTTGCCCATGATCGCCTGCGGCATCGCCTTCGTGAGCTTCTCGCCCATGCCGAACGGGAAGCCCAGCACGCGCGAGCTGTCTTTGAGCGCCTGCTTCGCCTTGATCGTGCCGTAGGTGACGATCTGCGCGACTCGCTCGTCGCCGTACTTCTCGGTGACGTACCTGATGACCTCGCCGCGACGACGCTCGTCGAAGTCGACGTCGAAGTCGGGCATCGAGACGCGGTCGGGGTTCAGGAAGCGCTCGAAGATGAGGCCGTGCTGGAGCGGGTCGAGGTCGGTGATGCGCATCGCGTAGGCCGCCATCGAGCCCGCACCGGAGCCACGGCCCGGCCCGACGCGGATGCCGTTGTTCTTCGACCAGTTGATGAAGTCGGCGACGACGAGGAAGTAGCCGGGGAACCCCATCTGCAGGATCACTCCGACCTCGTAGTCGGCCTGCTTTCGCACCTCGTCGGGGATGCCGTTGGGATACCGCACGTGGAGCCCGCGCTCGACCTCCTTGACGAACCAGCTCTCTTCGCTCTCACCCTCGGGCACCGGGAAGCGGGGCATGTAGTTCGCGCTCGTGTTGAACTTCACGTCGCAGCGCTCGGCGATGAGCAGCGTGTTGTCGCACGCCTCGGGGTGATCGCGGAAGAGGTGGCGCATCTCTGCCGCGGTCTTCAGGTAGAACTCGTCGGCGTCGAACTTGAACCGGTTCGGGTCGTCGAGGGTCGAGCCAGATTGCACGCAGAGCAGTGCCGCATGGCTCTTCGCGTCGTGCGCGTGCGTGTAGTGCAGGTCGTTCGTGGCGACGAGCGGGAGATCGAGCTGTTTCGCGAGGCGCAACAGGTCGTCCATGATGCGCTTCTCGATGCCGAGCCCGTGGTCCATGATCTCGGCGAAGTAGTTCTCGCGGCCGAAGATGTCGCGATAGTCGGATGCCGCTTTGAGTGCTTCGTCGTACTGCCCGAGCCGCAGCCTGGTCTGCACCTCGCCGCTCGGGCAGCCCGTGGTGGCGATGAGCCCGTTCGAATACGTCTGCAGGAGCTCGCGGTCCATGCGCGGCTTGAAGTAGTAGCCCTCGATGGAGGCGCGACTCGAGAGCCGGAAGAGGTTGTGCATGCCCTCCGTCGTCGCGGAGAGCAGGGTCATGTGGGTGTAGGCGCCGGAACCCGACACGTCGTCGCCGCCGCCGTTGCCCCAGCGCACCCTGGTCTTGTCGCCGCGGGCCGTGCCCGGCGTGATGTAGGCCTCGGTGCCGATGATCGGCTTGATGCCGGCGTCGGTCGCCTGCTTCCAGAAGTCGTACGCGCCGAACACGTTGCCGTGGTCGGTGATGGCGACGGCGGGCATCCCCTCGCCCTTCGCGGCTTGGATGAGCTCGCCGACCCGTGCTGCACCGTCGAGCATCGAGTACTCGCTGTGCACGTGCAGGTGGACGAAGGAATCGGTGGCCACTGGGCTCCAAATCGGGGTGCTGCGAGTTCGGTTCCGGGGGTCTTCAAAGTCTATGGCGACCCTGCGACCCGGCGGCATCAGGACTCGCGTGCACGCGCCCGTCAGTCGCCGCGCAGCACCTCGAGCGCGTGCGCGAGGTCGCTCGGGTACTCCGAGACGAAGGTCGCCCACTCCCCGGCGGGGTGCGTGAACGAGAGCTGTCGCGCGTGCAGCCACTGCCGGCTGAGGCCGAGGCGTGCAGAGAGCGTGGGATCGGCGCCGTACATGGTGTCGCCGACGCACGGATGCCGCTGCGCCGCCATGTGCACCCGGATCTGGTGCGTCCGCCCGGTCTCGAGGTGCACCTCGAGGAGCGACGCGGCGCGGAAGGCCTCGAGCGTCTCGTAGTGCGTCACGGCGTGCTTGCCGCCAGCGAGCACCGCGAACTTCCACTCCGAGCGGGGATGCCGGCCGACCGGTGCGTCGATCGTGCCGGCCAGGGGGTCGGGGCGACCCTGCACCACGGTGTGGTAGATCTTCTCCACCTCGCGGTCGTGGAACTGGCGCTTCAGCTCTGTGTAGGCACGTTCGGACTTCGCAACGACCATGAGCCCGCTGGTGCCCGCGTCGAGCCGGTGCACGACACCCTGGCGCTCGGGTGCGCCCGAGGTGGAGATGCGGAACCCGGCGGCCGCGAGGGCGCCGACCACGGTCGGCCCGTTCCAGCCGAGCGACGGATGTGCCGCGACGCCGGCAGGCTTGTCGACCACGACGAGGTCGGCGTCGTCATGGACGATGCCGAGGTCGGCGACTGCGATCGGCTCGATCGCGAGCGTGCGCGGCGGCTCCCAGCTCACCTCGAGCCACGCACCACCGCGAAGGCGGTCGGACTTGTCGACGGAAGTCCCGTCGAGCAGCACGCCGCCTTCCGTCGCGATCTCGGCCGCGAGCGTGCGCGAGAAGCCGAGGAGCTTGGCGAGGCCCGCGTCGACGCGTGCGCCGTCGAGCCCGTCGGGAACGGGGAACGAGCGATGCTCCATGCTCAGGACTCGCGTGCGAGCTCAGGGCTCGCCGAGAACGCGCGGCCGTCGCTCGCCGCGTCGCTCGCCGCGTCGCTCGCCGCGGCATCGGGCGCCACCGTGTTCGGCCGAACATCGCGAGTTCCGTCGAGCCCGACGCCGCGGATCGTGAGGACCATGAAGAGCACCATGCTCGACACGATCGCGATGTCGGCGAAGTTGTAGATGGCCGGTATGAACCACGGCGTCGAGATGAAGTCGACGACGTGCCCCAGGCCGAAACTCGGCTCTCGCATGAGTCGATCGGTGAGATTGCCGAGCACGCCGCCGAGGAGCAACCCGAACACGACCGCCCACGCGATGGAGTGGATGCGACGCGCGAACCACACGATGAACGTGATCACGGCGGCCGCGAGGATGGTGAAGATCCAGGTCATGCCGCTCGCGAGCGAGAACGCCGCGCCCGGGTTGCGCACGAACCGCCACTCCAGCGCTGACCCGAGCACCGGCACGATTTCGCCCTCGGTCAGGTTCGAGACGACGAGGAACTTGCTCAACTGGTCGAGGCCGTACGCCGCAATCGCGGCGCCGGCCAAGACCAGGAGAGCACTGGCGATGCCGACCTTGGCGGCCCGCTCAGCCTCCAAAGCCCTGGAAGGTCGGCGCAGGCTGCTCGGCCGGCACGCCCGCGCTCACCGGCGAAGAGAAGCCCTGGTTGCCCGAGACGGAAACGGGTGCTGCCGTGTCGAGGTCGCGCAGCTGGCCCTCGATGTAGCTCTTGAGCTTCTGCCGGTACTCACGCTCGAACACCCGAAGCTCGTCGACGCGCTTCTCGAGCGCGAGACGCTCCTGGTCGAGAATGCCCATCTGGGCGCGCTGCTTCGCCTCGGCCTCGGCAACGACGCGAGCCGCCGTTGCGTGGCCTTCGGCGATGAGCGCGTCGCGCTTCTCGACGCCCTCGCGCACGTGCTCCTCGTGCAGCCGGCGGGCCAGCTGCAGGAGGTTGGTCGTGCTGGCCTGCTCGTCGAAGTCCGACTGCGGGGCCGGAGCCTGCGTCGGCACGGCCACCGTGGGCGGCGGCGCAGCAGGCTCGGTGTAGACCGCGGCAGGCGCCGGCGCCGCGGCGGATGCCTTGCCGGCCTCCGCGGCACGGGCCTCGGCCGCGTTCACTCGCTGGCGCAGCTCCTCGTTCTCCTGGTTCAGCCGGCGAAGCTCGACGACCACCTCGTCAAGGAAGTCATCGACCTCGTCTTGGTCGTACCCTTCCCGGAACTTCGTCGCCTGGAAGCGCTTGTTGACCACATCTTCCGGAGTTAGCGCCATGGCTTTCCACCCTCAAATCTGTCGAACTGTTTCGAACATGTTCAGCTAACGCTAGCAAAGAGATCCTGAGAGGCGCAGTGCCGATCGTCTCGGCCCCACTCCTCGCAGGAGATCATCAGCCCGCGGCAGCGAGCCATGACACCACGGTCATGGCCACGATGATGACGAGCATCGCGAGACTCCACCCGAGGTCGAGCGCGATCTGGCCGATGCGGATCGGCGGCACGACCCGCCGGAAGAACCGCACCAGGGGGTCGGTGACGCTGTACACGGCCTCGACGATCACGAGCGACGCCCCCCGGGGTCGCCAGGATCGGTTGAACGTGCGCACGAGGTCGAGTATGAAGCGCCCCCACATCACGAAGAAATAGATGAGGAGCAACGTGTAGAGGATGCTCCAGACGACGGAGAACGCGCCCACGTGCAGCTACGCGTGCGTGAAGAACGACGCGTCGACGTCGCCTTCGGTCTCACCGGTCTCCCCCGAGACCACCACGTGTGCGGGCGAGAGCAGGAACACCTTGCTCGTGACGCGCTCGATCTTGCCGTAGAGGCCTTGCGAGAGCCCGCTCGCGAAGTCGATCAGGCGCCGCGCATCGGCATCCGACATCTGCGACAGATTGATGATCACCGGCACTCCATCACGGAAGGACTCGGCGATCACCTGCGCGTCTCGATACTGACGCGGGTGCACGGTCAGGATTTCGTTCATCTCCGCCTGCGGTGTGCTCGGTTGTGCGTGGTGCTTTCGGAGTGGCGTCACCGCCGCGCCGGTCTTCGGCGCCGGGGCGGCGTGCACGATCGGCGCAGCCTGTGGCTGCGCGTGCGTCTGCGGAGTCTCGTCTTCGAACTCCTCATCGGCGAGTCCGAGATAGACCATGGTCTTCTTGAGCGGGTTCGACATCGCTGCCTCCGTCTGTTTTCCGTCTCTTCGAGGCTAACCGGCGACCGGCCGATTCCCGGTGATTGCGGTGCCGATCCGGAGGTGTGTCGCACCTTCCATGATCGCGTCGCGGTAGTCGTGGGACATTCCCATGGACAATCCTCGCGCGTCCGGAGCGATTCGACGAATGCGTTCCGAGTACTCCCTCATGCGTGCGAACGCAGGGCGAGCGGGTTCGCCGAGCGGTGCGACCGCCATCAGACCGAGCAGTCGGAGTCCGGATGCCGCCAGCACGCGCTCCACGAGGGCGTCGAGCTCGTTCGGCGCGACGCCGCCCCGCCCCGGGTCGTCGGTGAGGTTCACCTGTACGAAGCAGTCGACGGATGCCACATCCGATCGCAGCGCGTCGACGAGGCCGGGCCGGTCGACCGAGTGGATCACCGACGCGTAGGCGAGCGCCTGCCTGGCCTTCTTGCTCTGCAGTTGACCCACGAAGTGCCAGCGGAGCCCGAGGCCTGCCAGCTCGGCCGCCTTCGCCTGCGCCTCCTGGTGGCGGTTCTCGCCGATGTCGCGCACGCCGAGCTCCGCGAGCTCGGCCACGAGCGAGACGGGCTGGAACTTCGTGACGACCACGGTCGTGAGCTCGTCGGGCGATCGCCCGGCCGCCTCAGCGGTCTCGGCGATGGCCGCGCGCACGGCGGCCAGCCGGTCGGCGAGTACGCTCATGCGCACCGCCTACCGGTCTGGAGCGCGCCGCTCACTTCAGGAAGTCGGGAATGTCGAGATCGTCGTCGCCGCTGTCGAAGGCGGGGTCAGAGACGATCTGGTCGCCTGCACCTGTCGACGCCTCGCCCCAGTTCGCCGTCTCGACGAGCTCATCGATGTTGATCTCGCCGATGGCATCGCCGGTGTCGCCCGACAGCGCGGAGCCGCCGATTCCGGCGCCGACGGCCGCAGTGGCGAAGTTCGAGCGCCGTGCCTCGACGGGCTTCGCACTCGAACTCGGCTCACCCCCGTCGAATCCGGCGGCGATGACCGTGACGCGCACCTCGTCGCCGAGGGTGTCGTCGATCACCGCGCCGAAGATGATGTTCGCCTCGGGGTGCACGGCCTCCTGCACGAGGCGCGCCGCGTCGTTGATCTCGAAGATGCCGAGGTTGGAGCCGCCCTGGATCGAGAGGAGCACGCCATGCGCGCCGTCGATCGAGGCCTCGAGCAGCGGACTCGCGACGGCGAGTTCGGCCGCCTTGATCGCACGATCGGCTCCTCGCGAGGAGCCGATGCCCATGAGCGCGGAACCCGCGCCCTGCATGACCGACTTGACGTCGGCGAAGTCGAGGTTGATGAGGCCCGGCGTGGTGATGAGGTCGGTGATGCCCTGCACGCCGGCGAGCAGCACCTGGTCGGCCGTCGCGAACGCCTCGAGCATCGAGATGCCGCGGTCGCTGATCTCGAGCAGGCGGTCGTTCGGCACGACGATGAGCGTGTCGACTTCTTCCTTCAGCCGGCCGACGCCCTGTTCGGCCTGCGTCTGGCGACGCTTGCCCTCGAACCCGAATGGCTTGGTGACGACACCGATGGTCAGTGCGCCGATCGACTTCGCGATGCGCGCGACGACGGGTGCGCCGCCGGTGCCCGTGCCGCCGCCCTCGCCGGCCGTGACGAAGACCATGTCAGCGCCCGCAAGCGCCTCCTCGATCTCTTCGGCGTGGTCTTCGGCCGCACGGCGACCGACCTCTGGGTCGGCGCCTGCACCGAGGCCGCGGGTGAGATCGCGGCCGACGTCGAGCTTGACGTCGGCGTCGCTCATGAGCAGCGCCTGCGCATCGGTGTTGATGGCGATGAATTCGACTCCGCGGAGACCGAGTTCGATCATGCGGTTGACGGCGTTGACACCGCCGCCGCCGATACCGACGACCTTGATGACGGCGAGGTAGTTCTGGTTTGATGACACGTCCGGCCTCCGTCGAAACTCTGAACCTCTAGTCGAAGGTTAAAGTCTTGCTGAGTATGCAATTCCTGACTTGACGGTACGTGTGACGTGCCCGCCGCTGCGCAAGGACAGCCCGCGTGTCGCGAACCGCCCGCAAGACTCGTGCCCGCAGCATCCGATTCGCCTGATTCACTCCGTCACGAGACTCGACGGCGCCGAGACGTCGTACTGCGAGACCGAATCGGGCGGCGCCGCCTGCATGAGCCTCGCGAGCCCCGCCGCCTTCAGCTCCGAGTCCTCAGCGCTCCCCCACACGACCGTCGCACCCGCTGCGAGCTGGAGCCGCACGTCGTCGGCGGTCGCCGCCTGCACGCCGACGAGCTGCGCGCGCACCTCGGCGGGCAGGCTCCGCACGACGGCGGCCGCGGCGCGGAACCCCTCGCCCGCGATGCCGCCCTCGGCCTCGATGAGCGGCTGACCTTCGAGCCGCGCGTCGGGTCGTTCGATAACCACGCCGGCCGCGTCGACCAGCTCGAGGCCATCACCCGTGTCGATGACGCCGACGGGCGTGCGCTCCACGATTCGCACCACGAGCGTGCCGGGCGGAATCGTCTCGGTCGAGTACGTCTCGATCAACGGGAACGCCGAGAGCGCGTCATGCACGTCGGCCGAGGCGATGAGTGGCAGCGGCGTGCCGAGCATGCCGGCGAAGGCCGCCTGCACGTCGGCGGCGGGAATGCGCTGGGCACCCTCGACGCGCACGTCCCGCAGTGCCATCAGGGGCGAGTAGGCCCCGCCGATCACGACCGCGACGAGCGCCGCGATCGAGCCGAGCACCACGGTCCAGACCAGCCGGCGGCGACGTGACCGCTTCGTGAAGCGGCGCACCTCCAGTCGCTCGTACCGGCGACGTTCTCGCGCGGCCGCCGCGAGGACGCGCTTGGGCGAGCGGGCGTCGCGCGAGCGTTCCGCGACGGCCGATCCGGATGCCGCGACGAGTTGCCCTGGCTCGGCATCGGTGGTGTGCGACATTGTGCTGCCGGATGCCGCGATGACCGCGATCGGCTCGGTCGCCACCCGATCGCGATCGGACGACCGCTTCGATCGGGCCTTCCGCTGGGACGCGCCGACGGGCGGCGCCGCGGCGGCCGACTCGCCCACGGGCGGCGCCTCGTCGGGCGGCTTGTGCCGCTCGGCACGACGCGTGGCCGGCTGGTCGAACCCCTGCGGCCGCTTCACGCGCCGCGCGCCCTCATCCGCGCTCCCGCTCGAGCGAGCCGAGCAGTTGCGGCACGATGCGGTACACGTCGCCGCAGCCGAGGGTGATCACGAAGTCGCCCTCGCGCGCGATGCGCGCCGTGTAGTCGGCGGCCTCTTGCCAATCGGGCACGTATGCGACGTGCGTCGCGTCCGCGAACCGCTCGCTCACGAGCGCGCCGGTGACGCCGGGCTCGGGGTCTTCACGCGCCCCGTAGACGTCGAGCACGACCGTCTCATCGGCGAACCGCTCGAGCACCTCGGCGAACTCGTTCGCGAACAGCCTGGTGCGGCTGTAGAGGTGCGGCTGGTGCACTGCGATGATCCGCCCGGAACCCACGACGGTGCGCGCCGCCGAGAGGGCGGCGGCGACCTCGGTCGGGTGGTGAGCGTAGTCGTCGTAGACGCTCACGCCTCCGACGGTGCCGTGCAGCTCGAAGCGGCGGCCTGTGCCGGCAAACCGGGCGATGCCGTCGAGGGATGCCGCGGGGTCGAATCCGAGGCCGACGAGCACCGCGAACGCGCCGGCTGCGTTGATCGCGTTGTGCCGGCCCGGGATGCGGAGCGTGGCGCGGTGGTCGACGCCCCGGTAGGAGATGGCGAATGAGACAGGACCGTCGGTCTCGATGGAGTGCACGCGCACCGAGGCATCCGCCGCCTCGCCGAAGGTGACCACGTTCTCGTGCGAGAGCCGTTCGGAGACGCGCTTCGCGCCGGCATCGTCGGACGAGATCACGACCGACTCACGGGCACGATCGGCGAAGTCGACGAACGCCTGCTCGAACGCCTCGAGGGATCCGTAGTGGTCGAGGTGGTCGGCATCGACGTTCGTGATCAGGGCGACCGAGGTGTCGTACAGCAGGAACGAGCCGTCGGACTCATCGGCCTCGACGACGAAGAGCTCGCCCTCGCCCGCCGACGAGCTCACGCCGAGCTCCTCGATGACGCCGCCGTTCACGAAGCTCGGATCAGCGCCGAGCTCGAGCAGGGCCGTGATGATCATGCCCGTCGACGTGGTCTTGCCGTGCGCGCCGGCGACCGACACGAGACGCTGGCCCGCGATGAGCCAGGCGAGCGCCTGCGACCGGTGGAGCACCGGCAGTCCTCGCTCGAGCGCGAGCCGGTACTCGGGGTTGTCCTCCCACAGTGCGCCGGTCACGACGACCGCATCGGCATTGCCGAGGTTGGCGGCGTCGTGCCCGATCGCGATCTCGGCGCCGAGCTCGCGCAGGGCCGCGATGTTGTCGGAGTCGCGCACGTCGGAGCCCGTGACGCGATGACCAGCGCCGATGAAGAGCCGTGCGATGCCGCTCATGCCGGATCCGCCGATGCCGACGAAGTGCACGGCGCCGAGCTCGGCGGGGATCTTTACGGAGAGGTCGGGCTTGATGGTCACGGGGTGCGGGTCTTCCTCGGTGTGGTCGATCTCGGTCTGGTCGATGAATCGTTCGGTGTGAAGCGGGGCCGCGGCATCCGCTCACTCAACGTTACGCGCCTCGCGCGGACTGGCCGGCTCCCCCGCCGAGCGCGGCGTCGACGAGCGCGACCATTCGATCGGTGCCGTCACGGTGGCCGACGGATGCCGCTGCCTCGGCCATCGCCGCGACGCGTTCACGGTCGCCGAGGAGTGGCGCGAGCTCTGCGGTGACCCACGCGGGCACGAACGCCGCATCGTCGACGAGGATGCCTCCACCCGCTCCGACCACCTCGGCTGCATTGAAGCGCTGCTCGCCGTTGCCGACGGGATAGGGCACGTAGACGGCCGGGATGCCGAGTGCCGCGAGCTCGCTGACCGTTGCGGCGCCGGCCCGGGAGACGGCGAGATCGGCGAGAGCGAGCGCGAGGTCCATGCGGTCGGCGTACTCGACCATGCGATAGCCGGCCACGGCCGGATCGGCGACCTCCGACGCGGCTCCTGTGATGTGCAGCACCTGCCACCCGGCATCCGTGATCGCGTCCGCACTTTCGACCACCGTGCGGTTGATGCGACGCGCGCCGAGCGAGCCGCCGGTCGCCAGCACGACAGGGCGATCCGCGTCGAGGCCGAAGAACTCCGCCGCCTCGGCCCGAAGCGCCGGGCGGTCGAGCGATTCGATCTCTCTGCGAAGCGGCATGCCGACGACTTCGGCGCCCGGGAGGGGGGTGCCGGCGAACGCGACGCCGACGGCCGCCGCCGATCGCGCGCCGAGCCGGTTGGCCAGACCCGGTCTCGCGTTCGCCTCGTGGATCGCGACGGGCACGCCGGCGCGGCGTGCCGCGAAGTACGCGGGCGTTGCGACGTAGCCGCCGAAGCCGACAACGATGTCGACGCCGCGATCGGCGATGATGGCGCGCACGTCGTCGATCGACCGACGGAACCGGGCAGGGAACGCGAGCGCGGCTCGGCTCGGGCGACGCGGGAACGGGACCTTCGCGATCGTGAGGAGCTCGTAGCCGCGCGCCGGCACGAGCCTCGACTCCAGACCCTCGGCAGTGCCGAGCACGAGCACGAGCGCCTCGGGGTCGCGTTCGCGCAAGCGGTCGGCGACCGCGAGCAACGGGTTCACGTGACCGGCGGTTCCCCCGCCGGCGAGCAGGTAGACGGTCATCGCAGCGGGCGCCCCGCTGCACGTGCCTTGCGGGCCTCTGCACGAGCCGCGGCGCGAGCGGGCGCTTCGGGGTCGCGCGCGACCGACAGGACGACGCCGATTGCGAAGAGCGTCGTGAGCAGGGCGGTGCCGCCCGCCGAGACGAGGGGAAGGGGAACACCGAGAACGGGGAAGACGCCGAGCACGACACCGATATTGACACAGGCCTGACCGATGATCCACACGAGCACCGCCGCGGTCACCGCGCGCGCGAACTGCGTGCGAGCGGCCCGGAGCACGCGCGCGAACGTGACCGCGAGCACGACGAAGAGGGCGATGACCACGACTGCGCCGATGAGGCCGAGCTCCTCGCCGATGATCGCGAAGATGAAGTCGTTGTCGGCGGCCGGCAGCCACGACCATTTCGCCGCCGAGTTCCCGAGTCCGACCCCGAACACCCCGCCGTTGGCGAGAGCGAACATCCCGTGCTGGATCTGGTAGCAGTCCTCTTGGTCGTATTGCGAGCAGTTCTCCTCGAGGAACGCCGTGATGCGACGCATCCGGCTGTCGCTCGAGACGGCGACGATGACGAAGGCGATCGCGCCGAGGAAGACCGGCGGCAGCAGGAGCCGGAATCGGACGCCGATGAGGAAGAGCGCGCCGAGGAGCATCGCGCCCATGATCATGACGGTGCCGAGGTCGCCGCCGAGGAGCACGAGCCCGATCGAGCCGCCGCCGACGAGCAGGATCGGCAGGATGCCCCGCCGGAACTCGCCGAGGTACGGCTCCTTCTTCGTCACGATGAGTCCGAGCCACATGACGAGCGCCACCTTGATGAGCTCTGACGGCTGGAACTGCACGGGCCCGATCTCGAGCCAGTTCGTGTTCCCGCCGACGGTGATGCCGAGCGGGGTCGCGACCACCAGGAGTTGCAGCACGCACGAGGCGATGAGGGCGGGCCACGCGACGCGCATCCACAGCGTCTCGGGCATCCGGCTGGCGATGAGCATGATCGGAATCCCGAACAGCGCGTAGAGGCCCTGTCGGGTCGCCTGCACGAAGAACCCGCCGTCATCGAGGTGCGACTCGACCGACGATGAGGAGAGCACCATGATGAGACCGAACACGACGAGGAACAGCGTCGTGCCGAGCAGCAGGAAGTAGTCCTTCGACTCGACGCGGAACACACGGCCGAGCCCGATGCGGGCGGCCGAGATGCCCGCTTGCTCAGCCTTCTCTGGGCGGCTCTTGCGGGGCGGGGTCGCCATCCGCCTCACCCCCAAGCTGTGCGATGACCGCGTCGTGGAATCGCCGGCCGCGGTCGGCGTAGTCGGCGAACTGGTCCATGGATGCCGCGGCCGGCGCGAGGAGCACGGTGTCGCCCTCCCCCGCGACCGCCGCAGCCAGTGCGACCGCCTCGGGCATCACACGTTCAGTGTCATCCGCGGCGACCTCGAACACGGGCAGTGCCGGCGCGTGTCGTGCGAATGCCGCGACGAGCTGGGCGCGATCGACGCCGATCACGATGGCGGCGCGGAGGCGCGGCGCGTGCGCGGCCACGAGCGCGTCGGCGTCGACACCCTTCAGGAGCCCGCCGACGATCCAGACGACCTGCCCGAACGCCCGCAGTGAGGCCTCGGCGGCGTGCGGATTCGTGGCCTTCGAATCGTCGATCCAGCGGATGCCGCCCGCCACCGCGACCGTCTCGATGCGGTGCGCGTCGAGTCGGAAGTCGCCGAGCGCATCGTGGATGACCCCGACCGGCACGCCGAAGGATCGGGCGAGCGCCGATGCCGCGAGGATGTTGGCCACCACATGCGGCGCGGCGAGGCCGCGCGGCTCGAGTTCGCCGACCGTCACGATCTCGAGCGCGGAGCTCTGCCGCTCGTCGAGGAAGGCACGGTCGCAGAGGATGCCCTCGACGACGCCGAAGTCGCTCGGCCCTGGAACGTCGAGCCCGAACCCGATCGCCCGGGCTCCCTCTTCGACGTCGGCGTCGCGCACCATCTGCTCGGTCGCGTCGTCGCCGCGGTTGTAGACGCAGGCGACCTTGGTGTTCGCGTAGACGGTGCCCTTCGCCGAACGGTACGCCTCGGCCGAGCCGTGCCAGTCGAGGTGGTCGTCGGCGACGTTCAGGCACACGCTCGCCCACGGATGCAGGGCTCCAGGTCCGGTGGTCGGCAGGTGGTGGAGCTGGTAGCTCGAGAGCTCCACGACGAGCACGTCGAATCCGCTGGGATCGCGCACGGCATCGAGGACGGGCACGCCGATGTTCCCGCAGGGCGCTGCGCGCAGGCCGTTCGCCGCGAGGAACGTCGACGTGAGCTGCACTGTCGTGGTCTTGCCGTTCGTGCCGGTCACGAGGATCCACTCGGCGGCGTTCACCTTGTCGCGCACGCGCCAGGCGAGCTCGATGTCACCCCACACCGGGGTGCCGGTCTCCCCTGCCCACTCCAGCACCGGGTGGTCGGGATGGAACCCGGGCGAGGCGACCACGAGCTCGGGGGCGAAGCCGACGAGCCCGTCGGGCACCGAGTCGAGCGGATGCCGCAGCAGTTCGGCACCGATGACCTCGAGGATGCGCGCCCGGTCGTCGTCGGCATCGGGCGCGAGCACGAGCACCTTCGCGCCGAGCTCCGTGAGGGTGTCGGCGACGGCGAACCCCGTCACGCCGAGTCCGAGCACGGCGACGCGCAGTCCGCTCCAGTCGGCGTGCCAGCTCGTGAGCGAGTCGAGGCGGGCAGTGGAGCTCGGCGGGGTCGTCGCGGCATCCGCCATCAACGCTGCAGCCATTCGAAGTAGAAGCTGCCGACGCCGGCGGCCACGAACAGGCCGCCGATGATCCAGAAGCGAACGACGATCGTGACCTCGGCCCAGCCCTTGAGCTCGAAATGATGGTGGATCGGGCTCATCAGGAAGATGCGCTTGCCACGGGTCAGCTTGAAGTAGGCGCGCTGCACGATCACCGAGCCCGTCTCGATCACGAAGAGACCGCCGATGAGCAGGAGCAGCAGCTCGGTGTGACTGACGACCCCGAGCGCGGCGAGGGCGCCGCCGAGCGCGAGCGAGCCCGTGTCTCCCATGTAGATGTGCGCGGGGTTGGTGTTCCACCAGAGGAAGCCGATGAGGCCGCCGACGATAGCCGTCGCGACGATCGCGATGTCGAGCGGGTCACGCACGTCGTAACTGCGATACAGGTCGCTCGGATTGAGGTTCTCGCCGAACTTCGACTGGTTGAACTGCCAGAACCCGATGATGACGAACGAACCGATCGCGAGGATCGAGGCGCCCGTGGCGAGGCCGTCGAGGCCGTCGGTGACGTTCACCGCGTTCGAGGTGCCGGCCGTGATGAGGCAGATCCAGAGCACGTAGAGGACCACGCCGACGATGGTGCCGAACACCATGAAGTCCAGCGGAAGGTCACGGATGAACGAGATCTTCGTATTCGCCGGGGTCACGCCCTGCACGTTCGGGAACTCCAGCGCCAGCAGCCCGAACGCCGCCGCCACGGCGACCTGGCCGAGCACCTTCGCCCAGCCGCCGAGTCCGAGGCTCTGCTTCTTGCGTGTCTTCAGGAAGTCGTCGATGAAGCCCACGGCGCCGAGGCCGACCATCATGAGCAGCACGAGCAGCCCCGATGCCGTCGGCGGCTCATTGCTCACGAGCAGCGTCGCGACGAAATAGCCGAACAGGGTGCCGAGAATGAAGATGATGCCGCCCATGGTGGGCGTGCCGCGCTTCACGTGGTGGCTCTTCGGACCGTCGTCGCGGATGAACTGGCCCCACCCGAGCCTCGTGAAGAGGCGGATGAACAACGGGGTCAGAAACAGCGTGAAGGAGAGCGACAGGGCTCCGGCAGTCAGCAGTGCTCTCACGAGAACCATTCTCCCAGTCGGTCGCCGAGGTGACGCAGGCCCGCCGAGTTCGACGATTTGACGAGCACCGTGTCACCGGGACGGATGGAGGACACGAGAAGGTCGAACGCCTCGTCTGCGGTCTCCACGTAGGCGGATTCGCCGTCCCATGAGCCCTCGTTGATCGCGGTGATGTGCAGGCGCCTCGCGCCCTTGCCGACGACGACGAGCTGCGACACGCCGAGTCGCACCGCGAGCAGGGCGATGCGGTCGTGCTCCTCGCCCGAGAACTCGCCGAGCTCGCTCATCTCGCCGAGCACGGCGATCGTGCGCCCGCCCGGGGACTTCACCTGCGCGAGGGTCTTCAGCGCCGCGGCCATCGAGTCGGGACTCGCGTTGTAGGCGTCATTGATGATCGTGACGTCGTCGCGGCCGCCCATGAGCTGCATCCGCCAGCGCTCGGCGAGGGTGACCGACTCGAGAGCCTCGACGACGGCCGGCAGCGGCACGCCGAGTTCGACGGATGCCGCGATCGCCGCGAGCGCGTTCATGACGTGGTGCTCGCCGAGCACGCCGAAGCGCACTCGTGCTCGCTCGCCGCTCGCCAGGACGACGGTGAACTCGGTGCCGCGGGAGTGCGCGATGAGGTCGACTGCTCGCACGTCGGCTGATTCGCCGAGCCCGAACCACACGACACGGGCAGCGGTGATGTCGGCCATGGGCACCACCCGCGGGTCGTCGGCGTTCAGCACCGCGACATCCGTCTCGAGGAGTTCGGTGACCATCTCGGACTTCGCGCGCACGGTCTGCTCGATGCCGCCGAATCCCTCCGCATGCGCGAGGCCCACCTTCAGGACGATGCCGATGTCGGGCTTGGCCAAGCGGATGAGCCGGGCGATCTCGCCGACCGCGCTCGCGCCCATCTCGGCGACGAGGAACCGGGTCTCGTCGGTGAGCTCGAGCATCGTGATCGGCGCCCCCACCTCGTTGTTGAACGAGGCGCGGGCGGCCACCGTGGGACCCACCCGCTCGAGCACCGTGCGGAGGAGGTTCTTCGTGGTCGTCTTGCCGTTCGATCCGGTGACGCCCACGATGCGCAGCTGCCCGTGAGAGCGCACGCGCCGCACGACCTCAGCCGCGATCGCACCGAGCGCGTCGACCGAGTCGGCCACGACGAGCTGGGGCACCGGCACGTCGAGCGGTCGTTCGACGACGAGGAGAGCGGCGCCCTGTTCGGCGGCGGCGGGAGCGAAACGGTGGCCGTCGTCGAACTCTCCGCGCTTCGCGACGAACACGCCGCCGGGCGATACCTCGCGCGAGTCGGTCGTGACGGCGCCGGAGACCACCGTCTCGGGCGTCGCGTCGGTGCCGTCGAGGCGGAGTTCGCCCGGGGCGGCAGCCGCGAATTCCGCGAGGGTCAGCGCGATCATTCGAGCCACCCGGCGTCGCGCAGCGCCTGCTTCGAGTCTTCGCGAGCGGAATACGGGATCTTCACGCCGCGCACCTCGTGGTAGTCCTCATGGCCGGGCCCCGCATAGAGGATCGCGTCGCCCTCGCCGGCGAGGGCGAGCGCGGCGCGGAACGCGGCTCGCGGGTCGGGAACCTCGTGGATCTCACGCTCGGGCACCGCCGCGCGCGCGCCCGCGATGAGCGCCGCGCGGATGGCGGCGGGGTCCTCGAAGCGGGGATGGAAGTCGGTGATGACGACCACGTCGGCGCCGCGTGCCGCGATCGCGCCCATCTCGGCGCGTTTCGTGGTGTCACGGTCGCCGTCGGCGCCGAAGACCATCACGAGCTTGCCCGAGGTGAAGCGACGGATGGCGCCGAGGGTCTGCAGGAACGCATCGGGGCTGTGCCCGTAGTCGATGTAGACGACGGGGCCGCGATCGCCCGAGATGCGCTCGGCGCGACCCGGGATGTACGCATCGATGCCGCCGTCGCGCTCGAGCACGTGCGCGATGCGCTCGAGATCCATGCCCGACTCGACGAGCATGATGATCGCGAGCGCGGCGTTCGCCGCCATGTACCAGCCGAGCAGGGGCACCTTCGTCTCGAGGTGGCGCCCTTCGGGGCCGTCGAGCACGAAGCTCGTGTGGGTGGCCGTCTCGTCGAGCACGGTGAGGCGCCAGTCGGCCTCGACGCCGTCGACGGTCGTGAGCGTCGTCACCGGGATGCGGGACGCGCCGACGAGTCGCTCCCCCCATTCGGAGTCGACCGTGATCACGCCGCGACGTGCGCGCTCGGGCTGGAACAGCTCGCGCTTCGCGTCGAAGTACTCCTCGAGCGACGCGTAGTCGTCGAGGTGGTCGTGCGTGAGGTTCGTGAACCCGACGACGTCGAACACGAGCCCGTCGACCCGATGCCGCGAGAGCGCCTGCGCCGACACCTCGATGCCGACGGCGCGCACGTCGACCTCGCGCATGCGCGCGAGCAGCGCGTGCAGCTCGCTCGCCTCGGGCGTCGTGAGCGAGCTCGTGACGGCTTCGTCGCCGATGCGCCGTTCGGCAGTGGAGGTGAGGCCGGCGACGATGCCGAGCTGGCGGAGGATTCCGTAGAGCAGGTAGACGACGCTCGTCTTGCCGTTCGTGCCGGTCACGGCGAAGAGGGTCGCCGGATTCTCGGCCGTGCGGTGGATCCATGCGGCCACGTCGCCGAGCGCGGCTCGCGCGTCGGGCGTCACGAGGATCGGCAGCCCGGCTCCTGCGGCGCGTTCGGCACCGGCCTCGTCAGTGAGCACGGCGACCGCGCCGGCATCGCGAGCGGCGGCGGTGAAGTCGGCTCCGTGCGCATTCCTGCCGGGAACGCCGACGTAGAGGTCGCCGGGGCGCACTGTGGCCGAGGACAGCGCTGCGCCGGTGATCTCGAGACCGTCGACGTCGCCGCGCACCTCGAGACCGAACGCCTCGGCGAGGCCGTGAACGGATCGGGGGCTCGGATGCTGCGGCCGGAGGGCCGTGGGAGGCGATCCGGTCACGAACCCAACTTTCTCACCAGGTGGCTGGCAGCTCGGGCGCCGGGGCGCCGGACGGAACGGTCCGATACTTCTTCAGCACTTGGCTCATCACCTGCTGGAAGACGGGAGCGGATGCGGCGGACGAGTTCATCTTAACGGGATTCATGATGCTCACCGAAACGACGAACTCGGGGTCGTCGGCCGGGGCGAAGCCGGAGACCGACACGAGGTAGCCGCTCAAGTAGCCGCCTTCGCCGTCGGGAACCTGCGCCGTGCCGGTCTTTGCCGCCACCCGATAGCCGGGGATCTCCCACTTGTCGGCGAGCCAGCCGTCGAGGTACACGCGCTCGAGCATCTGGCTCGTCTCGTCGGCGGCGGTCTCGGAGATGACCTGCGTGCCAGTGGACTCGGTCTTGCTGACGTCGCCGTTCTCGTCACGGCATCCGTCGACGAGAGAGACAGGCATGCGCACGCCGCCGTTCGCGATCGTCTGGTAGGCGCTCGCGATCTGCACCGCGGTCGTGGTGAGTCCCTGGCCGAACATCGTGGCGTACTTCGTCTGGTTGTCCCACTCGTCGGGGCCGCCGTGCAGGTCGCCGGGCTCCTCGCCCGGGAACCCGACCTCGGTGCGCTCGCCGAGCCCGAACGCGAGCATGTCGTCGTAGCGCTCCTGGTCGGTCAGGCGCTCGCCGAACATCGACATGCCCGTGTTCGACGAGTCGACGAGCACGCCCGTCAGGGTGTACGGGGTGTCCTCGTGATAGAAGCTGTCATTGATGTCGGCGCCGTTCGCGGGCGTGTAGCGATAGGGCGCCATGACCTCGCTGAGCGGGTTGGCCTTGCCCTTGTCGATGACGGATGCCGCGGTGAGCGCCTTGAACGTCGAGCCGGGCTCGAACGGGGCGGTGAACGACCGTGAGCCGCGGTCGCCCTCGGGCGTTGCCGCGGGGTCGTTCGGGTCGATCGTCGGCACGTCGGCGACGGCGAGGAGCCGGCCGGTCTTCGCCTCCATGACCGTCACCGTCGCCCAATCGGCCCCGGTCGCCTGCACTTGCGCCTCCGCTGCGCGTTGCACGAACCACTGCAGGTCACTGTCGATCGTGAGCTTGAGGGTGCCGCCGTCGCGGGCCTGCTTGTGCACGACCTCCGTTCCGGGGATCGTCACCCAGTCGCGCAGGCTGTGCAGGTAGCTGACCTGCCCGTTCTCGCCGGCGAGGCATTCGTCTTCGGCGAGTTCGAGGCCCGCGAGCGCTTCGCCCTCATCGCCGACGAATCCGATGAGGTTGCCGGCGACGGCACCGTTCGGGTACCGACGGCTCGCATGCTCGTAGGGCTCGACCCAGGGGATGTCGAGTGCCTTCACCGCTTCGTATATCGGGGTGTCGACGAGCTTCGCGACGTAGGCGAAGTCGGACTTCGGGTTGTCGGCGAGGCGGTCGGAGATGATGGCGAGCACCTCCTCTCCCGTGATGCCCACGGCCGCGCCGAGCTCGGCGGCGACCTGTTCGAGCGGGATCGTCTCGCTCTTCGTCTTCGCGGGATCAGCGGGGTCGGGAACATCGCGAGTGACCGGTCCGGCGTTCTTCGGCGAGAGGGCGATGTCGTACCGGATGACGCTGTCGGCGAGCACCTTCCCGTTCACGTCGACGATGTCGCCGCGCGCGCCGTAGGTGGTCACCGGTTGGGACCGGGCATCCTCGGCCTGCACGTTGAGCTCGGCGGCGCGCACCACCTGGATGTCGACGAGACGCACGACGAAGACGCCGACGAGGGCGACGAGCACGACCGCCGCCATCAAGATGCGACGCATCGGGTGCCGGCTGATGCGATTCATCCGTTCCCGCCCCCCGTCCTCGTGATCTTCATCGTCCTCGTGCTGCGGCGTGCGCGCGTTCAGTGCGTCGCGGGTGTCGGGAGTCCGTTGCCCGCCGGCGGCGCGGCTGCCTGGTTCGGCGTGGCTGCGTCGGCGGCATGTTCGGGCTTCGCCGCGTTCCCGGCGTTGCCGTTCTGCTGGTCGGTCACGAGCGGCACGCCGTCGATGAGCGTGTTCGGCACGAGCGGAGCGGATGCCCCGGCGCCGCCGGTTGCGGCGGTCGGCTGGCCGAGCACCGCCCCGTCGGACAGACGCAGGTACACCGGGCTCGCGTTCGGCACCATGCCGAGCGCCTCGGCGTTCATGGCGAGGAACTGCGGCGACTCGACCCGATCGAGGTCTTCGCTGAGCGTCTGCTGCTCGCGCGCGAGCTCGGCCTGGCGCACCTGGTAGGCGTCGATCTCGTAGGCGCCCTGGGTGACCGCGATGGAGAGCAGCAGCTGCGCGACGATGATGATCGCGACGCTGCCGAGGGCGATCACGGCATAGCCGAGCGTGGGCTTGGCGCGGCTGATCTCGCGTTCGGGCGCAGGGCGGAGGCGTCGCTGACGCTCGGTCTCGATGCGGCGAGGGGCTGGTACGGACTGGGCCGGCACAGCGCTCATGACGGCCTCCTCACTCGTTCGGCGGCACGCAGTCGCACCGGCTTCGCACGCGGGTTCTCCGCTTGTTCTGATTCGCTCGCGAGTTCGGCTCCGCGTACGAGGAGCTTGAACATCGGGCGATGTTCGGGCAGCTCCATCGGTAACCCGGCGGGCGCGCTGGAGCTCGCAGCCGCCTGGAGGGCCCGCTTGACGATGCGGTCCTCGAGCGACTGGTAGGCGAGCACGACGATGCGTCCGCCGACGGTGAGCGTGTCGAGGGCGGCGGGCATCGCAGCCTGCAGCACCGAGAGCTCTTCGTTCACCTCGATGCGCAGCGCCTGGAAGACCCGCTTGGCCGGATGCCCCTGCCGCTGCACCACGACGGGCGTTGCCGCGGTGATGATCGCGACGAGCTGGCCTGAACGGGTGATCGGGGCCTCCGCCCTGGCCCGCACGATCGCCCGCGCGTACCTCGCCGCGAGCTTCTCCTCGCCGTAGTCGAGGAAGATGCGCTTGAGCTCGTCTTCGCTCTCTTCGGCGATGACGTCGGCCGCGGTGCGCCCTTGCGTGAAGTCCATCCGCATGTCGAGCGGGGCGTCTTTGGAGTAGGCGAATCCGCGCTCGGCCCGATCGAGCTGCAGCGACGAGACGCCGAGGTCGAAGAGCACTCCCTGCACCTCACGGAATCCCTCGGAACGCACGGCGCGCGCGATGCCGTCGTAGACCGTGTGCACGAACCGCACGCGGTCGCCGAACGCCGCGAGACGCTCTCGGGCGATCTCGAGGGCGTCGGGGTCGCGATCGAGGCCGATCACGGTGAGATTCGGGAAGCGCTCGAGGAATGCGCGGGTGTGACCGCCCATGCCGAGCGTGGCGTCGACGAGCACCGCGCCCTCGCGTTCGAGGGCGGGAGCGAGCAGCTCGACCGTTCGGTCGAGCATCACCGGGGTGTGAATACGTTCGAAGTCCATACTTCCGCCTTGCCTTCGGGGCCTCGGGTTCCGATCCCCATCCGTTCGTCCTGGTGCGGGGAAGTGCATCAGGCGCGGCCGGCTGGGAGTCGGAGCCAGAGGATCAGAAGAGTCCGGGGATCACCTCCTCCGCCGTGTCTGCGAAGGCCGCCTCCTGCTCGGCGAGGTATTTCTGCCACGCCGTTGCATCCCAGATCTCCACCCGGCTGCCCGTGCCGATGACCGTGAGGTCACGGTCGAGCCCCGCATAGCTGCGGAGCGTGGCGGGGATGGTGACGCGATGCTGTTTGTCGGGGGTCTCCGCTGACGCCCCGGAGAGGAAGACGCGCATGTAGTCGCGCGCCTGCTTGCTCGTTACCGGGGCTTGGCGGATCTTGTCGCTCATGCTCTCGAACTCCCGCACGCTGAACACGTAGATGCAGCGCTCCTGGCCTCGTGTGAGCACGAGGCCGTTCGACAACTCCTCACGGAACTTCGCCGGAAGAATGACTCGACCTTTCTCGTCGAGCTTTGGTTCGTAGCTTCCGAGGAACATCGCATCACCCCCTTTCCTCCGGCCAGAATCCAGGTGACCCCACTTTACTCCACTCTCATCCACCAATCAACGACATTCGCTCGTTTTCGGCGGTTCAGGCATGGGAGTTCCCTGTGAATACGCGGCAGTGAGCCGTGGAGGGAAATGGAGCACACGAGAGGACCGACGGCGCGGCGGCTTCGACGAGGAGGCGGGCTCAGGGCGCTGAGGCGGCCCGAAGGCCCGGCGCGCGGCCGTCAAGCGGCACTCCGAGCAAGAAAAAACGGGCCGATCCGAAGATCGACCCGTGAAGTGGTGGGAAGTGGAGGGTTACTCGCGACCCTCTTGACGACGATCCCAGCGGTCGTTCATGCGATCCATGAAGCCGCCACCCGAGCGAGCAGTGCGCTTGGCGCTCGTCGGCTCCCCAGGCGCGGCCGACATGGGCCCGCGCTTCGAGGGGGTGATGGCGATGAGCACACCACCGAACATCAGAGCGAAACCGACGATGCCGACCACGAGGAGTTGCAGCGCGACCCCTGCGATGAGCGCGGCAATGCCGGCGACGGCGAGGAGGATTCCGAGCACGATCGACCGGTAGTTGGGGCGGCGTCCACGAACTCCGCCGACTGCATGGACGAAGTCAGCGTCATTGCGATAGAGGTTCCGCTCCATCTCCTCGAGAAGACGTTGCTCCTGCTCTGAAAGCGGCATCTCATTCCCCTCAGGCTCGGGATCGACGCATCCGTGTCCATTCTAGCGCTGCGCCGCCTCGCTAGGCTAGGCAGGTGGCTCACGGTTCCCGGCTGGTCGATCTGGTGCACGAACGCATCGAGGATTTCCTCGCCGAACGCTCTTCCATTCTCCGCTCCATCAGCACTGACCTCGAACCGCTCGATGCGTTCTCAAGGCGCTTTCTCAGCGGAGGCAAGCGCTTCCGGGCGCTGTTCTGCTACTGGGGCTGGGAAGCGGTGCGCGCGCGGGGGTTCGACCCGTACGCCACCGATGGCGACGGCGACCGCTTTCCGGTCGTCTCCGCGGCATCCGCCCTCGAACTCTTCCACGCCGCAGCCCTCGTGCACGACGACATCATCGACAGCTCCGATACGCGGCGTGGGGCGCCGTCGGCGCACCGGCTCTTCGAGCAATTGCACGACGACTCGGGCTGGGCAGGCAGCTCCGCCGCATTCGGTCGTGCATCGGCGATCCTCCTCGGCGACCTGCTGCTCGGGTGGAGTGACGAACTGCTCGACGAGGGGCTCTCGGCGCTGCCCGACCGGGCGTCCGCTCGAGCAGCTCGCGCCGAGTTCATGCGCATGCGCACCGAGGTGACCGCGGGGCAGTACCTCGACGTGCTCGAGGAGCGGGCCTGGCTGACGAAGCCCGACTCAGAGCAACGGCTTCGGGCCGAACGGGTCATCATCTACAAGGCCGCGAAGTACAGCGTCGAGGCGCCGCTCACGATCGGCGGCGCGATCGCCGGCGCCACGAGCGCACAACTCGAGTCGCTCCGCGAGTTCGGCCTGCCGCTCGGCATCGCCTACCAATTGCGCGACGACCTGCTCGGCGTGTTCGGCGACCCCGACGTCACGGGCAAGCCGAGCGGCGACGACCTGCGCGAGGGGAAGCGCACGGTGCTCATCGCGATCGCACGCGAACGCCTGGCACCAGGACAGCGCCGGCTGCTCGACGAGCTGCTCGGCGACCCCGAGCTCGACGCCGAGCAGGTGGGGATGCTGCAGAGCACGATCCGGCAATGCGGAGCGGTCGACGAGATCGAGCGGATCATCGCCGAGCACGTGGCACGGGCGACCGCCGTGCTCGCCGAGGCCCCGTTGAGCCGCGATGCGCGAGCCGAGCTCGGCTCGCTCGCGAAGGCCGTCACCAGACGGGCGCACTGACCGGCGTCTGGGGCCGGTCGGGCCGAAGGATGCCGCGAGCCTCGGCTGAACGACCTGCCCGAAGCTCAGGCGAGCGCTTGCGCGATGCGGCGTACTTCGGCCTTCCGGCCGGCGCGGAGGGCGGCGATCGGGGTGGTGCCGAGGCTGTCCTCATCGGCCAGCAGCCACTCGAGCGCTTGGTCGTCGCTGAATCCGGCGTCGGCGAGCACCATCGCGGTGCCGTGCAGCTCGTGCAACGGCTCCCCGTCGCGAAGGAACGACGCGGGCACCTTCAGCACGCCGTCGATGCGGGTGGCAAGGAGGTGTCGGTCATCGATGAGCCTGCGGATGCGGCTGGGGCTCTGCCCGAGCAATTCAACGAGGTCGGGAACAGTCAGCCATTCAGGCTGGGCGGCGTCGGTCACGTCTCAAGACTGCCATGTCCGGCGGGACAGCGGAAAGCGCGACTCTCGGATCTCGCCGCCGCCGACGGACCCACCCCGAGTCAGCGGACGCGCGGCGAGGTGTTTGACTCCCCTATACGCCTGTGCGACGGTTGGCGCGGGAGCCGGCATCGGACGCCGGCGAAGGGGGAACAATGCACCACCAGTCCGAGGCCGCCGCGGCCGATCGCGCGCCCACGACCGAAGCCGCCGAGCTGAACAGACCGCGACGACGGCGCATCCGTCGTCTGCTCACCCTGCCGCTCGCCATCGTGAGCACCATCGCGGTGACGCTCGGCATCGCCCAGCCGGCCGAGGCGACGCCGCAGCATTCGAAGCGCCAGCCGAAGGCGAAGGCGACCACTGCCAAGCCCATGAACGTGGCGGTGGGCGCCGCGGCATCCGTTCCGTCCGAATACACCGTCGCCGACGGCGACACCGTGAGCAGCATCGCCGAGCGATTCGGTCTCGCCACGGCCGAGGTGCTCGCGCTCAACGGGCTCGGCTGGTCGAGCCTCATCTTCCCCGGACAGCGGCTCGCGCTCCCCGGCGGAGGTGCGCCCGCCGCGGCTCCGACCCCCGATGCGGAGATCGCGAAGCACGTGGTGGTCTCCGGCGACACGGTGAGCGGCATCGCGGCCGCCTACGGCCTCGACGTCGAGCAGGTGCTGAGCGCGAACGGGCTCAGTCGCCAGAGCCTGATCTTCCTCGGGCAGGCGATCGTGCTGCCACCCGTGAACGGCACCCCGGATGCCGCCGCACCCGCACCCACCCCCGCTCCCGCTCCGACGCCGGCGCTTGCGCCCGCGCCCGCACCCACGCCCCCCGAGACGGCGACGGAAGACGCCCATGTCGTCGTCGACGGCGACACCCTGTGGGACATCGCCGCACGCAACGACGTCGGCGTGCAGGAGCTCATCGACGCCAACGGCCTCGACGCGTCGGGCATCATCCAGCCCGGGCAGACCCTGCGGATCCCCCGCCCCGTCGCCGTGACGACGGTGGCGTCGGTGAACGTCGCGCTCACCGACGAGATGCGCGCCAACGCCGCGATCATCGTCGCCGTCGGACGTGGGCTCGGAGTGCCCGACCAGGGCATCGTCGTCGCGCTCGCCGCGGCGGCGCAGGAATCGGGCCTGAAGAACGTGCAGTACGGCGACCTCGGCTCCCTCGGCTTGTTCCAGCAGCGGCCGAGCCAGGGCTGGGGCACCGTCGAGGAGGTGCTCGATCCGGTGCGCGCCGCGACCGCCTTCTACGGCGGCCCGGCGAATCCGAACACGGGCCGCACCCTCGGCCTCCTCGACATCGCCGGGTGGGAGGCGATGACCGTCACGCAAGCGGCACAGGCCGTGCAGGAGAGCGCGTTCCCCGACCACTACGCGAAGTGGGAGGCATCGGCTCGGGCCTGGCTCTCCGAGTTGGGGTAGCCCCCGCGTACCGACTCGCCCCACATCTGCACGCGACATCCGCGTATCACGATGGGATTGCGATCCGCGCGTCCACGGCGTTTGTTCAAGATCAGGCATATGGGTGTTCGTAGACTCGAACGGTGACCACCGCGCCTGCAGATCCGATGATCGGCCGTCTTGTCGACGGCCGGTATCAGGTGCGCTCGCGAATCGCCCGCGGCGGCATGGCCACCGTGTATCTCGCGACCGACCTGCGCCTCGAGCGCCGCGTCGCGATCAAGGTGATGCACGGGCACCTCGCCGATGACAACTCGTTCAAGACGCGCTTCGTGCAGGAGGCCCGTTCGGCTGCTCGCCTGGCACACCCCAACGTCGTGAACGTGTTCGACCAGGGGCAGGACTCCGACATGGCGTATCTCGTCATGGAGTACCTCCCCGGCATCACGCTGCGCGAGCTGCTGAAGGACTACAAGATCCTCACGCCCGAGCAGACGGTCGACATCATGGACGCTGTGCTCGCGGGCCTCGCTGCGGCGCACAAGGCGGGCATCGTGCACCGCGACCTCAAGCCCGAGAACGTGCTGCTCGCCGACGACGGCCGCATCAAGCTCGGTGACTTCGGTCTCGCACGGGCCACGAGCGCGAACACGGCCACTGGCCAGGCGCTGCTCGGCACGATCGCATACCTCTCCCCCGAGCTCGTCACGCGTGGCGTCGCCGACGCGCGCAGCGACATCTACTCCGTCGGCATCATGATGTACGAGATGCTCACCGGCGACCAGCCCTACGTGGGCGAGGCACCGATGGCGATCGCCTACCAGCACGCGAACGACTCCGTGCCGACGCCGAGCTCGAAGAACCCCACCGTGCCCGCAGAGCTCGATGAGCTGGTGCTGTGGGCCACGGTCCGCGACCCCGAGGAACGCCCGCGCGATGCACGCGAAATGCTCGATCGCCTCCGAGAGGTCGAGCCGGCGATCCGCGGTCCGCAGTCGCCGCGCACCGAACAGGCCACAATGGTGCTGACGGATGCCGCGGTGCCGGCCGGAGCGGCCACCGCAGCGACGCAGGTGATCGGCGGGCGCGTCGCACCCGCCGCGGCGCCGACGCTCGAGGCATCCGAAGGCGACGACACCGCCGCACTCGCCAAGGGCGCCGAGCGTCGCAAGCGGCGCGGCTACTGGATCTTCGCCCTCGTGCTGCTGCTCACGGGGCTCGCGGCGGGCACCGGATGGTACTTCGGCGCCGGCCCCGGCGCGCTCGCCACGGTGCCCGAGACGGCGACGCTTCTTCCCGATCGTGCCACCGACCTGCTCGAGGAGGCCGGGTTCCAGGTCAAGCTCGACCAGCGCAACGATCCCGTCGTGCCGGTCGACCAGGTGTCGGGCACCGACCCGGCTGCCGGAAGGCAGGTGCGGCGGGGCACCACCGTCACGCTCTTCGTCTCGATCGGCCCGCGCATACTGGGCGTGCCCGCAGTGCTCGGGCTGCCCGAGGCAGACGCCCGCGCGCAGCTCAAGGACTTCACGGTCGCCGAGCAGAACGCGCAGCAGTTCTCCTCCGACGTCGCCGCCGGATCGGTCATCGCCGTGCTCGACGCCGACGGCGCGCCGGTCGGCGAAACCTACGCCGAGCTCGGCGCCCTCACGCTCGTGGTCTCCCTCGGGCCGGTGCCCGATGTCACCGGCCTTCCTGTCGGCGACGCCGAGGCCGCGATCACCAACGCCGGGCTCGTCTTCGACTACGCCGACGCCGAGTTCAGCGACGACGTGCCGGCCGATCACGTGATCTCCGCGACGCCGGCGACCGATCCCGTCCGGCCCGGCGATACGATCGTGCTCACGCCCTCGAAGGGTCAAGACCTCGTCGAGGTGCCGAACGTGATCACCGGCCAGACGATCGCACAGGCACGAACGCAGCTCGAGGCACTCGGGTTCGTGGTCACGTCGAACGTGCCCGCCTTTCTCGAGGGCGCCGTCGTCGCCTCGGTCCAGAGCCCCGCCCCCGGTGAGATGCTGAAGCGCGGCTCCGAGGTCACCGTCAACTTCGGCTGAGCGGCGCAGCGCGCCCGCGGCCGTGGGCGGTGAACCGATCGAGCGGATGGCGCGCGAAGACGAGCGCCGCCCGGTTCAGGCAGCAGCGCGGGGCATCCGTTGCCGGATGCCCCGCGCGTGCTCAGCGGGCCGCGAGCTCCTCGGCCACAAGGAACGCGAGCTCGAGCGACTGCATGTGGTTCAGGCGCGGGTCGCAGAGCGACTCGTAGCGCGTCGCCAGCGTCTCTTCGTCGATGTGCTCCGAGCCGCCCAGGCACTCGGTGACGTCGTCGCCAGTGAGCTCGACGTGGATGCCGCCAGGGTGCGTGCCTGCGGCCCGGTGCGCCTCGAAGAAGCCCTTGACCTCGTCGACGACGTCGTCGAAGCGACGCGTCTTGTAGCCCGTGGGGGTCGTGATGCCGTTGCCGTGCATGGGATCGGTGACCCACAGCGGGTTCGCGTCGCTCGCCTTGATCGCCTCGAGGAGGGGCGGCAGTGCATCGCGGATCTTGCCTGCGCCCATTCGGGTGATGAAGGTGAGACGACCCGGCTCACGGTGGGGATCGAGCTTCTCGACGAGCTCGAGCATGACCTCGGGCGTCGTGGTGGGGCCGAGCTTCACGCCGAGCGGGTTGCGCACGCGAGACAGGAAGTCGACGTGCGCGCCGTCGAGCTCACGAGTGCGCTCGCCGATCCAGATGAAGTGCGACGACGTGTCGTAGGGCGTGCCGGTGCGCGAGTCGATGCGCGTCATCGGCCGTTCGTAGTCCATGAGCAGGCCCTCGTGGCCCGTGTAGAACTCGGTGTGCTTGATCGCCTCGAAGTCGGCGCCGCACGCCTCCATGAACTTGATCGCGCGGTCGATCTCGCGAGCCATCGACTCGTAGCGGGCGTTCGCCGGGTTGGTGGCGAACCCCTGGTTCCACGAGTGGACCTGGCGGAGATCAGCGAACCCGCCCTGGGTGAACGCGCGAATGAGGTTGAGCGTCGACGCCGCCGTGTGGTAGCCCTTCACGAGGCGTGCAGGGTCTGCTGCGCGCGACTCGGGCGTGAAGTCGTATCCGTTCACGATGTCGCCGCGGTACGCGGGCAGGCTGACGTCGCCGCGCGTCTCGATGTCGCTCGAGCGGGGCTTGGCGAACTGGCCCGCCATGCGACCCATCTTCACGACCGGCATGGAGGCGCCGTACGTGAGCACGACCGCCATCTGGAGCACGGTCTTCACACGATTGCGGATCTGGTCGGCCGTGGCACCGGCGAAGGTCTCGGCACAGTCGCCGCCCTGCAGGAGGAACGCCTCGCCGCGAGACGCCGCGGCCAGCCGGTCGCGCAGGATGTCGACCTCGCCCGCGAACACGAGCGGCGGCAGCGTCGCGAGTTCTGCGGATGCCGCGTGCGCCGCCTCGGGGTCGGGCCACGCGGGCTGCTGCTTGATCGGCAGCGTGCGCCAATAGTCGAGGCCGGCAATCACGGAAGGATCTGCATTGACGACCGGCTCGACGAGCTGTACCACGGGAATGTCCTGGAGGGTTCGGGCGCACGGAGCGCCGGGAATGGAATACGGCGTCGCACGCTGCGACCGCCGCAGAACGAGCCTATCGCGATTGCGTGGCCCGCTGCTCCTTGACCGAACTCGCATACACGTCGACGTATTCCTGCCCGCTGAGCTCGCGCAAGTCGTAGACGAGCTCGTCGGTCACGGAGCGCAATACGAAGCGGTCACTCTCGAGCCCCTCGAATCGGCTGAAATCGAGCGGCTCGCCGAACACGAGGCCGATGCGGCGCACCTTCGGCAACCGGGTTCCGATCGGCATGACGCGCTCGGTGCCGATCATGGCGACGGGAATGACCGGCACGCCAGCCTCGAGCACCATGCGGGCCACGCCGGTGCGCCCACGGTAGAGGCGTGCGTCGGGGCTGCGGGTGCCCTCAGGGTAGATGCCGAGGATGTGGCCTTCGCCGAGCACGCGCAGTCCGGTCTCGAGCGATGCCTCCGAAGCCTTGCCGCCCGAGCGGTCGATCGGCAATTGTCCGGCGGCCTGGAAGAACACCCGCGTCGCCCAGCCCTTCAGCCCTTTGCCCGTGAAGTACTCGCTCTTGGCGAGGAAGATCACCGGGCGGTCGACGACGAGCGGCAGGAAGATCGAGTCGATGAATGAGAGGTGGTTGCTCGCGAGCACGACGGCGCCCACTTTCGGCACGTGCTCGAGCCCGACGACCCACGGGCGGAAGATCGACAGCAGGATCGGCCCGACCACGAGGTTCTTCATGATCCAGTAGAACACCGTGCTGCCCCTTCCCGGCCAGTGGTCACGACTCACCCTATCGCCGGGCGATTCAGGCGTGTTCGGCGACCCACACGCGAGCGAGGTCGGCCGCGCCGACGACTCCCGCGTCATTCTCGAGCTCCGCGACCACGAAGTCGGGTTCGGGATGGTATCCGCGCGCCGGAAGATGCTCGAGGTACGCCTCGCGCACCGGACCGAGGAGCAGCTCCCCCGCGACGGCGACACCACCGCCGAAGACGAATCGCTGCGGGTCGAGCACGGCCGACAGGCTCGCGGCGGCCTGGCCCAGCCAGTGCCCCAGCTGGCGGAGCGCGGCGACGGCGCCCGGATCCTCGACTTCGATGAGCGCGCCGACGGAACGGCCGTCGAGCGCACCGTGCTCGTCGCGCACTCGAGCCAGACCCTGCCCGATGCCGCCGGCGTCGGCGATCTCGTTGGCCATGCGGAGCAGCGCCCTTCCGGAGCCGTACTGCTCGAGGCATCCGCGCTGGCCGCAGCCGCACGCGAGGCCGTCGGGCACGACTCGCAAGTGGCCGAGCTCAGCGCCCGCGCCGAAGCCGCCGCGGAACAGGCGGTCTCCGGCGACGATCGCGCCGCCCACGCCGGTGCCGATCGTGAGCATGGCCATGTCGCTCACCATGCGGCCCGCGCCGAAGCGGAACTCTGCCCAGCCTGCGGCGTTCGCATCGTTGTCGACGACGACGGTCGTGCCGACGCGAGCCTCGAGCTTCTCGCGGAAGGGCTCGTTGCGCCAGTTGATGTTGGGGGCGTAGTACACCGTGGACTGTGCGGCGTCGATGAAGCCCGCTGCGGCGACGCCGACGGCGGTGATCTCCTGGCCGGTACTGAGCGAGCGGATCATCTCGACGACGGCGTCTTCGAGGCTGGCCGGGTCGCCCGCGGGAGTGGGCACCCGCTCGCTGCGCACCATCGCTCCGAATTCGTCGACGACGGCGCCGGCGATCTTCGTACCACCGATGTCGATTCCGATCGCGTGCACCAGGCAACTGCCTTCCAGGAGAGGGATGAAGTCGAGTCGTGCCGGGCCCTGATGGCCGGGCGGGCGACGACTAGAGTGTAATAGACCCCAATGCCGAGGTTTGCGCAAGCACCCGCGCCGCGCGTGAGCCTCCCCGGTGCCGAAGGAGCTACCGTGATCGAATTCGCTACCCCAGCAGTGGTGGCCCCCGACGTCGAGGCGAACACCACCGACTTGCTCGTCGATCGCGTAGCTGCGACCCCTGATTCCGTGCTGTTCTCGTTGCCGACCGCCGACGGCGGATGGTCACCGGTGACGACCCGTGAGTTCTACGACCAGGTCATCGCCCTCGCGAAGGGCCTCGTCGCTGCCGGCATCCAGCCCGGCGACAAGATCGGCCTCATGTGCAAGACCCGCTACGAGTGGACGCTCATCGACTTCGCGACGTGGTTCGCCGGAGCGGTGCTCGTTCCCATCTACGAGACGAGTTCGCCTGCGCAGGTGCGGTGGAACCTCTCCGACTCGGGCGCCATCGCCGTGATCGTCGAGACGCCAGACCACTTCGCCCGCTTCGACGAGGTACACCCCGAGCTGCCCGCCATCCGCAGCGTGTGGCAGATCGACCTCGGTGACCTCGACAAGCTCACCGCCTCCGGCACCGAGGTCTCCGACGACGAGATCGAGCGGCGCCGCAACCTCGCGGTCGGCTCCGACATCGCGACGCTCATCTACACTTCCGGCTCCACCGGCAAGCCCAAGGGCTGCGTGCTCACCCACTCGAACTTCGTCGAGACCTCACGCAACGCCGCGATCGCGCTGCGGGAGGTCGTGCTCGATCCGAACGGCGCCTCGACGCTGCTGTTCATCACGACCGCGCACATCTTCGCCAGGTTCATCGCCGTGCTGAGCGTGCACGCCGGCGTGCGCGTGGGCCACCAGCCCGACACGAAGCAGCTGCTGCCGTCGCTCGGCACGTTCAAGCCGACCTTCCTCCTCGCAGTGCCGCGAGTGTTCGAGAAGGTCTACAACGTCTCCGAACAGAAGGCCGAGGCGGGCGGCAAGGGCAAGATCTTCCGCGCCGCAGCCGACACCGCCGCGGCATACTCGATGGCGAAGGCGGCCGGCGGCCACGTACCGTTCGGTCTCAAGCTGAAGTTCCGCGTCTTCGACAGGCTCGTGTACTCGAAGCTTCGGGCGGCGATGGGCGGCAACGTCCAGTACGCGGTATCCGGATCCGCGCCGCTCGGCCCACGGCTCGGGCACTTCTACCACTCGCTCGGCATCACGATCCTCGAGGGCTACGGGCTCACCGAGACCACCGCCCCCGCCACCGTCAACCTCGCGAACAAGTCGAAGATCGGTACCGTCGGCCCGGCCCTTCCCGGCGTCTCCGTGCGGATCGCCGACGATGGCGAGATCGAGATCAAGGGCGTCAACGTCTTCAAGGAGTACTGGAAGAATCCCGACGCGACGGCCGCGACGTTCGATGGCGACTGGCTCAAGACCGGCGACATCGGTGCCTTCGACAGCGAGGGCTTCCTGACCATCACCGGTCGCAAGAAGGAGATCATCGTCACCGCCGGTGGCAAGAACGTGGCGCCCGCGGCACTCGAGGATCCGATCCGCGCGAACCCGCTCGTCGGACAGGTCATAGCGGTAGGCGACAAGAAGCCCTTCATCTCCGCGCTCATCACGCTCGACCCCGAGATGCTCCCCGTCTGGCTCAACAACAACGGCGAAGACGCGGGCATGACGATCGACGAGGCCATCACGAACCCGGCCGTCCTTGCCGAGGTGCAGCGCGCTATCGACGCCGCGAACGAGAATGTCTCGCGTGCGGAGTCGATCCGCAAATTCACGATCCTCCCGATCGAGCTCACCGAGGCGAGCGGCCACCTGACGCCGAAGATGAGTATCAAGCGCAACGTCATCCTCGAGGACTTCTCCCCGCAGATCGAGGCGATGTACTCCGGCGCGCCCGCGACCGAGGGCCACTCGATCGTGCACTGAGCCGAACCGCACAGCGGAGCGGGGCCCTCGCCGACCGCTTGGGTTCTAGGGGTCGTTGCAACACCTGAGTGATCAGGAGTTGTGATGCCACACAATATTGATGGGCGTCGTCCGTATCGCGGACGGCGC
>NZ_JAGGPF010000005.1 GCF_018613935.1 Agromyces sp. ISL-38 | reverse complement strand
CTCCGGCGCGGCCTCGGCGGCGGGCGCCGGTGCCGTTTCGACGGCCGGCGCGGGCGCCGGTGCCGCTTCTGCGGCGGGCGCTGCGGCTTCCGGCGCGGGTGCTGCCGGCGCAGCCTCGGCTGCACCGGTGCCGTCGCCGATCGTCACGAGGGCGGTGCCCACCTCGACGGTCTCGTCCTCTTGGACGAGGATCGCCTCGATGACACCTGCCACTGGCGATGGAATCTCGGTGTCGACTTTGTCGGTGGACACCTCCAGCAGCGGCTCGTCGACCTCGACACGGTCGCCGACGTTCTTCAGCCAGCGGGTGACCGTGCCCTCCGTGACACTCTCACCGAGTGCCGGGAGGCTGACGGATTCGCTCATGCGCTTGTCTCCTTCACAGCGTGGGACGCTTTCTAGCTTATTGCAGTCGTGATCTGGGCGGCCGGCTCAGAGCGCATGGAGCGGCTTGCCGGCGAGCTTCAGGAATGCCTCGCCGAGCGCCTCGTTCTGCGTCGGGTGAGCGTGGATGAACGGGGCGATGTCCTCGGGGTAGGCCTCCCAGTTCACGGCGAGCTGGGCTTCGCCGATGAGCTCGCCGACGCGCGCTCCGATCATGTGCACGCCCACGACGGGACCGTCGTTCACGCGCACGACCTTGATCGAACCGCTCGTTCCGAGGATGTGGCTCTTGCCGTTGCCGGCGAGGTTGAACTCGTACGAGGAGACCTCGTCGGTGCCGAACTTCTCGGCGGCCTTCGCTTCGGTGTAGCCGATCGAGGCGACCTCGGGGTCGCAGTAGGTGACCTTCGGGATGTTCACGTCGTCGACGACGATCGGGGTCAGGCCCGCGATCTCCTCGGCGACGAAGATGCCCTGCTGGAAGCCTCGGTGCGCGAGCTGGAGGCCGGGAACGATGTCACCGACGGCGTACACGCCGGGTACGTTCGTCGCAAGACGCTCGTTCGTGATGACGAAGCCGCGATCCATCGTGATGCCGGCCTCTTCGTAGCCGAGGCCCTGCGTGACGGGACCACGGCCGACGGCGACGAGCAAGAGCTCGGCCTCGACGGTCTCGCCGTTCTCGAGCGAGACGACGACGCCGTCGTCATGCTGCGTGACGCCCTGGAACCGCACGCCGAGCTTGTAGTCGATGCCGCGCTTGCGGAATGCGCGCTCGAGCTGCTTGGAGACGGACTCCTCTTCGTTCGGCACGAGATGGGGGAGCGCCTCGATGATCGTGACGTCGGCGCCGAACGACTTCCACACGCTCGCGAACTCCACGCCGATGACGCCGCCGCCGAGGACGGCGACCTTGCTGGGCACGAAGTCGAGCTCGAGCGCCTGCTCGCTCGTGATGACGCGGCCGCCGATCTCGAGTCCGGGCAGCGATCGGGAGTAGGAGCCGGTCGCGAGGATCACGTTCTTGCCCACGATGCGGTCGTCGCCGACCTGCACGGCGTTCGATGCGACGAGGCGGCCCTCACCCTCGATCACGGTGATGCCGCGAGCCTTGATGAGGCCCTGCAGGCCCTTGTACTTGCTCGAGACGATGCCTTCGCGATATGCGGTGACGCCCGGGATGTCGATGCCCTCGAAGGCCGACCGCACGCCGAACTTCGCCGATTCGCGCGAGTTGTCGGCGATCTCGGCAGCGTGGAGGAGCGCCTTCGTCGGGATGCATCCGCGGTGCAGACATGTACCGCCGAGCTTGTCCTTCTCGATGAGGCCGACAGTGAAGCCCAGCTCGACGGCACGCAGCGCTGCTGCGTACCCTCCGCTGCCGCCACCGAGGATGACAATGTCAAAGTTCTGCTCGGACAACCGCAATCTCCCTTGCGCACCAGATCTGCGACACGAACTGCCCGGGTCGTGCCCGGGGCAGACAGTATGGGCGACGTTCTCGCCCATATGACCCTACTACCTAGGCGGAGAGGTCCTCGCCCAGCCTCACGAGGGTGCGTACGGCGACGCCGGTAGCCCCCGAACCCGTGAATCCCCACCCACCCGAGGTGTTGTGCGAAGGCCCGGCGATGTCGAGGTGGGCCCACGGAACCCGCTCGCCGTCCGAGCCATCGCGAGTGCCGATGAACTCGCGGAGGAAGACCCCGGCGAGCAGCATTCCGGGCACACCTGCGCCGAGCTTCGTGTTCGTGAGGTCCGCGACATCCGACTTCAGCAGCGTGAGCAGGTCATTCGGCAACGGCATCGGCCAGGATGCCTCGCCCACGGCGTCGGCGGCGGCACGCACCTGCGCGACGGCCTCGTCGTCGCCCATGAGTCCTGCGATCCGATTGCCGAGCGCCGTGACCTGCGCGCCCGTGAGCGTCGCGACGTCGACGATGAGGTCGGGTTGCTCCTCGCTCGCCGCGACGAGCGCATCGGCCATCACGACACGCCCCTCCGCGTCGGTGTTCAGCACCTCGACGGTGGTGCCTCCGCGCATGCGCAGCACATCGTTGGGACGCACTGCCGATCCGGAGGGCATGTTCTCGGCGAGGGCGAGCCAGCCCGTCACGTGGATCGGCGCCTGCAGCTCGGCGAGCGCGACGATCGCCGCGAGCACGGCGGCGGCGCCCGCCATGTCGGTCTTCATGCCGACCATCGATGAGCCCGGCTTCAGGGAGAGCCCGCCGGAGTCGAACGTGATGCCCTTGCCGACGAGGGCGAGGTGCACGGATGCCCCGGCCGGCGCGTACTCGAGGCGAACGAGCCGCGGTCCGCGCTCCGAGCCCAGCCCGACCGCGAGGATGCCGCCGAACCCGTCTGCCCGGAGCGCCTCCTCATCCCAGATGCGAGCGGAGATGCCGGCCGTGCTTGCGGCCTCGACGGCGATCTCGGCGAGGCGTGCGGGAAAGAGGTCGGCCGGCGACATGTTGACGAGGTCTTTCGTGCGGGCGACGGCGTCGACGACGGCGCGCACTCGTTCGACGCCGACGGCGTCCGCGTCGAACGGGGTGTGCAGGGCGATCGCGGTGACCGCGGGCTTCGGCTTCGACCGGTACTCGCCGTAGGCGTAGGCGCCGAGGGCGGCTCCCTCGAGGAGCGCGGCGGCGGTGCTCGCCTCGTCGGCGGGAACCGCGATCGAGACGGTGGGACTGCCGGTGAGCTGCCGGAGCGCGCTGCCGGCGGCCAAGCGGAGGCTCGCGGCATCCGCTCGCTCACCGACGCCGATCACCGCGACGACGCGGGGTCCGCCGTCGAGACCGGCGACCCGGGTGAGCTCGTCGGCCGCCCCGGTGGCGCCGAGCTTCGTGATGAGGGGGACGACCCAGTCGAAGCCGTCCTCGGCAAGGAGCTCGAGTCCGTCGGGCCCGCTTCGGGCGGCGAGCAGCACGATGTCTGCCTCGGCCCCGGTGGCGGGCGAATCGGTGACGGTGAGCGCAGGGGTGGCCATCAGGCGATCGTACGTGTTCGCTCTCGGCACCATCGGCGTCATCGTGATCATGCGGATGCCTCCGGAGCCCCTCAGTAGTCTGGAGACATGCGCGATCCCCGTTCCCTCTACGAGCTGAATCCGGATGTCACGGTACCTCCCGGACTCCCGCTCGTGGCCGGACTCACGGGCTTCGCCGACGCCGGTGCAGCGGTGGCCCAGACCACCGCCTACCTGCTGTCGACGCTCGACAGCACGACCGTGGCGACGTTCGACGCCGACGAGCTGCTCGACTACCGCGCGCGCCGACCGATCATCCTGTTCCAGGGCGATCACCTCGCCGACTATCGCCCACCTCGCCTTTCGCTCGATCTCGCGACCGACGACCTCGGGCAATCGTTCCTCCTGCTCACCGGCTACGAACCCGACTTCCAATGGCAGCGGTTCGCCTCGGCCGTGCTCGGACTCATCGAAGACCTGAAGGTCTCGACGACGACGTGGATCAACGCGATTCCGATGCCGGTTCCGCACACCAGGCCGATCGGGGTCACCGTGAGCGGCAATCGCACCGAGCTCATCGAGGCGATGTCGATCTGGCGGCCGACCACCCAGGTGCCCGCCAACGCCCTGCACCTCGTCGAGTACCGCTTGCACGAGCTCGGCCACCCGACGTCGGGCTTCGTGCTGCTGATTCCGCACTATCTCGCCGACGCCGAGTACCCTGCCGCGGCGATCGCGGCGCTCGAGGTCATCAGCGCCTCGACTGGCCGGATCTTCCCGACCGATGTCCTTCGCGAGCAGAGCCGGGAGTTCCTCGCTCGTATCGATGAGCAAGTGGCTGAGAACGGCGAACTCGGCAAGCTCGTGGGCACGCTCGAGGAGCGGCACGACTCCTATATGGAGGGCACGACGCTCCGCTCGCCGCTCACCGACGAAGACGGCGAGCTGCCCTCGGCCGACGAGATCGCCGCCGAACTCGAGAAATTCCTCGCATTCCGCCGCACGCGCGACGACGACTCGCCGCTCGGCGGCTGATTCCGCGGCGTCCGCCGCGGATCCGGCCACGTTCCGGGGAATGACCCAGGCCGCCCGAGCGTTCTCCCATGGTGGAGGCGACGCGCGGGCTCGCCACGGTGCTCTTGGGGAGCGTCCGCCTGTATAATGGAGGCAGGACCCGTTCTGGTCCGCAGCGCAATCATGGTTGCGTCGAGATGCGGACTTGACATGGGTCCTCATAGTGTCCGAAAACGACCGGGCCGAGCGCACGAGCCGAGCGTCCGAGAGGGCACGTACGCCGCGCGACGGTAGGAGAGGTTCAACGTATGGCAACGACGAAGGCTGCGACGTCGGCGAAGAGCGAGGCAGAGGCTGAGAAGCCCGCCGCGAAGCGCGTGACTGCCGCGAAGTCGACGGCCGCGAAGGCGAAGCCGGCTGCTGCGAAGGCACCGGCGACGAAGAGTTCGGCGACGCCGGCGGCGAAGACGCCGCGCGCGTCCACGGCGAAGACGGCGACGAAGCCGCGAGGCAAGGCCAAGGCCGCCGACGGCGACGACGAGGAGGTCGAGCCCGGCGAACTCGAAGAGGTCGCCGTCGAGGCGGTCGTCACCGAGGAGCATGGCGACGACGCCGCATCCGATGACGACGACGCCAAGCCGGTGGCGGTCGAGCCCCACCCGACGGGCGCGCTCGTGCTGCGTGCCGTCGACGACGAAGACGAGGTTCCGGTCTACTCGAGCGCCATCACGGGTGCCACGGCCGACCCCGTCAAGGACTACCTCAAGCAGATCGGAAAGGTCGCGCTCCTGAACGCGGCCGAAGAGGTCGAGCTCGCAATGCGGATCGAGGCGGGACTGTTCGCCGAAGAGAAGCTCTCGCACATGACGGACGCCGAGAAGCGCTCGCAGCTCGGTCGTGAGCTGCAGTGGGTGGCGAAAGACGGCCAGCGCGCGAAGAGCCACCTCCTCGGCGCGAACCTGCGTCTCGTGGTCTCGCTCGCCAAGCGCTACACGGGTCGCGGCATGCAGTTCCTCGACCTGATCCAGGAGGGAAACCTGGGCCTCATCCGTGCAGTCGAGAAGTTCGACTACACCAAGGGCTTCAAGTTCTCGACGTACGCGACGTGGTGGATCCGTCAGGCGATCACCCGTGCCATGGCCGACCAGGCCCGCACCATCCGCATCCCGGTGCACATGGTCGAGGTCATCAACAAGCTCGCCCGCGTGCAGCGCCAGATGCTGCAAGACCTCGGTCGCGAGCCCACGCCCGAGGAGCTCAGTCGTGAGCTCGACATGACCCCCGAGAAGGTCATCGAGGTGCAGAAGTACGGCCGCGAGCCGATCTCGCTGCACACGCCGCTCGGTGAAGACGGCGACAGCGAGTTCGGCGACCTCATCGAGGACACCGAGGCGGTCGTCCCGGCCGACGCGGTGGGCTTCACGATGCTGCAGAAGCAGCTCGAGTCGCTCCTCGACTCGCTCTCCGAGCGCGAGGCAGGCGTCATCCGCATGCGCTTCGGCCTCGGCGACGGCATGCCGAAGACCCTCGACCAGATCGGCGACACGTTCGGTGTGACGCGTGAGCGCATCCGGCAGATCGAGTCGAAGACGATGGCGAAGCTCCGCCACCCGTCGCGCTCGCAGTCGCTTCGCGACTACCTCGAGTAGGCCGCTGGTGCGCTACGCGCCGGCGATCCTCGTCGGCAGGTGCGTCCGATTCGCCGCCCGGCTGCGCAAGCCGGGCGGCGGTTCGGCCGTTCCAGGCCTCATCGTCAACCGCATCGCGCCCGGATACCTGAAGCGCACCCTGTCGGGATTCCCGCAGGGACTCGTCGTGGTGTCGGGGTCGAGCGGCAAGTCGACGACGACGAAGATGCTCGTGGCGATTCTCCGCGCGCACGGCGTCGACGTGTTCACGAACCCCTCGACTGCGAACATCAGTCAGGGCCTCACCTCCGCCCTCCTCGAACGTGCCGACTGGCGCGGTCGAGTGCCGGGCGACGTCGCCGTGCTCGAGATGGACGAAGGGCACGGCGCACTCGTGATGCAGGGCGTCGACGCGCGGGTCGTCACCCTCCTGAACGTGATGGTCGACCAGATCGACCGGTTCCACGATTCCGACATGGTCGCCCGAATGCTCGCCCGGATCGCGGCGCGCGCCCATGAGTCGATCGTCGTGAACGCCGACGACGCCTACCTCGAGCGCATCGCCGAGCAGGCCGGGCCGGATGTCGCGGTGCACCGCTTCGGGGTCTCCGACGCCGTGCTCCAAGCGGCGCCCCGAGGTCTCGGCTATACCGAGACGACCCGTGCGCGGCTCGCCGCGGATGCCGGGGTCCGTGTCGAGGCGGTCGCGGGCGACACCGCCGTGCTCGGCGACCGCGGGGCATCCGTCGAGATCCGTCTCCCGGCGCGGGGGACGCACTACGCGGTCGACGCCGCCGCGGCCTATGCAACCGCACGTGCCGTGCTGGGGGAGCGATTCTCCGAGACGACCGCAGCCGACGCCGTCAGCGCCATCCCGGCGGTCTTCGGCCGAGGCGAGCGGGTACGCGTGCGGGGCCACGACGTCGAGTTCGTGCTCGTGCAGAATCCCGCGAGCTACCAGTTGAACGTCGACAGCATCGAACCCGGCACCGAGCAGATCCTGTTCGCGATGGGGTCCGACGTGCGCGACCCCTCCTACTTCTGGCCGACGGATGCGTCAGCGCTCGGGCGTGTGGCCATCGTCAGCGGCTCGAAGGCTCACGAGGCGGCGCTCATGCTCGCCTACGACGGCGTCGACATCGACCGTGTGGAGCCCGATCTCGCTCGTGCGCTCGACGACTTCCTCGCGGCGCCGGCACCGAAGAGCGGGGTGAAGACGATCGTCTTCACGGCCGACGCCATGCGACGCACGCGGGCCCACCTCGGACTCACGGGAGCGGAATGACCCTCACCATCGTGGCGCTGCTGCCCGGACTCCAGAACACCAACGGCGACGCCGAGAGTGCGGCCGTACTCGCGAGACGCGCAGAGTGGGCCGGCCTCGACGCCCGTGTCGTCGCGGTCGATGACCGTGGGGGCCTACCCGACCGTGTCGACGCCATCGTGCTCGGCTCGGGAAGCGACTCCTCGCTCGAGACGAGCCGTGCTGCGCTCCTGACGATGCACGACGAGCTCCGCGCTTGGGGCACTGAGGGCGTCCCGATCCTCGCGGTGGGCACCGGGTGGGAGCTCCTCAGCTGGGGGATCGAACGGCCCGATGGCTCCGGCATCGAGGGACTCGGCATCCTTCCCGGCCGCGCCGTGCCGTCCCGAGGCCGCGTGACCGGCGATCTCGTCATCGCATCGCCGAGATTCGGGACGCTCGTGGGCTTCGAGAACCATGCCCGCGACTACGTCGGCGCCGAGGGGTCACCCCTCGGCCGGGTGCGTGCCGGCCGCGGCAACGGCCGCGACTCGGGTCAGGAGGGCGTCGTCATGGGCTCCGTCATCGGCACCCACCTGCACGGCCCCGTGCTGGCGAAGAACCCGTCGTTCGCCGATCAGCTCCTCGGGCTCGCGGCGACCCGCGCCGGGCTCGACTACGCTCCCGGTGCCCGGGCGGCGATCGTCGACGGATACGCCGCTGCCGCCCGCGAGGCGCAGATCGGTGCTGCGCGCGCTGCGGCATCCGTCACCGACGCCTGATGGTCTGCGTCGCCTGATCGCCTCGCGGGTTCATACCGAGGTCGTGCTGCGCAGGAAATGGAGCAGCAACGGGTTGAATCGCGCCGGATCCTCGAGGCTCGGCAGGTGGCCGGCCCAATCGAGCTCCCGGTGCTCTGCGCCGGCGATGCGCTCGGAGAGAAGCTCGGCGATCTGGGCGAAGTAGTCGAGATCGTGCGCGCCAGATACCACCAGAGTTGGCGCGGTCACGGCATCGAGGTCGAACTCGTCGCGCTCTGCGGCGACATCCGGTGCGGCCAGTTGCACCTCGAAGGCGTGCCGCTGCATGCGCGCGACGAGTTCGCGGGTCGACTCGGTCGCCGCCGGGCCGACCCACGTGCGCACATTCAGCGCCACGGCGCCGTCGAGGTCGCCATTGTCGAGCAGGGCATCCTCTTCGGAGCCGAACGCACGCACCTCCTCGGTCGGGGCGAGCAGTCGGGTCGCCGCGCAGAGTAGGAAGAGGCCCGTCACCCGCGACGGCCAACGCGACGCGAACTCCTGCGCCGAACGTCCACCGAACGACGATCCGACGACGACGGCGCGTTCGATCCCGTGCGCATCGAGGAGGTCACGGATGTCGCTCGCCTCGTCGTACCCCGACGTCGGAGCCGGCGTCTCACCGAAGCCTCGGAAATCGGGGCGAATGACACGGAACCCCGCGTCGACGAGGAGCTCCCATTGGAGGTCCCACATCCGGCGGTCGCAGACGGAGGAGTGGAGGAGCAGGACTGCGGGGCCGTCACCGGTGACGTCGTGTGCGAGAGTCATCGTCGTGAGCGTAGAGGGAAACCTACGCGCGGGCAAGGCGATCAGGTGGCGCACGACAAACGCCCCGACCAATGGCCGGGGCGTTCAGTCAAGCTTGCTGAGGGTCAGTCGCGGCCGTCGGCGAGCAGTCGGCTCGACTCGTCGTGCCAGCTGTGCGCGATCTGCGCGAGCTTCTCCTGGTGCTTGCGGCCGTGGTGTGCACAGAAGAGCAATTCGCCGCTCGCGACCACGACGCGGATGTAGGCCTGCGCGCCGCAGGCATCGCAGCGATCCAGCGCGGTGAGCTCGTAAGGGGTCTCGAGTTCATCGACTGCACCGGTGCTCTCGGTGTGCTGAGTCATGGCTCCTCCTCCGTCGCTCACACTCGTTGTTATGTTCATCAATGAAAACACGCCCCGCGGCATCTGCCTTCCCTTGAGCCGGGCATTTCGCTCTGCGCGTAGTGGCTGACCGAACGTGTCGCCTCCCGTCACTAGGCTTGACCGACGTGAGCTCCGACTATTCCGCCCGCCATCTCTCCGTGCTCGAGGGACTCGAGGCGGTGCGCAAACGCCCCGGCATGTACATCGGTTCGACCGACTCGCGCGGCCTCATGCACTGCCTCTGGGAGATCATCGACAACTCCGTCGACGAGGCGCTCGGCGGGCACGGCAACGAGATCGGCGTGACGCTCCATCCCGACGGGAGCGTCGAGGTACGCGACCGCGCACGCGGCATTCCGGTCGACGCCGAGCCGAAGACCGGGCTCAGCGGCGTCGAGGTGGTCTTCACGAAGCTGCACGCGGGCGGCAAGTTCGGTTCGGGCTCGTACGCGGCTTCCGGCGGGCTGCACGGCGTCGGGGCATCCGTCGTCAACGCCCTCTCCGAGCGACTCGATGTCGAGGTCGATCGTGATGGCAAGACGTGGGCGATGTCGTTCCACCGCGGTGAGCCGGGAATCTTCACCGACTCGGGGGAGCCCACACCCGATGCGCCCTTCACGCCGTTCGAGCAGCGCAGCGAGCTGCGGGTGGTCGGCAAGGTCGCCAAGGGCGTGACCGGCACCCGCATCCGGTACTGGGCCGATCGGCAGATCTTCACGAAGGGCGCCGAGTTCCAGACCGAGGAACTGCTCGGGCGCGCCCGGCAAACGGCCTACCTCGTGCCGGGCCTCGCGATCGATGTCGTCGACGAGCGCGGCGAACAGACGCACACGTCGTCGTTCCAGTTCGAGGGCGGCATCTCCGAGTTCGTCGAGCACCTTTCCACGGATGCCCCGCTCACCGATGTCTGGCGCCTGACGGGCTCCGGCCACTTCACCGAGACCGTGCCGGTGCTCACCGATGGCGGTGCGATGGTTCCGACCGAGCTGCAACGCGAGTGCCAGGTCGACATCGCATTGCGCTGGGGCACGGGGTATGAGACCGTCGTTCGGTCGTTCGTGAACATCATCGCGACGCCGAAGGGCGGAACGCACCAGGCCGGATTCGACCAGGGCATGCTGAAGTTCCTGCGGCAGCAGGTGGAGCTGAACGCGCGCCGCCTCAAGGCCGGCAACGACAAGCTTGAGAAAGACGATGTGATGGCCGGCCTCACCGCGGTGATCACCGTGCGGCTGCCCGAGCCGCAGTTCGAGGGCCAGACGAAAGAGGTGCTCGGCACTCCCGCCGCGCGCGCCATCGTCTCGAATGTGCTGACGAAGGAGCTGGGCGCGAGGTTCTCCTCGACGAAGCGCGACGACAAGGCACAATCGGCGCTGCTGCTCGACAAGGTCGTGGCCGAGATGAAGTCGCGCATCTCCGCTCGCGCCCACAAGGAGACGCAACGCCGCAAGAACGCGCTCGAGAGCTCGTCGCTGCCGGCGAAGCTCGTGGACTGCCGTTCCAACGACGTCGCGCACAGCGAGCTGTTCATCGTCGAGGGCGACTCGGCGCTCGGCACGGCCAAGCTCGCGCGTGACAGCGAGCACCAGGCGTTGCTGCCCATTCGAGGCAAGATCCTCAACGTGCAGAAAGCGAGCGTGTCCGACATGCTCGGCAATGCGGAGTGCGCGTCGATCATCCAGGTGATCGGCGCGGGCTCGGGGCGCAGCTTCGACATCTCGGCGGCCCGCTACGGCAAGGTCATCATCATGAGCGACGCCGACGTCGACGGCGCCCACATCCGCACGCTGCTGCTCACCCTGTTCTTCCGCTATATGCGTCCCATGATCGAGCAGGGGCGCGTGTTCGCGGCCGTGCCACCCCTGCACCGCGTGATCGTCGTGAATCCGGGTTCGAAGTCGAACGAGACGATCTACACATACTCCGAAGCCGAGCTGGCCGGAGTGCTCTCGACGCTCAAGAAGCAGGGCAAGCGGTTCCAAGACCCGATTCAGCGGTACAAGGGCCTCGGCGAGATGGACGCCGACCAGCTGGCGACGACCACGATGGATCGCAGGCAACGCACGCTCCGGCGCGTCGGAATCGGTGACGCCGAGAACGCCGGTCGGGTGTTCGAGCTGCTCATGGGCAACGAGGTGGCGCCGCGCAAGGAGTTCATCATCGACAGCTCCGACGCGCTCGAGCGTGACCGCATCGACGCCTGATCACGATCGACAGCTCCGCATCGACGCCTGATCACGCGCCCGACGGCCGGATGTTCTGGTTCAGGTGGAAGAGATTCCCGGGATCATACGCATCCTTGACCGCAACCAGTCGCCGGAGGTTCTCCTCTGAGAATGCCCGTCGGATCCCGGCGTCGCCGTCGTCGCCGAGGACGTTGACGTAGGCACCGCTCGCGAACGGCCCCAAGGGGGCCGCATAGTTGCGCGCGGCGGAGATGCGTCGCACGTCGTCGTCAGGATCGGTCCAGCGCGAGGCCGCCACGAGTTCGAATGCCGTGTCGCGCCGGGAGAACGCCGTCTCCTCGTCGGCGACGTCGGCGATCGCGCCTCCATAGGCCTGCAAGCTGACGTCAGGGAGGTCGTCTCCGTCGCGTGCGAGCAGCGCATCGATGAGGTCGTCGCCGAGCTCGCTGAAGTAGTGGCCCTTCCAGTACCGCCGCCAGGCATGGCCCTCGATGTCGTCTTCACGGGTCTGGAGTTCCAGGTACGACAAGGCCTTGACGGATCGCAGGTCGGGTTCGGCGACGTCGGCGAGCTCGTCGGCGAGCTCGGAGATCAGGGCGTCGCCGTCATCGGGGTCGCCGACCCATACGAGGCCGAGCGACACACCCTCCATCCCGATGATCGCCTCGAAGGTCGCCTGCCGTGGTGCGGAGGCATTCAGGTCGCGCCAGCGCCGCATCGCCTGCGACGCTGTGGCGAGCGGGAAGCGGAACGCCGCGGTGATCGCATGTCCGGGTTCCGGATGCAGCGCGAACTCGAACTCGGTCACGACCCCGAAGTTGCCGCCCCCACCGCGCAGCGCCCAGTACAGCTCAGGGTGCTCGTCGGCGCTCACCCGCAGCTTCTCGCCGGTCGCGGTGACGACCTCGAACGAGATCACGTTGTCGCACGCGAGGCCGTGCTGTCGCGCGAGCCAGCCCATGCCGCCGCCGAGCGTGAGGCCGCCGACTCCGGTATGGGACACGTTCCCGGCCGTGGTCGCAAGACCATGCTGCTGACTCGCCACGTCGAGCGCCCCGAGCAGCGCCCCGCCCTGCACCCGCGCACGGCGCGTGGACGGATCGACGGTCACGTCACCCATCGGACGAAGGTCGATCATGAGTCCGCCATCCGCGACAGCGTGGCCGACGATGCCGTGACCGCCGCAGCGGATCCCCAGGTCGAGATCATGATCCGTGGCGAACCGAACCGACGCGACGACGTCATCGTCGTCGGCGCATTGCACGATGTACCGGGGCCGCCGATCGATCATCGCGTTCCAGACCGTTCGTGCGGTGTCGTAGCCGGCATCGCCGGGCTCCAGCACTCGCCCGCGGATCGTCTCGTGCAAGCCGGATCGCGTCATCGGTGACTCCGTTCCTCGAGAGCCGGTCCAGCATCGCGAGCGGCGTCGCGCGAAGTTCCGGCCACGTGGGCGAATATGCACCTCGGTGCCGCCGGCGTCAAGTGCGCCGGACTCCGATCAGCCGATGCGGCAGCCGATCGCGCCGACGACGGCCTCGAGCGGCTGGCCCGATGCGTCTCGCTTCGCGCCGCTGTCGGGCAATTGCCGGCCGGAGCCGTCGGCGCCGACCGCGAGTGCAGGGGAGCGCCCCACCCAGGCGAGGTGCAGAACGTCTTCGCCCTTCAGGAAGCGCTGCGCACGCACGCCGCCGGTCGCGCGTCCCTTGGGCGGGAACTCGCTGAAGTCGCTGACCTTGCCGCTGCCCGGGTCGGTGCCGGGAAGCGTGTCGCTGTGACCGGCGATCGTGACGACCACGGCCTCGGCCGCGGCATCCGCCGACAGGCTCGTGAAGTGCACGACGTGCGCGTCGGCTCCGAGATTGATGCCCGCCATGCCTCCGGCGGGGCAGCCCTGTGGCCGTACGGTCGACGCGGGGAACCTCAAGAGCTGCGCGTCGGAGGCCACGAAGACGAGCTCGTCGTCTTCGCCGCCCTGCGCCGCTCCGACGACCTCGTCGCCGACCTTGAGTCCGATCACCTCGAATTCGGGCTTGCTCGGATACGCGCCGGTGGCGACCCGTTTCACGACGCCCTGCTTCGTGCCGAGCACGATCGAGCGGTCGGAATCGAGTGAGACGAGCGCGAGCACCCGCTCATCACGATTGGGCAGGTTCAGGTAATCGGCCACCTTGACACCCGCGCCGAGCTGCACCGACGTCGGCGGGAGCATCGGCAGGTCGACCGGCGTGAAGCGGATGAGGCGACCGAGGCTCGTCACCGCCCCGATCTCGGCACGGCTCGTGGTGTCGAGCGTCGAGCGGATGGCGTCGTGCTTGCTGCGCCGAGCCGGCGGCGCGATCGTGGCGGCGCCGTTGTCGCCCTCGGGTAGGTCGACGCGAGCGATGCGGCCAGTGGCGCTCAGGAACACGCGGCACGCGACATCCGCCACCTCGAGCACGGCGGCAGCGCGCTTGGCGGCGGCTCCGGCGATGCTCGGACGCGCGTCGGTGAGCAGCGTGCGCCGCGGCGTGCCGAACCGCTCGGCGATCTCGGCGAGCTCATCGGAGACGAGCGCCTCGATGCGGTGGCGACTCGAGAGCAGCGCCTCGAGCTCCTCGATCTCGGCGCGCAACTTGTCGCGTTCGGCCTCGAGTTCGATTCGCGAGAACTTCGTGAGGCGCCGCAACTGCAGTTCGAGGATGTAGTCGGTCTGCACGAGACTGAGGTCGAAGACCTCCATGAGGCGCGCCCGGGCCGCCGCGGTGTCGTCGCTCGACCGGATGACCTGGATGACCTCGTCGATGTCGAGGATCGCGATGAGCAGTCCGTCGACGAGATGAAGCCGCTCGCGGCGGCGCGCCAGGCGGTATTCCGACCGCCGGGTGACCACCTGGATGCGATGGGCGACGTAGACCTGCAGCAGCTCCCGCAGGCCGAGGGTCTGCGGTCCGCCGTCGACGAGTGCCACGTTGTTGATGTTGAACGAGTCTTCGAGGGGAGTGAGGCGGTAGAGCTGCTCGAGCACGGCCTCTGGGCTGAAGCCGGTCTTGATGCCGATGACGAGGCGGAGGCCGTTCGTGCGGTCGGTGAGGTCGGTGACATCCGAGATGCCGCTGATCTTCTTGGCGTTGACGCCGTCTTTGATCTTCTCGATGACCTTCTCAGGACCGACGAGATACGGCAGCTCGGTGACGACGAGGCCGGTCTTGCGTGCGGTGATGTTCTCGACGCTCACCTTGGCGCGCGTCTTGAAGCTGCCGCGGCCGGTGGCATAGGCATCTTTGATGCCCGTGAGTCCCACGATGGTGCCGCCGGTGGGGAGGTCTGGGCCGGGCACGAACTCCATGAGATCGTCGAGCGTCGCGTCGGGGTTCGCGATCAGGTGTCGCGCGGCCCCGACGACCTCGATGAGATTGTGGGGTGCCATGTTCGTGGCCATGCCGACGGCGATGCCGCTGGCCCCGTTGACGAGGAGGTTCGGATAGGCCGCGGGCAGCACGTCGGGCTGCGTGAGCTGGTTGTCGTAGTTCGGCACGAAGTCGACGACGTCTTCGTCGAGCCCCGCGGTCATCGCGAGGGCGGGGGAGGCGAGGCGCGCCTCGGTGTACCGCGGTGCCGCAGGCCCGTCGTCGAGCGATCCGAAGTTGCCATGCCCGTCGATGAGCGGCACCCGGAGCGTGAACGACTGCGCCATGCGCACGAGCGCGTCGTAGATGGCGGTATCGCCGTGCGGGTGGAGCTTGCCCATGACCTCGCCGACGACCCGAGCGGACTTGACGTGCCCGCGCTCGGGTCGCAAGCCCATCTCGACCATCTGGTAGAGGATGCGCCGCTGCACCGGCTTCAGGCCGTCTCTCGCATCGGGAAGGGCTCGCGAGTAGATCACCGAGTACGCGTACTCGAGGAACGAGCCCTGCATCTCGGTGGCGACGTCGACGTCTTCGATGCGTTCGACGATGGTCTCGTCTGCGGGCTGATTCTTGGCTCGGGTCATCCGTCGTCTCGGTCGTGGGCGTGGCAGGCAGGCAGGAACAAGGCGCGCCCGGCCTGTGCCAGACTGGGCGCGATGCCTGCAATGCTACCGGTGCCAGCCGACAGCGCCCCACGCCTTGCCGGGGTGCTCGGCAGTTCGTTCGCGAGTCTGCGCGGCGCGCCGAACGCCTTCGAACTGCCTCGCGTCTCGAGCGCCGTGGTCGTGCTCGTCGACGGCCTCGGCGTCGCGAACATCCGAGCCAGGGCGGGGCATGCGCGCTTCCTCGCCACCCGCATGGCGAAGCGCGACGTCATCCGCACGGTGTTCCCGTCGACCACGGCCGCGGCGATCGCGACGTTCGCCACCGGCCGGATGCCGGGCGAGCACGGACTCGTCGGCTACCGCGTGCTCGACGCCGCGCACGACCGGATCATCAACCAGCTGAGCGGCTGGGATGCCGGAGTCGTGCCCGAGACCTGGCAACGAGCGCCGACGCTCTTCGAGACGGCGCGCGACGAGGGCGTGGGGAGCTTCGCCATCGGCTCGGCACGCTACGCCGACTCGGGATTCACGCGCGCCGCGCTCCGCGGTGCCGAGTACCGGCCCGCGGCATCCGTCGCCGACCGCTTCGCCGAAGCCGGCCGGTTGCTCGACGCCGGCGCCGAAGGTCTCATCTATCTCTACGTGCCCGAACTCGACCAGGCCGCGCATGCCTTCGGCTGGGAGTCGGAGCGCTGGCTCTCGATCCTCGAGCTGCTCGATGCCGAACTCGCATCATTCGAGGCGCGGATGCCGCGTGGCGCGGGCCTGCTCGTGACCGCCGACCACGGGGTCATCGACGTGCCCGCCGAGCGCCACGTGTTCATCGACGACCGGCCGGATCTCCTCGAGGGAGTGCGGCACGTCGGCGGCGAGCCGCGCTGCGTTTCGCTCTACTTCGAGCCCGAGCTCGGCGACAGCGCCCGTACCGCACTCCTCGACGGGTGGCGCGCCGCCGAGGGGCACCGCTCGTGGGTGCTCGGCCGCGACGAGGCGATCGCCGCCGGCCTTTACGGGCCCGTCGACGAGGCCGTGCGCGACCGCATCGGCGACGTCCTCCTGGGGGCGAGGTCGGGCATCGCCTATTACGACCGCCGCGAGCCCAATCGGCAGGCGGAGGCCATGATCGGGCAGCACGGGTCGCTCAGCGATGAGGAGACTCGCGTGCCGCTTGTGCGCGGCGGCGCGTATTCACGGGCCTGAGGCGACACGTCGGCCTGCGAAGTTGCCGCGGGGCGCTCGCACGACACTCGAACGAGCGCCGCGGCATCCGCCTCAGGAGGGGTACTGACCGCGCTTCACTTGCGGCTTCGGCAGTCGCAGCGGCCGCAACTGCAGTGCACGCATCGCGGCGTACCAGCGCACGCGCTCGACCTTGTCGGCCCCGAACTTCTCAGTGAGCTTGCGTCGCACGAGGAAGCCGAGGATGACGACGTCGATGACCGCGACGAGGAAGAATGCCCAGAGCGCGATGATGCCGATGGACTGCGCCTCGACACTCGGCACGAACGTGAGCAGGATGACGGCGAACATCACCGGGATGAGGACCTCACCGATGCTGAATCGCGCGTCGACGTAGTCGCGCACGAACTTCTTCTGCGGACCCCGGTCGCGCATCGGGAGGTATTTCTCGTCGCCGGCCGCCATGCCGAGTCGTGCGCGCTCGCGTGCCGCGGCGGACTTCGCGCGAGCCTGTCGCGCGGCCTCCTTGCGATCGTTCGGCACAAGGGGCCGCTTCCTCGCGGCCTCCTGCTCCTTGCGGCTCGGCGTGGGAGAACCCTTGCCGGCCTTCAGGCGGGCCTGGGTCTCTTCGAGCGACTCTGCGCTCGGCTCTTCGGTGCTGTTCGGTTGCTTTGCCACGGGAATCCTCGGATCGGTTGCCCTTAAGATTACCGGCATGACCGACGCTCTTCCCACCGACTTCGCCTCCACCGATCCCGCCGCAGCGACCGAGGCTCTTCGCGACGCCGTCGCCGCCGCGTTCCCGTCGACGATCGCCGACCTCACCCGTCTCGTCAAGATTCCCTCGGTCTCGTGGGCGGCGTTCGATCGGGCGCAGGTCGCGGCGAGTGCGGATGCCGTCGCGGAGCTCGTGCGCGGACTCGGCGTGTTCGACCTCGTCGAGGTTCGCCACGCCGCGATCGGCGATGGGGCGGATGCCGCACCCGGTCAGCCTGCGGTCGTGGCGCGCCGCGCCGCCCGCAACGGCCGTCCCACCGTGCTGCTCTACGCGCACCACGACGTGCAGCCCCCCGGACGTGACGAGGACTGGGAGTCGGCGCCCTTCGAGCCCACGCTGCGCGGCGACCGCCTCTACGGCAGGGGAGCGGCAGACGACAAGGCGGGCATCATGGCCCACATCGGCGCCATCCGGGCCCTCACCGAGGTGCTCGGAGCCGACTTCGATCTCGGCATCGCGCTCTACATCGAGGGCGAAGAGGAGTCGGGTTCCCTCTCGTTCGCGAACTTCCTGCGTGAGAACCGTGAGGTGCTCGAAGCCGACGCGATCGTGGTGGCGGATTCGAACAACTGGGATCTCGAGACGCCGGCACTCACGGTGGCGCTTCGCGGCTTCGTTGCGTTCCGCCTCACGATCTCGACGCTCTCGCACGCCTCGCACTCTGGCATGTTCGGCGGCGCGGTCCCCGACGCGATGCTCGCCGCAATTCGACTGCTCTCGACCCTCCACGACGCCGACGGCTCGGTCGCGGTCGAGGGACTCAGGTCGGCTGACCTCGAGACCCCCGAATACGACGAGGCACAGCTTCGTACCGAGGCCGGTCTCCTCGACGGCGTCACCCCGATCGGCCGGGGCACGATCCTCTCGCGCATCTGGGCGCAGCCGGCGATCACAGTCACCGGCATCGACGCACCGAGTGTCGCGAACGCCTCGAACACCCTCCTTCCGACCGTCGCCGTGCGGGTGAGCGCGAGAATCGCACCCGGGCAGACCGACACCGAGGCGCTCGCGATCCTGCGCGAGCACCTCGAGCAGCACGCGCCGTTCGGCGCGCACCTCGCCATCGACGGCATCGAGCTCGGCCAGCCGTTCCTCGTCGACACCTCCGGCTGGGCGGTCGCCGAATCGAATGCGGCGATGACGGATGCCTGGGGCAAGGCCCCCGTCGAGATCGGCGTGGGCGGCTCGATCCCGTTCATCGCCGAGCTCGTCGAGGAGTTCCCGTCGGCGCAGATCCTCGTCACCGGCGTCGAAGACCCCGACTCGCGGGCGCACAGCCCCAACGAGTCGCTCCATTTGGGCGTCTTCAAGCGTGCACTGCTCAGCGAGGCGCTGTTCCTTGCACGGCTCAACGCGCGGGATTCCCGTTCCTGAGAGCGAACTGGGCCGGCACGCCGATTCGCCGGTTACCATGGAGACAGGTTTTCCGCGTTCCCTGACGCACCGAGGAGAGACATGAGCGACACGATCATCGAGACCGCGCACGGCGTGAAGCTGAGCGACCCCGCCGCCGACAAGGTGCGCAACCTCCTTGAACAGGAGGGTCGCGACGACCTGCGGTTGCGTGTCGCAGTGCAGCCCGGCGGATGCTCCGGGCTGATCTACCAGCTGTACTTCGACGAGCGACTCCTCGACGGCGACGCCGTCGTCGACTTCTCGGGTGTCGAGGTCGTCGTCGACAAGATGAGCGTGCCCTACCTCGACGGTGCTTCGATCGACTTCGAAGACACCATCCAGAAGCAGGGCTTCACGATCGACAACCCCAACGCGCAGGGCAGCTGCGCGTGCGGTGACTCGTTCCACTGAGCACCAGCACTGAAACGACTCCAGGGAGGCCGCGCTGAGCGGCCTCCCTTCGTCGTTCAGCCCGATCGACAACGAAATTCGCGCACGGCGCCGTCCGACACCGCCCGGTGATGCACACCCGGGGGGTCGACTCGGAGTAGGCTAGGTATCGATCAACGCGCTTCGCTGTGAAGCGCCTTCGAGTCCCCCGAAAGGTCACCGGTGCGCCACAATCGCCGTCTCCGATGGGCTGCAATCCCGATCGCAGCGTCGCTCAGCCTCGTACTCGCAGGGTGCACACAGGCCCAACTGAACGGGTTCCTGCCCGGATTCGTCGAGGGCGAGGCGCCGGTCACCAACAACACCGAGCGCGTCTCCGGGCTCTGGGTCACGTCGTGGATGGTGCTGCTCGTCGTCGGCGTCCTCACGTGGGGCCTCACGATCTGGGCCGTCATCGCGTACCGGCGCCGCAAGGGCCAGACCGGGCTGCCCGTGCAGTTGCGCTACAACATGCCGATCGAGGTCTTCTACACGATCGTGCCGCTCATCCTGGTGCTCGGCTTCTTCGCCTTCACGGCGCGCGACCAGGAGGCGATCGAGCAGCGGTTCGACGCCGACAACGTCGACGTGCAGATCGAGGTCATCGCCAAGCAATGGGCGTGGGACTTCAACTACGTCAAGGAAGACGTGTACTCGCCCGGCATCCAGGGCCAGCTCTCCGACGACGGCCCAAAGGGCTCGCTCGTGCAGTCCGAGCTGCCCACCCTCTACCTGCCGGTGGGCAAGAACATCGAGATCAAGCTCCAGTCGCGCGATGTCATCCACTCCTTCTGGGTCGTCGACTTCCTGTACAAGAAAGACATGTACCCGGGCAAGGTCAACTACATGACGATCGTTCCCGAGCGTGAGGGCACGTACGCCGGCAAGTGCGCGGAGTTGTGCGGCGAGTACCACTCGCTGATGCTCTTCAACGTCGAGGTCGTCTCCGAGGCTGAGTACGAGGACTACATCGACTCACTGCGCGCCCTCGGTCAGGAAGGCCAGCTCTCGAGCGAATACGACCGCAACCAGAACCGACCCGGCACGGGCGCGCCCGAACTGAAAGAGGAGCAGGAAGCCGAATGAGCACCACGACCGCACCGGCTCGGCCGCCGTCGAGCAGCCTGCCGTTCGGCGCCTCCAAGGTCGAGCGCAAGGGCAACATCCTGGTCAGCTGGATCACCTCCACCGACCACAAGGTCATCGGGTACCTCTACCTGATCACCTCGTTCATCTACTTCTGCATCGGCGGAGTGATGGCCCTGATCATCCGCGCCCAGCTCTTCGAGCCCGGCCTGGAGATCCTCCAGACGCGTGAGCAGTACAACCAGCTGTTCACCATGCACGGCACGATCATGCTGCTCATGTTCGCGACGCCCCTGTTCGCGGGCTTCGCGAATGTGTTGATGCCGCTGCAGATCGGTGCGCCCGACGTCGCCTTCCCGCGACTGAATGCGCTCGCCTACTGGATGTTCAACTTCGGTTCGCTGATGGCCGTCGCCGGCTTCTTCACCCCGCAGGGCGCCGCATCGTTCGGCTGGTTCGCCTACCAGCCACTCGCATCGACCACGTTCTCGCCGGGCATCGGCGGCAACCTCTGGATGCTCGGCCTCGGTCTCTCGGGCTTCGGCACGATCCTCGGCGCCGTGAACTTCATCACCACGATCATCACCATGCGCGCTCCCGGCATGACGATGTTCCGCATGCCGATCTTCACATGGAACATCCTCGTCACGTCGATCCTCGTGCTCATGGCGTTCCCCGTGCTCGCAGCGGCGCTCCTCGCCGGCGGCGCCGACCGCATCTTCGGCGCGCACATCTACGATCCGGCCAACGGCGGCGTGCTCCTCTGGCAGCACCTGTTCTGGTTCTTCGGGCACCCAGAGGTCTACATCATCGCGCTGCCCTTCTTCGGCATCGTCTCCGAGGTCTTCCCCGTGTTCAGCCGCAAGCCGATCTTCGGCTACAAGACGCTGATCTATGCGACGATCGCGATTGCGGCGCTCTCGGTCACCGTCTGGGCGCACCACATGTATGTCACGGGTTCGGTGCTGTTGCCATTCTTCGCGCTCATGACGATGCTCATCGCCGTGCCGACGGGTGTGAAGATCTTCAACTGGATCGGCACGATGTGGCGGGGCTCCATCACGTTCGAGACGCCGCTCATCTGGTCGCTCGGCTTCCTCATCACCTTCGTATTCGGTGGGCTCACGGGCGTCATCCTCGCCTCACCGCCGCTCGACTTCCACGTCTCCGACTCGTACTTCGTCGTCGCCCACTTCCACTACGTCGTCTTCGGCACCGTCGTGTTCGCGATGTTCGCCGGCTTCTACTTCTGGTGGCCGAAGTGGACCGGCAAGATGCTGAACGAGACACTCGGCAAATGGCATTTCTGGCTGTTGTTCATCGGCTTCCACACGACGTTCCTGATCCAGCACTGGCTCGGCGTCGTCGGGATGCCTCGTCGGTACTACTCGTACCTGCCCGAAGACAACATCACCTGGATGAACCAGTTGTCGACGATCGGCGCGGGCATCCTCGCGGTGTCGATGGTCCCGTTCCTCCTCAACGTCTACATCACGGCGCGTCGAGCGCCGAAGGTCACGGTGAACGACCCGTGGGGATACGGGCGCTCTCTCGAGTGGGCCACGAGTTGCCCGCCGCCGCGGCACAACTTCACGTCCATCCCGCGCATTCGTTCGGAGGCTCCGGCGTTCGATCTCAACCACCCCGAGGCCGGCATCCCGGTCGGCATCGGACCGGCGAAGGATGCCCCTGAGGCACCCGTCTACGACGCGTCGACGAAGGAAGTCAAGTAATGCGCGCGAATGTCAACCTGTTCTGGATTCTGGCGGGGTTCTTCGGCTTCTCAGCGGGGTTGTACGCGTACTGGTCGTGGGCCGTGTATTCCGCGTCCGAGCCAGTGGGTACGGTCGCGCTCACGCTCACAACGGTCCTTGCGGCGTTCATCGCCTTCTACCTCGGCAGGGTGCACAAGGCTCAAGGTGCCGAGCTTCCAGAAGACCGCCTCGACGCGAACATCGACGACGGCGATGCCGAACTCGGGTTCTTCAGCCCGTGGAGCTGGTGGCCGATCATGCTCGCCGCAGCCGCCGCGTTGCTGTTCCTCGGTCTCGCGATCGGATTCTGGATCGCATTCGGCGCGGTCGTGCTGGGCGTCATCAGCCTGGTCGGCTGGGTGTTCGAGTACTACCGCGGCAACTTCGCCCGCTGACGCACGTTCGATGAAGCCCCGGTGCCAGCCGCGCCGGGGCTTCGTCGTGTTCGGGCGCGTCGTAGCGCGAGCTAGACGCGGTCGAAGCTCAGCACCTCAACGGAAACGGTGACTGAGAGCTCCTCGTCGGCGAACAGCTGCGCCGAACCGGCATCATGGTGGGCGGATGGCCCCATGCCGACGAGGAGCGCACGTGTCGCTGCATCCGCGGGGATGGCGTATTCGATGGTCGACGCGTCCCCGAGCTGGAACCCCACTGGTTCGAGCTGTGCGCGCACGCGCTCGGACTTTCCGGCTGGGACGTCGAGCATGAGGCCGAGGCGTCGGAGTTCGATGAGATGCTCGGCCGTGGGCACGACGACGATGAGGCGACCAGCGGGCCGAATGATGCGGGCGAACTCCACTGGGTTCCTCGGCGCGAAGACATTGAGTGCGAGGTCGGCGCTCGCGTCGCGAATCGGCAATGGTCGCCAGAGGTCGAGCACAACGCCAGACGCCGCCGGAATGGCCCGCAGGCTCATTCGTACGGCGACGGGGGAGCGGTCTGCGACGAGCAGTGCGGAATCGGGAAACCGAACAGCGAGTCGCTGAGCGTACTGGCCCGTGCCGCATCCGAGGTCGGCGATTCGCAGCGGGCGCTCAGACGATTCCCCTTTGCGCCGGTGCGTTCCGTCGGTCGCCACGTTCTCAGCGAAGTGCACGATGGCATCTGCCACGGGCTCGTAGGCACCGGAGTCGAGCAGACGCCGGCGCGCCTCGAGCATCTCCCGATCGTCACCGATGGTTCGCGGGGCGCGCGGCGGGAGGAGCGTGGCGATGTCGTGCCGCGAGAGATCGAAGCGATGGCCTTGCGCGCAACCGATCACCCGTTCGCCGTGCGGTTGCAAGTCGAGGAGACAGTTGGGGCACCGGAGCCATGTCGAATCTATCGGCATGGTCCGGTGCCCTGACAGTGGGTGATCAGTGGTGTGAGGTGTGCGACGCCTCGAGCTCACCCCGTGTGACCGGAGCGATGCGGTCTTCGAAGAACCAGCGCGACAGCGAAGCACGAACGCGCTGGCCGACTGTGATTTTTCCACGGGCGTTGGGCCGCAGCATCAACGGCTGGTAGCTCTCGTGGCTCACGAGCCGCCACCGGTCGTACTCGTCGAGCGGCTGGTGCACCTCGATGAACTCGCCGCCCGGCAGCTTGACGATGCGACCCGACTCGTAGCCGTGCAGCACGATCTCGCGATCCTTCTTCTGGAGCGCGATGCAGACGCGCTTCGTGATGAAGTAGGCGATGAACGGGCCGAGCACGGTGGCTGCCTGGAGGGCATGGATGACCCCCTCCATCGTGAGGGAGAAGTGCGTCGCGAGGATGTCGGAGCTCGCTGCGGCCCAGAGGCCGGCGTAGAACGTGACTCCTGCTGCACCGATCGCGGTGCGGGTCGCCGCGTTGCGAGGACGGTCGGCGATGTGGTGCTCGCGCGTGTCGCCCTTGATCCAGGCCTCGATGAACGGATAGGCGACAACGAGGAGGAGGAAGATGCCGATCACGACGAGCGGTACGAGGATGTTGAACGACCAGGTGCGGTCGAGCCAGACGAACTCCCAACCCGGCGGGATGAGGCGCAGCGCGCCGTCGGCGAAGCCGATGTACCAGTCGGGCTGTGTTCCCGCAGACACGGGGGAGGGGTCATATGGCCCGTAGTTCCAGATCGGGTTGATCGTGAAGAGCGCCGCGATGAGCGAGATCACGCCCCAGATGATGAACATGAAGCCGCCGGCCTTCGCCGCGTAGATCGGCAGGATGGGTGGGCCGACCGAGTTCGTCGGTTCGCGTCCGGGGCCGGCGAACTGGGTGTGCTTGTGAATGAACACGTATCCCACGTGAATCGCGATGAGCAGGACCAGGAGCGCGGGCAGGAGGAGGATGTGCAGCGTGTACAGGCGGCCGACGATCACGTTGCCCGGGAACTCGCCGCCGAAGAGCAGGAACGAGGTCCACGTGCCGATCAGCGGGATGCCCTTGACCAAGCCGTCGATGATGCGAAGGCCGTTGCCGGAGAGGAGATCGTCGGGAAGCGAGTAGCCAGTGAAACCCTCGGCCAGGGCGAGGACGAACAGGGTGAAGCCGAACACCCAGTTGATCTCACGAGGCTTGCGGAACGCGCCGGTGAAGAACACGCGGAGCATGTGCAGGCCGATGGCGGCGATGAAGAGCAGCGCTGCCCAGTGGTGCATCTGGCGCACGAAGAGCCCGCCACGGATGTCGAACGAGATGTCGAGGGTCGATGCCATCGCCACCGACATCTCGACGCCCTTGAGCGGCACGTACGAACCGTCATAGTGGACTTCGGCCATCGAAGCCTGGAAGAAGAACGTCAGGAAGGTGCCCGAGACGAGAATGACGACGAAGCTGAAGAGGGCGACCTCGCCGAGGAGGAACGACCAATGGTCGGGAAAGGCCTTGCGTCCGAGCCCCTTGATCGCGACGGCGAGACCCGTGCGGTCGTTGAGGTACTCTGACGCTTCCGCTGTGAACGAGCGCTTGACAGGCGCAGGTGATCGGGTCGATGCGGTGCTCAATTTCGCTCCCAGAAGCTCGGGCCGACGGGTTCGGTGAAGTCGCTCTGCGCGATGAGGTAGCCCTCGTCGTCGACGGCGATCGGCAGCTGCGGCAGCGGTCGCTTGGCCGGACCGAAGATGACCTCGCAGTGGTTCGCAACATCGAACTGCGACTGGTGGCAGGGGCAGAGCAGGTGGTGGGTGTGCTGCTCATAGAGGGCAACGGGGCATCCGACGTGCGTGCAGATCTTCGAGTACGCCACGATGCCTTCGTACGACCAGGATTCGCGCTCGGGAAGCTGGTTGAGCTCGCCGGGCTCGAGCCGCATGAGCAGTACGGCCGCCTTCGCCTTCTCCTCGAGCTTGCCGTGCTCGAGCTCGGTGAGGCCCTCGGGAATCACGTGGAAGGCGCTGCCGATCGTCACGTCGGAGGCCTTGATCGCGACACCGGAGGGGTCGAGCGCGAGGCGCGTGCCCTTCTTCCACATCGTGTGGCTGAGGAGCTCGGCCGGGAGTTCATCTTGCGGGGCGAAACCGCGGAAGAGCACGACGGCTGGCAGCGGGAACACGAGGAGCGCGCCGATGAGGCTGTTGCGGATGACCGTGCGGCGGCTGAAGCCCGACTCCTCGTCGGCCTGGCGGAACACCTCGACGGCACCCCGCTGCGTGGCTTCGCTGGTGCTGATCGGATGGCGCGTGTCGATGGACTCGGCCGATGTCATGAGCGACTTGCCCCAGTGCACGGCTCCGAACCCGATGCCGAGAAGCGCCAGCGTTGCGCCGAAGCCGATGAACATGTTGTTCAGGCGAACGGCATCGACGTTGTTGGACTCCATCGGGAAGAGCATGTAGGCGGCGACCGCCCAGACGCTGCCGAGGATCGAGAGGTAGAAGAGTGTGTAGACCGTGCGCTGTGCCCGCTTCTCGCGGCCGGGGTCCTGATCGGTCACGCGAGGCCGGTGCGGCTCGAAGCCGGGGTTCTCGAACGCGTCGTAGGGGACGACCGCCGTGCCGGTCGATCCTGCGAACTCCTGCGCGGCGTGCGACGAGTCGGCAGCGGCCAGCTCAGCGCCGCTGTGGTCGTCCTGTGCCATGGTTCTCCTTCTTCAACTTCTTCGGTGCCGGGCGGGCGCTAGTTGGACTTCGCCGTGATCCACACGGTGATGGCGACGATCGCGCCGAGACCGAAGATCCAGATGAACAGTCCCTCTGCTACCGGCCCGAGCGAGCCGAGTTCGAAGCCGCCGGGTGAGCGGTTGTCTTGCACGTACTTCAAATAGGTGATGACGTCGCGCTTGTCTTCGGGCGAGATGTTCAGGTCGTTGAACACCGGCATGTTCTGCGGGCCGGTGACCATGGCCTCGTAGATGTGCACGCCCGAGGTGTTCGCGAGCGAGGGAGCGAACTTGCCCTCGGTGAGGGCGCCGCCGGCACCTGCGACGTTGTGGCACATCGCGCAGTTGATGCGGAAGAGCTCGGCGCCGTTCGCCGCATCGCCACCGCCGCTCGCGAGATGGTCGTCGGGGATCTCGGGACCAGGGCCGAGGGAGGCGATGAAGTAGGCGAGCTGCTTGACCTGGTCATCGGTGAACTGCACGGGCTTCTGCTGCGCCTGGGGACCCTGCATCTGCATCGGCATGCGGCCGGTGCCGACCTGGAAGTCGACCGAGGCTGCACCGACGCCGATGAGGGTGGGGCCGATGTTGGTGCCCTGTGCATCGAGTCCGTGGCACGTCGCGCAATTGGCCTGGAAGAGCTTCTTGCCCTGTTCGATGGTCTGCTGCGAGTTCGGGTCGACCTCGGCTTGCGCCGTTCCGGTGCTGAGCGCAGCGTATGCGCCACCGGTGAAGACGAGTCCGAGCGCGAGAAGCGCGGCCGCGGCGAGCGGATGCCTGCGTCCGGTGCGTCGCTTCGTTCGGGTCATGTGATTCTTCCTGTTCACGGGCATGCTCTGCTGGCGCTCCTGATGCGGCTTATTTGAGGACGTAGATGACGAGGAAGAGGCCGATCCAGACGACGTCGACGAAGTGCCAGTAGTAGGAGACGACGATCGCGCTCGTCGCCTCACGGTGTCCGAAGTGCTTGACCGAGAAGACCCGGCCGATCACGAGCAGGAAGGCGATGAGGCCGCCCGTGACGTGCAAGCCGTGGAAGCCGGTGGTGATGTAGAACGCGGAGCCGTAGGAGTTCGAGTCGAGGGCGATGCCCTCGGAGACCAGCGTGGCGTACTCCCAGATCTGGCCGGCGACGAACATCGCGCCCATCGCGTAAGTGAGGAAGAACCACTCGACCATGCCCCATTGCGTGGGCTTCCATCCCGTGGCGTACGGCTGCAGTCGCTCCGCTGCGAATACGCCGAACTGGCACGTGAACGACGAGAGCACCAGGATGATCGTGTTCGTCAGCGAGAACGGGAAGTTCAGGCGGTCGGCCTCGAACGCCCACAGATCAGGCGACGTCGATCGCAGCGTGAAGTAGATCGCGAAGAGCCCCGCGAAGAACATGACCTCGCTGCCCAGCCAGACGATCGTGCCCACCGCAACGGTGTTCGGTCGGTTGATCACGGGCGCACTTGTCGCCTGAGTAGTGATTGAGGTGCTCGTCACCATCCCATTATGGCCGAAACCTTGCGTGAGTTTTCGTCATCTGGGGGAGCTGTTTCGCCGTCTTCGAAGTAAGGCAACCCTAAACGAGCTGCGTGGGGGCCGCGAATCCGCCGTGAATCGGGCCGATAGGATCGAACACATGCCCGCGCATCAAACCTGGCCCGATGTGATCCACTCCCTGCTCGAGGGTGAAGACCTCAGCGTCTCGGATGCTGCGTGGTGCATGGAGCAGGTGATGACAGGCACCGTCAGCCAGGCGCAATTGGCCGGATTCCTCATCGCGCTGCGGGTGAAGGGCGAGACGGTCGACGAGATCGTCGGATTCCGCGACGCCGTGCTCGAGCACGCCGTCCCGCTGCCCGTCGACCCCATGGCACTCGACATCGTCGGCACCGGTGGAGACCGATTCGGCACGGTGAACGTCTCGACGATGGCCTCGGTCGTGGCTGCGGCATCCGGCGTCCCGGTCATCAAGCACGGCAACCGGGCGGCGAGCTCGTCGTCGGGTTCCTCCGACGTGCTCGCCGCGCTCGGACTCGACCTGTCGCTGCCGGCCGAGCGCGTCGCCGCGGTGCTCGGCGAGGCCGGCATCACGTTCGCCTACGCCGCTGCATTCCACCCGGGATTCCGGCACGCCGGAGCGGTGCGCGCAGAACTCGGCGTCCCGACGGTCTTCAACTTCCTCGGCCCCCTCTGCAACCCGGCACGACCCGAGGCGTCGGCCGTGGGCGTCGCCCACCTCGACCGGGTGCCGCTCATCGTCGGCGTGTTCCAGACCAGGGGAGCGACGGCGCTCGTGTTCCGCGGCGACGACGGGCTCGACGAGCTCACGACGACCGGGCACAGCCACCTGTGGGAGGTCTCACGCGGCACGGTCAAGGAGCACGACATCGATCCGCGCGAGCTCGGGATCCAGCGAACGACCATCGACCAGCTCGAAGGCGGCGACGCCGAGCACAACGCGCGCATCGTGCATCGGGTCTTCGCGGGCGAGCGCGGTCCCGTGCGCGACATCGTGGTGCTCAATGCCGCCGCGGGGCTCGTCTCGTTCGAGCTCGCCAAGGATCCGAGCCAGTTCCACCGGAGCATCCTCGACCGCTTCCGCGACAAGCTGGCCGTCGCCGAAGAGGCGATCGACAGTGGTGGCGCGGCGCGCAAGCTCGAGCAGTGGATCGCGGCCACTCGGTCGTGATCGTGGGTACGCCACGCAGATGAAGGGCCCCGCGGCATGGCGGTTTCTAGGGATCGTCG
>NZ_JAGGPF010000004.1:19101-77689 GCF_018613935.1 Agromyces sp. ISL-38 | reverse complement strand
CGACGATCCCTAGAAACCGCCCCGGCGGGGGCCCGTTCTCGTTCCGCGGCGCGGGCTCGGCGCTCAGAACCAGTCGGACTCGCGAACCTGCTTCATCGCAAGACGCCGCTGCGCCTTCTCGAGTCGATCGAGGTAGAGGATGCCGTCGAGATGGTCGGTCTCATGCTGCAGCGCCTGGGCCATGAGGCCGGTTCCCGCCAATTCGACCACGTTGCCGTCGAGATCGATGCCCCGAACACGGGCGAACGGATGTCTCGGCGTCGGGTGCCAGAGACCCGGCACCGACAGGCATCCCTCATCGACGAGTGCGGTCTCACCCGAGACCTCGACGATCACGGGATTCAGGATGTAGCCCACCTCGCCCTCGATGTTGTAGCTGAACGCCCTGACGTTCACACCGATCTGCGACGCGGCGACGCCGGCCCGGCCGGGAAGCCGCACACTGTCGAGGAGGTCGTCGACGAGCGCGCGCACGCCATCGTCGACCTGTTCGACGGGAGCTGAGACGGTTTTGAGGACGGGGTCGCCGAACAGGCGAATGGGACGTTCCGGCAATTGCGCTCCGATCAATGCCCGCGGTCGACGGGCAGGCCTTCCACCACGAGGGCGGCCAGTTCTCGCGCCGCGTGCTGCGTGACGGGGCGCAATTCGTGCCAGTTCACGACCGAACCGGCCGCGAGCTGCGGGTCGTAGGGAATCCGCACGATCTCGCGCACACGCGATTGGAAGTGCGCCTCGATCTCGTCGACCTTGACGAGGTGGGTGCCTTGTGTCGCGAGGTTGATCGCCACGATGGCGTTGCGCACGAGGTCGCCGTAGCCGTTGGCCTCGAGCCACGTGAGCGTCTCGGATGCGAGGCGCGCCTCATCGACACTGCCACCGGAGACGACGACGATGGAGTCCGCGCGCTGCAGCGTCGCCTTCATCACGGAGTGCACGATGCCCGTGCCGCAATCGGTGAGGACGAGCGAGTAGTACCGCGCCGCGAGGTCGGCCACGATGTTGTAGTCGTCGTCGTCGAACGCCTCGGAGAGCGTCGGATCGGTGTCGGACGCGAGGATGTCGAGTCGGGTCTCGTCGCGCGAGACGAACGACGAGAAGTCGGTGTATCCGCCGATCGACGCGGCCTTCGTCACGACGTCGCGAACCGTCTCACGGGTCTGCCGATCGACGCGTTCGGCGAGCGTGCCTCGATCGGGGTTCGCGTCGATCGCGATCACGCGGTCGTCGCGGGCATCGGCGAGAGCCATGCCGAGGAGCGCCGTGATGGTCGTCTTGCCGACGCCGCCCTTGCGGGTGAGCACCGGCACGAAGCGGGCACCGCCCTCGAAGCGCTTCTGAATGCGCTGGTTCATGGCCTTGTGGGCGCGCACCTTGGCCGAGTCGCCGAGGTTGATGAGGTGGAGCGACGCCTCGTAGAGGAAGCGGTTCATGCCGCCGTGCGGAGCCGGGCGGGTCGTGCGATTGAGGTCGATGAGCCGATCGGCGGTCAACGACTCGGAGCGTTCGGGCAGTTCGGAGGGCTCGCCCTCATCACCCGGCACGTCGACCACGGCGACGTGGGTGCCGGCGGCGGTGCTGACCGCTTCGCGTCGCGTTCTCGCGGAATCCGATGCGAGCAGGGCGCTATAGGGCGAGGGCTCGCGGCGATAGCCGCTGCGTGCCACGGAACCGTGCAATGCAGGCGTGACCACCTCGACCGACATGGTGCTCGAGGCGCCTCCCGCAACGGCTCCCGGGTTGACCGCGACGTCGTCGATCGCGACCGCGACCTCGTCTTCGGGCACCTCGCGCACCGGTGCCGGCGGCAGGTCGACACGGATGTCGAGCTTCTCGGGCAGTGCATCTGTCGTACGCGAGCCGGTCGGCGGCAGATCGCCGCGCTCGACTGCCGTCGTGCGGGCTCCGGCCACACGACGGGTCGCCGGCTTGTGATCGTTTTTGTTCTCAGCCACCGATACCCCTCCTCATCAGCGCCAATCCATGCACAGCCTAGCGCGGACGCACCACGACGAGGAGATCACCCGCCTCGACCTGCTGCGTCTTGGGAATCGCGACCCGCTCGATGACTCCCGCGATGGGAGAGGTGATTGCCGCCTCCATCTTCATCGCCTCGATCGAGGCGACGCTCTGCCCGGCGGCGATCTCGTCGCCGACCTCGGCATGCAGGGTCACGACGCCGGAGAACGGCGCGGCGATGTGGCCGGGCTGCGAGGCATCCGCCTTCTCGGCCGCCCGCGACTCGACCACGATGCTGCGATCACGCACGAACACGGGGCGCAGCTGGCCGTTCAGGATGGTCATGACGGTGCGCATGCCCTTGTCGTCGGCCTCACCGATCGCCTCGAGGCCCGCGTAGAGTCGTACGCCCTTGTCGATCTCGACGACGTGCTCGGCCCCCTGCCGGAGCCCGTAGAGATAGTCGGCGGTGTCGACCGACGAGAGATCCCCGAAGAGCTCGCGGATCTGCTCGAACTGGCGCGTCGGCGCCGGGAAGAGCAGCGCATTCAGCATCGCGCGGCGCGTGATGCTGTCCGCCTGCAGCGCGGCTCGCTGCTCGTCGGTGAGTTCCGTGACACCGATGCGCACGTCTTTGCCGGCAAGCACCTTCGTGCGGAAGGGCTCCGGCCAGCCGCCCGGCAGGTCGCCGAGCTCCCCCGCCATGAATCCGACCACCGAGTCGGGCACGTCGTACTTCTCGGGGTTGGCCTCGAAGTCGGCGGGGTCCGCCTTCACCGCGGCCAGGTGCAGGGCGAGGTCGCCGACGACCTTCGACGACGGTGTGACCTTCGGCACTCGGCCAAGGATCGCATTCGCCGCGGCGTACATATCTTCGATGAGCTCGAAATCGTCGGCGAGGCCGAGTGCGATCGCCTGCTGGCGCAGGTTCGAGAGTTGCCCGCCCGGAATCTCGTGGTGGTAGACGCGACCGGTGGGACCGGGCAGGCCTGACTCGAACGGGCGGTAGACGCGGCGAACCGCCTCCCAGTAGGGCTCGAGGTCGGCCACGGCCTGCAAAGAGATGCCGGTGTCGCGCTCGGTGTGAGCGAGCGCGGCGACGAGCGCCGACGCTGAGGGCTGGCTGGTGGTGCCCGCCATCGGAGCGCTCGCAACATCCACCGCGTCGACGCCGGCGCGACTGGCCGCGAGCAGGGTCGCCAGCTGTCCTCCGGCGGTGTCGTGCGTGTGGAGGTGCACGGGCAGGTCGAAGCGGTCGCGGAGGGCGGTGACGAGCCGCTCGGCCGCCGTGGGGCGGAGGAGGCCTGCCATGTCCTTGATCGCGATGATGTGCGCACCTGCGCTGACGATCTCCTCGGCGAGTCCGAGGTAGTAGTCGAGCGTGTAGAGGTCTTCGGCAGGATCGAGCAGGTCGCCCGTGTAGCAGAGGGAGACCTCGGCGATCGCGTGCCCGGTCGCGAGCACCGCATCGATCGCCGGACGCATCTGCGAGACGTCGTTGAGGGCATCGAAGATGCGGAAGATGTCGACGCCGGTGGCAGCGGCCTCGCGTACGAACGCATCGGTCACCTCGGTCGGGTACGGCGTGTAGCCGACGGTGTTCCGCCCGCGAAGCAGCATCTGGATGTTGATGTTCGGCAGTGCCTCGCGCAACGCGGCGAGGCGCTCCCAGGGGTCTTCGCCGAGGAATCGGAGAGCGACATCGTACGTGGCCCCGCCCCACGCCTCGACCGAGAGCAGCTCGGGCGTCATTCGTGCAACGTACGGCGCCACGGCCACGAGATCCTTCGTCCGCACGCGCGTCGCGAGCAGTGACTGGTGGGCGTCGCGGAAGGTCGTCTCGGTCACGGCGAGCGGAACCTGCTCGCGGAGCGCCCGGGCGAATCCGACGGGGCCGAGCTCGAGCAGTCGCTGCCGGGAACCGTCGGGCGCGGGCGTCGACACGTCGATCGCCGGGAGCTTCTCGGCGGGGTGCACGCTCGTGGGCGCCGGTCCGTTCGGCTGGTTCACCGTGACATCCGCGAGCCAGTTCAGGATCTTCGTGCCGCGGTCCTTCGAGACGCGGCCGCGGAGCAGCTGCGGACGCTCGTCGATGAACGAGGTGCTGAGATCGCCGGCGACGAACGACGGGTCTTCGAGCACGGCCTGGAGGAAGGAGATGTTCGTCGAGACGCCGCGGATGCGGAACTCGGCGAGGGCGCGCTTCGCGCGCGCCACCGCGGCCGGGTAGTCGCGACCGCGGCACGTGAGCTTCGCGAGCATCGAGTCGAAGTGGGGGCTGATCTGCGCGCCCGGATTCACCGTGCCGCCGTCGAGTCGGATGCCGGCACCGCCCGGCGAGCGGTACGTCGTGATCCTGCCCGTGTCGGGGCGGAACCCGGCCGTGGGGTCTTCGGTCGTGATGCGGCATTGCAGGGCGGCACCGCGGAGCCGTATCGAATCCTGCAGCAGGCCGAGCTCGGCGAGGGACTCCCCTGCCGCGATACGGATCTGCGAGACCACGAGGTCCACGTCGGTGACCTCCTCGGTCACGGTGTGCTCGACCTGGATTCGCGGGTTCATCTCGATGAAGACGTGCTGCCCCGCCCGCTCGCCCGCGGTGTCGAGGAGGAACTCGACGGTGCCGGCGTTGACGTAGCCGATCGATCGGGCGAAGGCGATCGCATCGTGGTAGAGCGCCTGCCGAACGTCGTCGGAGAGGTTCGGCGCGGGGGCGATCTCGATGACCTTCTGGTGGCGGCGCTGCACCGAGCAGTCGCGCTCGAAGAGGTGCACGGTCTCGCCCGAGGCATCGGCGAGCACCTGGACCTCGATGTGACGCGGACGGATGACGGCCTGCTCGAGGAACATCGTCGGATCGCCGAAGGCGCTGTCGGCCTCGCGCATCGCCTCTTCGAGGGAACCGCGCAGCTCATCCTTCGAGTTGACGCGGCGCATGCCGCGCCCGCCGCCGCCCGCGACCGCCTTGGCGAAGATCGGGAAGCCGATCTCCTCGGCCTGGGCCACGAGGGTCTCGATGTCGCGCGACGGCGGCGTGGACTTCAGCACCGGCACGCCGGCTGCGATCGCGTGCTCCTTCGCCGTGACCTTGTTGCCCGCCATCTCGAGCACGCGCTTCGGCGGGCCGATGAACGTGATGCCCGCCTCGTCGGCGGCTTGCGCGAGCTCGGGATTCTCGGAGAGGAATCCGTAGCCCGGGTAGATCGCGTCGGCGCCCGACTCCTTCGCCACTCGGATGATCTCCGACACATCGAGGTAGGCCCGCACCGGATGTCCGGGCTCGCCGATCTGGTAGGCCTCATCGGCCTTCAGGCGATGCAGCGAGTTGCGATCCTCGAAGGGATACACGGCGACGGTCTTCGCACCGAGCTCGACGGCTGCACGAAACGCGCGAATGGCGATCTCACCGCGATTGGCTACCAGGATCTTCGTGAACATGCAGGCCTTTCAGACAGTTTTCCGCACAGCGAACGTTTAGGTAACGACTGAGTAGTAAAGGTAACGTATCTGTTCGTGCACGTACTCAGCGTCAGTTCCTTGAAGGGCGGTGTCGGCAAGACGACCGTCACCCTCGGACTGGCGTCGGCAGCGTTCGCGCGCGGCGTCCGGACCCTCATCGTCGACCTCGACCCGCAGTCCGACGTCTCGACCGGAATGGACATCCAGGTCGCCGGCCATCTGAACGTCGCCGACGTGCTTGCCTCGCCCAAGGAGAAGATCGTGCGATCGGCGATCGCGCCGAGTGGCTGGGCGCGATCGAACCCCCAGTCGACGATCGACGTCATGATCGGCAGCCCGTCAGCCATCAACTTCGACGGGCCGCATCCGTCGATCCGCGACATCTGGAAGCTCGAGGAGGCCCTCGCCAACGTCGAGGCCGACTACGAGCTCGTGCTCATCGACTGCGCACCGTCGCTCAACGCGCTCACGCGCACCGCCTGGGCGGCGAGCGACCGCGTGGCCGTGGTCACCGAACCGGGCCTGTTCTCGGTGGCTGCAGCAGACCGCGCACTTCGCGCGATCGAGGAGATCCGGCGCGGCCTCTCCCCCAGGCTCCAGCCGCTCGGCATCATCGTGAACCGCGCCCGCGTACAGTCGCTCGAGCACCAGTTCCGCATCAAGGAGCTGCGCGACATGTTCGGCCCGCTCGTGCTCTCTCCGCAGCTGCCCGAGCGCACCTCACTTCAGCAGGCGCAGGGCGCCGCGAAGCCGCTGCACATGTGGCCCGGCGAGAGCGCCGAGGAGATGTCGGCCAACTTCGACCAACTGCTCGACCGGGTGCTGCGCACGGCCCGCATCGGCGAGTACGCGGGCACCCCACTCGAGATCGACTCCACCGTCATCTGACGTCACATCGGTAGGGAGCGGCCGTCACGGCGTTGCCGTGCCACTCGCGAGCGCGCTGCACATGAGCGGGCGACCGCGCCACTCAGGAGCCGCGAACGGTCGTCAGGAGATCTTGCGTGACTGCACGCCGCGACGCACGGCGAGCTCGTCCATCGGATCGGCAGGCTGCGTGTCGAGCTCGACGAGCGTCGACTCGACCTCGCGGAGCACCTTGCCGACCGCAATGCCGAAGACCCCTTGACCGCGGTTGACGAGATCGATGACCTCGTCGTCGGACGTGCACAGGTAGACACTCGCACCGTCGCTCATGAGTGTGGTCTGGGCGAGGTCGTCGATGCCGGACTCGCGCAGCTGCGTGACCGCGGTGCGGATCTGCTGCAGCGAGATGCCGGTGTCGAGGAGTCGCTTCACGAGCTTCAGCACGAGGATGTCGCGGAACCCGTAGAGGCGTTGCGATCCCGACCCGGCTGCGCCGCGAACGGTTGGTTCGACGAGCTGCGTACGGGCCCAATAATCGAGCTGACGGTAGCTGATGCCCGCGGCTCGAGCGGCGACCGCGCCACGATAGCCGGCGGCGTCGTCGTGCTCGGGCATGCCGTCGGTGAAAAGCAGGCCGAGGTCGTACCGCGAGCGTGCCGTCTGGTCGAGCTCACTCATCCGATCGCCCCTCGCTTTCACGCCTCGCACCCCATCGGCGCGAGTTCCACGCTACCCACGTGAGGGGGGTCTGCCAAACACATCGGGCCGAACGTCACGGCGTGTCGCGCGATCACCGCGCGAGGCGGCTGAGTGTGCTCCGCAGTACGCTCGCGTGCACCGCCTCGAGGTGGCCGGCGAGCTCGAGCCCGCGCTCGGCGGCGCGGGCCTTGCCGGCAGCATCCGATCGGCGGGATGGGGCGATGGCGTGCTCGATGAGCGCCGCTTCACGCTCGGTGGCGGCGCGCATGCCGCGCAAGTGCCGGGGCTCGATGCCGACGCTGCGGAGGGCGACGAGCGCCCGCAGGGTGGCGAGCGCCTCGTCACCGTAGAGATCGGCAGCGGGCAGCAGCGAAGCGGAGACGGCGTCGTCGAGGAGCGAAGCAGAGGCCCCGGCCTGCGCGATGAGCTCGTCACGGCGAAGCCGACGGGCACCCGCGAGGAACGCCGCCGCGCTCGTGGCACCGGGCAGCGCCGGCGTCTCGCCCGCGTCGATCGCTTCGAGATGGGTGCGGATCACCTTCAGCGGCAGGTAGTGGTCGCGCTGCATCGAGAGCACGACGGTGATGCGCTCAACATCGGCGTTGGAGAACTTGCGATACCCCGATGCCGTGCGCGCAGGTGCGACGAGTCGTTGCTCCTCGAGGAACCGCAGCTTCGACGGGGTCAGCTCGGGGAACTCGGGCTGAAGCCTCGCGAGAACCTGACCGATGCCGAGCAGTGGGGCCTGGCCGCTCGCGTGGGTGGACGCAGCGGTGCCCGCCACTAGGAACTCGCCAGCGGCGCCAGATCGCGTCGGGATGCGTAGAAGGTGAGACGGAACTTGCCGATCTGCACCTCGGCGCCATCGCTCAGCAGCGCCGTCTCGATGCGCACGCCGTCGAAGTAGGTGCCGTTCAGCGAACTCAGGTCTTTCACCTCGAATGCGGTGCCGTGGCGGAGGAACTCCGCGTGCTTGCGCGAGACGGTGACGTCATCGAGGAAGATGTCGGCGTCGGGGTGCCGGCCGACGGTCGTGACGTCGGTGTCGAGCAGGAACCGCGCGCCGCTGTTGGGACCGCGCCGCACGATCAGCAGCGCCGAGCCGGACGGCAACGCCGCGATCGCCTCCTGCTCTTCGGCCGTGGTGTCGGCATCGACAGCGCTGAGCTGTGCCGCCGCCTCTCGGCTGAAGCCGATCGTGCTGTCGTTCGTATCGCCGACGTGCGGATGAGCCGTGGTCGCCGTCGAAGGTTCGCCGTCGGCCTCGTTCGTACCGCCAGCCTGAGTGATGTCGGAATCCGCCACGGCTAACCTCCCTGTTCAAGCGTATCTGATCGCGGGTCGTCTTCCGCACGCGGAATACGGATGACGCGCGCGGTCTCTATCGCGTAGATGATGCCGGCCCACCAGTAGAGGAAGGCCCCCCACAAAGTGATCGCCCATCCGATGGGCTCGCTGACGGGCGCCACGGCGGGGAATGCGAATCCGAGCATGATGACGGGCAGTCCGAAGAAGAGCGCGAACGTCGCGACCTTGCCGAGCTGGTGCACGGGCAACGGGCCGTAGCCGTGGTTCGCGAGCACGACACCGAGCACGAGCAGGAAGACGTCACGCGCGACGATCAGCACGACGATCCACCAGGGCACGAGGTCGCGAGCGGCGAGGCCGATGAGCGCCGCGAAGATGTAGAGGCGGTCGGCTGCGGGGTCGAGGAGTTGCCCGAGCCGGGTCACCTGCCCGAGCCGCCGGGCAAGATATCCGTCGAGCAGGTCGGTGAAGCTCGCCACCACGAGCACGACGAGCGCGACGATGTCGTCGCCACGCACGATGAAGACGAGGAACACGGGCACGAGCGCCAACCGGAGCATGCTCAGTGCGTTCGGGATCGTCCAAATACGCGATCCCACCGCCCCCGCGCTCTCCCCAACCACGGCTCGATCCTATCGACCCATAGAATGCGGCCATGGGTCCACTCGTCGTGTGTCTCGTCATCTGCGCCACGATCACCCTTGCGACCTGGCTCGCCTCGATGTTCACCCACGAGTACTCGTGGGTCGACCGCATCTGGTCGATCGCGCCCGTCGTCTACGTGTGGATCTTCGCCGCATCGGGCGGATTCGACGCGCGGCTCGTGCTCATGTCGGGGCTCGTCACACTGTGGGGCATCCGGCTCACCTTCAACTTCGCACGCAAGGGCGGGTATCGGCCGGGCGGCGAGGACTACCGGTGGGCAGTGCTTCGCGGCCGGATGTCGCGGCGGCAGTTCGCCCTCTTCAACCTGCTCTTCATCTCGATCTACCAGAATGCGCTCATCCTCGCGTTCTGCCTGCCGGCGCTCACCGTGTTCGAGGCCGTCGGCACCCCGCTCGGCGGCTGGGACGTCGTGCTCGCCATCGCCTTCCTGGCATTCCTCGCGGGCGAGGCGACCGCCGACCGGCAGCAATGGCTGTTCCACCGCTGGAAGGCCGGTGAGCTCGCGGCAGGCCGCACGCCGGATCCGCGCTTCCTGCAGTCCGGGCTCTTCCGCGCGTCACGGCATCCGAATTTCTTCTTCGAACAGGCCCAGTGGTGGGCGTTCTACGGTTTCGCCGTTGCGGCGACGGGCATCTGGTTGCACTGGACGATCGCCGGCGCGGTGCTGCTCTCGGGCCTGTTCATCGGCTCGACGCGATTCACCGAGAGCATCACGCGCTCGCGCTACCCCGAGTACGACGCCTACCGGGCGCGCACATCCGCCATGGTGCCGTGGTTCCCGCGTTCAGGTCTCAGAGTCGCGCCCTGAGCCCCGGCCAGGCCTCGGCGAACCGCGGATGCAGCGGCAGCTCGTTGATGCGATCGAACGCGATCCAGCGCAGCTCGATGCTCTCGGGGTCGCTCACGACCGGCTCGAACCGCTCGATCGCGTCGGCGACGACCGTCGTGTACGACCAGTAGCCGAGGTCGAGCACGGCGCTGAATCGCACCGAGAGGAGCGCCGGCGGCACGCCCGCCTCCTCTCCGGCCTCACGAATGGCCGCTTCGATGGCGCTCTCGTGTTCGTGGCGCGCGCCCCCGGGCATCCCCCAGGTGCCGCCGAAGTGGCTCCATTCCGCCCGATGCTGCAGGAGCACCTCGAATCGGGGGCTCACGGCGAGGAGACCGGCCGCGCCGTACCTGCCCCAGTAGCGAGCGCCGTCAGGCCCCGCGACCCACGCATCGCCACTCGTTCCACTCATGCATCCAGCATGACGCACCGACCTCGCGATAGGGTTCACGCAGCCGGCCCGGCCATAGGCTTGGGGCATGGTCGGCGACTCCCCAGTGCGCGTCGATGCATGGCTCTGGGCCGTGCGTCAGTTCAAGACGCGCTCCTCGGCCACATCGGCGTGCCGTGCTGGCCACGTGCGCGTCAACGGCGAGCGTGCGAAAGCGGCGCAGACGGTGCGGCCGGGTGACGAGGTGCGCGTGCGCGTCGAGGGCTTCGATCGGATGCTGATCGTGCGCCAGACCCTCGTGAAGCGAGTCTCGGCGACTGTCGCCGCCACCGCACTCGAAGATCGCACCCCGCCGCCGCCGCCGCGCGAGACCGTGGCGCTCGCGCCGGTGCGGGAGCGTGGTGCCGGGCGGCCGACGAAACGGGAGCGACGAGACCTCGAGCGCCTTCGCGGCCGCTGAGCGTGTGCCGGGGCCGCGGGTCTCCGCCCGGGCGTAGCCTGTTGGGGTGCAGAAGGAACTCACCCACGAACCGGATGCCCGCCGCTATGTGCTGCGCGTCGACGGCGACCTCGCGAGCGTGCTCGACTACCGCGTGCTCGGCGATTCCATCGCGTTCACGCGCACCTTCACGAATCCGCCGTATCGCGGCAGCGGACTCGCGGGCGAGCTGGTGCGATTCGCGGTCGACGACGTCGACGCGACATCCGACCGCCGGATCGTGCCGAGCTGTTGGTACGTCGGCGAGTGGTTCGACCGTCACCCCGATCGCGCGGGGCTGCTCGACCCGCGGGCCGTCTGACGCGAGCGGCAGGCTCAGAGCGAGGCTTCACCCTCGTCGGTGATGACGCCGGTCTCCTCGCTCTCGAGCACCACGTGCTTCGAGCCGAGCTGCAGCGCGAGCGAGCGTCCGGCCTCGACGGCCTCTTCGCGACTGCGGAACGACTCGGAGAGCTCTTCACCGCCGATCACGCGGTTCACCCACTGGCCGCGCTTGGACATGGTGACGACGTCGCCGTCATTCATGGTGCCTCCCGGGGTCGGGCGGCGACGCATGCGCCAAGAGGCTGCTCGCGTCATCCGCCCGTCCAGTCAATCGCACCCGTTCGGCGAGGGAAACCCCTGGACGATGCGGTTGCGGAGCGACCCGGGAACGCTTACCGCTTGCGGTGCGTGGCCTCGCTCACGTCGTTGCCGGCGCGGTTCTCGACCTTGGCCTTCTTGTCGGCACGCTTCTCTTTGAGGGTCTTGCTGGCTGCCGTCTTGGACGACGACTTCTTCGGCGACTTATCTGACACGGTGACGCCCTTTGATCGGGGGCTCGAACGGCCCCGTGAGTCAACACTACGCGTGCTGGAAGCGCTGCCGGCACTCCGGGGCCGATTCCCAGCCCCGCCTCGGTCGAAGGCCACCGACCGGAGGCGGAGCGGAGGGAATCAGTACCAGTTCATCGATTGCGAGTGCGACCACGCGCTGCACGGCGTGCCGTAGGCCCGCGCGATGTAGTCGAGTCCCCAGGTGACCTGCGTGGTCGCGTTCGTCTCCCAGTCGGACCCTGCGGTGGCCATCTTGCTCCCGGGCAGCGACTGCGGGATGCCGGTCGCGCCGCTCGAGGCGTTGTAGGCGGTATACGACCAGCCCGATTCCTTCTGCCAGAGCTGATCGAGGCACTGGAACTGGGAGTCGCCCCAGCCGTAGGTCGCCGCTGCCAGCGAACGGGCGGTGGCGCGGGCGCCGTCGGGCGTGTTCCCGAGCGCGAGCGCCTGAGCGGCGGCTGCTGCCTCTTCGGCTTGCACCCGGTCGTACTCCGCTGCCGCGGCGGCCGCCTTCGCGACCTCGGCCCGCGTCTGCTCGGTGAGGTCGACGACCGAATCGATCGGCAGTGCGCGGTAGTCGCCGAGTGAGGCGACGGATGCCGCGAGCCCCGACGCGTCGACCTTCCCGTCGACGGCGGCGAGCGTGGCGTTCGCGACGCTGATCGTGTCGGCTGCCGTGTCGAGTGCACGCGCGGCGGCGATCGTGCGGTACGCGCCGAGCTGGTCGTGATCGAGTCCGGTGGACTGGGTCAGCGCAGTCGTGGCGTCGATGCGTGCTTGCGTCGCGACGGCGGACTGCACCGTGAATCCGGTGCCGGCGACGAGGCCGACGGCGGCGATCGCGCCGGCGATCATGAGTCGCTTGCGTCCGGCTCGGCGACGGCGGAGGCCGCGCCTCGTGGACCTCTCGGCGATGTTCTTCTCGGTGGCTTCTGCAGTGGTGGGCGTGGGGGTATCGATTCGCATGAGTTTCTGGGCTGCTCAGATCAGGTTCGGGTCGGGGGGGGCGCCCCGGGCGGGGGCATAAGTCAGACACTCTGCCGTGCGAATCTGGACAGATCCTCAGTTATTCCTGTGCAGACCATGATGGTCGGCTCTCGACGACGGGATACTGGAAGGATGCCGTCAGCGCCAGATGCATTCCCTGCGATCGATCCCGGCACCCGATGCCCGTGCCTCGGTGGTTCCGTGTTCGGCGAGTGCTGCGGGCCGTTCCTCACGGGTGCGGCGGATGCTCCGACCGCGCCGCAGCTCATGCGATCGAGGTACACCGCCTTCGTCGTCGGAAACGAGCCCTACCTGCTTGCGACGTGGCATCCGTCGACGCGGCCCCCGCGACTCGAGCTCGATCCGTCGATGCGCTGGTACCGCCTCGACCTCGAGCGGATCGACCGCGGTGGACCGCTCGACCGCGCCGGCGTGGTGGAGTTCAGCGCGCGCTACCGCGTCGAAGGTGACCGCGGCGAGCGGCACGAGGTGAGCCGATTCGTGCGTGAGCGCGGACGCTGGTTCTACGTCGATGCGATCGGCTGAGCCGAGGTCGCCCGGTGATCGGCGCCGAGCCGGCTCGGCCGGATCTCAGGCGCCGGAGCGCCCCTCATCGGTGGCGAATCCTGCGCGAGAGGCGCGCTCCTCGGAGCCGAGCAGTTCCTCGAAGAGCGTGATCTGCAGGTCTGCCGGCGCGTCGAGCCTGGAGTTCAACGACTGCCATGGGGTGACGACCGGCTCGGCCACGACGCGAGCACCGGCTGCCTCCAGGCGACGGGTCGCACCCTCGCTGTCGGTCACCTCGAACGCGAGGCGGATGTGCGGACTCGGGGCGCCACCGGCTTCGATCTCGTCGATCGCGCGCTTGTGCGCGGGGTTGGCGATCTCGAGCGTCGCGCGGCCCGCATCGAGGATGACGACGCGATCGTCGTCGCCCTCGGCGAAGGCGAGGAACTCGGGCATGCCGAGGCTGTCGCGATAGAAGGCGACGGCGGCATCGAAGTCGGTCGCTTCGACGACGACGCGGAGTTGCAGGACCGGTGGGATTGCGGCATCCGTCATGCTCGGATCCTCGCAGACAGGCGCGACATCCGCACGCTGCGACGGTCGACGTCCTGGCGTCCTCAGTCGATGCCGAGCACCTCGGCGAAGAACGCGCTGAGGTGCCCGGCGAGCAGCTCGGGCTCCTCGTGCGCCATGAAGTGGCCGCCTCGGGTCGCCGGATGCCACGCGCGCACGTCGGCGCACGAACGCTCCGCCACGCTTCGGGGCATCTCGCGGATCACCTCCTCGGCGCTCAGGGTGAACCCAGCGGGCACCGTGATGCGCGGCCGCGGGCGGTTCGCCGGGTAGTCGACGTACTGGCGGAACGAGGTGCCGATCGAGCGTGTCGTCCAGTAGAGCGTCGCGAGGGTGAGGAGCGTCTCGCGGTCGAACCGGCGCTCGAGCTCGCCGTGCGCGTCGCTCCAGTCGCGGAGCTTGTCGATGATCCACGCGAGCAGTCCCGCAGGCGAGTCGGCAAGCGCTGCGGCGACCGTGTCGGGACGGGTGCTCATGATGGCGCTGTAGCCGCCGTCGCGCTCGTCGAACTCCTCCTCGAGGGCGAGCATGTGCTTCTCGGGTTCGCTCAGCGGCTCTTCGAAGACCGCCGGGAACGGCGGGTGGATCATGTAGAGGCCCATCACGTGGTCGGGGTGCTTCGCCGCGATCCACGCGGCGACGGTGCCGCCGATGTCGCCACCGAATGCGCCGTACCTCGCGTGGCCGAGGTGTCCGACCATGAGCCCGTGCAGGAGATCGGCCATCGCCTCGCGCGTGAGCGGCTCGTCGGGCAGTTCTGAATAGAGGAAGCCCGGAAGGGAGGGGATGACGAGTTCGAAGCGGATGCCGCGCATCTCACCCTCCCATCCGAGGGCCGAGACGAGCGGCAGCATCTCGAGGAAGCTCGAGGGCCATCCGTGCATGAGCAGCAGGGGCACGACGGTGCCCTCGGCTGGACCCGCCGAGGCGCGCACGAAGTGCACCCGCGTGCCGTCGACCTCGGCGATCCGGTGATCGAGCAGGTTCAACCGCTCCTCGACGCGACGCCAGTCGAATCCGTCGGCCCACTCGGCGACGAGGCCGGCCAGGTACGCCGGATCGACACCTGCTTCCCAGTGCGCACCGCCGCTCGCCGTCGTGAATCTCGCGCGGCGCAGACGGTCGCGCAACTCACGGAGCTCGATGGCAGGCACGCGGATCGTGAGCGGAGCGGGCCCGGCGGACATGGCCCCCGACACTCGTGCCCGGGATGCGGTCGCGCCCGGGCCGGCGGCGTGATCGAGCTGTGCATAGGCGCGATCGATGGCACTGACGAGATAGTCGACCGGAACCGGCCAGTCATCCTGGCTCGCGAGCCCCTCCGCGGTGCTGAGGCCGCGCTCGTGCGCCGCGACGAAGCGCCCGGCGACGACGTGGAGGTCGGCTGCCTGCCGGGCGACGAACTCGGGCCCCACCACGCGACCGTGGCCGGGCACGACCAGATCGCCCGGCTGCATTTCCGCGACGAGCTCGTCGAGCACGTCGGGCCACCCGAACGGGAAGCTCCCCGAACCGTACATCGGCGGTCCGGACTCCTCGACGAGGTCACCGACGATCCACACCCGCACATCGGGCACCAGCAGCACGAGGTCGGTGTCGGTGTGCGCGGGCGGCTGCGGGCGCAGTAGCACGACGCGTCCGCCGAGGTCGAGCGTGACTGGGCGGTCGACCGGATGCGTCGGTGGCGTCAGTCTCACGTCGTTCCAGTGCCGGTCGGGTTCACGGGACGGGTCGGCACGCCATGCGGCGAGCCGTGGAGCCTCGTACTCGGCGAAATGGCGTGCGATGTTCGCATGGCCGTAGATGGCGGCATCCGTCTCGGTCCCGGGGCCGAAGGCTTGGTTGCCGTATGTGTGGTCGTAGTGGGCGTGCGTGTTCACGAGCCAGCGCACGGGCTTGTCGAATCGTTCCCGGATGTCGCTGAGCAACACCTCTGCTTCAGCCGGCTCTGCGCGCGAGTCCACGACGAGCAGCGCCGCGGCGCCCTCGACGACGACGATCGAGACGTCGAGCGGGTCGTAGCGACGCTGGTGGACGCCCGGCGCGACCGTGATCCAAGGATCCATGCCTCGACCCTAGCGAGCACGAACGCGGAAACGTGTGCGTCGACCGTCATGGCAGAGTCAGGGCGAATCCAGAGCTTCGCACCGTAGCGTGTGCTCCGTGACTCCGCTCGACGGCACCCCGCCCATCCGACGGCCCGATGCTCCGCCCATGCTCACCGCCCGCGCGCAGCGCACGCTCGAGACGATCGACGGCCAGACCCTCGACGAGATGCGTGCCCTTCGCGACGAGACCGAACGGTTCATGCTTCGATACAAGTTCGGCATGGACGAGGTGATCACGAAGCTCTCCATCCTGCGTGAGGAGTTCAGCCACACGCACGACTACAACCCGATCGAGCACATCTCGAGCCGGCTGAAGAGCCTCGACAGCGTGATCGAGAAGATGCGGCGCAAGGGCATCGAACCCACGTTCGACACGATTCGCGAGACGATCACCGACATCGCCGGCGTTCGCGTGACGTGCAGCTTCGTCTCGGATGCGTATCGGATCTTCGAGCTCTTGACGGTGCAGCGCGACATCCGCGTGCTGAAGGTGAAGGACTACATCGCGGAGCCGAAGACCAACGGCTACCAGAGCCTGCACGTGATCGTGGAGGTGCCGGTGTTCCTGTCGACAGGAGTGCATCCCGTCGCCGTGGAAGTGCAGATCCGCACGATCGCGATGGATTTCTGGGCGAGCCTCGAGCACAAGATCTACTACAAGTACGACCGCCAGGTGCCCCAGGAGCTGCTCGATGGGCTGACGGATGCCGCGCACACCGCCGCAGAGCTCGATGCGCGCATGGAGCGGCTGCACCGAGAGCTGCACGGCTCACCGCGTCGGCCCCGAGGCGACATCGCCGTGTGATCGCCGACGCCGCTGAGTCGATCAGCCGAGCGCCGCGAACGCCTCCCGACCCGTCGTGGTCACCCGAAGCGAGCGGTCGCCCGGCACCCGGGCGACCCAGCCGTCGGCGAGCATCACGTCGAGCAGGTGCGAGCCGAGGCGGCCGGCGATGTGCGGGCGCCGCTCGGTCCAGTCGAGGCATCCGCGCACCTCGGGACGTCGGGAGTGGACGCCGACGTCGCCCACGTCGCCGAGCCGCAGCCTCGCCGCGAGCGGGCCGTCGGTGGCGAGCAGCCGGCCGGGCTCCCCTGCGTCGAGTGGCGCGATCGCTCCCTCGGCCACGAGCGCGTCGGCGAGGTCGAGCGCGAGGCGCCCGGCGAGGTGGTCGTAGCACGATCGCGCCTCGGCGAGCCTGCGTGCCGTCGCGGACTGCGAGTACGACGAGACGGCACGCCGCGGAGCGATGAGCTGCAGTGCCTCGACGGCGTTCGCCACCTCGGGCCCGGCGAGTGCGAAGTAGCGGTGCCGGCCGAGCCGGCGATCGGCGACGAGCCCGCCCGCGACGAGCTGGGCGAGGTGGGCGCTCGCGGTCGGCGGCTTCACGCGTGCGATCGCTGCGAGCTCGCTCGCGGGCAGCGCGCGGCCGTCGAGGAGCGCGACGAGCATGGCAGCCCGCGCGGGCTCCCCCATGAGGCGAGCGGGTTCTGCGAGGTCGGCGTCTCCGTGCATACCGCCACGATACGGCGAGGACACTTCGCCCGGCAGCGAATCGTGCGCGGCGTAGCGTCGAATCATGACCGAGATCATCGACCGGGCCGACGTCGCCCTCATCCTCGCCGATCCGCGATTCCTGGTTCCCGAGGCGGATGCCGCGGCGCCGACGCCGTTCGAGCGCTTCCGAGCCGACGTCTCGCGGTTCTCGAACGGCGCCGTGCACGATGCCCGCCGGCGGCGTCTCGAGTCGATGCTCGCCGGCATCGAACTCGCTGCGCTGGCCCGCACCGCTGCGTCGCTGACCCGCACGGCACTCGAAGCGGAGCCGGCACCATCCGTCGCGACGGTCGCACGGCACGTCCCGGTGACCGCCCTCGGCATGCAGCTCGGGTTCCGTCAGGCCGAGTCGCTCCCTCCGCTCGCCGCCGAGATCGCCGACGCCTACAGCAGCGGCCGGGTGACGGATGCCGCAGCCGCCGACACTGCCACGATGCGCCTCCTCGACTCCGCGCCCGGCACCGACGCGCCAGACGACGCCCTTCTCGTGCAGCTGCTCGTGCAGGCCTACGCCGCCACGGGCGCACTCGTCGAGCGCGCGATGCAGCGGCTCGCGGCATCCGGCCCCCTGCCGCCGGCGACGCACGACCTGCTCACCGCGACGTTGCGCGATGACTCCCCCGTGCCGATGACGCGCCGCGTTGCACCCGACCATTCGGCAGGTGCTTCGGGGCCCGACGTCCAGCAGGGCGCGCTACTCGTGCTGCGTCTCGATGGACCCGACCGCGATGCCACCGACGACCGTCCGCCGCGAACGCTCGCCTTCGGCGCCGGCCACCGCGGGTGCCCGGCGCCGCACCACGCACTCGCGATCGCCGTGGCGATCGTCGAGGAGCTGCGCCGCGCCGAGGCCCGCGCCGGAATCCACCGCACGAACGAGGAGACCATCGATGTTGACGCCCGCTGAGTTCGAACGCCAGCACCGCCCCGGCGACCCGCTCCTGCTGCCCAACGCGTGGGACCTCGCCTCGGCACGATGGCTGCACGCCGCCGGCCACCAGGTGGTGGGCACCACGAGTCTCGGCGTCGCGGTCGCTGCGGGCAAGCCCGACGGCTCGGGAGAGACCGCGGCCGAGACGCTCGACCTCGCGCGGCGCATCACTGCCGCCGGCATCCCGGTGACCGTCGATCTGGAGGCCGGGTTCTCCGAAGATCCCGCCGACGTCGGCGCCTTCGCCGCCCAGCTCGCGTCGCTCGGTGTGGTCGGCGTGAACATCGAGGACTCCGACCCGGCCGGCCGGCTCGTCGACGCAGAGATCGCATCGGCGAAGATCGCGGCGATCGCCGCGGCGGCGCCCGGGCTCTATCTGAACGCCCGCACCGATCCGTTCTGGATCGAGGCTGCCACGGATGCCGCCGCGCGGCGACGCGAGGCGATCACACGTGCCCACCGGTATCTCGCGGCCGGCGCATCCGGCGTCTTCGTTCCCGGCGCCCTGGATGCGGTGACCGTCGCAGCGCTCGTGCGCGACATCCCCGCGCCGCTCAACGTGCTCGCGCAAGCCGGCCTCACCGTGCCGGAGCTCGCCGATCTCGGCGTCGCGCGAGTGAGCACCGGATCGCTGCTCTTCCGACTCGCGCTCGGCGCGATCAGCTCGGCTGCGCGCGAGTTGCGTGCCGGCACCTTCACCACGCCGTCGGGCACGCCGAGCTACGAGGAGGTCGCCTCGCTCGGCTGAGCTCCCGCTCAGACGTCGTGCCGCGCACGGCTCGGCTGCACGCGCGGTGGCTCGCCCGGCATCTTCGGGAAGTCGGGCGGAAAGGGCAGCTCGCCGAGTCCGTCGTCGAGGTCGCGTTGCCACCACTCGAGGAGCACCGCGATGGGAGCCGTGTGCTCGTGCATTCCGGCCCACGGGTCGCCGGCCGTCTGCAGGCGCTCCGGCACGGTCCTGATCGTGAGCAGCTTCGGGTCGGTCGACTCGAGCTCGCTCCACTCGACCGGACAGGAGACCGCGGCATTCGGCAAGGCGCGGGGACTGTACGCCCCTGCCATGGTGCGGTCGCGGTTCGCCTGGTTGTAGTCGATGAAGATGCGGTCGCCTCGCAGTTCCTTCCACCACGCGGTGGTGAGCTGCTCGGGCATCCTCCGTTCGAGTTCCCGCGCGAGCGCGATCACGGCGTGGCGCACGTCGAGGAACTCGTACTCGGGCTCGATCGGCGCGAAGACGTGGATGCCCCGATTGCCCGACGTCTTCACGAATCCCGTGAGGCGGACTTCGGCAAGCAGGTCGCGGAGCGCGAGTGCCGCCGGAACGGCCTCGGCGAAACCCGTGCCCGGTTGCGGATCGAGGTCGATGCGCAACTCATCGGGGAAGTCCGACGTCTCGGCGCGCGACGCCCACGGGTGGAAGACGATCGTGTTCATCTGGGCGCCCCACACGGCGACCGCCGGTTCGTCGATGACGAGCTGCGGATGCCGCCGGCCGCTCGGATAGGTCACGGGCACCGATCGCACCCATTCAGGCGCACCCTTGGGCGGGTTCTTCGAGAAGAACTGGTCGCCGTCGATGTCACCCGAGAATCGCTGCAGCGAGACCGGACGATCGCCGTTCGCCTCGACGAACGCGTCGCCGACCGCCACGAAGTACTCCGCGAGCTCGAGCTTCGTGATGCCGAGCTCGGGCCAGAGCACGCGTGTCGGACTCGAGATCCGCACCTCGCGATCGCCCTGCGGACCTGGAACACTGATCGTCACCGCATCGCCGGCCATGCCATGACGGTACTCCGTTCGCCCTCGCCGTGCCCGGCGGCACGACGGACACGTCCCGGAGGATCAGACGCTGACGTAGCGACGAGCCGCGCGCGCCTTGGCCTTCTCGGCCTCGATCTCGCGATTCTTCGGCGGCGCATTGGTGACGAGGTGGTCGAGCAGATGCCGCGTGATGTGCGCGATCTCCTCGACGGCCTCATCGAACGCCGCTGCGTTCGCGTGCGACGGCTTCGTCGTTCCGCTCACCTTGCGCACGAACTGCAGCGCTGCCGCGTGCACCTCGTCGCTGGTCGCTGCGGGCTCGAAGTTGTGGAGGGTGTGGATGTTCCTGCACATGACCCGAGCCTAACCCCGCACCCCTGACATCGCCTCAGGTTCGGCGGCACTCAGACGCTCGGATGCGTCACTCGGATCGATCTCGATCGCGATCACGATCGCGCGCTGCATCCGCTTCGGCGGCCTCCTCGGGCGTGGGCGCAGTGCCGCCCAGGTGCCGGGGCTGCCACCACTGGCCGGCGCCGTCGACGGGATATCCGGCCTGCAACCGGTCGACGAGTGCCTGCAGCGTTGAGCGCAACCGTTCGGTGACGGCGTGCGGGTCCTCATCGGCGCCGACCGTGATCGGCGGGCCGAACGCGAAGCTGACGGGGACGCCGAAGCGCTCGAAGAACCCGATGCGGTGACGCTTCGTGAGCAGGCGCTGGCCGCCCCACACCGCCACCGGGATGATCGGCACGCCGGCTTCGGCGGCGAGTCGCGCCGCGCCCGTCTTCAGCTCGCGCACGGTGAACGACGAACTCACGCCCGCCTCCGGGAAGACGCCGAGCAGTTCACCGCGCTTCAAGGCCTCGACGGCGTTCGAATAGGCCGCGGCACCGGCCTTCATGTCGACGGCGATGTGGCGCATGCCACGCAGCAGCCAGCCGACGACGGGCTTGTCGAACACGCCCTGCTTGGCCATGAACCGGATGCGGCGACGGTTCGAGAGCCACGTGGCCCACTCGACGAGGGCGAACTCGAGGTAGCCGAAGTGCGTCATCGCAAGCACCGCGCCACCCTTGGCCGGCACGTGCTCTGCGCCAGTGACGGTGCGCTTCAGGCCCCAGAAACCGAAGAGCACCCGGCCGGCGGCGATGGCGGTGCTGTAGATGGGTTCGCTCGGGCGCGGCGTCATGTGTCGAGCGTACGGGCGGGCGCTGGGGGGCGGCTGTGTTCGGAGAGCACGCCGACATCGGCACCGGCCTGCTGCACGGGCGTGGAACCGGCAGGTCGAACGGATGTCTCCCGCCGCCGGCGGACCAGCCCGACCGCCACGCCGCCCACCAGCAACGCACTGCCCGCGAGTTCGAGGGCGTTCGGCACCTCGCCGAGCACGAGCGCCGCGGCGGCGAGGCCGATCGGCGGGACGAGCAGTGCGAACGGAGCGACGACCGCCGCCGGATACCGACCGAGCAGCGAATTCCAGATCGAGTAGCCGACGAGCGAGGCGAGGCCGGCGGTGTAGGCGACGCTCACGACGGTCTCCCACCCGATCGTGGCGAACGCCTCGCCGACCGCCGCAGGCCCGTCGAGCAGGAGGCTGAGCGCAAGCACCGGGAGCGGCACGACGAGAGCCGACCACACCACCATGCCGAAGCCGTTCGCCCCCTGCGCCGACCGCGAGGCGACGTTGCCGATCCCCCAGCTGAGCCCGGCGGCCACGCAGATGAGGAGTGGCATGATCGCCCCGAAGTCCGCCGCGCCCTCGATGCGGCCGACCGCGACGATGCCGAGCCCGATCACGCCGAGCAGAGCGCCCACGAGCTGCATGCGTGTCGGCCGTTCCTTCAGCACCATCACGCCGACGACGAGCGTGAAGATCATCTGGCACTGCAGCACGACGGCGGCGAGCCCGGCGGGCAGGCCGAGGTGCATCGCGGTGAACAAGAGCCCGAACTGGCCGGCGCTCATGAACAGTCCGACGGCCACGAGGCTGCGCCACGAGGCATCCGGCTTGGGCACGAAGAGCACGAGCGGCACGGCGACGAGCGTGAATCGCAAGGCCACGAGCACGACCGGCAGGGTGTCGCGGAGGCCGAGCTCGATGGCGAGGAAGTTCGTTCCCCAGATGAGCGCGACGAGCAGACCGAGGGCGGCGTGTTTCAGTGGCATACATCGAGCCTCGCAGCACCATCCATGCAGCACCAGTTCCGATTGCTGCGTTCGACAACGTACGATTGCTACATGCTCGATCTTCAAGGGCTTCGCGCGCTCGTCGCCGTCGCGAACTCGGGGTCTGTCGTCGCCGCTGCAGGCAGGCTCGGGTACACGCCGTCGGCCGTCTCGCAGCAGGTCAAGAAGCTCGAACGCGAACTCGCAGCACCGCTCCTCGAACGACGCGGGCGGGGCGTGCTGCTCACCGAACGCGGCCGCGCGCTCGTGAGCGAAGGGCGAGAGCTCCTCGAGACGCTCGAGCGACTCGAGTCCGTCGCCGCAGGGGGCGCGCCGCGCGCTCCGCTTCGCATCGCCTCGTTCTCGACCGCGACTCGCGGACTCGTCGGCCCGGTGCTCCGCGAGTTGCGAGACGCCGATGGCGCGAGCCTCGCCACGGTCACGAGCGTCGACCCCGTCGACGCCATGCAAATGGTGGCGACGGGAGCGGCCGATCTCGCAGTCGTGCACAACTGGAACTCCGTGCCGTTGATCGCCCCGGCACACGTCGTGACCGAGCACCTCTGCTTCGACGAGGCCGACATCGTGCTCGCGACGGCGCATCCGCTCGCCGGCCTGCTCGAGCTCGACCGCGCCGCGCTCGTCGACGAGCCGTGGGCGAGCACCCCGAAGGGCGCCATCTGCCACGAGGCGCTCATGCGCATCTTCGCCGACCTCGGCACGGTGCCCCGCGTCGTCGCCGAAGATCCCGACTTCTCGTCGCTCGTCGAGCTGGCGCGGCAGGGCGTCGCGATCGCGCTCGTGCCCCGACTCGGCCGGCCGCCACTGCCGAGCGGCGTGGTGGCGCGTCCGCTCGCCGACCACAGCCAGGTGCGAGAGGTCCGGGTGGCGTATCGGCGCACGATGGCGGAGAGTCCCGGCATCCGTCGTGCGGTTCGATTGCTCACCGAAGCCGGCGCGCGCGTTGAACCGTGACGACGGCGCGAAGGTCACATCGACGTGTCGTGCGTGCTCGCAACCGGCTGGAGCCGGAACAGCCGCACGGTTCGTCCCGAGTCCCGCTCGTACGCGCGATATCCCGGCCACTGCCCCTCGATGCGAGCCCACGCTGCTTCGCGCTCATCGCCGTCGATGAGGCTCGCGCGCACCGGCATCCGTCGTCCGCGCACCGTGATCGACGCATCAGGATTGGCGAGCAGGTTGTAGGTCCACGCAGGATGCCGCTGTTGCGCGAAGCTCGTGCCCGCGACGATCGCCCGCCCGTGGCCGTCGGGCGTGTACATGAGCGGGGTATCCCGAAGGGCGCCCGTCTTCGCGCCGGTCGAGTGGAGCACGAGTGACGGCACGAGCAGGCCGCTCAGTTGCGCCCGGCCACCGGTGAGCCGGTCGACGCACCATTCGATCGGCGGGAGGAGGACCGGTGCGATCGCGCGGAACGCGCGAGTGCGGGTGAGCGGCGAGATGAACGAGCGAACGAGATGCTGCACGGTCGGCATCTGCCCATTCTGCTGGGCTCCGAGCCCGAGGAGGAAGCACGTTCCATTCGCCGCTCGACTGCTACCCCCGACCGCGGGCGGAGTCAATCCCCTACAGCTGACCGGCGGGCGACCATATCGTGAGCCTTGGCCGCCGCACCCGCGGAGCTCGGCCGCGTTCCGATCGGAGGAGCCATGACTGATCCGCTGCGCCCGGGAGAGCCTGTCGAGGGCGCGTACACCGACTCCGAGCTGCCGCTGAGCGCGGAACTTGCCAAGGAGGACTACGAGGAAGTCGAGGAGTTCGCCGGCGAAGCCGATGCCGATGAACTCGACGACGACCTCGGGATCGATGAGATCGACGAGGCCGATGAGGCCGACGTCGACGTGGTCGGGATCGTCGACCCCGACAGGGTCATCCCGCCCGACAGGGATACTCCACTCTGAGCATCGTGTGAGGGCTCGCCGTGTTCGGATCGGACGCGGCGAGTCACTCGCGCGGGCGCTCCGGTGCGGGCGCGCCGGACTGCTCGCGTTCGACGGCCTCGCGCGCCGAGGTCACGGCGGTCGCGGCATCCGCTGCCCGGCGCTCTGCACGCTGCAGCTGTCGCACGGCGAACGTGGGCGCCCCGTATCGTGCGTGCACCCGGTCGTGCTCCTCGTCGACGCCCGTGACGATGTACGCGGCGGCGATGAGGATGACCTGGCTCGAGAGGTTGATCCACAGCAGCAGGGCGATGAGCGAGCCGAACGACGCGAGCAGCGGGTTCCTCGTGGCACCGCCGACGAACAGGCTCGAGAGCAGTTGCAGCACGGTGAGGCCGATTCCACCGATGATGGCGCCGCTCCAGAGCGAGCGCGCGTTCGGCCGCATCCCCGACAGCAGGCGGAACATCGCCGCGATGACGATCGTGTCGATCGCGAAGATCACGACGATGGAGATCGTTCGTGCGCTCGCTTCGAAGAGCCCGTCGCCGGTCGAGATGCCGAGCCAGTCGAATACGGCGCCCAGAGCCGCCGTGCTGAAGAACGTGACCGCAGCGGCTGTGGCGAGCGCGAGACCGAAGCCGATCGCGAGCAGGAGGTCGCGCAACAGCAGCCAGAGGAAGAACGTCGTGTCGTCGGGCTGGTGACCGAGGTCGCGGAACGCCTTTCGCAGTGAGCCGACGGCGCCGATCGCTGCGCCGATGGTACCGATGAGCGCGATCGAGCCCGCGATGCTGAGGGTGATGGGCTGCACGAGATCGTCGGGGTCGATGAGGCCGTCGGCGCCGATCAGGCCGGGGATCGCGGCGCCGATCGTCTTGACGAGCGCCTGCATCGCCGTCTCGTTGCCGGAGAGCCAGATCCCCCCGATCGCGAAGCCGAGGAACACGCCGGCGAACACGGAGAAGAGGGTGCGGTACGTGACGCTGTCGGCGAGCATCACCCCCTGACGCTCCAGGTAGAGCAGGGTCGCGCGGGCGGGCTTCTTCGCGAGTACCCACGCGGTGGCGCGCTTGCCCCAGGCGATCATGCGAGCGACCGGCGAGGTGGGTCGCCCGCCGGTCTCGTCGCCGTGCTGGGTCATTCGGTCAGGTTATCGAGCAGCGGATGTCGCCGGCAGGAGCTTGACCGGTGCGGCGAACCGGCGCCCTGAACGTCAGAACGGCGGTGCCGACGGGATTCACCCCGCCGGCACCGCCGTCTCACGTGCGACTCAGTACCAGCCCACGGACTCCGAGTGGTCCCAGGCACCGCACGGGGTGCCGTAGCGACCCGCGATGTAGCCGAGTCCCCACGTGATCTGGGTGGTGGCGCTGGTTGCCCAGTCGTCGCCGGCCGTGCTCATCTTGCTCCCGGGCAGGGCCTGCGGAATGCCGTACGCACCGCTCGAGGTGTTCTCGGCGTACACGTTCCAGCCGGACTCGCGGCCCCATAGGCTCACGAGGCAGCCGAACTGGTCGTCGCCCCAGCCGTACATCGACGCCATGAGGCTGCGGGCGATCGCCTGCGCTTCGGTCGGGTTCGAGGGCGCGGACGGACGTGAGGGAGCAGCGGCTGCCACTTGCTCGGCCTGTGCGGCGGCGTCGGCGGCTGCCTTCGCTGCGGCCGCGGCCGCGGCCTGCTCGGCGGCGATGCGATCGGCCTCAGCCACTGCGGCCTGCACATTCGCGGTTTGCGACTTCGTCGTGTCGACGAGGTCGAACACCCGCTCGGGTGCGAGCAGCTTGTAGTCGTCGAGGGCGGCGACGGATGACGCGAGCTGAGTGGCATCCGTCTTGCCCTGTGCCGCGGCGATCGTGTCACCAGCGCCGTTGAGCGTGGCTTCGGCCAGCTCCACTGCGCGGGCTTCGAGGATGCCGGCATGCGAGCCGAGCTGCTCGACGTCGAGGTCGGCGGCGGCGGTGAGGGCGGCAGTTGCCGCGATGCTCTCGTTCTGTGCCGCGACCGTGGTTTGCACCACGAAACCGGTGCCGACCATGGCGCCGATCGCGACGACGGCGCCGGCTGCGATGAGCGGCCCGCCGCGCCAGCCGCGACGCGCGTGGCGTCGGCGGGGACGGGTGGCCAAGGGGGTCGTTTCGGGCGTGGACTTGGAGTTTTGAGAGGAAGGTATCTGGTTCTGCATGACTTTCACGGGGCGAGTCGCGCGACATTCGGGGGTCGGCGACTCTGGTTCGGCGTTCCTCGGGCGGGGGCGCCCGGGCGAAGTGGCCAGTCTGGCGAGGCGTTCTGGACAGAACCTCAGTTTTCCCTGTGAAAGTCATCCACGCGGTGAGCGCGCTCCCACTGGCGAATTGCGCTTCACGATCTCGGATCCGAGCCGCTTGAGCTCTCTCCGCACCGACTCGGGTTCGACCACATCGAGGTGATCACCCCAGCCGGCGAGCGACCTGGCGAGCAGCGCTTCGGTCGGCGCCGTGACGCGAAGCCGGGTGCGCCGCTCGTCGACAGGATCTGCGCTCATCGACCCTTCACCGAACCGCTCGCGGAGGAATGGCAGGATCGCAGTGTCGGCGATCACCACCGCCGAAGCGCGCTCGCGCTGCTCGTTCACCTCACGCATGACGCGTTCCCACGCGTCTGCGAGTTCGAAGTCGGCGGGTCGTTGTGCAGCCTCATCGACGACGATCGCCTCGATGATCCGATCCACTCGATACGTTCGCTCGGCACCGTCGACCCCGCCGAGCAGGTACCAGATCTCGTGCTTCTGGACGAGGCCCCACGGGTCGACGAGGCGTTCACTGGGTTCGCGATTCCAGCCGCGATACACAAGACGCACGCGTTTGCGCTGCACGACCGCCGCCTGCAGCTGTTGCACGAGCGCGGGCTGCTCCCGTGGCGGCCTCCCCCACTGCGCAGGGTCGATGACGACGGCTTCGGCGGCGGCCTCCGCCTCAGCGCGGAACGTGTCGGGCAGCGCGCGAACGAGCTTCCGCAGCGCGGACTTCGCCTCTGGAGCGACGGATGCCGCGGGCCCCACGATCAGGAACAGCGCACGCGCCTCGGCCGAGGTGAGACCGCTGAGATCGGTTCGGGCACCGCCGAGCAACTGCCAGCCGCCGCCACGCCCAGCTTGCGGGTAGACGGGGATGCCGGCCGCCGACAGCGCTTCGAGGTCGCGACGAGCGGTGGCGACGGAGATCTCGAGCTCATCGGCAAGCTCTGCCGCCGTGACCTTCCCGCGGGCCTGCATGAGCAGGAGTGTGGCTACGAGTCGATCGGCGCGCATATTCAATTCTCGCAAACAAAGTAGTCAGAAGGTGAGCACTTTTGTGTTCGATACTGAAACAGCACCACGAAGAGAACCAGATTCATCAACTCATCACCACGAACAGGACACTGCCATGTTGCGAGGATTCGCCACCGTCAACTACTTCGCCGCCGACCTCGACGCCGCGACGAAGTGGTACACCGAGATGCTCGGCGTGCCGCCCTACTTCGACCAGGTGCCGGGATACCGGGAGTTCAGAATCGGCGACTACCAGGACGAACTGGGACTCGTCGACGCCGCCTACGGACCGGCGCCCACGGAGAAGCCCGCCGGGCAGGTCATCTTCTGGCACGTCGACGACCTCGATGCCTCGCTCGAGCGACTCCTGGCGCTCGGGGCGACCCTCAACCAACCGCGCATCGACTACGGCACCTTCAGCACGGCATCCGTCGTCGACCCGTTCGGAAACGTGCTCGGCATCATGTACAACCCGCACTACGCCGAGGTCCTCGAGCTCGTGCGTCCCGACCAGGCCGGCCTCGACGCGCTCAAGGAGTGAGACCGGTCGCGGGTACCGATCGCCGGACTCGCTGAGGGTTCACGAGCAGCGAGTCCGGCGCGTCGCGCGCCGATCATGCCGGCTCGGCCGGTCCCAGCCTCCGCGGTCCGACGCCGTCGTCGCCGAGGGCGTCGTCGGGGTTGAGCAGCCCGCATGCCTTCATGGAGAGGCACCCGCAGCCGATGCATCCGGTGAGTTCCCGCTCGAGCCGTTCGAGTCCGCGGCGGCGCTCCTCGAGTTGCTTCTTCCAGCGGCGCGAGGCGCGCTGCCAATCCGCATGGCTCGGCGTCGTGTCAAGCGGTACCGACTCGAACACCGCCTGCACATCGGTGAGCGGGATGCCGAGCCGTTTCGCGACCGCGATGAGCGAGACGCGCCGGAGCAAGTGACGCGGATAGCGGCGCTGGTTGCCGGCAGTGCGCATCGATGCGATCAGTCCGAGTTCCTCGTAGAACCGCAGCGCCGAGGCGGCGACCCCGGTGCGGCGGCTCATCTCGCCGACCGTCAGGAGTTCGTCGGGTGCATGCCGTGCCGATGCGTCGTGCTCGAAAGCAACCTGGCGATCGGGCGGCATCCGTTTCCCTCCGTTTTGACTTCAACCATACTTGAGGTTTTACGTTGGAGCGCATGCTCCTCTCCGACCTCGGATCCCCCGGCGGCGCCGCACGAATCTGGCTCATCCCCCGCGATCACGGACTCATCGCCGCCCTTCCCCAGCAGGGTGGGCAGTGATGACGGATGCCACACGGGCGCTCCAATCGACGGCGCGCGCCGAGTCGTTCAAGGCCGCGTTCCGTGCGCAGCCTGCCGGCGTCGCCCTCGTCACCGCCGCGACGGAATCGGGCCCGGTCGGGCTCACCGCCTCGAGCGTGGCGTCGGTTGCGGTCGACCCGCCGGCCCTGTCGTTCTCGGTGACACGGGCCACCGGGTCGGCGGGCAGGCTGCTGGCGGCCGACACGATGATCGTGCACTTCCTCGCCGACCATCATGTCGACCTCGCACGCGCATTCGCCCGGTCGGGCGAGCCCCGCTTCACGACTGAGCAGGGATTCGCCCGGCTCGAGACCGGCGAACCACTGCTCTCCGACGCGCCGGCCGCACTCCGCTGCCGGCCCCTGCACATCGTTCCGGTCGGAAGCTCGTCGCTCGTCATCGCCGAAGTGCTCGACGTGCGCTTCGGTCCGCCATCATCGTCGCTGCTCTACCACGATCGCCGTTTCCATCGCCTCGACGGCGACAGCCCAAACCTCTGACCAACTCCAGTCGGCCTGCTCTGTGCGGGCCCACTCAACGAAAGGAAACATCCGGATGCCCACCTACACACTGCCCGATCTGCCCTACGACTACGCCGCCCTCGCGCCGCACATCTCGGCGACGATCATGGAGCTGCATCACTCGAAGCACCATCAGGCCTATGTCACCGGCGCCAACACGGCCCTCGAGCAACTCGCCGTGGCTCGCGAGAGCGGCGACCTCGCGAACGTCAACAAGCTCGAGAAGGACCTCGCGTTCAACCTCGGCGGCCATGTCAACCACAGCGTGTTCTGGCAGAACATGTCGCCAGACGGCGGCGGCTCCCCCGAAGGTGAGCTCGCCGCGGCGATCGACGACGGGTTCGGCTCCTTCGACGCGTTCCGCGCACACTTCACGGCAACCGCGCTCGGCGTGCAGGGCTCGGGCTGGGCGGTGCTCGCGTGGGACGACCTGGGCGCCCGACCGGTGATCTTCCAGCTCTTCGACCAGCAGGGCAACGCGCCGCTCGGTGTCACGCCGCTGCTCCAGCTCGACGTATGGGAGCACGCCTACTACCTCGACTACCGGAACGTGCGCACCGACTACGTGAAGGCGTTCTGGGAGATCGTCAATTGGGCCGACGTGCAGGCCCGCTTCACCGCCGCCCGGTCTGCAATGAGTGGCATCCACGTGCCCTGACGCGGATCCGTCCACTAGGTTCGGACTTCATGGAGCGGGCTGGCGACAGAAGCATTGCGTTCCTCGCGGTCGGTTTGGTCGTCGCCATACTGAGCGGATGCGGCGCCGCCAGTGATCGGACGTCAGCGACGTCATCACCCGTTACGGGAGGCGGGCGTCCGACACCATCGGCGCCGGCTGGTGCCCTCGGCGCGACGACGCCGAGCGCCTCCCCGCCTGCGGCGGCCGCATTCCACCCTGCGGTGGGCACGTGCTTCGACGTGCGGAAGGACCAGCCGAAGCTCTCGGAGTCGATCGTGCCGTGCGACCAGCGCCATGACGATGAGGTGTATGCCGTCTTCGACCTCGATGGCGCCGAGTATCCCGGGGAGACGGCCCTCCAGCAGGCCGCCGACGAAGGGTGCAGAGCTCGATTCGCCGACTTCATCGGGATCCCATATGAGGAGTCGGTTCTGGAGCTCTACTCACTCTTGCCGACCCAGGCGGCATGGCTCGACGGGGATCGCCGAGTCTCGTGCGTGGTCTGGTATCCGGATGATGCGGTCGTCGGCTCTCTCGCGGGTGCGGGCTATTGACCGAACGGCACTGCCGGCCCACGGATGCCACTGCCGCAGGCGTTCGTCATCGTGGGGGTCGGTGCTCGGCAGCGCGCTTGACCGTCGACAGGATGCGCCGGGTTGCGAGCACGTGCGCGCGGCTGCGGATCACCAGCATTCGATACAAAGCGCCCTTCACCCCCGGGAACTCGGCACGGGTCTCAGCACGAAGGAGAGTACGGCCGGGGGCGATCTCGTCGAGGCGGAAGATCAGGGCATAAACGGAGAAGAGATGGCGGCCGGCGAGCGTGAGTTCATACGGTTCGTGGGCGGCGACGACGTGGAAGCCGGGAACCGCGGAGCCCGCTGACAGCGGTCGAGGTCCGGATGCCGCGGTGTCGACGGCGCGGATCAGGCGCGCGTACCGCGCGAACCCAGCAGAGCCGGTCGCCCCGAGCACTCGCTGAAGCGAGGCCCAGCTGGCCTCGCGATCGACCTCGATCGTCATCGAGTGCTCATCGACGAAGGGCAGGGACGCGGGGGCGAGGCTCACGCCTCGATGCTATGCCCGCTCAGGCTCTCGCCGCGGGGGCCGACCGCAATGAGCTTCAGATCGCGAATGCGGCCGTCATCAGCGACCGCCGTCATGAACGTGCCCGTGGGCTGGCGTCGGCGATCCGTGGGCGATCCCGGATTCAGCAGCCGCATGCCGGCTGGCGTGACGGTGTCCCATGGGATGTGACTGTGCCCGAAGACGAGGACATCGGCATCGGGGAACGCGGCATCCATGCGGCGTTCGCGGCCATCCGCCTGGCCGGTCTCGTGCACGACGGCGAATCGGAGGCCGTCCACGACGTCGGCGGCGATCTCGGGGAGGCGAGCGCGGAGTGCGGCACCGTCGTTGTTGCCCACGACGCCGACAAGACGCTCGGCTCGTGCCTCGATCTCGTCGAGAAGGCTCACGTCGACCCAGTCACCAGCGTGGATGACGAGGTCAGCCGCCTCGATCGCGGCCCAGAGCGCGGGCGGGAGATCGCGGGCGCGTTTGGGCACGTGCGTGTCAGCGAGGATCACGAGGGACGTCGGCATCTCTCAATCATCCTCGCCGACCCGCTGCGGCCGCACCTATCGTGCCAGCACCGCTGCACGGTCTTGAGCCGCGGCGATCCCATCGCGATAGGGCGTCGGAGTGATTCCGAACGTCGACTCGAATGCGCTCGAATCGAATACGTACGGAGCCGTGTTCTGGTACGACATCTCGAGCGACTCGCGCGCTGCGGCGACGAACAGTGCACCCAATCGAATGGCGGCAGTCGACATCGTCTTGTGGGCGAGCTTGTCGCCCGTCGCGAGCTCGAGATACTCGGCGCCGGTCAGTGCGGGCGCGGTCGGCACGTGCCAGGCCTGTCCGCGAGCGCGCTCGTCGGTGCCGATCACCGCGAGCGCTTCGCCGATATCGGGCGTGTACGTCATCGAGTGCGGCTGGCTCGAGTCGTAGAGCCAGACCGGTGCCTTTCCCTTGGCGACGTTGTCGAGGACGAAGGTGTTGAAGACGCTCGTTGCTGCTCCTGGACCGTAGAAGTCGGCGCTGCGCCCGATCGTGTAGTCGAGGCCGCGTTCTCGGGCGGCAGTATCGAGTGTGGCGAGCAGTGATGCGCGCAGGGCACCCTTCTTGCTCGAGGGCCGGATCGGCGTCGATTCGGTCATCGGCGCATCCGTTCTGCCGTAGGCATAGACGTTGTCGAAGTAGACCAACCGCGTGCCGTGTGCGAGACAGGCATCGATCATGTTCTGCATGATCGTCGGCCAGTCGCGACGCCAGGCCTTGGTCGAATACGGGACACCGACCGTGAGGTAGGCAACCTCAGCACCCTGCACGGCATCGATGACGGATGCCGCATCCAGGAGATCAGCGATGATGGACGTCACTCCGGCCGAGGACGCGGACGCGGATCGGGAGACGGACGAGACGGTGTGGCCTCGGGCCAGCAGCGCCGCGATCGTCTCGCGACCGACGACGCCGTTTCCTCCGAGCACTACATGGGTGGTCACTTCGCATCCTTCTCGTCGTGGATCGTGGTGTGCACCGGGAAGAGCTCCGCGGTCTCGTTCTCTTGGGCGAGTCGTCGGAGCCCGGCGATGAGCGCATCGCCGAGCACCGTTCCGACCACCATGAGTTCGGCGACGAGTTCGGGACGATCGCGGGTCGTCAGCGCCCTCAGGTCGGCTCGGGCGATGGTCGTCGCCGCCGAAGCGTAGGCATCGAGGAACTCATCGGATGGCGCGAAGCCGATCGTCGAGAAGGCGTCGAGCGCTCGAGCGGCGACGTCGAAGCCGGGGTTCTCGACCGTTGTCTTCCAACCGTGCGCGGTGGCCAGTTCGCTGATCCGACGGAGTGCACCTGGTTCCGCGCTGCCGCTGGAGGCGCCGCCGACGCCGAGCGCGTGCTGGGCGGCCTCGAAGGTGTGGGCCAGGGAGGTCTCGTCGGAGTCGAGTGTCGAGAGCACTTGCTTCGTGGCGGCGATCGACAACCCTCCCGTCTCGATCAGCGCCCGAACCAACCTCACGCGCTGCACGTGGCTGTCGTCGTACGCAGTCTGATTGCTCCCGACTCGCTCACCGCTGTGGACGAGTCCTGCGCGAAGGTAGTACTTCATCGTCGTGGCCGTGACGCCCGTTCGCCGGCTGACTTCGGAGATCTTCACCTGCTGATAGTAACACTATCGATAGTGCTAATACCATCAGTGCGCTCGCTTCGGCCTGGATCGGATGGCTCTCACTCGCGTCCGCCCTCCAGATCAGTGTCGGCATCTACTTCGTCACCCTCGCGGTCGTCGCGCTGGTCGCCGCTCGCCGTACGCGGTTGCCGTGGAGGCAGCAGCTCGTATCGCTCGCCGCCCTCATCGGACTCGGCATCCTGGTCGTCCTCGTGCTCGCGATCGCCCACGGAGTGAGCGGCTAGAATCGCCGCATGCGAGGGCGTCGAGGCCGTCCTACTCCCGTCACGCTGTTCCTGTGCGGCGATGTCATGCTCGGGCGTGGCGTCGACCAGATCATGCCGCACCCATCCGAACCGACGCTACATGAGTCGTATGTGCGGAATGCGCTGGACTACGTGGCGCTGGCCGAGCGCGCATCAGGTGGGATTGCGCGGCCGGTCGCGCCCGCCTATGTCTGGGGCGATGCGCTTGCCGAGTTGGAGCGGCGGCGTCCGGCCGTACGCATCATCAATCTGGAAACGAGCATCACCAGCAGCGATAGCCCCTGGCCGAAGGGCATCAACTACCGAATGCACCCCGGCAACGCGCCGTGCATTGCCGCCGCGGGCATCGACTGCTGCGTGCTGGCCAACAACCACGTGATCGACTGGGAACGCGAGGGGCTCATCGAGACCCTCGACACCTTGCGACGTGCACGGATCGACACCGCCGGTGCGGGTGCGGACCTCGCTTCGGCGCAGGCGCCCGCGATCCTGCCTTTGGCAGGCGAGGCACGTGTGCTCGTGTTCGCCGCCGCAACCGACGACAGCGGGGTGCCTGAGAGCTGGGCGGCGGGTGCGGATCGCCCCGGCGTGCAGTACCTGCCAGACCTGTCGGCGACGACCATCTCGCAGATCGCCGTCGAAGTGCAGCGCCACCGGCGATCGCGTGACGTGGTGGTCTTCTCATTGCACTGGGGCGGCAATTGGGACTACGAGATCTCCCCCCAGCAACGCGCCTTCGCCCATGGCCTGATCGACACCGCGGGCGTGGATGTGGTCTACGGCCATTCCTCGCATCACGTCAAGGCGATCGAGGTCTACGAGGAACGGCTGATCCTCTACGGGTGCGGCGACTTCCTCAACGACTACGAAGGCATCATGGGCCACGACGAATATCGCGATGATCTCGGGTTCATGTATTTCCCGGTGATCGATGCCGCCACCGGACGCCTGCTCGAACTGAACCTGATCCCGACCAGGATCCTCCATTTCCGCGTCAACCGCGCCGAGGACGACGACCGCGGCTGGCTGCTCGCCACGCTGAGGCGTGAATGCCGTGATTTCGGTTGCGACGTCACCGAAGCCAGCGATGGCGCATTCGCGGTGAGCTGGGACCTCAGCGGGCCCTGAGCTGCAGCGGGATCCCAGCGGCTCGCGCCGGCTCCGCATATGCTCGCGCGAGGTCGGCGACGGTGGCGTGGGCGTTCAGGCCGCTCGGGTTCGGCACCACCCAGAGCAGCGCGCCGCCGATCCGCTCGTCCTGAAGGCCGGCACGCGCCTTGGGGAGATCGAACCCCAGTCGGTACGCGGTGAGGCCCACGACGGCGACCACACGCGGATGCCACCGGGCGACGTCGTCCGCGAGTCGAGCCGCGCCATCGCGCAGCTCCGTTCGGTCCAGCTCGTCGGCGCGTGCCGTGGCTCGGTGCACGAGATTCGAGATGCCGATCCCGGCGTCGAGGAACATCCGACGCTCCTCCTCGGTGAGCCCGGCCGAGAAGCCGGGCACGCGCGGGATGATGCCGGCGGCTGCGAGCGCCGGGTAGAACCGGTTGCCGGGGTGCGCGAAATGCGTTCCGGTCGCAGCCGTCCACAGCCCCGGATTGATTCCCACGAACACGAGCTTCGGATGATCGGGCATGAGGTCGTCGACGTTCGCCCCGCGGAAGGACTCGAGCTCAGCACGCGAAAACCCCATACCGCGATTCTGCCGTGCGGCGCTCACGGCGGCGACGCTGCGCAGCTGAGTCGGAGTGCTCGGGCTAGGTCCCAGGCTCGTACTCAGACTCGATGAGTCGCTTGATACTGTCGTATCCGCGCTGCACGAGCGGCGTGAGCTTCTCGGCCATCGACGGGTCCGCGCCGGTGATGTCCACGTGAGTCGTCAGTCGAGTTCGATTCTGCCCTTCGGCGGCAAGTGTCGCGCGCCCGGTCATCTCGGTCTGTCCGTCGCGGATCTTCGCGCCGAACGCGCGGAGAGGGTCGAATTCGACGATCTCCATGGTTCCCTCGACGAACACGCCGAAGCGGATGTAGCGTCGCCTGATGACGGTGCCGACACCGATCGGACCGCTCGTCACCTGCTCGAGCGACATGTCGGGATCCCAGCGCGGATGATTCTGCACATGATGCACGGCATAGAAGTCCCAGACGACGGCGGCCGAGCGTTCGATGACAGTCGAAACTTCGAACTCCATGAGGGGCCTCCTCCGACGAGGCGATTCTACGCTCGCGCCGGCACCGCGGCACGTGCCGGTGAAGGCTCCTGGATCACCCTCCGAGCTTCAGCCGCTCAGCAGCCCAAGCCACGGCCCCCGCTTCGTCGTCGAAGACACCATCGTCCTGCGCCTCGAGCGATTCGCGGATGAGCTCGCCGAACCGCGGCCCTGGCTCGAGGCCGAGCGCGACCAGGTGCTCGCCGCGAAGCAGCGGCTTCGCCGGCACCTGCCCGGTTTCGCCCGCGAGCGTCTCCCACCGGCGAGCATCGAATGGTTGGAACCCGGCTCCGCGCCCGCCGACGTCTGCCGAGACGACGGAGATCCAATCCTGGAGCGTGGCCGGATGCAACCGTCGCATGAGTCGACGTACCGCAGCACGTGTGGGCTTGTCGATGGTGTGTGCCATGTGCTCGCGGACGATCGGGAGCACGCGGTCGCGAACGGAAGCCGGCGCGCCGATCCGTTTCAGGAACGATTCGGCCGGCGCCACCCCGGCCTCCGCGTGGCCTCGTGAGGTGATCCGCTCGTCCGGCTCGAGCACGGTGCATTCAGCTTTCCCGAGATCGTGCACGAGTGCACCGAGCACGACCACGTCCCGCTCAGCCCCGGTGATGCCGCGGCTGCTGCAGATCTCCGCCGCGGCAGCTGCGGCGAGCGCGGTGTGCGCCCATACTGTTCCCTCTGGATGCCACGACGGATCCTGCGGGGTGTCGTGAACGGCCTCCAGCTCGGGGAACAACGTCGTCCACCCGGTGTCGTCGAGCGCTTGGAGCGCCGCCGGCCAGTCCGTTGCCGTCCGGGCAAGTCGGCGCCACTCTGCCCAGACTCGATCGGCTGGCAGGGACTCCCAGGCGTCGCGAAGCGACTGTGCGATGACGGCGGTGTCGGGGTGGAACCGGAATCCGTGCGTCCCCGCGAACCGCACGCCTCTGAGCACCCGCAAGGGGTCGATGCTGAGGCTCTCCCGTGTCGTGTGACGCAGCACGCCTTCTTCCAGATCGACGGCTCCCGCCCATGGGTCGATGAGCATTTCGGTGACCGGCGACCATGCGAGTGCGTTCAGGGTGAAGTCGCGTCGTCCGAATCGAGCCGCCGCATCCAAGTCGGGATCGACGACGGAGAGCTCGAACTCCATTCCGTCCACGGCCACCACTATGAGCTCGTAGCTGGCGCCGCGTGTGCCGACATACCCGACATCCGTCAACGCTGTTCGAAGCCGATCACGGCTCTTGGGCGCAATCTCGAAGTCGACATCCGTGGGTTCTCGCCCGAGGAGTCGGTCTCGAACCGCACCGCCGACGACAACGAGCTCGTCGCCGACTGAGCGGACCGCCTCGACGATCACAAGAGCTTCCGACGAGAGATCGATGAGCCCCGGTGCCGCGCACCGGTGATCGACGCGTCGCGCTCGATCCCGGCCGCAATTCGGGCAGCGGAGCAGCTCGGATGCGCCCGGCAACTCCGGTCCGCGATCTTGGCTGTCGCTCACCTTGCCGATGATATGCGCGGCATCTACTACTCCTTGCCTCGCGTCTCACCCGCGAAGTCGGGGTATCCGGCGAACCTTTCACGCCCTGTCGGCGTCGGGTCGTACCGGACGAGTTCATTGGCGCGCTCGAGCGTCGGCGCGGAAGCCATCAAGACCTGCTTTGCGGGGTCGACGTCCCACTTGATGACGAGGTAGACGTCGCCACGCTTCACGTCCCTGAATCTGCGGATGATCGCTTTGGGATGGGATGGATCATTGCGGATGCAGAGCCAGGTATCGGCGTCGTAACGGATGGGTTTGCGGTCCAATGGTGCTCCTTGCTGATTCGAACATACATTCGAACGAAGCTTGGCGCTACCGACCGCACCTCTCGCATCGGGCTCTACTCGGTCGCGACGCGTGCAGCGAAGAAGACGAAGATCGTGCCGGTCACGCCGGCCATCGCGCGGCGCACACGCGGACGGCTCAGCCACGATCTCGCCATACCGGCGAGGCTTCCGATCACGAGGAACCAGATGATCGCCTCGGTCGCCTGGATGGCGCTGAAGAGCATCGTCATGCCGAACGCCGAGGTGCCCGGCGGGATGAACTGTGGGAGGAAGGCGACGAAGAATACGCCGAGCTTCGGGTTGAGCATGGCCGTGAGCAGCGCTTGCCGGAATCCCCACGGGAGCCTGAGACGTCGCTTCACGTCGACCTCGTCGTGCGCGGCAGCACCGTTCCGCCGTCGCCTCAGGGCAGCCCGAAGTGAGGTGAATCCGAGCCAGAGCAGGTAGGCGGCGCACGCGAACTTGAAGACCGTGTACACCTCGGCGGATGCCCGCAGCATTGCGGCAAGGCCAAGGCCGGCGGCGGTGCCCCACATGAGCAGACCTACGCCGATTCCGAGTGCTGCCCGCACGGCGGCGGCACGGCCGGCGTTGATCGCGGTCACCAGCACGATCGCGGTGTCCGGTCCGGGAAGCATGGTGAGCAGGGCGGCTGCGATCGCGTACGCCCCGATGGCTTCCGGAATGCCGTTCATCGCCGCGATTCGGGGTCGGCCAGCCCCGATCGGGCCGGTGTCGGCAGAAGCTGTGTCGTTTCCATGCCCTCAGGATGGCCCGGCTAACTCATCACGTCTAATGCTTGTTTGCGCTCCTATCCATAGATACGGTTGATGAATGCTCGACCTCAGCCGGCTGCGTGTGCTCGCTGCAGTAGCTCGCTACGGATCCGTCACGGCCGCGGCCCGCGAGTTGCATTACTCGCAGCCCTCGGTGAGCCACCACATCGCCAGGTTGGAAGCGGAGACCGGGGCACAGCTGTTCCAGCGGGTCGGGCGCGGCATCCGGCTGACAGAGGCAGGCAGGATGCTCGCAGATCGTGCCGCTGAGATCCTCGGGCGCATGGATTCTGCGGCCGCAGAGCTCGACGCGCATGTCGGGTTGAGCGCCGGACGCGTACGCGTCGCGACGTACGGGACGGCCCTCGTCGCGCTCCTGCCGCAAGTGTCGGCTGTGTTCGCGACGCAGTATCCGGGCCTCCGGCTCGAGATCATCGACACCCACCCGCCGGAGGCCATCGCGATGTTGCGCGCGGGCGAGGTCGACGCCGCCATCATCTTCCGGTACGACGAGACCGAACCCGATCCGGAAGGGGTCCGGCTCCACCACCTGCGCGACGACCCCACCTACCTGCTCACCCTGGACCGCCGGGGCGGAGTGGCCCAACACCGTGATGAACGCTGGGTCGGTGGGTGTGATCGCTGCCGAGCGCATCTGGTCGAGGTATGCGCTCGCGAGGGATTCGAGCCGCAGATCGCCTACTCGACCGACGACATGGTCGCCATCCAGGCGCTCGTGGCGGCGGGCATGGGCGTCGCCACCATTCCAGGGCTCGCGCTGCAGGCGCATCGCCACCCAGACCTCAACGCCTACGAGATCCCCGGGGCCGAACGACACGTGTATGTCGCGACGTACGGAGATCCGCCCGACCCGCCGCCCACCGCGGCGCTGCTCGATGTGCTGATGTCGCTGCCCTGACGTCCCATCCGACAGAAACGCATGTGCTCGGAGGGGACGCCCTCTTGGCGCCGGGCGTCAGGGTGATTCGCCGCGTATCCGGTTCAACGTGAGCAGGATGGCCTGGGTGACCAGGTCCGGCTCGCGGGCCTGAACGAGGTGGTCGCTGCCCTCCGCCAGGATGTGAGGTGTTCCGGGCACCATGGCCGCCAGGCTCGACTGGCCGCCTTGCCATACTCGCTCGAGATCGTCAGAGGTGAAACCCTCCATGTCGGGGGGCAGGGCGAACGGTTCGGTCTTGCTGATCACGACGACCGGCAGGTCTTCGCGAAGCGCCGGGGCGGCCTGAGCGAGTTGGACGCTCGAGGTGATGTCCCATCGCTCGAAGGCGGGGTCCGACGCCAGCGGCTCGGTTCCACCGTTCAGAACTCGTTCGTAGGCGCTCCACTGTTCGCCGAATAACGTTGGTATCGCCGCGGAGAACGCATCGACGAGCACGAGCCCGGCAACCTCGTCAGCGCGAGTTTGCGCGAAGTAGGTCTGAAGGAAACCACCGAACGAGTGCCCCACCAGCAGGTAGGGTGGCTTCAACTCGGCCACATCAATCAGTGCGTCGAGGTCGTTCGCGGCATCATCAATCGTGCGAGGCATCGTCACCGGTGAACTGCGCTCGGTCAAACTCGGTTCGTCAGCCACGAGGATCGTTCCAGGCCGGTCGTAGCGACACACTCGGGTCACGGTGGCCAACGCGGTGAACACATCCGGCCCGACAGCCGGCGGCACGAGCGCGAGCGTGACCCAAGAATCGCTGGAATCGTGGATGCCGGACTCGAGGATCACCGTGGGCGTCCCTTCCCCCCGGCACTCCAGCCAGATCGTCCGACCGGGTGCAATGGTCACCGACTCCCCTAGCGCCCCAGCGGACTCGGACGTTGCGGACGGGATGACGGATGCTGAACCAGCCGAATCCGGAGGCGATGCGGTGCACGCGGTCGACCCGAGGACCGCCACCAGGCAAGCAGCCGTGAACAGAATGCGTGCGCTACGAGCTGAAGGATTCCCCATTCGCTAAGTATGAGACCACCGACCCGCCGTTGCGCGAGAACCACGATCGTTCCTGTCACGATCGAGGATCGCTCATCAAGGCAACTTGTTCTTCAAAGTCTCGAGCAGCATGCGGAACGTCATCCTCGGTCACTTCGTAGTCGGCCATCGTGGCGTAGTACTGGGCGGCGGCTCACAGGTGCGGAACGAGGCTCTGAAACTGTAGCTCGGGAGGAATCACCTTCGGGGTGAACGGATGCCCGGCGACGGCGGCGAGTGCTGAGAAGTACTCCTCGATCACGTATACGCGAGGCGGGGTACCGGTTCCATCGAGGCCGGTGGCTTCGACGACGATCGTGGTATCGGTGTCGGAGTTGTACCGCAGCATGGTGTTGTAGCCCGAGATGTTGCCGTCGTGGCCGATCCATTGGTCGGTGCACATGATGGCCTGGCCGTAGAACCGAGCGAGGCCGAGGTTCGTCGTGCCCAGAGCGGCCAGACGCTCCTTCTGCACAGGTGCCGACAACACTCCCTGGCCGGTCGCGAGCACACGACCCCAGGTGAGCAGGTCGTCGGCGCGGCTGATCATCGCCCCGGACGCACCGGCTGCCGACGGGTGCCATTCGGAAGCATCCACCCACGTGGTGTCCTGGGATGGACCGGGCACGAGTGTGTATCCGTTGAGGTGGGGGCCCGGCATCGTCGCGTCGCTCGGGTAGGTCGTCCCGTCCAAGTGCAGCGGGTCGATGATCCGCGTCTGCAGCGCCTCTGCCAGCGGCATGCCGGTGACTCGTTCGATCACGAGGCCGAGCAACACGAAGTTGGTGTTCGAGTACTCCATGTCGCTGCCGGGCGCGAACGACGTCGGCATCCTCCAGGCATGGGCGAGCAGGTCCTGCGGGGCCCAGGTTGCGGTGGGGTTGCTCTCGAAGGCATCCCACCATGCCGGGTTGTCGGAATAGTTGGGCAGACCGCTCGTCATCGTCACCAGCTCACGAAGCGTGATGTGCGACCCGTTGGGAACGTTCGGCACGTAGTCGTCGATGGCATCGTCGAGGGAGACCTTGCCCTCATCGGCGAGCTGCAGCAGCGCGGTGCCCACGAATGACTTCGCCACCGACGCGACCCGCTGGTACATGTCGGTCGTCGCCGGAACCTCGGCGGCCAGATCCGCCGCACCGTAGGCCTTGGCCCAGGTCCCCTCCGGGCTTCGCACCGCGACGACGGCCGCAGGCGCGAAGGCGCGGACCTGCTCGAAGACCTCAGCGGCGGCAGCGTCGTATCGATCGGCGAGGTCGTCGGACATCGCGTCGTCTGACTGGGTGTCCTTCCGCGCCACGATCTCATCGATGTTCGGCGCGCATGCTGCCGCCGAGCCGTCGACCGGCGTCACACTCGCGCTCGGAGCCGTGGTGGGCGGCGACACCGCGAACATGCCAGTGCAGGCCGACAACGCGCCCATGGTCACGATGGCTAGCAGGATGGCTTCCGATCGTCGCCGAACGCTCGAAGTTCCGGTGCGCGCGGTGAATCGAGTCGTTCGGGCTGTGTTCACGGGAGCACCCCAATGCGGCCAGCGGATGGACAACCGGCGTGGGATGAATCGGCCCGGGTCTCACCGAGGGCGAGGTCAGGCTCGCCGTGCCCTCGTGTCGAGCATAGGTGTGCCTGGCCCAAACGACGAGGACCGGGACAAATCGCTGGTCGGTGGCGAGGACTACCCCTCGACGCCCGGGTCGCCGCCGTCAAGGCAGCCATCGGTGGAGTTGCTGAATCCATATGCGCCGTGCCCGGGGTGTTTACGCCTCCTCGCGCGGTCGGAGGAATCGGGCTAGCCTGACGCGCATGGCCAAGGCAGCCTCGCCCGCACGGGCGTGGATCGGGACGATCGTCTTCCTCCTCCTCGCGCCCGGCGTCGTCGCCGGCTTCATCCCATGGCTCATCTCCGGCTGGCGGTGGTACGACTGGGGCGGCGCGGCCTGGGTCGTCGTCCCGATCGCCTGGATCGCGATCGCTGTCGGGGCGGCGTTCCTCCTGCACGCCTTCGCGCTGTTCGCCCTGCATGGTGGAACGCCCGCTCCGGTCGCTCCGACCGAGACGCTGGTCGTGACGGGGGTCTACCGCTTCGTGCGCAATCCGATGTATCTCGCGGTACTCACGATCATCCTCGGCCAGGCGCTCCTGTTCGGCAGCTGGTGGCTCGTGCTCTACGCCGTGATCGCCCTCGCCGCAGTCGTCGCGTTCGTGAAGGGCTACGAGGAGCCGACCCTCACCGACACTTACGGCGAGCAGTACCTCGACTACCGGCGCAACGTTCCGGGGTGGTGGCCACGGCTCACGCCGTGGCGCGCGTGAGGCCAAGGAGACGCAGGCATAGCCAGCCGTGCCGCGCACGTGCGGGCGCGGCTACGGCAACCGAGTTTTCGAGGAGCGGATCAAGATCGCATGAGTAGGACGCCGCAGCCTTCAGTTCCGTCCCTACTCCCCCGGAATCGCGCGGAACGACAGCTCGCTGCAGCGTGATCCCGAACATTTCGGCTGACACCGGTTGGCCCCGATCTTGGTGCCTCACCACGAGACAGACGCCGGCGCGAGACGCCAAAAGTCCCGGCAAATCTCGCGATTTGCCGGGACTTTCTTCGTCGGGCTGACAGGATTTGAACCTGCGACCCCTTGGAGGAATCCGCACGTTTACGGTCCTCACCGGACGTCTCCGGAACTCGCGGATTCCCCTGTATTTACAGGGAACCGGGCGGTTCGCTGCATCCGATTCTACCCGGTCAGTTCCGGTCACTCACGGATGATTGAGATGGGAAAGCGATGGGAAGGCGACCAACACACCGACTCCGTTGGACGAGTTCTCCTCGAGCTGCTCGCAGGCCCTTCCTCTACGACCAGCCATGTGCCCTGACATTCGGTTTGAACCGTCCTGTAAGTCTCGAAGTGGCCGGCCTGGGGCTGGCCACTTCGAGACTTACAGCCGAATCAAAGTCCCTCGCCGAGCACGCCGCGGTGAATCACTCGAGACCAATCTGTTCAGCCGGTCAATCGGTCTGGCGGTGAAGTGAGTCGCGTGCCCGCCCGGTGCAGATGCAGGCCCCGAGGGAGCTCCCCCGTGCTCAGCCCTTGACGGCAGAACCGGCGACGGACTGCACGAAGTAGCGCTGGAAGATCAGGAACACCAACAGTACCGGCAGCACGAGCAGCGTCCCGAAGGCGAATACCTGCCCCCAGTCCGGCGGAACCTGCGCGGAGAACACACCCATCTCGAGCGGCAACGGCCGGACCGACGGATCGGAGGTGACCAGCGACGGCCATAGGAACTGGCCCCACGAGCTGAGGAAGGTGAGGATCGCGACGGTGGCGAACACCGGCTTGGAGTTGGGCACCACGATCCGCACGAACGTCCCCCACGACCCGAGCCCATCCAAGCGAGCGGCTTCTTCCATGCTCTTTGGCAAGTTCAGGAAGAACGTATAGAAGAGGAACACCGAGAACGCGTTCGCGACGAAGGGGATCATCTGCACCAGCAGCGTGTCGCGCTGCCCTTGCATGAGCGCCATCAGCGGGATCGCCACCGACTCGAACGGGACGATGACCAGCAGCACGATCAGGATGAACACCTTGTCGCGACCGACCCACTCCAGTCGAGCGAATGCATAGCCGGCCATCGAGTTCACGATCAGCCCGGCCACCACGATGACCGTCGAGATGGCGAAGGAATTGATCATGAACTGCCAGAAGTACCCCGTGGCATCCGAGCTCAGTGCGGCGAACACGCCGACGTAGTTGTCGAACGACAGGTTGACCGGCAGGAACCCCGCGAAGCCATCGAGGACCTGTGCCGACGGCTTCAGGCTGCCGATGAGCAGGTAATAGATCGGGGCGAACATGATGACGGCGGCGACGACCATGATGGAGTATTCGCGAACTGCGGCGCCGGTGCGGCGCGTATTTGCGGTGCTCATCCCTCGCTCCTCTGACGCAGGATCCGACGTTGGATCAGGGTGATGACGACGATGATCAGGAACAGCACCACCGAGATCGCGGACGCTCGCCCGAGGTTGTTCTCGCTGTAGATCGCCTGCGTCGCGGTATAGAGGAGCGTCTGCGTGGCTTCCTCGTTGGCGCCCGCGGTGCGGATCAGAATGAAGACCTGGTCGTAGACGCGGAACGCGAGGATCGTCGTGAGCAGCACGACGAAGATGAGCGTGTTCCGGATGCCGGGAACAGTGATGTTCACGAACTGCTGCCATCCGTTCGCCCGGTCCAGACGCGCGGCCTCGTACCGCTCCTCCGGAATCTCCTGCAGCGCGGCCAGGAGGATCACCATCTGGAACCCGACGCCCTGCCAAATCGACAGCAGGATGACCGAGCCGAGGGCGGTGGCCGAAGCTCCCAGCCAGTCCTGCGCCGGCATGAGCCCGCCGGTGAGGAAGGACACCGACGAGTTGAGCAGGCCGTCGGGGCTGCGATCGAGGATGAGTCGCCAGATCACCGCGACCAGCGCCATGGGAAACACCACAGGCATGAAGAAGAACGTGCGGAAGAACTTCACGCCGCGGAGCTTGCGGTTCAGCAGCACCGCGAGCATCAGCGCGAGGCCGGTCTGCACCGGGATGACGACGACCGCGAAGACGAAGTTGTTCACCAGCGATCGGATGAAGGTACCCGACACGACGGGGTCGGTGAACAGCCGGATGTAGTGGGTGAGACCCCAGAATTTCGGGGGCCTGGGCTGGTCCACCTGCACGTTGTAGAGCGACAGGACGATGGCGGCGATGAAGGGGACCGCCACGAAGGCGATGAGACCGAGCAGAGCGGGCAGAGACATGAGCACGCCGTCACGTGTGTCTCGCCACCGGCGGCGGGGTTTGCGTGCGACGACATCGAGGTCGAGCGGGCGCATCGGCGTTGATACGGGAGAAACCACGACGAGATCCTTTCGAGAGGTGCGTTCGGGGGCGGGTGGCGTGGGCGCCGCTGGAGCACCCACGCCCCCACGGGTTTACTTGAATCCGTCGTTGTCGGCGAAGTTCTGGTCGATCGCGGTGACGGCATCGGTCAGAGACTCCTGCGCAGCGGCACCGCCCCAGATCGCTGCGAGCGCGCCCGAGAACTTCGAGGTGATCGTCGGATAGCCGGCCGTGATCGGGCGGTAGACCGCGATGCAGTCCGCCGTGATCGCGTCGGATGCGCACGCGCTGGCGAGCTGCTCGCCCCACAGAGCCAAGCCGCCGCCGTCCTGATAGAGCGCGTCAGCCTCGAACGCGGACGTCGTCGCCGGCGGCGCGCCATTGGCCTGCGTCATTGCGGTCACGTTCTCGTCGTTCAGGAGGTAGTCCAGGAAGGCACCGGCGGCCTTGCCGTTCTCGGTGCCGGATCCGATTCCCCACGTCCAGGAACCGGCGCCCGCCTTGGCGCCCTCGCCCATGTTCGGCAGGGGCATCGCGACCAGGTCGTCGCCCAAAGCCTCTGAGAAGGTCGGGTAGTTCCAGTGCCCGCCCCACGCGACGGCGACGCGACCCTCGACGAACGCGTTGCCGTCGGCGTTGGGGTCGGTGTACTCCTTCCAGGAGGCGAACGCGGTCAGTGCCTCCACGCTCGCATCCGAGTCGAGCACCCCGGCGGAGGTTCCGTCGAGCATCAGGTTGCCGCCGGCCGACTGCACGAGCGGCGCGAAACCGTACGTGCCCCACTCGCCGGACAGTCCGGATTCGTTCAGGTCCAGTGCCTTGCCGGAGGCGTTCGCCGCTGACAAGGTCTCGAGGGCCGCGGCGAACTCGTCCGGCGTCCAGGCGGTGTCGAACGACGTCGGGTAGGTGACGCCCGCGGCATCCAGCAGAGCCTTGTTCCCGTACAGTCCCATGGCGGAGTCGAACATCGCCAGCGCGTAGAGCTCGTCGTTGGATGTGCCCTCCGCGATCGAGCCCGGTGTGGCGTTGTCGATCGTCGCCGATGAGACGTAGTCGCTGATCGCGGTGATCTTGTCGTTGTAGACGAAGCTGGCCAGTGTGGGTCCGTCGATCTCGAGCACGTCCGGAAGCTGGTCTTTCGGAGTGCTGGTGATCGTCGTGGTGTAGGTGTCGCCGGAGATCAGCCGCAGCTTCGCGGTGATGTCCTCCTGTGACGCGTTGAAGCCATCGACCGCTGCCTGCAGGGCGGCGTTCTCGCTGTCCTGCCCTTGGTGGGCCCAGACCTCGATCTCTCCGGAGCCGTCCCCAGCGCTGGAGCCGCCTCCACCCGCAGAACATGCGGTTGCGGTGGCCACGGTGGCGATGATCGCGACCGCGAGCAGCGCGCCGCGACGCGCTGTGCGTGTGGTTGTCATGATTCTCCTTCTCTCTTGTATCCGTCTTTGGATACGTGTGGTGCAGGTTGTGCGTGACGCTGCTCACCGGTGCGCACCTGCGGCGTCCGGGATGTCTGGAGTTGCGGCTGCGAGTGACCACCGGAATCTGCGAGTACTGGCTGACCGTCGGCGTCCAGCGTGAAAGCGACGGGATCGGCGATACCGCCGACGAAGGGGCTGCCCGCGCTGGTGTTCTGGAATGCGAGGAACTCCCAGCTGCCGTCCCGCTCCTGCACCACGCGGCCCGAATAGCGGGACTCGGCCGTGAGGGGGCGGGCATAGCTCAGGTCGATCGGCCGGGTCGGATCGTCGATCGTGACCACCCACGTGCCGGCATCCGGAAAGGCGGCGGTGTAGTCGGCGGTCATCGCACTCCCGATGCAGGAGAACAGGAGCACCCATCGACCGTCGATCTCTGCGACTTGCGGGACCTCGAGATGCGCGAAACCGGAGCCGGGCTGCGTCAGCGGAGGACGCACCTCCCACGTTTCGAGGTCGGCGGAGAACGCGTGGCCGAGAACACCGCGATCATCGACGGCGCCGTGATTGGCCCGGGCGGTGACGAGCATGTGCCACCCCGCTCCGGACGGGTCCCGGAACACCCACGGGTCCCGCCAGGCCTCTTCCTTCCAGGTCGACGTTCCCCAGGTCTCGTACCACCGCCCATCGGCGCTGGTCACCGGCCCGGGTCGTTTGACCCACGTGTGCAGGTCGGCCGATACTGCGACGCCGATGGCCTCGATGTTGGCGACAGCCGGCTCGGGCTCGAGGAAGCGAGATCCGGTGTAGAACATCCGCCACAGCCCGTCGTCGCCGCGGACGATGCTTCCCGTCCAGGTGGCCGTCTCATCGAAGTCGCCGCGAGAACCCACGTCGATCGGTCGCTCGGGCAGAACATCCCACTCGGTCAGATCCAAAGAGACGGCGTGGCCTATCCGGGCTGCGCGATGCCGACGTTCCTCGGAGCCCAGCGACGTCGGCGCATGCAGGAAGAAGGCATGAAAGCGGTCACCGTCATCAGCGAGCCAGAAGTCCCAGACCCACGTCGCTTCCACCGTCAGCATGACCGACGCGCCTCGCTCACGGCTTCGTCCGAGTGGATCTCGACACTGCGCACTGCTTCCCTCTCCATTGAACGATCGGCTGCTAAACCGCTTGACCTAGGAAGTTATGCGATTTAGCATCAGTTGTCAAGCGGTTTAGCAAATGGCAGTACGCTGGAGTCCAGGTACAGATGGAGCGCGCGGATGACCCAACGACGAGTGACCATGGCGGATGTGGCGCGCCTCGCTGGTGTGTCGACTACCGCCGTGTCGCTCGTTCTGAACAATCGCCAGGGCACTCGGATCTCTGACGACGTCGCATCCCGAGTCCGGGCAGCCGCGCAGGAACTCGGCTATCGACCGAATCTGACGGCGCGTGCGCTGAGCACTCAGAAGTCGCATGTCATCGGATTCATCTCCGAGCAGGTGACCACCGACCGACTGGCGAGCGGACTCATCCGCGGCGCCCTGCAGGAGGCGAAGCGTCACAACCACGTGCTGTTCATCGCCGAGACGGAGGGTGAATCGCATGCGGTGGACGAGGCAGTCGATGCCCTGACGGACCGTCAGGTCGACGGGATCATCTATGCCGCCACGCGCCCCCAAACACTCCGAGTTCCCGCGCGCGTCGGCAGCACTCCGGTGGTCATGCTCAATGCCGTCTCTGACGACGTGGCCGATAATGTTCTGGCCGATGAGTTCGCCGGCGCCAAAGACATCGTCGATCTCCTACTCGAGTCCGGACACACCGACGGGGTTGTGATCGTCGGGCGGTCGATGGATCAGCCGGATGACGAGTGGCTCAGTATCGCTGTACGCCGCCGACTCGCCGGGATCTGGGATTCGCTCAGCGCCCACGGTGTGCGCCCCGTCGCGCAAATTCCCTGCCAGCCTTGGTCGGTCCGAAGCGGATACGAGGCCGTGCGAGATCTACTGTTGGCGGGCGTCCAACCGCACGCGCTGATCTGCATGAACGACCGACTCGCGTTCGGTGCCTATCGAGCACTGTCGGAGGTGCACCTCACGCCCGGTCGCGACGTCTCGGTAGTGTCCTTCGACGACGACGACATCGCCGTCTACCTCCACCCCATGCTCACCACCGCGGCCGCACCATTCGAAGACATGGGAGCACTCGCGGTCCGGATACTCCTCGACAACAACCACCGACCGGGCGAGCATTTGGTCCCGATGCCATTACGCGTCCGAGACTCCGTGCATCTCAACCGGGCGACGGAAGCCGAGTTCACAGCCATGCGCAACCCCGAGCCCGACTGGACTCGCTAGACCGACGCTTCCGTAGCGGCCACGTCATCGACGACCGCCCCGCGACCCTCACCGAGTGGCGCATCACGACCGGGACCCCGAGGTCGCCGACAAGGTCCACGACCTCCTCGGCGGCGACGCGCCCGCCGAGTGGCCCGCAAAGGGCGAGGACAACCTCGAGGTCTTCACCGCCTCGTCCTCGGTCGAGGTCATCCTCTCGGGCGCCGACTCCATCCGCCAGCGCATGGTCCTCTGGGGCCGCTCGGGCAAGCCCATCTACACCTCGGACGGGTTCACCAAGGACGACGGCACCCCGGACCCGGACGCCGAACTCTCGTTCCAAGAGCGCAAGCAGCGCGGCAAGGACGGCATCGGCCCCGTCCCGGACATCAACATCACGTTCCGCCTCGCGGAGGAGCCCGACCTCGGCATCTTCCGGTTCAAGACCGGCGCGTGGTCGATGGCTCAGGACCTCGTCCGCGAGGGCACGCTCGACCGCCTCGCCGCCATCGACGGCCCGACCAAAGGCCACCCTCATCCTCGAGGAGGTCTCGTTCGTCGCCAAGAACGGCCCCATGAAAGGCAAGACGGTCAACTACACCAAGCCCGTCATAAGGCTCGTTGGCGTACGCGTTGGCGTACAGGCCGTGTAAACGAGTCAGAGGCCGCTTCCGAAATACTCGGAAACGGCCTCTGGCCTGCTATTTCTCCAGTCGGGCTGACAGGATTTGAACCTGCGACCCCTTGACCCCCAGTCAAGTGCGCTACCAAGCTGCGCCACAGCCCGATGCCATCCGATTTCTCGGAAGACAACTTGACCATCATAGCGGCATCCGTGGCAGCGCTCATGCACCCGTAGCCCCTCGACCATGAACAATCGAAGAGCAAGACTGGAGCAAACGCACCGCACGGAGGGGAACAACGTGGCGCACACGATCGCCGACCAGCTCGTGGCCCAGCTCATCGATGCCGGGGTTCGTCGCATCTACGGCATCGTCGGGGACTCGCTGAATCCGATCGTCGATGCGGTTCGGCGCAGTGGCGGGTCGAAGGAGGGCGGCATCGACTGGATCCACGTGCGGCACGAGGAATCCGCCGCGTTCATGGCTGCCGCCGACGCGCAGCTCACGGGCAGGCTCGCGGTCTGCGCAGGCACCGCCGGACCCGGCAACCTGCACCTCATCAACGGCCTGTACGACGCACACCGTTCGGGAGCGCCGGTACTCGCGATCGCTGCCCATATCCAGAGCACTGAGATCGGGTCGGGCTACTTCCAGGAGACGCACCCCGAGCGGCTGTTCGTCGAGTGCTCCAACTACTGCGAGCAGATCGCCACGGCGGCACAGTCGCCCAGGGTGGTGAACTCAGCGCTCCGGCACGCGCTCACCGGGTCCGGCGTGGCGGTGATCGTGCTCCCCGGCGATGTCGGCGAGCTCGAGGCATCCGCTTCCTTCCCGGCTCTGGTCACGACCGGGCCGGCGACGCTCGTGCCCGACGAAGCCGACGTCCGCGCTCTCGCCACGGCGATCGACGATGCGGACACCGTGGCGATCTTCGCCGGAGCCGGGGTCGAGGGCGCTCACGACGACGTCATCGCATTCGCCGAACTCGTGAAAGCACCGATCGGGCACTCGCTGCGCGGCAAGCAGTGGATCCAGTACGACAACCCGTTCGACGTCGGCATGACCGGCCTCATCGGCTATGGCGCCGCGCACGCGGGCATCCACGACGCCGACCTGCTGCTCCTCATCGGCACCGACTTCCCCTACGAACAGTTCCTGCCCGATGCCGACAAGGTCGTGATCGCCCAGATCGACGCGGATGCCACGCACCTCGGCCGCCGCGCGAGCGTCGCGCATCCCGTGCACGGCGACGTGCGCGCCACGCTCGCTCGCCTCACTGCGCTCGTGACGCCGAAGACGAGCCGCACCTTCCTCGACCGCACGCTGCAGAAGCACGAGAAGCTCCTCGAGACCGTCACTGACACCTACACGGATGTCGCGACCGTGACGCCGATCCATCCCGAGTTCGCCATCACCCTCATCGATGAAGCGGCCGCCGAGGACGCGATCTTCACCGCCGACACCGGCATGGGAACGGTGTGGCAGGCGCGCTACATCACGCCCACGGCCGATCGCCGCATCATCGGGTCGTTCCTGCACGGCACGATGGCGAACGCACTCCCCCATGCGCTCGGCGCGCAGGTCGCCTACCCCGGCCGCCAAGTGATCGCGATCGCCGGCGACGGCGGGCTCTCGATGCTGCTCGGCGAACTCATCACGGCGGTGATGTACGAGCTGCCCGTCAAGGTGTTCGTGTTCAACAACTCGACGCTGGGAATGGTGAAGCTCGAGATGCTCGTCGACGGCTTCCCGTCGTTCGGCGTCGACGTGCCGGCCGTTGACTACGGCGGCATCGCGAGGGCGATGGGCTTCCACGCCGAACGGGTCGAGGATCCGAAGAGACTGGCGGATGCCGTCGCCGCCGCCTTCGCGCACGACGGCCCCGCTCTCGTCGACATCGTCACCGACCCTCGCGCCCTCTCGTTGCCGCCGGCGATCACGGGCGAGCAGGTGAAGGGCTTCGCCCTCGCGATGTCGAAGACCGTGCTGCATGGAGGCGCGGCCGAGGCCATGAAGATGGCGCGGTCGAACATCCGGCATCTACCGGGAATCTGATGAGACGGCTCGTGCGGCGGACGCATCGGAAACACCAACCCGATCCATAGCTTTCGGCCATAGGCTCGCCGAGGCCGATGTCGGCCGTACGCCAACCGATCCGCGCAGTACGCGCCGGACCGATCTCCTGGAGGAACCTTTTGTCGAACGCCACCACGCGACGCCCCGCCCTGAACATCCCGCTCCTCGTGCTGTGGGTCGCCGCCGTCGCGGTCGCCGGGCTCGGGTACTGGCTGCTGCAGAGCGGAAACGCCGCCCAGGCCGACTTCTACAACGAGCAGGGCGACGACTACCTGCAGTACCTCAACCTGCAGACCCAGAGCACGATCGGCGGGTTGTTGCTGACCGCCGGTATCCTCGGCGTTTTCATCGCGCTCGCAACGCACGCGCGCAATCGTGCGGCGGTCGTCGTGGCCGCGAACGCGGTGGCGATCGATGACGTGCAGGACCTGCACGACACCGACGACACCGACGACATCGACGAGCCCGCGGCCGTCGAGGTCGCGCAGCCCGCGAAGGTCGAGACCGCAGAAGCCGAAGCGGCCGACGCCGACGCCGACGCCGTCGACGTCGCCACCGACGAGAAGACTGTCGCGCCGAGCACAGCCGACAACGGGCCTATCCGGCCGTAGCCACCGCGGCAGCCGCGCCGGTCGCCGACTCTGAGGAGTCGTGGCGACCGGCGCGCTGTCGTCAGAGGTGCTTTCGCACCTCGTCCATGAACGCCCGCGGGTCGTCGACCCAGATCCGCGCGCCGGTGAGCTGGCCGCCTCTGCGCCGCCGCTTCCACGCGGCATTCAGCCAGATGTGGTCTACTCCGGCCATGAGCTCGGTTCGGGATCGATGGCGATCGCACCTGCTGCAGACCCTCTCGGGCACCGACGACGGGCGCCCACCATGGGTGGACGAGCTCGAGCAGGGCGACGACGCCGGCTACTTCGGCCCGGGCTCGGCTGCATGGGCGGTGCACGGCGGCATGGCCACGATGGTGGCAGGCATCCGTGCCCTGCTCGTGCAGGCGATGCATCCGGGCGCCCTCGCGGGCATCCACGACTGGTCGCGCTACGAAGAGGATCCCCTCGGCAGGCTCACGGGCACGATCCGCTGGCTCGTCACCGTGACGTTCGGCGATCGCGCCACCGCCGAGCGTGCGTCGGCGCGCGTGCGAGGCCTGCACCGGCGCGTGCAGGGCGAGTACACGGATGCGCGAGGCATTCGTCGCCCCTATCGCGCGAGCGATCCCGAACTCATCGAATGGGTGCACCTGGCCTTCACCGACGCGTTCCTCACCTGCCACGAACTCTGGGAGGGACCGATCCCGGGCGGTGCCGACGCGTACGTGCGTGAGTGGTCGATCGCCGGCGAGCTCATCGGCGTCACGGATGCCCCGCGCACCGCCGCCGACCTCCGTGCACGCCTCGGCGCATTCGCCGACGCCGGCGTGCTGAAGCGCGACGAACGCGTCGACCAGACGGTGCGCTTCATCCGCAACCCGCCGTTGGCCCGGGGCATGCTCCCGGCCTATCGCATCATGTTCGCGGGCGCGGTGAACTCGCTCTCGACCGACCAACGACGACTGCTCGGGCTCTCGGCGGCGCCGTTCCCCGCGGTCGCTGCCACCGGCGCGGTGCTCCGATCTGTGCGCACGATGCTCGGCGACCGCTCGACGTCGGAGGAGGCGGCGCTCACGAGGATCGCGAGGATCGCGGCCGATGCCGAAGCTCGCGACGAGTCCGCCGCGTGATCAGGAGATTCCGGATGACTCGTCGTGGGAGGTTCGCCGATTTCTGGTTCCGTTCCGTATCTCGCGCCCACCGCCTGCTCCTGCGGCTGAGCCGCTGGCATGTCGGTGCCGGGATCGTCGGCATGCCCGTCGTGGAGCTCAGAACAACCGGCAGGCGCAGCGGCCGGCCCCGCGCCGTCGTCCTCTCCACCCCGCTCGTCGACGGCGAAAGGGTCGTGCTCGTGGCGTCGAAGGGCGGCGACGATCGCCATCCCGAGTGGTATCGCAACCTCGTGGCCGACCCGCTCGTCGAACTCACGGTGCACGGGTCGAAGCGGCCGATGCTCGCGAAGACTGCCGACGCCGAGGAGCGCGCCGAGCTGTGGCCCAAGGTCGTCGCCGCCTACAGCGGGTACGCGGTCTACCAACACCGCACGACCCGGGAGATCCCGCTCGTCATCTGCGAGCCGCGGTCGTGATCGGGCGGCCCCTTCAGGCTGGAACCGGGCGACTCACGCCCGCTCGATGGCGCGGAGCACGCTGGTGTACGCCTCGCGATCAGCGGCGCTTCCGGCGTCGGCGATCTGCGCCACCGTCGTCAGCATGGCCCAGGCCCGGACACGTTCGAGGTCAGCGCCGAGCCCGTCGGCCACGGCGTGCAGCAGCTCGGTGCCGCCAAGCGGGCAGTGGAACTGTTGTTTGAACAGGAAGTATCCGCCGTCGAAGGCGCGTTCGGCCAGCACCGGTTTGGGGTCGATCAGCAGCCAGGGCTCGCGCACGGCCGTGACGACATTGCTCAAGTGGTTGTCGCGGTTGGCGATCCCGATCTCGTCGGCATCGGCTAGCGCGTCGCACAGCTCCACGCCGAGCGCGAGTTCCTTCGCAACGTCAGGCGATTGCCCTGCGGCCGTGTCGAAGTGTTCGGCCCAGCCCTTGAGGAGATCGTCAGCGCTTGGGGGTTCGGGGTAGTCGGCGGCGGGGACCGGGGCGCGCCAGAGTCTGCGGAAGAGATCGCAGGCGATCGCGAACCGCTCCCGTACGGCGTGTCGTTCGCTCACGCCGGGGAATTCGTGGTCGAGCAGTGCCGTCCCGGGTCGGGCGCGTTCGAGGAGCATCGCGCCGGAGTCGGGGTCGTATTCGAGGAGGCGCACCGCACCGTCGCCGTCGTACGCGCGCAGGGCGGTCGGCTCGGCTCGGTTATCCGAGTCCCTCAGATCGATCTTGAGAACGGCCGGGGTGCCATCGGCCCGGTCGAGCGGCAGCACATAGGCGGTCGTGCCGCCGGCGAAGGGGGCTCCGGCGGGGTGCAGGTCCCAGGCCGCAGCTAGGCCGGTGACCGTGCCGGGGAGGGCGGCGACCCAGTCCCCGCCCCGGTCGCCGTGCCAGTCGAGGGCCCGTTGACGGACAGGTGCGGGGATCGGCGCGAAAGACATCGCACCAGTATCGGGGCGAACGCGGTTTCGAGCCAAGGTTTTTGCCCCGGAGATCATCAACGCGCCGCCCACTCCCCTTCGGCCCGGCGCAGGTCTCGTACCACGTCGTCGAGCCTTCCGAGCCGATCAGCGGCCCGCCGTTCGGCTGCCTCCGCGAGTCGATCGAACGCAACGATGGACTCCCCGTCGTGCGCGGCGTGCGCCGCCGAACGGCGCACGTGCTCGGCGAACAACACCTCGTCGCGATGGTCGCCGAGCAGGTCATGAAGCTGTTCGCCAGCAGTGGCGAGCGAGCGCACTCGCTCGTCGAACAGCACGACCGGCTCCTCGGTCACCGCCTCGGCGGCGTACCGCAGGCGCCGGCCGGCCTTCCTGACGGCGTGCAACCGCTCCTGGTCTGCTGATGGGGTGAGATGGGCGGCACGGCGCAGTGCGCGGCGAGCCTCCCGTTCGACGAGGTCGCCGAGCACGCCGGTGGCAGGCTCGGCGGCGAGCGGGGTGAGCGGCGGCGCCGCGAGGAACACGGCAACCTCCACGCGACGCGCTGCCGCACGCGGCATCCGCTGTCGTGCCGCGAATCGGGTGTGCGCGAGCCGATGAGCCGCGAGCTCGGATTCGATGAGCCGTGCCCGCACGGCCTCGATCGCGTCGGCCGCGAAGCCGGCCGCATCGAGTGATGCATCCGATGCCGCGGATGCCTCGCGCAACTCCCGCTCGGCGACCTGCGCTCGCACCTCGATGTCGCGGACGGTGCCGAGTTCCTTCCCGAACTGCCCGTACGTGCGGCGCAGTGCCCGGGCGGCCGACGCATCGAACAGCGGCGCGTAGGCGGCGACCACACTGCGAAGGCGGCGAACTTGCGTTCGCAGTTGGTGCACTGCGTCGGGCTCGTCGGCGATCGCGGCGGGTTCGAGCGCGTCGAGCCGTTCGCCGATCGCTCTGAGCGCGGTGACGACGGCGGTTCCGGCGTCGGGGAGTGTCACGCTCACCGCCGAGCGCGTCGGTGCGGCCATGACCACACGCTACGCCCGAGGCATCCGCTGAGCGCCGCCATTCTGCTCATATGTGAGGAACCGACAGTCACGCGACCGGGTCGACGGATGTCGGATGCCGCAGCTACCGTGGTCATCATGCAACACGTGGCAACCGACACCGCGACGACCGCCGGCTTCCGCATCATTCCCGCAAACGAGGCGCCGTTCGCCGATGTCGAAGCCGTCTTCGGCACCAAGGGCGACCCTGCGCACTGCTGGTGCCAGTGGTACAAGATCCCCGGCAGCGATTGGCGCTCGGTCGGCGACGGTCAGCTTCGCGGGCGGCTCGAGGCGCAACTGCATGAGGCCGGCGCCGGTCCGGGCCTCCTCGCCTACGACGGCGAGACCCCGGTGGGCTGGTGCGCGGTCGAACCCCGCTCGAACCTCGTGCGCCTCCCGCGCACCCGCATCGTCGCGGGCGGCACGCCGAACCCCGATTTCAGCGACGACTCGATCTGGTCGGTGTCGTGCTTCGTCGTGCCGCGCGCACACCGCAAGCGCGGCGTCGGGCAGGCGCTCGCCGTCGCGGCGGTCGAGTTCGCGGCCGCGAACGGCGCGCGCATCGTCGAGGGCTACGCCGTCGATCCCAGCGTGCGTGCCAAGGCACCGGCCAACGAGCTCTTCCCGGGCACCGTGTCGATGTTCGAGAATGCCGGGTTCACCGAGGTCGCCCGCCCGAAGCAGGATCGGGCGATCATGCAACTTGTCGTCGACGCTGAGTAACGGGGCTTGAACCCGCCATCTGCGGTCGGGATTGCGGATGCCGCCACGCGGGCCCACCCGCCACTGCGGCGTGTGCAATTCGATCGCCCGCCTACGCTTGAGATTCCTCGGTTCGGCTGACCGCCGGTTGCTGGCGCCTCGATGCGAAGGTCAAGCGCGCTGCGCGCTGTGCGTTGCCTGCCCAGGCGAAGGCGCGCTCCCACGAGGCGTCCCGCACGAAGACCAGATCAAGTGCGATCATCGCGATGGAGAACGGCCACAATCCGAGAAACAGACCGATGCCCAGATGCATTCCCATGATGATGATGAGAGCCGCATATCGAGTTGGCTTCCAAACCAGCAGCACCGGAAACAGCAACTGCGCCCAGATGGAGATCCAGGAGCCCAAGAGGACCAGCGGGGTCACCTGCCACGCGATATCGCTCAGGGCGGGGAAGACTCGGAAGACATCGAGATTGAATGCGTAGTACAGCGCGCTGCCTTCGAGCCATTCCTCACCCATGAGCTTGAAGATTCCGGAGTTCACATAGATCAACAGAACCTGGTACCCACACAGCACCACCGCCGTGTTGTGTGCCGCGGCGCTCACCCAACTCGGGATGCGTCGCGTGATGACGCTCGGGTAGATCGACGCGACTCCACGATGCCGACACCACCAAGCATCGAGAGACCAATGCCGGGAAAGGTTCGCGAAGACGCAAAACAAGAGCGTGATTCGCATGACGACGTCGCCGCCATTGGTGAGAAAGACGCTGTTGGTCGAGAGCCCCACCCAGAACACGAGCAGGAACGGCGTCACGATCCGCGTCCCGAACCCTGCAAGGAACAGCAGCGCCAGTGCGATCAAGATGCCGTAGTTGAGGTCGAAGACGAAGGGGTCCCCCTTGGGAAACACCGTTCGGAAGATCTCGGGATAGCCACGTCGATCGACGGCAGGATCCACCCACGTCGACCCTGCTCCCCACAGATAGTGACGATCCGGTGCGCTGGCAAGGAGGAACCACACGATCGCGATCCCGAACAGGATCCTCAGCGCCGACAGGCTGTACGTCGCTCGTTCAGCGCCGGTCGTCCACTCGACCAGGCGCATCGCGAGGGAGGACCGCAATGGGCGACGTGTCTGCACTACGTGCTTCACGATCCGTCTCCGTAGCGCGCAACGACGTCGTCGAAGGTGGCGAGCGCATCGGCGCGGATCCGATCGTCAGCTTGGCGCCAGCCGAACCGAGTGATGGACGGCTCATACTGTGCTGCATTCTGGAAACGCAGATCGAAGTCGTTCGGTCGCTCACGGTAGACCTCCCAGCGAATCCTCTCGATCTTCTTGTCGAACACCGCCGTGGCGAAATAGGTCGTGTATTCCTTGATCATGAAGTCGTAGCGCAGAAGGTCGATCACGTCGCCACGATTCTCGCCGATCGCCACCAACCGGTCGATGAGTTGTTGTGGCGGAATGCCGCGGTATCCGTCATCAACCCGCTCGATGAACGTGTCCTGCACCACAGCCCGCTGTTCGGTCGTGAGCTCGCGGAACCGGGTGAGGTATGACCCGAGCGCGTTCCATGACAGCTTTTGGATGCGGGAGGGCAGGGCATTGCCCGGGACCGCGGCGAATTCCACCGCAGTGACGTTCCTCCACTCGCTCTTCACGAGCCGGCCCTCGTCATCTCGCCATTGGGCTTGAATTCGGAGCTGGGGATTCGACTTGGCAATGTTGGGCGCGAACACGTTCCACTTCTGCGCGAAGTACGGACTCGCCCCTTGTGTCACACCCGCGAACGCGGTCTTGACCGGGTTCGGCGGTGAGACGAACAGCAGGGTGACGAAGACGTAGGCGACCACGACCAGGAACGACACAACAGTGGCCACGACTCGGCCACGACCGCTCCTGACCATGGACGTCCTTGTCTGTCTATCCCACCGTGCGGCGGGAACGCGCATGGCCCCACCGCTCCACGCGGTAAGGCCATACGCCCTTACGGATCTCAGCTCTCAGCGCGACGCTGTCGCACCACGAGCATGGCAGTTCCAGCCAACAGAAGTACCGCGCCCACGGGTGCCACCCACAGGGTACCGGGGCCACCGGTCGCGGGAAGCGTGCGATGCCTGACCGGGGTGACGGACGGCCCGCCGGCGTCAGCGTCCGCAGCAACGTCGGCGTCCACGTCCACGTCAGCATCCACGTCCGCATCCACGTCCACGTCCACGTCAGCATCCACGTCCGCATCGACGTCCACGTCCGCATCCGCATCCGCATCCGCATCCGCATCCGCATCCGCATCAGCATCAGCATCAGCAGCAGCATCAGCATCCGCATCCGCA
>NZ_JAGGPF010000004.1:0-18991 GCF_018613935.1 Agromyces sp. ISL-38 | reverse complement strand
ACGTCAGCATCCACGGCATCGTCGCATCGCGGATCGATGAAGACGTTGCTGTCGAGAGTGACCGCCCCGGTGCGAGCAAGCGCCCGACCCTCGACGACTGCGCCAGTGTTCACGGTGATCGAGCTCAACGCCATGATCGTTCCGACGAACTCTGAACTCGTTCCGAGTGTCGCCGAGCTTCCCACCTGCCAGAAGACGTTGCACGCAAGCGCCCCGTTGATCAGTGCGACGGTACTGTCTGGCGCCGTAATGAGCGTGGACCCAATCTGAAAGACCCATACGGATGTGGGGTCTCCCTGACCGTCGAGCGTGAGGGTCCCCGTCAGCCCGGCCGTGGTTGCGGAGAAGTACACCCCTGCGACCAGCGTTTGTCCGCCAAGATCGGGCGGGCTCGTCGCATCCGGTGCCTGGGATGCCGCGCTGTTGTACGCGATTGTCAAGTCGCTCTGCGCCTGTTGCGCGTGGGCGTCTGTAGTGTGGGTCGTACCACCGACGACGATGCCCGGCGGGAACCCGGTGATCGACGTTCCAGGGTAGACGCCGAGGTCCCCATTGAGAACGCTTGGCCCCGTATTCGTGACGGTCTCGGCGCCGAGAACGACGTACGAGTCGGCCGTACCGAGATCGACCGCTGTTGCCGCGTGAGCGACCGATGCGGTCACGGCCAACGCGGCCAGCGTGAGGCCGACTATCGCGGGTGATCGGTATCGAATCCATCTACCGGTGGGGCCGCGCACGCTCGATTGTCGGGTTTTCATGAGACCGCCTATCCATCCCCATAGCTGCGGAACATCGCCCAAAGTGAGCTTCCGTCAAACTTACGGGACCATGGGTGCGAATAGCAACACCCCCGTGTGAGCCGCCGTGCCTCGCAGTCGCGCAGCTCTTAGCCGCGTTCGTGCTGTCCGTCGTGCGCCGGCGGTGGCTCAATACCTCGGCTCGTGCCGTTTCGGCAGCAGGTGCCGCGGCACCTCCGTTGCGTTCGGGAACGCGCACTCGAACCACCCTTCGTAGCCGAAGAGGAACCCGAACACTCGATTCCGCACTTCGAGTCGCACGCGGTAGACGCCGGCCTTGTCGTCGAAACGCTCGCGCAATTCCGCGTACCCCGAGCCCAGCATCGGAAAGCGGAAGTCGACCACGCCCTCACGGAACCGCTGCTCCCCCGATCGAAGCAGGAGCGACCCGTCGGCCTCCACCTGGAACGCCAGGTCGACGGCGAGGTGCTGGTGGGTGCCGAGGTAGTCGACGACGGTGCCCCGCGCCGGGTCCACGACCATCGTCGCGTCGAACCGGCTCGCCCGGCGCCGACCCGGGAGCCGATACTCCCGCACGAACGTGATGGTCTCGCGCCCGAACGGATCGAGGTAGGCGTGGTTCTCGATCGTGAACGGCACGTCATCGCCGACATCCGGAATCAGGATGTTCCGCAGGCGCCCGAACTGCAGGAACGGCACCGTCCACCAGGGCCCGCGGCGGATGCTCGTCATCACGCCGCGCCCGACGCACGCGTACCCGCCGTCGAGCGAGACGCCGAATCGGCGCTGCATCATCGGATGCAGCCTTCCGAAGTCGTCGCCGAGAGCGCGTGGGAAGACCGCGCCGACCGTCGTGACTGCTCGATCGTCTGCCCCGGTCACGGTGCCTCCAGGGTCGCAAGCGATTCCGGTTCGTGCGCGAATGCGCCCTGCGGGGGCGGTTCTGTCGTGCACCGCGAGGCTCGTGGCCGTTCGCGGTTCCGAATGGCGAGCACGGATGTCGCGGTCCAGCGCTCAGGCTCGACGCCCGTCTCCGCCCAGATCCTCAGGCGATCGAAGCTCCATGCCGTCATCCACCGAACGAGCGGCCGGATGACTCGGTCGGCGAGACGCCCGAACCCGGGCGTGTAGTCGTAGCCGGTGATGAAGCGCACGCCCTCGGATGTCGGCACGTATCGCCAGTAGCCGCGGCCGCCGCGGATGGGCGACAGTCGATCATCGGTATCGAATCGCAGCGCCGACGTACTCGACCCGTCGAAATGATGCCGTTCGCCGATGGAGGTGCCGGTACCGCGGATGGTGTGCACGCCGAGCGAGCGCTCATACCGGAAGCGATACCCGCCGCGCTCGAGCGCGGCCTCGGGCACGATCTTCGAGAAGCGCAGGTCCCAGCGTGCGTGCTGCTCAGGATCCTGCGTCAGCTGCCACAGCGTTTCGAGATCGGCGCGCACGAGCACCTCGACGTAGATGCCGCGAGAACGCGTTCGTGCGGCGCGAGCTCGCGGCATCCGTGCCTCCTGCTACCGCTGGCGACGTTCGCGCACGCGCATGTTGATGACGATCGGCGACCCCTGGAAGCCGTAGATCTCGCGCAGGCGGCGCATGATGAAGCGGCGGTAGCCCGGGTCGAGGAATCCGGTCGTGAACAGCACGAATGTCGGCGGCCGGCTCGCGGCCTGCGTGCCGAACAGGATGCGGGGCTGCTTGCCGCCGCGCACGGGGTGCGGGTGCTCTTGCGTGAGCTCGGTGAGGAACGCGTTGAACTTGCCGGTGGCGATGCGGGTGTCCCACGATTCGAGGGCGAGCTCGAGCGCAGGCACGAGCTTCTCGAGGTGGCGGCCGGTGCGCGCCGAGATGTTCACGCGCGGCGCCCAGGCCACGTGGTGCAGGTCTTGCTCGATCTCGCGTTCGAGGTAGCGGCGACGGTCGTCGTCGAGGAGATCCCACTTGTTGAAGGCGAGCACGAGCGCGCGGCCCGACTCGAGCACGAGGTCGATGATGCGCACGTCCTGCTCGGAGAGCGGCTGCGAGACGTCGAGGAGCACGACGGCCACTTCGGCCTTCTCGAGGGCCGCCTGGGTGCGAAGCGATGCGTAGAAGTCGGCGCCCTGCTGCAGGTGCACGCGACGACGGATGCCGGCGGTGTCGACGAAGCGCCAGATCTTGCCGCCGAGCTCGATCTGCTCATCGACGGGGTCGCGAGTGGTGCCCGCGAGCTCGTTCACGACGACGCGCTCCTCGCCGGCGGCCTTGTTGAGCAGGCTCGACTTGCCGACGTTCGGGCGGCCGAGGATCGCGACGCGACGCGGGCCACCGAACTCGTCTTTCGCGATCGCCGAGACCTGTGGCAGCACCTTGAACACGGCCTCGAGCATGTCGGCCACGCCTCGGCCGTGCAGCGCGGAGACCGGATACGGCTCGCCGAGGCCGAGGTTCCAGAGGGCTGCGGCCTCGGACTCCTGGCGGGCGTCGTCGACCTTGTTCGCGAGCAGGAACACAGGCCGCTTGGTCTTGCGCAGCAGCCGCACGACGTGCTCGTCGGTCGACGTCGCGCCGACGGTGGCGTCGACGACGAAGAGCACGACGTCGGCGAGGTCGATCGCGACCTCGGCCTGCGCCGCGACGGAAGCGTCGATGCCCTTCGCGTCGGGCTCCCAGCCGCCGGTGTCGACGAGCGTGAAGCGCCGGTCGAGCCACTCGCCCTTGTAGGCCACGCGATCGCGCGTGACGCCGGGGGTGTCTTCGACCACGGCCTCGCGGCGACCGAGGATGCGGTTCACGAGCGCCGACTTGCCCACGTTCGGGCGACCGACGATCGCGATGACCGGCAGCGCGGGGAGGTAGCGGATGCCCTCCTCGCCCTCCTCCGAGATCTCGAGCACGTCGAGGTCGTCTTCATCGAGCTCGTAGTCGGCGAGGCCGGAGCGGAGCGCCGCGGCGCGCTGTTCGGCGAGACCTTCATCGACGTCGGCGAGCCGCTCGGCGAGATCGTCGTCGGGAGCGTCGAATTCTTCGCCCTGGTCGGTCATGGTGTCTCCTCTGAAGTCTGGATGCGCTCGGCCGCCACCTGCGGTGGGCTACTCGGCCATCTGCGGCTGCGCGGTGCGAATGACGCCGATCACGGCCTCGACGGTCTGGTCGAAGTCGAGGTCCGTCGAATCGACGGTGGTCACTCCCTCGGCGGCGGTCATGAAGTCGACGACCTTCGAGTCGGCCTGATCGCGCCTGCGCAGCTGCTCCCCCGCGGTATCGGCCGACGGGCCGACGAGCTCAGCGGAGCGCCTCGCTATTCTAACCGCCTCCGACGCGGTAAGGAGAATCCGCACGGGCGCATCGGGGGCGACGACCGTGGTGATGTCCCGGCCCTCCACCACGATGCCGGGTTTCGGGGTGGTGGCCATGCTGGCCCGGAAGAGCTCGATGAGGTGCGCCCGCACCTCGGGCACGCGCGCGACGCGGCTCACGACCGCCGAGATGGCGGGGTCGCGAATCGCCCCCGTCACATCGACGCCGCCGACGTGCACGGCGTAGCCGCCCGGGTCGGTGCCGATGCGGTAGACGAAGCTCGAGAGCGAGGAGATGACGGATGCCGCGTCATCCGTGTCGGCCCCCGAGGCCATCGCATGCCACGCGAGCGCGCGGTATGCGGCCCCTGTGTCGAGGAAGCCGAACCCGAGCCGGCGCGCGACTTCTTTCGAGACGCTCGACTTGCCGCTGCCGGCGGGGCCGTCGACGGCGACCACGAACGGGATGACGGATGACACGTTCAACCTGCAATCCGCCAGCCGCGTGCGGCCAGCTCGTCGGTGAGGCGATCGAGCACCTCGGGAAGCACGGAGATCTCGGCGAGGCCCACCTGGGCGCCCGGCGAGTGCTCGAGGCGGAGGTCCTCGATGTTCGCGCCGGCGTCGCCGACGTCGTTGAAGAGGCGCGCGAGCTGCCCGGGGCGGTCTTCGACCATGACGATGAGGCTCGCATAGCGGTGGTCGACGCCGTGCTTGCCCGGCAGCCGCTCGACGCCCGTGTTGCCGCCGAAGAGCTCCTCGGCGATCCGGCGGCGGGCGCCGGGGGCGTCCATGTTGTCGAGTGCGTCGATGAAGCGGTCGAGGTCGTCGCGGTAGCCACGGAGGATGTCGGCGACGGGCGCCGCGTTCTGCCCGAGGATCTGCACCCACAGCTCGGGATCGCTCGCCGCGACGCGCGTGATGTCGCGCAGGCCCTGCCCGGCGAGGTTCACCGAGGAGTGCGGCGCGTCGATGAGACGACGTGCCATGAGGCTCGACACCACTTGCGGCACGTGCGAGACGAGCGCGACCGCCCGGTCGTGCTGCTCGGGCGTGAGCTCGACGAGCGTGGCACCGAGATCGAGGATGAGATCGTCGATCGCCGAGCCGTCTTGGTACGACATGCCGCCGTGCGCGGCCACGACCCACGGCCGCCCGACGAAGAGATCGGCTCGGCCCGACATGGGGCCGCCGCGTTCCCGGCCTGCCATCGGGTGGGTGCCGATGTAGCGGGAGAGGTCGGCGCCGCGCGCCGCGAGGTCGTCGTAGACGGCGAGCTTCACGCTCGCGACATCCGTGACGATCGCCTCGGGGTAGGCCTCGAGCTCGGCCGCGACGACGTCAGCGGTGACATCGGGCGGCACGCACACGACCACGAGCTGCGGCCGGTCGCCGGGCTGGGCGGCGCGCCCGGCCCCGTAGTCGACGGCGATCGCGAGATGCGTCGGCGAAGCGTCGGAGAGGATGACGTCGATGCCCTTGGCGCGGAGCCCCAGGCCGATGCTCGCACCGAGCAGACCGACACCGACGACACGCACCGGTCCGATCAGGCGTGATTCGGCCACGAGTCTCCTTCTCCCGAGCCCTCGCTGCCCTTCTGGCCAGCGTCCGCGGCGCGAGAGATGGTGAGCAGCTGGCCGAGTTCCACTTTAGTCAACTCGCGCATGGCGCCCGATTTCAGCGTTCCGAGGTTGAGCGGGCCGAAGCTGCGTCTCACGAGGTCGACGACCGGATGCCCCACGGCGTCGAGCATTCGCCGCACGATGCGGTTGCGGCCCGAGTGCAGGGTGAGCTCGACCATCGAATGCCGGTCGTCGCCCTGCTGCTGCAGGATGCGTGCGCGGTCGGCCTTGATGAATCCGTCGTCGAGCTCGATGCCGTTCTTCAGCTGCTGCACGACTTGCGGCGTCACCCGGCCGCGCACCTTGGCGATGTAGGTCTTCGAGACCCCGAACGAGGGATGGGCGAGCACGTGCGCGAGCTCGCCGTCGTTCGTGAGGATGAGCAAGCCGCTCGTCTCGGCGTCGAGACGGCCCACGTTGAAAACGCGATCCTCGAGGTCGGCGGTGAACTGCGTGAGGTCGGGTCGTCCCTGCTCGTCGCGCATCGTCGAGACGACGCCGCGCGGCTTGTTGAGCATGTAGTAGCGCTTCGCCGCGTCGAGCTGCACGGCCACCCCGTCGACGGCGACGAGGTCGGTGGTCGGGTCGATGCGGTTGCCGAGCTCGGTGACGATGCGGCCGTTCACCTGCACGCGTCCGGCGACGATGAGCTCTTCGGAGACGCGGCGCGAGGCGACTCCCGCGGCGGCGAGCACCTTCTGCAGCCGCACGCCCTCGGGTGCGTCGGCGCCAGGGCTCGTGCCCGTGTCGGGTGCGTCAGTCAAGATCGAATCCTTCCTGGCCGTCGTCGAGCAACGGCGAGATGTGCGGCAGCTCGTCGAGCGAGTTGATGCCGAGGTTGGTGAGCAGCAGCTCGGTGGTGCCGTAGAGGATGGCGCCCGTCTCAGGATCGCTCGATACCTCGGTGACGAGGCCGCGGCCGAGCAGGGTGCGCACGACGGAGTCGACGTTCACGGCGCGGATCGAGGCGATCGACGACCGCGAGATCGGCTGCTTGTAGGCGATCACCGAGAGGGTCTCGAGCGCAGCCTGCGAAAGGCGCGTCGACGACTGGGTGAGCACGAAATCGGCGACGAGCGTGTCGTACTCGGCACGCACGTAGAAGCGCCATCCGCCGCCCACTTCGCGAAGTTCGAAGCCGCGACGGATGCTGCGAGCCGTCGTCTCCTCGGCGGCGACATCGGTGCGGGGCTCCCCCGACGTTCCCGTGCCGTCGTAGTCGGCACGAAGCCGCGCGATCGCGGCGCGCACCTCCGCCACGGGACGCGCGACGGCCGCCGCGAGGTGCACGACGCTCTGCGGCTCGTCGGCGATGAACAGGATCGCCTCGAGCGCCCGATCGAGGTCGAGCCGCGGCTGGCCGGGCACGTCGAGCGGAGTCGAGATCGAGAGCTCGGGCCCTTCGCCTTCGCCCGCCGGCGGTCGAGCGTCCTCCGGCGGTCGAGTAGCGCCCGGCGAAGCCGGACCCGTATCGAGACCCCGCACGCCCTCGACCTCGGTCGCGGCATCCGTCTCACTCGTCATAGTCCGCTCCAAGGCACTCGAGGTTGTCGTCGGTCCAGGTCTCCGCCGCCCATCGCAGGGTCAGCTCGCCGAGCGGCTCGATCTGCTCGAAGCCGATGGCCGCGTGACGATAGAGCTCGAGCACCGCGAGGAACCGCGCCACGACGACGCCCGGCCGGCTGATCCCCGCGATGAGCTCGCGGAAGGTCACGGGGGCGCCCCGCCGCAAGACCGACACGAGGTGGGCGGCTTGCTCGCGAATCGAGACGAGCGGGGCGTGCAAGTGGTCGAGGCCCACGACGGGGATCTCCCTCGGCGTGAGCGCAAGGGTGGCCAGTGCCGCGAAGTCCTCGGCGCTGAGCGTCCAGACGAGTTCTGGCGCACGCTGGCGGAATCGTTCCTCGAGCCGCACGTTGCGTGGATGCCTCGCCGACTCGGCTTCGAGATGCGTCGAGAACCAGCGCGCGACCTCCTTGAAGGCGCGGTACTGGAGCAAGCGGGCGAAGAGCAGGTCGCGGGCCTCGAGGAGTGCGACGTCTTCGGCGTCGACGAGTTCGCCTTGCGGCAGGAGGCCTGCGACCTTCAGGTCGAGCAGGGTCGCCGCGACGACGAGGAACTCCGACGCCCGGTCGAGCTCCTCCTCGGAGTCGACACCGCGCAGGTAGGAGATGAACTCGTCGGTCACCGCCGACAGCGACACCTCGGTGATGTCGAGCTCGTGCTTCGCGATCAGCGAGAGCAACAGGTCGAAGGGGCCCTCGAAGTTCGAGAGGGCGACTCGGAATCCCGCGTCGGATGCCTCGGCCGCGCCATGTTCGACGGGCGCAGTCTCTCCGGGCCCCGTCGCGCCGGGCACGCGTTTCTCGGAAGCCGAAGCCGCCTCAGGCGACCGCGCCACGGAAGACCAGCTCCCTGGCGAGCTGCCGGTACGCCTTCGACGCCTGGTGCTCGGGGGCGAACTCGGTGATGGGGGTCGCGGCGACCGTGGCGTCGGGAAACTTCACGGTACGCGTGATCACGGTCTCGAGCACCTGCTCGCCGAAGGCGTCGACGACGCGCTCGAGCACCTCACGCGAGTGCAGCGTGCGTGCGTCGTACATCGTCGCGAGGATGCCGTCGAGCTCGATCGCGGGGTTCAGCCGGTCACGCACCTTGTCGATGGTCTCGATGAGGAGCGCGACGCCGCGCAGGGCGAAGTACTCGCACTCGAGTGGGATGACCACGCCGTGGCTCGCGGTGAGCGCGTTGACGGTGAGCAGGCCGAGCGAGGGCTGGCAGTCGATGAGGATGACGTCGTAGTCGGCGGCGACGCGGCGCAGCACTCCGGCGAGGATCTGCTCACGGGCGACCTCGTTGACGAGATGCACCTCGGCGGCCGAGAGGTCGATGTTGGCAGGGATCACGTCGAGGTTCTCGGTGCCCGTGCGCTGGATCGCGTCGGCCGGGTCGAACTGCCGTGACAGCAGGAGGTCGTAGATCGTGGGCACGTCGTGCGTCGGCACGCCGAGCCCCGCGGAAAGCGCGCCCTGGGGGTCGAAGTCGACCGCGAGCACCCGGCGGCCGGCCTCGGCGAGCGTGGCACCGAGGTTGATGGTCGTCGTCGTCTTGCCGACGCCGCCCTTCTGGTTGCAGAGGGCGATGATGCGAGCGGGGCCGTGCGACTTCAGCGGCGGAGCCTCGGGGAAGTCGCGGTGGGGGCGACCCGTGGGACCGAGCTCCGGCTCCAGCGAAGCGATTCCGTCCGCTGGGTCGTGCGTCTGGTACGTCACGTGTCGTCTTCTCTCCTGGGTCGGGCGGGTGCTTGGTCGATTCTAGCGAGCACGGGGGTGGGCCGCGGTGTACATCTCCCGGAGTGTGTCAGCTGTGACGAGCGTGTAGATCTGCGTGGTCGCGACCGATGAGTGACCCAGCAGCTCCTGCACGACGCGCACATCGGCGCCGCCTTCGAGCAGGTGCGTCGCGAACGAGTGCCGCAGGGTGTGCGGGGAGACGGATGCCGCGAGCCCGGCCCGCTCGGCCGCACGGTGGATCGACGACCATGCGGACTGTCGCGACATCCGCCTCCCGCGAAGCCCGAGGAAGAGCGCGGGCGTGGAGGTGCCGCGCAGCGAGAGCAGCGGCCTCGCCCGCACGAGGTAGGCGTCGATGGCACGGCGGGCGTAGCTGCCGAGCGGCACGATGCGCTGCTTGCCGCCCTTGCCGAAGAGGCGGATCACCTCGTCGTCGACGAGGTCATCGACGTTCAACGACACGGCTTCGGAGACGCGAGCACCGGTCGCGTAGAGCAGTTCGAGCAGGGCGGTGTCGCGCAGCTCCGCGACCTCCTCGCCGCCGGCCGCGGCGATGAGCGCCTCGACGTCTTCGATGGGGATGGCCTTGGGCAGTCGCATGGGAAGCTTCGGCGGGCGCAGGTCGCGCGAGACATCCGTGGCGATCGTTCCCTCTTCGGTGAGGAAGCGATGCAGGCCCCGCACCGCCGAGAGCACTCGCGCGATCGACGAGGTCGCGAGCGGCGGCACTCGCTCGGCGCCCAGGAAGCGCACGAAGTCGGCGAGGTCCTGCTCGGTTGCGGCGCCCGGGCCGTCGAGGCCGCGGGCGAGCAGCCAGTCGGCGTAGATGGCGAGGTCGCGCCGGTACGAGGTGATGGTGTTGCGCGCGAGGCCGCGTTCCACGGCGAGGTGCCGCAGATACTCGTCGACCGGCGTCGCGCGGGTCATGGTGCCGCGGGATCCCGCCGCGGTGTCGAGCGGCCCGGCCACGCGGCATCCGCCGGCCCGAGGCTCTGCCATTGGCGCGTGCGCGCGGTGTGGGCGGCGAGCACCCCGATCGCAAGCGACGGGTTCTGGATTCGACGCGCGAGCACGGCATCGACGCACTCGTCGAGCGCCACCCACTGGGTCTCCATGTCGGCCTCCTCGTCTTCGCGTGCGAAGACGTGGGCGGTCGCGGTGAGCCCGCGTGCGAGGTAGACGCGGATCGCCTCGTCGCTGCCGCCCGGCGACGTGAAGAAGTCGACGAGCACGGACCACTCGGATGCCTCGAGGTCGGCCTCCTCGGCGAGCTCGCGCTTCGCTGCCGCCAGCGGATCCTCGCCGTGAACATCGAGCAGCCCCGCGGGGATCTCCCAGTCGCGAGTACGCACCGGATGCCGGTACTGCTTGATGAGGAACGCGCGGTCGTCGCCGTCGAGCGCGAGCACCGCGACGGCGCCCGGGTGGTCCATGTATTCGCGCTCGATGCGTCTGCCACCGAGCTCGAACGCGTCACGGCGGATGTCCCAGACGCGCCCGTCGAACACCCGCTCGCTGCCGAGCAGGGGCAGGTCGACCGGTTCGTCGGCGAGCGGCTCAGCCACGGTTGACGTCGAACAGGAGGCTCGCACGCTGGCGCTCGAGAGCTGCGCCGACGAGTCCGCGGAAGAGCGGGTGCGGGTCGTTCGGGCGGCTCCGGAGCTCGGGATGGGCTTGCGTGCCGACGTAGAACGGGTGCACGTCGCGCGGCAGCTCGACGAACTCGACGAGGTGCCGGTCGGGCGACATGCCCGAGAACTCGAGGCCAGCCTCTGCGATGCGGTCGCGGAAGGAATTGTTGACCTCGTAGCGGTGGCGGTGACGCTCGGAGACCTCCGACGAGCCGTAGAGCTCGGCGGCGAGAGAGCCCTCGGTGAGTTTCGCCGGGTACAGCCCGAGGCGCATGGTGCCCCCGAGGTCGCCGCCGGCGATGATCTCGACCTGCTCCTCCATCGTCGCGATCACGGGGAACTGCGTGTCGGGGTCGAACTCGCTCGACGAGGCGCCGGGGAGTCCGACGACGTTGCGCGAGTACTCGATGACCATGCACTGCAGGCCGAGGCAGAGGCCGAGCGCCGGAAGGCCGTTCTCACGGGCGAAGCGCAACGCGCCGAGCTTGCCCTCGATGCCTCGCACGCCGAACCCGCCGGGCACGCAGATGCCGTCGAGGTGGGCGAGGTGCTTCTGGGCACCCTCGGGCGTCTGGCACTCATCGGAGGGGATCCACTCGAGATTGACCTTGGTGTCGTTCGCGAACCCGCCGGCACGCAACGCCTCGGTGACCGAGAGGTAGGCGTCGGGCAGGTCGATGTACTTCCCGACGAGGCCGATCGTGACCTCGTGCTTCGGCTCGTGCACGACGCGGAGCAGGTCGCTCCACCCCGACCAGTCGACCTCGTCGGCCTCGAGTCCGAGCGACTCGATGATGTAGGCGTCGAGGCCCTGCTCGTGGAGCATCGTGGGGATGTCGTAGATGCTCGGCACGTCGACGGCGTTCACGACGGCGGCTTCGTCGACGTCGCACATGAGCGCGATCTTGCGCTTGTTCGCCTCGGTCACGGGCCGGTCGCTGCGGAGCACGAGGGCGTCTGGCTGGATGCCGATCGAGCGGAGGGCCGCGACGGAGTGCTGCGTGGGCTTCGTCTTCTGCTCGCCCGACGCACCCATGTAGGGCACGAGCGAAACGTGCACGAAGAACACGTTCTTGCGGCCGAGCTCATGGCGCACCTGGCGGGCCGATTCGATGAACGGCTGCGATTCGATGTCGCCGACGGTGCCGCCGATCTCGGTGATGATGACGTCGGGCTTCGGCGTCTCGTGGGCCTGGAGGCGCATGCGGCGCTTGATCTCGTCGGTGATGTGCGGAATGACCTGCACGGTGTCGCCGAGGTATTCGCCGCGGCGCTCCTTGGCGATCACGGTCGAGTAGATCTGGCCGGTGGTGACGTTCGCCGCCTGGCTGAGGTTGATGTCGAGGAAGCGCTCGTAGTGCCCGATGTCGAGATCGGTCTCTGCGCCGTCGTCGGTCACGAAGACCTCGCCGTGCTGGAACGGGTTCATCGTGCCCGGATCCACGTTGAGATACGGGTCGAGCTTCTGCATGACGACCCGCAATCCGCGGGCCGTCAGGAGATTGCCAAGGCTTGCGGCCGTGAGACCCTTGCCCAACGAAGAAACGACACCACCCGTCACAAAAATGTGCTTGGTCGTGTCGTTCGAATTGTCTCTGCCGCGTTGATCCACCACGGGCTTATAGTCTAACCGACGTTCCCGATCGTTTCGCACGACATGCCCCACTCGCTCCCCCTGACTGCTCGGGATCGACTCCCGATCCCGTGTTCGAACGGCGCTCGGCCGCACGTCTCATGCCACGCGAACCGCGGCGATCTCCAAGAGTTCACGGGCATGCGCGAGCCCGCTCGCCGAGTCGGCGAGCCCCGAAAGCAATCTCGCCATCTCCGCTTCGCGCTCGGCGCCGCCGAGCTGCCGCACGCTCGATGACGTGACCCGCCCGTCAGTGCCCTTCACGACGCTCAGGTGATTCGTCGCGAACGCGGCGACCTGGGCGAGATGCGTGACGACGATCACCTGCGATCGCTCGGCGAGCCGCGCGAGCCGCCGCCCGATCTCGATCGCCGCAGCGCCGCCGACGCCGGCGTCGACCTCGTCGAAGACGAACGTGGGCACGGGATCGCTGCCACCGATGACGACCTCGATCGCGAGCATGACGCGCGAGAGCTCACCTCCGGACGCACCGCGAGAGACGGGCCTCGGCTCTGCGCCGGGGTGGGGGCTGAGCAGGATGGCCACCTGGTCGCGGCCGTGTGCGGCCGGCTCGAGCGTCGGCTCGACCGAGACCGACAGCGACGCGTCGGGCATCGCAAGTGCCCCCAGTTCGGCGGTGACGGCGGAAGCAAGCGTTCTGGCAGCGTCGGTGCGCAGCTCGGTGAGCCGTGACGCGCACCGATCGACTTCGGCCTCGAGTTCGATGACGGATGCCTCGAGCTCGGCGATGCGCTCGTCGTCGCCCTCGAGCTCGAGCAGCCGGAGCCCGCCCGCGCTCCGGAACTCGAGCACCTCGTCGAGCGTGCCGCCGTGCCGGCGGATGAGGCCGCCGAGCACCGCGCGCCGCTCCTGCACGATCTCGAGCTCTCGCGCCCCGTCGGCGTCGAGTCCGGTGAGGTAGCCCGAGAGCTCGACGGCGGCATCGGCGAGGAGGAAGCCGGCGCTCGTCAGGGCCTCGGCGATCGGTGCGAGCGCAGCGTCGTGGGCGACGACGCGCTCGAGGTGACGACGTGCGCCATCGATGAGCGCCACCGCGTCGGGAGCATCGTCGATGAGCTCATCGGCCGAGATCAGGGTGCGCGCCTGCACCGCCGCCAAGCGGAGATCTTCAAGATTCGAGAGCCGGTCGGCGCGCTCCTGCAGTTCGGCGTCTTCGCCGGGTTGCGGGTCGGCTGCCTCGACCTCGTCGAGCGCCGCGCGGAGCTCGTCGGCCTCGCGGGCTCGGGCGTCATGAGCCTCGCGGAGCCGCACGAGCTCGGCGGTATCGGCTCTCCACTTGGTGAAGACGGTTCGGTACTCGTCGAGGGCGACCTGGAGCTCGGGTCCGGCGAAGCGATCGAGAGCCTCACGCTGCGCCACCGCCGATCGGAGACGCTGCTGGTCGGCCTGGCCGTGGACGACGACGAGACGTTCACCCAGCTCGCCGAGCACCCCGACGGGTGCACTTCGGCCGCCGACGACCGCGCGGCTGCGCCCCTCAGCCGAGACCGACCGGCCGAGCAGGAGCTCACCGGCCTCGATCTCGCCGCCGGTCTCGGCGACCCGGTCGGCGATGGCACCGTCGTCGGAGACGAGCCAGCGCCCCTCGACCCAGGCCTGCTTCGCGCCCGAGCGAACCGCACCCGCGTCGGCCCTGGAGCCGAGCAACAGGCCGAGCGCGGTGACCACCATCGTCTTTCCGGCGCCGGTCTCGCCGGTGACGGCGGTGAAACCGGGCCCGAGCGGCAGGGTGGCCTCGGCGATCACGCCGAGATCGCGGATGCCGAGTTCTTCAATCACGGCCCACCGGTCCTCGCCATCCGGTCACCGGGAGCTGGAACTTGTTCACGAGCCGATCGGTGAACGGGGCTTCGTGCAGCCGAGCGAGTCGCACGGGCACTGGCGACTTGCGCACGATGACCCGGGCTCCGGGCGGCAGGTTGAACGAGCGCCGACCGTCGCACCAGATCACCGCGGAGGCCTCGGTGCGCTGCAGGATCTCGACCGCGAGCGAGGACTCGGGGCCGACCACGAGGGGTCGCGCGAACAGTGCGTGCGCGCTCAGCGGCACGAGCAGGAGCGCTTCGAGGCTCGGCCAGACGACCGGCCCGCCCGCGGAGAACGAGTACGCCGTGGAGCCCGTGGGCGTCGACATGACCACTCCGTCGCACCCGAATGTGGAGAGCGGCCGGCGATCGACCTCGATGACCACCTCGAGCATGCGCTCGCGCTCGGCTTTCTCGACGGTCACTTCGTTGAGCGCCCAGCTCTCGTAGATCACATCGGTGCCGACCTTGGCTCGCACCGAGAGCGTCATTCGCTCTTCGACCGTGTAGTCACGCGCGAGCGCCCTGGCGACCGTATAGCCGAGATCGTCGCGCTCGCTCTCGGCGAGGAATCCGACGTGGCCGAGATTGACTCCGAGCAGCGCCACCGAGTGATCGCGCATCAACTCGGCGCCGCGGAGGATCGTGCCGTCGCCTCCGAGCACGATGACAAGTTCGATGACCGCGGGATCGACCTCTTCGAACCGCTTCACGGCGCCGTTGAGCTCGGGCACGAATGAGTGCACGTCTTCCCAGTGCTCGGCTGCGATGACCGGTACCGCGCCGGCTGCAAGGAGTTGCGTGCACACCTCACCCGTCGCTTCGAGCGCTGCCTGACGGCCGGTGTGGGAGACCACCAGGAAGTGCCGTGCGTCATTCACGCGTTCATTCCTCCTGCCAGCTGCTCCACCCGACGCATCCATTCTGTCGGATTCACACCCGCGTCGGCGCTGAGATGCACGAGGTACTCACGATTGCCGTGGGCGCCGGCGATTGGGGAGGACAAGATGCCGACCGTGCCGAGCCCGAGGTCGAACGCCACCCACAGCACGTTGGCGATCGCCTCGGAACGCAGCGCCGCGTCGCGCACCACGCCTTCGCGCACTCCCCCGCGACCCACCTCGAACTGGGGTTTCACGAGCAGCACGAAATCGGATGCCGGAGCAGCCGTCACCCGCAACGCCGGCAACACCGTCGTGAGCGAGATGAACGACAGGTCGGCCGTCACGAGCGTGGGCTGCTCCGAGACTCCGCTGAGTTCGGCGAGCGAAGCGGCGTCGAGATTGCGCACGTTGCAGCCCTCGACGAGCACGAGGCCCGGCGCGTCGTGCAGCTCGGGAGCGAGCTGGCCGTGACCGACGTCGACCGCGAGCACGCTGCGCGCGCCGCGCTCGAGCAGCACTTGGCTGAATCCCCCGGTCGAGGCGCCGGCGTCGAGCACCACCCGGCCGGCGGGCGACACGTCGAATCCGTCGAGCGCGGCGATGAGCTTGTGCGCGGCCCGGCTGACATAGTGATCGGATGTCGCGACCTCGAGTCGCGCGTCGTCGGACACCTTCAGCGCCGCCTTCACGGCGGGCCGGCCGTCGACCGTCACGACCCCGGCGTCGATGAGCGACGCGGCGTGGGTGCGTGAGCGTGCGAGCCCGCGAGCGGCGAGGGCGGCGTCGAGTCGCTGATGGACCATGTCTCAGCCGGACCGACGCGACGGGTCGGACTGACGCGACGGGTCGGACTGACGCGACGGGTCGGACTGCTCGAGCTCGATGCGCAGCCGGTCGGCGAGGGCCTGGTATCGGGGCGCTCGCTCGGCGAGCGGGAGTGCCTCGATGTCGCGAAGAGCCGCAGCGGTCTCGTCGGATGCCGCTGCCTGTGCCGGCGTCGACGAAAGAGCGGCATCCGCCGCTTCGAGCTCGCCATGCTCGTCGTCGTCGCGGATCGGCTCGTCAGTGCTCACCTGTTCAACGCTACCGTGCGCTGGCGACACGTTGCCTTCGGCGCGACGATGCGCCGGCGGAACCTCGCACAGGGGTCTCAGCTCAGGCGTACAACCGCGGCGGCACGTCGAGGGCGTGGATCGCGATGCCCGACTGCCAGATGGCGGCGCAAGCGGCGCGGAGGAGATCGAGGCCGCCGTCGCCCTCGTCCGCGATCACGACACGCCTGCCGTCGATGCGCACGCGCGCCCCGCCAACGCGGATGGCGCCCTCGCGCACTTGCTCGGCTGCCGGATAGGGCTCGTGCAGCCCCCGCAGGTCGGCGAGGATGAAGTCGGGCCGGCTCGAGGCATCCGCGGCGAGCAGTTGCTTCGCCCGGTCGATGCCGGTGAGCACGACGGCGCTCCTCATGCCGGCACGATTCGCGCCGAGGATGTCGGTGTCGAGGCGATCGCCGACGACGAGCGGGCGTTCGCTCGCGAAGCGGCGGCGCGCCTCGTCGAAGATCGGCGTCTCGGGCTTGCCCGCGACGAGCGGGAACCGCCCGACGGCGGTGTGCACCGCCGAGACCAGGGTGCCGTTCCCCGGGGCGATGCCGCGGGCAACGGGGATGGTCCAGTCCATGTTCGTCGCGATCCATGGGATGCCACCTGTGGCGTCCGGTCCGCCGTGCGCGTTCAGCGCGAATGCCGCCTCGGCGAGTTCGCGCCATCCCACCTCGGGTGCGAAGCCCTGCACGACGGCATCGGGCGAGTCATCCGCTGATCGCGTCACGCGGTAGCCGCGCTTGCCGAGCTCGGTCACGATGCCCTCGCCGCCCACCACGAGCACGAGCGCCCCCGGCGAGACATGTTCGTCGAGCAGGGTCATCGCCGCTTGCGGCGACGTGACGACGTCGGTCGGCACGACGTCGAGGCCCAGCTCCGCAAGGTGAAGGGCGACGGATGCATCGCTTCGCGAGGCGTTGTTCGTGATGTACCCGACCGCGCGCTCGCTCTTCGTGAGGTTCAGGCTCTCGATCGCGTACGGAATCGCGTGGGCCCCCGCATAGACGACACCGTCGAGGTCGGCGAATACGGCATCGACCCCGTCGAGCGGAGTCGAAGCGTCAGTCTTCGGTCGGAACAGCCCCATCGGGCGCACCCTCCGTGTCGTCGGGACCTCCGGCGGCGTCGAGTTCGGCACCCTCTGCCAGCACCGCGGCGACATCGTCTTCGAGCACGGCACCGGGATCGAAGTCGTCTTCGTCGTCGTCGATCGCCTCGTCGGATGTCGCCTGCTCGCCGGGCTCGGCGTCGGTCTCAGTCGCGGCGTCGTCGGACTCGCCGACCTCGGCACTGTCGTCGGTCTCGTCGGTTCCGCCGGGCGCATCCGCATCGACCGAATCGTCGCGCGATTCTGCCGGAGCCATCGGCGTCGAGACCTCTTCCTCATCCTCGAGTTCGACCTCGAAGATCTCGAACACCTCGGATTCGGCAGGCCCGCTCAACGCCGCCTCAGCGCGTTCTGCACGGGCGCGCCAGGTTGCGGCATCCGCCGTCCGCCCGAGTTCGTCGAGCACCTCGGCGTACGCGGAGAACAACGCAGGGCTGTATGAGAATGCACGATCGGGTTCGAGTTGCGGGATCTCGAGTTCGGCCAGCGCGAGTTCCGGCTGGCCGAGGTCGAGGCGCGCGCCCGACATCGCGATGGCGAGACCGACCTGCACCGCAGGCGCGAGCTCGGCGCGATCGACGGCACGGCCCACCTCGAGCGCACGGTCGGGGCGCCCGACGCCGCGTTCGCTGTCGACCATGAGCGGCAGCTGGTCGTTCTTGCCGGAGATCCGGCGGTACGTGCGCAGTTCACGCAGCGCGAGTGCGAAGTCGCCCGTCGCGTACGCCGTGATCGCGAGCGTCTCGCGCACGACGGCGATGCGCCCGGCCCGACGGCCCGCGGAGATCGCGTGCTCGTGAGCAAGCTCGGGATCGTCTTCGAGGAGTTCGGATGCCGCGACGAGATGCCGTGCCACCCAATCCGCGTTCTCCTTGCTCAGCGTGCGCAGCTCACCGCGCGCGCTCTTGTCGAGGTCGCGCGCCTCGATGCGCTCGGGAATCTCGGGTGCGTCGTGACGCGGACGGATCGCGAGGTCGCTGGCTCCGAACGTCTCGCGCGACTCATCGCGCGGTCCGCCTCGAGCATCGGGCCGTCCGCCAGCGCCGCCGCGACGGTCGTCTGACCGACCTGCGTCACCGAAGGGACGCTTCGCATCACGGTCGCCACCATAGGGACGCTTCGCGTCACGGTCGCCATAGGCAGGCTTCGCGCCACGATCCGTCGAGGGACGCTTCGCATCACGATCACCGTACGGACGCTTCGCGTCACGGTCGCCATAGGCAGGCCTCGCGCCACGATCCGTCGAGGGACGCTTCGCATCACGATCACCGTACGGACGCTTCGCGTCACGGTCACCATAGGCAGGCTTCGCGCCACGATCCGTCGAGGGACGCTTCGCATCACGGTCGCCATACGGGCGCTTCTCGCCACGATCGGTCGAGGGCCGCTTCGCGTCACGGTCACCGTATGGGCGCTTCGCTGGGCCGCCGCCACGTGCCGCTGCGCCGCCGGCGCCGTGCGGTCGCTCGGATCGCTTCGGACGCTCCTGGTCCCCCGAGTCATGCCTGGAATCGCTCACGATTGTCCCGTCGTGTGTGGAGTTCTCGTTGAACTCAACCGTACTCGGCCGACATCGGATACCGGCCTTAACGAAGAATGGCCACCCGTCTTCGGGTGGCCATTCCTCTTAATGATTGTCCGGCGGTGTCCTACTCTCCCACAGGGTCGCCCCTGCAGTACCATCGGCGCTGCGAGTCTTAGCTTCCGGGTTCGGAATGTGTCCGGGCGTTTCCCTCGCGCTATGGCCGCCGAAACTCTAGCCACACCCGCAACCCACAGCAAGAGTGGTGGGGTGTGTGGTCTCGGTGACCCGCCCATCAACCGTGAACCTTGGGTTCTGGGTGTGGGCAGG
>NZ_JAGGPF010000003.1 GCF_018613935.1 Agromyces sp. ISL-38 | reverse complement strand
GTGTCGCCGAGGCCGCGCGCAGCCTGCACCTCGCGGTCGAGTTCGGCGACGCCGGCCGCGACGGCCTGGTCGGCTGCGACCTGGTCGGCGGCGAGCCGCTCGACGGCGTCGGTGAGGAGCTTCGCCTGGTCGACGGCCTCCTCTGCGGCGCGGATGCCGACCGCGGCCCGCGCCGGATCGCCCTCGGTGATCGCGGCGCTCGCGGCGGCGAGCGTCTCGCGGGCGAAGCTCATGCGGGCCTTCGCCTGGGCGGGGTTGTCGGCGACGGCGGTGAGGGCGGATGCCGCATACTGCGTGTGGAGTCCCGCGAGTCGCTCCGCTGCCGGGGCGATCGCCGACTCGGCGACGGAGGCGGCGGCCTCGACCTTCTCGAGCTCTGCAGGGGCGTTGCGCTCGAGGTCGCGCAACTCGTCGAAGCGTTCCGCCTGCTCATCGAGGAGCGCGTCGGCCTCACTGGCGAGCCGGATGATGCCGCCGTACCACGCGCGGCGTTCGTCGTCGGTGTCGGGCTCGGCATCGTCGAGTCGCTGCTGCAACGTGAACGCCTCGGCGAGCTTCGCCTTCGCCCCGTCGAGCGCGGCGCGGAAGCCGTCGGTGGCGTCTTCGCCGTAGGAGGCGACCGCGAAGCCGAGCTCTTCCTCGCTCGTCTTCACGGCGTCGTCGGCCTGCACGAGGGCGGTGCCGGCCTGACGGCGCAACTCCTCGACGGAGAGCTGCGGGGCCCTCTCGACGCCCTCCTGCGAGGATTGGCGCTTCTTGCGTCGCGAGAGCACGATCGCGATGACCACGACGACGACCGCGGCGATCACGATGAACCAGAGGAATCCCCAGCCGCCGCCGCCGGCTCCACCGGATCCACCGGCTCCGTCGCGGAGCGCCTCGGCAGCCGCGATCGCCGCGCCCGCCCAGTCGTCCTCGCGGAGCTCCGGTTCGACGACCTCCAGGCTGATGCGGTCGGTCTCCTCGGCCGAGAGCGACGCGTCGCTCGCCGCGGACAGGTAGTAGGCGCTGCCCTCGATCGCGACCGCGAGCAGGTAGTCCTCGGTGCCCAGATTGTTGGCGATCGCCGTCTCATCGGCCCAGGCGTCGGCTGCAGCGGGGTTGGAGAACTCGTCGACGAAGGCCACGAAGAGCTGCCTGCCGTTGGAATCGGCGGTCGCGTCGATCGCGGCGACGACCTCGTCGGCCTCGCCGCCGAGTGCGCCGACCGTGTCGACGATCGGCGAGTCGGGGCCGAACGAGACCGGATCCTCAGCCCAGGCGGTGCCGGGGATGCCGATGGCGATCGCTGCTCCTGCGATCATGGCCAGGAGAACGGAACCCTTGCGTACGGACCGCATGCACCAGCGCCTTTCCCCCGTCCGAGACGGACGATTCCGAGTCTATGGCGGGGAGCCTCAGGTCGTCCACGACCCGATCGCAGTCCTCACTCCACGGTGAGCGGCGCAAGCGGGGCGACGAGGTACTCGACGGCGTCCGCGCCGTCGGCAACGAACACCACCACGGCCGTGACACCGTACGATCCCGGCGTGAGCGGGGGCAGACCCGGCGGGAACGCCTCCGCTGCTTCGTCGGTCTCGGTGCACGAGACCGCCTCGACGAGCCCCTCGAGCTGGATCGATTCGCCGGGTGCGAGCACGACCGGGGTCGTCTCAGGCGACACGGAGCCGTTCGAGTGCCAGACGGTGACGCCGGCGGCGGCGATCGTCATCGCCGGGGCGACACGGAGCTCACCCTCGACGGCGGCCGGCCCGGAGTTCGTCACGGTGACCCGGGCAGCACCGACGCCGCCGGTCGGCACGGCCCCGACGGACTCGACCGCGACCGAGAGGCTGCCGCCCGTGGCATCCGTCGCCTCGGCGACCGGGGCACCGCAGGGATTCATCTTCTCGGGCGGTGCGAGCGAGGCGTCTGACGCGAACCCGTCTGCCGACTCCTCACGCGCTTGCATCGGGGATTCGGCGATGCTCGCCGACTCGGGAGCGGAGCCGGAGGTCGTCGTGAGCAGGCCCGTGCCCTGGAGTCCCATCACGAGGCCGCCCACCGCGAGGAGCGCGGCCGCCGCGCCGCCGGCGCCGACGACGGCAGTGCGGCGTGAACGCCGACGGGCGCGACTCGCCCTGAGCACCGCGTCGACGTCGATCGCACGGGGCGCCGCGTCATCCGCTGCGCGCTTGAGCCCGTCGCGGATGCGGTTCGGGTCATCTGCTGACATGGTCGCCTCCCGTTCGCGTCGAGCGTCCGCCCGCCGGATCGATCGATGAGGAGAGCGCGCGCAGCCCGTCGCTCAGGTAGCGCTTCACCGCGCCCGAGCTGATGCCGAGCGAGTGCGCGACCTGGTCGACGGTGAGGTCGTCGTAGTAGCGGAGCACGATGCACGCCGCCTGGCGTGGTGCCAGCCCCCGAATGCGCTCGAGCAGGTCGAGTCGCTCGTCGCTCGCGGCATCCGCCGACTCCACCGAGTCGGGCGCGAGCGTGAGATGCCGCACCTTGCGCCACCTGCCGTCGCGCCTCGAGCGATCGATCACGGCGTTCAGGATGGCGCGGCGCACGTAGGCCTCGGCCCGCGGAAGCGTGAGGCCGAACCTCGGCGTGCCGAAGGTGCGCACGAGGGCGTCCTGCACGAGGTCGGCGGCGTCGTCGACGCTGCCCGTGAGCAGGTAGGCGTAGCGGCTGAGCGCGTCGCCGCGCTCGACGACGAGCTTTGTCGCCACCGCATCCCACGACCGGGCCACGCCCACTCCTCCCGACGGCGGCGGATTGCCCCGTCACCTCTTCAGACGAACGAGCCGCGGGTTTCGTTGGGGGAGCACGCGGACTGTCGTCGCCGTCAGCGTAGCGCTGCCGTCGTCGCCGGGGAGCTGTCGGCAGCTCGGCGAATGGCGCGCACCGCGAGGTCGATCGCCTCGGCGAACCGGTGCGGCGGGGGAGCGCCGTAGCCGACGACCATGGCGGGCGGATGCCGCCACTCGGTGCCGCCCGTTCGGAACGACTCGAGCCCGTGAAATCGCAGACCGAGGCGTGCGGCCTCCTCGGTCACCCGGGCCTCGCTCGTGCCGGCGGGCAGTTCGACGAGGCAGTGCAGCCCAGCCGCGAGGCCGGAGACACGGCATCCGGGGAGTTCATCGGCGACGCGTGACTCGAGTGTGAGGCGGCGGGACCGGTACTCGGCCCGGAGCCGTCGCACGTTGCGGTCGAACTCGTGCGACCCGATGAAGGCGTGCAGGGTGTGCTGGTTGAGCACGTCGGCCGCCGTGCCCGCAACCCTGCGTTCGGCGGCGATCGGAGCGACCAGTCGCTCGGGCACGACCGCCCAGGCGAGACCGACGGCCGGCGCGAGGCTCTTCGACGCGGTGCCGATGTAGAGCACGTGCTCGGGCGCGAGCGCCTGCAGGGCGCCGATCGCACGCCGGTCGTAGCGGAACTCGCCGTCGTAGTCGTCTTCGATGACGAGGCCGCCTGAGCGTTCGGCCCACTGCACTGCGGCGACCCGGCGTGCCGGAGCGAGCGGCACGCCCGTCGGGAACTGGTGGGCGGCGGTGAGCAGCACCGCGTCGACCCGGTCGTCGAGGCGCTCGGTGTCTGCGCCGTCACGGTCGACGGGAAGTGCCATGTGAGTGAGGCCGCTCGCACGGATGATCTCGCGGTGGGCCTCGTGACCGACCTCTTCGACGGCGATCGACCGGGCGCCCCCCGCGGCGAGCGCTCGGCAGGCGAGTCCGAGCAGCTCGCCGAAGCGGTGCGCGACCATCACCCGATCGGTCGTCGCGACGACGCCGCGGGCGCGGACGAGGTAGTCGGCGAGCGTCGCACGGAGGGCCTGCGAACCCAGTTCCGGGGCGTAGCCGAGGTCGGATGTCGCGGCGCCGAGCACGGCTCGTCGGGCCGCCGCCGCCCAGGCACGCCTGGGGAACCCGGATGCGTCGGGGATGCCGCCGCGCAGATCGAGCGCCGCCGATGGCGCGCCCGGCGCTGCCGGACGCACGGCGCCGTGCGCGACCGCGGAGCCGCTCACCCACGTGCCGGCGCCGACCCTCGCCTCGAGCCAGCCCTCGGCAGTGAGCTGGGCGTACACGTCGGCCACGCTGTTCCGGGCGATGCCGAGGTCGGACGAGAGCGTGCGTGACGCAGGGAGCCGCGTGCCCGGCGCCAGCCGACCGGCTCGTACGGCACTGCGGAGTGCATGCTCGAGCGACGAGGCCTTTCGCTCGCGATCGATCTCCACATGCAGGTCGAGGCCCGGAATGGCCCACGATTCGTCCATGGAAATGGACCATACCAGTGGGCCGATCGCCTCCTAGCCTGGAGACATGACCATCACCGAATCGCTCATCGACATCCCCGTCCGCCTCGACTTCGACCAGTTGGTCCCGCAGTTCTCCCGCGCAATCGCCTCGCTCGATCACGTGGCGACCCTGGAACTCGACCGCGCGGGATTCGACCCGGCGCTCCGCGAGCTCGTGCGACTGCGCGCCTCGCAGCTGAACGGATGCGCCTACTGTGTCGACCTGCACTCGAAGGACGGGCGAGCGGCGGGCGTGACCGACCAGAAGCTGCACGCCGTCGCGATCTGGCGTGATTCGGCGCTCTTCACCGCCGCCGAGCGCGCCGCCCTCGAATTCACCGAATCGGTGACGCGACTGTCTGAGACGCGCGTACCCGAAGCCGTCGTCGACGAGGCGCGCGCCGAGCTCGGCGAGGAGCGGCTCGCGGCGCTGCTCGCACTCGTTGTCACCATCAATGCGTGGAATGCCATCGGCGTCTCGACCCGCTGCTGGAACGTGCAACGCGACGCAGCGTGAAACGCGACGCGACAGGAACCGCCGGGGAAGCGAAGAAGCCCCGGCCGGTGGCCAGGGCTCTCGTGTTGCGATGGGCGATTCCGCTCGATCAGCCGAGCTGATCTCGCGTTGTCAGTTGTGCCCCCGGAGGGATTCGAACCCCCGACCTACGGTACCGGAAACCGGCGCTCTATCCCCTGAGCTACGGAGGCGCACAGCTGAAAAGACTACCACTTCGCGGCCGGGTGCTCAGACCGCGCAGGGCGCGCGAACGAGCGGCGGGCGCAGGACGCCGGCTGCCCGCGACGGCTCAGGTCGCGAGGTCGAGGCGGGCGACCGTGTCGAGCAGCTCTTCGCGCACTTTTCCGGTGAGCAGCAGTTTCGCGCCGTGCAGCACGGGGTCGCTGCCGACCCCGGTCGCCACGACCTCGGGCGACCATCGGCTCAGCCGGCGGATGGCGCGGGCCACGTCGTTCGCGAACGCCTCACCGCCGATGCTCGCCGTCGGGCCCGCGAGCACCACTCGACCGGGGTCCAGCGTGGCGAGCAGCGGAAGGGCCACGTGCGCGACACGCTCGGCGAGGTCGGCGAAGACGAGATCGCGCACGGCGCTCGCCTCGGGTGCCGCGAGTGCGGCGCGCGTCGCGTGGTATCCGCCGACGTCGAGCCCGTGCGACTTGGCGAGGTGGGCGACCGCCCGGCCGCCCACGAGATCCTGCATGCTCCGCGCCGAGGGATCGACGGCGTTCGCCTCGGCTGAGAGCGGCAGGAACCCGATCTCGCCGGCGCCGCCGAAGCTGCCACGGTGCAGGTCGCCGGCGACGTCGAACGATGCCCCGATGCCGTTGCCGAGCCAGAGCAGCACGAACACGTCGTTGTCGGCCCCGGCGCCGTACTCGCGCTCGGCGAGCGCGGCGAGGTTCACGTCGTTCTCGATCGCCACGGTGCGGCCGAGCTCGGCCTCGAGGATGGGGCGCAGTCGACGCGCGGGCCAGCCCGGCAGCGTCTCGCTGAACAACTCGCCCGACGGCCCGGGGTCGACGTACCCCGGAATGCCGATGCAGACCGAGTGCACGGCATCGGGGTCGGTGCCGGCGGCGGCACTGGCTTCGGCGATCGCCCACGAGACCTCGTCGACCGCCGACCGCTCGGTGGCGTCGCGAGGCAGCGGCAGGCGCACGATCGGCCGGTCTCCACCCGCCGCGTCGACCACGGTGGCGCGCAGCTCGAACGCGTCGAGGTCGAGCGCCACGCCGAGCGGCCGGTCGGTGCGCGGCGCGTACAGCACGGCGGTGCGCCCGGCCGAGCCCGAGGTGCGGCCGTGCTCCTCGATGACCCCGGCGGCGAGGAGCCTCGACATCATCTGCGAGGCGGTCGGCTTCGAGACCCCCACGAGCTCGCAGATGCGGTTGCGCGTGAGCGGTCCGTGGTCGAGCAGCACCGACAGTCCCGCGCGGTCGTTGACCGCCCCGAGCCACGACGGGGTGCCCGTAGCGGAGTTCGACGGCATGGTGTCGAACCGCCTCAGGCGGCGGGCAGGTTGCCGAGCACCGCGGTCACGATCAACTGCGCGTCGCCGGGCTCGAAGAACGACGACGAGTCGATGACGATCCAGTACGGACCGTGGAAGACCTGGGCCTCGCCGCTGTCGCCGGACATGAGGAAATAGCCTTCGACGTCGGGCGGCGTGCCGTAGGTCGGCACGGGCTTGCTGCCGAGCGCCGCCGCATTCTTGCGCGCGTCGAGGGCCGATGGCGGTGGCGTGGCGACACCGACCTCGATGACCTCGCCGCTTGTCTGGTTCAGCCAGCCGCACGCGGTTCCGGCCTCGTCGACGACACCGGTGATGCCCTCGGCCGACGCCGAGTAGTCGGGGTCGACGCCGAAGTTGGGGTTGAAGTCGTAGACGTTCTGCGGCGTGAGCACCGCGTCGCACTCGATCGTGAAGGGGACGGGCGGCTCGGCCGTCTCGGTCGGCGCGGGCTCGGTGGCCGCAGGGGTCTCGGATGCCGGGGGCGCTGCCGTGGCGGTGGGCTGGGGCGTCTCGCCGGTGCACCCGCCGAGGAAGACGACGGATGCCGCCGCGATGATCGCGAGGCCGGCAGGGATGGTGCGGTGGAGGCGGATCGACGGCGGCATGTCACGAACCCTATCAATCGCGCGGGTAGGATTTGCAGGTGACTCCCGCTGAACTCTCGCGTGCCCTCTTCGACCTCGTGACCGCGCTCATCGAGCGCCGTCGCGCGGCGGGCTCGGAGGTCGCGATCGAGCTCGCGCCCGAGGCGGTCACGCTCGAACGACCGAAGCTCCGCGAGCACGGCGATTGGGCGTCGAGCATCGCACTGCGGGTGGCCAAGCCGCTCGGAGCGAGCCCTCGCGAGATCGCGACCGAGCTCGCGGCGGGCCTCGCCGAAGTCGACGGCGTCGCGAGCACCGAGGTGGCCGGCCCGGGCTTCATCAACATCCGCCTCGACGCGGCCGCGGCCGGCGCCCTCGCGAAGACGATCGTCGAAGCCGGGGCCGAATACGGCCACAGCGACACGCTCGCGGGCAGCCGCATCAACCTCGAGTTCGTCTCGGCGAACCCCACCGGGCCGCTGCACATCGGCCACACCCGCTGGGCGGCGCTCGGCGACTCGATCGGCCGAGTCCTCCGCGCCGCGGGCGCCGAGGTCGCCGACGAGTACTACATCAACGACGCGGGCAGCCAGATGGACACCTTCGGACTGTCAGTGCTCGCGGCTGCCAAGGGGGAGCCCACCCCAGAGGGCGGCTACCCGGGCAGCTACATCGCCGACCTCGCCGGGCGGGTGCTCGAACGAGAGCCCAACCTGCTGGCGCTCGCCGACGACGTCGCGCTGCACACGGCCACCGACATCGCCTATGAGCTGCAGCTCGGCGAGATCCGCGAGTCCCTCGCACGATTCAACGTGCACTTCGACGTGTGGACGAGCGAACGCCGCCTGCACGCGAAGGGCGACGACGGGCTCTCCGACGTCGACACCGCCGTCGAGCGCCTTCGTGCCCAAGGACACGTCTACGACGACGACGATGCGGTCTGGGTGCGCACGACCGACTTCGGCGACGACAAAGATCGGGTCATCCGACGCGGCAACGGCGTCTACACCTACTTCGCCGCCGATGCGGCGTACTACCTCGACAAGGGCGACCGCGGCTTCGCGCACAAGATCTACCTGCTCGGCGCCGACCATCACGGCTATGTGCACCGCCTGAAGGCGCTTGCAGGGGCCGCCGGCGACGACCCGCAGCGCGACATCGAGGTGCTCATCGGCCAGCTCGTGAGCGTGAACGGCGCGAAGCTCTCCAAGCGCGCCGGCAACATCATCGAACTCGACGATCTCCAGGCGTGGCTCGGCACCGACGCCCTGCGCTACACCCTCGCGCGCTACCCGGCCGACTCGCCGCTCACGATCGATCCCGAGATCCTTCAGCGACGCAGCAACGACAACCCCGTCTTCTATGTGCAGTACGTGCACGCACGCACCACCCAGCTCGCACTGAATGCCGCAGCATCCGGCGTCGATCGCTCGGTGTTCGCGCCCGAACTGCTGACGCACGAGACCGAGTCGGCGCTTCTCGGGGCGCTGCAGGAGTTTCCGCGCATCGTCGCGCAGGCCGCGGAGCTCCGCGAGCCGCACCGCGTCGCCCGGTACCTCGAAGAGCTCGCGGGCCTCTATCACCGCTGGTACGACAACTGCCGCGTGGTTCCACTCGGCGATGAGCCGATCGGCGACCTGCACCGCACCCGGCTCTGGCTGAACGACGCGACGGGCCAGGTGATCCGCAACGGCCTCGACCTGATCGGCGTCTCGGCACCCGAGCGGATGTAACGCCACCTCGAAACCCGGGAGCCATCATGGCGGAACGCGACGACCAGCCCACCGAGATCTTCGCGCCGGCTACGCCCGGCACCACCGCCCGCCGCCCGCGCCGCCGTGCCGCGCGTGCCTGGATCGCGGTCGTCGTGGTCGTGGTCGCCATCGGCGCGCTCCTCGTCGTCGCCGACGTCGTCACGCGCAACATCGCCGAGCAACTCACCCGCGAGCAGATCGAGGCCGGCCTGCCCGCCGGGGTCGAGGGCGACGTCGACGTGTCGATCGGGGGCTTCTCGATGCTCGCGCAGCTCCTCTCGGGCACCATCGACCACGTCGAGCTGAGCGCTCCCAAGCTCGTCGTGGAGGGGGCGCCGCTCGACATCGACGTCGTCGCCGAGGGCGTTCCCATCGACCTCGCATCGCCCGTCGCGAACGTCGACGCGACGATCGAGATCGGCCAGGACGCCGTCAACCGGCTCGTCACGGTGCCGGGCATCGACGGGGGCCTCACGTTCGGCCAGGGCACGATCGGCTACGAGGGCACGACCGACCTGCTCGGCGTCGCGGTCGACTACTCGGTTGCCGCGAAGCCGACCGCAGCGGGCGCCTCGGTACTGCTCGAGCCGGTCGACGTCACGGTCGGAGCCGGTGGCGCCGCGATCGATGTCTCGGACCTGATCGCCCGGCTCGTCGGCGACGACCCGCTCGACGTCTGCGTCGCGCAGTATCTGCCCGAGGGAGTCGAGGTGTCGAGCATCACGATCACGCCCGGCACCGCGCACGTCGAGCTCGATGCGCAGCGGATCATGATCGACCGGGCGAGCCTCGAGCAGACCGGCAGCTGCGACTAACGCGACGACGCGCGAGCAGCCCGATTCGGCTGCTCAACCCGCCCTCGATAGACTCACCGGTGTTCCGCGCGAGCGGAATCCGCAGCAGGCTTCAGGAACCAATCCGGGTTCGCTCGCCGCGAGCGACCCGTCGATACGTCCGTCCCGTGAGGTTTCCACCGTGGCTACCACCGCCCCTGTCCCCGGATGGCTCCGCGTGCCCGCCGATGCCAATGCGCTCGCGCCGCAGGTGTGGCCGTCGAGCGCCGCGCGCGACGACGCCGGGCGGCTCATGATCGCGGGCCGTGACGCCGAGTCCCTCGCGGCCGAGTTCGGCACGCCGCTCTACGTCGTCGACGAGACCGACGCCCGGGGTCGCGCGGTGCGCATCCGCGCCGCGTTCGAGGCCGCTGCGGCATCCGTCGGCACGACTGTGACGATCTACTACGCGGGCAAGGCGTTCCTCTCGGGTGCGATCGTGCGCTGGGTGACCGAAGAGGGGCTTGCGGTCGACGTGTGCACAGGGGGCGAGCTCGCCGTCGCGCTCGCCGCGGGCGCTGACCCCGCGCGGCTCGGCTTCCACGGCAACAACAAGTCGCTCGTCGAGATCGACCGGGCGGTCGTCGCGGGCGTCGGGGCGATCATCATCGACAGCGAGATCGAGATCGAGCGGGTCGCGGATGCCGCGGCACGCGCCGGTCGCGTGCAGCCCGTGCGGCTCCGGGTGAACAGCGGCGTGCATGCCTCGACCCACGAGTTCCTCGCGACGGCGCACGAAGACCAGAAGTTCGGCGTCTCGCTCGAGCGGGCCGTCGAGCTCGGCACGCGCATCCGTTCGCACCCCTCACTCGACTTCCTGGGCCTGCACTGCCACATCGGCTCCCAGATCTTCGACTCCGCGGGGTTCGCCGAGTCGGCCGAACGACTGCTCGCGGCACACGCCGAGCTCGCACGCATCGCCCCCGTGCCCGAGCTGAACCTCGGCGGCGGCTTCGGCATCGCCTACACCTCGGCCGACGAGCCGGCGCCGATCGAAGCGATCGCCCAGGGCATCGCGAACGCGGTCGCCGACGGATGCCGCGCCGCGGGCGTGCCCGTGCCGAAGCTCGCCTTCGAGCCCGGTCGCTCCATCATCGGCCCGGCAGGCGTCACGCTCTACTCGGTCGGCACTGTGAAGCCCGTGCCGATCGACGGCGGCATGCGCCACTACGTGTCGGTCGACGGCGGCATGAGCGACAACGCCCGAACCGCCCTGTACGGCGCCGACTACTCCGCCCGCATCGCCTCGCGCATCTCCCATGCCGAGCCCGCGCTCGTGCGGGTCGCCGGCAAGCACTGCGAATCCGGCGACATCATCGTCGACGCCGAGTACCTGCCGGCGGATGTCGCACCGGGCGACCTGCTCGCCGTCGCCGCGACCGGCGCCTACTGCTGGTCGCTCGCGTCGAACTACAACCACGTGCCGCGACCCCCCGTGATCGCCGTTCGCGACGGGGTCGCCCGCGTGATCGTGCGCGGCGAGACCGAGGCCGACCTGCTCGCCCGAGACGAGGGCCTCGCAGCATCCGGCCCCGAGACCTCGGCCGGCTCCGAAGGGAATCCCGCATGATCGAGTACCGCTCCATCCGCGTCGGCCTGCTCGGGGCGGGGTCGGTGGGCTCGCAGGTCGCGCGCCTGCTGCTCGAGCACTCCGACGAGCTCGCACAGCGCAGCGGTGCGCGCATCGAGCTCGTGGGCATCGCCGTGCGAGATCTCGACGCGAAGCGCGACAGCCCCCTGCCGCGCGAGCTCTTCACGACCGATGCCGAGAACCTCATCCTCGGCTCCGACATCGTCATCGAGCTCATGGGCGGCATCGAACCGGCCCGCACGCTCGTGCTGAGCGCGATCGCCTCGGGCGCCGACGTCGTCACGGGCAACAAGGCGCTCCTCGCGCTGCACGGGCCCGAGCTCTTCGCGGCTGCCGAGCAGGTCGGCGCGCAGCTCTCCTACGAGGCCGCCGTCGCGGGCGCGATCCCGATCATCCGCCCGTTGCGCGACAGCCTCGCGGGCGATCGGGTCGAGCGCATCCTCGGCATCGTCAACGGCACCACGAACTTCATCCTCGACCGCATGGACACGACGGGCGCGAGCCTCGAAGACGCCCTCGCGACCGCGACCGAGCTCGGCTACGCCGAGGCCGATCCCACCGCCGACATCGGCGGCTACGACGCCGCGCAGAAGGCGGCGATCCTCGCGAGCCTCGCCTTCCACACGAGCGTCCCGGTCGAGGCCGTGTACCGCGAGGGCATCACGGGCGTGACCGCCGATCAGGTCGAATCGGCCAAGCGCGCCGGCTTCGTCGTGAAGCTCCTCGCGATCTGCGAACGGCTCGTCGACCCCGAGACGGGCGAGGAGGGCGTGTCGGCGCGGGTCTATCCGGCACTCGTGCCGCGGATCCATCCGCTCGCTGCGGTGCACGGGGCGAACAACGCCGTGTTCGTCGAGGCCGCAGCGGCCGGCCCCCTCATGTTCTACGGTGCCGGCGCCGGGGGAGTGCAGACCGCCTCCGCGGTGCTCGGCGACCTCGTCGCGATCGCGAGGCGCCACGTCATCGGCGGCCCCGGCACCGCCGAGTCCACCCACGCCGAGATGCCCGTGCTCGACATCGGGCGCATCACGACGCGCTACGCGATCACCCTCGAGGTGGTCGACGAGCCGGGCGTGCTCGCGAAGATCGCGCACGTCTTCGCCGACCACGGAGTGTCGGTCGAGCAGCTCCAGCAGACGGTGAGCGACGACTCCCAGCGGGCTACGCTGGTCATCGGGACGCATGAGGCGAAGGAGTCCGCGCTCGCCGAGACCGTCGCCGCCCTCGCCCAGAGTCCCGTCGTCGCATCCGTGGCATCCGTTCTCCGAGTCGAAGGAACGTAAGTGAACCAGCCCACCCCCAAGGCCAATTCGCGTCAATGGCGCGGCGTGATCCGCGAGTACGCCGATCGCCTCGACGTGACGGATGCCACGCCCGTCGTCACCCTCGGCGAGGGCGGAACGCCCCTCCTGCCCGCCCCGGCGCTCTCGCGCCGCACGGGCGCCGACGTGTGGGTGAAGTTCGAGGGCATGAACCCCACCGGCTCCTTCAAGGACCGCGGCATGACCATGGCCGTGACGAAGGCGGTCGAGCGCGGCGCGAAGGTCGTCATCTGCGCGTCGACCGGCAACACCTCGGCGTCGGCGGCGGCGTACGCGACGCACGCCGGCATCACCGCCGCGGTGCTCGTGCCCGAGGGCAAGATCGCCCTCGGCAAGCTCAGCCAGGCGATCGCCCACAACGCCCAGCTCCTCCAGGTGCAGGGCAACTTCGACGACTGCCTCGAGATCGCCCGCGAGCTCGCGGCGAACTACCCCGTGCACCTCGTGAACTCGGTGAACAACGACCGCATCGAGGGCCAGAAGACGGCCGCCTTCGAGGTCGTCGAGGTGCTCGGCGACGCGCCCGACTTCCACTTCATCCCCGTCGGCAACGCGGGCAACTACACCGCGTACACGCGCGGCTACCGTGAGGACATCGCCGCGGGCAACGCCACGCGGCTGCCGCGCATGTTCGGCTTCCAGGCATCCGGATCCGCGCCCATCGTGCGCGGCGAGGTCGTGCGCGATCCCGACACGATCGCGAGCGCGATCCGCATCGGCAATCCGGCGTCGTGGGAGCTTGCGCTCGAGGCACGCGACGAGTCCGACGGCTACTTCGGCGCCATCGACGACGACAAGATCCTCGAGGCGCAGCGGATCCTCTCGGCCGAGGTCGGCATCTTCGTCGAGCCCGCCTCGGCGATCAGCGTCGCCGGCCTCCTCGAGCGCTCTGCCGCGGGTGTCGTGCCTGCGGGTGCGCGCGTCGTGCTCACGGTGACCGGCCACGGCCTGAAAGACCCGCAATGGGCCCTTCGCACGGCCGACGGCTCCGATGTGCAGCCGACGATCGTGCCGGTCGACACCGCGGCCGTCGCCGCAGTTCTCGGACTCTCCTCATGACCAGTGCCGCCGCAGCGCCCGCCGCGGGCGTGCTCCCAGACCTCACGGGCCGGCGCGTGCACGTGAAGGTGCCGGCCACCTCCGCCAACCTCGGCCCGGGCTTCGACACGCTGGGCCTCGCACTCGCTCGCTACGACGAGCTCGAGGTGTCGGTTCCGGATGCCGCGGGGCTCGACATCGAGGTGCATGGCGTGGGCGCCGGCGAGGTGCCACTCGACGCGTCGCACCTCGTGGTGCGCGCGATCGCGCACACATTCGCCCGCGCGGGCGTCGAGCTGCCGCCGCTCAAACTCGTGGCTCACAACAGCATCCCGCACGGCCGCGGGCTCGGTTCGTCGGGCGCCGCGATCGTCGCTGGCGTGGTCGCGGCGAAGGGGCTCCTCGAGGGCATCGTCGAGTTCGACCCCGACGAGCTGCTCGCCCTCGCGACCGAGCTCGAGGGGCACCCCGACAACGTGGCGCCGGCGCTCTTCGGCGGGCTGACGATCGCGTGGGTGACTCCCGAGGGGCCGCGACACAAGAAGCTCATCGTGCACCGCGGCGTCTCGCCACTCGTGCTCGTGCCCGAGCATGAGATGTCGACAGCCCTCGCCCGGTCGCTGCAGCCCGAGTCGGTGCCGCACGAAGACGCGGTGTTCAACGTCTCGCGCTCCGCGCTGCTCATCGCCGCCCTCATCCAGAGCCCCGAGCTGCTCCTGCAGGCCACCGAAGACAAGCTGCACCAGCACTACCGCGCGCAGGCCATGCCCGAGACCGACCGGCTCATCCGGGCCCTCCGCGCGGCGGGGCATCCTGCGGTCGTCTCAGGGGCAGGGCCGTCGATCCTCGTGCTCGCGAGCGACCCGAGCGAACGCGCCGAGGCGATCAGGCTCGTCGAGGCTTCGGCCGACACGGTCTGGCAGGCCCTGCCGCTCGCCGTCGACTTCAAGGGTGCCACGGTCCAGGCCGCATAACGCGCTGCTCCGCGCGCCGCGCCGCCCTGGGGCATCCATTCCCCAGAGGCGTGTCGGCTGTCGGGGCGATGGATTCGGTGATGCTAGACTGAATCCGCACCCGGCAGGCAACGCATTGTTCGCGTTCCCGGTCGCATCGTGCAATTCCCGGCAATCTATTGCTCTCGCTCTCGCGCACGTCTGCGCCACCGCGCTTCGACATCGCTCGTGCCAGCGATCAGCTCTCCTGGGTCGCAACTCTGCGACAGGGGAAAGGAACATACCCAGTGACCAACGGAACCGACCACGCCGAGAGCGTGGCCAACCGCACCCGCCTGAGCACCCTCAAGGTCCCCGAGCTCCAGGAGCTCGCCCTCACGCTCGGCATCGCAGGTGCTTCGAAGCGCCGAAAGGGAGAACTCGTGGAGCTGATCTCCGCCCACCAGGAGGGGTCGGCCGGCGCAGCTCCGGTCGTCGAGCCTGACGAGACCGCGGCTCCGGCCGCCGACGCCGAGACGTCTTTCGAGACGCTTTTCGAGACGCCTGCCGAGACGCCTGCCGAGACGCCTGCCGAGGCGGAGACCGCCGCGGCGGTCGAGTCCTCGACCATCGTCGAGTCCGCCCGAGGCGAGGCTCCGAGCGAGCCTGCAGAAGCATCGGCGACCGATTCCCCTGACGCGGCCGAGAGCGCGAGCGATTCGCTCGCCACCGAGGTCACGATCACCCGTCCCGCCCGTCGTCAGCCGCGACGCGCCACGAGCGCGACCACGGCCGCGACGCAGCACGTGAACGGCGGCGACACCGGACTCGGCCTCGTGCCGGCCGATGTCGACGCCCGCGAGGCGGCCCGCGCGGCCGTTCGCGAGGAACTCGCCGCCGCAACCGGCGAGGGCGCCCGCAGCACGCAGCCCGTCGAGGGCGACGAAGAGGCGGCATCCGCCGACGAACCGCGCCAGGGTCGCAACCGCAACCGTGGCCGCCGAGGCGGCGAGCGCACCGAGCGCACCGAGCGCACCGAGCGCACCGAGCGCGGCGACGACGCCCAGAAGACCGAGGGCCGCCAGCAGCCCCGTCAGAACGGCGACCGCGCCGAGCGCGGCGAGCGCCAGAACGGTGATCGCGGCGAGCGTGGCGACCGCCAGAACGGCGGCCAGGCCGAGCAGGGCCGCAAGGCCGACGAGGGTGCCAAGGCTGACACGACCCGCCAGGCCGACGCCGACACCGGCAAGCAGCAGAACGACGGCGCACGCGGCCAGCAGGGCCGTGGCCAGCAGGAGCGTGGCCAGCAGGAGCAGTTGCAGGATGGCGAGGGCGGCCGTCGCAACCGTTACCGCGACCGCAAGCGTCGCGGCCAGGCCGGCGGCGACGAGCTCGAGCCCGAGATCCTCGATGACGACGTGCTGATCCCGATCGCCGGCATCCTCGATGTGCTCGACAACTACGCGTTCGTGCGCACGACCGGCTACCTGCCGGGCCCGAGCGACGTCTACGTCTCGCTCGGCCAGGTGAAGAAGTACAACCTGCGCAAGGGCGACGCGGTCGTCGGCTCCATCAAGCAGCCGCGCGACGGCGAGTCGAACAGCCGCCAGAAGTACAACGCCCTCGTCAAGGTCGACTCGGTGAACGGGCAGACGCCCGAGGAGTCGGCGGCGCGCGTCGACTTCCAGAAGCTCACGCCGCTCTACCCCCAGGAGCGCTTGCGGCTCGAGACCGAGCACACGAAGCTCACGCAGCGCATCATCGACCTCGTCGCCCCGATCGGCAAAGGCCAGCGTGGCCTCATCGTCGCGCCGCCCAAGGCCGGCAAGACGATCGTGCTGCAGCAGATCGCGAACGCCATCTCGACGAACAACCCCGAGGTGCACCTCATGGTCGTGCTCGTCGACGAGCGTCCCGAAGAGGTCACCGACATGCAGCGCACGGTGAAGGGCGAGGTCATCGCCTCGACCTTCGACCGTCCCGCCGAAGACCACACGACCGTCGCCGAGCTCGCCATCGAGCGCGCGAAGCGCCTCGTCGAACTCGGTCACGACGTCGTCGTGCTGCTCGACTCGATCACCCGGCTCGGGCGTGCGTACAACCTCGCCGCACCGGCATCCGGTCGCATCCTCTCCGGGGGTGTCGACGCCTCGGCGCTCTACCCGCCGAAGCGGTTCTTCGGGGCCGCGCGCAACATCGAGAACGGCGGCTCGCTCACCATCCTCGCCACCGCGCTCGTCGAGACCGGCTCGAAGATGGACGAGGTGATCTTCGAGGAGTTCAAGGGCACCGGCAACTCCGAGCTCCGGCTCTCGCGCCAGCTCGCCGACAAGCGCATCTTCCCCGCCGTCGACGTGAACGCCTCGTCGACGCGTCGCGAGGAGATGCTGCTCTCGCCCGACGAGGTGAAGATCACCTGGAAGCTCCGGCGCGCCCTCGCGGGCCTCGACCCCCAGCCGGCTCTCGAGGCAGTGCTGGGGCGCCTGAAGGAGACCCAGTCGAACGTCGAGTTCCTGATGCTCATGCAGAAGTCGATGCCCGTCGCGGGCGGCACGGCGGCTTCGCACGGGCACGAGATCGACCACCGGTAAGGCTGTGTTCGAATCCGTCAGCAGCCTCCTCGCCGAGCACGCGCAACTGCAGGAGGAGCTCGCCGACCCGGCGCTCCACGCCGACGCTGCGCGCGCGAAGAAGGTCAATCGGCGCTACGCCGAGCTGAGCCGGATCGTCCACGCGCACACGGTGTGGCTCGAGGCGCAAGACGACCTCGCAGCTGCACGCGAGCTCGCCAAAGACGACGCCGCCTTCGCCGAGGAGGTGCCGGTGCTCGAAGAGGCGCTCGCCACGGCGCAGGAGCGCCTGCGGCGGCTGCTCATCCCGCGCGACCCCGACGACGGACGCGACGTGATCATGGAGATCAAGGGCGGCGAGGGGGGCGCGGAGAGCGCCCTCTTCGCCGGCGATCTCCTGCGGATGTACATGCAGTACGCGCAGGCCAAGGGATGGAAGGTCGAGCTCCTCGACCAGAACGAGTCCGACCTCGGCGGCTACAAAGACGTACAGGTCGCAATCAAGTCGAACGCGACCGATCCGTCGCAGGGCGTGTGGGCGCACCTCAAGTACGAGGGCGGCGTGCACCGCGTGCAGCGCGTTCCCGTCACCGAGACGCAGGGCCGCATCCACACCTCGACGACGGGCGTGCTCGTCTTCCCCGAGGTCGACGAGCCCGAAGAAGTCGACATCAGCCAGAACGACCTGAAGATCGACGTCTACCGTTCATCGGGTCCCGGCGGCCAGTCGGTGAACACCACCGACTCCGCCGTGCGCATCACCCACCTCCCGACCGGCATCGTCGTGTCGATGCAGAACGAGAAGTCGCAGCTGCAGAACCGCGAGGCGGCGATGCGGGTGCTTCGTGCCCGCATCCTCGCCCGCCAGCAGGAGGAGATCGCGGCCGCGGCATCCGATGCCCGCAAGTCGCAGATCCGCTCGATGGACCGCTCCGAGCGCATCCGCACCTACAACTTCCCCGAGAACCGCATCGCCGACCACCGCACGGGCTACAAGGCCTACAACCTCGACTCCGTCATGAACGGCGCGCTCGACCCCATCGTCGAGTCGGCGATCCAAGCCGACGAAGAGGCACGCCTCGCGAATCTCGGCGACGAGTAGCCGCGAGCGGATGCCGCGGCATCCGCTCGCGCCTTCACCTCAGATGTGCCAGTCGTGCACGCCGCGGGCGGCGTCGGCCGTCTCGTGCGAGAGCGGTTTGATCGTCGCGGGGATGCCGACGATGAGCGAGTGCGCGGGAGCATCCTTCGTCACGACGGCGTTCGCGCCGATCGCACTCCACGCCCCGATCGTGACGGGGCCGAGCACCTTCGCGCCGGCCCCGACGGTGACGCCGTCTTCGAGCGTCGGATGCCGCTTGGCTCCGCGCCCGGTGCCCCGCCGCGCCTTCCCGCCGAGGGTGACCCCGTGGTAGAGCATCACGTCGTCGCCGAGCACAGCCGTCTCGCCGATCACGACGCCCATGCCATGGTCGATGAAGAAGCGCCGGCCGATGGTCGCGCCCGGGTGGATCTCCACGCCCGTGAGGAACCGCACCAGTTGCGACAGGAGTCGCGCGGGCAGGAAGAGCCCGCTCACCCAGAGCCGGTGCGCAGCACGGTGACCCCAGATCGCATGCAACCCCGAGTAGGCGAGGAACACCTCGATCGATCCGCGTGAGGCCGGATCGTGGGCGCGAGCGGTGGCGATGTCTTCACGAAGCGTTGCGAGGAGTCCCACCCGCTCAGTCAAGCAGACCTTCGTACAGCACCGTCGAGAGGTACCGCTCGCCGTAGCTCGCCGCGATCACGACGATGGTCTTGCCGGCGTTCTCGGGACGCTTCGCGAGCTCGGCCGCCGCGTAGACCGTGGCACCCGAAGAGATGCCGCCGAGGATGCCCTCCTCGACGCCGAGGCGGCGAGCGGTGGCGACGGCCTGGTCGATGTTGACGTCGATGATCTCGTCGTAGACGTCGCGGTCGAGGATCGCCGGCACGAAGTTCGCACCGATGCCCTGGATCTTGTGGGGGCCGGGCGCTCCGCCGTTGAGGATCGGCGACTCGGCGGGCTCGACGCCCACGATCTTCACCTCGGGCTTGCGCTCCTTGAGCACCTGGCCGACGCCGGAGATGGTGCCGCCGGTGCCGATGCCCGACACGAAGATGTCGACTTCGCCGTCGGTGTCGTTCCAGACCTCCTCGGCCGTGGTGCGGCGGTGGATCTCGACGTTCGCCTCGTTCTCGAACTGCTTCGCGAGCACGGCGCCGGGGGTCTCCGTGACGAGCTGCTCGGCGCGGGCGACCGCGCCCTTCATGCCCTCGCTGCCGGGAGTCAGCACGAGTTCCGCACCATAGGCCCGGAGGAGGGCGCGGCGCTCCTTGCTCATCGTCTCGGGCATCGCGATGATCACGCGGTATCCGCGCGCCGCGCCGACCATCGCGAGCGCGATGCCGGTGTTGCCGCTCGTGCCCTCGACGATCGTGCCGCCGGGTGCCAGCTCGCCGGACGCCTCTGCGGCGTCGACGATCGCGACCCCGAGGCGGTCCTTGACGCTCGCCGACGGGTTGTAGAACTCGAGCTTTGCGAGCACCGTGGCGTCTGCGCCGTCGGTCACTCGGTTGAGACGCACGAGCGGGGTGCGCCCGAATACCTCGGTGATGTTGTCGAAGACCTGTGCCATGATGATCCCTCTCGTGACGGCGAGTGCCGCGCTCAGCCTATGGTCGGGGCGCACTCACCGGCTCGTGCGTTACATTCCATTGCGTGGATCAACGGATGCCGGGGCCCGGCGCGCACTCCCTTCGGGCGATTCGAGACGGCGTCGTCGCCCGTCTGGCAGCCGCCGGCGTGCCCGATCCCGAGGTCGATGCCGAGCTGCTCATCGGGCACGTGCTCGGCCTCTCGCGCGGCGGAGTCCAGGCGAAGCTCGTCATGGACGGCGAGTTGGGGGAGCCGGATGCCGCGGCGATCGACGCGCTCGTCGCCCGCCGCGCCCGCCGCGAGCCCCTGCAGCACCTCACCGGCCGCGCCGCCTTCCGTTCGCTCGAGCTCCACGTCGGCCCGGGCGTCTTCGTGCCGAGGCCCGAGACCGAGGAGGTCGCCCAGCTCGCGATCGATGCCCTGCGCGCGGCGGCCGAGCCGGAGCCGATCGCGGTCGATCTGGGTTCCGGCACGGGTGCGATCGCGCTCGCCCTCGCGACCGAGGTGCCGCACGCGCGCGTCTGGGCGGTCGAGAACTCACCCGAGGCATTCCCTTGGACCCGCCGCAACGTCGAGGCGGTCGCCGCGCCGAACCTCGACCTCGTGTTCGCCGATCTCGCGGTCGCGTTGCCAGAGCTCGACGGCCGCGTCGCAGTGGTCGTGTCGAATCCGCCGTACGTGCCGCTCAACGAGATGCCACGCGACCCCGAGGTGCGCCTCTACGATCCCGAGCCGGCGCTCTACGGCGGCGCCGACGGGCTCGATGTGGTGCGGGCTCTCTCGAGGCGCGCGCTGGGGCTGCTCCGGCCCGGCGGCGTGCTCGTGATCGAGCACGGGGAGCGGCAGTCCGCCGGCATCGCCGCCCTGCTCGCATCCGACGGCTGGCGGGCGATCTCGCATCACCGCGACCTGACCACCCGCGACCGGGCGACGACGGCGCTCCGCTGATCCGCGACTAGGTGTTGCGCTCGAGCTGCTCCCGCTCGCGTCGCTCGATCTGCTCCCGCTCGTGCTTCTCGCGCTCGAGCGCATGCTTGATCGCCTCGCGCTCGCGCTTCTGCGCCTCGCGCAGCGCCTTCTCCGCCTCGCGGCGAGCCTTCGCCGCCTCGCGCACGGCCTTGTCGCGGGGGAGGAGGAGCGCCGGCGCGGGCTTGGGGCCCGCCGCCGTCACGCGCTCGCCCGACTCGAGGCGGCCGACGTGGTACTCGATGCCGTCGAGGATGCGCTCAAGGCCGAATGAGAAGTCCTCGTCAGCCTCGTCATCGGCCGCCTCGGGGCCCGCGATGTATCCGCCCGACGCCATCACCGGGCTCAGGTAGGGGAATCGCTCGGGGGTCACGAGCTCGATGAGCGCCTCGAGGAAGTTCTCGCCCGTGACGTCGCCGGCATCGCGTGCAGCTGCTGCAGCGGCGGCGAGGTCGCGTTCCTGCGCGCTCGTCGCGCGTGCGTAGCTCGTGAGCAGCAGGAGCGCCGACATCTTCTCGCCGTCGCTCAGGGGGAGTGATCGCACCTCCCGCAGGAACCAGTCGACGATCGTGAGGTTCTTCGGCGTGATCGGGGCCCCGGAGATCGGGATGTCGACGATCCACGGGTGCGCACGGTACGCCTCCCGGATCGCGAGCACCCACGCTGTCACTCCCTCGCGCCACGTGCGCTCGACGGCGTCGTCGGGCACCGACACGTCACCCGCGCCCTCCTGCATGAGCAGGATCAGGTCGTCCTTGCTCGTGACGTAGCGGTAGAGCGACATCGTCGTGAAGCCGAGCGAGGCGGCGACCCGGCTCATGGACACCGCCGAGAGCCCTTCGGCGTCGGCGATCTCGATGGCGGCGTCGACGATGCGCTCGATGGAGAGCTCGCGCTTCGGGCCGCGTTGCGGATGCGTCGCGACGCCCCACGCGAGCGCGACGCCGCGGGGGAGCTCGGGGTCGGGTCGCACTCGGCTCACATCGGCTCCCGTTCTCGATTGATGTTGACCCACAGTCTAGAACTGTGTATTACTTAAACAACAGTGCATCACATAAACAGTTTGCGACGTACGCAGACGATTCACCTCGAAAGGACCGGGACATGACTCTCGCCATCGACGCGCGAGGCCTCCGCAAGCGATTCGGGCGCACCGACGTGCTTGCAGGCCTCGACCTCACCGTGCCGGCCGGCACCGTCTTCGCCCTGCTCGGGCCGAACGGCGCGGGCAAGACGACGACCATCAACATCCTCACGACCCTCGTCCATGCCGACGCGGGCACTGCGCACGTCGCGGGCCACGACGTCGCCGCGGAGCCAGAGGAGGTCAAACAGCGCATCAGCCTCACCGGCCAGTCCGCCGCCGTCGACGAGGTGCTGACCGGCACCGAGAACCTCGTCATGATGGGCCGCCTCTCCGGCCTCGGCCGCACCGGGGCGCGCACTCGAGCGGCCGAGCTCCTCGAGCGCTTCGGGCTCACGGATGCCGCATCCCGCCGCGTCGGCACGTACTCGGGCGGCATGCGCCGCCGTCTCGACCTCGCGCTCAGCCTGATCCTCGCCGTGCCCGTGGTGTTCCTCGACGAACCGACCACGGGGCTCGACACCCGCAGCCGCCAGGAGCTCTGGAGCGTCATCCGCTCGCTCGCCGATGCCGGCACGACGGTCTTCCTCACGACGCAGTACCTCGAGGAGGCCGATCGGCTCGCCGATGGCATCGCCGTGCTCGACCACGGCCGCATCGCCGCAGAGGGCACCGCCGACGAGCTCAAGGCGCGGGTCGGCGGCGATGTCGTGGAGCTCCGCGACGCCGACGGGGAACTGCTCGCCGAACTGCCCACCGACGGCACCGTGCACGGGCTGCGCGCCGCGATCGACGAGCTCGACCGGCGTGCGGCATCCGACGCACCGGGCGTCAGTGTCGCGATCCGTCGCCCGAGCCTCGACGACGTGTTCCTCGCGATCACGGCCGGCCAATCGCCTGCCGCTCCCTCCGCCGACCGGCTCGCCCGCCCCGAACTCATCGAATCGAAGTGACGACCATGACCGCCCTCGTGCAGACCCGTCCGCGCCTCAGCCCCTTCACCGCGGAGGCGACCTTCATCAACCGCAGCTTCATCCACTCGGTGCGCGACGTCGAGGCGCTCCTCATGGCCGTCGTGCTGCCGACGATGCTCATGCTGATGTTCACGTTCATCTTCGGCAACGCCATCGACCCGTCGGGCGGCTATGTCGACTACGTCGTGCCCGGCATCATCCTGCTCTGCGCAGGGTTCGGGGCGTCGTCCACAGCGATCGCGGTCTCACGCGACATGACGACGGGCATCATCGACCGCTTCCGCACGATGCCGCTGCGCAGCGGGGCCGTGCTCACCGGACACGTGGTCGCGAGCCTCGCACGCAACCTCTTCGCGACGGGCGTCGTGATCGCGGTCGCGCTGCTGGTCGGATTCCGTCCGGTGGCAACGTCGCTCGAGTGGCTCGGCGTGTTCGCGATCGTGGGGCTCTACATCCTCGCGATCACGTACCTGTTCGCGGCCATCGGCCTCGCCGCCTCGACACCCGACGCGGCGAGCGGCTACGGGTTCATCCTGTTGTTCCTGCCGTACCTCTCGAGCGCGTTCGTGCCCGTCGACACGATGCCGGAGTGGCTGCAGTGGGTCGCAGAGAACCAGCCGATCACGCCCGTGATCGAGACGATCCGAGGGCTCCTCATGCACGCCCCGATCGGCGACTCGGCGTGGCTGGCCGTCGAGTGGTGCGTCGGCATCATCGCCGTGTCGGTCGTGTGGGGCGCGTGGTTGTTCCGGCGCAAGGCCGGGCGCCGCTGACGGCGGCATGAGATCGGCGGATGCCGCGGCGCGCAGGGGCCGCGGCATCCGTCGTGCTTTCACCCGCTGCCCTCGGCCTCCCCGGGCGCTGGTCTAGAATCGAGCGGTCATGACTGCCATCTACGACTGTTCGGTCGATTCCCAGCTGCTCGCCGGAATGCGACTCGCGCGCGGCGCCATCGGGAGGGGCGAACTCGTCGTGATCCCCACCGACACCGTCTACGGCGTCGCCGCCGATGCCTTCAATGCCGATGCGGTCACGAGGCTCCTCGACGCGAAGGGCCGCGACCGCACGTCGCCGCCGCCCGTGCTGATTCCCGGCATCCCCACGCTCGATGCGCTCGCGAGCGAGGTGCCCGGCCCCGTGCGCCAACTGGTGGCCGAGTTCTGGCCCGGCGGTCTCACGGTCATCCTGCACGCGCAACCGTCGCTCCAGTGGGACCTCGGCGAGACGCGTGGCACCGTGGCGCTGCGCATGCCGGCGAACCCGATCGCCCTCGAGCTCCTCTCCGAGACCGGGCCGCTCGCCGTCTCGTCTGCCAACCTGTCGGGCAGGCCGTCGGCCACGACGGCGGCGGCTGCCGCGGAGATGCTCGGCGACTCGGTCACCGTCTACCTCGACGGGGGAGCGGCGGGTGAGGCCTATGAGGCGATCGGAGAACGGCCGGGCGACACCTCGTCGACCATCATCGACGCGACCGGCCTCGCCGAAGACGGCGGAACCCTCCGCATCGTGCGTGCCGGCGTGATCTCGCGCGAGCAGATCGCCGCGGTGGTCGGCGAAGAGCTGCTCGCCCCTGCCCCCGGCGGGCCGCGAGCCGATGATGCGGCATCCGGATCGCCCGACTCGGCAGGCCCCGTCGAAGCCGCCGACGCCGTCGTACCCGGTGACGATGGAGCGGATGCCGCCGCCTCATGACCCTCTACCTCGCGCTCGCCCTCGTGGCCGCGCTCGTGACCTTCGGCGGGTCGATCCTCGTCTGGAAGCTCAGCCTGAAGTACCGGCTGTACCCGAAGATCCGCGATCGCGACGTGCACACCCGCCCCACGCCGAGGCTCGGCGGCATCGCGATGTTCGTCGGCATCGTGATCGCGATCGCCGCGGCCGCGTTCATGTCGACGCTCGGCTCCTCACGTTTCTCGATCCTCTCGATCGTGTTCCAGAATCCGGGCCAGATGCTCGCGATCCTCGGTGCAGCGCTGCTCATCGTGCTCATCGGCGTCGCCGACGACATCTGGGATCTCGACTGGACCACGAAGCTCGCCGGCCAGTTCATCGCCGCAGGCCTCATCGCGTGGCAGGGCGTCACGATCGTGTCGCTCCCGATCGGCGGCATCACGGTGGGGTCCTCGTGGATGAGTGCGGCGATCACGGTGTTCGCGATCGTGCTCGTCATGAACGCGATCAACTTCATCGACGGGCTCGACGGGCTCGTCGCCGGCGTCGCGCTCATCGCGAGCGGCACGTTCTTCCTCTACACGTACCTCCTCGTGCAGAAGACGTCGCCGCAGAACTACTTCAACATCGCGTCCCTGCTCGCGGTCGTGCTCGTCGGGGCCTGCATCGGGTTCCTGCCGCTCAACTGGCACCCGGCGAAGCTCTTCATGGGCGACGCGGGCGCCCTGCTCATCGGCCTCCTGATGGCCACCTCGGCGATCGCCGTCACGGGCCAGATCGACCCGTTCTCGATCGGCGGCGGAGAGCTGTTCCCGGCGTTCATCCCGATCATCCTGCCGTTCGCGGTGCTGCTCATCCCGCTCCTCGACTTCGGACTCGCGGTGATCCGGCGCCTCAGGGCCGGCAAGTCGCCGTTCGCGGCGGATCGCAAGCACCTGCACCACCGCCTCCTCGACATGGGCCACTCGCACCTGCACGCGGTGCTCATCTTCTACGCCTGGACGGCCGTCGCATCGATCGGATGCCTCCTGAGCTTCGTCTTCCCGGTCTACTACGGCATCTCGTCGATCTGGGCGTTCCTCCTCCTCAGCATCGGATTCCTCGTCTGCGCGGCCTTCACGCTCGCGCCGCTCGGCCGTCGCAAGCGCCTCACGGTCGCCGCCGAGGCGCAAGCGCCCGAAGCGCAGGCCGCGGCGCTCGATGAGCTCGAGGGGTCGGACGTGGCGCTCGACGAGCTCGCCGAGCTCGACGAGCTCGACGAGTCGGCCATGTCGCTCGACGAGCTCGAGGGACCTCACGAGCCGGCCACGGCCCTCGATGAGCTCGAGGAGTCGACGCCGACGCTCGACGAACTCGAGGGAGCGCCGCCCGCGGCATCCGTCGACACGCCCGGCGCCGCTGTCTCGCACATCCGGCCGGCAGCATCCGGCGACCCCGAACTGGAGCATGATGACCGACCCGCGTCCTGAACCCGCCGACCGCACACCCACGTCGAACCCGGTGCTCCGCAAGGCGCTCACGTGGGGCGGCGTCCTCGCCGGCGTGGTCGCGGTCGTGAGCGCCTCGCTCGGGTTCGTCTTCGACGGCACCTCGGGCCTCGTGAGCGGCCTCATCGGCACCCTCATGGCGGTGGTCTTCATGGGCATCACCGCCGCGAGCATCCTGCTCGCCAACCGGTTCGCCGGAAGCGACCTGTTCGTCGGCGCGTTCTTCGGCATCGTGCTCGGCGGCTGGCTCCTGAAGTTCATCGCGTTCATCGTGCTCGTCGTGGTGCTGCGCGACGCGGCATGGCTGAATCCAACGGTGCTCTTCCTCAGCCTCGTCGCGGGGGTCATCGCCTCCCTGGTCGTCGACGTGCTGGTGGTCGCGAAGTCGCGCATCCCGTATGCAAGCGACGTGCAGCTCCCGGAGCCTCCTGCAGACGACTGAGCGGCCCCGGGCGATTCGTCCGCCGCGCGAAGTATTGCTAGAGTATTGACGATCCCCCACGGTTTCTGCGCGGCTTCGGCCTGTGCGGAATTCCGTTCCGATGTTCGTCGTCGCGAGAGCCGAGCTCCACGCCCCGAAACAGGAGATAGCGCTGCTAGCTAACGCCCTGAACCTTCTGGTTCCGATGTCTACCGATGATGGTGAGTTTCACGGGCCGTCGATTCTCGAGTTCTTCCCCGGCGCGCTGCTCTTCGAGGGCACCGGCTTCGAGATCAACCGCATCGTCCTCGTCCGCTTCGTCGCCGTCGCTGCGCTCATCCTCGTGTTCTGGCTCGGCACCCGCCGCATGCAGGTCGTTCCCGGCCGGTTCCAGAGCCTCGTCGAGATGGGGCTCGACCTCGTTCGCGTGAACATCGCCGACGACCTCCTCGGCAAGAAAGACGGCAGGCGGTTCCTGCCGCTGCTCACCACGATCTTCTTCATGGTGCTGTTCATGAACCTCACGGGTGTCATCCCGTTCCTGAACATCGCCGGCACGTCGGTCATCGGGGTGCCGCTCGTGCTCGCGATCGTCGCGTACGTCACGTTCATCTACGCGGGCATCAGGAAGAACCCCAAGAACTTCTTCAAGAACTCGCTCTTCCCCTCGGGCGTGCCGTGGCCGGTCTACATCATCGTCACGCCGATCGAGTTCATCTCGACCTTCATCATCCGGCCGATCACGCTGACCCTGCGACTCATGATGAACATGATCGTCGGGCACCTGCTGCTCGTGCTCTTCTTCGCGGCGACGCAGTTCTTCTTCTTCACGGCGGGCGGCGGCTGGGCTGCGCTCGGTGTCGGGAGCCTGGCCTTCGGGTTCGTCTTCACGCTCTTCGAGATCCTCGTCGCCGTACTGCAGGCCTACGTCTTCGCCCTCCTCACCGCGGTCTACATCCAGCTCGCGGTCGCGGAAGAGCACTGAGCTCGGGCACCCGCCCAGCACATCCCTAGGAAAGGAAAACCCAACGTGGACGCAACTACCGTTCTCGCTGAGATCAACGGCAACATCGCGACGGTCGGTTACGGCCTCGCGGCCATCGGCCCGGCAATCGGCGTCGGCATCGTCGTCGGCAAGACGATCGAGGGCGTTGCCCGTCAGCCCGAGCTGGCCGGCCGTCTCCAGGTCCTGATGTGGATCGGCATCGCCTTCACCGAGGCGCTCGCCTTCATCGGCATCGCCACGTACTTCATCTTCACCGCTTAGTCCGCATTCCGCAGCGATTTAGGAGGCCACCGTGCTTCACGCAGTACTCAGGGCTGCAGAGGAGGGCCACGAGGCGACCCCGAACCCGGTACTTCCCGAGGTCTACGACATCCTCTGGTCGGCGGTCTGCTTCGTCATCATCCTCGCCTTCTTCTGGAAGTACGTGCTGCCGCGCGTGCAGAAGCTGCTCGATGAGCGCGGCGAGGCGATCGAGGGCAACATCGCGAAGGCCGACGAGGCGCAGCGCAAGGCCGAGGCGGCGCTCGAGCAGTACACCGCCCAGCTCGCCGACGCGCGCATCGAGGCGGGCCGCATCCGCGAGTCCGCCCGCGACGACAGCAAGACGATCGTCGCCGAAGCGCGTGAGCAGGCCGTTAGCGAAGCCGCGCGCATCGCCGCAAGCGCGCAGGCGCAGATCGAGGCGGAGCGCCAGGCGGCGCTCGTGTCGCTTCGCTCCGACGTCGGCACGCTTGCGATCGACCTCGCGTCGGGCGTCATCGGTGAGAGCCTCGCCGACGACGCGAAGGCGCAGAGCGTCGTCGACCGCTTCCTCGCCGAACTCGAGGCATCCGAGCAGGCCGCCGCCGGGGGGAAGAGCTAACCCATGGGGAGCGCTACCAGAGGTGCTTTGGCCGGTTCGCGAGCCGCACTCGCCGAGCTCGGCCGGGCCGACCTGTCGGTCGCAGAAGACCTGCTCTCCGCGGGTCGAGTGATCGGGTCGTCGTCGCAATTGCGTTCGGCGCTCACCGACATCGAAGCGGATGCCGCACAGCGGCGCGCGCTCGTCGAGGCCGTCTTCGGTTCCCGCCTCTCCGCCGGCGCGGTCTCGCTCCTGCTGAGCGCCGCGGCTCGCCCGTGGTCGTCGGGCGACGACTTCCTGGCCGGCATCGAAGAGCTCGGCATCCGCGTCGCAGCGGATTCCGCTCCCGACGACGTCGACCTCGCCGCCGAGCTCTTCACGTTCGAACGGGCGGTCACCTCCGACGACGAGCTCGAGCTCGCACTCGGCAGCAAGCTGAGCCCGCTCGACGAGAAGACGAAGATCGTCGACCGGCTGCTCGCCGGCAAGGCGACTCCGCAGACCGTCGTGATCGCGCGCCACCTGGTGCAGCAGCCTCGCGGCCGGCGCATCGGCGAATTGCTGCGGCACGCGGCATCCATCGTCGCCGACCAGCGCGGATTCGACATCGCGACCGTCACGACCGCCGTGCCGCTCACGCCCGCGCAGCTCTCGCGACTCGAGCAGGGCCTCGCGGCCCGCTCCGGCCGCCGCGTGCGGTTCGACACCATCGTCGACCCGGCCGTCGTCGGCGGGGTTCGCGTGCAGATCGGCGATGATGTCATCGACGGCAGCGTCGCCGCGCGCCTCAGCTCGCTGAGGCAGAAGCTTGCCGGCTGACGCCGGAGAAACGACCGGCGTCCGCGCCGTGACAGACCAGTAGCTGTACAACCGGTACAGAAAAGGGAAAGACAATGGCAGAACTCACCATCAGCCCCGACGAGATCCGTTCGGCTCTCTCGGAGTTCGTCTCGTCGTACGAGCCGGGCCAGGCGAAGAAGACCGAGGTCGGACACGTCACCGACGCCGGCGACGGCATCGCGCACGTCGAGGGCCTGCCCTCGGTCATGGCGAACGAGCTCGTGCGCTTCGCCGACGGCACGCTCGGCCTCGCGCTGAACCTCGACGAAGACGAGATCGGCGTCGTCGTGCTCGGCGAGTTCACCGGCATCGAAGAGGGCATGGAGGTGACCCGCACGGGCGAGGTCCTCTCGGTTCCCGTCGGTGAGGGCTACCTCGGCCGCGTCGTCGACCCGCTCGGCAACCCGATCGACGGACTCGGCGACATCGCGACCGACGGCCGCCGTGCGCTCGAGCTCCAGGCTGCGGGCGTCATGCAGCGCAAGTCGGTGCACGAACCGCTGCAGACCGGCATCAAGGCGATCGACGCGATGATCCCCGTCGGCCGCGGCCAGCGCCAGCTCATCATCGGCGACCGACAGACCGGCAAGACGGCCATCGCGATCGACACGATCATCAACCAGAAGGCGAACTGGCAGTCCGGCGACCCGTCGAAGCAGGTGCGCTGCATCTACGTCGCGATCGGTCAGAAGGGCTCGACGATCGCGGGCGTGAAGGGCGCGCTCGAAGACGCCGGCGCAATGGAGTACACGACCATCGTCGCGGCTCCCGCTTCCGACCCGGCGGGCTTCAAGTACCTCGCGCCGTACACGGGCTCGGCCATCGGCCAGCACTGGATGTACGACTCGAAGCACGTGCTCATCATCTTCGACGACCTGTCGAAGCAGGCCGAGGCCTACCGAGCCGTGTCGCTCCTCCTGCGTCGCCCGCCCGGACGCGAAGCCTACCCGGGCGACGTGTTCTACCTGCACTCGCGCCTGCTCGAGCGTTGCGCGAAGCTCTCCGACGAGCTCGGTGCCGGCTCGATGACCGGCCTGCCGATCATCGAGACCAAGGCGAACGACGTGTCGGCGTACATCCCGACCAACGTGATCTCGATCACCGACGGCCAGATCTTCCTCCAGTCCGACCTCTTCAACTCGAACCAGCGCCCCGCGGTCGACGTCGGCATCTCGGTGTCGCGAGTCGGCGGCGACGCGCAGGTCAAGTCGATCAAGAAGGTCTCGGGCACGCTGAAGATCGAGCTCGCGCAGTACCGCTCGCTCGAGGCGTTCGCGATGTTCGCGAGCGACCTCGACGCAGCGAGCCGTCGTCAGCTCGCCCGTGGCGCGCGCCTCACCGAGCTGCTCAAGCAGCCGCAGTACTCGCCGTACCCCGTCGAGGAGCAGGTCGTCTCGATCTGGGCCGGCACGAACGGCAAGCTCGACGAGGTGCCGGTCGAAGACATCCTCCGCTTCGAGCGCGAGCTGCTCGACTACCTCGGCCGCAACACCGAGGTGCTCTCGACGCTGCGCGACACCAACGTGCTGAGCGATGAGACCGCTGCGACGCTCGAGACGGAGATCGACAAGTTCAAGCTCGAGTTCCAGACGGGTGAGGGCAAGCCGCTCGCCTCCGTCGGGTCGGAGCAGTTCGAAGCGATCGCTGAAGAAGAGGTCGTCCAGGAGAAGATCGTGAAGGGCCGCCGCTAGTCGGATGCCTCGTTCCCTGGGGTTCTCGGGATCGAACCCCTGCGGGGCGACTCGAGAACCTCAGGCACCGGAACACAGGACACAGGAGAAACATGGGAGCGCAACTTCGGGTCTACCGGCAGAAGATCAAGACTGCCCAGACGACCAAGAAGATCACCCGAGCCATGGAGCTGATCTCCGCGTCGCGGATCCAGAGGGCACAGGCGCGGGTCGCCGCATCGACGCCGTACTCCAACGCGATCACTCGCGCCGTCTCGGCCGTCGCGAGCTACTCGAACGTCGCCCACGTGCTCACCACCGAGCCCGAGCGCGTCGACCGCGCGGCGATCGTGATCTTCACCTCCGACCGCGGCCTCGCCGGCGCGTTCAACTCGCAGGTGCTTCGCGAAGCCGAGGAGCTCACCGAGCTGCTGAAGAGCCAGGGCAAGTCGGTCGACTACTTCCTGGTCGGGCGCAAGTCGGTCGGGTACTTCTCGTTCCGTCGTCGTGACTACGAGCGCAGCTGGATCGGCGGCACCGACAGCCCCGTCTTCGAGACGGCCAAGGAGATCAGCGACGCGGTGCTCGAGGCGTTCCTTCGCGACGCAGCCGACGGCGGCGTCGACGAGATCCACATCGTCTACAACCGCATGGTGAGCCGAATGACGCAGGTACCGGTCGTCACGCGACTGCTCCCGCTCGAGGTCGTCGAGAGCGACGAAGCGCCGAGTGACAAGCACGAGGTGTTCCCGCTCTACGAGTTCGAGCCCGATGCAGAGACCGTCCTCGACGGACTGCTCCCGGTCTACATCGAGAGCCGCATCTACAACGCCATGCTGCAGTCGTCAGCGGCGAAGCACGCCGCGACGCAGAAGGCCATGAAGTCGGCCAGCGACAATGCCGACAAGCTCATCACCGACTACACGCGCCTTGCCAACAACGCGCGCCAGTCCGAGATCACCCAGCAGATTTCCGAGATCGTGGGCGGCGCCGACGCACTGTCGTCCGCCAAGTAGCCATTCAGAAGAGAGAGAACACATGACTGACACCGCTACCGCCCCGGCCGCGGCAACGCCCGTGGCCGGCGCCGTCGGCCGCGTCGCCCGGGTCACGGGCCCCGTCGTCGACATCGAGTTCCCGCACGACTCGATCCCCGCGATCTACAACGCGCTGAAGACGACGATCACGATCGGCGACCAGAGCAACGAGATCACGCTCGAGGTCGCGCAGCACCTCGGTGACGACCTCGTGCGCGCCATCGCGCTGAAGCCGACCGACGGTCTCGTCCGCGGCCAGGAGGTCACCGACACCGGCGAAGCCATCTCCGTGCCCGTCGGCGATGTCACCAAGGGCAAGGTCTTCAACGTCATCGGCGAGGTGCTCAACGCCGAGCCCGGCGAGACCATCGAGATCACCGAGCGCTGGCCGATCCACCGCAAGCCCCCGCGCTTCGACCAGCTCGAGTCGAAGACCCAGCTCTTCGAGACCGGCATCAAGGTCATCGACCTGCTCACGCCCTACGTGCAGGGTGGCAAGATCGGCCTCTTCGGCGGCGCTGGTGTCGGCAAGACGGTGCTCATCCAAGAGATGATCCAGCGTGTCGCGCAGGATCACGGCGGTGTGTCGGTGTTCGCCGGAGTCGGCGAGCGCACCCGTGAGGGCAACGACCTCATCCACGAGATGGAGGAGGCGGGCGTCTTCGACAAGACCGCCCTCGTCTTCGGCCAGATGGACGAGCCGCCGGGAACGCGTCTTCGGGTCGCGCTCTCCGCGCTCACGATGGCGGAGTACTTCCGCGACGTGCAGAAGCAAGACGTGCTGCTCTTCATCGACAACATCTTCCGCTTCACGCAGGCGGGCTCCGAGGTGTCGACGCTCCTCGGCCGCATGCCCTCCGCGGTGGGCTACCAGCCGAACCTCGCCGACGAGATGGGTGTGCTCCAGGAGCGCATCACCTCGACGCGCGGTCACTCGATCACCTCGCTGCAGGCGATCTACGTGCCCGCCGACGACTACACCGACCCGGCACCGGCGACCACGTTCGCCCACCTCGACGCCACGACCGAGCTCTCCCGTGAGATCGCGTCGAAGGGCCTCTACCCGGCCGTCGACCCGCTGACCTCCACGTCGCGAATCCTCGACCCCCGCTACTTGGGTGAGGACCACTATCGCGTTGCGACGACGGTCAAGCAGATCCTCCAGAAGAACAAGGAACTGCAGGAGATCATCGCCATCCTCGGTGTCGACGAGCTCTCCGAGGAAGACAAGATCACGGTGTCGCGTGCGCGCCGCATCCAGCAGTTCCTGTCGCAGAACACCTACATGGCGAAGAAGTTCACGGGTGTCGAGGGTTCGACCGTGCCGCTGAACGACACGATCGAGTCGTTCGACGCGATCGCCAAGGGTGAGTACGACCACGTCGCCGAGCAGGCCTTCTTCAACGTCGGATCGATCTCCGACGTTGAAGAGAAGTGGGCGACGATCCAGAAGGAGAACGGCTGAGCATGGCCGCCCTCAACGTGAGTGTCGTCTCGGCCGACCAGGAAGTCTGGTCGGGCGAGGCGGTCATGGTGGTCGCGCGCACCGTCGAAGGCGAGATCGGCATTCTGCCGGGTCACGAGCCGATGCTCGCGATCCTCGCCGGCGGCGAGGTGCGGGTCACGCTGGCCGGAGGCGAGAAGATCACCGCGAACGCCGAAGACGGCTTCCTCTCGGTGCACTCGGATGCCGTCCAAGTGGTCGCTTCGCGCGCCGAGCTCGCCTGAGAGGTGACGGATGCCGGGGGAGCAGCCGATCGACCGCCAGTTCGGTGACCTGAGTGTCACCCAGCTCATCGTCATGGCGGGGTTGCCGGGCGCCGGGAAATCGACGATCGCTGAGATCGTCGGAGCCCGCCTCGGCGCCACGGTCGTGTCCGTCGACCCCATCGAGTCGGCAATCCTCCGAGCGGGGATCGACGCCGACCAGCCGACCGGGCTCGCGGCCTACCTCGTGGCCGAGGAGATCGCCGAGAAGGAGCTCGACTCGGGGCGCACGGTGATCGTCGACGCGGTGAACGCCGCTGAGGCGGCGCGCCTGCAGTGGCGCGATCTCGCCGAACGTGCCGACGTGCGGCTGCGGGTCATCGAAGTGGTCTGTTCCGACGAGTCGCTGCATCGCGCGCGTCTCGAGAAGCGCGAGCGAGGTCTGCCGCACCTCGAAGAGACGACGTGGCGCGCTGTCGAGCAGAGCCTCGAGGGTTACGCGGCGTGGACCGGTCCGTCTTCCGCGTTGCCGCGAGTCACGATCGACAGCATCGAATCGCTCGGATCGAACGTCGACGCCGCGCTCGCCTTCATCGGGGCGTAGTGCTCCTGATCCTGCCCCCGTCGGAGTCGAAGCGCGACGGTGGCACCGCTTCGCGCCTCGACCTCGCGGCGCTCTCATTCGCGGAGCTCGAACCAGCGCGTTCCGAGGTCGTCGACGCCGCCGTCGCACTTGCGACCGACGTCGACGCGACGATGCGCGCGCTCAAGCTCGGACCACGGCAGGCGGCGGAGGTCGACCGGAACCGGGTGTTGCGATCGGCGCCGACGATGCCGGCGATCGACCGCTACACCGGGGTGCTCTTCGACGCGCTCGATGCTGCGACCCTCGATGCCCGGGCGCGCAGGTTCGCCGCGTCGCATCTCGCCGTGCACTCGGCGATGTTCGGCCTCGTTGGGGCCCTCGACCTGGTTCCGGCGTATCGGCTCTCGCACGATTCGCGGTTGCCAGGCCTCCGGTTGAAGCAGGTGTGGCGAGAGCGCGTCGGCGAGGTGCTGGCCGCACGGCAGGGACTCATCGTCGACCTCCGTTCGGAGGGGTACACCGAGCTCGGGCCCGCCCCTGTGCGCCCCGGAAGCGTGTATGTGCGCGTCATCTCGGTCGATGACGGTGGCCGGCGCCGCGCCCTCAACCACTTCAACAAGAACGCCAAGGGCCGCTTCGCGAGGGCGTACCTCGAGCACCGACCCCGGCTCCGCTCGATCCACGGATTGCTCGAGTGGGCCAGTGGCGCGGGGTTCCGCCTCGAACTCGGGTCGGACCGGATCGGTGCGCCGCTCGAGCTCGAGCTCGTCGCCTGACCAGTGCCCACGCGAGTCGAGGAGATCACGGGCAGGCTCCGCTCAGCGCGGCTCAGCGCGGCTCAGCGCGCGACTTCGAACGGCACTGACGCACGGAAGCACCCGCCGAGGTGGTCGTCGACGATTCCGGTGGCCTGCATGAGTGCATACATGGTGGTGGGCCCCACGAATCGATAGCCGCGCTTGCGGAGCTCTTTGCTGAGCGCCACGGACTCGGGTGTGGTTGCGGGAACCTCCGCAAACGTCGTGGGCGGCGCGGCGCGTGGCGGCGGCGCGAAACTCCAGAGCAACTCGTCGAGCGGCTTGTCGAGGGCGAGCGTGGCTCGCGCGTTCTGGATCGTCGCCTCGATCTTGCCGCGGTGGCGGATGATGCGGGCGTCGCCGAGCAGCCGCTCGACGTCGGACTCATCCATCGCCGCGACCCGTTCGACATCGAAGCCGTGGAACACCTCGCGGAATGCCGGGCGCCGGCGAAGGATCGTGATCCAGGAGAGACCGGCTTGGAAGCCCTCGAGACACACCTTCTCGAAGAGCCGCGCCTCGTCGTGCTGCGGAGCGCCCCACTCCTCGTCGTGGTACCTGCGGTACTCGGAGTCGAACGCACCCCAGCCACATCGGGTGAGGCCGTCGTCGCCGAGCATGAGTTCGGGGCGTGGAATGACGCTCACGCCGCGAAGCCGATTTGCTCGTGGCCGAGCAGCCACAGTTTGGTGGGGATGCCGTCGCCGCCCGAGTAGCCGGTGATGCGGCCGTCAGAGGCGAGCACGCGGTGGCACCCGACGATGATCGGCACGGGGTTCGCCCCGACCGCGCCTCCGATTGCGCGCGCGGAACCCGGCTTGCCGACAGCGGCCGCGAGCGCGCCGTAGGAGATCGCCTCGCCCCAGCCGAGTCGCTCGAGTTCGGCCCAGACGGCCTCCTGGAACGGTGTGCCGGTGAGGCGGACCGGGATGTCGAAGTCGGTGCGCTGGCCTGCGAAGTACTCCAGCAGCTGGGAACGGGCGGACTCGAGCACGGAATTGGAGCGTTCGGGCTCGTCGTCGTGGGGGAGCACGCCGCCGCGCGCGATCGAGAGCCCGATCACGGCGTCGGCGTCGGCGACCAGCTCGATGCGGCCGATCGGGCTGTCGAGGCGGATGAGGAACACGTTGGTCATGATTCGAGCGTAGCCGCGGCATCCGTCACCGGCTCGCGGAAATCAGACATCGCGTGAGCGGCCGCGAAGGCCCGGTTGGGGAGGACGAGTGGAGTGCCAGCACACGCATTCCCGGGCGAGAACGCGCGGCTCTCGCGGCCTAGTCTGGAGGGATGACCGACCTCGCCTACCGTTCCCTCGGCCGCTCAGGCCTCCGCGTCTCGGCCGTGGGGCTGGGCGGCAACAATTTCGGGCGCGCCGGCACGGCGACCGAATCGCAGAGCGGCACCGACGCCGTCGTGCACGCTGCGCTCGACGCCGGCGTGAACTTCATCGACACCGCCGATGTCTACGGCAAGGAGTACGGTCTCAGCGAGACGCTCCTCGGCAGAGCCCTGCGCGGACGCCGCGACGAGGTCGTGATCGCCACCAAGTTCGGGCACTCCTCGATCGGGTCGCCGCTGCCGTCGTGGGGCGCGCGTGGTTCCCGTCGGTACGTGCGCCTCGCGATCGAGGGATCGCTGCGCCGACTCGGCACGGACTGGATCGACCTCTACCAATTGCACACCCCCGACCCGCTGACGCCGGTCGAGGAGACGCTCAAAGCCCTCGACGACTTGGTACGCGAAGGCAAGGTGCGTTACATCGGGCATTCGAACTTCGCCGGCTGGCAGCTCGCGGAAGCCGAGTTCGTCGCGCGCGAACTCGGCACGGCGCGCTTCATCTCGGCGCAGAACGAGTACAACCTCTTCGTCCGAGGCGCGGAGGCCGAGATCCTGCCGGCCGCCGAACGGCTCGGCGTCGGGTTCCTCCCGTACTTCCCGCTGCAGAACGGGCTGCTCACCGGCAAGTTCCGCCGAGACGACCTCCCGGCCGACACGCGCATCATGCGCCAGCGGCCGCACCTCGTCGAGCAGGCGCCGTGGGACGTGCTCGACCGGTATCGCGCCTTCGCCGACGAGCGCGGCATCACCATGCTCGAGGCGACCTTCGGCTGGCTGCTCGCACAGCCTGCACTCTCGAGCGTGATCGCCGGCGCGACCTCAGCCGAGCAGGTGCGGCAGAACGCCGCGGCCGGCGGGGCATGGCAGCCGAGTGCACGCGACGTCGCCGACGTGTCGGAGCTCTTCGCGGTTCGCTGACTCTTCCTCGACATGCCGCCTGCCGCCGCATCCGTCACCATCTGAACGGATGCCGGCACCGACCGGATGCCGCACAGCCACGCTGTGGCCATGACGACGATCATCCGCGCCGAGGCGGCGCACGACTTTCTGGCCCTCGTTCCCACGCTCGCGGGCTTCCGACCTGAACGCTCGATCGTCTGCGTCGCCTTCCACGGCAATCGCACGATCGGTGTGCTTCGCCACGACCTGCCGAGGCGGGCGCGCGACCGCTCCACCCTCGTGTCCGCGATCGTCGGCACGCTCTGCCGGATGCCCGGCGTCGATGCGGTCGTGCCGGTCGTCTACACCGATGCCACGTTCGCGGGCGCTCGAGGCGTGCCCGAACGCGCACTGCTCGGTCTCCTCGTGAAGCGAACCGAGGAGGCCGGGTTCCTCGTGCGGGACGCACTGTGCCGAGCGGCCGACGCGTGGACATCGATCCTCGATCCGAAGGCGCCCGCGGCGGGGCACCCCCTCGCGCTCATCGACGAGAGCCCGGTCACCCGACTGGCGCCCGAGGAGGTGGAGGTGCTGGCCTCGCCCGGAGCGGCCGGCGAACTGCCGGAAGCCGACCCGAAGATGGCTGCGGCGATCGCTGGGGCGATATCCGCGTTCGAGGCGCAGGACCGCGCCGAGGCGGCGATCGTGCGGCTCGGGCGAAACGTCGACCCGGTCGAGCTCGTCGAATCGCTCGTCGCGCGTTCCGGGGTGAAACACCCGGCGGTCCGACTCGCGTGGTTCCTCCACTTGGCATCGCGTCCGCCGCTCCGCGACGTGATGATGCTGCAGATCGCGTTCGGCGTCGTGGTCGGCGAGGCGGCATACGACGACGCGATGGCGAGCGCGGAGCGTGCCGATCGGAGCGGCGAGACGATGGACGAGCTTGTTCGACGTGAGATCGCCGAGGCCGAGACCGACGAGGTCTCCGAGTTGCTCATGCGGCTGATGCTCGGGCAGTCGACGCTCCGCCCCGATCGTCGCAGGGTCGAACGGGCGCTCGCCCTGCTCCGTCCCCTGATCGCGAATGCGCCGCAGGAGCTGCGGACGGGGCCGCTGTGCATCGCTGCGTGGCTCGCGTGGTCACTCGGGCGCGGATCGGCGGCGGGCGCGTTCATCGACCTCGCGCTCGAGGCGGAGCCCGCGCATCCGATGGCGAGCCTGCTGCATTCCTTCATCGGCAGCGGTGCACTGCCCGAGTGGGCGTTCGGAGCTCCTGAACGCCCGGACGGCACGGCGGATCGCCGTTGAGAGGAGGGCGCGTACCGAATGGCCGGGCTCAGTGACCGGTGAGCGGTGCGAGCATCCGGGCCGTGAGCGACGGCCGGCCGGTGTAGCGCTCCTCGGTGTCGGCGAATCGCATGCCGAGGATCCCGAGGTTGGCACCGACGTATCGCAGGGGCTCCGGCTCCCAGAGCGGAGAGCGGTGGTTCACCCAGGGGAGGCGGGTGAGCTCCGTGTCGCGCCCGAGCACCAGGTCGGCGAGCGTGCGGCCGGCCAGGTTCGTCGTGGAGAGCCCGTCGCCGACATAGCCGCCCGCGAGTCCGACGCCGGTCTTGGGGTTGTAGCTCGCGGTCGGATGCCAGTCGCGCGCGACGCCGAGGGGCCCTCCCCAGCGATGGGTGACGCGAGCGTCACCCATCGCCGGGAAGAACTCTCGGAGCGTCTCGTGCAAGTGGCCGAATACCTCGTCGACCCGCTCGAAGGCCGGATCGACCGCGCTGCCCCAGTGATAGCGGGCGCCGCGACCTCCGAACGCGAACCGGTTGTCGGCGGTGCGCTGCCCGTAGACGAGGAGGTGCCGGTAGTCGCTGAAGGTCTGGCCGTGCTCGAGGCCGATCTCATCCCACGTCGCCTCGGGGAGCGGCTCGGTCGCGATCATGAGCGAGTAGAGGGGGAGGATGCGCCGCCGCACGCGTGGCAACCGGGCTCCGTACCCCTCGGTGGCCACGATGATGTGGCGCGCGGCGACCGTGCCCTCACCTCCGTCGTCGAGGGCGCGAAAGCGCACCCGCCCGGCGGACCAGTCGATGACCTCGGTGCGCTCGAAGACCGCCACCCCGAGCGATTCCGCGACCCGGGCGAGCCCGCGCACGAGCTTGCCCGGATGCACTCGCGCACACGACGGGTCGAACATCGCCAACGGGCCGCGATCGCCGGATCCCGGCACGCCGAAACGCGACGCGATCGTGCGCTCGTCCCAGTATTCGAGCCGATCGACGCCGAAGCGCCTCCCCTCCTCGATCTCCGCCCGAGCGAGTTCGCGCTGGGCGTCGCTGCGTGCGAACACGAGTGTGCCGCCCTGCACGAAGTCGCACTCGATGCCCTCGAGTTCGGCCACGCGGCCGACCTCGCCGACCGTCTCGATCATCGCCCGGCGCATCGCAATCGCGGCATCGTAGCCGTGCTCGCGTTCGAGCGAGGAGGCCGAACGAGGGAACAGAGCCGAGCACCAGCCTCCGTTGCGGCCGGATGCCCCGAATCCGGCGATATCGCGCTCGAGCACGGCGATCCGCAGGTCGGGATCCGCCTTCGCGAGCGAATACGCGGTCCAGAGCGCTGTGAGACCACCTCCGATGAGGCAGACATCGAATCGCGCGCTCGTCGTGAGCGGGGCGCGCGGTCGCAGGTCGTCGGTGCCCGAGGCGGCGAGGTCGTCGAGCCAGAAGCTCACCCGGCGGTAGGCGTCGGGTGAGGCATCCGGCACCGAAGTGCCCGGCCGGCGCATCAGAGTCGGTTCGAGGCTTCGGTGAGGACGTTACGGAGGATCTGCTCGATCTCCTGGAACTCGGGCACGCCGATCGTGAGCGGCGGCGCGAGCTGGATCACGGGATCGCCTCGGTCGTCGGCGCGGCAGTACAGGCCCGCGTCGAAGAGCGCCTTCGACAGGAACCCGCGCAGCAGCCGCTCGGACTCGTCGTCGTTGAATGTCTCGCGCGTGGCCGTGTCTTTCACGAGCTCGATGCCGAAGAAGTACCCGTCGCCGCGAACGTCGCCGACGATGGGGAGGTCGAGCAGCTTCTCGAGCTCGGCGCGGAAGAGCGGCGAGTTCTCACGCACCCGTTCGTTGAGGCCCTCCTCCTCGAAGATGTCGAGGTTCTCGAGCGCGACCGCGGCCGAGACGGGATGCCCGCCGAACGTGTACCCGTGGTAGAACGACGTCGTGCCCTTCGAGAACGGCTCGTAGAGCTTCTCGGAGACGATCGTCGCGCCGATGGGGGAGTAGCCCGACGTCATCGCCTTCGCGCACGTGATCATGTCGGGAACGTAGCCGTAGGCGTCGCACGCGAACATGTGACCGATGCGGCCGAACGCGCAGATGACCTCGTCGGAGACGAGCAGCACGTCGTACTGGTCGCAGATCTCGCGGACCCGGCGGAAGTACCCGGGGGGCGGTGGGAAGCATCCGCCCGAGTTCTGCACCGGCTCGAGGAAGACCGCGGCCACCGTCTCGGGTCCTTCGAAGAGGATCATCTCCTCGATGCGGTTCGCGGCCCACAGGCCGAACGCCTCGAGGTCGTCGGCGGGCGCACCGACCTCGGCCGCGCGATAGAAGTTGGTGTTCGGCACCCGGAACCCGCCCGGCGTGATCGGCTCGAACATCTCCTTCATCGCCGGGATGCCAGTGATCGCGAGCGCACCCTGCGGCGTGCCGTGGTAGGCGACCGAGCGCGAGATGACCTTGTGCTTGGTGGGGCGACCCTTCAGCTTCCAGTAGTACTTCGCGAGCTTGAAGGCCGTCTCCACCGCCTCGCCTCCGCCGGTGGAGAAGAACACCCGGTTGAGGTCGCCGGGCGCATAGCCGGCGAGGCGGTCGGCGAGCTCGATCGCCGCTGGATGCGCGTACGACCAGATCGGGAAGAACGCGAGCTGCTCCGCTTGCTTCGCCGCGACCTCGGCGAGGCGGGCGCGGCCGTGTCCCGCGTTGACGACGAACAGGCCCGACAAGCCGTCGAAGTACTTGCGCCCCTCGATGTCGAAGATATGGTGACCCTCGCCGCGCGTGATGATCGGCACGCCCGAGGTCTCCATGGTCGACTGCCGCGCGAAGTGCATCCAGAGGTGGTCTTTCGCCTTCTGTTGCAGCGCGGCGTTGTCGGAGGCCGTGTAGGCCGGCGCGGCCTGGTCAGTGACCGTGTCGGTCATGGTGTTCCCTTCTCAGCGAGTGCCCCAGTTGTAGAACTGCTTCTGGAGCTTCAAGTAGACGAACGTCTCGGTCGTCTGCACGCCCTCGAGTGTGCGGATGCGCGAATTCAAGAGGGTGATGAGCTCTTCGTCGTTCTCGCACACGACCTCGGCGAGCAGGTCGAAGCTGCCGGCGGTGAGCACGACGTAGTCGATCTCGGGGATCTCGGCGAGCTGCTCGGCGATCACCCGGGTGTCGCCCGCGACGCGGATGCCGATCATCGCCTGCCGGGTGAACCCGAGTTGCATCGGGTCGGTCACGGCGACGATCTGCATCACGCCCGACTCGGTGAGCCGTTGCACGCGCTGGCGAACAGCGGCCTCCGAGAGGCCGACCGCCTTGCCGATGTCGGCATACGAGCGCCGACCGTCGGCCTGGAGCTGCTCGATGATCGCCTTCGACACCTCGTCGAGCTGCGCCGGGCGATGCCCTGTTGGGCGTCCCTGGTTCGTCATGGGTCGATTGTGACAGTGACGGATGCCGCAGGCAAGCGATTCCGTCGAATTTGTCTGTTCTTGCAACTGATTCCATGGTTTGGCTCGTGTCCCGGAGCGAATCTCGTGGCGAACCTGGCATCCGGCATCGGCTCCCTCACCGGGCGACCGCATCACGCACGTCAGCTGCATGGGAGGCGATTCCGGCGACCGGCACGGTCAGAGGATCGCACGGTGCCAGACTGGACGACATGGTCGCCGGCACGTTCTCCAGCTCCGCGACGACCGGCGCGCCGGCGTGGGACGTGATTGTGGGCGACCGCTTCATCGCAGCGCTCGCCGCGCCCGCGCCCGCCGCGACCCTCTCCGCGCTCGCGGAGTCGGCGAGCGACCCGTCGCCGAGCCTCGAGGCGCTCGTCGGGCTCATCCCGATCGGTCGCGAGCATCCCGTCGAGTCGTTCGCGCTCGTCTGGTGGGGCGAAGACGACGTGACGGCCGTCACCGCAGTCGTGCGCGGTGAGGCGGTCGTCGACCTCGACTCCCCGGGCGGCAGCCGGCGCTTCGACGCGCGAGGCATCCGGCCATGGCATCTCGCCGACTTCACTGACGTGGTGGCGCTGCGTCTCGCCGGCTCGGACACCCCGCTCGGGCCGCTCGGCGAGGCGGCGCACCACCTCGAGCACGCGCGAGCGAGCCTCCGCGCCTCCGCCGTCGAGTGGTCGTCGGTGCCGAGACGCCGACCTGCGACCCATGACGAGAGCGTCGTCGTGCCGGTCGGGAACCCGGTGGCCGTCGAGGAGTTCGCCCCCGACACGGTGCTCCGCCCGCGCCCGTCCACGATCGATGCCGACACCGTGCTGACGCCGCGGCCGGTCGCGAATCCGGGGCCGCGACCGGCTCGGCCGGTGCCGCTCGATGCGCAGCTCGAGGGGCTCGAACCCGCGGTGCCGGGGGCACGCACGATGCATCCGGTTCCGGCGCGAGGGCCGGCCGACGTCGCGGCATCCGCTCCGCCGACGGCATCGGGATCGGATGCCTCGCTCGCGCGTACGCCCGCTCCCGCCGCCTCACCCCGCAAGCCCGATCCAGAACCCGACCTGACGGCATCGCCGACCGGGCCGCGATACCGCATCGCCGGCGAGTCGCCGCGCACGCTCACGGGACCGGTGCTCATCGGACGGCGTCCCCTGCCGCCGCCGGTCGGGCGACCCGGTGCCGCTCCGGAGCTCGTCGCGGTCGACTCGCCCACCGCCGCCGTCTCCGGCACCCACCTCGAACTGCGGCTCGACGGGAAGCGCCTCGTCGCCACCGACCTCCGCTCGACGAACGGCACGATCGTCCGCACCGCGAGGGGATCGCGCCGGATGCGGGCCGGCGAGTCAATTGTCGTGACTGCCGGCACCACCCTCGACCTCGGAGACGATACGATCGTCGAGATCCTCCCCGCCCACGGAGCTCCGTTCCCCCAGTGATCCGATCAGACAGCAGGCCGCACCGGTGACGCAGATAGGCAATGGCAACGCCCGCCATCGGATCACCCTGCCAGACGGCACCGAGATCACCCTCGCGTGGGCGGCGATGACCGACACCGGCCTTCGCCGTGAGGTCAACGAAGACAGCTACATCGCCCAGGCGCCGATCTTCGCCGTCGCCGATGGAATGGGCGGCCACGCCGCCGGCGACTTCGCCAGTGCCGCCGTTGTCACGAGACTCGCCGAGCATGGTGGCAAGATCCTGATCGGAACGCCCGAGGTCGACTCGGCCCTGCGTCTCGCCGTGCAGGACATGGGCCGGGGCGCAGGCGTCACCGACGAGGGAAGCGGCACGACGGTCACGGGGGCGGCCCTCGGGGCGATCGCCGACGAGCCCGCCTGGATCGTCTTCAACATCGGAGACTCACGCGTGTACCGGCTCGTGAGCGGAACGCTCGAGCAATTGACGGTCGACCACTCGATCGTGCAGGAGCTCGTCGACGCCGGCCAGATCACGCGCGAAGAGGCCGACACGCACCCGCACTCGAATGTCATCACGCGCGCCGTCGGCTTCCACGAGGCGCCCATTCCCGACTACCGCGCGATCGCGGTCGAAGAGGGGATGCGACTCCTGATCTGCTCCGACGGCCTCACGAAGGAGCTCACCTCCTACGGCATCCGGCACTTCCTCGTCGCGAACGCGAAAGCGGAGAAAGCGGGCCGCCAGTTGCTCGACGCGGCGCTCGGCAACGGCGGACGCGACAACGTGACCGTCATCGTCGTCGACGTGCTGAGGGTCGTGCGCCCCGAGGCCGCGGCGAGCTGAGGCGACCGCCTCACGATTTTCGCGACGCCGAGTGTCGCGCATCTACAATTGGGGACACCCGGCGCCGCCGGCTCCGGTCGGCGTGGATCGGCCCGAAGATCACTGGGAGGACCGTTGTCGAGGCGACTGCCGTCCACTCCGCCGAGCCTGCCCGGCTTCGCCTTCATCCGCGTCCTCGGCTCCGGCGGTTTCGCCGACGTGTTCCTGTACGAGCAGAACATGCCGAGGCGCCTCGTGGCAGTGAAGGTGCTCCTCGCCGAGGTCGTGAACGACGGGCTCCGCCAGATGTTCCAGGCCGAGGCCAATCTGATGGCCCAGCTGAGCTCGCACCCCTCGATCCTCACCGTGTACCAGGCCAGCGTTGCCGCCGACGGGCGGCCGTACCTCGTGATGGAGTACTGCTCGGCGACGCTCGGCCAGCGCTACCGAGCGGTGCAATTGCCGATCGCCGAAGTGCTCGCGACCGGCGTGCGCATCGCGAGTGCGGTCGAGACGGCGCATCGCCAAGGGGTCCTGCATCGCGACATCAAGCCCTCGAACATCCTGACGACGGCCTACGGGCACCCGGTGCTGTCCGACTTCGGCATCGCGGCGACTCTCGGCGAGGCCGAATCGATCGAGGCGGTCGGCCTCTCCATCCCGTGGTCGGCACCCGAAGTGCTGCATGACGAGGTCTCGGGCTCCGTCGCGAGCGAGGTCTGGTCGCTCGGTGCCACGGTGTACTCGTTGCTCGCAGGGCGGAGCCCCTTCGAGGTGCCCGGCGGCGACAACGGGTCCAGCGCCGTGATGGCGCGGATCGACAAGGCGAAGCCATCGCCGACCGGCCGAGTCGATGTGCCGAGGAGTCTCGAGGCGGTGCTCGCCCGCTCGATGTCGCGACGTCCCGCGATGCGGCAGGCGAACGCACTCGAGTTCATCCGCGACCTCCAATCGGTGGAGGAGGAGCTCGGCCTTCCCCAGACGCCACTCGAGGTCGCGATGGACGACTGGGCGCTTGCCACCGCCGTCGATCTCGACGACCGCACCCGGATCACGGCCGGGAATCGCGCCGGTGCACTGGATTCCAGCCGCAAACGCCGCCGCGCCGCCCGGGTCTCGGGCTCGGTGCACGGCCTCGAGTCCCGCTCGCCTGAATCCACTTCCGGTCGAAGCCGCACGACACCTCCCAGCACGAAGCGCGTCGCGTGGGGCGTCTCGATCGTCGCGGCCCTGCTCGTCGCGCTCGTCGGCGCCGGCGTGCTCGCCGTCGTACAGGGCACGCGAACGATCCCCGTCGTCAGCGACGTGCAGGCGGTCGTCGAGGATGCCGCGGTCGTCTTCTCCTGGAACGACCCGGGGATCGAGCGCGGTGACGCGTACATCGTCACGGTCGACGGCGAGGCCTCGCCGATGCAACGAGAGCCCCGCTTCCCCGTCGAGATCGACGGCCGGAATCGGGTCTGTGCCAATGTCACGGTCACTCGCGACGGCAAGTCCGGACAGCCGAGCGCCGAACGCTGCATCGATATCGACGGGGGCACTGGTTGATGCACCTGCCTCATCTCAGCGCTCACCGGTCCGCGCTCGCGACCGCCGGTGCGGTGACGGCGATCGTCGCGCTCGTCGCCGGCGTGGCGGTGGCATCCGGAGGATACGCTGCGCAGCGCGTCGACCTGGGCGACGCGTCGGTCTGGGTCGCGAGCGATCGCCTGCAGTCTGTCGGCCGGGCGAACACCGCGGTGCTCGAGCTCAACTCGATCGTCGAAGTGGGCAGTTCCGATCTCGAGGTCGTGCAGTCGGGCTCGACCGTTCTGGTGCTCGACCCCGATCGGGCGAGCATCGGCATCGTCGATCCCACGACGTCGACGATGATCGACACCGTCGCGGTGCCGCCCGACGAGACGTCGCTCGCCCTCGCCGGTTCACGCGTCGTGATCGCCGCCGCGGGCGACGTCTGGTCGGTGCCCGTGGCCGACCTCGCCGAATTCGACAGCGACGCCGAGCCGGTGCTCACCTTCGGCGCCGGATCGGTCACCTCGGTCGACGAGGCGGGAACGCTCTTCGCGTACACGCCGTCGACGGGTGTCGTCGCGCGCGTCGACGCAGCCGAGGCCGAGACGGTGGCCACGCGCTGGCAACTGGAGCCGGTCTCGGGAGACCCCGAGGTGCAGATCACGTCCGTCGGAGGACGATGGGCGGTGCTCGACGTCAGCGGGCGTACGCTGCACCTCGAAGGCCATTCCCCGATCGACCTCTCCGGGATGCTCGACCCGGGCGACGTCCCCAAGCTGCAGGCGCCCTCGCTCACGGGCGACGAAGTGGCGATCGCCTCTCGACACGGCCTCATCGGAGTGGGTCTCGACGGCGCAGAGCCGGGTGAGCTCGTCGGTGGCCGCGCGGGCACGCCGGCCGCGCCCTTCGTCCACGACGGATGCCTGCACGCGGCATGGGCGAACGGCTCAGCATGGCGATCATGCGCCCCGAGCAACGAGCGGCTCATCGAACTCGACGGCGGGGCCGGTGCCGAGCTGTCGTACCTCGCCAACGGGGGCGCCCTCGTGCTGAACGATCGGCGCTCCGGCCGGACGTGGGCCGCGTCGGACGACTACGGCCTCATCGACAACTGGGACGAGTTGCTCGCCACGGAGCAGGATGAGGAGACCGTCGAGCAGAACGATCCCGACACCAAGCCCACGATCGAGAAGAGCCAGGCGCCGCCCGTCGCGGAGGCCGACGAGTTCGGAGCGCGCCCGGGCCGGTCGACCGTGCTGCCGGTGCTCCTGAACGACTACGACGCGAACGGCGACGTGCTCGTCGTGGACTCGATCGACGGCGAGCTGCCGCCCGGCGCCCGAATCGATCTCATCGCGAGCAACCAGCAGCTGCAGCTCACGCTCGACGACGCGGCATCCGGCACCCTCGCCTTCGGCTACACCGTGACTGACGGCCGGGGCGGCACCGCGCACGCGACGGTACAGGTCGGCGTGCGCGAGCCCGATGAGAACTCGCCGCCCGAACAGATGCGCCTGTCGCGCGCCTCGGTCGCGTCGCAGGGGCGGGTGACCACGCCGGTGCTCGGCGACTGGGTCGACCCCGACGGCGATCCGTTCTTCCTTCATCGGGCCGAAGCAGCGGCGCCCGACGCGATCTCGTCGACGGCCGATGGCATCGTCGTGTTCGACGAGAAGGGCGCTCCCGGTGCGGCGCGCACGGTCTCGCTCGTCGTGTCCGACGGCCGCGCCGAGGCCGGCGGCATCCTCGAGATCTCGGTGCGGGCGCCGGGTGACGTGGAGCTCGTCGCCGACCCCTTCGTGGCGCTCGCGACCGCCGGGCAGGAGATCCGCATCGAACCGCTGCGCTACGTTCGCGGCGGCTCGGGCCAGGTGCGACTGAGTGCGGTGCCCGCGAAGCCCGATGTACAGCTCACGCCCGACTTCGACGGGGGCACCTTCCGCTTCACGAGCGACGTGGTGGGCACCCACTATCTCGAGTACACGGCGACCGACGGCGCGGACACGGCGACCGGTCTCGTGCGCGTCGAGGTCTCGGCGCCACCCGAGCGCGACACGACGCCGATCACCGTGCCGCACACCGCGTTCCTCCATGCGAACCAGCCCGTCGACGTCGACGTGCTCGCGACCGACATCGATCCGACGGGCGGTGTGCTCATCGTGACGGGCCTCACCGACACCGCGGAGGACGAGGGAGTGCGAGTCGAGGTCATCGATCACCGCATCCTGCGCGTCACGCTCTCGCGACCCCTCGACACCGGCTCGACGACGTTCGGCTATCGCGTGAGCAACGGGCTCGCCGATGCCGAGGGCGAGGTGACGCTCGTCGCGGTCCTCGAACCCGACCGGACCCAACCGCCCGTCGCAGCCCCAGACACGATCTCGTCGCGCACGGGCGACGTCATCGACATCGCCGTGCTCGACAACGACGAGCATCCCGATGCGCTCCCGCTCACCCTGGCGCCCGACCTCGACACGCTGCCCGCCGCCGGCCTGCTCTTCGTCGACGGCGACCACCTCCGGTACTTCGCGCCCGAGGAGCCGGGCGAGTTCGAGGCCGTCTACCGGGTGCTCGCGCCAGACGGGCAATACGCCACCGCGAGCGTGGCGATCTCGGTGCGGGCCGCCGACCCCGAGACGAACACCCCGCCCGTGCCGGCGACGGTCACCGCGCGGGTGCTCACCGGCGACACGGTGCGCATCCCCATCCCGCTCGGCGGCGCCGACCCCGACGGCGACTCGGTGCAGCTGCTCGGCCAGGAATCGAATCCCGATCTCGGCACGGTGGTCGACCGGGGCGGCGACTGGCTCGAGTACCAGGCGGGCGAGTACTCCGCGGGAACAGACACGTTCCAGTACGCCGTCGTCGATGCACTCGGCGCTCGCGCCACCGGCACCGTGCGAGTCGGCATCGCGCAGAGGCTCGATGGGGCCCGTGCCCCGATCGCCGTCGAAGACAAGGTCACCGTGCGCCCGGGGCGGACCATCTCCGTGCGAGTGCTCGAGAACGACTCGGATCCCGACGGGGGAGCGCTCAGCCTCCGCTCGGTCGAGCCCAATACCGGGGGAGCCACCGCGGTCGTCGACGGCGACCGCATCGAGGTCACCGTGCCCGACGGCGAGGGGTTGTACGGATTCATCTACACCGTCGAGAACGAGCATCTCGGCGAGGCGTCGAGCTTCCTCACCGTCGAGGCCCGGCCCGACGCCCCGCTCGCACGACCTGAGGCGTCCGACACCGTCCTGAGCCTCAGCGACATCCTCGACAAGGAGCGGATCGACGTCCCGGTGCTCCGCAACGTCTTCCTCGCCGATGCCCCCGCCGCCGACCTCACCGTGGGTCTCGTCGACGGCTATACGAGCGGCGTCGAGGTGCGCCGAGACGGCAGCATCCGCGTCGAGATCCAGGATCGCCGGCGCATCATCCCCTTCTCGGTCAGCCACCCCGAAGACCCCGACGTCACGGCATACGCCTTCATCTGGGTGCCCGGCCGAGACGACGCCCTGCCGCAGTTGCGCCGCGATGCCCCCCGAGTGGAGGTCGTGAGCGGCGAAGAGGTGCGGATCGAGCTCGCGGAGTTCGTCATCGCGGCATCCGGTCGCCCGGTTCGGCTGACGGATGCCGCGACCGTGCGCGCCTCGCATGACGACGGCACCGAGCTCGTCGTCGACCAGGACTCGCTGCGCTATCAGAGCGAGAACGGCTACTTCGGCCCGGCCTCGCTCTCGTTCACCGTGACCGACGGCGAGTCCGCAGCAGACCCGACCGGCCGCACCGGCACCATCGTGATCCCGATCACGGTCCTGCCGACCGAGAACCAGCCGCCGGTCTTCACCGGCGGCGTCATCGACTTCGAGCCGGGCCAGTCGAAGACGATCGAACTCATGAAGCTCACGAACTACCCCTACCCCGACGAGGTCGACCGGCTCGAGTTCGAGGTGCTTCCGCCGTTCGCCGACGGATTCGAGGTGTCGCTGGCGGGCGACGAGCTCACCATCGCGGCCTCGGAATCGACAGTGCAGGGAACGCGCGCGTCAGTGGCGGTCGGCGTCACCGATCCGGCAGGCGCCGGACGGCCCGGCCGGATCGACCTGCGCGTCGTGCCGTCGACCCGGCCGCTCGCAGAACCCGCCGACGACCACGCGATCGCACCTCGCGGCCAGACGACGTCGATCGATGTGCTCGCGAACGATCGCGCCACGAACCCGTTCCCCGAGACGCCGCTGCGGGTGGTCGGCGTGCGCGGCCTCGACGAGAGCCTCCCCGCGGGTGTCACGATCGAACCCAGCTCCGACCGCTCCACCCTCGCGGTATCGGTCGACCCGTCGGCCGCGCCGGTGAACACGACCCTGCAATACCAGGTCGCCGACGCCACCGACGATCCCAGCCGGTACGCGTGGGGAACGGTCACGATCTCGGTGCAGGACCGACCCGATCCCGTCACCGGCCCACAGGTGACCGGATTCGCGGACGGCACACTCGACGTGACCTTCGGCGCCGGCGGGTTCAACAACTCGCCGATCTCCGGATACGAGATCGCGCTGCTCGCCCCCGGCGGCCGCGAGGTCGTGCAGACCTCCACGTGCGCTGCGACGACCTGCACGGTCGCGACGCCGGGCAATGGCGAGGCGAACGCCGTCATCGTGCGGATCCAGGCACGCAACGGCATCGGACTCTCCGACCCGGTCGAGGCACCCGGCCCGATCTGGTCCGATGTCGTGCCGCCGCCGCCCACCGACCTGCGCGCGATGCCGCTCGACGGTCGACTCCGCATCGAATGGGCGCCCGTGTCGACCGGGGCGGGCAGCACCGTCGGCTCCTACGTCGTGACCGTCGCCGGCGTCTCCACCGAGGTGTCGGCGGCGAGCGCGTGCACGGCGACGCTCTGCGGCATGGAGTCGCAGTCCCTCGAGAACGGCAGCCAGGTGCCGTTCACCGTGAGTGCACGCAACGAGGCCTACCCCGCGCTCACCGCCTGGAACGAGGCCGGCGGTTCGGGCACTCCGTTCGGGGCGCCCGTCGCGGGAGCCATCGCGGTGACCGGCGACGCGCTCGCCGGCTCGGTGACGGTGTCGTGGTCGCCCTTCTCCGGCAACGGCGACGCGATCGGAGGGTACTTCGTGCAGCGGCTCGTCGAGGGCGAGTCGAGCGTGCCGTCGGGGCCCCAGGCGTGCGGGGTGACGAGCCCGGCTCCGGGAACGGTCGTCCCGCCGGCCACCGGCGGCAGTGTCGCAGAGGTCGTGCACGTCGGCCCCGAAGCATCGAGCGTGCAATTCGCCGGCACGGCCACCGAGGCGGCCAAGTACTCGTTCCTCGTGTGGGGCTTCAACCGTGCTGCATGCGTCAACACCGAGGTCGCGAGCACGGTCGTGCGCCCGGCGCCAGGCGGCGCGGGCCCAGTGAAGAGCGCGATGGCCTGGATGAACATCGAGACCTGGGACCGGTACATCGAGAAGGTCGACGGGAACGCCTGGCGATACGAGATCGTCGCGGTGGACTCCAACGGCGCTCACATCCCCGGATCGGTGCGGGACTTCAGCGGATCGGGCTGGCTCCGTCCGCTCCTGAACCGCCCGTTCGGCGAGGCGGCACGCTTCCAGGTGCGGGCCTGCACCCTCTGGGGAAGTTGCGGGCCGTGGTCGCAGACCCAGCCGGCCGATGCGGTGCCCTCGCTCACCTTCGCCCTGCCGAGCCGCGTGTGGAACGAGACGACGAAGACCTGGTCGTGGACCGCGGCCCCGGAGAACTCCGGCCTGCCGGCGGCGTTCTGGTGCGGAGTGGATGGCGACACCAACGGGCGCTTGTCGCAGTCGGCGACGACGTGCGAGGTTCCCGAGGCGCAACCCGGCGATCGGGTCTGGTTGGATGTTGAGGTCGCCGGCGTGACGGCACGCTATGAGAACCGCTGAGCCGAAGGAGCAACGATGACCATGACCCCCGAGGAGGCCACGCGGTTCTCCGCGAACCTCGACCGACTCGTCGGCGCGGTCGAGGAGGTGCTGCTCGGCAAGAACCGGATCGTGCGCCTGGCGTTCACGGCGCTCCTGAGCGAAGGCCACCTCCTGCTCGACGACGTGCCCGGCACCGGGAAGACCTCCCTCGCGCGTGCCATGGCTCAATCGGTGGCCGGCACGAGCAACCGCGTGCAGTTCACCCCCGACCTGCTTCCGGGCGACATCACGGGCGTCACCGTCTACGACCAGCGCTCAGGGCTGTTCGAGTTCCATCCCGGGCCGGTCTTCGCGAACATCGTGCTCGCCGACGAGATCAACCGGGCGAGCCCCAAGACGCAATCGGCGCTCCTCGAGGTCATGGAGGAAGGACAGATCACCGTCGACGGGGTGACCCACGCCGTGGGACATCCGTTCATGGTCATCGCCACGCAGAACCCCGTCGAGCAGGCCGGCACCTACCGCCTGCCCGAGGCGCAGCTCGACCGGTTCCTCATGCGCACCTCGATCGGCTACCCCGATCACGCCTCGACCATTCGCATCCTCGAGGGCGCCGACCAGCGGGCCCACGGCTATCGCATCGAGCCGCAACTCCGCGCCGACGAGGTCGTCGAACTCGCCGCGCTCGCGCGCACCGTGTACGTCGATCCGACGATCCACGACTACGTCTCACGGCTCGTCGACGCCACGCGCACCGCGCGTGAGGTGCGGCTCGGCGTGAGCGTGCGCGGAGCCCTCGCGCTCATCCGCGCCGCGAAGACCCATGCCGCCGGGCGTGGCCGGCACTACGTCGTGCCCGACGATGTGAAGGCGCTCGCCGAGCCTGTGCTCGCGCACCGCCTGATCCTCGATCCCGAGGCGGAGTTCGACGGCGCCACCGCGTCGAACATGATCGCCCAGGTGCTCATCGAGACCCCGCCGCCGTCCTCCAGGCAGGCCGTGTGACCCTCGTCCAGACTCGCTCGACGATCCCCGAGGAGGCCAAGAAGGCCGGCCTGCTCGCGGTCGTCATCGGGCGTGCCGTGGGAATCGGGGCCGCCGCCGGCGCCGTCGTCGCCGAGTGGGCGCAGGCCATTCGCGGCGTCGTCACGGCGCTCGGGTGGGCGATGATCGCCGCGGCGATCGTGTCGCTCGTCGCGGGCTACGCGTGGGGATGGCTCGAGGTCATCGCGCTGGGGTGGGGATTCGGGCTGCTGGTCGCCGCGGCATCCGTCTGGCTCATCGGTCGCGGCGCCTCGACGATCGAACTCGTGCTGCCGACGCCGCGCGTCGTCGTGGGCGAGTCGGCACAGGCGCGGATCATCGCGGCGAATCCGGGGCGTCGGCGACTGGGCGGCGCGCAGCTCGAGGTGCCCGTCGGCGGGCGCGTCGTCGAGCGCGTGCTGCCCGGGCTTCCACGCGGCGGTGCCTTCGACGAGCAGTTCCCCATTCCGACCGAGCGGCGCGGGATCGTTCCGGTCGGGCCCGCGCGCACGGTTCGCGCCGATCCGATCGGGCTCATGCGACGCGAGATCGTGTGGTCGCAGGTCGTCGAGTTGCACGTGCATCCGCGCACCGTGTCGATCGCGGCGCTCAGCACGGGATTCATCCGCGACCTCGAAGGTGCGCCGACTCGCGATCTCACGGCGAGCGACATCGCCTTCCATGCCCTGCGCGAGTACGTGCCGGGCGATGACCGCCGCCACATCCACTGGCGCAGCTCCGCGAAGACCGGCACCTTCATGGTGCGCCAGTTCGAGGAGACCAGGCGCAGCCGGCTCATGATCGTGCTCGATCTCGACGCGAGTGCCTATGCGGATGACGCGGAGTTCGAGCTCGCAGTGAGCGCCGCGGCGTCCGTGGGTGCTCGAGCCATCCGCGATGCCCGCACGGTGTCCTTCGTCGTGTCGGGGCCGGCCGGCGGCAACGGCGTCGCTCGCGGTTCGATGCGCGAGCTGCCGACCGTCTCCCGTGATCGTCTGCTCGACGCCCTCTGCGTCGTCGACACCGAGGAGCGCGCGGCGATGCTCCCGGATGTCGCGCACGCCGCGGCCGACGCGCTCACCGGGGTCTCCCTCGCCTTCCTCGTCACCGGCACGGCGCGCGGGATCGCCCCGCTGCGGTCGGCCGCGACGCGGTTCCCGGTGGGCGTCGAAGCCGTCGCCGTGCAGTGCGCGCCCGAGGGAGAGCCGTCGGTACGCTCCATCGCGGGACTCACGGTGTTCCGCATCGGGTACCTCGACGACCTGCGCGCGATGCTCGCGAGATCGGCCTCGGTCGCATGATGCAGACCCGCCCGCTGGGACGTGCCGACCGGTTCTGGCCGACCGCGGTGAGCACGCTGCTCATCGTCGCGATGCTCGCAGCGGCGCTCATTCCCTGGTGGCCGATCTATGAGAGCTTCGCGTTCATCGTCGCGGGAGCCGTCGCGATCGTCGCCGGTGTCGGCATCGGCGTCGTCGGCGCGCGCCGACGGTGGCCGGCATGGATCGTCGTCGTCGCCGTGTTCGCGGCGTACCTCGTGCTCGGCGTTCCGGCGGCGGTGCCCGGGCGCACGTTCGCCGGGATCCTGCCGACCCCCGTCGGTGTCGCCGACCTGCTCGCTGCGGCGGCGTTGTCCTGGAAGCAGCTCGTCACGATCGCAGTGCCCGTCGGCTCCTACCAGGCGCTGCTCGTGCCCCCATTCCTCTCCACGCTCGTCGCTGCGACCGCTGCGGTGACCATCGCGCTGCGCAGCCGTCGGCCGGCAGCGGCAGTGCTGCCGCCGGCCCTCCTGCTCATCGTGGGCATCACGTTCGGCGTCGTGCACACCGCCTTCGCCGTCGAGGCCGGGCTCGCCTTCCTCGTCGCAGCGGTGGCCTGGCTCGTGCGGGTCGGGATCGCGCAGCGACGGGCGATCACGAGCGGGCGGCCGGTCGAGGCCGCGCTCGCGGATGCCCGCCGGGTGTTCGGCGCGTCGGCGCTCGTGGCGATCGCGCTCGTCGGCGCCACCGCTGCATCCGTGGCCCTGCCCGTGCCGCAGCGCAACGTGCTGCGAGCCGAGCTGCAGCCCCCGTTCGAGCCACGCGAGCACGAGAGCCCGCTCGCGGGGTTCCGGGCGGCGTTCGAGCCCGAGTCGAGCGAGCGGGCCATGCTCCGGGTACGCGGTCTGCCCGAGGGCGCCGGCATCCGCATCGCGACGCTCGATACGTACGACGGCATCGTCTACTCCGTGGGAGGCGCCGACGGCACGGCGCTCTCCGGCCGATTCACGCGCCTGCCGTACCGGCTCGACCAATCGGGCGCGATCGAGGTGCGCATCGAGGTGTCGGTGCTCGGGTACGCCGACGTGTGGGTGCCGGGCGTCGGTCGACTCGAGCGCATCGCGTTCGAGGGGCCGCACGCGGAGCAGCTCGCCGAGGGGTTCGTCTACAACGACGTGACCGGCACGGGTGCGGTGCAGGAGGGACTCGCTTCCGGCGATGCCTACACCGCGTTCTCGGTCACCCCGGCCGATCCCGAGTCCCTCGTGGGGTTGCGCCCCGGAACCAGTGTGCTTCCGCCGTCGCCCGACCTGCCCGACGAGCTCGCTCGGCTGCTCGACCAATGGGCGCCGGCCTCCGGTGAACCCGGCGAACGACTGGCCCAGCTCATCGAGGGCTTTCGTCGCGAGGGCTATGTCAGTCACGGCCTCGGCCACGAAGGCGGCGGGGAAGGCGGCGAGCCGGAGCGGGCGAGCCGTTCTGGCCATTCGCTCGACCGGCTCGTCGAACTCGCCACCGAGAGCCCGATGGTCGGCGACGGCGAGCAGTACGCCGTCGCAGCAGCCTTGATGGCGCGGCGCATCGGCTTCCCGGCGCGGGTCGTCGTCGGCTACCTGCCGAATGCGGAATCGCCGGAGACGGATGCCTCTGATGCGGTGCCGTCCGACGGTGCCACGGTGTTCGAGAGCGCCGACCTGCAGGCGTGGATCGAGGTGCAGACAGCCCAAGGGGACTGGCTCTCGATCGATCCGAATCCGGATCCGCGTGAGATCCCCGAGCCCGAGACCGATGAGCCGACGGTCGTCTCGAGGCCCCAGTCCGCCCTGCCGCCGCCCGCGGAGCGGACGCCGGTCGACGACCTCGACTCGGAGCCCGACCTCTCGCCCGACGATCGCGACGACGACGGCGCCGCCTGGTTGCAGGTGCTGCTCGGCGTGCTCGGGGTGACCGGCATCGTGGTGCTCGTGCTCGCCCTCATCGCGAGCCCCTTCCTGGCGATCATCGCGGCGAAGCTCAGACGACGCCGACTGCGCCGCAGCGCCTCGACGGCGGTCGAGCGGATCGAGGGAGGATGGCAGGAGTTCGCCGACTCGGCAGCCGACTTCGGCTACCCGATCCGGCCGACCGCGACCCGTGCGGAGCAAGCCGCGACGGTGGGCGGACTCGCGCCGCTCGTGCTCGCATCCGTGGTCGACCGTGCCGTGTTCGCACCCGAAGGACCATCCGACGACGACGACCTGCGGGTGTGGGAGTCGGTCGACGAGCTCCAGGAGCGGCTCGGGGCGCCGCGCACTCGCAGGGAGCGCTGGCGGGCCGCGGTCTCGCTCACCTCCCTCGGCGGGTACGCTGTCACCCGGAGAGGAGCGCGGTCGTGAACTGTCGGATCTGCGGGGCCGAACTTCCCCCGGGGGCGATGTTCTGCGGTGAGTGCGGCAGCTCGACGAGCGCGACACCCGAGTCGAGGCGAAAGCCCGATCCGCGCCCGGACGACACGACGGTGATCGAGCGGCCGGCACGTCGCAACAGCGGAGTGATCAGCATCCCCCTCGAGGGCTTCCGTGCGGCAACCGCGATCCCGTCTTCCGTGGAGGCGTCCGTCTCGGCCCCGGTGGCGCCGCCGACAGCCACGCAGTTCGTCTTGCGGTTCAGTACCGGTGAGACACGCACCGTATTCGGCACCGGTCTCATCGGCCGCCGCCCGCTGCCGCAACCGGGCGAGGTGTTCGATCATCTGGTGCAGATCACCGACCCCGGTCTCTCGGTCTCCAAGACGCACCTCGAGTTCGGCGAGCACGACGGCGTGCTCTGGATCGCCGATCGCTTCTCGGGCAACGGCACGATCGTGCGACGCCCCGACGACGGGGCGGTGCGCTGCGAGCCCGGGCGGCGCTATCTCGTGCCGCGCGGGAGCCGTGTGGAGCTCGCCGAGCACTTCTTCGTCATCGACTGATCTGCTCGGCTCTCGGCGCCGGCTCGTCTTGGGCTGGCGCCCCGCCCGGGGCACGTGCATCGACTCGTCCTCGACAAGCGGGCCGGCGAGTGGATGACCAGCGTCTTCTCGCCGCGTTCAGCCCGTGAGGGTCCGATGCTGCTCGGATGGCCGAGTGGACCGTCTCGACCTCGCCTCGCCGCATCCGCTCGACCTTCCGCTCGCCCTGCCGCCCGTGCCGCCCGAGGCGGCTCGAGCCGGGTTCCCATTGCTCGCGACGCTCGCGCCCGTCGTCGGCGCGCTCGGGCTGTGGGCCGTTACCGGGTCGGCGTTCGCACTCGTGTTCGCGGCCCTCGGCCCGGTCGTCGCGATCGCCTCAGTCTTCGACTCCCGTCGGCAGGCGCATCGGCAGCGGCGCCGGGCCGAGGCGGAGCGCACCCGACGACTCGGCGAGCTCCACGCCGCGATCGATGAGCGGCACGAGCACGAGCGCCGCGCGGCATGGCGGAGGTCGCCGCCCTCGCGGCACCTCGTCGACGGCGACGCGGCGCCGAACTGGAGCGACGGCAGGCCCGGGCCGGTGGTGCTTGGGCGGGGGAGCGCCTCGAGCACGCTGCGAGTCGACGGGTCACCGGCCGACGACGCCGATCGCGCCGTTCTCGAGCACGCGGCTGTTCTCGCCGATGCGCCTGTGGCCGCTGATCCCGAGGCGGGCATCGGGTTCGTCGGCGCAATCCCACTGGCCAACGCGGCCGCCAGGGCGGCGCTCGTACAAGTCGCCCATCACGGCGTGCCCGGCGGGCTCGCAATCGAGGTGCCCGCAGGCGAACACTGGGCGTGGGCACGGCGACTCCCGCACGTCGGCGGTGGGAGCCAGTGGCGGGTCCGGGTCGTCGATGCGGCGTCGCCGAACGCGAGACAGGTCACGGCGAACAGCGTCGCCGTGGCCGGATCCGTTCCCCTGTCGATCATCGCCGTGGGCGCCGATGCTGCGAACCTGCCTCCCGGAATCGAGACCGTCGTCGAGATCGCGGGGCCGGGCCTCGCGGTGGTGCGCCGGCGCACCGGCGCGGCCGCCGATCGCTCGATCGTGCCCGGCCTCATCGGCAGCTCAGAAGCGCTCGCGTGGGCCGACGACCTCGCGGCAGCGGCGAAGCGGGCGGGCTTCGGCGGCGCGCACGGGCTGCCGAGCCGTGTGCCGCTCGGCAGCCTGGAGCCGCCGGTCGCTCTGCCCGGCAGCCGTGCGACGCTCGCCGTCGCGATCGGCGTCACCTCGTGGGGAACGCTCGAGCTCGACCTCGTGCGCGGCGGACCTCATGCGCTCGTCGCCGGCACGACGGGCAGCGGCAAGAGCGAGTTCCTCCTCGCGTGGCTCACGGCGTTGGCGCGAAGCCACCCGCCCGACCGTGTGTCGTTCCTCCTCGTCGACTTCAAAGGCGGCGCCGCGTTCGAACCGATTCGCGGCCTCCCGCACGTCGCGGGAATCGTCACCGATCTCGATGAAGCCGAAGCCGAGCGCGCCGTGCTGAGCCTGCGAGCCGAACTCAGGCACCGTGAGTCGGTGCTCGCCGCGGCCGGCGCGCGCGATATCGCCGACCTCGCTCCCGAGGTGGCCCTCGCGCGCCTCGTGATCGTCGTCGACGAGTTCCAGGCGATGATCGAGCGCTTCCCAGGCCTCGGCGTGGTGATCGGCGACATCGCCGCTCGCGGCCGATCGCTCGGCGTGCACCTCGTGCTCGCCTCCCAACGGCCGAACGGGGTGGTGCGCGAGCAGGTGACGGCGAACTGCGCGATCCGGGTGTCGCTCCGGGTCATGCAGCGTTCCGACAGCGTCGCGGTCGTCGGCACCGACGCGGCCGCTTCGATCCCGCCCGATGCTCCGGGGCGCGGCGTGATCGATCCTGGCGACGGATGCCCGGTCCCGTTCCATTCGGCCGTCGCCGACCCGGCGCTGCTCGCGGCCACTCGTGCCGTGACCGCGTCGATGCCGCGGGCCCGGCGACCGTGGCTCGACCCGCTGCCGCACCGTATCGCACCGGGTGAACTCGATCGGCTCGTGACGCCCGCGCAGCCCGCCCCGGCGTCGTCGCAGGGACTCATCGTCGGCGAGCGGCACGGCGACTCGCCGGGCCCCGTCGCGCTCGGCCTCGTCGACGACCCCGAGCACCAGCGACGCACCATCGCGAGCTGGACGCCCGAAGCCGACGGCCACCTGCTCGTCCTCGGCGCGCCGGGAAGCGGGCGCAGCACAGCGCTGGCGCTCGTGGCACGGGCGTTCACCGAGCGGCACGGCCCGGCGTCGGTGGCGAGACTTGACGGTCCGCGCAGCGCCGTGTGGGACGCGATTCAGGCGGTGCTGGCCGCCCTGCGACGCGGCGGCGAACTTCCCCGGCTCCTCGTCATCGATGATCTCGACGTGCGATTCCGCGGCTGGCCCGACGAATACCGCCATGCGGCTTCGGAAGCCGTCGCCGCGGTGCTCCGCGAGGGCCGTGCCCGGGGCATCGCGGTCGTCGCGAGCGCCGCGCAGCAGCATTCGCTCGGACCCGGTGTGCGCGAGAGCTTCGGCGAGGTGGTGCGGCTGCGGTACCCGAGCCGTCCCGACTTGGTGCAGGCCGGGGGAGCCGGAGAGCTCTGGAAGGCGGGCGACCCGCCCGGCGCCGGCCAATGGCGAGGCCGCCGCGTGCAACTCGTCGATGACCCAGGCCTGCCTGCGGTCCAGACGGAGCCCGTTCCGCCGCTGGCGATCGACCCCGCCCGCGTGCATGCAGTCGTGACGCCGGCGCCGCGTGCCATTGCCGAGGTGCTCGCCGCGCACGCGAGCACGGTGATCGTGCTGGCCCCGGGCGCCGAAGCGGCGATCCACGCCGCACTCGCCACCACGTCGCAGGTCGGGCGACCCGTGTTCATCGGCGACGCCGACGCGTGGGCGGTGAACTGGAGTCTCGCGTCGGCGATCCGCGAGGAGGCCGTCATCGTCGCGCAGGGCGGTTCCGCCGAGTACCGGGCGCTCGTGCGCGACCGCACCCTGCCCCCGCTGCTCGACGATGGGGCGCCGCAGTGCTGGGTCGTCGGCGCGGCAGGCGCGCCGGGCGCTGCGGTCAGGGCGACATGGCCGGCTGTGCTGAGCAACTGAAAACGATGCTCATAACGCCCATCGGGCACTGATTCCGTGCCGAATGTTCGATAATCGTCACGATTTGGACATGATCGCGTGTAACTGGTCGTGCAGTGTGGCAGTATCTTCCCACCATGCATGAGCTTGCGAACCGATAGGAGTACCCGTGACCACACGGCCCCTTCCCCAGGACCCGATGGTCCGCGCCATCATCACCCAGGCGCGCCAGGCGCAGTTGAACCGTCGCACGCTCCTCACCGGCGCCGGTGCCGGTGCGTCGGCGCTCGCACTCGCGGCGTGCTCCCCAGCCGGCGCACAGGGCAAGCCCACGCCTGCCGCCGACGAATCGGCCACCGACAAGTCCCTCAACTGGGCGAACTGGGCCGCGTACATCGACGAAGATGACGACGGCAACTACCCGACGCTCGAAGCCTTCCAGAAGGAGAGCGGCATCGCGGTCGACTACGAGGTCGCCGTCGACGACAACAACACCTACTACGGCAAGGTGAAAGACCAGCTCGCGCTCGGTCAGGACATCGGAGCCGACCTGGTCTGTCTGACCGACTGGATGATCGCCCGGTGGATCCGGTTCGGCTACGCCCAGGAGTTCGACCACGGCAACATCCCGAACATCGCGAACCTCACGCCTTCGCTCCGCGACGTCGACTTCGATGAAGGGCGCAAGTTCTCGCTCCCGTGGCAGGGCGGCTTCGCCGGCATCTGCTGGAACAAGGAGGCCGTGCCCGGCGGGCTCGCGTCGGTGTCCGACCTCTGGCAGGCCGACCTCAAAGGTCGCGTCGGTGTGCTCTCCGAGATGCGCGACACCGTGGGGCTCATCATGCTCGAGAACGGCGTCGACATCTCGGGGAAGTGGGGCGACGACGAGTACTCCGAGGCGATCGAGCTCCTGCGCCAGCAGGTCGCAGACGGCCAGATTCGCAACATCAAGGGCAACTCCTACCTCGAAGACCTGAAGAGCGAAGACACCCTCGCGGCGATCTGCTGGTCGGGGGACATCACCGTCATCAACGCCGAGGCGGGCGACAAGTGGGAGTTCGCCATCCCGACCGCAGGCGGCACGCTCTGGAACGACAACTTCCTCGTGCCGATCGGCTCCCCCCGCAAGGCCAATGCCGAGGCGCTCATGAACTACTACTACGAGCCCGAGGTCGCCGCCGAAGTCGCCGCGTGGGTGAACTTCATCACGCCGGTCGTCGGCGCCAAGGAGGCCGCTGCCGCGATCGATCCCGAACTGGCCGAGAACCAGCTCATCTTCCCCGACGAGGAGACGCTCTCGAACGCCTACGTGTTCCGCGCACTCGACGGAGCCGAGGAGCAGAAGTACCAGGCGGAGTTCCAGAGCATCCTGCTGGGCTCGTGAGCATGTCGGCAGGAGCGTTCGCCGAACAGGGCGCCGACCTCGAGCTCGTGGGCATCCAGAAGCGGTTCCCGGGATTCACGGCCATCGAACGGCTCGACCTCACCATCCCGGCCGGATCGTTCTTCGCACTGCTGGGGCCCTCGGGCTGCGGTAAGACGACGACACTCCGGCTCGTCGCCGGCCTCGAGGAGCCGACGCAGGGCCGCATCCTCATCGGCGGTGCCGACGTCACCGACACGAAGGCCCACGAGCGACCCGTCAACACTGTGTTCCAGAGCTATGCGCTCTTCCCGCACATGTCGATCATCGAGAACGTCTCGTTCGGGCTCAAACGACGACGCATAGCGGATGCCGCGGGGCGGGCCCACGAGGCGCTCCGGCTCGTCGAACTCGACCACCTCGCGCAACGCAGGCCCCAGCAACTCTCGGGCGGCCAGCAGCAGCGTGTCGCGCTCGCTCGCGCGATCGTGAACCGCCCTGCGCTCCTTCTGCTCGATGAGCCGCTCGGCGCGCTCGACCTGAAGCTGCGCCGCCAGATGCAGCTCGAGCTGAAGACCATCCAGGAAGAGGTGGGACTCACCTTCCTGCACGTGACCCACGACCAGGAGGAGGCCATGACCATGGCCGACAGCGTCGCGGTGATGAACAAGGGTGCGATCGAGCAGATGGGGCCGCCGGCCGAGCTCTACGAGTCACCGCGGACGGTGTTCGTGGCGAACTTCCTCGGCCAGTCCAACCTCTTCTCCGGCGATGTCGTCGGCTCCACGAACACGGCGATCACGGTCGACGCGGCCGGAGCGCGCATCGTGGTGCCGACCGAGCGTGCGAGGCGTCACCAGGGCAGGGTCACGATCGGCGTTCGCCCCGAGAAGGTGGCCCTGCATCGCGAGGCGCCCCGCGAGTCCGCGCAGCGCAACCTGCTCGGACCCGGTCACGTGATCGACGTCTCGTTCTCGGGCGTGAGCACGCAGTACCTCGTGACCGTACCGGGCGTGGGCACCCTCACGGTGTTCGCCCAGAACATCGGCTCGGGTCCCGTCGCGGCCGAAGGGGCCGAGGTGTGGGTGAGCTGGGATGTCGCGCACGGATTCGGTCTCGACGACGACGCCGAATCGGCGCCGCGCTTCGCTGCCGACGACGACACCGAGACGATCGCCGTGCACCGTCGCGAGGCGCTCGTCGCGGAGCTCGAGGAGCGCTGACCATGGCCTTCGCAGCATTCGCGACCGCGGAGGCGCAGACGCAGGCACCGAAGCGGAAGAGCCGCATCGCGCTCTTCCTGCTCCTGCCCGGCATCGCCTATCTCGTGCTCTTCTTCCTCGCGCCGCTCATCTCGCTGCTGCTGACCTCGCTGCAGGCGCCGCGCGAGTTCGGCGACATCGGCCAGTTCGACTACGCGTTCAACTGGCAGAACTACACGGCGGTCATCCAGGGCTACCTGCCGCACATCCTGCGCTCCTTCGGATATGCCCTCGCCTCCACGGTGCTGGCGCTCATCATCAGCTATCCGCTCGCATACTTCATCGGGGTGAAGGCGAGGCGCCGGCCGATGCTGCAGGGGCTCATGCTCGTGCTCGTGATCGCCCCGTTCTTCATCAGCTTCCTGCTGCGCACCCTCGCGTGGAAGCAGCTCCTGTCCGACGAGTCGTTCGTCATCACCTCGCTGAAGGCACTGTCGCTCATGGCGCCCGACGCGCACTTCACGGGCACCCCCTTCGCCGTCATCTTCGGTCTGACCTACAACTTCATCCCGTTCATGACGCTCCCGCTCTACACGACGCTCGAGCGGCTCGACACGCGTTTCCTCGAGGCCGGCAGCGACCTCTATGCGAGTCCGTTCACGGTCTTCCGCAAGGTGACGATCCCGCTGTCGATGCCCGGCATCGTCGCCGGCACCCTGCTCACCTTCATCCCGGCCGCCGGCGACTACATCAATGCGAGCCGGGACTTCCTCGGCGGCACCGAGACCCAGATGATGGGCAACGTGATCGAGGCGAACTTCCTCGTGCTCCTGAACTATCCGGCAGCCGCGGCGCTCTCGATCATCCTCATGGCCGTGATCCTCGTGCTCGTCGGGGTGTACGTGAAGCGATCCGGAACAGAGGAGCTCCTGTGAGCGGCGAAGTCCAGGCGGCGGCGGTCCTCGGCGAGCTGGCCGAGAGCGAGGCCCGCGACCCGGGGCGCCGCACGCCGCGGCGACGGCGGGTCGGACTCGGCGACTGGCTGCTCCCGGCCTACACGATCATCGCGTTCGTGTTCCTGCTGATTCCCATCGTGTACACGTTCGTGTTCTCGTTCAACGACTCGCTCAAGTCGAACATCTCCTGGCGCGGGTTCACCTTCGACAAGTGGCTGAACGTCTGCAACGTCGAAGGCGGTGCCGTCTGCCAGGCGTTCGGCAACAGCATCGTGATCGGTGTCGCCGCGACGGTCATCGCCACCACGCTCGGCACGATGATCGCCCTCGCACTCGTGCGCTATCGCTTCCGCGCGCGGTCGGCGATAAGCCTGCTGCTGTTCCTCCCGATGGCGACGCCGGAGGTCGTGCTGGGCGCGGGGCTCGCCGCGCAGTTCCTCGCCGTCGGCGTGCCGAAGGACATGACGACGATCATCCTGGCGCACACGATGTTCTGCATCAGCTTCGTCGTGGTCACGGTCAAGGCGCGAATCTCGAGTCTCGATCCGGCGCTCGAGGAAGCGGGCCGCGACCTCTACGGTTCGCCGGCGCAGGTGTTCTGGCGCGTCACGTTCCCCCTGCTCACTCCCGGCATCCTCGCTGCGGCGCTGCTCTCGTTCGCGCTGAGCTTCGACGACTTCATCATCACGAACTTCAACTCGGGATCGGTGTCGACGTTCCCGAAGTACGTGTACATCTCGGCGTCGCGCGGCATCCCAGCCGAAGCCAACGTCATAGCGTCGGCGGTGTTCATGTTCGCCCTCGTGCTCGTGATCGCGGCGCAGGTCTCGCGCACGGCGCGCGCGAAGCGGCTCGCGAAGCTCGGCTGACGACGGATGCCGCCGCACCACCAGGTGCGCGGCGGCATCCGCCGAGCTGCCGTCAGAACTTGGCGCGGATCTGCCCGACCCGACGCTCGCCACCCATGACCCACAGGTCGAGCTCGGTCTGCACCGCGTCGACCGCGTCGTGCTCGACCGCGCCGGCTTCGGCGAGCAGACGGAGCGCGATGATCGTCGAAGCCCGCGACGAGCCGTCGAGCACCTTGAGCGCCGTCGTCGTGCCGTTCGGCGCGGTCATCACCATGATGCCCTCTGCGCCGATCTTCGCGAACACGCCGAGGCGCTCCATCGCGATCGTGTCGGGCTGGCCGGGGCCGCCGACCGCCCACGGATTCGCTCGAGCCGCCTCGGTGAGCGCGGCCGCCTCGCGGTAGAGCGCGAATGGCGATGCCGTCGCGGCGGTGGTGATCTTCTGGATGCCGCGTGCCAGCGCGTTGAGGGTGATGGCGTGCACCGGCGAGCCACAGCCGTCGACCGCGGTGGCGGCGGGGCGTTCGCCCGTGAACCGTTCGATGACGTCGAGGATGCGCTTCTGGAGCGGATGCTCGGGGTCGAGGTAGCCCTCGAGCGGCCACTCGTTCGCGACGCATGCGAGGAGCATGGCGGCGTGCTTGCCCGAGCAGTTCATGTAGACGCGCTCGCGCGGGCCGCCCGAACGCACGAGCTGATCGCGAGCGGCCTGGTCGGACGGCGCCGCGGGCGGGCAGCCGAGCGCCGAGACCGGCAGCGACGCGCGGTCGAGGAGCCCGCGCACGAGGGAGACGTGCGCCGCCGTGCCCGAGTGGCTCGCCGTCGAGATGGCCGCGTCTTCACCCCGGAGGTTGACCCCGGAGGTCATCACGGCGACCGCTTGGAACGGCTTCAGGCAGGAACGCGGGAAGATCGGCGATCGCACGTCGCCGAGCGCGCGCACGACCTCGCCGTCGGGGGAGAGCACAACGGCAGAGCCGGCGTGACGGGACTCGATGAAACCACCTCGTTCGACCACAGCGAGTTCGACGGAGTCAGTGATGCTGAACGTGCCTGGCACCGCGCTACCCGAGCGAGGCGAGGGCGTCGTCGAGCACGCTGAGGCCGTCTTCGATCAGGGCATCGCTCACGGCGAGGCTGGGCAGGAAGCGCAGTACATTGCCCCACGTGCCCGCGTTCAGGAACAGCACGCCGTGCTGCGCCGCGTAGGCGACGATCGCGGTGACGGCTTCGGGGTTCGGGGTCTTCGTGGTCGCGGCGGTGCCGGGCTGAACGAGCTCGATGGCGACCATCGCGCCCTTGCCGCGGATGTCGCCGATGATGTCGTACCGCTGCTGCAGCCGCGCGAGTCCGGCCTTCAGGGTGGCTTCGATGCGCATGGCGGCGTCGAGGAGGTGGTTCTCCTCGATCGCCTCGAACACCGCGATCGCCGCGGCGCACGCGACGGGATTGCCGCCGAAGGTGCCGCCGAGTCCGCCCGGCTGTGAGGCGTCCATGATCTCGGCGCGACCCGTGACCGCGGCGAGCGGGAGGCCGCCGGCGATGCCCTTCGCCGAGAGCACGAGGTCGGGCTCCCAGCCGAAGTGCTCGCTCGCGTAGTAGTGGCCGGTGCGGGCCATGCCGCTCTGGATCTCGTCGGCGATCATCACGACGCCGTGCTCGGTGCACCACCGCTGCAGGATCTGCAGATAGCCGTCGGCCGGCACCATGAAGCCGCCCTCGCCCTGGATGGGTTCGACCACGAGGCAGGCGAGGTCGGTCGCGCCGATGACCTTCTCGAGGTAGGCGATCGTGTGCGCCGCGGCATCCGCACCGCTCAATCCGTCGCGATAGGGATAGGAGCTCGGAGCGTGATAGACGTCGCCGGCGAGCGGGCCGTAGCCGGTCGCGTACGGGTGCGCCTTGTAGTTCATCGCCATCGTGAGGTTCGTACGTCCGTGGTATGCGTGGTCGAGCACCGCGACGGCTCGCCGGCCGGTGAACTTGCGGGCGATCTTCACGCCGTTCTCGACCGCCTCGGCGCCGGAGTTGACGAGCACCGACTTCTTCTCCCAAGTGCCGGGCGTGTGCTCGGCGAGGAGCTCGGCGACGCGCACGTACTCCTCGTAGGGGGTGATCGTGAAGAGGGTGTGGATCACGTCTTGCAGCTGGCTCGCCGCCGCAGCGACCACGCGTTCCTCGGTGTGCCCGACGGTCGTCACGCCGATGCCGGCGCCGAAGTCGACGAACCGGTTGCCATCGACATCGACGAGGATCGCGCCGTTCGCGCGCTCGATGTAGACGGGCAGGGCCGAGGACACGCCGGCCGAGACGACCTTCGCGCGCCTGGCGTGCAGCTGCTCGGACTTGGGACCGGGAATCGCGGTCACCACCTTGCGCTCCTGCGGCACGGAGTACACCGGCGCGGGCGCGGTCTGCGCGGATATCTGGGTGTCAGTCATGGTTCTCCCACCCTATCGCCGCCGCTCGTGCTGCGCCGCGGCCGCCCAAGGGGCAGAATCGGATGCAGCCCACTCGCAATCGATCGGAGGCCACATGCTCGGCGAACACCACTACTCGGTCGAGGTCGAATGGCAGGGCGATCGCGGCGAGGGAACCTCGGGGTACCGCGCGTACAGCCGCCAGCACGTCGTGCGGGCGGCCGGCAAGTCGCACGACATCGACGGGTCCAGCGACCGGGTGTTCCATGGCGACCCCGAGCGCTGGAACCCCGAGGAGCTGATGATCGCGGCGCTCAGCCAGTGCCACATGCTCTCGTACCTGCACGTCGCGACCCAGCACGGCGTGATCGTGCACGGATACACGGATGCCCCGAGCGGCACGATGGTCGAAGACGGACGCGGCGGCGGGGTCTTCACCGAGGTGACCCTGCACCCGCACGTCGTCGTGGCCGACGAGACGATGGTCGAGGTGGCCCAGCGGATTCACGCCGAGGCAACCGAGAAGTGCTTCATCGCGGCCTCCGTGGCGTTCCCGGTGCACCACGAGCCCGTCGTGGTCGTGACACCGGTGCGTGCCTGAGCAGGTCAGCGGCGCTCCACTGCAGGCCGGCTGTCGAGTGCGGGCAGTGCCGGCAGCGTGGGCACCGGCGCCGGACACGTGTGGCCGCCCACGAGCCTCGTGCAGGGCGGGAAGAACGCCGGGAAGCGCTCGGCCTCGGGATCGCCGAACCACCGATGCCAGATGCGCCAGAAGTTGAGGTTGCCGAACGCCGAGCACGCGTCGCCCCCTCGAGGATCGTCGAGCGTCGCGTCGTTGGGCTGATACGGCGTGTAGTTGTAGAGGTTCGCGGTGGCCTGGTTGCGGATGGTCACCGATGATGCACCGCACGCGGCATCGGGATTGAACTGCACGTCGACCGTGCCGACCTGGAACTTGCGGACGGGCTTCTCCGTGTACTGCCGGAACTGCCACGCCGCGTTGTACACCTGGTTGAAGAAGCCGAAGTACTTCGCGTCGCAATCGGCGGTGTCGGGGCAGCCGTAGCCGGTGGCCCTCAAGTACCCCGAGGCGGTCGGCCGGGTGAGCAGGGACTGCTCCTTCTGGAGGAGCACGAGCAGCGTGCGCGGGCTCACGCCGCACGCCTCGGCGACCTTGGCGATGATGCGGCTCGCGCGCTCGCGGATGCCGCCGCGGTACTCGGCGCAGTGCCCGGGTCCGGCGGCGGACTGCGTGACCGTGCTCTGCTGGAAGTCGGCGAGGCACTTCACACCGGGTTCCGGCCGGCAGTTGACCTGTTCGAGGAACGACTGGATCTCGCGTTCGCTGAGCGCGCTGCTGTCGTAGAACGCGTCGTCGCTCACGATGTAGCCCGGGTCGAATTGCGACGCGGGCGGGACGGGCAGGTCGATCGCGCTCGCACTCGGCGACGAGGTCGCGATCCGTGGTGCGTTGCCCGGCGAGGTGCACGCGGCCAGCGCGACGACCACGAGCGACGCGGCGGCGATGCGGGCTGCAGCCTTCGCGATGCTCATCGAAGCGACGATACCCGCCCGCATCGAGTCGCGGCTGGGAATCACGTCAGATGCGCTCGCGCGGCGCCACGCGGTCGGCGATCCTCGCGAAGGTTCCTTGCGGCGGCGTCTCGTTGTAGCATGCGGCGAGTTCCTGCCCGCTGAGGGCGTGGATCGCGGCCATGACCTCGTCCGTGGCGGCGCGGCGGGCGCGACCCGAGGTCGCGTTGCCGTGCCGTCTCAGGTCGAGCGGTTCGCCGAAGCGAACGGTGACGGGACGCACTCGCGGCAGCTTGGCTCCGACGGGCTGGATCTCCTCGGTGCCGATGAGGCCGACGGGCACGACGATCGCGCCGGTCGTGAGCGCGAGCCAGGCCACGCCGGTGCGGCCGCGGTAAAGACGCCCGTCGAGTGAGCGCGTGCCTTCGGGGTAGAGGGCGAAGGCGTTGCCGGCGTCGAGGATGCGCCGCCCCTGGTCGAGCGCCGCCTGCGCTTGGGCGCCGGCACCGCGCTCGACGCTGACGGCACCGATCGCCCCGAAGAACGTGCGCGAGATCGCGCCCTTCACTCCGGAGCCGGTGAAGTAGTGCGACTTCGCGAGGAACTGCACCGGCCGAGGCGATGCAAGCGGGATCACGATGCTGTCGACGAACGAGAGATGGTTGCTCGCGAGGATCACGGGGCCGCGCATCGGCACGTGCTCGGCGCCCGTGATCGTGGGCCGGTAGACGGTGCGGACGAGCGGCCGGAGCACGCCGCGCACGATGCGATAGAGCGGGCCCTGCCGGACCGCGGGCGCGGCGGCGGCGGTCTCGGCTTCGATCTCAGTCACCCTTCCGACCCTACGGGCGGAGGCATGCGCCGAGGGGAATATGCCGTCCGACGCGCACTCGTGACGGGGCGGGCCTCCGTGGTGCGCACATGAGCAATTCCATCGCGCGATGGCGCAGGTACGCGAGGATAGGACCATGGATGTCACGGCCGACGGCGAGCTCCTCGAGCTCGAGGGCTCCGGTGCGCACGTACTCGTGCTCGCCGGTGGCCGGCGCACGCCTGGCGCCGACGGAGTGCTTCGCGGTCTCCTCGCGAGATCGGCGGGCGTCCCGGCCGACGACGTCGAGCTCGTGCACGCCTGCGCGGAGTGCGGGGCGCGGCACGGCCGCCCGCACGTGGCGTATCCGGCGACGCCGTCGGGCGCGCAGTGGTTCGCCGATGTCGCGATCGCCGGCGACGCGGTCGTCGCGGCGGCAGCCACGCGGCATCCGCTCGGCGTCGGCATCGAGACGGCGGCGCTCGACGCCGGTGCCGTCATCGATGAGGCGGCATTCCATGCGAATGAGCGCGAAGCGCTCGACGAGCTCGATCCCGCGCGCCGCGCGCTCGTACGGGCAACGCTGTGGGCCCGCAAGACCGCACTGCTCCGCGCGGTCGGCCACACCGACTTCATCGAGCCGGCACGGCTCGAGCTCTCGATCCCCGGCGACGACGGCGGCGTCGGGCGCATCGTGCGGAGCGTGCCCGAGTTCGGCGGGGGATGGCGCGAGGTGCGGTTCCACGACGTGCCCGTGCCCGGCAACCGCGCGGCATCCGTCGCGACGCTGGGCTGACGCGAGGGGCCGGCCCCCGGCGGGGGCGAGGGCGTGGTGGTTTCGATACGCCTGCTTCGCTGGCTACTCAACCACCGGGGCCACCGGCCTACAGTGGAGGCGTGCGCAGCGTCATCATCCTCGGCTCGTCCGGCTCGATCGGCACCCAGGCTCTCGAGGTCATCAGGGCGAACCCACGGCGATTCGACGTCGTCGGCCTCGCCGTCGGATCGAACCGGGCATTGCTCGAGGCGCAAGCCGCGGAGTTCAACGTCGAGCACACCGCGGTCGGCGTCGAAGAAGCCGTCCAGCTCGTGCGTGACGTCCACGCCGACGTGGTGCTGAACGGCATCACGGGGTCGGTCGGACTCGCTCCCACGATCGCCGCGCTCGAGCGGGGCGCGACGCTCGCCCTCGCCAACAAGGAATCGCTCATCGTCGGCGGCGACCTCGTGACCCGCCTCGCGCAGCCGCGGCAGATCGTGCCCGTCGACTCGGAGCACTCCGCGATCGCGCAAGCCCTGCGATCGGGAACCGACGACGAGGTGCGCCGGATCGTGCTCACCGCCTCGGGCGGCCCGTTCCGCGGCCGCGCCCGGGCGGAGCTCGCCGACGTCACCCCGGCGGAGGCGCTCGCCCATCCGACGTGGGACATGGGCCTCGTCGTCACGACGAACTCCGCGACGCTCGTGAACAAGGGTCTCGAGGTGATCGAGGCGCACCTGCTCTTCGACGTCGAGTACGACCGTATCGACGTCGTGGTGCACCCGCAGTCGATCGTGCACTCGATGGTCGAGTTCATCGACGGGTCGACGATCGCGCAGGCGTCGCCGCCCGACATGCGCCTGCCCATCTCGCTGGGGCTCGACTGGCCGCACCGGGTCGCCGCCGCAGGCAGGCCGCTCGATTGGACCACCGCGACGAGCTGGACCTTCGAGCCGCTCGACGCCGAGGCATTCCCGGCCGTGGCACTCGCAAAGCAGGTCGGGCGCGCCGGCGGCGAGTACCCCGGGGTGTTCAACGCGGCGAACGAGGAGGCGGTCACGGCGTTCCACGCGGGTCGCATCGGGTTCCTCGATATCGTCGACACGGTGCGTGCGGTCGTCGAGTCGCACGAGGCATCCGGGTCGGAGCTCTCGGTCGCCTCGCTCGCCGACGCCGAGCTGCGCGCCCGCCGGGTCGCGAATGAGCGGATCGCCCGTACGGCGCGCTGAGCGCGGCATCCGTCGTTCACAGCCGACCGACAGCGCACGCGGAGGCTCCGGCACTACGCTGGCTGGGTGGATTCCGTGCTCGCGTTCGTGATCGGCGTCGTCATCATCGTGATCGGCCTCGCCGTCTCGATCGGCTTGCACGAAATCGGGCACCTCGTGCCCGCGAAGCTCTTCGGCGTGAAGGTGACGCAGTACATGATCGGCTTCGGGCCGACGCTCTGGTCGAAGCACAAGGGCGAGACCGAGTACGGCGTGAAGGCCATCCCGCTCGGCGGGTACATCTCGATGATCGGCATGTTCCCGCCCGCCAAGGGCGAGCGCGCGGGCGCCGACAGCACCGGGTTCCTCCGCGGACTCGTGCAAGATGCGCGTGACTCGAGCACCGAGTCGATCACGGCCGGCGACGAGCACCGGGCCTTCTACCTGCTGCCCGTGTGGAAGCGCATCATCGTCATGCTCGGCGGCCCGTTCATGAACCTCGTGCTCGCCGTGCTGCTCTTCGGGGTGATCCTCATGGGCTTCGGCGTCGCGCAGGCCTCGACGACCGTGGGATCGGTGTCGGCGTGCGCACTCCCCGCCACGAGCGAGCGGCAGACCTGCGAGCCCGGCGATCCGGCGGCTCCCGGCGCGGCGGCCGGCATCGAACCGGGCGACCGCATCGTGTCGGTCGACGGCACGCCCATCGACAACTGGGTGCAGTCGACGGCGATCATCCGCGAGCACCCCGACGAGCCCCTCGAGTTCGTCGTCGAACGCGACGGCTCCGAGGTCACCCTCACCGTCACGCCGATGCTGAGCGAGCGCTACGCGACCGACGAGCAGGGCCGTGTCATGACGGATGCCGCGGGCGACCCGGTCACAGTCGAAGCGGGCTTCGTCGGCATCGGGGCGGCCACAGAGACCGTGCACCAGCCGGTGACCGCGGTGCTGCCGGCCGTCGGCGAGAACATCGCCGGTGTCACCGGCATCATCCTGAACCTGCCTCAGCGCATCGTCGACGTCGCGAACGCAGCCTTCGGGCCCGAGGAGCGCGACCCGAACGGGCCGATGAGCGTCGTCGGGGTCGGCCGGGTCGCCGGCGAGATCGCGAGCCTCGACGAGATCCCGCTCGCGTCGAAAGCCGCAGGCCTCGTGGGGATCCTCGGCTCGCTGAACATCGCGCTGTTCGTCTTCAATCTCATCCCGCTGCTGCCGCTCGACGGCGGGCACGTCGCCGGCGCCCTGTGGGAGGGCATCCGCCGCACGTTCGCCAAGCTGTTCCGCCGACCCGACCCCGGGCCCGTCGACATGGCCAAGCTCATGCCGCTCACGCTCGCGGTCGTCGTGATCCTCGGCGGCATGAGCGCGCTCCTCATCTACGCCGACATCGTGAAGCCGGTCGCGCTGTTCTGATGCGCTCGTGATGCTCGACTGATGCGCTACTCCCGAGGGAGTAGCCGGTGAGCATCCGGCGGGCCGATCCGCGCACGCGGGCGCAGGGCTACGATCGAGGAATGCCCGTGCCCCAGTGGGACGGACGCCCCGAGCGATTCCGGCCGCCGCCCGGCTTCGTGCTGTTCGCGCCCGTCATCGTCAGCCTCCTCGTGCAGGTGCCGGCGGCCATCGGCATCGCGATCTGGACCCATGTGGGCTGGCGCGCTGCGGCTCTGCACATCGGGCTCGCGGCACTCGGCCCGATCGCGCTCCTCGCGTCGCGCCGCTTCCCGGGGCCGACCGTCGCCGTGGTCGCGGCCGCGGCGCTCGCCGACCTGCTGCTCACTCCCGACGTCGGTCCGCCGTACGTGGCGCTCGTGTTCGCGATCGTGCTCGCCGTCGCGCGCGGTGCCGTGGTCTGGGCCGCCGCATCGGTCGTGATCGCGTGGGCCGCCGCGCTCTCGCTCGGCGCCGTGGTCGGCGCGACGTGGCATCCGTTCCGCATCGCCCTGGCGACGCTCGCACTCGCCGCGAGCTTCGGCATCGGCTGGTTCGTGCGCACGCGCAGGGCGCGATTCGCCGAGTTCCGCGCTGAAGCGCAGCGCCGCCGACAGGCCGCGGAGCAACGCGAGCGTGTGCGCATCGCCCGCGAGCTGCACGACGTGATCGGGCACGCGCTGTCGCAGATCAACGTGCAGGCGAGCGTGGGCCTGCATCTCATGGACCGCGATCCCGAGCAGGCGCGCACGGCGCTCGGCAGCATCAAGGAGACCTCGAAGACCGCGCTCGACGAGGTGCGCAGCGTGCTCGGCGTCATCCGCGACGGGGAGGCCCCACTCGCCCCGCAAGCCGAGCTCGCCGAGCTGCCTCGTCTCATCGCGGGTGTGCGCTCGCCGGCGCTCGAGGCGGAGCTCGTCGACCGGCTCGAGGCGCCCCCGCGGCGAGCGGTGCAGTTCGCCGCCTATCGGATCGCGCAGGAGGCGCTCACGAACGTCGTGCGGCACGCCGGCGCCGCTCGGGCGATCGTGACGCTCGATCGGACGGGCGACGAGCTCGTGCTCACGATCGACGACGACGGCGCGGGCTTCGACGACCGCGAGGGCAGCGGCATCCTCGGCATGCGCGAGCGGGCCGCGCTCCTCGGCGGCTCCGTCGAGATCGGCGCGTCGCCCATGGGTGGCACGAGGGTCACCGCGCACCTGCCCTGGGGAGGAATCGCATGATCCGCGTCGCGCTCGCCGACGACCAGCACCTCGTGCGGGCGGGCTTCCGTGCCCTCCTCGAGGCGGAGGACGACGTCGTCGTCGTCGGCGAGGCATCCGGTGGTGAGGAGCTGCTCGCCCTCGTTCGCCGCGAGCCCGTCGACGTCGTGCTCATGGACATCCGGATGCCGGGCGGCGACGGCCTCTGGGCGACGGAGCAGATCGCGGCCGACCCCGCGCTCGCCGGCGTACACGTCGTGATCGTCACGACCTTCGAACTCGACGAGTACGTCGCCCGCGCCGTGCGTGCGGGCGCGGCGGGCTTCCTCGTGAAGGACACCGAGCCGGTCGACCTGATCCGCGCCGTTCGCGTCGTCGCGGGCGGCGATGCGCTGCTCTCGCCCGGCGTGACGAAGCGCCTGCTCGAGCGGATGGCGATCGGCCTGCGCGACGCACCCGACGAGCAGCGCCTCGCCGCGCTCACCGACCGGGAGCGCGAGGTGCTCCGGCTCGTGGGCCTCGGCCTCACGAACGACGAGATCGCGACGCGGCTCGTGCTGAGCCCGCTCACCTCGAAGACGCACGTCTCGCGCATCATGGCCAAGCTGCATGCGCGCGATCGCGTGCACCTCGTCGTCGTCGCCTACGAGTCGGGGCTCGTCGCGCCAGGCTGGCAGTAACGCTCCGCGACGTCGCACCGCTCGAGGCGCAGGTCGAGAGCCGCCGACTGCTCCCCGGGGAGCACGGCAAGTGACTCCGCCGGTGGGATTCGCGGATGCCGCGACCCGGCGAGACTCTCATCGACGGCTCGATCCGGGGCCGCACGATCAAGGGAAACTCACATGCTCGCCACCCTCGCCACCACCGCGGTGGTCACCCACGCCGGCCCCTGGGCGGCCGGCCTCGGATGGGTCTTCTTCCTCATTCCGATCTTCTGGATCCTCGTCATCGGGCTGCTCATCTTCGCATTCACCCGTCGGCGCCGCGCCTGGATGATGCAGGGCGGCCCCGAGGGCTACGGCCCGCCGTGGATGCGCGGGGCGAGCGCCGAGTCGACGCTCTCCGAGCGCTTCGCGAAGGGCGACATCGACGAGACCGAGTACCGCGCACGTCTCGAGGTGCTGCGCTCGAATCGGCCGAACGCCTAGGCGGCACGTGACGTGGGCGGATGCAGCGGCATCCGCCCATTTCGTCGTCGGCGGATGCTGCGGCAGCGACTCAGGACGCCAGTGCGCGCTCGAGCGCGGCGGCCTGGTGCCGGTGGCCGATGGTCTCGTAGCCGACGATGACCACCAGGGGTGAGAGCGCCGTGAGCAGGATGCCGACCCCGAAGCTCGCTCCGGCCGCCACGGCGGCAACCGCGAGGACGAGGGCCAGGATGCTGCCCGCGAAGAGCCAGAGGTGGAACGGGTCGAACTGCCGCAGCAGGAGCGAGTAGATCGTGAACAGCGCGACCATGAACAGCCCCACCGGAATCACGACCGTGAGCAGGGCTTGGACGATGCCGATGTGGGCGACCCCTTCGATCACGAACGCAGCGACGTGCAGGCCGGCGCCCGTCGCCGCGAGGGCGACGAAGATGAAGTAGTGCCCGTAGCCCCACGTGAAGCCGCGTTCGCGGAAGCGCGCGAGCACCTTGCCCGACGGCATCGTGAAGTACACCCACCACAGCCCGAACGCGAGCGCCGTGCCGCCGAGGGCGACGAGCCCGGTCTCGACCGACCAGCCCTGCTCCTCGATGACCGCCGAGAGCGCGAGGATCGTGCCGAGCACGATCTCGCCGAGCGTGATGATGACGAGGAGGCCGTAGCGCTCGGCGATGTGGTGAGCGTGCCACGGGGTGCCGCCGTCCTTCCCGTGCTCGGCGATGTACGGACCCGCGAGCTCGATCAAGACGAGGAACACCATCGGCGCGATCGTGGCGACGAGCGGCAGGTCGACGAAGATGAGCGCAACCCAGCCCACCTGCGCGATCGCGACGACAGCCGCGTAGGTGAGCGCCGTCCGCCGGCGCGCGGGATCGTGCTTCGCGGCTCGGAGCCACAGTGCGATCGACGCGACGCGCATCACGACGTAGCCCGCGACCACGACGCCGATGTCGATGTGCTCGCCCTCGTCGAGCGAATGGAACAGGGTGGGCAGGCCGAGCGCGAGCACGAGGACACCGAGCATCTCCACCATCGTCGCGACCCGGAAGAAGATGTCGTCGTTGTCGTAGGCCGAGGCGAGCCAGGAGTAGTTGATCCACGCCCACCAGATCGCAAAGATCGCGAAGCAGAATCCGCCGATCGCCGGACCCCAATGACCGAGCTCGAGCAGGTGGGCGGTCTGCGCGCCGGCCTGGCTGAACGCGACCACGAACGTCAGGTCGAAGAGCAGCTCGAGCGGCGTCGCCGCGCGGTGCGGCTCGTTCGGGTCGCGCCCCGCCATGCGGCGCAGGCGATGGTCGAGCGGCGGATGCGTCGAAGACGTCATGCGCCGCATCATCCCACGTCCCGGCCCCGCTCGCGTCCGCAGCGATCAGTGCGCGAGGATCCGCTCCAGCTGGGCCGCCTGGCGTCGATGGCCGATCGTCTCGAAGCAGACGACCGCGACGATGGGAGAGCACGCCGTGACCAGGATTCCGACGCCCATGCTCGCCCCTGCCGCGACCGCGATCACGGCGAGCACGAGCACGACCATGCTGCCGATCAAGAGCCAGACGAGGAATGCGTCCAACGCCCGCAGCAGCAGGGTGTACAGCGTGAACAGTGCGAGCGAGAAGACTCCGACGGGGATCACGACCGTGAGGAGCGCAGGTACCTCGCCGATGTGGGCGACGCCCCGGATCTCGAACGCCGCCACGTGCAGGCCGGCGCCGGTCGCGGCGAGGGACCCGAACACGAGAATGTGACCGTAGCCCCACACGAAGCTCCGCGACCGGAACTTCGCGAGCACTTCGCCGGAGGGCAGGATGAAGTACACCCACCACAGCGCGAAGGCGAGCGTGGTGCCGCCGAACGCGACGAGGGCGGCCTCGAGCGTCCAGCCCTGCTCTTCGACGACCGCGGAGATCGCGAGGATCGTGCCGAGCACCACCTCACCCAGCGTGATGATCGTGAGCAGGCCGTAGCGCTCGGCGATGTGGTGGCCGTGCCATGGAGTGCCGCCGTCCTTGCGCTCCGCAATCACCGGGATCGTGGACTCGAAGAGAAAGAGGACCAAGGTGATCGCGAGCCAGGCCGAAATATCCAGATCGACGAAGATGGTTGTGACCCAGCCGACCTGCGCGATCGAGACGAGCGTCGCGTACGTGAGCGCGGAACGACGGTGCACCGGGTTGTGCCGTGCGGCGCGGAGCCACAGGGCGACCGTCGAGATGCGCATGATCACGTAGCCGGCGACCACGAGGGAGTTGTCGATGTACGCCCCCTCATCGATCGACTGGAAGAGTGGCGGCAGGCCGAGCGCGAGCACGAGTACCCCGAGCATCTGCACCATCGTCGCGAGGCGGAAGTAGATGTCGTCATTGTCGTACGCCGAGGCGAGCCAGGAGTAGTTGATCCAGGCCCAGCAGATCACGAGGACCGCGTAGCAGAATGCGAGGAGCGCGGGGCCGAAGTGCCCGAGCTCGAGCAGGTGCGCCGCCTCCGAACCGGCCTGGCTGAATGCGACCACGAACGTGAGATCGAAGAACAGCTCGAGCGGCGTCGCCGAGCGATGCGACTCGCTCGGGTCACGGCCGGCCATGCGCCGCAGGCGGTGGTCGAGCCTTCGCCTCTCGGATGTCGCGACGACCGGGTCGGGCATGCGGCTCTCGCTCATCGTGCCTCCCTTCGGTCGATGCGCGTGGGGCGCCGTGGAATCATGGTGCCACAGTGCCGCACACCCCGTATCGCAGGGTCGCTGTCGTCAGCGCGAGAGCAGGAGCGCCTCGCCCTGGCCGCCGCCGCCGCACAGGGCGACCGCGGCGCGACCGCCGCCACGACGGCTGAGCTCGAGGGCGGCATGCAGGGCGAGCCGAGCACCGGATGCCCCGATCGGATGTCCGAGGGCGATCGCGCCCCCGTGCACGTTGACGATGTCGTGCGAGAGGTCAAGGTCGCGCATCGACTGCAGGGACACCGCCGCGAACGCCTCGTTGATCTCGACGAGGTCGAGGTCGGCCGCCGATTCGCCGGCTCGCTCGAGTGCGGCCGCGATGGCGTTCGACGGTTGCGAGTGCAGCGAGTTGTCGGGACCGGCGACCTGGCCGGAGGCGCCCACGATCGCGAGCCACTCGAGTCCCCGCGACTCGGCCCACTCCCGGCTCGCGACGACGACTGCTGCGGCGCCATCGGAGAGCGGCGAGGAGTTGCCTGCGGTGATCGTGCCGTCGGCGCTGAACGCGGGCCGGAGCTTCGCGAGCACCTCGGCGGTGGAGTCGGGGCGCACGCCTTGGTCTTCGGCGACGACGACCGGGTCGCCCTTGCGCTGCGGGATCTCGACGGGCACGATCTCGTCGGCGAAGATCCCCGACGCCTGCGCCTGCCCGGCGCGCACGTGGGAGGCGGCCGCGACCTCGTCCTGTTCGGAGCGGGTCATTCCATACCGTTCGTTGAAGCGCTCGGTGGACGCGCCCATCGACTCCTGGTCGAATGCGTCGGTGAGACCGTCGTTGGCGGCGGTGTCGAGCAGCTCGACGCTGCCATAGCTCCAGCCCTTGCGGGAGCCTGGGAGCACCAGCGGTGCATTCGTCATCGACTCCTGGCCGCCGGCCACGACCACGGATGCCTCGCCGAGCCGGATGAGGCGTGCGGCATCCGTGATCGCGACGAGGCCCGACAGGCACACCTTGTTGATCGTCGTCGCGGGCACACGCCACGGGATGCCGGCGGCGACGGCGGACTGCTTTGCGGGGTTCTGACCGGCACCTGCCTGCAGCACCTGGCCCATGAGCACGGCGTCGACGTCGTCGGGGGACACCCCGGCCTTCTCGAGCGCGCCGCGGATCGCAACGGTGCCGAGTTCGACCGCCGTGCGCGCCGCGAGGTTGCCGCTGATGCGGGCGAACGGGGTGCGCGCTCCGCCGATGATGACGACGTCGGGGGTGCTCATTCCGGGTGACTCCTTCGTCGAGGATGAGTGGATTCCTCCAGTCTATGTTCCGGTTGGGGGTTCGAGGGCGGTGAGCGGGTTGTGCGAAATCGCAGATGCGTGCTGCATTTCTCCCCATTTGCGATGCGAATTCGCGCAGTCATACTCGGACTGCCGGCACCCTCCGGTTGGTTTGCGCGCGAGGGGGCGGGGCATGACTCGACGAGGAGGAACATGACCAAGCTCACCGGACGACGGGCCGTCGTCACTGGCGGTGCGAGCGGCATCGGACTCGCGTGCGCGGAGGCGCTGGCGGCGGCCGGCGCCGAGGTGACGATCGCCGACATCGACGGCGCCGCCGCCGAGGCTGCAGCGCAGCGCATCGGCGGCACCGCGTGGCGAGTCGACCTCGGCGACACGGCTGCACTCGCCGACCTGGCGCTCGACACCGACATCCTCGTCAACAACGCCGGCGTGCAGCATGTACGGCCCATCGTCGAGTTCGAGCCGGCGCAGTTCGCGCTCATGCTGCGCATCATGCTCGAGTCGCCGTTCCTGCTCATCCGGGCGGTCCTGCCCGGAATGAGCGAACGTGGGTTCGGCCGGATCATCAACGTGTCGAGCGTGCACGGCCTGCGCGCGTCGCCGTACAAGTCGGCGTACGTCGCCGCCAAGCACGGTCTCGAGGGACTTTCGAAGGTCGCGGCGCTCGAGGGCGGCGAGCGCGGCATCACGTCGAACTGCATCAACCCGGGGTATGTGCGCACACCGCTCGTCGAGCGCCAGATCGCCGATCAGGCGCGCGCACACGGCATCCCCGAGGAGGAGGTGCTGCCGAGGATCATGCTGACCGAATCGGCGATCCCACGGCTCGTTGAGCCGCACGAGGTCGCGAGCCTCGCCCTCTGGCTCGCCGGCGACGACGCGCGCATGGTGACCGGTGCCAGCTACACGATGGACGGCGGATGGAGCGCGAGATGAGCTTTGACGCGAGTAGCGTGATCCCCGTGTTCCGCTCCCGCCTCGCGGCCCTGGAATCACAGAAAGGTGCATCGTGACACTCGACAAAGTCGTCGGGTCCGCTCGAGAAGCGGTCTCCGACATCCCCTCGGGCGCGAGCCTCGCCGTCGGCGGCTTCGGCCTCTGCGGCATCCCGATGGTGCTCATCCAGGCCCTGCTCGATGCGGGCGTCGACGGCCTCTCGATCGTCTCGAACAACTGCGGCGTCGATGACTGGGGCCTCGGCGTGCTGCTCGCCGAGCGGCGCATCGCGAAGATGACCTCGTCGTACGTGGGTGAGAACAAGGAGTTCGAGCGGCAGTACCTCTCGGGCGAGCTCGAACTGGAGCTCACACCGCAAGGCACGCTCGCCGAGAAGCTCCGCGCCGGCGGCAGTGGCATCGCGGCGTTCTTCACGCAGACCGGCGTCGGCACGCAGGTCGCTGAGGGCGGCTTGCCGCAGCGGTACAACGGCGACGGTTCCATCGCCGTGGCGAGCGCTGCCAAGCCCGTGCAGTCGTTCGAGTTCGCGGGTGCCGCTCGCGAATTCGTGCTCGAGGAGGCCATCACCACCGACTTCGCGCTCGTGCACGCGCTGAAGGGCGATCGCTACGGCAACCTCGTCTTCGACAAGTCGGCCCGCAACTTCTCGCCGCTCGCGGCGATGGCGGGGCGGGTCTGCATCGCGCAGGTCGAGGAGATCGTCGAGGTGGGCGAGCTCGACCCCGACGCCGTGCACCTGCCCGGCATCTACGTCGACCGCATCATCGTGGTCGGCACCGACATCGAGAAGCGCATCGAGCGCCGCACGGTCAGGGAGGACTGAGATGGCACTCACGCGATTCGAGATGGCCGCGCGAGCGGCCCGCGAGCTGCCCGACGGCTCCTACGTCAACCTCGGCATCGGGCTGCCGACGCTCGTGCCGAACTACGTGCCCGAGGGCATCACGATCCTGCTGCAGTCCGAGAACGGCATCCTCGGCGTCGGGCCGTACCCGGCCGAGGCCGAGGTCGATCCCGACCTCATCAACGCCGGCAAGGAGACCGTGACGGTGCTCCCCGGCGCCGCGTTCTTCGACTCGGCCACGAGCTTCGGCATGATCCGCGGGGGCAAGATCGACGCGGCCATCCTCGGGGCGATGCAGGTCTCGGCAGCGGGCGACCTGGCCAACTGGATGATCCCCGGCAAGATGGTGAAGGGCCCGGGCGGCGCAATGGATCTCGTGCACGGCGCGCGGCGTCGCATCGTGCTCATGGAGCACGTCGCGAAAGACGGATCACCGAAGATCGTGAACGAGTGCTCGCTGCCGCTCACCGGCAAGGGCGTCGTCGACCGCATCATCACCGACCTCGCGGTGATCGACGTCACGCCCGACGGACTGCGCCTCATCGAACTCGCGCCCGGCGTCACGGTCGAGGAGGTCGTCGCGGCGACGGAACCGCCGCTGATCATCGACTGATTCGGACCGCGTCGTCGGTGAGCTGACGCAGGGACTCGCCGGTGTTCGACACCGCGGGCTTCGGGCTCACGCGCGGCGGACTATAACGCGAGGCTCGCCGAGATGCGAGGGGCTGCCGTCAATTCGAAACAGGCCGGAGACTGGTCTTCCGGGTCGGATGTCGGCCCAGCGGAGGTCGATGGCCGGCTCGTTCGGTTCGGCATCCCCTCGTGGAAACGTCGGACGGGGGGGTGAGGACATGGCCGAGGCAGACGCAGACGGAGCCAGCCGGCGACTGGCCGACGCTCCGGCACCAGACGACGAGCGCAAGCCCGAGTCGCCCCGCGAGATCACGAAACGCTCATGGGTGTACGTGCTGCGCAAGAGTTTCCGCGAGTTCGCGGACGACGAGTGCCCCGATCGCGCGGCGTCGCTGACGTACTTCGGTGTGCTTGCGCTCTTCCCGGGCCTCCTCGCGATCGCGTCGCTCCTGGCTCTCTTGGGTCAGGGCGAGAAGGCGATGGATGAGCTCTTCGGCATCGTCGAGCGGTTCGCGCCCGGTGAGGCGCTCGACGTCATCCGCGAGCCGCTCGAGGACTTCAGTGCGTCGCCAGCCGCAGGATGGGCTTTCGTCACTGGACTCGTGCTCGGGATCTGGTCGGCGTCGGGCTACGTGCGAGCGTTCAGCAAGGCGATGAACCGCATCTACGAGATCGACGAGGGACGCCCGCTCTGGAAGCTGATTCCGCTCCAACTCCTCGTTACGATCCTCGCCATTGTCCTCATCGTCGTCATCGCGACGATCCTCGTCGTCTCGGGGCCGATCGCCGACGCCATAGGAAGCGCCCTGGGTATCGGCGAGTCGGTACAGGTCGTCTGGGAGATCGTGAAGTGGCCGGTTCTCGCGTTCGCCGTGATCTTCGGCATCGCGGTCCTCTACTACGCGACGCCGAACGCGAAGCAGCCGAAGTTCCGCTGGATCAGCATCGGTGCGGCGATCGCGATCTTCCTGGTCGTACTCGCCTCCGCCGCGTTCGCGCTGTACGTGGCCAACTTCTCCAGCTACGACCGCACCTACGGCTCGCTCGCCGGCGTCATCATCTTCCTCCTCTGGCTCTGGCTCGCCAATGTCGCCCTCCTATTCGGCGCGGAGTTCGACGCCGAGCTCGAGCGTGGGCGCCAGCTCCAGGCTGGGATCGAGGCGGAGGAGTCCATCCAGCTTCCGCCTCGTGACACGCGCAAGAGCGACAAGGCGGCCAAGAAGGAACAGCAGGACGTCGAACTCGGACGCAGGATCCGTCTCGAGCACGCCGACGACGGTGCCGATTCCGACGAGGCGGGTGCCGACGACACGGAGGTCGCGGATCGGCCTCAGCGCTGACAGCCAGCGGGGGAGCATCCGTTCATGGAGGCAGCGTTCGGGAACCCGGAAGTAGACTCGACACGTGCCTGCTGTGAATCTCGGAATGCCCAAAGTCCCTGAGGTACTGGCCCCCCGACGCAAGTCGCGCCAGATCAAGGTGGGCAAGGTCCTCGTCGGCGGTGACGCACAAGTGAGCGTGCAGTCGATGACGACCACGCCGACCACGAACATCAACGCGACGCTCCAGCAGATCGCCGAGCTCACGGCCTCCGGTTGCGACATCGTGCGCGTTGCCGTGCCGAGTCGTGACGACGCCGAGGCGTTGCCGATCATCGCGAAGAAGAGCCAGATCCCGGTCATCGCCGACATCCACTTCCAGCCGAACTACGTCTATGCGGCGATCGACGCCGGATGCGCCGCGGTGCGCGTGAACCCGGGCAACATCCGCAAGTTCGACGACCAGGTCGCCGAGATCGCGCGACGCGCGAAAGAAGCCGACGTCTCGATCCGCATTGGCGTGAACGCCGGCTCGCTCGACCCGCGCCTGCTGCAGAAGTATGGCAAGGCCACACCCGAGGCGCTCGTCGAGTCGGCGGTCTGGGAGGCGAGCCTCTTCGAGGAGCACGACTTCCACGACTTCAAGATCTCGGTCAAGCACAACGATCCGATCATCATGGTGAAGGCATACCGCATGCTCGCCGAGCGTGGCGACTGGCCGCTGCACCTCGGCGTGACCGAGGCCGGCCCCGCGTTCCAGGGCACGATCAAGTCGGCGACCGCGTTCGGCATCCTCCTCGGCGAGGGCATCGGCGACACCATCCGCGTCTCGCTCTCGGCGCCGCCGGTCGAAGAGGTGAAGGTGGGGCTGCAGATCCTGCAGTCGCTGAACCTCCGCGAGCGGAAGCTCGAGATCGTCTCGTGCCCGTCGTGCGGGCGTGCGCAGGTCGACGTGTACAAGCTCGCCAACGACGTCACCGACGGGCTCGAGGGCATGACCGTGCCGCTCCGCGTCGCCGTCATGGGCTGCGTGGTCAACGGGCCCGGCGAGGCTCGCGAGGCCGACCTCGGCGTGGCATCCGGCAACGGCAAGGGCCAGATCTTCGTCAAGGGCGAGGTCATCAAGACCGTGCCCGAGTCCGAGATCGTCGCGACGCTCATCGAAGAGGCGAACCGCATCGCCGATGAGATGGGCACGGATGCCCCGGTGGGCTCGCCGCAGGTGCTGACGCCCTAGTCGCCCGGCGTCGCAGTCGTCGAGACGACTCCCGCCATGGTGCCGTCGACATGCCGCGAGTAGCGTGGAAGCGTCGGATGTCGCGACGCGGCGGCATCCGCCGGAAGGGATCGTGATGAGCGGAGACGGCACGGAGTTCGAGTATCCCGACCAAGCGGGGTACCCCGACGGTATGGGCACGCTGCACGAGGGCACTGAGGATGCCGCGACGGCCGCCGAGGAGGAGGTCGAGAACTTCGCCGCGGAGGACGAGGAAGACGACGAGGGCGTCTGACTCCCGGGGGCACCCTCTGGCCGAACGTCAGGGATGGACGATGAGCCAGGTCGCCACGGCCGGCCGGCTGGAGGCGTTGCGAATTCGGTGGGGCTTCGAGCACGGGTAGCTGATCGAGTCGCCGGGTGCGAGCACGACCGTCTCGTCGTCGAACTCGATCGTGAGCTCGCCCGACACGACGCTGCCGATCTCGTAGCCCTCATGCCGGAAGAGCGCATTGTCGCCGGTCGCCGTACTGCCGGGAGAGTAGACCGATTCGAAGAGGTCGAGCTCGCTCGTGCTGCGCGGCGAGAGCCGGCGGAAGGTGACGCCGCTCTCCAGCGAGACGGGCGTCGACTGGTGGGCGCGGACGAGCGTGAAACCGTCGCCCCCGTCTTCGGATGACGCGCGGCGCTCGTCGTCGGTGGCGCCCGCGTCGTCGAACACGTCGGCGAGCGGCACGCCGAGTGCGTCGGTGATGGCGATGAGGCGGGAGACCGACGGCTGCATCACCCCGCGCTCGATCTGGGAGACGGCGCTCGCCGAGATGCCGAGTGACTTCGCGAGGGTGCGAGCCGAGATTCCGCGTGCCGTGCGCAGCGCGCGGAGGCGCCCGCCGAGGCGTGGCACCTCATCGGAGTCCATCGGGTCGCTCTGCGCGGCCAGTGACGTCATGAATCGATCCTAAAGCGCCATCCGTCTCGGCCGCCGAAATGAATGTGAAGTGAACACTGAATTTCTTCTTCACAAGGCTGTTACATCGCGGAAACCTCGCACCAGAGGTGAATCTATAACTTCATTCACATCCCCCATCCGGCACTCGAAAGGCATCCGCTCATGACCGAACAACTCGAGGGCGCGCCGGGCGCACCCGTGTCAACCGCGCCGGCTCCGCCGACCGGGCCGTACGACGTCGTCGAGGCCGCGGGCATGCCCGTCGGGTCGGGCCTCATGAAGCCCGAGTACGACCACCGTCTCGCCAACGAGGACCTCGCTCCGCTCCGGAAACAGAAGTGGACCTCCTACAACATCTTCGCGTTCTGGATGTCCGACGTGCACTCGGTCGGCGGGTACATCACGGCGGGCAGCCTCTTCGCGCTCGGCATCGCAAGCTGGCAGGTGCTGCTCGCGCTGCTCATCGGCATCCTCATCGTGCAGGCGTTCGCCAACCTCGTCGCGAAGCCGAGCCAGAAGACGGGCGTGCCTTACCCGGTCATCAACCGTGCGATCTTCGGCGTCAAGGGTGCGAACATCCCCGCCATCATCCGCGGCCTCATCGCGATCGCGTGGTACGGCGTGCAGACCTACCTCGCAGCCGAGTCGCTGAACATCGTCTTCCTGAAGTTCATCCCGGGCAGCGCGGCGCTGCTCGAGTCGAGCTTCCTCGGGCTGTCGACCCTCGGCTGGATCTCCTACGCGATCCTGTGGATCGCGCAGGCCGCGCTCTTCTGGAACGGCATGGAGACGATCCGTCGCTTCATCGACTGGGCCGGGCCGGCGGTCTACGTCGTGATGATCATCCTCGCGATCTACCTCGTCTCGGAGGCGGGCTGGGAGAACATCAGCCTCGACCTCTCGGCGGGCGAGCCGCTCGAGTTCTGGGCTTCCATTCCCGTGATGCTCACCGCCATCGCGATCGTCGTGTCGTACTTCTCGGGCCCGATGCTGAACTTCGGCGACTTCGCGCGCTACGGCAAGTCGTTCGCGGCGGTCAAGCGCGGCAACTTCCTCGGCCTGCCGATCAACTTCCTGTTCTTCTCGCTGCTCACCGTCATCACCGCGTCGGCGACCGTGCCCGTCTTCGGTGAGCTCATCACCGATCCGATCCACACGGTGGAGCGCATCGACTCGCCGTTCGCGATCCTCCTCGGCGGACTGACGTTCGTCATCGCGACCGTCGGCATCAACATCGTCGCGAACTTCATCTCGCCCGCGTTCGACTTCTCGAACGTGGCGCCGCACAAGATCAGCTGGCGCATGGGCGGCATGATCGCGGCGGTCGGCTCGGTGATCCTCCTGCCCTGGAACTGGTACAACAACGCCGACGCCATCCACTACACCCTCGGCGTGCTCGGTGCGATGATCGGCCCGCTGTTCGGCATCCTGATCGCCGGCTACTACGTCGCGGCGCGCCAGCGTGTGCTCGTCGACGACATGTTCACGATGTCGGAGAAGGGCAAGTACTGGTACACGAAGGGGTACAACACGAACGCGGTCTCCGCGCTGCTCCTCGCGGGCGTCCCGACCATCGCGCTCGGCGTGCTGCCGAAGCTCATCGCCGACCTGGGCGGGTTCGACATCTCGTGGATCGGCAACTTCACGTGGTTCATCGGCTGCGGCCTCGGCTACGTGATCTTCGTGATCCTCGAGCGGCGTAACCCACAGGTGCCGAATCTCGCCGACCTCGGCGAAGGCGTCTCGGACGGCACGGTCGACGTGGCAGGCGGCACCATCGACGTGGCATCCGTCACCGCGGTGAAGTAGCGATGCGCATCACCCTTATCAACCCCAACACCTCCCGGGCGATGACCGACAAGATCGGCCGGTCCGCCCGGGAGGTCGCGGGGCCGGGCGTGGAGCTCGCGGCGGTCTGCCCCGAGTTCGGGCCCGCCGCGATCGAGAGCCACACCGACGAGGTCGCCGCCGCGGCGGCGGTGCTGCGGGAGGTCGAGAGGGGTGAGGCGGCTGGCGTCGACGGATTCGTCATCGCGTGCTTCGGCGATCCGGGCCTCGACGCAGCACGCGAACTCGCGACCGGGCCGGTGGTCGGCATCGCTGAAGCGGCGATGCACGTCGCGACGATGGCGGGCCGCACCTTCAGCATCGTCACGACGCTTTCTCGCACCCTCGGGCGAGCGCACGACCTCGTGCGTCGCTACGGGTTCTCGGACGCCTGCGTCTCGAGCTACGCGACCGGCATCCCGGTGCTCGACCTCGAGGAGTCCACCGCCGACGCCTTCGAGACGATCGCAGCGGTGTGCGAGCGCGCGGTGCGAGCGGATGCCGCGGACTCGATCGTGCTCGGCTGCGCCGGCATGACCGACCTCTGCGCGGCGCTGTCGGAACGCGTGGGCGTGCCGGTGATCGACGGTGTCGCGGCATCCGTCGGTCTCGTCACCGGCATGGTGCGCATGGGCGTCAGCACCTCGAAGCGCGACGAGTACGCGCGGCCGCCGGTTCGCTTGCTCGCCTGACGCGAGGCCGCGGCCGTGTAGACAAAGACTGTTCAGCGATATATCGTTAACGTATCGTAGATAGTCTGCGACGGCTCGCAAGGCCGACACAGAGGACGGGCGCGATGAGACGCGAACACCTTCCACATCCACACCACGCCATCCCGGGGCTAGAGAGCCACGCGGCGCGTTTCCACCACGACCCCCGCGGCTTCCGCGGACCAGGCGGCTTCGGCCCCGGGTTCGGCGAATGGGGCGGCCCCTGGGGCGGACCCGGCGGTCGCCGGCGAGCCAAGGGCGACGTCAGGTCAGCGATCCTGTCGCTGCTCGCCGAGAGCGGCCCGCTCAACGGCTACGGGATCATGAAGGCGATCAATGCCAAGACCGACGGCGCCTGGCGGGCGAGTCCCGGATCCGTGTACCCGACACTGCAGCAGCTCGTCGACGAAGAGCTCATCGTGTCGCGCGGCGAGGGTCGCGGCACCGAGTTCGAGCTCACTGACGCCGGCCGAGCCTACGTGGCGGAGAACGACGAGGAGCTGCAGCGCGCCTGGACAGCCGTGCCGCGTCCGAGCGAGTCGGCCACTGCGCTGTTCCAGAGTGTCGGCAGGCTGATGGGCGTGGTCGGGCAGTTCCGCCACTCCGCCACCGACGCGCAACGCGCCGCTGCGGCCGAGAAGCTCGACGAGGCCCGGCGAGCCCTCTACCTCATCCTCGCCGACTGAATCCCGCCCCTCCAGCTGTCACGCTGGGCGCCGGCGCGGGCGGACGTGAGTACCGGCATCCGTCGTCATTAGAATCGTCGGGTGCCCACACGCCTCACGAACTACTTCCTCCGCACGCTCCGCGAAGACCCGGCCGACGCCGAGGTCACGAGTCACCGGCTGCTCGTGCGCGCCGGCTACATCCGGCGCCAGGCGCCAGGCGTCTTCGCGTGGCTGCCGCTGGGCCTGCGGGTGAAGGCGAAGATCGAGGCGATCATCCGTGAGGAGATGACGAACGCGGGTGCCCACGAGGTGCATTTCCCGGCGCTGCTCCCGCGCGAGCCCTACGAAGTCTCGAACCGCTGGACGGAGTACGGCCCGAACCTCTTCCGCCTGCAGGACCGCAGGGGCGCCGACTATCTGCTCGCGCCCACGCACGAAGAGGTCTTCACCCTGCTCGTGAAAGACCTCTACAACTCCTACAAAGACCTGCCGCTGTCGATCTACCAGATTCAAGACAAGTACCGCGACGAGGCGCGCCCCCGCGCCGGCCTCCTGCGCGGCCGCGAGTTCACCATGAAGGACGCGTACTCCTTCGACGTCTCCGACGAGGGGCTCGACGCGAGCTATCAGTCGCAGCGCGACGCCTACGAGCGCATCTTCACGCGTCTCGGCCTCGAGTACGTGATCGTGAAAGCGGATGCCGGGGCGATGGGCGGCTCGAAGAGCGAGGAGTTCCTGCATCCGACTCCCGTCGGCGAAGACACCTTCGTGCGTTCGGCCGGGGGATACGCGGCCAACGTCGAGGCGTTCGAGACCGTGGTGCCCGAGGCGATCCCGTTCGACGGCCTGCCCGCCCCACTCGTGCTCGACTCCCCGAACACGCCCACGATCGCGACGCTCGTCGATCTGGCCAACGCCGAGTACCCGCGCCCCGACGGCCGCGACTGGACCGCCGCCGACACGCTGAAGAACGTCGTGCTCGCGGTGACGCAGCTCGACGGCACCCGCGATCTCGTCGTGATCGGGCTGCCCGGCGACCGCGACGTCGAGATGAAGCGCGTCGAGGTGGCGTTCGCGCCCGGCGTGGCAGAACCCGCCACCGACGCCGACTTCGCGAAGCACCCGGGGCTGGTGAAGGGCTACATCGGCCCGTGGTCGTCCGAAGGTGCCGTGCTCGGCGAGGAGTCGGCTACCGGCATCCGCTACCTCGTCGACCCTCGGGTGGTCGACGGCACCGAGTGGATCACCGGCGCCAACCTCGATGAGAAGCACGTGTTCGGCCTCGTCGCCGGGCGCGACTTCACGCCCGACGGCACGATCGAGGCTGCGGACGTGCGCGAGGGAGACCCCGCACCCGACGGCTCCGGCGCCGTCGAGCTCGCGCGCGGCATGGAGATCGGCCACGTGTTCCAGCTCGGCCGCAAGTACGCCGAGGCACTCGGGCTCAAGGTGCTCGACGAGAACGGCAAGCTCGTCACCGTCACGATGGGCTCGTACGGCATCGGCGTCACTCGCATCCTCGCGATCATCGCCGAGGGCAACAACGACGAGAAGGGCCTCGTGTGGCCCGCGTCGGTGGCGCCGTTCGACGTGCACGTGCTCGCGACGGGCAAGGACCCCGCCGTGTTCGAGGCGGCCGAAGGCGTCGTCGCCTCGCTCGAGGCGGCCCGCTTCGACGTGCTCTTCGACGACCGCCCGAAACTCTCGCCGGGCGTGAAGTTCGCCGATGCCGAGCTCATCGGCGTGCCGAAGATCGTGATCGTCGGCCGCGGCGTCGCCGATGGTCTCGTCGAGGTGTGGGATCGCGCCACCGGCGACCGTGAGAACGTGCCGATCGGCGAGGTCGTCGCCGCCCTCGCCTGACGACGGCGAGCGGCTCGCTTGCGCGTGCTCACGCGGTCCGCGCGTCCACTTCGCGCGCTCGAGTGCGTCGAAACCGCAGAGATGACCAGGTCCGAGCGCCCTGCGCGTCATCTGTGCGGTTTCGATGGCTTGTGGAGGATGCTCCCTCCGTCCCGCGGGATACGGGCAGAATGCGCGCATGGTCCACGCACTCCCGCAGCACCTCCGCAACACCGCCTTCACGCCAGCGGATGCGCGCAACTTCGATGTGCCGGCGAGCCGGTTGCGGCGAGCCGACCTCGCCCGCCCGTTCTACGGCGTGCGTCTCGACGGCGCTCGGCCCCGCGACATCCGTGAACGTTGTCGCGCCTACCTGCCCAGGCTCGGTCCATCGGCGTACTTCAGCCATGAAACCGCTGGGATGCTCCATGGGATCCCGCTGCCGAAGCCGGACGCTCCCGCGGATACAACAGCACACGCCGGGGCCGAAGGTGACGCGGATGCCGCGGCCGAAGGCGAGGGAGGCGGCGACGCAGGTGCCGCGGACGCCGCACGAGCGTTGCATGTGACGTCGTTCGCCGGCGGCGACGGCCCGCGCACGGCAGGGGTCATCGGTCATTCGACGTCGGCGGCGCGGCCCGCGATCGTGTTCATCGAGGAATTGCCGGTGAGCTCGCCGGCCCGCACGTGGTGCGAACTCGCGGCAACGCTCAGCCGCGAGGACCTGGTCGCAGCGGGGGACTACCTGATCTCGGGTGTCCGGCTTCGTCGCGGGAGCGGGCGAATGCCGCCGCTGTGCACCCTCGATGAACTCCGCGCTGCGGCACGCGAGCATGGCAGTCGACGCGGTGCGCGCGGCATCGCCTGGGCCCTGCAACGGCTGCGCACGGGAGTCGACTCGCGGCCCGAGTCCCGCCTGCGGCTGCTCCTCGTGGCGTCGAGGTTGCCCGAACCCGAGATCGGCATCGGTGTGCGCGTTCCCGGTGGTCGCATGCTGCATCCCGACCTCGCCTATCCGGCGCTGCGTCTCGCGTTCGAGTACGAGGGCGATGAGCATCGCACGAACGCGAGACGATTCCGAGATGACATCCGGCGTCGCGAGGCACTCGAAGCGGCCGGCTGGCGCGTCGTCCGGGTCGTCTCAGACGACGTGTTCGAGGACACCGACGACTTCATCGCACGGGTGCGCGCCGTGTTGGCCGCACGCATCCGCGAACTCGATGCGGCCCGCCCTGTGTGAGGCGCCCGCGCGTCGAATCCGCGCGGATGACTCGTTGGAGTTGACGAGGAGGTCACCAGTGCGGTTTCGAGGCGGGAGAGCGGCCGGTGGCGGCCGGGCGTATGCACCGTTCGCGGTGCGTTCACCCCTCGTTCACGCCTCATCATGAGTCGCGACGGATTCCCCGAGCACTGTGCAAGTGGAACCCCGACCACGAGCGTGAGGACCGATCCGTGACGATCACCGACATCCAGTTGTTTCCGATGGCCGACCACGTGCGAGGCAAGCGCTCGCCCGTCACCTGTCACTTCAAGTGCGGGAACGCCTGCCTCGGCCCCGAGTGCAACACCTCCGCGAATCCGCACTTCCGCGACATCGCCTCGGCCGCGCTGACGCGGCGGGCCGTGCTCGGCCTCGGTGCGGCCGGCGCCTTCGGCATCGCGCTCGCCGCCGCGACGCCGGGCGGCTCGGCGAGTGCGGCGCCCGGGGGAGCAACCGGAGGCCAGGGTGCCCTGGCGTTCGACGCGATCGCCCCGGTGCCGAAGCTCGTCGACGACTTGAACGTGCCCACGGGCTACAAGTGGGCGCCGATCATCCGCTGGGGCGACCCGCTCTTCTCGAGCGTGCCCGCCCTCGACTTCGAGAACCAGACGGCCGAGGCGCAGGCCGGCCAGTTCGGCTACAACTGCGACTACCTCGACATCATCGCCGACAAGAGCGGTCGCACCGGCGTGCTCGTGAACAACCACGAGTACGTGAACCCGGGCCTCATGTTCCCGCCGAGCAGCGACGACGCCGAGCTCGATCGCCGCGCTGCCATCTACAAGGCCGCCCACGGCTTCTCGGTCGTCGAGCTCCGCCGCAGCAAGGTCGGCCAGCCGTGGCGCTACCTCGTCGACGGTCGCCGCAACCGCCGCATCACTGCAGACACGGTGTTCGAGGTCACGGGCCCTGCTGCCGGCAGCGACCTCCTGAAGACGGCCGGCGACCCCGAGGGCCGCTGGGTCAAGGGCACGCTCGGCAACTGCGCCGGCGGCACCACCCCGTGGGGCACCGTGCTCTCGGGTGAGGAGAACTTCGACGGCTACTTCGCGTGGGCGGCCGATACAGCGGGCCAGAAGCGCTACCGTGCGACGGCGTCGACGAAGTCGACGTACACGTTCGAGCGCATCGACCCGCGCTTCAATGCCCTGGACCCCGCGCACGTGAACGAGCCCAACCGGTTCGGCTGGATCGTCGAGATCGACCCGGAAGATCCGACCTCGACCCCTCGCAAACACACCGCTATGGGCCGGCTCAAGCACGAGGGCGCCAACGTCATCATCGCCGAAGACGGCCGCGCGGTCGCGTACATGGGCGATGACCAGACGAACGACTACCTCTACAAGTTCGTCTCGAAGGGCACGTTCGACTCAGGCACGACGCCGGTCGCGCGCCGCAACAACCTCGGACTGCTCAGCGAGGGCGACCTCTACGTCGCGAAGTTCACGGGGAATTCGCCCGCCGCGGAGATCACCGGAACCGGCGCGCTCCCGACCGACGGGTTGTTCGACGGCACCGGCGAGTGGATCCCGCTCACGCAGAACGGCGAGAGCGTCATCCCCGGCATGACGACCGAGGAGGTGCTGGTCTACACCCGCCTCGCGGCCGACACCGTCGGTGCGACGAAGATGGACCGCCCCGAAGACGTGCAGCCGAGCCCCAAGACCCGCAAGGTCTACGTCGCCCTCACGAACAACTCGGCGCGCACCCTTGCGACGGTCGACGAGGCCAACCCCGTTACCGGCAACCGCAACGGGCACGTCATCGAGCTCACCGAGACGGCGGGCCAGTCGGGCACGACATTCGGCTGGAGCATCCTCCTGCTGTGCGGCAACCCCGCCGTCGACCAGAACACGTACTTCGCGGGCTTCCCGAAGGAGCTCGTGTCGCCGATCTCCTGCCCCGACAACGTCGCGTTCGACTCCGAGGGCAACCTCTGGATCTCGACCGACGGCGCTCCGAGCAAGATCGGCTTCAACGACGGCCTCTTCAAGGTGCCGCTCGAGGGGCCCGACCGCGGTCGCGTGCAGCAGTTCCTCTCGGTGCCGCGCGACGCCGAGACGTGCGGGCCGGTCATCCACGACAAGGAGGGCCTGGTCTTCGTCGCCGTACAGCACCCGGGCGAGGACGGCACGGTCGCCGCGCCGAACTCGTACTTCCCCGACTACGTGCCGTCGCATCGCCCCGAGTCCGGCCTGGTGGCCGCTCCGCGCCCCTCGGTCGTGCAGGTCTGGCGCGGCTGAGCCGAAGTCAAGCGGTGAGGATGCCGCGGCGACCCGAACTCGGGCGCCGCGGCATCCGTCGATTCAGGGCTGCAGCCGGTCGCTGCCGTCCGGCGTGGATGACGGGCACTGCGACATCCGGTACCGTAGAGACGTGTCCGCTCCGAGGGGAAGCGGCGAAAGAGCTGAATAGAGGAGGCCGGCAATGGATATCGACCTCAGCGTGCTTCGCATGATGGAGCGCGAGAAGGAAATCCCGTTCGACGAACTGGTTGAGATCATCGAACAGGCGATCCTGATGGCCTACCTGAAGCACACGAATCCCGGCCAGCACGGCCACGCGAATCCCAACGGCGCCCGTGCACACATCGACCGCAAGACGGGTCACGTCTCGGTGTACGTTCCCGAGCACGACGAAGAGGGCAACGTCATCGGCGAGGCTGAGGACAGCCCCAGCGACTTCGGTCGCATCGCCGCGTTCGCCGCGAAGCAGGTCATCAACCAGCGCCTGCGCGATCTCGCCGACGACGCAGTGCTCGGCGAGTTCCGGGGCCGCGAGGGCGACATCGTCGCCGGCATCATCCAACAGGGTCCGAATCCCCGCATGGTGCACATCGACCTCGGCACCGTCGAGGCGATCCTCCCGCCCGAGGAGCAGGTGCCCGGCGAGGAGTACCCGCACGGGCAGCGCATCCGCGTCTATGTGACGAGTGTGTCGAAGGGCCATAAGGGCCCGTCGATCACCGTCTCGCGCACCCATCCCGCCCTCGTGCGCAAGCTGTTCGCACTCGAGGTTCCCGAGATCGCCTCCGGCGTCGTCGAGATCGTCTCGCTCGCGCGCGAGGCGGGCCACCGCACGAAGATCGCCGTGCGTGCGAACCAGCCCGGAGTCAACGCCAAGGGCGCTGCCATCGGCGAGCTCGGCCAGCGCGTGCGAGCGGTCACCGCCGAGCTCGGCAACGAGAAGATCGACATCGTCGACTACTCCGACGACCTGGCGACGTTCGTCGCGAGTGCGCTGTCGCCGGCCAAGGTCACGCGCGCGTTCGTCATCGATGAGTCGATGAGAGCCGTCCGTGCGCTCGTTCCCGACTACCAGCTCTCGCTCGCGATCGGCAAGGAGGGCCAGAACGCCCGTCTCGCCGCCAAGCTCACGGGCGCGAAGATCGACATCCAGCCGGACTCGACCCTCGAGTCGAACTGAGGTGGCCCGCCGCCGTCGGCGGGCGCACAGCACAGAGGTGTAGGATGGAACCCGTCAGAACGTGCATCGGATGCCGTTCGCGTTCCCCGCGGTCCTCCCTGTTGAGGATCGTCGTCCAGGATTCCCACGTCGTAGCAGATACTTCGGCTGTGCTTCCGGGCAGGGGTGCGTGGCTGCATCCGACACTCGAGTGCTACCACCTCGCCGTGCGGCGACGCGCCTTCGGGCGTGCGCTCCGCATGACCGGCGAAGTGGACACCAGCAATGCTAGAGAACAGGCTGAACGGCTAATGGACAACTCATGAGCGGCTCGAAATGAGACCCGTCCGTCATTGATGGTCTGCCCCTGTCCGGGGTGGGACCCGGAACAGGAGAGAAGTGGCTGCCAAACCACGCGTACACGAGATCGCAAGCGAACTCGGTGTCGATAGCAAGATCGCCCTTGAGAAGCTCAAGGAGATGGGCGAATACGTCAAGGGACCGTCGTCCTCCATCGAACCCCCCGTCGCGCGCCGCCTGAAGGCCGCGCTCGAAGCAGCCGGCACCGCCGGCACCCCCGCGAAGGCGGCACCGGCACCGGCGCCCGCCCCTGCGGTCAAGCCCGGTCCGAAGCCGGCACCCAAGCCCGCGCCCGAAGAGGTCATCGAGGCCCCGGTCGTCGACGTCCCCATGACGGTGGCGGAGCGCCAGGCGCAGGCCGAGCAGAAGGCCGCGCAGGCGGCAGCAGAGAAGGCCTCCGAGGTGCCCGAAGCGCCCGCAGCACCCGAGGCCCCTGAAGCCTCCGATGCCGTGAAGCCGGCCTCCCCGAAGCCCGCGGGCGTGATCCCGCGTCCCGCGCCGCGTCCCGCATCCGCCCGGCCCGGCAACAACCCGTTCTCGAGCTCGCAGGGCATGGGCTCGCGCCCGGCGCAGCCCCGACCGGGCAACAACCCGTTCTCAAGCTCGCAGGGCATGGGCCAGCGCCCGAGCCCCGGCAACATCCCGCGTCCGCAGGCTCCGCGTCCCGGTTCGCCGAGACCCGGCGCTCCGCGTCCGGCAGGTGCAGGCGGCCGCCCCGGCGGCGGCGCCGGGTTCCAGCGTCCGGGCGGTGCCGGTGCAGGCGCCGGCGCCGGCGCACGTCCCGGCG
>NZ_JAGGPF010000002.1 GCF_018613935.1 Agromyces sp. ISL-38 | reverse complement strand
CGGGCGACGCGGGCGACGCGGCGGGCGTGTCGGTGCCCGTTGCCTGGGCCTCGAGCGCCGACACTCGAGCCGTGACATAGCGTGGCTCGTCGGACTCCTCGAGCACCGCATCCTGCACCACGCGCACGTCACGTGCCGGATCGGGCGCTCCCGTCACGGTCGCGGTGAGGAAGCGCACGATGCCCGCCGACGCGTCGAGCCGCCCCCACCACCAGTCGTTCACTCGCCACTCGCGCGCGAGGAAGCCGAGGAAGTTCCCGAAGCCGTAGCCGGCGAGCTTCGCCTGCCGGTCGAGCACCACGTGGTCGGCCGCCGCATTCAGGCGGGCGGCGACGTCGTCGGCGCTGAGTGTCGAGGTGCGCATGAGCTTCTGCAGCACGGCGTACTTCCGGTCGGCGACGAGGGTCGCGAAGCTCGCCGGACGGTCGGGCTCCTCGTCGACCCCGATGCTCCAGTACCGGATGCTCGAGAGCGCAGCGGGGATGCCGCCCGCATTCATGACGGGGGGCAGGTCGGCGGCGTAGAGGGTGGGCACCTGGCCAAGGGCGCTCCACGGGGACTCCGCCCACGTGCGGCGAGTGGCGTGGTCGTAGTAGCGGATGGTGCGGTCGAGCTTCTTCGTCGCGCTCGCGAGCCGTGAGATCGCGGCATCCAGCGCCCGCCAGTGCGCATCGGTGTCGATCGCATCGGATGCCGCGAACCACGCGTCGAGCCAGTCGTCGAAGTCCTCGCCCCGCGGAACGGCCCTGCGCTCGGCGAGGGATTGCGTGCGTTCCAGCACGAGCGCGGTGAGGGCGTCGCGGGAACGGGTGGCGTCGGCGAGCGCAGCGTAGGCGGGCTCGCGCACCTCGGACAGGGCGAGGTGCCGCCGGGAGTCGGGCGCCTCGGGCACCGCCTCGAGCGCGCGCGCCCACGAGAGCACGCAGTTCGCGGCATCCGCGAGCGCCAGCACGGATCGCGAGGCGGTCTGCGAATTCTCTGCAGACGCGCGTTCGAACCTGGCGACCGCGTGCGCGGGCAGCCCGGCGAGTGCGACCCGGTCGATCGGCAGGTAGCGCCGGCGCTCGGAGAGCGACGATTGGAGCTGCCAGGCGGAGGGCAGCGAGACGTCCTCGGCGAGATGATCGGCGAGCGTCGTGCCGAGGGAGCGGAGGTAGGCCCGCCGACGGGCGACGCGGGCTTCCGCGTCCCATGGCGCCGTCGCGATGAGCGAGGCGGCGCTCTCCCGCCGGCCCGACTCGATGAGGCGCGCGGCGTTGAACCGCTGCAGCTCGGCCGCCTCCTGTGCGACGGACTCGCGCCGGAACTGGCGTGAGAGCATCGCGCCGATCGCCCGGAAGAACCGGTTCGCGTTCGGGTCCCAGGGGGCAGTGCCGCCGAGCGGCGCGTCGGGCTCGGGGTCGAGGAAGATCATCGCCCGATCGGCGAGGCGATCGGAGCGGCGCAGCTTCGCCGCACGCAGCGCCCGCTCGATCGGCACGTTGTCGAAGACGGCGCCGTCGACGATGCGATACGGGGTGAACTGCGCTGTGCGATGCACGCCGAACGCGAAGCGCATGTCGCGGGGCTCGACGCCCGCGCGTCCGACGGTCGAGTCGATCTCGGCAGGCTCGAATCCGCCCGGCAGCGACGACGTCGAGCGGGCGGCGAGGGCGAGACGGTCGAGGTGGGCGAGGTCGTCTTCGGCCTTGCCGGGGTAGTCGAAGCTGTCACGGCGGGGGATGAGGTTGTCGAGGGCGTGCTCGTCGGAGCCGACGAAGCGGAAGTGGCCGCGACCCTCGTTCACGTCCTCCTCGAACTCGTCGCCCGCGTCGATGAGGGTGGCCGACAGGTCGACGCTCGTGTACTCGGAGACGAGATCGGGATGGCGGTCGGTGGTCTTGTAGAAGTCGGTCAGCCGTTTGCGCGTGCGCGCACGGAAGTAGGCCTCGCCCTGCATGAGCGCGCGGATGCCCCGGGAGCCGGGCGGGTGCAGCAGGCCCCAGAACCCGCCGACCTCGCTCCAGGTGTTGAGGAGCGAGTCGAGCCCGGTGCCGGCTCGCTGGGCGACCGAGTAGACGACGGCGTTCAGGCCCCCGGCGCTCGCGCCGGCGAGGAGGTCGAACTCGACCCGGTCGTAGCGCGCGGCGTCCATGAGCCGCGCATAGACCTTGAGGCGCTCGAGCACCGGCGGCGTGAGGGGCGACTCGGCAGTCACGAGCACGAACGCGAGCGTCTCGTCGCCGTGATCGTAGAGGCGGAGGCGGCGCAGCAGGTCGAGTTCGGCGACGGCGCCGCCGATCCACACGGCGAGGCTCACGCCGCCGCGCATCGCGAGTGCGACGCGCAGCGTGCGACCCGACGCCGGCGTCGCGTCGTGGGCGCGGACGACGTCGTCGAGGCGCTGGTGGGCGGAGACGATGACGAGGCGGATCGGCCGCGGCGGAGCGGGCGTCGCCCGTACGTCGTCGGCCGGCACTGACCCGGCAGAATCGGTTCGCGGCATCGGGACTCCTCGGTCGGGCATGCGCGTCGCGGTCGGCCATCGGGCTCCGCGAACGGGCGGTGGGGCGGGTGCGCTCGGGTGGGCGCGCACGTGGCATGTCCAGCGTGGCATGAACACCGGCGCCGATGCATCAGGGTACCCCCTGAACTGGGCGGGTGCGCATGCCTGCGAACGGGGTAGAGTCGCGACAAGCGGGCCTTGACCCGAAAGGATCCCGCACGCCCTGAACGGAGAAAGCGATGGAAGGGGCCCCGAAGCCGCTGCGCGTGGCGATCGCCGACGACGCACTGCTGCTTCGAGAGGGCATCGCGAAGGTGCTCGCCGACGGCGGCATCGAGGTCGTGGCCTCCGTCGGCACCGGTGCGGAACTGCTCGAGATCGCGAACCGCGGTGGGCTCGACGCCGCGGTGCTCGACATCAGGATGCCGCCGAGCTTCCGCGACGAGGGCATCGTCGCGCTCGAGGAGATGCGAGCGGGCGGTTCGAAGATCGGCGTGCTGCTGCTCTCGATGTACGCCACGCCCGAGTACGCACTGCGAGTGATGGGAGCCGGCAGCGGCACCGGATACCTCCTGAAGGAACGCGTCTCGGAGCCGCAGACCCTCGTTCGCGCCGTCGAGACCGTCGCCTCGGGCGGATCGGTCGTCGACCCCGAGGTCGTCGAGCAGCTCGTGAAGCGCACGCGCGCCGACGATCCACTCTCCCGGCTCACCGAACGCGAGCGCTCCGTGCTCGAGCTCATGGCCCAGGGCTACTCGAACGGCGGCATCGCCCAGAGCCTGTTCCTCGGCCTGAAGACCGTGGAGACGCACGTGCGCAGCATCCTCCAGAAGCTCGACCTCGAGGAGTCGCCAGAGCACCACCGCCGCGTGCTCGCAGTGCTCACGCTCCTCGGCGCGAGGTGATGGCTCCCGGCCGCAAGGGCCGGATCCTCAAACGCTCAGCGGTGATCGCCGCAGTCGTCGCAGTGAGCCTCGCGATGGAGATCTCGGGATTCCTCGCAACGCCCGAGGGCCAGCGGCCCGAGGCATCGTGGACGACGCTGCACGCGATCGTGCCGCTCGTGTTCGCGGCATCCGCCGGCGTGGCCTGGAGCATCGGCTCGGCGCTGGGACCGGCGCGGCTCATGGTGGTCTTCCCGCTCCTCTGGATCCCGCAGACCTTCTACCGGGTCATCGAGGACCTCGGATGGCTCTGGCCACTCGTGCGGGGAGTCGACCTCGCCTGGGCGGTGCTCACCGGCATCCTCGTGCTCCTCTACCCGAGGGGGTGGCTCGTCGGCCGCGTCGACCGGTGGATCGCCGGTATCGCGCTCGCCGCCTCGATCGTGAACCTCCTCGCCGTGCTGCTGCTCGCCGGCCCCGATCCCGCCGTGTGCGAGTGCGCGCCGAACCCCTATCGCATCGCCGAGCTTCCGGTGCTGTTCGGGTTCATCGACGTCGGCTACCGCATCGTCGGCGTCACCCTCGCGCTCGTGATCGCGGCCCGGCTGCTCGTGAGCTGGGTGCGCGGCAGCGTGCCCGCGCGCACGGTCGCCTTCCTCATGCCGCTCGCACTGCTCGCGTGGGTCATCACGCTCGCAGCCCAAGCGGTCAGCTACGCCGCGGCGGCGACGGCCGACGAGGTGCTCTCGACCGTCTCGCTCATCGCGATCGCGTCGATCCCGGTGAGCTTCGTCGCGGGCATCGCGCACGCGCGCAACATGCGGGCTCGCGTCGCCGACCTGATGCGCATCACCAGGGAGGGCGCGGACCGCGGCCTCTGGGCGGAGTCGCTCGCCCGAACCCTGCGCGACGCGTCGGTGCGCGTCTACTGGTGGGACGAGGAGCGCGGCAGGTACGCGGATGCCGCGGGGGAGCCCATCGACCACGACCCCGCCGACCGGCGCGGTGACCACAGCCTGCTGCCGGTCGCTTCACCAACGGGCATGCCGATCGCACTCATCCGGCACGACCGCGTGCTCACCGACAACATGCGCCTGCTCGACGGCGTCTCGAGCGCGCTCCGGCTCTCGGTCGACAACGGCCGCCTCCGGTCGGAGATCGAGCGCACCCTCGAGCACGTGCGCCAGTCGCGCAGCCGCATCGTCGAGGCGGGCGTCGAGGCCCGGCGCCGCATCGAACGCGACCTGCACGACGGCGCGCAGCAACAGCTCGTCTCGCTCGGCATGCGCTTGCGGCTCGCCGCCAACCACGCGCGCAGTGCCGGAGACGACGGGCTCGCGGCCGATCTCGAGGACACGATCGCGATGCTCAACCTGGCGCTGAAGGAGCTTCGCGAGCTCGCGCACGGCATTCATCCGAGCCTCTTGAGCTCGGGCGGACTCGCGCTCGCCGTTCCCGAGCTCGCGGGTCGCTGCCCGATTCCGGTGGAGATCGACGTGCAGGCCGAGGGGCGGCTGCCCGAGGTGATCGAGTCGACCGCGTACTTCGTCGTCGCCGAGTCGCTCGCGAACATCGCGAAGCACTCGCGGGCGACGCGGGGATGGGTGCGCGCGCACGTGCGCGACGGGGAGCTCGAGCTCGTCGTGCGCGACAACGGGGTCGGCGGGGCCTCGCCCGACGGCAGCGGCATGGTGGGCATCGCCGACCGCGTCGACGCGGTGGGCGGCAGGATCGAGATCGAGAGCCCGCCGGGGGCGGGCACGACCATCACGGTGCGGATGCCGCTCGGCGTCGCGCTCGTCGAGGCGTAACGCCGATGCGTAACACCCGGGAAACGGGCGCGCCGTAGTGTCTCACCGTATGACGACCTGGCCCACTGCCGAACTCCATATCCACATGGAAGGCACCATCGAGGCGGAGCTCCTCATCGAGCTCGCCCGTCGCAACGACGTGCGGCTTCCGAGCTACGACCCCGAGGTGCTGACCGCGCGGTACGACTTCGCCGACCTGCAGTCGTTCCTCGACGTCCACTACTCGAACCTCGCAGTCCTGCGGACGGAGCAGGACTTCCACGACCTCGCGAGCGCCTACCTGCGCCGCGCCGCGAACGCCGGGGTGCGTCGAGCTGAGATCTTCTTCGACCCGCAGACGCACCTCGGCAACGGCGTGCCATTCGAAGCGGTCATCCGCGGATTCGACGCCGCCATCGCCGAGGCGACGCGCAGCACCGGGATCTCCGCCGACCTGATCCTGTGCTTCCTGCGCGACCTGGGCGCCGATGCGGCGATGGAGACGCTCGAGGCGGCCCTGCCGTTCCGGGACTCCTTCATCGGCGTCGGACTCGACTCCACGGAGGTCGGCTACCCGCCGTCGCTGTTCACCGAGGTGTATGCCCGGGCCGCCGCCGAGGGGCTCCACCGTGTGGCGCACGCCGGCGAGGAGGGCGGACCCGACTACGTGCGGGAGGCACTCGACCTGCTGAAGGTGGAGCGGATCGACCACGGCAACCGGGCGCTCGAAGACGCCGAGCTCGTTCGCCGGCTGCGCGACGAGCGCATTCCGCTCACGGTCTGCCCGCTGTCGAACGTCGCCCTGCGGACCGCTCCGCGCGATCTCGCGCAGCATCCGCTCCGGGTGATGATCGATGAAGGCCTGCTCGTCTCGATCAACAGCGACGACCCCGCCTACTTCGGCGGCGATGTCGCGGAGAACTACCGCGCGATCGAGTCGGCGCTCTCGCTCGACGCCGCGCAGCTCGCGACGCTCGCGCGGAACTCCTTCGAGTCGGCGTTCGCTACCGACCAGGAGAAGGCGACGTGGATCGCCGAGGTCGACGCGGAGCTCGCGAAGGTAACCGGCTGAGCGCCGGACGGAGCCGGAGCTGCGATCGGGTGTCTCCCGCCGCGCGGGGGTCGGGCGGGCGGCGGGCGCTGCGAGGCTTGTCGACTTGTCCTCCACAGCCCTCGCGTTTGGTGAATTATTCACAGGCTGATCAGGCGTTTCTGGCTGCTTCGAATGTCGGTGGGTGCCGCAAGAATGGATGCATGACCACCACCCGCGACGCGCTCGAGCAGCTCCGCTCGGCGCTCGCCGAGGTGCTCCGATTCGATGAGGCATCCGGGCTGACCGACGACGAACTGATCGCCGCGATGGGCGCGCTCGAGGCGCTGGGCCGGGTGGTCGACGCCCGCCAGGCGGTGTTCGCGGGTGAGGTGGCCGAGCGGTCGCGGGTTGAGCTCGGCGACCAGCGGCTGTCGCGTCGCAAGGGGTGCCGCTCGGCCGTCGAACTTGTCGAGCGGGTGACGCAGGTGTCGGGTGCCGAGGCGCGCCGCCGCATCGCACTCGGCTCGGCCACCAGAGCGCGTTCCGGGTTCACGGGCGAGCCGCTCGATGCGGTGTTCCCGCTCGTCGCGGCGGCGCTTGCCGCGGGCGAGTTGGGGGCGGATGCCGCGGGCATGATCATCCGCGAGCTCGATCGCACCCGGCCGGTTGCCGACCCCGCGGCGTTCGCAGCCGCCGAGCAGGCGCTCGTCGCCGAGGCGACCGGGCACGGCGACGGGGCGCCGGTGCGGTGCACCGCCGACGAGCTGCGGGTGCAGGCGAAGGCGTGGTCGGTGTTCCTCGACCAAGACGACCCCGAGCCCGACGACGAGCGGGCGATGCGCCGCCGCGGGGTGCGGCTGGGCCGGGCCCGCGACGGGCTGGTCCCGGTCACCGGTGAGCTGATGCCCGAGGTCGCCGCGAAACTCACCCGCCTCTTCGATGCGCACCTGGCGCCGCGCTCGGGTGGCGGGTTCATGACCGACGAAGAGCGGGCACGCCTGGCCGAGTTCGGTGAGACCCTCGCCGCCGACCAGCAACGCCACGACGTGCTCGCCGCCGCGATCGATACCGCCGCCCGCTCGGGCGAGCATCCGAGCATCGGCGGCGCCTCGCCGGCCGTGCTCGTCAGCGTCCGCGCGTCCGACCTCGCTACCGGGCGCGGGGTCGCGCACGCCGACGGCACCGATATCCCGATCTCGCTGCGTGCGGCGAAGCACATGATCTGCACCGGCGGCACCCAGACCGTCGTGTTCGACGACCACGGTCGGATCATCCAGCTCGGGTCGCCCGAGCGGTGCTTCACCCCGCACCAACGCCGCGCGATCACCCTGCGCGACGGCGGATGCCTGATCCCCGGATGCTCCGTCCCGGCCGCGTGGTGCGAGATCCACCACGTCATCCCCGACGTCGACGGCGGGCCCACTCATCCCGACAATGGGGTGCTGCTGTGCTGGTTCCACCACCGCACCATCGACACCTCAGGCTGGGGCATCCGGATGCTCCGCGGCGTGCCCCACATCCGCCCGCCGGCGTGGCTCGACCCCGGCGGCCGCTGGCGCCCCGTCACGAAATCCCCGACCCGGCTCGCCGACCAGCGGGATCGAAGACCCGAGGCGCCGGCGGCGTGAACGGGCGGAGGTGGGCGGTGTTCGCGGCGTGATCGGCCTGGCGTGCGATCCGTCGACCCTGCGGCGTGATCGGCCCGAGCTTCGAGCACTGCGTGCCGCGCTGCCTGTCGCGCTGTGTGCCGCGCTGCGTGCCGCGCTGCGTGCCGCGCTGCGTGCCGCGCTGCGTGCCGCGCTGCGTGCCGCGCTGCGTGCCGCGCTGCTTGTCGCCTCCTCGTCGGCCAGTGCGTCGCGCCGCGCACAGCGCGTGCCCTCGCGCCGTCGTCTTGGCGGTCCGACGATCGTCCTAGGGACGCCAGCGGCAGGAGGCGAGGTCGATACGGTACCCGTCGGCGTCGGAGCTCGGCCGCAGCGGCGTGCCCTCGGCCTCGTAGTGCTCGCGGGCTCGTTCGGCGTAGCCGGGCGGCGGACGGCCTCCTGCCCGGACGACGCGCCACCATGCGACGTCCGACCCGTACCGCGCCATGACCTGGCCAACGGCGCGAGCGGCGCGCGAGCCGAGGAGCGCGGCGACGTCGCCGTAGGTCGCCACGCAACCGGCGGGGATGTCGCCGACCACGGCGAGCACCGCGTCGACGAAGCCCGCTTGGGCAGGCGGTGGTGTCGTGTTCGCCTGCGGCTGCCGTCGCAGCGGTCGATCCTGGCCCTCAGGCGCCGGCGACATGCTCAGAGCTCGAGCGCGCCGATCACGTCGCCATACGCGGTCTCGCCGATGTCCTTGAAGCCGATGCGGTGGAAGAACGCCTCGGGGCCCTCTGCGCCCGGCTCCCACAGCACCGTGATGCGGTCGAAGCCGCGGCGCTTGGCCTCGCCCGCGAGCGCCTCGGCGGCGAAGCGGCCGACGCCCTTGCCCTGCACCTCGGCGTCGACGTTGATACGCCAGATGCACGCGCGGAACTCCTCGTGGGAGTTCTCGGGATCGAAGTTGCCGTGGATGAAGCCGACCACTTTGTCGTCGAGCAGCACGACGCGCTGCCACGCGGTGTTCGGGTTCACGACGGACGACTCCGCCGAGTACGTGACGGGGGCGATGAACTGTTCCTGGCCGGGCTTCAGCGACAGGTTGTTCGCGGCGACGATGTTCGATGCCGACAGTTCTTCGAGTCTCAGCTCAGCCATGCAGCCAAGGCTAACCGGTGGACGGCCGCCGCTGGTAGCCGAGTCCTGGCGCTCACATGCGCGTTTGTCTCGATGTCGAGATATTCTGCCGACGCGCTAAGCTGGCAGACGGCGTCCGCCCGCCCCGCAGGCTTCCCGTTTCCCCCAGTAGATCCAAGGAGAGACCCTCTTGTCCAAGATCAAGGTTGAAGGCACCGTCGTCGAGCTCGACGGCGACGAGATGACGCGCATCATCTGGCAGGCCATCAAGGACCAGCTCATCCACCCGTACCTCGACGTGAACCTCGAGTACTACGACCTCTCGATCCAGAAGCGCGACGAGACAGACGACCAGATCACGATCGACGCGGCCCACGCGATCCAGAAGCACGGCGTCGGCGTCAAGTGCGCCACGATCACCCCCGACGAGGCCCGCGTCGAGGAGTTCGGCCTGAAGAAGATGTGGCGCTCGCCGAACGGCACGATCCGCAACATCCTCGGCGGCGTGATCTTCCGCGAGCCGATCATCATCTCGAACATCCCGCGCCTCGTGCCCGGCTGGAACAAGCCGATCATCGTCGGCCGCCACGCGTTCGGCGACCAGTACCGCGCCACCGACTTCCGCTTCGAGGGCGAGGGCACCCTCACGATGACCTTCACGCCGAAAGACGGCTCGGAGCCCCAGCAGTTCGAGGTCTTCCAGTCGCCGGGCTCGGGTGTGGCCATGGGCATGTACAACCTCGACGCTTCGATCCGCGACTTCGCGCGCGCCTCGCTGAACTACGGCCTCGACCGCAACTACCCCGTCTACCTCTCGACGAAGAACACGATCCTGAAGGCCTACGACGGCCGCTTCAAGGACCTCTTCCAGGAGGTCTACGACGCCGAGTTCAAAGAGGCGTTCGACGCCGCCGGCCTCACCTACGAGCACCGCCTCATCGACGACATGGTCGCGGCATCCCTGAAGTGGGAGGGCGGCTACGTCTGGGCGTGCAAGAACTACGACGGCGACGTGCAGTCCGACACCATCGCGCAGGGCTTCGGCTCGCTCGGACTCATGACGAGCGTGCTCGCGACGCCCGACGGCAAGGTCGTCGAGGCCGAGGCGGCCCACGGCACCGTCACGCGCCACTACCGCCAGCACCAGCAGGGCAAGCCCACGTCGACGAACCCGATCGCCTCGATCTACGCGTGGACGCGCGGCCTCGCGCACCGCGGCAAGCTCGACGGCAACCAGGAGCTCATCGACTTCACGCACACGCTCGAAGACGTCGTCATCACGACGGTCGAGTCGGGCGCCATGACGAAAGACCTCGCGGCGCTCATCGGCCCCGAGCAGGCGTACCAGACGACCGAGGAGTTCCTCTCGACCCTCGCCGCCAACCTCAAGGCGCGCCTGGCGTAGTCGACACCAACTCGAGAACGGGGGTCGGATGCCGCGGCATCCGGCCCCCGTTCCGTTCTGGGCACACGGCTCCACCACGCGTGGTGGAGCGGCGGACTTGGAGGTCGTCGACGGTTGGGTTGTGGCTTCCCGAGGAGTCCGATCGGGGCAGTCGCGCCTGCTGGTTCGACGCCGATACATTCGGCCGACATGCCCCACCCGAGGGCACGGCAGTGAGGACCGATCATGAGTTCACCGGCAACTGGCCAGGATGGCGTGCAGGAGCCCGGGGTCGCCCCGCGGTCGACCTTCATGGAGGATGCCTCGAGAAACATCATGGGCCAGCCCCCAGTCCTCGGCCCGGATGGACGACCGGTCGAACAGAAATGGGCGACGGGCGCGGGGCGCATCGTCGGTTTCGTGGGCGGCGTGCTCGGGGTTCTCGCCGCACCCTTCGTCGGGATGCTCGGCGTTGCGCTCGGGTTCCTTGCCCTCGTGCTCGGCAGTACTGCTCGCGGCCATATGGCTCCGGGCCGGTCCGGCAGATGGGTTGCGAGCGCCGCATTCGTGCTCGGCATCGTCGCGATCGCGTTGGGCGTCGTGTCGTTCGTGATCGGGATCATCCTCCGCTGACCCGGCGGATCACCACCGCGGTTGTCCCCTTCCGCTCGCGGGCTGCACGGGACACACTGGAGAGGATGCCTCCTGCATCCAAGCTCCGCCGTCGACGGCGCCTGACCTCGCTCGTCGGCGCCGCAGTCGTCGTGCTCCTCGGCGGCGCGCTGTCGATCGCCACGGTCACGATGACCGCCGATGCGAGCGCGCAACTCGACGCACTGCTCCCGGACGCAACCGACGCCGTCGCAGATGCCCGGGCGAACTTCGACGAGTTGCGCGACACCCGCGATGCGGCGCAGGTCGCGCTCGACGACAGCGCGGGCTCGGTGCTCGACGAGGCAGCGCGCGATGCCCTCGCCGCGGCGCTCGACGAGACGAGCCTGCCCGAGGCCGATGCGCGGGCGGAACTCGAGGCCGCTGACGAGTTGCTCGATCGGGTCCGTACGGCGGACCGCTCCGTCATCGCCCTGGGTGAGCCCCTGCGGGAGGCCGCAACCGCGATCGGCGGGCTGGAGTTCGACGATCTCGAGCGGTTCTCCGAGCGCGTCGCGGCGCTCGACGAACCGCTCGCAGCCCTCGCCGTGGCCGTCGACGCGTGGAATGCGGCCTGGAAGGCCGAGCAGGAGCGGATCCTCCGCGAGCGCTACACCAACCACGTGTGGACCTCGGGGTGGATCCCAGAGCTCGACGCCTGCCGCGGATCGGTCGACCTGAGCGCCCAGTACGGCATCGGCGCCATCGCCGAGCACTGGTCGTGCGGTGGGAAGGACTTCCCGGACGACCCCGGAACGATCATCACGCTCACGGGTGTGCATGCGGGCACCTACCGTGTCGAGGGCATCGTGAAGATGCTCAACCAGAGCACGGCGACGGTGGCCGATCTCCCTCACGGATACGACCTGATCTACCAGACGTGCCAGAACGGCCAGTCGTCGACGATGTCGCTCACCGGGCTCACTCGGCTGGACTGAGAGAGGCCCTCCATGGCGTGCGACTGACACGCGTCGCCACGCTTCCGTCGCGGGCGGAGGTCGATTCCTCCTCCATTCGCGTCGCAGCATCGGCGATCGCGTGCCCTGTTACAACTCGGTAACGGCGAGAAGAAGTGTCCGGGAAACTCTTGCGACAAGTTTGTTCGTAAGCTTTACTAACAAACATGACAGAGCAGGATGTGGAGCGAGGCCCGGAGCCGACCGAGCCCGTGCCGGCACCCTATGGCGCGGCCACCGACCTGCTCACCGTGCCCTTCGCCGGCGCTCCCATCTTCACTCGCGCCCGCGCCCTCCGCCCCACCGGCAAGGTCCTGCCGGAGCACGCGCGCAGCCACAACCGCGCACTCGTGCTGCAGACCCTCTACACGGCGGGTGCGCAGAGCCGAGCGGATGTCGCCCGCGAGACCGGCCTCACGAGGGTCACCATCTCCGACCTCGTCGCCGACCTCATCGCCGAGGGGCTCGTCATCGAGCTCGGCCAGCGCGAGCACGCGCGTCCCGGCAAGCCCGCCATCCTCATCGACGTCGACCGCGCCGCCTTCCACATCATCGGCGTCGACCTCTCGGAGCACCAGCGATTCCTCGGCGCCGTCATCGACCTCGACGGCGACATCGTCTCGCGCGCCGAGGTCGACCGTGCCGGCGCGACGGGCGAGCACGCGATCGACCTCGTGATCGAACTCGTGCGTACGCTGCTCGGGAGCACCACGACCCCCGTGCTCGGCATCGGCGTCGGCTCGCCCGGTGTCGTCGACCCGCTCGGGGTCGTGCGCTCGGCGCCGAACATCGGCTGGACCGATGTCGCGCTCCAGGCGCGCCTCGCCGACGAGTTCTCCCTGCCCGTGCACGTCGCGAACGACGCCAACGTCGCCGTGCTGGCCGAGCACGGAGCATCGCAACTCGACGACCTGCTGCTCGTGAAGATCGGGCACGGTGTCGGCGCCGGGCTCATCATCGGCGGTCGTCCGGTCATCGGCAGCGGCTTCGCGGCCGGCGAGATCGGCCACGTCGTCGTCGGCACCGACGGCGGTCCACGCTGTGCGTGCGGCAAGCACGGATGCCTCGAGGTATGGCTCGCCGTGCCGCGGCTCACCGCGCGACTCGACGCCATCGACCCCGACTCGCCCGACGCGGCATCCGCTCGCGACGAGATCCTGCACGAAGCCGGCCGGAGGCTCGGCATCGTGCTCGCCCCCGTGGTCGGTGCGCTCAATCTCGCCGAGGTCGTGCTCAGCGGCCCGGCCGAACTGCTTGACGGCGCCTTGCACGAGGCGACCGTCGACACGCTCCGGAATCGGACGATGGCGGAACACAGCCGCGATCTGAGGCTCCGGATGACCGCGCAGGCGCAGGACATCGTCTTGCGCGGGGCGGCCGTCATGGTCCTGTCCGGACAACTCGGAGTCGCGTGACGGACTCCACGCACCACGGGTGACAGCGACCCCCGCTGTTTCCCACACCCGATGAAAGGAAACGACAATGAGGAAACTCGGCATTGTGGCGCTCGGCGCCGCCGCTGCGCTCACCCTCGCCGGTTGTGCGTCTGGTGGCACCGGCGGGGAGGAAGGCGCCGAGATCCGCGTCTGGCTCGTCGGCACCGACACGCCCGACGAAGCCCGCGAGTACCTGGTGGACACGTTCGAAGAGGAGCACCCCGGTTCGACGCTCGTCATCGAGGAGCAGTCGTGGGAAGGTCTCGTCGACCGGCTCACCACGAGCCTCTCCGGCTCCGACAGCCCTGACGTCGTCGAGGTCGGGAACACCCAGGCCTCCGCGTTCACGTCGGCGGGTGCGTTCCTCGACATCACCGAGTACTACGACGAGCTCGGCGGTGACGACCTGCTCCCCGGCTTCGTCGAGGCGGGTTCGTACGACGACAAGTTCTATGCGGCTCCGCTCTACTCGGGCTCTCGCCTCGTGTTCTACAAGAAGGACGCCCTCGCGGCGGCCGGATTGTCGGTCCCGACGACGCTCGACGACTACGTCGCCAACGGCAAGGCGCTCGCGGCGGCGAACCCGGGCAAGTCGGGCATCTGGTGGCCCGGCCAGGACTGGTACAACGCGCTCCCGTTCATCTGGGAGAACGGCGGCGAGGTCGCCGTGCCCGACGGCGAGGAGTGGGATGCACAGCTCTCCTCGGCCGAATCGGTCGCCGGCCTCACCCAGGTCCAGGACGTCATGACCAACGCCTCGGCAGCTCCCAAGGACGCCAACGAGACCGGCCCCGAGGTCGGCTTCTGCGACGGCACGACGCTGCAGCTGTCGGCTCCCAGCTGGGTCAAGTGGTCGATCCTCGCTCCGGCCGACGCTGAGGCGCCCGGCTGCCCCGACCAGGAGGCCAACCTCGGCGTCTACGCCCTCCCGGGCAAGGACGGCGGCGCGGCTCAGGTCTTCGCCGGCGGATCGAACATCGGCGTCTCGGCGAAGTCGGCTCACCCCGACCTCGCGGTCGATGCCCTGAAGATCATCCTCTCCGACGAGTTCCAGACGATCTACGGCAAGGGCGGACTCGTTCCGGCCAAGCTCTCGCTCGCCGACACGCTCGGCACCGACGAGGTCGCGCAGGCGATCGCGGCGGCCGCGGGCAATGCCAAGCTCACCCCGGCTTCGCCGAAGTGGGCCGACGTCGAGGCCGCGGGCATCCTGCAGGACCTCTTCGTCAAGATCGCCCAGGGCGGCGACGTGCAGTCGCTCGCCGAGGCAGCTGACGAGGAGATCGAGGCGATCCTCAACAGCTAGCCGGAACCTCCGGCTGCGCGATGCGGCGGCGCCCTGCCGCCGCCGCATCGCACTCCTCGAACTCTTCCCCCAGGAGCGTGAACCATGACCACGGTCGACAGCGAACTCGAACCGGTGCCGAGCGCCGTCTCAGGCGAACGCCTGACGGCCCCGCGCCCGAAGCCCGCGGGCAGGCCCCGACGTCGCCAGGGCGGCTTCACCCCCTACGCACTGCTCACGCCCGCGCTCATCGTGCTGGCCCTCATCGTCGGCTGGCCCCTCATCCAGCTCATCATCACCTCGTTCCAGAAGTTCGGCCGCGCACAGGTCTTCGGCGCCCCGCCCGAATGGGTCTGGCTGGAGAACTACGCAAAGGTCCTCACCGACCCCGTGTTCTACGGCGTGCTCTCGCGCACCCTCGTCTTCGCCGCGGCGTGCGTCGTGCTCACGATGCTCGTCGGCACCCTCATCGCCCTCATGATGACGCGCCTCCCGAAGACGTTCCGCACCCTGCTCTCCGTCGGAATGCTGCTCGCATGGGCCATGCCCGCACTCACCGCCACGGTCGTGTGGGGCTGGATGTTCGACACCGCCTATGGGGTGATCAACCACGTGCTCGTCAACACCTTCGGCCTCGAAGAGTACTTCCAGCACTCCTGGCTCATCGATCCGCTGAGTTTCTTCTTCGTGGCGGGCATCATCATCGTCTGGGGCGCGGTGCCGTTCACCGCGTTCACACTCTACGCGGGCCTCACCCAAGTGCCCGACGAGGTGCTCGAGGCGGCGCAACTCGACGGCGCGGGTGGCTTCCAGCGATTCCGGCTGATCATCTTCCCGTACCTCAAGCCCGTGTTCCTGATCGTCACGATCCTCCAGGTGATCTGGGACCTGCGCGTCTTCACGCAGATCTTCGCCCTGCAGGACATCGGCGGCATCCGTGCCCTCACCAGCACGCTCGGCGTGTACATCTACCAGACCTCGATTGCGGGCGGCGAGTTCGGCCAGGGCGGCGCGATCGCCGTGGTCACCGCGATCCTGCTCATGTCGATCTCGATCTACTACGTCCGCCAGGTCACGAAGGAGGAGGAGCTGTGAGCGCCACCGTCGCCCCCGGCCAGAAGGTCGGCGGCCTCTTCGCCGAAGCCGCACCCACCGATCTCGCCAAGCGCACCGGCGGAGGCCGGCGCCGCCTCACGACCTGGGTGCTGAGCGCCGTCTCGGTCGTGCTGTTCCTGCTCTTCGTCTTCCCGGTCTACTGGATGGTGAACACCTCGTTCCAGCCGAACAACGCGATCCGCGGTTCGGACATCCACTACTGGCCCGACAACTTCACGCTTCGCAACTACGAGACCGTGCTGTTCGACCCGGGTCGCACCCCGTTCCTGCCGGCGGCCGGCAACTCGCTCGTCATCACGATCCTCACCGTGATCATCGCGCTCGTGTTCGCGTTCCTGGCATCGATCGCCGTGACGCGCTTCCGGTTCGCGTCGCGACGCACGTTCATCATCGTGATCCTCGTCGTGCAGATGATCCCCGGTGAGGCGATGATCGTGTCGATCTTCCGGGTCATCGACGGCTGGCACCTGCTCAACACGATCGCGGGCCTCACCCTCGTGTACATCGCGACCGTGCTCCCGTTCACGATCTGGACCCTCAGGGGTTTCGTGAACGGCGTGCCGGTCGAGCTCGAGGAGGCGGCCATGATCGACGGATGCTCCAGGGCGGGCGCCTTCTGGCGCGTCACGTTCCCGCTGCTCGCACCGGGGCTCGTCGCGACCGGCGTGTTCGGCTTCATCCAGGCGTGGAACGAGTTCATCATGGCCCTCGTCCTGAATGCCCGGCCCGAGATGATGACGCTCCCCGTCTGGCTGCGCACGTTCCTCGTGTCGACCGGCACCACGAACTGGGCCGCGATCATGGCGGGGTCGACCCTCATGGCGATCCCCGTGATCGTGTTCTTCCTCATCGTGCAGGGCCGGATGACGAGCGGACTCGTGAGCGGGGCCGTCAAGGGATGAGCGCGCTGCACGAGACCGGCGCGGAGACCGACCTGCGCCGGGACATCCTCACGACACTGCTCCCGGGCTTCAGCGGCATGGAGGCGCCCACGTGGCTCCTCCGCCGGCTGGCCGACGGCCTCGGCGGCGTGTGCGTCTTCGGCCCCAACATCCGCTCCGTGGAGCAGCTGCGCGCCATGAGCACCGCGCTGCGCACGGCGAACCCGCTCGCGATCGTCGCGATCGACGAGGAGGGCGGCGACGTCACGCGGTTGTTCTACGACCGCGGGGCGCCCTACCCGGGCAACGCCGTACTCGGGCGCGTCGACGATCCCGAGCTCACCGCGCGCGTCGCGCGAGCAGTGGGGGAGGCGCTGCTGGCCACGGGATGCACCGTGACCTTCGCGCCCGACATCGACGTCAACTCCAACCCCGACAACCCGGTGATCGGGGTGCGGAGCTTCGGCGCCGATCCCGAGCTCGTCGCGCGGCACTCCGCTGCGTGGACGCGCGGACTCCAGGAGACGGGCATCGCCGCGAGCGCGAAGCACTTCCCGGGACACGGCGACACCGCGACCGACTCGCACCTCGCGCTGCCCGTCGTCGACGTGCCGCTCGAGACACTCCGGGAGCGGGAGCTCGTGCCGTTCCGCGCCGCCATCGCCGCGGGCACGCGCACGATCATGACCTCGCACATCCTGCTTCCCCAGCTCGACCCCGACAACCCGGCCACCCTCTCGCCGCGCATCCTGCAGGGCCTGCTGCGCGGGGAGCTCGGATTCGACGGGGTCATCGTGAGCGACGCGCTCGACATGCACGGAGCGAGCGGCACGCACGGCATTCCCGAGGCTGCACTGCGGGCGCTCGCCGCCGGATGCGACCTGCTGTGCATCGGCTTCGACAACACCGACTCGCAGCTCGACGAGATCGTCGCGGCCGTCGAGCACGCGATCGCCTCCGGGCGGCTGCCGGCGGAGCGCGTTCGCGATGCCGCACGACGGGTGCGCGAGCTCGGCGGGAGCGCGCCGCCGGTGAGTGACCTCCCGGCGTTGCCGCCGTCGATCGAGCCCGAGCGCGACGGGCACGAGCTCGCCCGAGTCATCGGCGCCTTCGAAGTGTCGGATGCCGCTCGTACGCGCCTGGCCGGATCCGCGCGCATCGGCACGGTGGTGCGGATCGACACCGTCGCGAACATCGCCGTCGGCGTCGCGCCGTGGGGACCCTTCGCAGCGGAGGCGCTCGCGGGAGCTCCCTCGTGGCTCGGCGACGCCGAGGTCGTGACGGTGTCGGCCGAGCGCGCGCTCGCGGGCCCGGCCGCCCTCGCCGGCACAGTGCTCGTCGTGGGCAAGGACTTGCACCGGCATCCGTTCGCCCGTGCCGCGATCGAGGCGCTGCGCACCGTGCGAGACGACGTCGTGACGATCGACCTGGGCTGGCCGTCGAACGATCGCGCCTTCGCCGACGTGGCGACGTTCGGCGCGTCACGGCTCCTCGGCGAAGCGGTCGTCGAGTTCGTGGCGGCGTCGCTCACGCCTCCGCCTTCGGTGGCGGAGGTGTCGTGAGGCTCGGAATCGACATCGGGGGCACGAAGACCGCGGCGGTCGCGATCGGCGCCGACGGTGAGCTCAGCGACCAAGTGCGGATGCCCACCGGGTTCGGCGCCGAGGCGGTCGTTGCGACGGCGCTCCGCACGGTGCAGCGGATGACCGAGTTGGCCGGCGTCGGAGCCGCCTCGTTCACGTCGATCGGCATCGGCATTCCCGGCGCCGTCGACAGCGACACCGGCCGGGTCGCCCACGCCGTGAACCTCGGGCTCGAGGGCCTCGAACTCGGCTCGCGCCTCTCCGACACGCTCGGCGTCGAGGTGCGCGTCGAGAACGACGTGAAGGCGGCGGCCGTCGGCGCGCACCACCTGCTCGGCATCGCCGACGGCATCCGGGCGCACTCGATGGCCTACCTCAACCTCGGCACCGGGCTCGCGGCCGGGATCGTGCTCGACGGGCGCCTGCTGCGCGGCGGCCACGGTGTCGCCGGCGAGATCGGCCACCTCCCGGTCGACCCCGCCGGCGTCGTGTGCGGGTGCGGCCAGCGCGGCTGCCTCGAGACGCTGGTCTCGGGCTCGGCGATCGCCCGGATGTGGCCGACCGTGCACGCGCTGCCCGCACGTGCACTGTTCGACGCCGCCGATTCCGGCGACCCGCGCGCGATCGAGGTCCGTGAGCGATTCCTCACGGGCGTCGCGGCCGCCGTGCGGCTGCTCGTGCTCACGGCCGATGTCGACGAGCTCGTGATCGGCGGCGGGCTCTCCGCGCTCGGCGGTCCGCTCCTCGCCGGTACTCGCCGTATTCTGGGCGAGTGGGCCCTCGACTCGGCCTTCCTCGCTTCGCTCGACCTCGCCGCACGGGTGAAGGTCATTCCGCTCGGATTCCCCGCGGCCGCCGTGGGTGCCGCCCTCGTAGGAGAACACCAATGGCTGAAGTCGTGATCGTCGCCGACGAGGATGCCGCGGGGGCCCTCGTCGCCGACGCGATCGTCTCCCTCATCCGCGCCAAACCCGATGCGGTGCTCGGTCTCGCGACCGGCTCGACGCCGCTCGCGAGCTATCGCGCACTCGCGCATCGCATCGCCGACGACGGCATCGACGTGCGCGGGGTGCGCGGATTCGCGCTCGACGAGTACGTGGGGCTGCCGGCGGGGCATCCCGAGAGCTACCGCGCCGTGATCACGCGCGAGGTCGTCGAGCCGCTCGGCCTGACCCCCGAGCTCGTGCGCGTGCCGCACGGTGACCCCGCGACCATCCGCACCGCTGGCGACGACTACGAGCGCGCGATCACCGACGCAGGAGGAGTGGACCTCCAGATCCTCGGTATCGGCCGCACGGGCCACATCGGCTTCAACGAGCCGGGCTCCTCGCTCGCGTCGCACACGCGGGTGAAGACCCTCACCGAGGCGACCAGACGCGACAACGCGCGCTTCTTCGACTCGCCCGACGACGTGCCGATGCACTGCATCACGCAGGGCATCGGCACGATCCTCCGCGCCCGGCACCTCGTGCTCCTCGCGTTCGGGAAGGCCAAGGCGCACGCCGTAGCGGCTGCGGTCGAAGGACCGGTCTCGGCGAACCAGCCGGGCTCGGCGATCCAGCTGCACCCGCACACGACGGTGATCGTCGACGAGGCCGCGGCATCCGAGCTCGCCAATCTCGACTACTACCGGCACGCGTGGGCGCACAAGCCCGACTGGCAGGGCATCTGACCCGAGCGGATGCCGCTGCGGCATCCGCGATCCTGCACCTCGTGCCCCGGCGGATGAGGCAGATTCAGCGCGATTCCGGCGTGTCGCGGCACCCGATCCCGCGCGTCGCACGCATCTGCCTCATCCGCTGGCCTCACTCAGTGGGGGAGCGCCTCGGGGAGGGCCGCGAGGTACGCCTCTTCGTCGAAGTCGGTGATGATGGCGCGCTGCACCATGAACCCGGGCCCGGCGCCCATGACGACCGGGGTGAGACGGGCCGCCCAGTCTTCGGGATCGCCGTCGACGCGGCCGGGCTCGGCCGCCGCCCACGCGGCCAGGCTCTGGCGCACGGTCTCACGAAGGCGGCCGAAGATGCCCTGGACGAGGTCGAGGATGTCGGGGTTGACGGCCGCCTCGGCCCAGAGCCGGCATCCTGCAGGGCTGGTTCGGGGCGCTGCAGGGCGACTACTGGCTGAACTCCGCGGCCATCGCCCTTGCGCTCGCTGCGATCGCGACGACGATCACGGGCTTGGCGGCGCTCATGGGTCGCGCCGGCATCGCCGTCGGCGCCGTCGTCATGCTGCTCTTCGCCAACCCGATCTCAGCTGCTGCGGTGCCGAAGGAGTTCCTGGTGGCTCCGTGGGGCGAGGTCGGCCAGTGGTTCCCTCCGGGCGCGGCGGCGACCCTCATCCGTGAGCTGTCGTACTTCCCGTCCGCCGACACGGCGTTCCCGTGGCTCGTGCTCGCGGCGTGGGCGGCGGGCGGCATCCTGCTCTCGGTCGTCGGCCACTTCCGCACCGCGGGCGGCGCGGAACCCGATGCCGAGGCATCCGTCGCCGAATCTGATGCCGAGGCATCCGTCGCCGTCTGACGCCGTCGCCGCCGTCAGCCGCTTCCGGTGGTCAGGCGAGTTGCTTGCGGCCGTTCAGGATGCCGCTGACCGCCGCGATCACGGCGAACACGACCCCCACGACAGGCTGGCCGAGCATCCACCATCCGATCGCCGCTGACGAGAAGACCGCGATCTCGACGAGCGCCTTGCCGAACACGTCGATGTGGAACACCGACTTCGGCGAGACGAACAGCGCCCACACGAGGATCGCGAGCGCGGGCGCACCGAGGCCCACGAGCAGCCCGGGCCACGGCAGCGGGAACGCCATGAAGCCCCAGATGCCGAGCGAGACGAACGCGAAGAGCTCGAGGAAGAAGCGGAGGATGTCGTTCGGCCCGATTCTCGTCTCGGCTCGTGCGTCGGTCATCTGGCCAGTTTACCGGCGCGACTCACCGGAAGATGATCGTGCGGGCGCCGTCGACCAGCACCCGGCGCTCGGCGAACCACTTCACCGCTTGGCTGAGCGTGCGGCTCTCTTCGTCTTGCCCGATGGCGACGAGTTCGGCCGGGCTGCGCGAGTGATCGACGCGCACCACGTTCTGCTCGATGATCGGCCCCTCGTCGAGATCGCTCGTGACGAAGTGCGCGGTCGCACCGATGAGCTTCACGCCGCGCGCGTGCGCCTGGCGATACGGGTTCGCGCCCTTGAACCCCGGCAGGAACGAGTGGTGGATGTTGATGCACCGCCCCTCGAGCGCAGCACAGAGTTCGGGAGAGAGGATCTGCATGTACCGGGCGAGCACCACGAGCTCGACGTCGTGCTCTTCGACGGCCTCGAGCACCCGGGCCTCGAACGCCGCCTTCGACTCGGGCGACGTGACCGCCGCCGACTCGAACGGCACGCCGTAGAAGTCGACGAGGTCGCGCAGCGTGCCGTGGTTCGACAGCACGAGCGGGATCTCGACGGGCAGCTGCCCGGCCCGCTGGCGGAACAGCAGGTCGTTCACGCAGTGGCCTGCGGTCGACGCGAGCACGAGCGTGCGCAGGGGACGCCCCACCTCGTCGAGATGCCACGACATGTTCCACTGCTCGGTGACCGGCGCGAGCGCCTCCTCGAGCTCGGAGCGGCCGGCGGGCGACTCCACCTGCAGGCGCATGAAGAAGCGCCCGGTGTCGAGGCTCGTGAACTGCTGGCTCTCGGTGATGTTGCCGCGGGCCGCCACGATCGCCCCGCTCACCGCGTGCACGATGCCGGGTGCATCGATGCAGCTGAGTGTCAGCACCCAGTGGAACAAGTGGGTGGGCGCTGCTGGGGCTTGCGTGGTCATCCGCCCAGATTACTGCGTCGGGTACACTGATCTCGGTCGTCGGTTCTCGTGCGGCCCTGGGCGCGCGTCGCCGAACCGCTCGTCGGCCTGCTCGTCTCGGTGTTCGCGTTCGCCGTGGTCGTCACGAGCGCTCCGCTCACGGCAGTGACGAGCCGGATGCCGCGACACGGCCTCCTCGTCGCCGTGCTCGTCGTGCTCGGCCTCTCCACTCTGGCCTCGGCGCTCGTGTCCGAGTACTGGATGCTCGTCGTGGTGCGTATCGCGGGCGGCGTCGCGCACGGCGTGTTCTGGGCGATCGTCGCTGCATACGCCGCCCGGCTCGTGCCGCGCGTCCAGATCGGTCGGGCGGTCGCGGTGACCCTCGGCGGCGGCACGCTCGCGCTCGTGGCCGGCGTGCCCGCGACGACCGCGCTCGGTCAGCTGCTGGGTTGGCGACCCGTCTTCGCGATCGTCGCCGTGCTCACGCTCGCGGGTGCCCTGCTCGTGTGGCGCATCCTGCCCGGGGTCGACTCCGCCGGGGCGCAGGCCACAGCGGCGCGCTTCCGGCTCGGCGACCGGGGGCTTCGCCCGGTGCTGGTCGTCTGCGCGGTCACGGCCGTCACGATGCTCGGCCAATACGCCGTGTTCACCTACATCACCCCGCTCATCATCGACGTGCTCGGCTTCGACCCCGGCCTCGTCGGGCCGCTCCTGTTCGTGTACGGGGTGACGGGCGCCGCAGGTCTCGTGATCACCGGCTCCACGATCGCCCGCAGGCCCACTCGAGCGATCGTGGCGGCGATGGCGCTCGCCGCGGCGGCGCTGCTCGTGCTCGGCGCGTCCCTCGGCGACGTGCCCTCCCTCCTCGCCTTCGGTGTATGGGGCCTCGCATTCGGGGCGATCCCGCCGCTGTTGTACACCCGGTTGCTGCATGCCACGCCCGTGAGTCACCGTGACGCCGCGAGCGCGCTCTACACGACGGCGTTCAACACCGGCATCGGCGGCGGGGCGCTCGTCGGCGCCGTCGTGTTCGGCTGGATCGGCGTGCAGGTGCTGCCATTCCTCTACGCCGCGGTGCTCGTCGTGGCCGCGCTCGTCGTGGTGCGAGCCGCACTGCGCGAGCGCGCTCAGTCCGCGTCGACCACCGGAGGCACCGAGACCGCGTCGAGCCCGTTGGGGATGGCGCCCGGCAGCCCGCCGAGAATGTCGTCGTCGGTTCCGGGGAAGATCGCAGCCGCGGTCGGCCCAACGCGTGTGCCGACCGAGTAGCGCACCTCCACCGGTCGCGAGCGATCGAGGGCCGGGACGATCCACACCCGTGCATCCCCGCGGCGGTCGAGGGTGCGCGTGAACCACGGACGCCCGTCGATGAGCACCTCGATGCCCGTCGACGGCACCCCCTCGAAGTCGGCGCGGCTGAAGAGGATCGACGAGCTGCGCACCGCCATCGACGGGCTGGCGAGCGACACCGGGACCTGCGTGCTCTCGGAGCGGTTGCCCGCGAGGTCGGTCTGGGTCACGAGCAGGGTGGTCGCGCCCGCGCGCAGGCCCGTGATCTCGATGCGCCAGTCGCCGGAGGTCGCATCGGCCGTGACGAGCCAGTCGCCGGAGGTCGCATCCGCCGTGACGAGCCGGTCGCTGTCGGCCGACTCGATGAGCACCCGTGCCCCGGACTCGGCCGTTCCCGTGATGATCGGGAAGACGAGGCCGCCCGCCGTGTCGACGTTCAGGATCGCCGGGGGGAGCGCCTCGGTGTCGACGGGCTCTGGGTCGGGTTCGGGGTCGGGGGCGGGATCGGGCGTGGGATCCGGTACGGGTTCGGGATCGGGCGTGGGGTCGGGTGTGGGATCCGGTACCGGCTCGGTATCGGGCTCTGGCGCGGGGCTCGGCGACGGGCTCGGTGCGGTGCTCGGTGCAGGGCCTGGGGCCGGACCCGGCGCCGGACTCGGAGCGGGCACGGGAGCGGGCACGACCGTGCCCGGCCCGGGGTCGGGCGCGACGGGCTCGGGATCCGTGACCGGCGCGGGAGTCGGCAACGGCTCGAGCGGCGGCTGCGGCTCGGGGAGCACCGGCGCTGCGGCATCCGGAGCGTCGGCGATGTTGGACGACTCCGACTCGACCTGTGCCACCACGGCCGGAGGCGTCGTCTGGTTGGCGGCCGAGATCGCCGGCACGACGATGACCGCGGCGACCGCCACCGCTGCGAGTGCGAGCGCTCCGGCGCCCACGCCGATCGCGAGGCCGCTGCCGCCGGCGGCACCCGCCACGGTGGCCCCCGTAGCGGAAGCTCCGGCACCGCTCCCGGCACCCGCGGCACCGCTTCCGCTGCCGGAAGCGCCACCGGCGCCCGTGATGACGGCCGGCATTCCCGCTCCACCGAGTGCGACGTTCACCACGGGCGCGCCCTGGGACAACCAGGCGGAGTACGCCGTCGCGCCGCCGATCCCGGCTGCGAGCGGCAGCAGCACGAGCGCGAGACGCGACCCGACCTCTCTCGCTTCGGCGGCGACGATGGTGCAGCGTGCGCAGTCGTCGAGGTGGGCTTCGAGCCGTGCCGTCTCGCGCGCGCGGAGCCTGCCGCGCGTGTACCCGCCGAGCCGATCGATGCTCCACTGGCACTCGGGCTCTGCTGCCGCGTTGCGCAAGTGTGCCTGGATCCATGCCTGTCGCAGTCCCTCGCGGGCCCGGTAGGCGAGGGCGGCAGTGCTGTTCGCGCTCATGCCGACGATCGGCGCGATCTGCTGCGGGGTCATGTTCTCGACCTCGGAGTACCAGAGCACCTCCTGCCAGCGGGTGGGGAGGGAGCGGAAGGCCTGGGCGGTCGTCGAGCGGTCGAGGGCGTCGAGGGTCGCCGATTCGCTCGAGGAGGGGTCTTCGAATGACTCGAGCGTCTCGAGGTTCGTCTCATGCCGGGCACGGCCCCACCCGGCCGCGGTGTTGCGGATCGTCGTGAAGAGGTAGGGGCGGAACGCGCCTCTCGGCCCGCCGCCCGCGAGGATCGCATCGTAGATCTTCGTGAAGGACTCCGCGACGAGATCGTCGGGGTCGAGCGAGCTGTAGGAGCGCGCGACCGTGCGGGCCGATGCCGAGTGGCGCCGCCAGAGTTCCGCGTACGCCGAGCGTTCGCCGCGGCGCGTGCGCTCGATGAGCGCCTGGTCGGCAGCCTGGTCGGTGCGTACGGGGGGCACACCGCCTCCTTCGGTTTCGGGCGAACAAAAGGCGTCTCATAGGAGAGACGCTTCGATCGGCGATTCATGACGCGCTCGCCGGGTGGACCCATTCCACCAGATTTCTTCGGAACCCGCGTCATAGATCGCGTAGCTCGACATCTCTCAGGGTGAGGGAGGCAATTCAGGCCCTCGTGCACCACCGTCTCAGGAGACCCGAACCCCGAGACGGATGCCGGCGGAGCCGGCGCCTGATCGGTCGCGTCGGGGGTCGAGGCGACCGATCGACCGGGCGGGGGTTCGGAGGCGATGGGGAACACGTCTCCGAGCCCCGCCACAGGTGCACCAAGAGCCGCGAGGCGTTCAGACGAGTCGGTTCCCGGCGCTCCACACGGCCTCGACGCCGAGCTCGTCGCCGAGCAGCACGGCATCGGCGGCATACCCCGGCTCGAGGCGGCCGAGGTCCAGCGCACGGCCGATCGCCGCGGCGGGGGCGACCGTCAGCGCACCGACCGCCTCCTCGAGTGGGATTCCGCTGTCGACGACGGCGCGGCGCAGCGCCTGGTCCTGCGTGAGCGTCGACCCCGCGATCGAGCCTCCGTCGCGCAGCCGGGCGACGCCGCCCGCCACCACGACGTCGAGCGAGCCGAGGATGTAGTCGCCGTCGGCCGAGCCGGTCGCCGCCATCGCATCGCTCACGAGCGCCACCCGCCCCGGCGCGCCCGCGAACGCGAGGCGCACGATGTCGGGATGCACGTGCACGCCGTCGTTGATGATCTCGAGGGTCACGTGATCGGCGCGCATCGCCGCCACGACCGGACCGGGAGCACGATGGTGGATGCCGCGCATGCCGTTGAAGGCATGTGTGAGCATGCTCGCCCCGGCCTCGAACGCCGCGAGCGCCGTCTCGAAGTCGGCGCCGGTGTGCCCCACGGCGACGACGACCCCGGCGTCGGTGAACCGGGCGATCGCCTCGGCCGCTCCCTCTCGCTCAGGGGCGAGGGTGACCTGCCGAAGCGTGCCGCCCGCGGCTTCGAGGAGCAGGTCGACGGATGCCGCATCCGCCGTGCGCAGCATGCCCGGGTCATGCGCCCCACGGAACTCCGCGTCGAGGAACGGACCCTCGAGGTGAGCGCCGAGCACGCGCGGGTCGGTCACGGCGACCCGCGCGATCGCCTCGAGCTGGGTCGCGAGTCGGTCGATCGGGGCCGTCACGAGCGAGAGCACCGAGCGGGTGGTGCCGTGGGCGTTATGCACGGCGAGCACTGTCTCGATGGCCGCCTCGCCCTCGTCGACCGACGCCCCGCCGGCGCCGTGGCAGTGGAGATCGATGAATCCCGGAACGAGGAAGCGGCCCGCGGCATCCGTCACGTCGGCCCCAGCGGAGAGCTCGTCACGCCACGAATCGCCGATGCCGCGCGCCGCGATGCGGTCGCCCTCGAATCGCACCCACGCATCGGCGACGGTGTCGGCACCGCTCACGAGGCGCGCGGAGTGGATGACGGCCTGGGAAGTGCTCACTTCGCAACGATAACGTCGTAGCCGCGGTCGGCGAGGCGTTCGCGCTGCTCCTCGGTGGCCCCGGCGTCGGTGATGAGCGTCGTGAACAGCCGCGGCGCGCCGATCGCCGCGAACGCGCGCTTGTCGATCTTGCTCGAGTCCGCGACGAGCACGGCGTTGGTCGCGCGGGCGGCCATGAGCGCGTTCACTGCCGCCTCGCGCTCGTCGTGCGAGGTCGGGCCGACGTTCGCATCGATGCCGTTGACCCCGATGAACGCGAAATCGAGGGTCACGCTCGCGAGCACCGCGTCGGCATACGAGCCGACGAGCTCGTAGGAGCGGGCGTGCACGACGCCGCCCGTGACGACCGTCTTGATCTGGGGGCGCATCGCGAGCTGCATCGCGATGTTGATCGCGTTCGTCACGACCGTGAGGCTCGGGTCGGGTGCCGGCTCCATGATGTCGGCACGCGACATGAGCGCGTCGGCTATGGCCGTCGCCGTCGTGCCGCCGCAGAGCCCGATCACGGCGCCGCGCGGCACGAGGGCGCTCGCAGCACGCGCGATCGCCGCCTTGGCCTCGGGGTTCTGCTGGTTCTTGTAGCGGATCGGCAGGTCGTAGGCCACGGAATGGGCCACTGCGCCGCCGCGAGTGCGGGTGAGCAGTTGCTGCTGCGCGAGGGCGTCGAGGTCACGACGTGCCGTGGCCGGCGAGACCCCGAGCCGCTCCACGATCGTGTCGACCTCGAGCTGCCCGTCTTCGGCGAGCAGGTCGAGCACGGCGCCAAGTCGTTCTGCGCGGTTCATGCGTGCTGCTCCTTCCCGGCCGCGGCGAGGAGCAGGAGCAGCCGGGCCGCTTCATGCTCGACGGCGATTCGGCCCTCCGCGATATACGTTCGCGAGTCTACGACCGTGGGGTGCTCGTTGAGGTACCGGCGAACCGCGCCCGTGAAGCGGGTGTTCAGGTGGGTCGACACGTTGACCTTCGTGACGCCGGCGCGGATGCCCGCCACGATCGCCTCGTCGGGAACACCGGATGACCCGTGGAGCACGAGCGGGACCGGCACCGCTGCCCGCAGGCGCGAGATGAGGTCGAGGTCGATCGCGGCGACCCGCTCCGTCATCGCGTGCTGCGAGCCGACCGCGACCGCGAGCGCCTCGACGCCGGTCGCCGCGACGAAGCGCGCCGCCTCGTCGGGATCGGTTCGCACTCCCGGCGCGTGCGCGCCGTTCTTGCCGCCGATCTCGCCGAGCTCGGCCTCGACGAGCACGCCTGCGGCGGAGGCGCGCTTCACGACGAGGCGAGTCGCCGCCACGTTCTCGGCGAAGTCGAGCTTCGACCCGTCGTACATGACCGAGCCGAAGCCGAGCTCGATCGCCCGGAGCGCGAGGGCGGGGTCCTCCGCGTGGTCGAGGTGCACCGCGATGTCGGCGCTCGACGCCTCGGCCACCGCGAGCGTCGCCAGGGCGATCGGCTCGAGCCCGCCGTGGTAGCGGACGCAGTTCTCCGAGAGCTGCAGGATGACGGGATGGCCCGCGGACTCGGCCGCCGAGGCGAGGGCCTCGGCCGTCTCGAGATGCAGCACGTTGAAGGCGCCGACACCTCGCCCTGCGGCGAAGGCCGAGTCGAGGAGCTCGCGGGTTGGCGTGAGCGTCATGCGTGCTCCTCGGAGATCGCTTCGACGACGACCTCGGCCTCGAGGGCCTCGCGCTCGGCGGAGAGCTCGCCCGCGAGCGGCATGAGCACGGCCGACGCAGACCAGGCCACGGCTCGGCGAGCCAGGCGTGAGCGCGCGTCGTCGGCGGCATCCGTCTCGGCGAACAGATCGGGGGTGTCGGCGAGGGCTGCCGCGATCGCGGCGACGAGTGCGTCGCCCGCCCCCGTGGCGTTGCCGTGGAGCACTCGGGGCAGCCGCGCACTGAGACCGCCCGCGCCATCCGCTCGGCTGACGGAGATGAGCCCTTCGGCGCCGAGCGAGACGACGACGAGGCCCGCCCCGAGATCGAGGAGCGCTCGCGCTCCGCTGACCGGGTCGGCGTGCCCCGTTGCCGCTTCGAGTTCGTCGCGGTTCGGCTTGAGGGCGTGTGCGCCGGCCCTCGCGGCGGCGAGGAGGCCCGGACCGCTCGTGTCGACGACGACGCGCGCACCCGCGGCCACGAGGCCCCCGACGAGCGCATCGAGCGCGTCGGGGGAGACGCCGGGCGGCAGGCTCCCGCAGATCGCCACGACGCGGGACCGACGCCCGAGGCGCGATGCCGCCTCGAGCAGGGCACGCGACTCGGCGGCGTCGAGCGGTGCGCCGTGCTCGTTGAGGATCGCCGTCTCGCCGCGCTCGTCATCGACGATCGCGATGCTGCGGCGGGTTGCGCCGCCGATCGGCACGAGGTGATGCGGGATGCCACTCGAGTCGAGCTCGCTCGCGAACTCGGCGCCCGTCGCGCCGCCGCTCGTGGCGAGTGCGAGCACCTCGACGTGCTGGCCGTGCAGGACCCGGGCCACGTTCACGCCCTTGCCGCCCGCGCGCGCGGCTGCGGCGGGCACCCGGTGCGTCGCCCCCGGGGTGAGCCGGTCGACGTGCCACGTGAGGTCGAGCGCGGGGTTCGGGGTGACGGTGAGGATCACGGCGCGCCGCCCGCCTCGAGGGCCGCGGCGAGGTCGCGCGCCGCGAGGGCGGTGCCGAGCAGGCCTGCGTCGTCGCCGAGCTGCGCCTGCACGAGTGCTGGCCGGCGGTGGAAGCTCAGCAACCCGTCGAGTCGTTCGCCCAGCGGCGTGAAGAGGGCGGGACCGGCCTCGGCCAAGCCGCCGCCGATCACGACCGCCTCGGGGGCGAGGATCGCGACGAGCCGCGCGAGCTGCTCGGCGAGCGCCTCGATGGCGTCGTCCCACACCTGCCTGGCCAGCGGGTCACCCGCGCTCGCCGCGGTGAGCACGTCGCGGGCGCCGGTGACGGCGGTGCCGGATGCCGCGGTGTAGCGGCGGGCGATCGCGCCCGCTGAGGCGATCGTCTCGAGGCATCCGACCGCACCGCACGCGCAGCGCTCGCCGCGCGGGTCGCTCAGCGCGTGTCCGAGCTCGCCCGCGAAACCGCCGCCGGAGTAGGGGTGCCCGCCGAGCACGATCGAGCCCGCGATGCCCGTGCCGATCGCGAGCACGACGACGTCGCCGTAGCCGCGTGCAGCGCCGAGGCGGTGCTCGGCGTCGCCTGCGGCTCGCACGTCGTGGCCGAACGCGACGGGAAGCTGCATCGCGTCTTCCGCGAGCGAGCGGAGCGGCGCGTCGCGCCAGCCGAGGTTGCTGGCGAAGATGCCGACGCCGGTGCGCTCGTCGACGAGGCCGGGCACGCTCACGCCCGCGGTCGCGACTCGCGCGCCGGGCGCTTCGGCGAGGTGCTCGCGGGCGAGGCCGGCAAGCGCGGCGACGATCGCGCCGGCAGGGTCGGCCGGGTCTCGCGGGGTCGGGGTGCGGCGCAGGCCCAGCACGGTGCCGTTCGCGTCGATGAGCGCCGACTTGGTGTCGGTGCCGCCCACGTCGAATGCGAGCACGGCGTCGCCCGCGCCGAGCGGCTGCGCTGCGGCCCGAGTGGTCGTCTCGGGCATCAGGCGAGAATGACGGAACGGGTGAGGTTGCGCGGCTCGTCGGGGTCGAGCCCCCGGGCGCGGGCCCGCGCGAGTGCGACGCGCTGGGCGCGAACGAGCTCCGCCATCGGGTCGAGCGAGCCGGACTCGAAGTGGGCACCGGTCGCGGCGACCTCGGCATCGAGGCCCTCGGGCGCCTCGCCGAGGTGCCAGGTCACGCGACCAGGGGCGGCGATCGAGATCGGGCCGTGCCGGTACTCCATCGACGGGTACGACTCGGTCCACGACTGCGACGCCTCGCGCATCTTCAGGGCGGCCTCATGGGCGAGGCCCACCGCCCAGCCGTGGCCGAGGAAGGTGTACTGCTCGGCCTTCGTGAGCCGGGGGTCGAGCTCCTCGGCGATCGCACGCTCCGCGTCGGCGATGGGCCCGTCGAGGCGCTCGCCGAGCGAAGCCCGGAACAGTGCGAGCGCGGTCGTGGCGAAGCGGGTCTGCACGACCGACTGCTCGTCGGCGAAAGGGAGCGTCACGGCCTCGTCGACGAGGTCGACGAGCGGTGATGCGGCATCGCCGATGACGCCGATCGTTCGCACCCGGCCGCGCAGCCCATCGACGAGCTGCAGCACCTCGGTGGTCGTACCCGATCGGGTGAGTGCCACGACGGCGTCGTAGCCGCGGTCGACGAAGGCCTCGGATGCCGCGAAGGCATCGGTCTCACCGTGTCCGCTCGCTTCGCGGAGCCACGCGTACGACTGCGCGATGAACCACGAGGTGCCGCACCCGACGACGGCGACCCGTGACCCGGGGCCCGGGAGCAGTGCCTGCTCGTCGTGCAGCTCGGCGGCGCGCGCCCAGGTCTCGGGCTGCGAGGCGAGTTCCGCGGCCATGTGCAGGCCGGGGGCGGTGGGGGACTGCGGTGTGCTCACGATCGGTGCTCCAGGGTGCTGGGAAGCCCACCCGCGGGGTGTCGCGGGCGGTATGACGATTCAATGATTGCAGATGACTGTTCCACCTGTCCATCGATCACTAAGGCGATCATTGTGGAAAAATGCGGCAAAATTCTCCGTTTGTGAGGAATCTGAACAAATTCCGGTAACAAATGCGTTTCCCGTCTTGACGGGCGTGTGGCATCCGTCGTACGTTTCCTGCGTCCACTGAACGGAATTGATCGTTTTGTGATCGAATCCGTCAGGAAGCATCACTTCGGCCTGCTCGATTTGAGTTTCCGGACGCACGCACCGTGGCGCGAGGCCCCAGTTACGCCAGGTGCCCTATCCACCAAGAGTGAGGAAGCACGAATGAAGAAGTCACTCCGGTTCGGCTCGGCGATCGCCCTTGCGGCCACCGCGTCGCTCACGCTGGCATCATGCGGATTCGGCGGAGGTTCCGGCGACGAGGCAGATGGCAAGACCACCATCGACATGCTCGTCCCGAGTTACTCCGACAACACCCAGGGACTCTGGGAAGACGTCATCGAGGGCTTCGAGAAGGAGAACCCCGACATCGCCGTCGACCTCCAGGTGGAGTCGTGGGACAACCTCGAAAGCGTGATCACGACGAAGATCCAGGGCGGTGAAGCGCCGGACATCTACAACGGCGGCCCCTTCGCCGGCTTCGCCGCCGACGGCTTGCTCTACGAGGCTGAAGACGTCGTCTCACCCGAGACGTTCTCCGACTTCCAGGACTCCTTCATCGCCAACGAGCAGGTCGACGGCGTCACCTACGCACTGCCGCTCATCGCCTCGGCTCGCGCACTGTTCGTGAACAACGCGCTGCTCGAACAGGCCGGCGTGGCCGCGCCGCCGAAGACCTGGGACGAACTCCTCGACGCCGCGACGAAGGTCTCGGCGCTCGGCGGCGGCATCGCCGGTTACGGCATGCCGCTCGGCTCCGAAGAGGCGCAGGCCGAGGCGGCCGTGTGGCTCTGGGGCGGCGGCGGCACCTTCGGCGACGCCGAGGCGATCACCGTCGACGACCCGTCGAACCTGCCGGGCGCCGAGCAGATCAAGAAGATGATCGACGCGGGCGCGACCCAGGCCGACCCGGGGTCGACCGACCGTTCGCCGCTCATGGACATCTTCATCCAGGGCAAGATCGGCATGCAGGTCGGCCTTCCGCCGACCGTCGGACAGATCGAGGAGGGCAACCCCGACCTCGACTACTCGATCGTGCCGATTCCCACGCAAGACGGCAGCCCCATGACCGTCGGCGTCGCCGACCAGCTCATGGCGTTCACGAACGACGGCGACAAGCAGGAGGCGATCACGAAGTTCTTCGACTACTACTTCACCTCCGACGTCTACGTGCCGTGGGTGCAGACCGAGGGCTTCCTGCCCACCACCAAGTCGGGCGCCGAGGCGCTCGCCGGCGAGGAGGCGCTCAAGCCGTTCCTCGAAGTGCTGCCCGATGCGATGTTCTACCCGAGCACCAACCCCGACTGGCAGGCGACGGATGGCGCGTTCAAGGCGCTCTTCGGACAGCTCCAGACCAAGGGCGCCCAAGAGGTCCTGACCGAGATCCAGGCCCAGGTCGACGCGGGTTAGCCCGCGCAACCGCTCGCAACACCCGGAGGGATCGGTGACCACCGAAATCATGAGCACCACATCCGATGCGTCTCAGATCTCCGCGGGGGCGGCCACCGGCCGCCCCCGCCCCGGCGGGCTGTCCGTCGAGCCCGACAAGCCGTCGAGCTCGGGCGGGCGGCGCCCCGGCGTACGGCGTCCGGGTGGGCGAGACCTGGTGGCCGCACTGCCCTGGATCGCCCCGGCGCTCCTGCTCATCCTCGGTGTCGTGCTGTTCCCGGCCGCCGTGATGTTCTTCAACTCGACGCGCGACATCTCGCTCTCGGGCATCGACAAGGGCTCCGTCGGCCTCGACAACTACCTCGAGGTGTTCTCCTTCGCGTACTTCTGGCCGATCTTCGTCCGCACGATCGTGTGGGTCGTCGCGGTCGTGAGTGCGACCGTGGTGATCTCGCTCGGGCTCGCCCAGATCCTGAACAAGGCCTTCCCCGGCCGCCGCATCGTGCGGCTCGCGGTCATCATCCCGTGGGCCGCGAGCGTCGTGATGACGACGCTCGTCGTCTACTACGGCCTCGAACCGTACTTCGGCATCATCAACACCTTCCTCGTGGACGTCGGACTCGTCGACACCCCCGAGGGCTATGGCTGGACCCGAAATCCGGCCACCGCATTCGGCTGGTCGATCGTGATCGCCGTCTTCGTCTCCCTGCCGTTCACGACCTACACGATCCTCGCGGGCCTGCAGACGGTGCCAGGCGAAGTGCTCGAGGCCGCCAAGATGGACGGCGCCGGCCCCGCGCGCACCTATTTCGGGGTCGTGCTGCCGCAGCTGCGCGGCGCGCTCAGCGTCGCGGTGCTCATCAACATCATCAACGTCTTCAACTCGCTGCCGATCCTCAGGGTGATGACCGGTTCGATCCCCGGCTACGACGCCGACACGATCATGACGCTGATCTTCAAGTACATCCAGAACCAGCACAAGGTCGACGTCGCGAGCGCCCTCTCCGTCGTCGCCTTCCTCATCGTCATCGTGATCGTCGCGGTGTACGTGAAGGTCGTCAAGCCCATGCAGGAGGTCTGACCCGTGGCCGTGACCGCACCCGCGTTCGAGACGATCGCGCCGCCCGCGGCATCCGTTCGGAAGCGCCGCTACACCGAAGACCAGGTGCCGATCGGCAAACTGCTCACGCGCATGCTCGCCGGTCTGGTCGTGCTCGTGGTGTTCGTGCTGCCGTACACGATCATGTTCTTCGGCTCGGTCAAGACGAAGTCGCAGATCCGCTCGGTCGACCCCACCTACTTCCCCACGGAGTGGCACTGGGAGAACTACCTCAACATGTGGTCGACACCCGAGACGCCGCTGCCGCAGAACCTCGTCTCGACGATCGTGATCTCAGTGTGCGCGACGCTGCTCGTGCTCGCCGTCGCGATGCCGGCGGCGTACTACACGGCACGGTTCCGCTTCCCGGGCCGCATGGTGTTCCTCTTCCTCGTGATCGTGACGCAGATGCTGCAGCCAGCGGTGCTCACCTCGGGCCTGTTCCGTCAGTTCGTGGCGCTCGACCTCATCGACACGTGGGCGGCGATGATCCTCGTCAACGCGGCGTTCAACCTCTCGTTCGCCGTGTGGATCATGCACTCCTTCTTCGCCGGCGTGCCGAAAGAGATCGACGAGGCGGCCCAGATCGACGGCGCCGGGCGCCTCACGGTGCTCTTCCGGATCCAGTTGCCGCTCGTCTGGCCGGGCATCGTGACCGCGATCGTGTTCACCTTCGTGGCCTGCTGGAACGAGTTCGCCGCGTCGCTCGTGATCCTCTCGACCGCCGGCAACCAGCCGCTCTCGGTCGCCCTGACGAAGTTCGTCGGGCAATACGAGACGAGCTGGCACTACGTGTTCGGCGTCTCGATCGTGGCGATCCTCCCGGTCGTGGTGCTCTTCATGCTCATCGAGAAGCGCCTCGTCGGCGGCCTCACGGCGGGCAGCGTCAAGTAGGCGGTGACGGATGCCGCGGCATCCGTTTTCTCGTACCGACCGGGCGCACTCGCAACGGACCACTGGCTCATGCTCCCATCGAGGGCTAGAGTTTGGTCGAAGGGATCGGCCATGGCTCGCCCGCGACACGTCACCATTTCCGTGTTCGTCGCGCTCCTGCTGCTCAGCGCCTGCGCTCCTTCCGTCCCGGGCGAATCCAGCCGCACCGCCACTCCGAGTCCTTCCACGCCAGAGGCGAGCGAGAGCCCAGCCGCGCCGGAGAAACTGGTGCTCCCCAGCTGCGATGACCTCTTCCAGGATTCGACTGAGGCGGCGCTCACTGCCGGGGGACTCGAGCCGATCGGCGACACGAGCGGTCCGGGACAGGGCGGCTACGGAGCCTCCGATCCGTCGCTCCAGGCAATGATCGAGGCCAACGAGAGCGTGAGCTGCACTTGGGTGTTGCCCGGGAGCGAGCGAGGCCTTTCGACATCCGTCACGATCGCCTCGGACTCTGACAGGGAGGCGGTGGCGGCCGCGCTGCTCGCCGCCGGATTCACCCACGCCAGCGCGGTCGGAGATTCCTACAGCATGGAGTCGGGTGGCGAGTACCCGCACACCGAGACTCACGCGCTGTACGAAGACTTCTGGGTCGCAACCGTGGACAGTTTCGGCACCGACGCTTCCCTCTACACGGAGGACGCCATGGGCACCGTGATTCAGCTCAACTCCTGACGGCTGCGAAGACCATGCCGCGGCACATCCGCCACTGGGCCGCGCGCGATCAGGCGGCGTCGGGCGCCGTCGTCCAGAGCCCGAGGACATTGCCCTCGGTGTCGCGGAAGTATCCGTAGTACCCCATGCCCGGTATCGCGCTCTTCGCCTGCACGACGCTCCCGCCGAGCGAGGCGATCCGCTCGAGCGTGGCGTCGATGTCATCGACGTCGACCGTGATGATCGGATGCGTCAGGTCGCCCGTTCGTTCGAACATCCCGCCGTTGATCGCTCCCGGCTCGCGCGGCTGCTGGGTCTGCTCGTCGACGGGCGTCGTGACGACGTTCGTGTACTGCAACTCGGGCAGCACGTCGAGCTGCCAGTCGAAGGCCGCGCCGTAGAAGTCCCTGGCTCTGCCCTGATCGTCTGCCGGGATCTCGAAATGCACCACTCTGGACATCGTGCGTCTCCCCTGATCTCTCCACGGAGGCACGGCACACCCGTACCTGCGAGGGAGCCTAGCCCGAGGCGCCGTTCACGGGTAGGTCGATGTGGACGGTTTCGCCCGGGGCACGGTCGTCACCAGGGCAGGTCGCTCGAGCGGTGGAAGTTCACGCCGAGCTGCTCGAAGCGCTCGAGGAAGGTGACGAGGCGCGGGGCGAACTCGTCGAAGTCGCGATGGGCTCCGCCCGGAGCGGGCGACCATCCGATCTCGGCGAGGGCTCCGAGCCGGGGGAACGCCATGAACTCGACGTCCTCGATCGTGTCGATCGTCTCGGTCCAGAGCGGTCCCTCGATGCCGAGCACCTGGTCATCGCCGACGCCCTCGAAGATGCTGGCCGGATCCCAGTCGTAGGCGTCTGCGACGCCGTTCGAGCCGGCCCATTCGAGACCGAGCGAGTCGTCGTCGGGATAGACCTGATCGAGGTACGCGACGTCGGGCGGCGACAACACGATGGCGCCGCCCTGATTCAGGAAGGACTGCATGAGCTCGATGCCCTGCTCGTTGGGCTCGGTGTAGCCCCAATACTGACCGATCGTGCCGATGGGCAGCTCGTCGGAAGCACCGAGCTCCTGCCAGCCGATGGCGGTCTTGCCCTCGTCCGCGGCGATGCTCGACGTGAGCTCCATGAAGTACGTGTACTCGTCATCGGTGTATCCCGAGACCTCGTCGCCGCCGAGGTGCAGGTATGGGCCGGGAGCCAGCGCGGCGAGCTGCCGGATGACGTCCTCCGCCAGGCGTTCCGCTTCGCCACTGGTCGGGCAGAGGGAACTCCCACCGCCGGCCATGAGCGTGTGCGGCCCCGGGGCGACTCCGTCGCACGTGAGCTCTGGGTATGCGGTGAGCGCTGCGTGGGTGTGGCCGGGCATGTTCGCCTCGGGCACGATCATGACGTTCCGCTCCGCTGCGTAGTCGACGATTCCGGCGAACTCCTGCTGCGTGTAGAAGCCTCCGGGGTTCCCATCGACCTCGAACAGGCCGCCCACTTCGGTGAGCAGCGGCCATCCCTCGATCTCGATCCGCCAGCCCTGGTCGTTCGCGAGGTGCAGGTGGAGGGTGTTGATCTTGAGCATCGCGATCTCGTCGATGAATCGCTCGACCTCGAGCACGGAGAAGAAGTGCCGGGCCACGTCGAGCATCACGCTGCGGTAGGCGAACCGCGGATAGTCGTTGATCTCGACGGCGACGACCTCGAGCGGATACGAGAGCAGGTGTCCGTCCTCGACGGCCGCGGGCAGGAGCTGTCGCAGCGACTGCATGCCGTTCGAGAGCCCCGCGGCCGTGGCGGCGCCGATGCGGACGCCCGATTCATCGGCTCTCAGCCGGTACCCCTCGGCGGCGTGGCCATCGGGTGCCTCGTCGGCCGCGAGCACGAGCGCGATATCTCCGGGCTCAGCCGCACCGCGCACGATGGGCAGCTCGAAGCCGCTTGACGGGCGCAACAGGTCGGCGAGCTGCCGGGCGACGGGTCCCGCTTCCCGTGGATCGCCGTCGATCATGATCCGCGCGTCGGAGTCGAGACGGAACGCATCGCCCCGAACTCCGATCACCTCGACGGGTTGCGGCACGACCGAGATGGCGGGCGCAGGTGGGGCCGCGATCAAGGCCGCTCCCGCCAACCCCGTAGCTGATGCCATGAGCATCGCCGCAAGTACCCATGCCGTGCGCCTTTTCACCGTGTTCAGTTCCCCTCGATGGTGTCAGGTGAGTATATGCGGGGTCATCGGGAGAAAGCGGGGAACGTCCCCGGTTCGGAGCGGCCGTGCCCACGGCACCCCGGCCACCCGGTGGTACGAGACGCCGAGCGTGTCGAGGTGCGTGCCGAGCGCGGCGAGGCGAGCGGCGAAGTCCACTTCAGAGCGGGAACCGCCGGCCGCCACCGACGGCGACCACGCGATCTCCGCGATCGCGGCGACGCGGGGGAACACCATGAACTCGAGCTCGGGCACCGTGGCGATCGTCTCGGTCCACAACGGAGCCTCGATGCCGAGGATGTCGGACTCGCCGATGCCCGGCACGATGCCGACGGGCTCCCACCCGTACGCCTCCTCGAGGCTCGTCGGGCCCTTCGCCCAGTCGAGGCCGAGCACGGCACCGAGCGGCCCCTCGGGATCGTCGGGGTACTTCATGTCGAGATAGGCGACATCGGCGGGGGAGAGGATGACGCGTCCGCCCTGCCCGACGAACGACTTCGTCAGCGAGACGGCGTCGCCCGCGGGCTCGACGAAGCTCCAGTACTGACCGATCGTGCCGGCGCGCAGTTCCCGGCAGGCCCCCATCTCGTGCCATCCGATGATCGTCTTGCCGGTCGCGGCGCCGGCCCGCGTCATCCGCCGCACGAGGTCTCGGAAGTCCGCCTCGGAGGTCGCGAGCGACTCATCGCCGCCGAGGTGCAGCCACGGCCCGGGCGTGATCTCGGCAACCTCGCGTGTGATGTCGGCGAGGAACCGATCGGTCGCCTCCTCGCGCTCGGGTGAGGCGCAGAGCGACGAGAATCCGACCTCGGTGCCCTCGTAGGGCGGCGGGGCGACGCCGTCGCAGTTCAGCTCGGGGTAGGCGCTGAGCGCGGCGTTCGTGTGGCCGGGCAGGTCGATCTCGGGCACGATCGTGATGAACCGCGCGGCCGCGTACTCGACGATGCGGCGGTAGTCGTCCTTCGTGTAGAAGCCGCCGCCGTGGCCGTCGACCGAGGTCGACGCGCCGATGCCGGTGAGCTCGGGCCACGACTCGATCTCGATGCGCCAGCCCTGGTCGTCGGTGAGGTGCAGGTGCAGCGCGTTGAGCTTCAGCAGGGCCAGCCGGTCGACGAGGTCGAGCACGTCGTCGACGGCGAAGAAATGACGGGCGACGTCGAGCATCGCGCCGCGGTAGGCGAAGCGAGGGGCGTCGGCGACGGATGCCGCCGGCACGGTCCATCCGCTCGCCGGCGCGCGCGCGGCATCCGCCCGCTCGATCTCGGCAGGGAGGAGCTGCCGCAGCGTCTGCGTGCCCCGGAACAGGCCCTCGGCCGTGTCGGCGGCAAGGCGCACGCCGTCGGCGCCCGACTCGAGCGCATAGCCCTCGATGGCGCGACCCGGCACTGAACCGATCCCGACGACGAACTCGAGGTCGGATGCCCCGGCCGCGCCTCCCACGACCGGCAGCTCGAAGCCCGTGGCCGCCCGGGCGAGCCCGGCGAACGTCTCGGCGACGGCCGCCGCGCCTTCGCCGCTCGCGACGAGGCGGGAGCTCTCGGTGAGGCGGAACGGCGTGGCGTCGTCGCGCAGCTCGAGCGACACGGGCGCGGGGATGATGCCGGCCATGGCGTCTCCGTTCTCTTGGGTCGAAGTGCACGCGCTCGCCGCGACCATGACGAGTGCAGCGAAAAGGAGTAAGACAGGAACCCTAACAAACATGGTGTGGGGACCATCCTGCCACACGCAGGCACGGCTCAAGGAAGGCGGCTGACGCCGCGAACGCGCCGCACGCTGTTCGCGACTTCGATCCGAACCGATGTCTCCGGGCCACCTCGAACCCTGTTAATGCAGTCCGATGCTGACGTAGTAGGTCTGTCCGTCATCCAGGGTGACGCCGACGCGATAGTAGTAGCCGCCGGACGGTGTCTTCCAGTTGTATCCGTACTGGGCTCCCTCGACCCGGTAGGTGCTGCCGCTGTCGGCCGTCACCGCGTACAGCGACTCGTCGACCCGCAGGCTCATCGAGGCACCCTTGGCGGGGGTCAGCCACACCGGTGCGGTATTCGCTTGCACGAGTGTGCCGCTCGCATTCTTGAGCTGGAACTTGACCGGGATGGTGCTGCCGCCCTTGAAGATGCTCGTCGATGTGCCGACCTGGTGAGCGGTGTCATTGATCGGCTGCAGGCATCCGTCGAACCGGTAGATCACCCGGTAGCCGCCCGATGCCGTTTCCACGTTGCCGGCGTTGTCCGTCGCCCTCGCGGTGTAGGAGAAGGTACCGACGCCGTTGGGTGTTCCTCCGGTGATCGTGACCACGCACGATCCGCCCAGGCCGGAGAAGCTGTCGTCGGCAGCGCAGGCCGCTGCCGGTACGGCACCGAGCGTGTAGAGACCACCGGCCACGTTGACGCCCGTGATGGTGGGCGCCTCCGTGTCGATGTTGATCCCGGATACCGTCGCAACTGCGGTGTTCCCTGCCTTGTCTGTCACCGTTCCGCTGGCCGAATTCGCACCGTTGGCGGTGAGGATCACGTTGTCGGGGCAGGTGGCCACACCGGAGCGGCCATCGGCGCAGGTGAAGTGAACCGTCACAGGTCCCACGTACCAACCGTTGGTGCCCTGGGTGCCACTGACGATCGCACCGCTGATGGTCGGCGCCGTTTTGTCGAGCTTGACGGTGACCGGGTCGGTTCCGATGTTGCCTGCGGTGTCCGTCGCCGAACCGACGATGACCTGCCCGTCCGTCTCGGTGGACACCGTCACGGGGGTTGTCACCTCTGCAATACCGGATCCCGCATCGTCGTCGTTGGCATCGAAGGTCACCGTGACGTCACTCTTGTTCCAGTCGTTCGCGTTGGGCACGGGCGACAGGGAGTGAGTGACCATCGGGGCGATGTTGTCCCACTTGAGAGCCACGGCGTTCGCAGCCTCCGAGTTGCCTGCGATATCGACCGCCCAGTAGTGCACGGTGCCGGCGCCGCTGCCGTCGAGCGGGACGCTGACTGTCTTGGTGGCACCTGCCGCTACCTGTTCTGCACCGCCGTCGATCCTGTAGTGGAGCTCCTTGACACCGGATAGTCCGGCTTGATCGGTGGCGCTCAACACGACGTTGGCGCTCGAACCCGTGCACCATCCGTTGGTCTTCGTGCACTGGTTGTCGGCCGTCGTGCTCGGGGCGGATCCATCGATGTTGATGCCGCCCACGGTCTTGCCCGCGCTGAGGTTGCCCGCCTTGTCGCTGGCCGGGTCGCTGGTGACGGCCTGGTCGGCGCCGTCGCCGGCGATCACCTCGCTGGTCGGGCAGGACGCCACCCCGGACAGTGCATCCGTGCAGGTGAAGTCCAGCACGACCTGGTCGCGGTACCAGCCGGCAGCATTCGGAGCCGTCGTCGGACCGCCCTCGACATGAGGCGCGGTGCGGTCGATGTTGATTCCGCTCACCGATGCCGTCTTCTTGTTCCCCGCCTTGTCGAAGATGCTGGCTGAGGCGCCCAGGTCATTGCCCTCGCCGCTGATCGTGCTGTCGGCCGGTTGCGTCGACGGGTCGATGCCCGAGAGTGCGTCGTTCCCCGTCCACTCGACCGTGACATCGCCGTTGTACCAGCCGGCGCCATTGGCATCGGTGATCGCCGCGCCGACGAGGGTCGGCGCGGTCTTGTCGATGTTGATGTGGTCGACGGTCGTCGAGTTCGCGTTGCCGGCGACGTCCTGCGTGTCGCCCTGGACCTGCTGGTTCTCTCCCTCGGTGCTGACGGTTCCATCAGGGCCGCAACCGGCGACTCCGGACTCGGCGTCGGTGCACGTGAAGGCAACGTCGACGTCCGTGTTGTTCCAGCCGAAACCGTTCGCCGCCGGTGAGGCAACGCCGACGATGGATGGCGCAACATCGTCGACATTCACGATCGTGGTCTGCTTCGCCTCGGCATTTCCGGCGAGGTCGACGCTCCAGTACGTGATGGTGTGGCTCCCCGTTGAGAGGTCGGCGGTGAACGGCTCGCCGTACGTCTGCGCATCGCCACCGTCGATCTGGTAAAAGGTCGTCGCGATGCCGGACTCCGCATCATTCGCGTCGAACGCAACCGAGATGCCGCTCGTGACGAACCAGCCACTCGCCGGCGAGATCGGGTTGATCACCGTCGTCACCGGCGGGGCGTCGTCGATCTTGAGCGTGATGCTGTTGACGGTCGTGTCTTCGGTGTTGCCGGCGGCATCCGTGCTCCAGAATGCGATGGTGTGCGTGCCCTTCTGGCTGAACGAGAAGGCGCCGGCGTAGAGCTGGGCCGTACCGCCGTCGACGGTGTAATGCGTCGCCGCAACGCCGGAGAGCGTGTCGTGTCCGGTCAGCGTGACCAGGACTGCATCGGCATACCAACCGCTCGCGAGCGGGTCGGGAACCGTCGCGGTGGTCGTCGGTGCCGTGCGGTCGATCTGGATGCCGTCCACCGTCGTGCTCGCTGTGTTCCCGGCGACATCCGTGCACGTGGCCGACGACGACAGGTTGCCGCCCTCACCCGTGACCGTGTCATCCACCGGCCCCGCTGCAACCCCAGACATCGCATCCGTGCATGACCAGAGCACCGTCACATCATCGGTATGCCAACCAGGTGAGAACACCCCGGTGAGGACCGGCGCCGTCGTGTCGACGTTGATCCCCGACACCCCGGCACTCGCGCTGTTCCCAGCCGCATCCGTCGCGGTACCGGTCGCCGACTGGTTCGCACCCTCGCCCACGACTTGGGCGGGCGACGTGGACGCAAGACCCGACAGGGCATCGTTCGCGGAGAAGCTCACCGTCACGTCATCCCGATACCAACCGGCACCGTTGGCCGCCCGATCAGCCGAAGCCGAGATCGTCGGCGCGGTCTTGTCGATACTCACCACGGCCGTGTCCGACGCGGAGTTCCCCGCGTTGTCGGTCGCGGTGCCCGTCACCTGCTGAGAAAGACCCTCGGACGACTTCGTCACCGGAGTCGTGCACGACGCAACACCGGAACCAGCGTCAACACACGCGAACGTGACCGTCACATCCTCGTTCGACCACGCACCATCCGAATACGTCAACGGCGTGAACGAGTGACCGATCGACGGCGCCGTCTTGTCGATCTTCACATGGGCCGTTTGCGCGACCTCAACGTTGCCCGCCCCATCCGTGCTGAAGAACGAGATCGAGTGATCTCCCTCGCTCGACAGCGTCACGCTCGTCCCGCTCTGCACAGCTCCGCCATCGACTGCATACGAGGTCGACGCAACTCCGGACAAATTGTCGGACGGCGACAACACCACCGTCACACTCTCATTCGTCCAACTATTCGACGACCCGCTCACTCCCGTCACCGGAGGCGTCCGATCCACACTCACCGGCACACTCGACGCCGTCGTCGTGTTCCCGGCCTTGTCCGCAATCGAGGCGCTCGTGGTCAGCGCGCTGCCCTCACCGGTGATCAGGCCATTGGCGGGCTGCGTCGACGGGTCGATCCCGGACAGCGCATCGACCCCGGACCATCCGATCGCGACATCGCCCTTGTACCAGCCGTTTCCGTTGGCCGACGTGGTCGGCGTGCCTGTCAGGGTCGGCGCAGTCTTGTCGATGCTGATGCCTGAGACACCGGCGCTCGCAGAGTTGTCCGCGTTGTCCACCGCGGTTCCGGCAACCGACTGGTTCGCTCCCTCGGTCGAGAGCACAACCGTGCCGCCACCAGTGCAGGACTTGATGCCGGAGAGCGCATCCGCGCAGATGAGCGAGACCGTGACGTTGGAGTTGTTCCAGCCTGCGGCGTTCGCGGCTGGAGCAGCGCTTCCAGTGATGGTCGGATTCGCCTTGTCGAGCTTGACGACCGCCGCGCCGGTGCCGCTGTTGCCCAGCCTGTCTGTCGCCGTGGCGTTCTTCGTGACTCCAGAGGTGCTCGTGTTCGCGTTCACGCTGTCCGAAGCGGGGGTGGGGCCGGAGCCGATTCCTGAGCCGGCGTCCGTTGCCGACCAGGCCAGGCCGACGTTGGCCCTATTCCAGCCCGCGGCATTTGCTGCGGGTGACAGGGCTGCGGTCACGACAGGCCCGGTGTTGTCGAGCGTGAACGATGCCTGCAAAGAATTGGTTTGGCCGGTGCATTTCCCCTGTGGGCTCACGTTGGGCGAGGCAGACACGGTCACTGCCTGGGCGCCATCGCCCGCACCGGCCGTCGTCGTGAAGGTCCAGCTCGTCCTTGTCGCGACAGATTGGTCGTGCGCGGTGAACGCGCCGGCGACATCCACACACCTGGTGTCGTTGCTCGTGACGACCGTGAGGGTGAGCGCACCACCCTGCTTTGCGTATGTCGTGCCGCCCGACGAGACGGTACCGGTGCCGCCGGTAAAGGTCGCACTCGTCACGCTCGACCCGAAGGCGGGCGCTGCACTGAGCATCGCCGCCACAACCGCTCCCGACGCGATCACGGAGAGCCAGCCGCGCGTGCGGCCCTCGCGAATACGAACTCGTCTCGTCGAATTGCCGCTGGAAGCGCGCATGAAAACCTCCGGGGACTGCGACGCTCGGGTACGCCACTTGTGCCCGCCCGAAGTCTGTTGTGTCGAGAAGACCAGTTCAATCCCCCGTTCATGGGGTTAAACGCGGGCGAAGCCCGGGTTACGCCCGACGGCGAGCGCGAGACCGCCGCCCGCGGCATCCATTGCTATGCTTGCGAGCGTCGCGACTGGCGTTGAGATGGATACCATCGGGGAGCGACTGGCACGGACCGACCGCACGCCTGGGCCGGTACGCATACCTCGGCGCTGGCGCGCGCGAGGCAGCACCCCACGTAGGTCCGTATGTCATGAAGGAGCCAGTCTTGGCCGAGTCCGTTTTCAATGCGCCGCTGTCCGAGGTCGATCCCGAGATCGCTGAAGTTCTCGAGCTCGAACTCGGGCGTCAGCGCAACTACCTCGAGATGATCGCGAGCGAGAACTTCGTTCCCGTCTCGGTGCTGCAGTCCCAGGGTTCCGTGCTCACGAACAAGTACGCCGAGGGCTACCCAGGCCGCCGCTACTACGGCGGTTGCGAGTACGTCGACGTCGCCGAGTCCCTCGCGATCGAGCGCGCGAAGTCGCTCTTCGGTGCCGAGTACGCCAACGTGCAGCCGCACTCGGGTGCCACCGCCAACGCGGCGGTGCTGAGCGCGATCGCGACGCCCGGCGACACGATCCTCGGCCTCGAGCTCGCGCACGGCGGCCACCTCACGCACGGCATGCGCCTGAACTTCTCGGGCAAGCTCTACAACGCCGTCTCCTACGGCGTCGACCCCGAGACCTTCCTCGTCGACATGAACGTCGTGCGCGACAAGGCGCTCGAGCACAAGCCGCAGGTCCTCATCGCGGGGTGGTCGGCCTACCCCCGCCACCTCGACTTCGCCGCGTTCCGCGAGATCGCCGACGAGGTCGGCGCGAAGCTCTGGGTCGACATGGCGCACTTCGCGGGCCTCGTCGCCGCGGGCCTGCACCCGAGCCCGGTGCCGCACGCCGACGTCGTCTCATCGACCGTGCACAAGACAATCGGCGGCCCCCGCTCGGGCTTCATCGTCGCCCGCGACACCGAGCTCGCGAAGAAGCTCAACTCCAACGTCTTCCCGGGCCAGCAGGGCGGGCCGCTCATGCACGTCATCGCGGCGAAGGCCACCGCTTTCAAGATCGCGGCATCGGAGGACTTCAAGCTCCGCCAGGAGCGCACCATCCGCGGTGCGCAGATCCTCGCCGAGCGGCTCACCGCCGACGACTCGCGCGCTGCCGGCATCGATGTGCTCACCGGTGGCACCGACGTGCACCTCGTGCTCGCCGACCTCCGCAACAGCCCGATCGACGGGCAGCAGGCCGAAGACCTCCTGCACGAGGCGCTCATCACCGTGAACCGCAACGCGGTGCCGTTCGACCCGCGCCCGCCGATGGTCACGTCGGGCCTGCGCATCGGCACCCCGGCGCTCGCAACCCGCGGCTTCGGCGACGCCGAGTTCGTCGAGGTGGCCGACATCATCGCGCTGGCACTCAAGGGCGAAGCGGATGTCGCGACGCTCCGCTCGCGCGTCGAGGCCCTCACGGCGGCGTTCCCGCTGTACCCGGGCCTCGAGCAGTAGGCGCGATCATGACCGCGATCACGCTCGACGGGGTGGCGACCGCCTCAGCCGTCAAGGGCGAACTGGCCTCGCGCATCCAGTTGCTGAAGGCGCACGGGGTCGTGCCCGGGCTCGGCACGCTCCTCGTGGGCGACGATCCCGGCTCGCGCTCCTATGTCGCGGGCAAGCACCGCGATTGCGCGGAGGTGGGCATCGAGTCGATCCGCGTCGACCTGCCGGCCTCGGCGACCACGGCCGACGTGCGCGCCGCGATCCGCGACCTGAACTCGGCATCCGAGGTCACCGGATACATCTTGCAGCTGCCGTTGCCCGCCGGGCACGACGAGAACGCGATGCTCGAGCTCATCGACCCTGAGAAAGACGCCGATGGCCTGCACCCGACGAACCTCGGCCGGCTCGTGCTCGGCATCGAGGGAGAGCTGCACTCGCCGCTGCCGTGCACGCCCGCGGGCATCGTCGAGATGCTGCGGCGCTACGACGTGCCGATCCGCGGGCGGCACGTGACGGTGATCGGCCGCGGGCTCACCGTCGGCCGCCCGCTCGGGCTGCTCTTCACGCGCAAGGGCCTCGACGCCACCGTCACGCTCACGCACTCGCGCACGCAGGACCTCCCCACCGAAGTGGCTCGCGCCGACATCGTCGTCGCAGCCGTCGGCGTGCCGCACCTCGTGAAGGCCGAGTGGGTCAAGCCCGGCGCGGCCGTGCTCGACGTGGGCATCACGCGCGTGCAAGACGAGGACACGGGCAAGGGCCGGCTCACGGGCGACGTCGATCCCGGCGTGGCCGAGGTCGCCGGACACCTCTCGCCGAATCCCGGCGGCGTCGGCCCGATGACCCGCGCGATGCTGCTCGCCAACGTCGTGAAGGCGGCGGAGCAGCGACTGCACCGGTAAGTAGCCGGGCGCTCGTACTTACAGTTGCAGTGAAACTGCAAGTACGAACCGAACACGGAATGCGGACGGATGCCGCGGAGGTGTCTGCGGCATCCGCTCTGCGTGAAGTAGTCGGACGATTGCTTACTTACACTTTAGAAGAAAGTGTAAGTATGATGGCTGCATGGTTTCAGATGCGAAGCGAACCGTGGACGAGTCCACGCCACTCCCCGTGCCGCCGGTGGGATGGACTCAGCACATCTGGACGGTAAACCCCGATGGCCCGTATTCCCGTGCGGAGCGCACACGCGGATCCGGACCGTACCGGTCCTCGATACCGGCGTCCATTACGGAGTACGCGCCGGCGCTGCCCTCGGACCTGACGGCCGACATCGAGGAGGCGGCGCAGGCGCTCGCCGAATTCGACTCGCATGCCGCGGCCACTCTCGGTGCGCAGAGCCCGGCGCTCGGGCCGATGAGTTCTGTGCTGCTTCGCACGGAAAGTGCGTCCTCGTCGCAGATCGAGCAGATCACCGCAGGAGCTCGGCAGCTCGCGCTGGCCGAGCTCGACGAGGCCCAAAGCGAGAACGCGAGATTGGTGGTGGCGAACGTCCGCGCAATGGAGGCCGCACTGCGACTCGCAGAACAGCTCGACGAGCAGAGCATCCTGGAAATGCACGCGGAACTGCTCTCGCGGCATCCGGGATGGGCGTCGCATGCGGGGCGCTACCGCTCCGAACTCGTCTGGGTGGGCACGAGTGCGGCAAGCCCACGAGGAGCAGGGCACGTCGCGCCGCAGGCCGACCTCGTGCCCGGCGCCATGAAGAACCTCGTCGAGTTCCTCCGGCGTGATGACCTGCCGGTACTGGTGCAGGCGGCTGTGGGCCACGCCCAGTTCGAGACGATTCATCCGTTCGCCGACGGCAACGGCCGCACGGGTCGTGCGCTCGTGCACGCGCTGCTGCACAACAAGGGCACGCTGCGTCATACGACGGCGCCGGTGTCGGCCGGACTCCTGCGCGAGACCGAGACATACTTCGCGGCGCTCACTGCCTTCCGCGAGGGAGATGCGCGCCCCATCGTCGAGAGCTTCACGCGGGCATCCCGCTATGCTGCACGATCCGGCATGACATTGGTCGATGACCTCGCACGGCAGCTGGCGATCGCCGAAGAGAAACTGTCGAACCTCCGACCCCAAGCGGCCGCGTGGCGGGTGCTTCCACGCCTGGTCTCGCAGCCGATCCTCACTGCGCGCTTCCTCGTGTCCCGTGTGGGCCTCAACGAGGTGACCGCACAGCGCGCCCTGCAGCAGCTCGCGGCCGCGGGAATCCTGGAGGAGCGCACCGGTATGCGCCGCAACCGCGTCTGGCAACACGCTGGGATATTGGGCGTCCTCGACGACTACGCCGAGCAGCTGCGCCGCGGTTGACCGGGGATCAGTTGTCGACCTCGCGGTCGCCCGGCGTTCACCAGTCGTGCACCGGGCGGCTGCCTGGCGCGCGTAGCTTCGCGCCATGGCCCAGATCGACGTCGTCGCCCCGCCCGCGCCGGTCGCTGCAGTCGGAGCGGTCGGCGCCGTAAGGCCGTCGGATGCCGCGACGACCCTCGCGACCGCGATCATCCCGGCTCGTGGCGGCTCGCAGGGCCTGCCGGGCAAGAACGTTGCTCGAGTCGGCGGTGTGCCGCTCATCGCGCGAGCCGTGCATGCCGCACTCGCCGCGACGCGTATCGCCCGAGTCGTCGTGACGACCGATGACGAGGCGATCGCCGCCGCCGCCCGGAGCGCTGGCGCGGAGGTCATCGCGCGGCCCGCTGAGCTCGCCGGCGGCGCGGCGTCGAGCGAGTCGGCCCTCATGCACGCCCTCGAAGAGCTTTCGGAAGCTGCGCGTCCTGGCTCCGACCGGCACCACGAGCAGGGCGCGATCACCGTCTTCATCCAGGCGACGTCGCCCTTCATCGACCCCGCCGACCTCGACGCGGCGATCGAGAGCGTGGCGTCGGGCGAGCACGACGTCATGCTCGCGGCGTCGCCGTCGCATGTCTTCCTCTGGCGCGACGACGCGGAGGGCGTGGGCGCCGTCGGCGTGAACCACGACGCCTCCCACCGCCCCCGCCGCCAGGACCGGCAGCCGGAGTACCTCGAGACGGGCGCGTTCTACGTCTTCCGCACCGACGGCTTCCGCGCCACCGGGCACCGCTTCTTCGGGCAGGTCGGCATCCAGCCCGTCCACCCCGACCACGCCATCGAGATCGACGGCATCGCCGACCTCGACCGTGCGCGGGCGCTCGCGTCGCACGTCGACCGAGGGATCGCGGCATCCCGACGAGGCTCCGCCGTCGAGTGGCGACGACCGCTCATCGAGGTCGACGCGCTCATCACCGACTTCGACGGCGTGCACACCGACGACACGGTCATGGTCGACCAGCTCGGGCGCGAGACGGTGCGGGTCAGCCGCAGCGATGGGCACGGTATCGCCCGACTTCGTGCGGCCGGCATCCCCGTGCTCATCATCTCCGCCGAGGAGAATCCGGTCGTCGGTCGCCGAGCCGAGAAGCTCGGCGTCGAGTGCGCCCAAGGCGTCTCGGACAAGGGTGCAGTGCTTCGCGCGTGGGCCGAAGACCGCGGCATCCGGTTCGATCGCATCGCCTATCTCGGCAACGACCGCGGCGACCTGCCTGCCCTCGAGCTCGTCGGATGGCCGATCGCGGTTCCGGATGCAGCGCCTGAGGCGCTTGCGGCGGCCCGCCACGTACTCGCGCAGCCCGGCGGCCACGGCGCCGTGCGCGAGCTCGCCGACCTGATCCTCGAGGCGCGTGACTCCCACGTCGCCCGGGCGGCGCTCGATCCCGCGCGCCCGCACGATTCCGAATGAGGGAGAACGACATGACTGTACGCGTCGGCCGCTCCGTGGTCGGCCCCGGCCAGCCCGTCTACGTCATCGGCGAGATCGGCCTGAATCACAACGGCGATGTCGACGTCGCGCGACGGCTCATCGACGTGGCCGTCGAGTCGGGGGCGCAAGCGGTGAAGTTCCAGAAGCGCACGCCCGAGATCGCGACCCCCGAGCACATGCGCGACGTGCCGCGGGAGACGCCGTGGGGCACGATGAGCTACCTCGACTACCGTCGTCGCGTCGAGTTCGGCCAGTCGGAATACCTCGAGATCGCCTCGTACGCGATGCGGAGCGGCATCGACTGGTTCGCCTCGCCGTGGGATGTCCCGTCGGTCGAGTTCCTCGAAGACCTCGACGTGGTGGCGCACAAAGTCGCCTCGGCTTCGGTCACCGATCTGGCACTGCTCGATGCGATCGCCGAGACCGGCAAGCCCGTGATCCTCTCGACGGGGATGTCGACGCTGGACGAGATCGACCGCGCCGTCGAGACGCTCGGCACCGACCGGCTCGTCATCATGCACGCGACCTCGAGCTACCCGATGCCGCCCGAGGAGGCGAACCTCCGCACGATCGAGACGCTCCGCTCGCGCTATCCCGGAGTTCCGATCGGCTACTCCGGGCACGAGCGCGGCCTGCAGATCTCGCTCGCGGCGGTCACGCTCGGTGCCGTCGCGGTCGAGCGGCACATCACCCTCGATCGGGCGATGTGGGGCTCCGACCAGGCGGCGTCGCTCGAGCCGCTGGGCTTCGAGCACCTCGTGCGCGACATCCGCGTGATCGGCGAGGCGATGGGCGACGGCGTGAAGCGGGTCTTCCCGGGCGAGGAGGCGCCGCGCGCGAAGCTCCGCCGGGTGCCGGCACTGTGAGGCGCTCGCTCCTCGTCGTCGCGGACTCCGACTCCTACGTCAAGTGGGGCGCTTCGCTCGCCTCGCAGCTTCCGGCCGACCCGTGGTCGGTCGAGCTCGTCGTGCTGGCCACGCCGGTGCTTCCGAGCGCCAGACAGCTGCGCAATGCCCTCGCCGGCACGCTCTTCTCGCCGGACTCAGTGCACACGGTCGAGCTCGACGAACTGCCCGACCTGATCGCCGTGCGGCGACCCGACGCGGTGCTGCTCTCGCTCCGGGGGCCGCTCGTGCGCGTCGTCGTGCCGCTCGTCGCAGCCGGCCCCGATCGGCCGGTGCTCCTGAGCGGATTCCCCGGCCTCACCATCCCGGCCGAGCCGAAGGCGATCGTGTATCGCGAGCAGGTCGACCTCATCGTGTTGCACAGCCGGCGAGAGGTTCGCGAGTTCACCGGCAATGCCACGCTGCTCGACGTGCCGGTGGCCCTTGGGCTCGCGACGTTGCCGTTCCTCCGCACGCACACCTCGGCAATGGCCGCGGTCGGGGTCGGGGTCGGGGTCGACTCGGGCGTCACCGTCGATTCGAGCGCGCAGGAACGCACCGACCTCGTCTTCGCGGCCCAGGCGAAGGTGCCCGCGACCCGTGAAGAGCGCATCCAGCTCCTCGGCTGGCTTGCGGCCGCCGCGCGACGTCGCCCGGCGCGTCGCGTCATCGTGAAGGTGCGAGCGCGGGCGGGCGAGGCGCAGACGCACGCCGAGGCGTTCGACTTCGCAGAGCTCCTCGCCGACCCGGCCGTGCGCGATGAGCTCGGCGGCACCCTCCCGCCGAATCTCGTGGTGCTCGACGGCCCGATGCACGATCACGTCGAGCGCGCCGCGGCACTCGTGACCGTGAGCTCGACGGCGGTGCTCGAGGCGATCGCCTCGGGCGTGCCGGCGCTCCTCGTCGACGAGTTCGGCGTGGGCCCGAAGCTCATCAACACGGTCTTCGAGGGCAGCGGCCTGTTCGCCGGCGCCGACGAGGTCATCGCGGGTGCCGGACGGCATCCCGACCCCGCCTGGCTCGCGGACAACTACTTCCACGGCCGCGAGCACGACGACTGGGCCCGCCGGCTCGACGAGCTCGTCGCCGGGCGCGCTGAACGGCCGCTTCCATTGCGTGCACGCCGGCACAACCTGCAGGGCGGCGCACTCCGCAGGGCGTTCGAGCGCAAGCGGATGCTGGGCGGATACGACCGCTCACCGGCCGGGTACCTCTCGGTCGTGGTGGCCGTTCCCTCGCGATGGGTCGTGCGACGGATGCGGCGCATCCGCCGGCTGTTCACCGACGAATCGGCCTGAGCGGCGCCCCGTCGAGGGCGCGCACGACCGAGCCCGCATGGCGGCCGCTCCACCCGCGGTCAGTCGACGGGTGCGGTGTGCTCGCCGACGTGGCGCAGGTAGGCGGCGGCATTCCGGCGGATGCCGGCCCGCTCGTCGTCGGTGAGCTCCCGCCGCACCTTTGCGGGCACGCCGGCCACGAGCGAGCCGGGCGGCACGACCGTGCCCTCGAGTACGACGGCGCCGGCAGCGACGAGCGAGCCGGAGCCGATCACGGCCCCGTTCAGCACGGTCGCACTCATGCCGATGAGGCAGTCGTCTTCGACGGTGCAGCCGTGCAGCACCGCGCCGTGCCCGACCGAGACGCCACGGCCGATGGTGAGCGGGTAGCCCGCGTCGACGTGGCAGACGACCGCATCTTGCAGGTTCGAGTCCTCGCCGAGCGCGATCGGCTCGGCTTCGGCGCGGAGCACCGCGTTGTACCAGACGCTCGACCCGGCGGCGAGGCGCACGTCGCCCACGATGACCGCGCCCGCCGCGACGAACGCGGTCTCGTCGACGGCGGGGGCCGTGATGCCCGCGAGGGCGAGGATGCGGGCGGAGGGGTCGGCGCTCATGCCGTCAGCCTACGGGTCCGCTCGGGCGGCCCGGTCCGCTCGGTTCGACACCTCGACGCGAGCGGATGGTCCGCGAGACGAGTCGATATGCCACGCCGACGGCGAGCACGGCGACCCCCGCCACGATCGACACGAGCGGCAGGGTGACGACGAGCACGAGGCATCCGATCGCCCCTGCTGCCGAGAGCGCGCGCGGCACCCGACGGTCGGCGCGCGGCTGGGTGATCGCCGCGGCGTTCGCGATGAAGTAGTAGAGCAGCACGCCGAACGACGAGAAGCCGATCGCACCGCGCAGGTCGACCGCGAGCACGACCACGACGATGACGACGGCCACGGCGATCTCGGCGATGTAGGGAACCCGGAATCGCGGATGCACCGCCGCGAGCGCTCGTGGCAGCTCCCCGTCGCGCGCCATCGCGAGACTCGTGCGACCGACCCCTGCGATGAGCGCGAGCAACGCGCCGAGGGCCGCCGCCGCGGCGCCGAGGCGCACGAGCGGCTCGGCCCAGTTCCATCCGTTGGCGGCGACGACGTCGACGAGCGGAGCGCCGGATGCCGCGAGCCCGTCGGCGCCGAGCGAGGCGAGTGCGACCGTGCCGATCGCGGCGTACACGACGACCGTGATCCCGAGCGAGATCGCGATCGCCCTGGGGATCGTGCGAGCCGGTTCGCGCACCTCCTCGCCGAGCGTCGCGATGCGCGCGTAGCCCGCGAACGCGAAGAACAGCAGCCCGGCGGACTGCAGGATGCCGAGCCACCCCTCGGCGAGGAGATCACCCGCGCCGAACGGCGCGCCGTCCTGGAACACGGGTGCCGACCCGGCGACCACGACGAGCACGAGCACCGTGAGCACGCCGATCACGATGACCGTGGCGACTCGCGCCGTGCGGGTGATACCGCGAAGGTTGACGGCCGCGAGCACGATCACGGCGGCCGCCGCGAGCGGCCGCTCCCAGCCGGGCGGGGCGAGGTACGCGGCGAACGTGATCGCCATCGCCGCGCAGCTCGCCGTCTTGCCGATGACGAAGCTCCACCCAGCGAAGAAGCCGGGCCATTCGCCGAGCCGCTCGCGACCGTAGCGGTAGGCGCCGCCCGACTCGGGGTAGCGTGCCGCGAGCTGGGCCGTCGAGCTCGCGTTCGCGAACGCCACGAAGGCGGCGATCGCGAGCCCGATGAGGAGCCCCTCGCCGGCAACGTGTGCGGCAGGGGCGAAGGCGGCGAAGACGCCGGCGCCGATCATCGCGGCGAGGCCGATCACGACGGCGTCGCGGAGTCCGAGGCGGCGGGCGAGGGCGGGCTGCTGGGTCACGCTCGCACGATAGTACATCGGCGCGAATCGCGGCTGTCGCGCCGTGGCGTCCCCGGCTGCGGCGGTCGAATTGCGGCGCTCCCATCGGAGCGACCCGAATTGGGGCGAGCGCTCAAGCCACGCCAGCGAGTACCATCTCGCGTGGAGGCATCCTCCTTGCCATTCTCGATTGGTCGTTTCAGTCGACGCCGGCGCATCCTCGTGGCCGTCGCCTCGATCGTCGCGCTCCTCGCGGGAGGAGGCACGCTGGCGCTCGTCGCGAGCCAACCCGCCTCCGCGCGCACGTCGTCGACATTCGAGTCATGGGGCTCATGGACGGAAGGCGGCGCAGACGTCGGCTTCCTCGCCGACACCACGGTCCGTCGCAGTGGGGCCGCGTCGCTGCGGATCACCGATGCCTCGCCGCTCAAGGCGGGCGTCTACGGCGCGATCTCGCAGGGTGTCTCGGTGAAGCCGAACACGCGCTACGACTTCACCGTCTGGGTGCGGGCCTCCGGCGCGCGCACCAAGGCCGGCTCGATCTTCTACGCGGGCCGCCCCGACGATCGGAAGTATCTGCCCGCCGGCACCTATGGCTGGCGGAAGCTCAGCTGGAGCTATACGACGGGCGCCTCCGAGTCGGTGCTGCCGATCGCAGTGCAGGCTCAAGATCTCGGCCAGTTCTGGTTCGACGACTTCACGATCACGACACGCGGCCAGAGCGCTTCCGTGCTTGCCAACGGCGGGTTCGAGGCCTTCGAGAGCCTCATCGGGCTCGGGGTGTCCGACCTCTTCTTCGCACCCGGCGATGCCCGGATCCCGATCACGTCCCCGACGCCCAGCGTCGCCTGGGAGGTGCGCGACGCCGCCGGCGTGCTCGTGAAGGCCGGCACTGCCGACACGTCGACCGGCGCCGCGACACTCGACTTCGCCGCGCTCGGGCCCGGGTACTACCGTCTCGTCCTGTCCGGGGCGGGTGCCGCGCGATCGACGAGCTTCACGATCGTCGACGGACTCGACGAGGCGCTCGGCGCGAGCGCGAGCAGGTTCGGAACGACGATGCATCCGACGCTTCAGCCGGGGGTCCATGAAGACGCTGCTGCCGCCGGGCTCGGACTCGGCGCCGCCCGGCTCGACCTGCGCTGGGAGGCCATCGAGCTGTCGCCGGGCGTGTACACGTGGGATGCCGCGACGGACGACGAGGTCGCGCGGCTCCAGGCACGCGGCGTGCGCCCCACGCTCGTCATCGCGTACTACGGTCCCTACGACGCAGGCCGCACGCCGTCGAGCCCCGATGGGATCGCCGGCTACACGGACTTCCTGCGAGCGGCCGCCGAGCGCTACGGCGACGGAGTGGACTACCAGATCTACAACGAGTTCAACATCGCCTACAGCAACGGCCTCTGCGGCCAGACACCAGCGTGCTACCTGAAACTCCTCCAGCCGGCGTCGCAGGCCGTGCACGAGGTCGCGCCGGGGGCGCGTGTCGTCGGACCCGCACTCGCCGGCAACACCGCGATGTGGCTGACGAGCAACGAGTCGTACAACTGGCTCGCCGAGTTCTTCGCCCTCGGGGGTCTCGATCTCGTCGACGTGGTCAGCGTGCACAACTACGGGGCACCGGCAGCACCCGAAGGACACAATGACGCAGTCATCCGGAAGATCACCGGACTCATGGCCGGGTACCCCGCCGCGGCGAACACGCCGCTGTGGCTCGGCGAGACCGGATACTTCACGACGGGGGAGGCCGCCGGCGGAGTGAGCGAGCTGCAGCAGGCCCGGTACCTCGTGCGCGACGCCTCGCTCGCGCTCGCCGAAGGCGTCGACGCGTACCTCGTGTACGACCTGCTCGATGACTGGAACGACCCCCAGAATCCCGAGGCGAACTTCGGGCTCGTGCGCAATCCCGCCTCGCAGTCCGGCGTGCTCGCTCCGAAGCCCGTATTCACGACGATGGCGGTGCTCACGCGCCAGCTCGAGGATCGCGTCTTCGATCGTCGCGACCCCGTGCCGCAGGGCGCCTATTCACTCGTGTTCACGGATGCCTCGGGCAGCGCACTCCGCGTCATGTGGGCGACGGCGTCCACCACCGTGACCGCCAAGGCCACCGGGGCCGTGACAGTCGTCGACCAGTTCGGTCGCAGCTCGCGCATCGACCCCGTCAGTGGGCGTGTCTCGATCAGGCTCGGCGTGGATCCCATCTACGTGACCGGCGGCGGAATCGTCTTCTAGCGGGTGATTCCGTCGCGTCGACCACCTGCTGCGGATCGTAGGATCGGTGCATGGCACAGTCCTCCCACCCCGCGGTCGACCGCGTCGCCGGGGCCCTCGCCGGCCACGGCCTCAGCCCCGAGATCTTCTGGTTCGACGACGCCGTGACCACGGCGCAGCTCGCCGCCGACGCGCTCGGCGTCGAGGTCGGCCAGATCGCGAACTCGCTCGTGTTCACCATCGACGACGAGCCGATTCTCGTGCTCACCTCGGGATCGCACCGGGTCGACACGGAGTGGCTCGGCGCGGAGCTCGGCGGCGTCATCCGGCGCGCGTCGAAGGAGACCGTGAGGGAGGCCACGGGGCAGGTGATCGGCGGCGTCGCACCGCTCGGGCATCCCGCACCGGTGCGCACGATCGTCGACGTGCAACTCGCCGAGTATCCCGTCGTATGGGCGGCGGCGGGCCACGCGAAGACCGTGTTCCCCACGACCTTCGCCGAGCTCGTGCGCATCACGGGAGGCGCGCCGCGCGCGGTCGAGCCAGCGCCCGAGGCATCCGAGTGACGTCGCCGCGCGCGGCGTGGCCGCGCCGCGCGGGCCCGCTCGTCCTCCGACCGCCGACGAGCGACGACCTCGACCAGGTGCTCGAGTGGCGCAACCGGCCCGAGGTCACCCGCTGGCTCCTGCACACCATGGTCGACCCCGAAGCGTTCCGGACGGCGTGGCTCGAGAGCGTCGAGGACCCCGACCAGCACACGGCAGTGGCCGTGCTCGACGGGGTCGTCGTCGGCACCGGTTCGCTCGACTTGCGCGACGGCATGGGGCAGTTCCATGGCGATGCCTGGCGCGGAGCCGAAGGGCTCCTCGGCTATCTCATCGATCCCGTCCACGCCGGAAACGGGTACGCGACCGACATCGCCCGGAGTCTGCTCGACCTCGCGTTCGCGGAGCTCGGCCTGCACCGGGTCACGGCCGGTTGCTTCGCCGACAACGTCGCCTCGTGGCGGGTCATGGAGAAGCTCGGCATGCGGCGGGAGCAGCACGGCGTGCGCGACTCGTGGCATGCCGAGCTCGGCTGGATCGACGGCTACACGTACGGAATCCTCGCCGAGGAGTGGCGCGCGAGTCGCTGACCGGGAATGGCCGCGGCGGTCAAGACTGCCGGGTGGACACCGTTCTGCGTCGCAATCCGCCGCTGATGCAGTTTTGGCATCAGTGGCGGAGTCGGTGAGGACCCGAGGTCACTCGGAGCCATGTCGGAGCCATTCGGTGCAATGTCGGGAGCCAGGTCGTTGCAGTGTCGGCGCCATCTGAGAGGCTGCGGCTGTGGATGGGCCGAAATGAGCAGGGACGAGGTACACGGCAGCGGGCTCGACCGCGTCGATGCCGCCGAGATCGATGTGCCTGGAATCGTGATGCGCGTGCGGCGGATATGCGATTTGAGCCAGCGAGATCTCGGGCTCGCGCTTGGCCTCGACCAGTCACAGGTGGCTCGCATCGAGTCGTCGCGACGCCGGGTTGACCTTCTGCTGTTGGTGAAGATCTTGGCGCTCGCCGAGATGCGCATCGCAGTCCTCGATCGAGACGGGGTCGAGGTCGTTCCGGTCCCCAAGGACGTTCTCCGCGACAACGCCGATCGCCGGATGCCGGCGCATCTCGACGTACGTGAACCGTCAGACGCGCCGATGTCAGCTTTGCTCAAACCTCACAGTGGTCGCGCCAGTCCGCGCGGTTGGTACCACCACCGAGCCATACGGGATCGGCGGAGGAGCGCGGCGGGGTCCCACGCCCTCAACGATCAGCCGACCGTGAGCGGCGTTGCCGAGCGCGAGGGCGAGCAGAACGCCGAACGCCTCCAACACGCGCGACGCCTGGCGGCGGCACTGCTCGAAGTCGAGTGCACCTGCCTCGATGGGTGCTGGGAGAGCCGCGGCTGCACCGACGACTGCGCGTGCCGGTGCGACCCCTGACTGCCTGCCGCCGCTATGCGTCGCGCCTGGCCCCTTGGCTCGGCCGCACTGTGAACACGGCGGGCTCACGATAGCCGCGCTCCGCGAACGCGGCGAGCACCTCACGGGTCACGATCGGAACGAGCCCGTCGACCAGGAGCGCGATCGCGGAGCCGCCGAAGCCGCCGCCGGTCATCCGCGCTCCGATCGCGCCGTGTGCCTGCGCCGTCTCGACGGCGAGATCGAGCTCGGGAACCGAGATCTCGAAGTCGTCGCGCATCGAGACGTGCGAGGCGTCGAGCAACGGCCCGATCGCGCCCGGGCCATGCTCACGAAGCGTGCGCACCGCGTCGAGCACGCGCTGGTCCTCGGTGACGACGTGGCGCACCCGGCGGAACGTCTCGTCGTCGAGCAGCACCTCGGCGCGCGCGAGATCGTCGGGGCGGACATCGCGCAGCGACTCGACCCCGAGCGCGCGCGCTCCCGCTTCGCATGAGGCCCGTCGCGCCGCGTATCCGCCGGAGGCATGCGCGTGCTCGACACGCACGTCGATGACCATGAGCGAGAGCCCGTCGGCCTCGAACCCGAGGGGGATCACGTCGGCGTCGAGGCTCCGGCAGTCGAGGAAGACGGCGGCGTCTGCCTCGCCGAGAAGCGACGCCGACTGGTCCATGATGCCCGTCGGCGCGCCGACGACGCGGTTCTCGGCGAGCTGGCCGACCTTCGCGAGCGTGGGCCGGTCGAAGCCGAGACCCCAGTGCTCGTCGAGCGCGAGTGCGACGGCGCACTCGATCGCGGCCGACGACGAGAGTCCTGCGCCGACCGGCACGTTGGAGCTCAGGAAGAGGTCGACGCCGCGCACGTGCTCGAGGTCGGCGCCGAACTCGCCGAGGGCCCAGGCGACGCCGAGCGGATACGCCGCCCAGCCGCTCAGCGCGTCGGGCGCGAGCTCGTCGAGGTGGATCTCGACGGGCTCGGCGGCGAAGCTCGAGGCGACGCGGATGACGCGGTCGTCACGATCGCCGAGGGCGACCGCCGTGCGACGGTCGATCGCGAACGGGAAGACGAATCCGTCGTTGTAGTCGGTGTGCTCGCCGATCAGGTTGACCCGGCCCGGTGCCGACCAGGCGCCGATTGGAGCGTGCCCGAACCACTCGGCGAATCCGTGCATCGCCTCGGCGACCTCGCTCATACCCGAACCCTTCCGATTGCGGCGCGCAGCGCCTCAGCTTGCGACTCGGGGGTGACATCCCCGATCCATGCCCCCATCGCGGCCTCCGAGCCGGCGAGGTACTTCAACTTGTCGGCGGCGCGGCGAGGACTCGTGAGCTGCAGCATGAGCCGCACCTCGTCGCGTCGCTCGTGCACGGGCGCCTGGTGCCACGCCGCGATGTACGGCGTGGGCGTGTCGTAGAGCGCGTCGACGCCGCGCAACAGGCGCAGGTAGAGCTCGGCGAGCTCGTCGCGCTCGGCGAGGCTCGTCGCGGCGAAGTCGGGCACGTGGCGGTGGGGGAGCAGGTGCACCTCGATGGGCCAGCGTGCCGCGAACGGCACGAACGCCGTCCAGTGCTCGCCCGTGATGAGTACTCGCGGCCCGTTCCGTTCCCGCTCGAGGAGGTCGGCGAACAGGGTCGGTCCGTAGGCGTCGACCGAGTCGAGGAGGCGCTGCGTGCGCGGCGTCACGTAGGGGTAGGCGTAGATCTGCCCGTGCGGATGCCCGAGCGTCACGCCGATCTCCTTCCCGCGGTTCTCGAACGGGAAGACCTGCTCCACACCGGGCATCGCCGACAACGCGGCCGTGCGCTGCGCCCATGCCTCGATCACCGTGCGTGCGCGCGAGACCGTCTGAGTGCCGAAGGACCCCTCGTGCTCGGGGCTGAAGCACACCACCTCGCAGCGGCCGATCGACGAGCGGGTGCGTTCGAGCCCGACGCTGCGGAGCTCGGCGAGGGCCCCGGCGCTCGCGGCATCCGTTCCATCGGCCGCGAGCTCGGGCCCGAACGAGGGCGAGCGGTTCTCGAACACGGCCACGTCATAGCGGCTCGGGATCTCGGAGGGGTTGCCCTCTCGCTGCGGCGCGAGCGGGTCGAGGTCGGCGGGCGGCAGGAACACGCGGTTCTGGCGGGCGGCGGCGATCGAGACCCACTCGCCGGTGAGTGGATCCTGCCGCATGTGCGCGTTGGCCGGTCGAGGGTCGAGCGCGCGCTCGTCGATGCCGCGTTCGGGCGGCAGGGTCGTGTCGGCGTCGTCGAAGTAGATGAGCTCACGACCGTCGGCGAGGGTGCTGCGACGCACCTCGATGCGAGGGTCGGTGATGGGGACGGATGCCGCGTCGGCGGTCTCGTTCGGGTCAGCCACGCGGCCACGATACGCGCCTTTCGTTTCGCAAACAACTGGGTTTCGTATTGCAAAGCGACGATTGAGGCCGCAGAATGCCGGTATGGCAGGAGACGAATACGTCGACGCCGCTCCGAGCAGGGGCGGCGTGGCGCGCGATCGTGCCGACGTGCGGGTCGTGCTCGACGCGCCGCGGCGGCGCGAGCTCGCACTCGCCCTCGTGGCCGAGCGGGGGTTCGTGCGCGTCGCCGAGCTCAGCGACGCATTCGGCGTGACTCCGGTCACAGCCAGGGCCGACCTCGACGCGCTGGAGCGGCAGGGCGGCATCCGCCGCGTGCACGGCGGTGCGGTGCCCGTGTCGTCGCAGCTCGAAACGGAGCGACCCGAGCGCGAGCCGACCTTCGAGGAGGCGCTCGCGGCATCCGTCGAGCCGAAGCGGCAGATCGGCGAGTACGCCGCCTCGCTCGTGCGCAGCGGGCAGAGCATCATCCTCGACGTCGGCACGACGACGCTGCAGATCGCCCGGGCGCTGCGGGCTCGCACCGACCTCGAAGACCTCACCGTGTTCACGAACGGCCTCTCGCTCGCCCTCGAGCTCGAAGACGAGATCCCTCGATTCACCGTCGTGGTCACAGGCGGCACGCTGCGCCCGAAGCAGCACTCGCTCGTGCATCCGCTCGCGAGCTCCATGCTCGACGAGGTGCACGTCGACCTCGCGTTCATCGGCTGCAACGGCGTCGACCCCGTGCACGGCGTGACGAATGCGAACCTGCCCGAAGCGGCGGTCAAGGCGCTCATGCTGCGCTCCGCCGCCCGTTCGATCGTCGTGGCCGACGGCTCGAAGCTCGGCGAGGTGCACCTCGGCCGGGTCGCGCCGATCGATGCCTTTGACGCGCTCGTGACGGATGCCTGGGCCCCCGTGGCACTCGTCGCCGAGCTCGAGGATGCCGGGCTGTCCGTGCTCGCCCGAGACCCTAGAGTGGATCCATGACCCTTCCCACGGGCGAGCAGTTCGCCCTCGAGACCTCGACCTCGAGCGGGGAGGTGCGCGCGACCATCACCGCCGTCGCCGCCGGCATCCGCTCGCTCAGCATCAACGGCATCGACCTCGTGCCCGAGTTCGCCGAAGACCAGTCCCCGCCCATGGGCGCCGGCATCGTGCTCGTGCCGTGGCCGAACCGCATCCGCGACGGCCGCTGGAGCCACGAGGGCGAGGAGCACCAGCTCGCGATCACCGAGCCTGCGCGCAACAACGCCATCCACGGCCTGCTGCGCTACACGGAGTACAAGCCGATCGCCCGCGAACGCGACTCGGTGACCCTCTCCGCGACGATCTACCCGCAGCTCGGGTATCCGTTCCTCCTCGGAACGGCCGTGCACTACGAGCTCGTGGCCGACGGACTGCGGGTCACGCACTTCGTCGAGAACCTCGGCGCCGAGCCGGCGCCCGTCGCGATCGGCACGCACCCCTACATCAAGATCGGCGACGTTCCGACGCGCGACCTCACGCTGCGGCTCGACGCCGCGAGCCACATCGAGGTCGACGAGCGCCTGCTGCCCACCGGCGAGGTGCCGGTCGAGGGCACCGAGTGGGACTTCCGCGAGGGCCGCCCGGTCGGCGAGCTCTCGCTCGACGACGCGTTCGGCGAGCTCGCGAGCGAAGACGGCCAGGTGCTGCACTCGCTCACCGCGCCCGACGGCCGCAGCGTGTCGATCTGGGCCGACGACGAGTTCGACTACGTGCAGGTGTTCACGACCCGGCAGTTCCCGGGCGAGGAGGGCGACATCGCGATCGCCGTCGAGCCGATGACGGCGCCCGCCGAGGCGTTCAACTCGGGCCGTGGGCTGCGCTGGCTCGACCCGGGCGAGGAATGGCAGTTGAGCTGGGGCATCCGCTTCGCGGGCTTCAGCGCCGAATAACCGGACACGATGCTGTGCGGTGCGTCCGCGCAGCTTCGTGCGACGCGTGCCGTGCCGCTACCCGCGCACGCACGACCCCGAGTCGACGGGAGCGCTGAGCGTCGGCGCCTTCGCCGCGAGCGGCGCGAGGGTCGCGACCGGAATGGCGAAGCCGACATTGTCGACCGAGTCCGCCTTCGCGAACACGACGCCGCCCACCGCGCCGTCGCCCGTGAGCACCGGCCCGCCCGAATTGCCGTGGTCGACGTCGGCGGCGAGCGTCATGATGTCGCGGGTCGAGGTGCTGCCGCCCTCGCTGATGGTGACCGGCCCGCTCGACATCACGCGCGCGGGTCGCAGCTCGAACGGCCCGCCGAACGGGTAGCCCGCCACGGCGACCTCGGCGCCCGCCGCGGGCTCGCCGAGCGCGAGCGGGGGAGTGGCGAGGCCCTCCACGGCGATGAGCGCGAGGTCGTGCTCAGTGTCGAATGCCACGACGCGCCCCTCGACCGCCGGCTGCCCCGGCGCTTCGATGATCGGCTCGGTGACGCCGGCCACGACATGCGCATTCGTGACGATCCGGTTCTCGGCGACGACGAATCCGCTGCCCGAGAGACTGCTGCCGCACTCGAATGCCGGGCCCGTGATGCGGACGACGGATGCAGCGGCGCGGGCGAGTTCCGCGTCGTCGACGACGCCCGTGGGCAGCTCGGGGCTCTCCTGTGGAGCGTCGAGCACGTCGACGAGCCACGGGATGGCGCCGCCGAGCGCGGCCGTGCGGAGTTCCGCGAGGAGCGAGCGCGCGGGGGCCGGCGTCACGTTGTCGAGCACCTGGAGTACTCGCGAGCTCGCGACCGCGGGCGAGAGCACGGGAACGCCCATCGCCGAGACGCCCGAGCCGACGAGCGCCACGACGAAGGCCGTGACGAGCAGGTTGCCGATGGCGCCGAGCACGCGGTCGAGGACCCCGAGCTTCACCGCTCGGGCGCCATGGCGGAGGGCCCCGCCCACCACGGCGCCGAGCCAGGCGCCGGCCGAGAGCAGCATGAGTGCGGCGACGATCGCCGCGGGCGCGCGCCACTCGGGCACCGGAACGATGCCGGTGATCCACGGCATGACGAAGTAGGAGGCGATGCCGCCCGCGATGAGGCCGACGAGTCCAGCGGCGGTTCCGAGGATGCCAGAACGGTACCCGTTCACGATCGCCCCGATGAACACCACCACGAGCACCAGGTCGAGCACCAGGCTCCAGCCCATCACGTCTCCGTTCGTCGCGCCGCGCGCGGAGCGCGGAACACCAGCCTGCGGCATCCGTCTTCGAGAGTGCTGAAGGCGCGCTCGCGATCGGCCTCGTCCGCATCCCACGACGGATCCCGTCGTCGTCGTCCGCACATAGTCGAGAGGACACAAACGCGCGGGCGCGGGGGCGCCGCCTGGATTAGGGTCTGACGTGTCCGTCGGCACCCGCCCGGGCTGATCAACGTGAGGAGCCGTGGATGCGCGTCGGCATGTTCCTGAATTACGCGGGTGGTTTCCGCGAGGTCGCCGACGAGGTCGCCGAGCTCGAGCGGGCCGGCCTCGACCTGATCGCCGTGCCGGAGGCGTATTCGTTCGACGCTGTGAGCCAGCTCGGGTTCCTTGCGGCGCGCACCTCGACGATCACGCTCGCATCGGGCATCTTCCAGATCTACACCCGCACGCCCACCCTGACGGCGATGACGGCAGCCGGCCTCGACTACGTGTCGAACGGCCGCTTCGAGCTCGGCATCGGCGCGTCGGGGCCGCAGGTCATCGAGGGCTTCCACGGCGTTCGGTACGACGCGCCGCTCGGCCGCACCCGCGAGATCGTCGAGATCTGCCGCATGGTGTGGCGTCGCGAGCCCGTGGTGCACGAGGGAACGCGGTACCGCATCCCCCTGCCCGCGGGCGAGGGAACAGGACTCGGCAAGCCGCTCAAGCTCATCAACCACCCTGTGCGCGAGCGCATCCCGATCACGATCGCCTCGCTCGGCCCGAAGTCGGTCGAGCAGACCGCCGAGATCGCCGACGGCTGGCTGCCGATGTTCTTCCACCCCGAGCGTGCAGCCGGCGTGTGGGGCGACGCGCTCGCCGCGGGCCGCGCCCGTCGCTCGCCAGAACTCGGCCCGCTCGACATCGTCGCGAGCCCTGCGCTGGCCATCACCGATCATCCCGAGGCGGTGCTGCCGCTCGTGAAGCCGCAGCTCGCGCTCTACGTCGGGGGCATGGGCGCACGCGGCAAGAACTTCTACAACGACCTCATTGCGAGCTTCGGCTTCGAGGCGGAGGCGGCACGCATCCAGGACCTCTACCTCGAGGGGCGCAAAGACGAGGCGATCGCGGCCGTGCCCGACGAGCTCGTGCGCGCCGTCTCGCTCATCGGCACGGCGTCCGACGTCGCCGAGCGCGTCGCGGCATTCGCAGACGCGGGGGTCACGAGCCTCACGGTCACGCCGCTCGCGCGCACCTCAGCCGAGCGGGTCGCGCTCATGTCGGGCTTCCGCGCGCTCGTGGGCTGACGCCGCCACGGGGCATCCGTTGCGGTAGCCAGGGGGCGTGCGCCGGATCTCGACGTCCGCGGACGATCCCGTGCCAAAATCACCGCGCCACTGGTGCGCGCCGCATGCGAGGTCTAGCGTGAAACCCGAGCGCACGAGGTGGTGCGCTCGAGGGACAACTGGGGACGAACCGCTGTGACGGGAACGTTCGAGCTCGTCGGCCCGACCGAATGGCTCGAACTCCCGTCGGGCGGTGCCGGGTCGCCCGAGTCGCCCGAGTCGCACACTGCCGCGCTTCACTCGTCGGCGAGAACTGCACCGGCCGACACATCGCGTCCGCGCCAGGCGGCATACGCCCACACCGCGAGCGCCAGCATCGGGCCCCAGAACCAGAACGGCAGTACGAGGTTCACGACCAGCGCGTCGGCCGGGGCGTCGGGGCCGCCGACGAGGGTCACGAACATCGGCGCGGCCGAGATGCAGAGCGCTCCCGCGGCGATGAGGCCTGGAACGGTGGCGGCCGAGACAGGAACAGGGCGGCCGCCGATGCGCGGCATCCACCGCGGAAACTCCACGCCCCACGGCAGGATCAACCCGAGGGTGAGGATGCTCGCGGCGATCGCGCCGGCGCCGAGCATGAGGCCCGTGGCCAGCATGGCGGGTGGGAGCGCGCCGTGGCTCGGGCCGAACACTGGCCACGGCGTGAGCCAGCTCAGCCGGGCCACGGCATAGGGCACCGGGCCGAGCGCCGCGAGGATCGTGAGTGCGCCGCGGTGGCGTACGAGCCACGCCTCGAACGAGCGTCGGCCACGGGTGGCCCGGATGGCGATGATGGCGAGCGCCGTCCAGGCGAGGGTCGCGCCGACCACCACGACGATGACGACGAGGTTCGGCAGGTCGGCGGCGAGGGCGCCGCCGAACGCGGTCGCGAACTCACCGACGCCTCCGAGGGTCAGCCCTCCGGGCCAGACGGATGCCGCGAGCAGCACTCCGAAGCCGGCGAGCAGCGGCAGGCCGAGGCGAGGCGCACGAACCAGGGTCACGACGATCGTGACGATGCCGGCGACCACGGCGGCGAAGCCGAACAGGTAGCCCGCGTAGGCGATGATCGCCATGCTGCCGAACGTGATGCCCGCGACGAATGCGAGGACGGCTGCGACGACGCCGAGCGGAGCGACACGACGCGCCCCGGGGCGGAGCCGGGCGAGCATCGCTGCGAGCACGACGCCGCCAGCACCGGTCACGACCGCCGTCCAGGCGACGGCATCGGGCCCGAGCATCGTGCTCACGATGCTCGACATCCGGGTTCCAGCGAACGGGTTCAGCCAGGATGCGAGGAGCCAGGTGAGCCCGAGCCCTGCGACCGCCGCCGATGCCACGAGGGCCGTGTACACCGGCGCGCGGCGGGAGAGCACCTCCGCGGCGGCGCTCCGCCCGTCCTCTGCTTCACGTGGCAGGGAGGGATGTTCTGCGGACCTCATGTCGGATCCAATCGTGGTGTGGTGTCGTTGCCGGCGGCCTTGTCAGCGTGCCGCCAACCCTGGCCCCGCCACCTCACCCGAGCGGGTGAGACCTAGAACGCTGCCGCCGACTAGCGTGGTCGTGGAATGGTCACCGCCTCACGCACCCTGCAACCGATGCCCGCCGGTCGTCGCGCCGAGGAGCCGCGCCCGCCGACGTCCGCCGACTGGGTGTCGGCGGCGGCGGCCGCGGCCGCGCTGCTGCCCGTCACGCTCGTGGAGATCTTCGGTGCGGCGCGTCTTCCGCACGACGCGACGTGGCTCACCGTCACGCTCGTGCTGCTCGCCGTGCTGCACATCGTCGTCGTCTTCCGCCGCCGCTGGCCCCGCGCCGCCCTCGCTGCGGCATCCGCCGTCATGCTCGCGCTCACGATCGTGAGCCTGCCCGGCACACCGGCGATCGTGGTGCTGCTGCCGAGCAGTCTCGCCTACCTGATGTTCGTGTTCACGGCGGCCATGAGCGACGATCGCATCGCGGATGTCGCGGCCATCGTCGTCGGCGTCATCGGCGCGGGCATGATCACGGGTGTCGCGGTGGCATGGGAGCCCTCGGCCGAGGTCGGACTGCTCATCGCACTCGGCGGGTTCCTCGTCGCGTCGATCGGCGCGGCGTGGGCCCTCGGACGCTACCTGCGGGAGTCTCGCCGCAAGCTCGCCGCGCAGGCACTCGGCCGCGAGCAGGCCGCAGAGCTCCAGCTGCAGGCCGAGCGCGCGGCCGTCGCCGACGAACGGCGCCGCATCGGGCGGGAGCTGCACGATGTCATCTCGCATTCGCTTGCCGTGATGGTGGCGCAGGCCGAGGCCGCCCGTGTGCTGCAGGGCCGCGATGACACCCGTTCGCGCGCCGCGGTCGAGCAGGTCGTGGCGACCGGTCGGGCCGCCATGGCCGACATGAGGGGACTCCTGGGCGTGCTCGCCGAGCCGCCGGCCGGCGACACGACCGAGAGCGGAACCGTGCCCCTGGCTCCCAGCCCGGGGCTCGACGACGTCGCCGGTCTCGTCGAGCTGGCCTCAGGCCCCGAGCGCCTGATCTCACTCACGCAATCGGGCTCGCCCCGCGCGGTGAGCCCAGGCGTCGCCCTCACCGCGTATCGCGTGGTGCAGGAGTCGCTCACGAACACGCTGAAGCACACCGATCCGCCGACCCGGAGCGGGGTGCAGCTCTCGTGGGGCGAACACGAGCTCATCGTCACGGTGACCGACGACGGTGCGGCACGGGCCTCGGCCGGCCGGCATCGCCCCGAGCAGGCCGGCCGCGGCATCCGGGGCATGGGTGATCGAGTCGAGCAGGCCGGTGGACGGTTCGAGAGCGGACCCCGTTCCGACCGCGGATGGCAGACGCGAGCGAGTCTTCCGCTGAGCCTCGAGGAGCACCATGACTGACCCGGCAGCGCCGGCTCGCATCCGCGTCGCGATCGCCGACGACCAGGAGCTCATCCGCTCCGCGCTCGCCGCCATGATCGAGGTGCACGACGGGCTCGAGCTCGTCGTCGAGGCATCCGACGGGGCAGCGCTGCTCGAACAGGCCAGAGCCCATCGCATCGACGTCGTGCTCATGGACATCCGGATGCCGCGCCTCGACGGCATCACGACGACCGGGCTGCTCCGCCGCGATCATCCGCACACGCGAGTGCTCGTGCTGACGACCTACGACCTCGACGAGTACGTGTTCGCGGCGATCCGGGCCGGTGCGAGCGGATTCCTGACGAAGGACGTCTCGAGCGATGAGCTCGCCGCGGCGATCGGCGCGGTGCACGCCGGCGACGCCGTGATCGCGCCGAGGGCGACGGCGACCCTCGTCGACTTCGTCGCCTGGGCGCCGGGCGCGGCCGATCCCGAGGCGCTGCTCGCCCGATTCACCGCGCGAGAACGCGAGGTGCTCGGCGAGCTCGTGACGGGCGCCTCGAATGAGGTGATCGCCCGCCGCCTCTTCATGACGGGCAACACCGTGAAGACCCATGTCGCTGCCATCCTCGCCAAGCTCGAGCTGCCCGACCGGGTGCACGTCGTGATCTGGGCGTTCGAGAACGGAATCGCGGGGCCACGACCCCAGCACCGCTGACGCGGTGTCAACCCCGCGCGCGCGGGTACCGCCACTCGTATCGTCGAGACCATCGACGCGTGCCGTCGATTCGGATGAGGCGAAGGAGACCGGATGTCGCGAAACGCGCGGGAGTTCGCGTGCCGGCGCGAGGCGGTGTTCGAGGTGCTCGCCGACGGGTGGCTCTACCCGTCGTGGGTGGTCGGCGCATCGCGCATGCGTGATGTCGAGCTGACGTGGCCTCGGCCCGAGAGCCGGCTGCACCACTCCGTCGGCATGTGGCCTGCCGTGATCGATGACGTGACGGTGAGCCTCGACTGGTCGCCGCCGCGCCGTGCCGTCTTCCAGGCGAAGGGCTGGCCGATCGGCGAGGCGACCGTGACGATCGACGTGAAGCGGCGGGGCGGCGGATGCGTCGTGCGGCTGCAGGAGGAGCCCGCGGCCGGGCCCGCGCGCTGGGTGCCGCGGTTCCTCACGGAGCCGTTACTGCTGTGGCGGAACGCCGAGTCGCTCCGCCGGCTCGCGTTCCTCGCCGAGGGACGGGAGTACCGGGGCGAGAGCCGGACGTTCGGATGAGGCGCGTCGCCGTCGTGGCTTGCGGCACTGCCCGACAGAATGAACCCATGATGCCCATGAATCTCCGGCGTCGCCCGGCGGCGGCGCCGACGGCATGACCTCGTTCGACGCGATCATCGTCGGGGCAGGCCCGAACGGCCTTGCCGCCGCCGTCACGCTCGCCCGGGCGGGCCTCGCGGTGCAGGTGCTCGAGCGCAACGCGACCCCCGGCGGGGGAGCGCGCACCGCTGAGCTCACCCTGCCGGGCTTCCAGCACGACGTGTGCTCGGCGGTGCATGCGATGGCGCTCGCATCCCGGTTCTTCCGCGAGTTCCAGCTCGAACGCCGCATCGAGCTGCGGCTGCCGCCCGCGTCGTTCGGACATCCGCTCGACGGAGGGCGCGCGGGCATCGCCTACCGCGACCTCGAGCGCACCGTCGCGGGGCTCGGGCGCGACGGCGCGGCGTACGGCGCGCTCATGCGCCCGCTCATCGAGCACGCCGACGAGGTCGCGTCGTTCACCGGCTCGCAACTGCTTCGCGTGCCAGACCACCCGCTCACCGCCGCACGCTTCGGGCTCGCCGCGCTCGAGCAGGGGTCGCCCCTGTGGAACGCCCGCTTCGCCGACGATGCGGCACCCGCCATGCTCACGGGCGTGGCCGCGCACGCCATCAGGCCGATGCCGAGCCTCTCGACCGCGGGAGCCGCGCTCTCGCTCACGGCGTTCGCGCACGCACGCGGCTGGCCCATCCCGGTGGGCGGCAGCCAGGCGATCATCGACGCGATGGTCGCCGACCTCCTCGCGCACGGCGGCGAGCTCGTGACGGATGCCGAGGTGACCGACCTCGAGGCGCTGCCGCGGGCTCGCGCCGTGCTCCTCGATGTGACACCCCGTGCGCTCTCGCGCATCGCGCGACGGCGGCTGCCCTCGCGCTACCTCCGCGCGCTCGACCGGTTCGCCTACGGCGACGCCGCGGCGAAGGTCGACTTCGCGCTCTCGGCACCCGTGCCGTGGCGGCATCCGGCGCTCCATGGTGCCGGCACGGTGCACCTCGGTGGCACTCGTGCCGAGATCGCGCGTGCCGAGCGCGAGGTGCACCGCGGCCGGCACGCCGAGTCGCCCTACGTGCTCACGTCGCAGCCGTCGATCGTCGACGAGACGCGCGCCCCCGAGGGGCGGCAGGTGCTGTGGGCCTACACGCACGTGCCCGCCGGATCGACGATCGACCAGACCGAGGCCGTCACGCGCCAGATCGAGCGCTTCGCGCCGGGGTTCCGCGACGTCGTGCTCGCCTCCTCGAGCATGACCGCGATCGAGATGGAGCGCCACAATCCCAACTACGTGCTCGGCGACATCGCCGCCGGTGCAGCGTCGTTCGGCCAGCTCGTGCGGCGCCCGGTGGTCTCGGTCGAGCCGTGGCGCACGCCCGCACCGGGCGTCTACCTCGCCTCGGCGTCGACGCCGCCCGGTCCCGGCGTGCACGGCCTTGCGGGCTGGTATGCCGCGCTCAGCGCCTTGCGGCACGAGTTCGGGGTGCGTACCCGGCCGAACCTCTCGATCGAGTGAGCGGCGGGCGTTCCTGCAGTTTCAACGGCGGTCGGATGCCACGAGGGCGTGCCGCAGCGCGACCGCGCGCACGGCCTCCTCGATGCTGCGGTACCGATAGCAGACCCCGGGACGCGGGCGCATCCACATCATCTCGACCTCGTCGTCGATGAGCTGCAGGTAGCCGATGAGCTTGCGCGTGTCGCCGTCATCGCACCGATCGTCGCAGACCCGCCAGACCGTCTCGCTCAGCGGAGTCAGCTCGACGTGGGAGCCTCCGACCTGAGCCTCGTGTTGCGTGAGCATCGTGCACCATTCCCCATCGAACGTGTCGGCCGTCCAAGCGGTGGACCGGCCCTGCAGACTCCCTGGATGCGCTTGTCGACCATGTTGCGCTGTCGGGGCCGGCCCACCAAGCGGAGCTGCCCAACTCCGTGCATCTGTTCTACGCGTCGCTTCCCGCGATCGACAGCCCTTGACAGTTGTACGGAGCACATGCAAGCAACCCGCGGGTCACCTGCGAGTCGGTCATGCCTCTTGAATCCCCGCGCTCGGAGGCGGACACTCGTGTGATGGACAGGTCTGACGAAGTTCGTGCGGTCGCCGTCGTGGTCGATCGTCTCTCCGCCCATTTCCCCGAGGTCCCACGTGCGCACGTGGAGGCGATCGTGACCGAAGAGCACCAGCGGCTCGACGGCAACCCCATCCGGGACTTCGTGCCCGTGCTCGTCGAACACGAGGCGCGTGACCGCTTGCGAACCGGTGGTGCAGCGGAGGCGGCCGGGCTGCTCTACGAGCCGCCGGCGCCCTGACCGCTCGAAGTGGGCCCCGTGGGGCTCGAACCCACGACCCGCGGATTAAAAGTCCGCTGCTCTGCCAACTGAGCTAGAGGCCCGCGAATCCACAATACCCCGGGTCGGCTCTCGGCTCGGGCGGGTAAGGTGTGCGGCAATGGCTTCCGACTACCATCGCCCCACACGATTCCCGCCCGGGATGTTCGAGGGATTCCTCGGCGGGGAGGATCCCGCGCGCCTGAGCGGTGTCGCGCACGAGACGGCGGCGGCGATCCTCTCGCGTGTGCGGGCCGACCCCGATCCCGAGGTGGTCGAGCGTCTCGTGCACTACACCGACGAGCACGGCATCGACTCCATCGCCGAATTGTGGTCGCAGGCGTCGGCGAAGAGCCTGCCGGGCGCGCTCTGGCGGGTCTACCTCCTGCGGGCGCTCATCCGCCAGGATCCGCTCGGCTCGAGCCTCGCCTTCCAGCGCGGAACCGAGGTCTCGCACACGATCGACCAGGTCGTCGCGGGCGCGCCGGTGCCGGCCGGACCCGACGAGGTGCGGGAGCTTGCCGACCGCATCCTGCACGGGCTCTTCACGGGCGACTTCGCGGTCGCACTCGACCGGGCGGCGGCGTTCGCGCGGGTGTCATGGTCAGGGCTCACGAGCCTCGCCGATGACGCGGATGCCGCTGATGCGGTGAACGTCGGCCGCTCGGGCGAGCTCACACGACGGGCCCTCCGGCTCACGCAACTCGCCGATGAGCTCGCCTCGTGCGCCCGTCTCTGGCGACGCGATTCGCTCGACTGAATCGCCCGGGCGTGAATGCAATCGCCCTCGGCGAACGGGAATGAACCACCCCACCCGCTCGTTTAGACTTGACGAGGTCGGGCCGCAGTAACCCCGGGCTCCAATATTCGCCGCTACGAGCGGCCTCGCGCCGAGAGGCGTTCTGCGGCCCGGCCTCAATCATCTCGATCGGCGACTGATGTCTCCCGGCCGCCCGGCGCGCGGCATCCGCGTAGCATCGGAGCATGGCCTCGACCGTGACCCTCCTCATCGAACCCGTGCCCGCAGGCGAGACCCGCGACGACCTCGACGCGACGTTCCGCGAGGTGGATGCCTCGGCCCCGGCGCTGCGCGTCGGCGAGTTGTCGACTCAGCGAGGCGACGGCATCTTCGAGACCATCGCCGTCATCGACGGACATGCGCAGGAGGCTCGCGCCCACCTCGAGCGCCTCCGCAACTCCGCGCGCATCTGCGAGCTGCCCGAACCGAACCTCCAGCAGTGGCAGGCGGCGATCGCGCGCGCCGTCGCGTCGCTGCCCGCCGAGGGCGAGTTCGCGCTGAAGCTCGTGCTGAGCCGTGGGGTCGAGCACGGCCCGGCGCCGACCGCGTGGTTGCACGTCGCGCCCGCCGCCGACTTCAGCGCAGTGCGGGCCCGAGGCATCCGCGTGGTCACCCTCGACCGCGGTTACGATCGTGACACCGCCGAGCGCGCGCCATGGCTCCTGCTGGGCGCGAAGACGCTGAGCTATGCCGTGAACATGGCGGCACTGCGTGAGGCGAAGCGGCGCGGCGCCGATGACGCGATCTTCGTCACGCCCGACGGGTTCGTCATGGAGGGGCCGACGTCGAGCGTGATCCTGCGGCACGGCGACGTGTACTCGACTCCCGCGCCGTCGGGCGCGATCCTGCACGGCACGACGCAGCAGAGTGTCTTCGAGCACCTCGAGGCATCCGGCGCGCGCACGGAGTACCGCGACATCCGGGTGCCGGAGCTCGGCACGGCGGATGCCGCGTGGCTCGTCTCGAGCGTGCGGCTCGCCGCGGGCATCACCCACATCGACGGCGCGCCGGTGTCGTACGACGCCGACGAGACGCGCGCGCTCAACGAGTACCTGCTGAGCCCGCGCGACTGACGGCGCGGCCGCGGCAGCTCAGCCGAAGCGGCCCGAGACGTAGTCTTCCGTCGCCTTGACCGACGGGTTCGAGAAGATCGTCGTGGTGTCGTCGTACTCGATGAGCTTGCCGGGCTGGCCGGTGCCGGCGATGTTGAAGAACGCCGTGCGGTCGGAGACCCGCGACGCCTGCTGCATGTTGTGGGTCACGATCACGATCGTGTACTGCAGCTTCAGCTCTTCGATGAGGTCCTCGATCGCGAGCGTCGAGATCGGGTCGAGCGCCGAGCAGGGCTCGTCCATGAGGATGACCTCAGGGGAGACCGCGATCGCGCGAGCGATGCAGAGGCGCTGCTGCTGGCCGCCCGAGAGGCCCGAGCCCGGCCGGTCGAGGCGGTCCTTGACCTCGTTCCAGAGGTTCGCGCCGCCCAACGAGCGCTCGACGAGGTCGTCGGCGTCGGTCTTCGAGATGCGCTTGTTGTTGAGCTTCACGCCCGCGAGCACGTTGTCCCTGATCGACATCGTCGGGAACGGGTTCGGTCGCTGGAACACCATGCCCACCTGGCGACGCACCAGCACCGGGTCGACGTCGGGGTCGTAGAGGTTGTTGCCGTCGATGAGCACCTCGCCCTCGACGCGCGCGCCGGGGATCACCTCGTGCATGCGGTTCAGGGTGCGAAGGAACGTCGACTTGCCGCAGCCCGACGGGCCGATGAACGCGGTGACGCTGCGGGGTTCGATCTCGAGGGTCACGCCCTCCACAGCACGGAACTTGCTGTAGTAGACGTTGAGGTCACGGACTTCGATGCGCTTGGACACGGATTTCCTAACTGGCGGGTCAGCGGCCGAACTTCGGGGCGAAGAAGCGGGCGACGAGTCGGGCGATGAGGTTCAGCGCCATCACGATGAGGATGAGGGTGAGGGCGGCGGCCCACGCGCGGTCGATGTAGGCGCTGGCGGGATTGCCCTGGTTCGCGTATTGCGTGTACACGAAGACGGGCAGCGACTGCATGCGCCCCTCGAGGAGGTTGTAGTTCATGCTCGCGGTGAATCCGGCGGCGATGAGCAGCGGCGCGGTCTCGCCGATGACCCGGGCGATCGAGAGCATGATGCCCGTGGTGATGCCCGCGATCGACGTGGGAAGCACGACCTTCACGATCGTCAGCCACTTCGGCACGCCGAGGGCGAACGCCGCCTCGCGCAGCTCGTTCGGCACGAGCCGCAGCATCTCCTCGCTCGAGCGCACGACGACCGGGATCATGAGCACGGCGAGCGCCACCGCGCCCGCGATGCCGAGGCGCACGCCGGGGCCGAGGAAGATCGCGAAGACCGCATAGGCGAAGAGTCCTGCGACGATCGACGGGATGCCGGTCATCACATCGACGAGGAACGTGATGCCCTGAGCGAGCCGGCCGCGGCCGTACTCGACGAGGTAGATCGAGGTCATGATGCCGATCGGGATCGAGATGATCGCCGCGGTGCCCGTCATGAGGAGGGTGCCGATGATCGCGTGCAGCGCCCCGCCGCCCTCGCCGGTGACATTGCGCATGGAGAACGTGAAGAACTCGGGGTCGAAGCGGGACAGGCCGAACGTCACGACCGTGATCGTGAGTGAGATGAGCGGGATCATCGCGAGTACGAAGGCGCCCGTCACGAGGGCGGTCACGAGCCGGTCCATCGCACGCCGCTCGCCCTCGACGAGGGTGGAGAAGAGCCAGATCGAGGGGATGTAGAGCAGCGCGCCCACGAGGATCGCACCGCCCCAGTTGAAGCCCTCGCCCGACCCGATGGCGACGACGCCGAAGACCGCGGCGGCCACCGCGATCGCGACACCGAGGATGGTCCACGGGGCGGAGGCCGGGAGGCGGCCCGCCGTCAGCGAGTTGGCGATCGGCGAGCCGGTGTTCGGTTCGGCCGTGGTCGTCATGGTCATCAGTTGGCTCCCGAGAATTCCTTGCGACGGCTGACGATCCAGCGAGCGAACGCATTGACCGCGAAGGTGACGATGAAGAGGATGAGGCCCGTGGCGATGAGCACGTTGACGTTCATCCCGTAGGCCTCGGGGAAGCTCAGCGCGATGTTCGCGGCGATGGTCGACGGATTCACCGAGGTGAGGAGCTCGAGCGTCACGGCGCCGGTGGCCGAGAGCACCATCGCCACGGCCATCGTCTCGCCGAGCGCCCGGCCGAGCCCGAGCACGGCGGCGGAGATGATGCCCGAACGACCGAAGGGCAGCACCGCGGTGCGGATCATCTCCCACCTCGTGGCGCCGAGGGCGAGGGCAGCCTCCTCATGGAGTACCGGCGTCTGCAGGAACACCTCGCGTGAGATTGCCGTCATGATCGGCAGCACCATCACGGCGAGCACGATCGCGGCGGTGAGGATCGTGCGGCCGGTGCCAGAGACCGGACCGGCGAAGAGCGGGAACCAGCCGAGGTTGTCGACGAGCCACGTGTAGACGGGTTGCACCGCAGGCGCGAGCACGCCGATGCCCCAGAGGCCGAAGACCACGGAAGGCACGGCCGCCAGGAGGTCGACGATGTAGCCGAGCATCGAAGCCAGGCGGCGCGGCGCGTAGTGCGAGATGAAGAGGGCGATGCCGATCGACACCGGCACCGCCATGAGGAGTGCGAGGGCCGCAGCCCAGACCGTGCCGAAGACGAGGGGGCCGACGTAGGCCCAGAAATTCGTCGGGAGGATCGAGGCGTCCTCGTTCGTTGCGAAGAGGGCCGGGAGGCTCTGCACGATGAGGAAGATCGCGACGGCGGCGAGGGTCACGAGGATCATCGAACCCGCGAAGACGGCGGAGCCCGAGAAGACCCGGTCGCCCGGTCGCTGTTTCGCCTTGATCGCGGCGGTTGCGGTGCTCATCTGACGCAATCCTCGAGTTCTCTGGTGGGAATCTGGGACATGGCCGTGCCCGACCCCTTCATGTTCCTCGGAACGTCGGGGGTCGGGCACGAACCTACTACTTGATCGAGTCGATCGCAGCCACGACCTTGTCGCGCAGCGATTCGGAGATCGGAGCCGATCCGGCGCTCTCTGCGGCGACGGACTGGCCGTCTTCGCTCGCGATGTAGCCGAGGTAGGCCTTCACGAGCTCGACGTTGGCGGGGTCCTCGTACTGCTGGCACGCGATGAGGTAGCTCACGAGCACGATCGGGTAGACGCCGGCCTCTTCAGAGGTGCGGTCGATCTCGATGGCGAGGTCGCCCTCGCTCCGACCCTCGACGAACGGAGAAGCGTCGACGATGGCGGAAGCAGCCTCAGGCGAGTACGGCACGAACTCGTCGCCGACCTGCACGGCGACGGTACCGAGGTCGCCGGCGCGTGATGCGTCGGCGTAGCCGACCGTGCCGGTGCCGTTCGTCACGGCGTCGACGACGCCCGAGGTGCCCTGGGCTGCCTCGCCGCCCTCGAACGGCCACACGCCGTCGGCCTCATAGGTCCACACGTCGGGAGCGGCCGCACCGAGGTACTCGGTGAAGTTCTCCGTGGTGCCCGAGTCGTCGGAACGGTGCACGGGCGTGATCGCCTGGTCGGGGAGCTCGACGCCGTCGTTCAGGGCGGCGATCGCCGGGTCGTTCCACGTCGTGATCTTGCCGGCGAAGATGCCCGCGATGGTCGCCGCGTCGAGGTTCAGCGTGTCGACGCCCTCGAGGTTGAAGATGACGGCGATCGGCGAGATGTAGAGCGGGAGCTCCACGATGCTCGAGTCCGCCGCGCACTTGGCGAAGCCGCCTCCGGCGACCTCCTCGTCGTTGAACGCGCGGTCGGAACCGGCGAAGTCGCTCGCGCCCTCGAGGAACGTCTCACGACCGGCGCCGGAGCCCGACGGGTCGTAGTCGATCGTGACGTCGGGGTTCGCGGTCTGGAAGCCGGCGATCCACGCCTGCTGGGCGGCGTCCTGGGCCGACGATCCCGCGCCGACGAGGTTGCCCGAGAGCGACGAGGCCGATTCCTCGGGTGCGGCGCCGCCTTCGTTCGCAGCACAGGAGCTGAGCGCGATCGCCGCAGTGACGGCGATGACGGCGGGCACGCCGAAACGCTTGAGGTTCACGTGATTCCCTTCCGGGGGTTTCAATTGCAGGGGTGTGGGCCGGTGCCGACCCGCCTGCGACGCTAATGAGCGCGCCTTACGAGCATCCGCCACATCGGTGAACAGGAGGTGAACGAGCGCTGTCGGGGCGGCTGCTGCGGCTGTGAGGTTGATGTGAGGGGGAAGGCTCGATGCTGCAGCTGGTGTTCCCGGCGGGTCACCTGTTCGTCACGTCGAGGAGGCTGCCGCAGCGGGCGGGGCTGCGCCTCGCGCCGGTCGATGACCGGCGGGGCTGCCGCCTTTCGCCGAGGGCTTGACGCTTCGCGTCAAGCCCTCGGCGCATGCGTCTCGATGGCGATGATGCCCGAGCTCGGATTGCTCGCAGAGAGGTGCACGACGCTGAACGCGCCGGCCTCGAGCCCCGCGGCATCCGTCACGTACGAACCGAGCGGCGTGCCGGTGGCGAGGGCGATCTCACGCATGATCTCGGGCAGCACGGGGCCGTGGCTGCACAGCACGGCGGCTTTCCCGGCGCGCACCCGCTTGCCCACCACGCGACGCACCTCGCCATTGCCCGACTCCCAAGCGTCTTGGCTGATGCCGTCGTCGCGCTTGATCTTCACCCCGGTCGCGGCGGCGAGCGGTGCCACCGTGGTGACGCAGCGCACCGCCGGACTCGAGACGATGCGCTTCGGCGCCCACGCCGTGAGGGTCTCGACGAGCGCGGCCGCTTGCCGCACGCCGCGCTCGACGAGCGGCCGCGCGGCATCCGATCCCTTCCAGCCGCTGCGCGTCGAGGCCTTGCCGTGCCGCAGCAGCGTGAGGGCGAACGTGCTCGTCACCTCTTGATCGACGAGCTTCGCGAAGGCGTCGAGGATCTCGACGTCGGGCGGATAGCTCAAGTATCCGCGGGCGCGCTTGATCGTCACCCATTCGAGAGCCGCGACCTCGGCATTCGGGCGGAACGTGGACCGCTGCACTGCGCGCTCGCTGACCTCGGCGGCCCAGTAGTGCACGATCTTCTCGCGGCCGCTCGGCAGCGGATAGCGCGAGATGCCGAGCGGCACGCCGAGCGCGACCTGGAGTCCGGTCTCCTCGGCGATCTCACGCACTGCAGTGCGTGGCAGCGATTCGCCGTGGTCGACCTTGCCCTTGGGGATCGTCACGTCGCCGTACACCGTGCGGTGGATGACGAGCACGTGCACCTTGCCGTCGATGAGGCGCCAGCAGACCGCCCCAGCGGCGTAGACCGCCGTCGTCAACGCCGTTTCCCGATTCGCGGGCGGGCGCCGATCTGGTGCATGAGCCCATTCTGCATGTCGCCGAGGGCGTGCCCGGCTTCGGAGACCGAGTGCCGGGTCCACTCACCTGAACCGTCGAGCCGCCACGAGCTCGTCGTGTCGTCCATCGACCGGTCGAAGAGCGCGGCGATCTCGGCGAGGTGGTCGACTTCGGTGAGTCGCACGAGCGCCTCGACGCGGCGGTCGAGGTTGCGGTGCATCATGTCGGCCGAGCCGATGAAGGTCTGCGGGTCGCCGTCGTTCAGGAACGAGAAGATGCGCGAATGCTCGAGGTACCGGCCGAGGATGGAGCGCACGCGGATGTTCTCGCTGAGTCCCGGGATTCCGGGACGCAGGCTGCAGATGCCGCGAACCCAGACGTCGACGGGCACTCCCGCATTCGAGGCGCGATAGAGCGCGTCGATGATCGACTCGTCGACGATCGAGTTCACCTTGATCCGGATGCCGGAGGGTCGGCCGGCCTCGGCGTTTCGGATCTCGGTCGCGATCAGCTTGAGGAGTCCCTTGCGCAAGTGGAGCGGTGCGACGAGCAGGCGCTTGAACTTCTTCTCGATCGCGTAGCCCGACAGCTCGTTGAAGAGCCGGGTGAGGTCTTTGCCGACCTGGTCGTCGGCCGTGAGCAGCCCGAGGTCTTCGTAGATGCGGCTCGTCTTGGGGTTGTAGTTGCCGGTGCCGATGTGGCTGTAGTGGCGCAAGACCCCCTTCTCCTGCCGGATCACGAGTGCGAGCTTGCAGTGGGTCTTGAGGCCGACGAGGCCGTAGACGACGTGCACGCCGGCCTTCTCGAGCTTTCGGGCCCATGAGATGTTCGCCTGCTCGTCGAAGCGGGCCTTGATCTCGACGAGCGCGAGCACCTGCTTGCCGGACTCGGCGGCGTCGATGAGCGCCTCGACGATCGGGCTCTGACCTGAGGTGCGGTACAGGGTCTGCTTGATGGCGAGCACGTCGGGGTCGGCGGCGGCCTGCTCGAGGAAGGCCTGCACGCTCGTCGCGAAGGACTCGTAGGGGTGATGGAGCAGCACGTCTTTGCGGGAGACGGCGGCGAAGACATCCGCTCGCAGGTTCGACTCGGACGGCTGGAGCTGCACGGGGGTGGTCGGCACGTGCGTCGGGTAGTGCAGCTCGGGCCGGTCGAGACGCGACAGGTCGAAAAGGCCGCCGAGGTCGAGCGGCGCGGGAAGGCGGAAGACCTCCTGTTCGGTCACGTCGAGCTCGCGCACGAGCAGGCCGAGCGTGACATCGTCCATGTCGTCGGTGATCTCGAGCCGGATCGGCGGTCCGAATCGGCGCCGCAGCAGCTCCTTCTCGAGGGCCTTGATGAGGTTCTCGGTCTCGTCTTCCTCGATCTCGACGTCTTCGTTGCGGGTGACGCGGAACACGTGGTGCTCGACGATCTCCATGCCGGGGAACAGGTCGCCCAGATGGTTGGCGATGAGGTCTTCGAGCGTGATGTACCGCGCGTCCTCGACGGACTCGTCGGGCTCGACCCGCACGAACCGCGGCAGCATCTGCGGCACCTTGACGCGGGCGAACTCCTGCCGGCCCGTGCGGCTGTTGCGCACGCGCACCGAGAGGTTGAGCGAGAGCCCCGAGATATAGGGGAACGGATGCGCCGGGTCGACCGCGAGCGGCATGAGCACCGGGAAGATCTGCCGCGAGAAGTACTCGCGAAGGTGCTCGCGCTCCTCGTCGCCGAGCTCGTTCCAGGTGACGACCCGTATGCCGGCTTCGGCGAGGGCGGGCTTGACGAGCTCCTGGTAGGCGGCGGCGTGCCGCTCCTGCAGCTCGTGCGCCTTCCTCGAGATGTCGCTCAGCACGTCGGCGGGAGAGCGGCCCACGTTCGTGGGCACCGCGAGACCGGTGACGATCCGTCGCTTGAGGCCGGCGACGCGCACCATGAAGAACTCGTCGAGGTTCGACGCGAAGATCGCGAGGAAGTTCGCGCGCTCGAGCGCCGGCACGCGTGGATCTTCGCCGAGTTCGAGCACGCGCTGGTTGAACGCGAGCCAACTCAGCTCGCGATCGAGGTACCGTTCGGCGGGGAGCTCGGGCGCCCCCTCGATGTCGAGCGGCTCGAAGTCGTCGTCGAAGTCGCTCGACGTCCGGTCTTCGTCGAGGACACTGTCGGCGGTCATCCCCTCATCATGCCATTCACCCGCGAGACCGCGATGAGGAGCGTGTTAACGGGCGGTGACGGGCTGGTCGCGATCGTCTTCCTCGTGCACGTTGAAGCGATAGCCGACGTTGCGCACCGTGCCGATGAGGCTGTCGAGGTCGCCGAGCTTCGCACGGAGACGCCGCACGTGCACGTCGACCGTGCGAGTGCCGCCGAAGTAGTCGTATCCCCACACCTCGCTGAGCAGCTGCTCGCGCGTGAACACCCGCGAGGGATGCGCCGCGAGGAAGCGCAGCAACTCGAACTCCTTGTAGGTGAGGTCGAGCGTGCGACCGTGCACCTTCGCCGAATAGCTCGCCTCGTCGATGACGACACCCGACGTCTGGATGCGCTCGCTCGGCAGGGCGGACTGCGCGCGCCCGATCGCGAGCCGGATGCGTGCGTCGACCTCGGCCGGACCGGCGTGCTCGAGCACGACGTCGTCGATGCCCCAGTCGGGCGTGACCGCCGTGAGGCCGCCCTCGGTGACGATGAGCAGGAGCGGCACCGAGAGCCCCGTCGTGCGCAGGATCTGCGAGAGCGCCTTCGCACCTGCGAGGTTCGTTCGGGCATCGAGGAAGACGAGATCGGATTCCGGCGCTCTGACCAGCTGCTCAGGCGAAGCGGGGATGACCCGCGTTCGGTGAGTCAGGAGTGACAGAGCCGGAAGAACATCATCGTTGGCTGCCGGCGACAAGATCAGCAGCTGCGCCACGCACACACCCTCCAGTAGTAAGGTGCGTCAATACTACGGGACGCCGGGCCCCCCGACGTGCGAGCCGAACGAGGAGACCATGCAGACGCATTCCGAGTCACGCGGATGGCCGGGCATCTTCCTCGTCTGGGCGATCGCGCTCGCTGGTGCGATCGTCGTCGTCGCGCTCGCGTACGGCGGCACGGACTCCTGGTTCGGCGACGCCTCGTGGCTCGGCGTCTACGGGGCGCTCGGGGTGGTGCTCGCGGCATCCGTGCTCGCGGCGCTCGTCACGCAATTGGCGTCGAGGCGGCCGGCGGGCTTCGTCGCACGCGCGAGTGCGAGCGTCGGCGGCGCGGTCATCGTGGTCGCGCTCGCGGCGGCCCTGGTGGCCCCCGTGGCAGCCGCGGTGAACGGGTAGACTTTCCGCATGGAGTCGTTGCTCGCCCTCGAATTGCTGTTCATCGGTCTGCTCGGCCTCGCGAGCCTTGCGATCGCGTATATCAGCGGGGTCGTCGTCTACAAACTGTTCCGGGGGCAGCGCTAACTCGTGATCGAGTTGCCCGTCGACCTTCCGGCCGAGCTCGTTCCGCTCTCCTGGCTCATCGGGGTCTGGGAGGGATCCGGTGTGATCGACTACAAGATCGGCGATGGGTCGGTCACCCACGAGTTCGGCCAGCGGGTGAGCTTCAGCCACGACGGTCTCCCGCACCTGAACTACACGTCGTACACGTGGCTCTTCCCCGAGACGGTGGGCGGCGAGCCGGCCCCTCTCGCCACCGAGACCGGCTACTGGCGCATCGCGCGCGATCTCGGCGAGGGCGACGTCGGCCCGGCGCTGCTCCCGGCGGTCGGCGAGCCGCCCTATCCCGACGCCGATTCCGTGGAGACCCTGCGCAACGCCGACGGCGGATTCGACCTCGAGGTGTCGATCGTGCACCCGGGCGGTGTCAGCGAGCTCTACCTCGGCCAGGTGAAGGGGCCGCGCATCGACCTCGCGACCGACGCCGTGATGCGCACCGCGGGCGCGAAGGACTACGCGGCGGCGACCCGGCTCTACGGCCTCGTCGAGGCGCACCTGCTGTGGGCGTGGGACATCGCAGCGCTCGGCCAGGACCTGCGCACCCACGCCTCTGCTCGACTCGCGAAAGTGGACTGATGACCTCCTCCCCGTTCCTCGCCATACCCGGCGCCGTCGTCGCGGAGGGCGTCGACGCCGGCGTCGTCGGCCATTACGGCGGCCCGATCGTCGAGCAGCGCAAGCTCGAACGCGGCGAGGCGATCGTCGACCTCTCCAACCGCGGCGTCGTCAGCGTCGCCGGCCCCGACCGCCGCTCGTGGCTGCACTCGATGACGAGCCAGGCGCTCGACCGAGTGCAGCCCGGCGAGAGCGCCGAGGCGCTCTTCCTCGGCGCATCCGGTCGAATCGAGCATGCGGTGCACGCCATCGACGACGGCGAGACCACGTGGCTCATCGTCGAGGGGGCCGAGGCCGAGCCACTCACGGCCTGGCTCGACCGCATGCGATTCATGCTCCGGGTCGAGGTCGCCGACCGCAGTTCCGAGTTCGCGGTGCTCGGCGCCATGTCGGTCGAGGCGCTGGATGCCGCGACCGCGGCGTTCACGCCGGCCGGCATCGCCCTCAACTGGGTCGACCCCTGGACGGCGCTCACCCCGGGCGGCTACCAGTACGCGCACGAGGCGGGCCACCCGGCATCCGCGTGGCACTGGATCGAACGCATCGTGCCGCGCGACGCGCTCGCCGACGCTGCAGCAGCGGTGGAGGCCGGCCGCGTCGCCGCCGCGGGTTCGCTCGCCGCCGAGGCCCTGCGCATCGCCGCGTGGCGCCCGCGCCTCGCCACCGAGGTCGACGAGAAATCGATCCCGCACGAGCTCGACTGGCTGCGCAGCGCCGTCGATCTCGGCAAGGGCTGCTATCGCGGTCAGGAGACCGTGGCCAAGGTGCTGAACCTCGGCAGGCCGCCGCGCCGGCTCGTGCTGCTGCACCTCGACGGCAGTGACACGGTGCTGCCCGTCGCGGGCGATGCCGTGGTCGGTGAGAAGCTGCGGCCAGAGCCCGAGCCGGGCGCCGAACCCGAGCGCCGCCCCGTCGGCCACGTCACCTCGAGCGCCGTGCACCACGAGCTCGGGCCGATCGCCCTCGCCGTCGTGAAGCGGCAGGTGCCGCCCGACCTGACCCTCATCGTCGAGAGCCACGGCATCGACGTCGCCGCGGCGCAGGTCGAGATCGTCCCTGCCGACTCCGGCGCGGCGGTCGAGGTGCCGAGACTGCCTCGGCTCGGCGTCCGCAAGTGACCACGGCCGCCGAGGGGCTTGCAGCGCGATTCGCAGCGGGCTCACGGCGGCTTGGGGACTCCCTCCCCGCGATCCTGCAGATCACGGCGACCGCGGTCGCGTCCTACGCGTTCGCGCGGTTCGTGGTCGGGCACGAGCAGCCGCTGATCGCGGCGATCGTCGCCATCACAGCGCTCGGCTTCGTGCGCGACGCCCGGCCCGTTCGCGTGCTCGAGACGGTGATCGGGATGACGCTCGGCATCGCGCTCGCCGAGTTGCTGCTCCTCGGCTTCGGAGCCGGCATCGTGCAATATGCGATCGCCCTCGCGCTGACGCTCGCCGTCGCGCGCGTGCTCTCGGGCAACGCGGCCTTCGCGATCGTCGCAGCCGTGCAGTGCTCGCTCGTCATGCTCGTTCCGGCGCCCGACGGCGGACCCTTCGTGCGCACGCTCGACGCCGTCGTCGGCGGCGCGTTCGCCTTGCTCGCGACCGCCGTGATCCCGCGGGATCCGCGCCGCACGGCGATGCGCGACGGGCGCCGGCTCCTCGACGAGCACGTGGCGGTGCTCGGCGAGCTCGCGGCGTCGCTGAAGGCCGGCGATCCGGATGCCGCGGGCCACGCGCTGTCGAGGGCGCGAGCAACCCAGCCGCTCGTCGAGGCCTGGGCGGCATCCGTCGACTCCGGACTCGCGATCGCGCGCGTCTCGCCGCTCGTGCGCCGCTCCCGCTTCGACCTCGAGCGGCTGCACGTCATGCTTGCAGGGCTCGACCTCGCGACGCGCAATCTTCGGCTCGTGGCGCGACGTGTCGAATGGACGCTCCGCGACGGCACCCCGCGGCCTGAGATCGCCGAGTTGCTCGGCCGCATCTCGGTCGCGCTAGGCGTGCTCGCCGACTCCCTTCGCGACGTGGCTGCGCAGCCGATCGCGCGCCAGGCGTTCGCCGAGATCACGCGTCACCTCGACCCCGAGCGCCTCCTGCCCGACGCCCCGGTCGGCGACCGCAACGCCGTGCATGCGATTCGCCCCTACCTTGTCGACATGCTCACGGCCACCGGGCTGAGCGTCGATGAGGCGAGGACGCTGCTGCCCGGCTGACGCGCTGCCACGTGAAGCCGGCCCCCCTGCCATGGGGTTCGCCTGCGTCATCCGCCGCCTCGAAATGGGTGACCGGATGCCGCCGGGTTAGGCTGTTCGGCATGCCTCACACCCTCGTGCTGCTGCGTCACGGCAACAGCGTATGGAACCAGAAGAACCTGTTCACCGGTTGGGTCGACGTTCGACTCAGCGAGCTCGGCGAGACCGAGGCGAACCGCGCCGGCGAGCTCCTCGTCGAGCACGGTGTGCTGCCCGACGTGCAGCACACCTCGGTGCTCACACGGGCGATCCAGACGGCGAACATCGCGCTCGACGTCGCCGATCGCGCGTGGATCGACGTTCGCCGTTCGTGGCGCCTGAACGAGCGCCACTACGGTGCGCTGCAGGGCCTCGACAAGGCCGAGACGCTCGAGAAGTACGGCCCCGAGCAGTTCCAGCTCTGGCGTCGCTCGTTCGACGTGCCGCCGCCCGAGCTGGCCGACGACGCCCAGTGGTCGCAGTTCGGCGACCCGCGCTACGCCGACCTCGCCGATGGCGAGCTGCCGCGCACCGAGTGCCTGAAAGACGTCATCGCCCGCATGCTGCCGTATTGGCGCAGCGACCTCATCCCCGACCTCGAAGCCGGGAAGGTCGTGCTCGTCACCGCCCACGGCAACTCGCTCCGTGCGCTCGTGAAGCACCTCGACGGCATCAGCGACGCCGACATCGCCGAGCTCAACATCCCCACGGGCATCCCGCTCGTCTACCGCCTCGGCGACGACTTCATGCCGCTCGAGCCGGGCACGTACCTCGACCCCGAGGCTGCCGCGGCAGGCGCCGCAGCCGTTGCCGCGCAGGGCAGGAAGTAACGGCGCCCTCCGGTGATCGAGTAGCGCCGGGAACGCGAAGGGCGGGGGATGCGACATCCCCCGCCCTTCGCCGTGCCCTTGTTCGGTCAGAGCGCCGACTTCTCGGGATCCCAGTCGCCGGTCGCGAGGTACTGCACCTTCTTGGCGATCGACACGGCGTGGTCGGCGAAGCGCTCGTGGTAGCGGCTCGCGAGGGTGGCGTCGACGGTGTCGACCGCCTCGCCCTTCCACGTCTCGCCGAGCACCTTGTCGAAGACCTTGAGATGCAGGGCGTCGACCTTGTCGTCTTCGTTGCGGATCTCCTCGGCGAGGGGAACGTCTTCGCTGCGGAGCAGCTCCACGAGCTTGCGGGCGATCTCGACGTCGAGGCGGCCCATCTCGGCGAAGGTCGGACGAAGCGACTTCGGCACCACCTTGTCGGGGAACCGGTAGCGGGCGAGCTGGGCGATGTGCGTGGACATGTCACCCATGCGCTCGAGCGAGGCGCTGATGCGCAGTGCGCTCACGACGATGCGCAGGTCGCGCGCGACCGGCTGCTGCCTCGCGAGGATCGTGATGGCGAGCTCGTCGATGGCCACCGTGTTCTGGTCGATGCGGTCGTCGTCGGCGATCACCTCCTCGGCGAGGCTCACGTCGGACTCGTTGAACGCCCTCGTCGCCTTCTCGATCGATTCGGCGACGAGATCGGCGATCTCGACGAGTCGGTCCTGCACCTCGCGCAGTTCCTGCTGGAACACCTCACGCATGTACGAAATCCTTGTCTGCTCGAGCCCGCGCACGGCGAGCATGGGGTCGATCCGGCCCCGGGATATCCTCCCGGCTGCAAGTGAACAACAGGTTCTGGGACCCTGAACACTCACTAACGTACCGCCGGACGGCCGGACAACGGACTATCGGGGCCATCCGGCTCGTTAGTGTTGTGGCATGGACTCCACGTGGGTGGTGCTCACCGCACTCGCCTTCGGCATCTTCCTCGGTGCCGCATTCATGATCGTGCTGCACATGGCCGAACGCCGTGGTTCGAGTGCCGCGCGCGTCGCCGCGCCGACCATTCCCGACGGAGTCGACCACGTGCTCGAGGTGCTGGAGTCGGCCGGCGTCGTGCTCGACCCGTCGAACAACGTGCTGAAGGCCTCGCCGGGCGCCCTCGCCATGGGGCTCGTGCGCCAGCAGGCGCTCGTGCATCCCGAACTGCTCGCGTTCGTGGTCTCCGTACGCCGCGGCGGCGATCCGGTCGACACCGAGCTGAGCCTTCCTCGCGGGCCGTTCGGCGATTCGCTCCTCCGGCTGCGCGTGCGCGTGGCGCGGCTCGGCACCCGATTCGTGCTGCTGCTCGCCGAAGACCGCACCGAGGCGCATCGGCTCGACGAGGTGCGCCGCGACTTCGTCGCGAACATCAGCCACGAGCTGAAGACGCCGATCTCGTCGGTGAGCCTGCTCGCCGAGGCCCTCGACCAGGCGGCCGACGAGCCCGAGCAGGTTCGGCGGTTCGCAGGCCGGCTCTCGATCGAGGCCACGCGCCTCGCGCACATCACGAACGAGGTCATCGAGCTGTCGCGGCTGCAGGCGCGTGATGCCGTGAGGCCCGACGTGCTCGTCGATGTCGACGACGCCGTGGCGACCGCGGTCGACCAGAACCGGGTCATCGCGGCAGCGAAGCGTGTGGACATCGCGGTGCGCGCGTCGACGGGCGCCCAGGTGTACGGCGACCGGGCCCTCATGGTGGTGGCCGTGCACAATCTCGTCTCCAACGCGATCGCCTATTCGAACGAGGGCGGCCGTGTCGGGGTGGGCGCCAAGGTGAACGGCGACCTCGTGGAGATCGCCGTCACCGACCAGGGCATCGGCATCGCCGAAGACGAGCTCGACCGGGTGTTCGAACGGTTCTACCGAGTCGACCAGGCACGCGCGCGCAACACGGGCGGCTCAGGGCTCGGGCTCAGCATCGTGAAGCACACGGTGCAGAATCACGGCGGCGACGTGCGCGTGTGGTCGCAACCCGGGCGCGGATCGACCTTCATGATCCGGCTTCCCGTGGCCGAGGCCGCCATCGAGGCCGACGGCGCCGAAGGTTCTGACACCGTCGTGACGGATGTCGCACCAGCAACGACGGCGAAGCTCGCCGTGAAGAACCGAGGAGACCGCACGTGACCCGCATCCTGCTCGTCGAAGACGAGATCGCGCTGAGCGACCCGCTGAGCTTTCTGCTCGGACGCGAGGGGTACGAGGTGGAGGTCGCCGATGACGGCCCTTCGGCCGTCGCCGCATTCGACCAGCGCGGAGCCGACCTCGTGCTCCTCGACCTCATGCTGCCCGGACTGCCCGGCACCGAGGTGTGTCGTGAGATCCGCACGCGGTCGACGGTGCCGATCATCATGCTCACGGCCAAGGATTCCGAGATCGACATCGTCGTGGGGCTCGAGCTCGGTGCCGACGACTACGTGACGAAGCCGTACTCGACGAGGGAGCTCCTCGCTCGCATCCGTGCCGTGCTGCGACGCCGGCTCGAGGTCGAGGAATTCGACGAGGCCGTCATCGAGGGTGGCCGGGTGCGCATGGACGTCGACCGGCACACCGTCGAGGTCGATGGGGTGCCGGTGCCCATGCCGCTCAAGGAATTCGAACTGCTCGAACTGCTCATGCGCAATCCGGGCCGGGTGCTCACGCGGGGCCAGCTCATCGACCGGGTGTGGGGCTCGGACTACTTCGGTGACACCAAGACTCTCGACGTGCACATCAAGCGCATCCGCTCGAAGATCGAGGTCGCACCGTCAGAGCCCGTGCAGCTCGTGACCGTGCGCGGCCTCGGCTATCGCTTCGAAGCCTGAGGAACGCGGGCGCTCTCCCGGGGGAGCCGCGTGAGCGGGCTGCAGGCCCGTTCTACGGTGCGAAGGAGGAGTACTCGGGCAGGCTGCTGTCGAGCACGGGCACGAGCTTCTCAGCGCCCTCGGCATCGCCGTACTGGAAGTACACGGGCAGGAACGTACCGGGCTCCGTGTCGATGCCCTCGAGGAGGAGCGGCTCTTCGTCGTCGCCGAGCACGAGCGACTCGCCCGCTTCGATCTCGACCTCGAGCGTCTCGGAGCCGCCTTCGCCGAACTGCACGCCGAGCGAGACATCCTCTTCGCCGGTGTTGACGACCGTCATGATGAGGTTGCCGTCGACGCCGTCGTCGCTCACGATGAGCACGTTGCGCAAGTCGAGGTCGCCGACGTTGGCAGCGATGCCGTCGCTCGGGGTGTAGGCCTCGGTGGTGGCCTGGTAGGTGAGCATCGCGCAGCCGCTGTTGCCCAGTGCGAGACCGAGAGCGAGAGCAGCGGATGCCGCAAGACGCGCCTTCACAGAACCTCCAAGTACGAGCGTGCGCACGGGCTCCGATGGCCCGTGCACGAAGGGATCGAGACCGAGTGTAGCCTACGGCCCGGCCCCGCTCCGGAGGGGTGGCGAACCTTAGCACGATCCCGATGTGATATCCTGAAAGTTGCCGAAAGGACATTCATTCATGCTTTTTGAGGTTGGCGAAACCGTCGTTTACCCCCACCACGGAGCCGCAACGATCACCGAGGTGAAGAAACGGATCATCAAGGGTGAAGAGAAGCTCTACCTCAAGCTGAACGTCACGCAAGGCGACCTCGTCATCGAGGTTCCGGCTGAGAACGTCGACCTCGTCGGCGTTCGTGACGTCATCGGCAAAGAGGGCCTCGACAAGGTCTTCGAGGTACTGCGCGCTCCCTTCACCGAAGAGCCCACGAACTGGTCTCGCCGCTACAAGGCGAACCTCGAGAAGCTCGCCTCCGGCGATGTGATCAAGGTCTCCGAGGTCGTGCGCGACCTGTGGCGTCGCGATCAGGATCGCGGTCTCTCCGCGGGCGAGAAGCGCATGCTCGCGAAGGCACGTCAGATCCTCATCTCCGAGCTCGCGCTCGCCGAGAAGACCGACGAAGAGCAGGCGTCGACCGTGCTCGACGAGGTGCTCGCCTCCTAGGCGCAGCACTTCCGATGCCGTCGATGGCAGTATTCGGCGCGCCTGCTGAACCGGTCGGGGATACGCTCGACTCGTGAGCTCCGTGACCATCGCCGTCATCGTCGTCGCCGCCGGCAGCGGCACCCGTCTCGGGCATTCCGAGCCCAAGGCGTTCGTGCCGCTCGGCGGCGACACCATCCTCGGCGTCGCCCTCGATGCCGTGCTCGGCATGCGCGAGACGCCGCACGTCGTGCTCGTCGTGCCGGCCGAACGGGCCGACGAGACGCGCGAGCGTTACGCGCCCGTCGCGGCGGCGGCATCCGCTCCGTTCGACGTGGTGGCCGGTGGCGCCACGCGCCAGGAGTCGGTCTCCCGCGGACTCGCCGTGCTGCCCCGCCTCATCGACACGGTACTCGTGCACGACGCCGCGCGTCCGCTGACTCCGCCCGACGTCTTCGAGGAGGTCGCCGCGGCCGTCCGCGCTCGGGGGCGGGGGGTCGTGCCCGCGCTCGCGGTGGTCGACACCGTCAAGCGCGTCGACGCCTCAGGGCGAGTGCTCGAGACGGTCGACCGCTCCGAGCTCGCCGCGATGCAGACTCCGCAGGGCTTCCCGCGAGGTGCGCTCGACTGGGCGTACTCGCACGCCCACGAGGAGTACACCGACGACGCTGCGCTCGTGGCATCCACGGGCCTCGAGGTCGACGTCGTGCACGGCGACACCCGCGCGTTCAAGATCACGCTCCCCGCCGACCTGCACCGCGCCGAACAGCTCGTCGCCGAGCGCGAGGGCGAGACCGCCGTCGCGGGCGCGGCGCCGGCCGGCTCCGGTAACGGAGGCACGCCGCGCGTCGGCACCGGAGTCGACGTGCACGCCTACGCCGACGACCAGGCTGTACCGCTCTGGCTCGCCGGATTGCACTGGCCGGGGGAGCGCGGACTCGCCGGCCACTCCGACGGTGACGCCGCCTGCCATGCGATCTGCGACGCGCTCCTGGCCGCTGCCGGCCTCGGCGACGTCGGCGCCATCTTCGGCACCGGCGACCCTGCACTCGACGGCGCTCACGGCGAGGTGTTCCTCCGCGAGACACTGCGGCGGGTGCGGGAAGCGGGCTTCGTGATCGGCAACGTCTCGGTGCAGCTCGTGGGCAACCGCCCCAAGCTCGCGCCCCGCCGGGCGGAGGCCGAGGCGCTGCTCTCCGGCATCCTCGGCGCCCCCGTGAGCGTCGCGGCGACGACGAGCGACGCGCTCGGCTTCACGGGCCGCGGCGAAGGCGTCTCCGCGATCGCGACGGCATTGCTCATGCCCGCCTGAAGCGCTCGCCGTTGCGCCCGCCGCCGCGCAGCCCACCGGCGCTGCACTGCGCCCGCGTCACACGTCGGACGCCCGGATCGTCGCCGGTAGGCTTGGCGGGTGACCGTGCGACTCTACGACTCCAAGGCCCAGGCCCTGCGTGACTTCGTGCCCCTCCGCGAGGGGCACGTCGGCATGTACGTCTGCGGGCCCACGGTGCAGTCGAGCCCGCACATCGGACACCTGCGCAGCGCGCTCGTCTACGACATCCTGCGCCGTTGGCTCGCGTATCGCGGCTACGACGTCGCGTTCGTGCGCAATGTCACCGATATCGACGACAAGATCCTCCAGGCCGCGAGCGAGGAGCGCGCCGAGGAGTGGTGGGCGCTCGCCTACCGCGTCGAGCTCGAGTTCACCGCCGCCTACGCCTCACTCGGCATCATGGCGCCCACCTACGAGCCGCGCGCCACCGCGAGCGTCGCTCAGATGCAGGAGCTCATCGCCCGCCTCATCGAACGCGGACATGCGTATGCGGCACCGGATGACTCGGGCGACGTCTACTTCGACACCTCGAGTTGGCCCGCCTACGGCGAGCTCACCCGCCAGTCGCGCGACCACATGGAGGCCGCCGCCGACGCCGACCCTCGCGGCAAGCGCGACGGCCGCGACTTCGCCCTCTGGAAGGGCACGAAGCCCGACGAGCCGGCATCCGCGAGCTGGAGCTCGCCGTGGGGCGGGGGGCGTCCCGGCTGGCACATCGAATGCTCGGCGATGGTCACGCGCTATCTCGGCGCCGAGTTCGACATCCACGGCGGCGGACTCGACTTGCGCTTTCCGCACCATGAGAACGAGCTCGCCCAGTCGACGGCCGCCGGCGATGCCTTCGCGCGCTACTGGGTGCACAACGGGCTCGTGAACGTCGGCGGGCAGAAGATGTCGAAATCGCTCGGCAATTCCGTCTACGCGTCCGAGTTGCTCGAGCTCGCCTCGCCCCTCGCCGTTCGCTACCTGCTCGGCGCTGCGCACTACCGCTCCACCCTCGACTACCTGCCCGGCTCGCTCACCGACGCCGAAGCTGCCGTCGATCGACTCCGCGCGTTCCTCAGCCGGGTCGAGCGACGGCTCGCCGGCACGCGGTTCGCGGGCGTCGGCAGCCCCGTCATCCCCGACGCGTTCGGCGAGGCCATGGACGACGACCTCGGCGTGCCGCAAGCGCTCGCCGTGCTGCACGACACCGTGCGCAGCGGCAACCAGGCACTCGACGACGAGGAGCTCCACGACGCCGCCGTCGCACACGGGCAGGTCGTCGCGATGGTCGAGGTGCTCGGCATCGACCCCCGCGACCCGCAGTGGGCGACCGACGCCGGGCCTGCGGCATCCGCCCTCGACTCGCTCGTCACCCGCCTCATCGAAGATCGCCAGGCCGCGCGAGAGTCGAAGGACTACGGCGCGGCAGACCGGATCCGAGCGGAGCTCACAGCCGCCGGGATCACCATCGAAGACAGTCAGACCGGAACGCATTGGAGCCTCGGATCATGAAGGGCAATACCGGAAAGCCGCGCGCCGGAGCAGTGCGCAAGAAGGGCAAGGGCCAGAAGGTCGGCACCGGAGGCCACGGGCGCAAGTCGCTCGAGGGCAAGGGGCCGACGCCGAAGGCCGAGGAGCGCAGCTACCACGTCGCCGGCAAGCGCAAGGCGGCCCAGGAACGACTCGCGGCCACCGCCGGCGGCCGCGGGGCGAAGCCGGCGCAACGCGCCGGGCAGCCGCGCGGGGCATCCGGCGCCGCCCGGCGCTCGAAGGCGGGCGACGAGTCCGAGATCGTGACCGGCCGCAATTCCGTGGTCGAAGCGCTGCGCGCGCACATTCCCGCCTCGACGCTCTATCTCGCGTCTCGCGTCGAGATGGACGACCGCGTGAAGGAGGCCCTGAAGATCGCGACCCATCGCGGCATCCCGATCCTCGAGGTCATGCGACCGGAGCTCGATCGGCTCGCCGGCGAGGGCGGTGTGCACCAGGGCCTCGCGCTCAAGGTGCCGGCCTACGAGTACGCGCATCCCATCGAGCTGCTCGACGAGGTGCTCGCGCGCGACGAGACGCCGCTCTTCGTCGCCCTCGACGGCATCACCGATCCGCGCAACCTCGGTGCGATCATCCGATCGACCGCCGCGTTCGGCGGGCACGGGGTCATCGTCCCGCAACGCCGCTCGGTCGGCGTCACGGCCGCTGCATGGAAGACGTCGGCTGGTGCCGCCGCTCGCACGCCCGTGGCGATGGCGCCGAACCTGACGCAGACGCTCAAGGCGCTGAAGGATCGCGGCGTGTTCGTGCTGGGCCTCGACGGCGGCGGGGATGTCTCGCTGCCCGGCCTCTCATGGGCCGACCGGCCGATCGTGGTCGTCGTCGGCAGCGAGGGCAAGGGACTGTCGCGCCTCGTCACCGAGACGTGCGACGCCATCGTGTCGATTCCGATCGAGGCGGCGACCGAGTCGCTGAACGCCGGCATCGCGGCATCCGTCACCCTCTACGAGATCTCGAAACTCCGCGCGGAGCAGTGAGCGACTGGCGCCTCAGACCTTGAGGCGCCAGTCGTCTTCGTCGTCGGGATCGATCGCACTGATCGCGGCCGTATCGGTGGGAATGGTCTCGATCGGCAGCGTGAACGCACCGGTCGGCGGGTCGATCACGGTCGCCTCGTCGCGGCGGTGGCGCAGCACGTTGTTGACGTACGAGGTGACGGCTTCGGCGAGCGGCACGTCGCTGGCGGACTGCTGCGCGAGATACCAGCGGTGCTCGAGCAACTGGTGGAACACCTCGGCCGGTTCGAGCTTGCCACGCAGTTCGGTGGGGATGGCGCGCACGACGGGCTCGAAGACGCGCATGAGCCACTCGTGGGCGACCATCTCCTCGTCGAGATCGGCCTTGCCGTAGGCGGCTCGGTACGAGTCGAGGTCGTTCAGCAGGCGCCGTGCCTGGTTCTCTCCGGCATCGAGGCCCGTGAGCCGCAACAGGCGGCGCTGGTGGTGGCCCGCGTCGACGACCTTCGGCTGGATGCGCACCGTGGTGCCCGTGCCGTCGGTCTTGATCGCGAGCTCCTCGATGTCGAAGCCGAGGTCGTTCAGCCGGTTCACGCGCTCGTTGATGCGCCACCGCTCCGCCCCGGGGAAGGATTCGGGCCCGGTGAGCTCGGTCCAGAGGCTGCGGTAGGCGTCGACGATGCCGTTGGAGATGTTGACCGGGTCGAGCTCGTCGGCGACGCGGCCGCCGGCCTCGAGATCGAGGAGCTCGCCGGCGATGTTGACCCGGGCGATCTCGAGATCGTTCTCGCGCTGCCCGTTCGAGAGGCCGCCGGAGTACAGCTTGCCGGTCTCGGCGTCGACGAGGTACGCCGCGAATGCGCCGGCATCGCGACGGAACAGGGTGTTCGAGAGCGACACGTCGCCCCAGAAGAACCCGACGATGTGCAGCCGCACGAGCAGCACCGCGAGCGCGTCGACGAGTCGGGTCGCGGTGTCGGGGCGGAGCGTCTGCGAGAACAGGGCACGGTATGGCAGGGAGAACCGGAGATGCCGGGTGACGAGCACGGGCTTCAGCGCATCCCCTTCGGAATCCGTGCGATTGGTGATGACGGCTGCAGGCTCGACGCAGGGGATCTCGAGGCGCTGCAGCGTGCGCAGCATCTCGTACTCGCCCTTGGCCATGTCGTCGGTGGTCTCCTTGATGGCCACGATGTGGCCGCTCAAGTGGGCGAAGCGCACGAGGTGTCGCGAGATGCCCTTCGGGAGCGCCGCGATGGTCTCGTTGGGCCACGCCTCGAGGGGGAGATCCCACGGAAGGTCGAGAAGCGCCGGGTCGGCCATGGCCGACGTGATGGAGAGAGAACCGCTCATTGTCGCTTCAGCGTATCCAAAAATGCCGATGCCGGCCGGGTCGCCCCGGCCGGCATCGGCGTTCAACAGGTGAACGATCAGCTCACCACGGCCTTCTTGCTGAGACGGAGGCCCGACTCGGCGTCGAAGATGTGCACGTGGTGCGGCGTGGCCGTGAGGTACACGCGCTCGCCCGCGTTCGGGTGCATGCGGCCGTCGACGCGAGCGACGATGTCGGTGCGCTTGCCCTCGACCGTGGAGTGGCCGTAGAGGTACCCGTCGGCGCCGAGCTCCTCGACGAGGTCGACGTCGACCGCGAGGCCCTCGCCCTCGTGGGGCGACACGACGATGTCTTCGGGACGCACGCCGATGGTCGCGACCTTGCCGGTCGACTCGGCGAGCGTCTCGCGGTCGACGGGCACCGTGGCGGTGCCGAACATGATGCCCTCGTCGACGAGGTCGGCGTGGAACAGGTTCATGGCCGGCGAGCCGATGAAGCCTGCGACGAACACGTTCTGCGGCTTCTCGTAGAGGTCGCGCGGGGTGCCGACCTGCTGCAGGATTCCGTCTTTCAGCACGGCGATGCGGTCACCCATGGTGAGCGCCTCGGTCTGGTCGTGCGTGACGTACACCGTGGTGACGCCGAGACGACGCTGGAGCGAGGCGATCTGGGTGCGGGTCTGCACGCGGAGCTTCGCGTCGAGGTTCGACAGCGGCTCGTCCATGAGGAACACCTGCGGCTGGCGCACGATCGCGCGGCCCATGGCGACGCGCTGACGCTGGCCGCCCGAGAGCGCCTTCGGCTTGCGAGCGAGGTAGGGCTCGAGGTCGAGGAGCTTCGCCGCCTCGAGCACCCGAGCTGCGCGCTCCTCCTTGCCGACGCCCGCGATCTTGAGCGCGAAGCCCATGTTCTCGGCGACGGTCATGTGGGGGTAGAGCGCGTAGTTCTGGAAGACCATCGCGATGTCGCGATCCTTCGGGGGCACGTCGGTGACGTTGCGGTCGCCGATGAGGATGTTGCCTTCGTTGACCTCTTCGAGACCCGCGAGCATGCGGAGCGAGGTCGACTTGCCGCAGCCGGAAGGGCCGACGAGTACGAGGAACTCGCCGTCTGCGACCTCGAGGTCGAGCTTGTCGACGGCCGGGCGATTCCCGCCGGGGTAGAGGCGGGTGGCCTTGTCGAACGTGACTGACGCCATGGTTCTGTTCTCCTTCACCGGCAGGTACGTGCCGGACGATCCGTAGTGATGGACTGCGTCGACGTCGACGCCCACCCAGTATCGCACGCGCTCGCGGCGTCGTCGTACGCGTGTGGGGAATCCCCCTTGCCGTGCGACGTGACGGGATGCAGCCGGGACACGGCTCGCGTGCGGCATCCGTTTGGGGAATTCCCAGACGCCAGACCTACTATCGTGGGTGCGTTCGCTCGCATATGAGCGCGCCCCACAGCGACCGGAGTGACCATCGATGACCAGCGGCGGAAATCAGCCACGCCCCACCCGTAACGATCGCAGAGAAGCGGCACGGGAGAAGGCCAAGGCCCTCCGGGAGGGGCAGAAGAAGCGGGAACGCCGCAACAAGGTGTTCATCCAGGGCGGCATCATCGTCGCGGTCGTCGCGATCGGTGCGCTCATCTTCACGCTGATCATGCAGGGCCAGCGGCCCGATGGCCCGGGCCCGCGCAACATGGCGAGCGACGGCATCGTGCTCGTCGGCGGCGAGTCCGGAATCGAGGCCGTCGAGACGCCGGCCCTGAAGCCCCAGGCCACCCCCACGCCCTCCGTCCCCGACGACAGCGGCACGGTCGCGAACATCGTCATGTACATCGACTACCTCTGCCCGTTCTGCGGGCAGTTCGAGGAGACGAACTCCGAATCGATCCGCACCATGGTCGAGTCGGGCGCCGCGACCCTCGAGGTGCACCCCATCGCCATCCTCACCAACAAGTCGGCCGGCACGCAGTACTCGCTGCGCGCGGCGAACGCGGCGGCATGCGTCGCGAACTCGTCACCGGAGTCGTTCTTCGACTTCAACGAGCTGCTCTTCGCGAACCAGCCCGAAGAGGGCTCCACGGGGCTCACGAACGACGAGATCAAGGGCCTCACGAAAGAGGCCGATGTGAGCTCGCGCTCCACGGTCGAGAAGTGCATCGACGACGTGCAGTTCAAGGCCTGGGTGCAGGATGCCACGAACCGCGCACTCACCTCGCCGGTGCCGAACTCCGACCTCGAGTCGATCACGGGCACTCCGACCGTGCTCGTGAACGGCAACCAGTACCAGGGCTCGCTCGACGACCCGGCCGAGTTCCAGTTGTTCGTGCTCCAGGCGGCCGGCCAGAGCTTCGAGGAGAACCCGACGCCGACCCCCACGCCGACGCCCGCCTCGTAGCGTCGCCGCGGCGACCGTGATCGTCCACGAAGGCCCGGCACCGTGCCGGGCCTTCGTGCTGTCGGTAGGATGTCGGGGAGGCAACACCCTCGCCGCCTTGGCGCAATTGGTAGCGCACCGCTCTTGTAAAGCGGTGGTTGCGGGTTCGAGTCCCGCAGGCGGCTCCACATGAGCACACACCCCCACGCCGAGCGCGCACGACTGCCGCTCTGGCTCGCGGTCGTGTTCGCCCTCGCGTGCGGGGCGCTCACGGCGGTGCAGTCCCGCATCAACGGGCAGCTCGCCGGAGCGATCGACGACGCCTTCACCGCGGCCGCCATCTCCTTCGGCAGCGGGCTCGCGATCCTCCTCGTGAGCCTCGCCCTCTGGCGGCCTGGTCGTGCCGGATTCGCGCGCGTCGGCGCAGCGCTGCGCGAGCGCCGCCTCGCGTGGTGGATGGTGCTCGGCGGTCTCTCGGGGGCATGGTTCGTCACGACGCAGGGCCTCTCGGCCGGGGTGATCGGGGTCGCGCTCTTCACGGTCGCGATCGTCGCCGGCCAGACCATCGGCGGCATCGTCTTCGACCTCGTCGGGCTCGGGCCGGGCGGCCGGCGGCCGCTCACCGTCACCCGTGTCATCGGCGCCGTGCTGGCGCTCGCCGCGATCGGCTGGGCCGTGTCGGCGCAACTCGCGCACGAGGTGCCGCTCTGGCTCATGCTGTTCCCATTCCTCGCCGGCATCGCCGTGGGCTGGCAGCAGGCGGTGAACGGCCGCGTCAAGATCGAGGCCGGCAGCGCCCTCACGGCGACCGTGTTCAACTTCGCGGTCGGCACCGCCGCGCTCGTCGTCGTCGTGCTCGTGCACGCGGCGATCGCCGGCTGGCCCGAGTCGCTGCCGAGCGAGCCGTGGCTCTACGCGGGCGGAGCCATCGGCTGCATCTTCATCGCCGGCCAGGCGGCGCTCGTGCGCATGGTGGGCGTGCTGCTGCTCGCGCTCTGCGGAGTCGCGGGGCAGCTCGCCGCGGCGCTCACGCTCGATCTCGTGCTGCCCACCGGTGGGCGCGCGGTCGATGTCGCGACCGTCGGCGGCACGGCGCTCGCCCTCGTCGCAGTCGTCGTGGCGAGCATCAGGTGGTCGCGCCGCAAGCACGTCGCGGCCCTGCCGGCCGGCCAGGCGGAGCGGGCGTCAGTCGAGTGAGCTGAATCGGCCGGCCGCGATCGAGCCGTCGCGTTCGCCGCGCGGGCGGGAGATGCGTCCGCCGACGTAGAGCCAGCCGAGCAGGCGCTCGTGTTCGCCGAGCCCATGCATGCGAGCGACGAGCGGATGCCGCGTGTAGGGCCCGGTGCGCCACATCACGCCCCATCCGGCTTCGTCGAGCAGCAGGCTGAGCACGTGCCCGACGCCGGCTGCCGACGCCTCCTGCTCCCACTCGGGAACCTTCGGGTGCGTCGTGGTGGCGGCGACGATCGCGAGGAGCAGCGGCGCCCGGAGCGGCTTCGCCGCCAGGCGTGACGCGTGCTCTCCTTCAAGGCCGGCCGCGGCGGCGAGGGCCTCGCCGAGCCTGGCGCGCGCCGCTCCGCGGAGCGCGATCACCCGCCAGGGACGGAGCGAAGCGTGGTCGGCGACCCGTGCAGCGGCCTCGAGCAGCGACACGATCGTGTCGTCGTCGGGTGCGGCATCCGTCACCTTCGACGACGACCGCCGCGTGAGCGCAGCCTCGCGCGCGGATGCCACGCTCAGGGCTCAGCGGTGAAGTCGAGGGCGATCGAGTTCATGCAGTAGCGATCGCCGGTGGGCGTGCCGAAGCCGTCGGGGAAGACGTGGCCGAGGTGGGAGCCGCAGGCCGCGCAGCGCACCTCGGTGCGCACCGTGCCGAGGGAGGTGTCTTCGAGGAGTTCGACCGCCTCGGGCCGTACCGACTCGTAGAAGCTCGGCCATCCGCAACCGGAGTCGAACTTCGTGCCGCTCTTGAACAGCTCGGCGCCGCACGCCGCGCACGAGTAGACACCGGCACGCTCCTCGTCGAGGAGTTCGCCGGTCCACGGCCGTTCGGTGGCCGCCTCGCGGAGCACCGCGAACCGGTCGGCGTCGAGCTCGGCGCGCCATTCCTCATCGCTCTTGTTCACGCGGTATTCCATGAGCACTCCTCTCGGCGTCGGCCACGATGGCCCCACCATGCTCGCAGGTCTTCCTGCACAGAACTGCAACGTCGGCCGGTGGCCGCCTGTTCCGCGCCTCACACGCCGTCGCCGCTCGGCTCACTCCATGCCCGAGGTGCCTAGGATGTGCTGCAGGCGGACCATCCGCCGCGACGGGAGGAACGGATGAGCGCCGAGCGCGTGCCCGCCCACCGCGACGAGCCGGCGCTCGACGAGCGGGAGATGCAGATCCTCGCGTTCGAGGCGAGAGCGTGGCAGCACCCCGGTGCGAAGGCCGACGCGATCAGGGAGGAATTCGGACTCTCGGCCGCCCGCTACTATCGGATTCTCGGCGAGCTCATCGACTCGCCGTCAGCTCTCCGGCACGACCCGATGCTCATCAAACGACTCCAGCGGATGCGTGAGGCGCGTGTGGCGGCGCGCTCCCGGCGTTCGCTCTCGATCGGCCGATCGCTCGATTGAGCCGGCCCCGAACCCGACGACTGGACCCATGGCGCAGAAGTTCCCCCGCGATCGATTCGACTCCATCCCGCACGGCATCGAGCGGGTGGGGGCGCATCGTGCGCCTGCGCGTCGTGGCGCCAGGTGGGTGGCGTTCGGCTGGGCTGCACTCGCCACGGTCGTGCTCGCGGCCGTGGGCATCGGCGCCGTCGTCATCTCCAACGATCGCCTGAACTTCCTCGCACCGCCCGTGGCCACCCCGACCCCCGAGCCGGTCGCCACCGCCGCGCCGACGATCGCCCCCGACATCGCGGTGCTCGTGCTGAACGGCACGGCCACCTCGGGGCTCGCAGCGCGGGCCGCCGAGACCCTCACTGCAGGCGGCGTGCCGGTGGGCACGACGGCGAACGCGAGCACGAGCGACCTCACCGAGACCGTCGTCTACTACACCGCGGCCGAGCTCGAGGGTGCCGCCCGGGGCGTGGCCCAGCTCCTGCCCGAAGCCGACGTGCGGCTCTCCGACCAGTTCGCCGGAACCGAGACGCCACTCGTCGTCGTGCTCGGATCCGACTACGCAGACGCCACGACAGGCTGATCTCGAGCGAATCGTTGCCAATCTGCGACCATTCCTTGCGTCAAGACTCTTGTGCCCGCGCGTCACGTCGTTAGTATCTGGAATTGGTCGCTCAATCCCGTGTGAACTCCCGGTACCGCCCGCGGTGCCCGCCGCACGATTCTGGGGCCCGGTACAGGCGACAGGCACGTGCCGATCCACACACAGCAATATGGGAGCAACGCATGGCGAACGGAACCGTCAAGTGGTTCAACGCTGAGAAGGGGTACGGCTTCATCACCGTCGACGGTGACGGCCAAGACGTCTTCGTCCACTACTCTGCGATCGATATGTCCGGATACAAGGTGCTCGAAGAAGGCCAGCAGGTCGTCTTCGAGGTCGGCACGGGTTCCAAGGGTCCGCAGGCCGAGGCGGTTCGCCCCGCCTGAGTCGCGCTGATGAACGCGTCGCCGGCAATCCGGCGGCGCGTTCGCGCATCGCCGGCACTTCGGGAAGGGCGCGCCGCGGTGGCGCCCTCGTCCGGCGCGCTTCGCGACTACCATGACGCCATGAGGGGGCCGGCTGGGGAGCCATCGCGACGACGACTCGCGACGCTCGGTGTGCTCGCGGCATCCGTGATGCTGCTCGTTGGATGCCAGAGTGCTGCACCCGAACTCGGTCCGGCGCCCAGCGAGCCCGGTCGCCCCGGCGCCACCACCCCGACCATCGCGGTGTCGTTCGCGCCGTTGCGGGGAACGATGATCGAAGCGCCGCTCGGCCATCCCGCCCTCAGTGTCAAGATCGACAACCACGTGGATGCGCGGCCGCAGATCGCCCTGAATCGCAGCGACATCGCCTTCGAGGAGCTCGTCGAGGGCGGCATCACGCGATATCTCGTCGTGTGGCACACGGATGTGCCCGACGAGGTCGGACCGGTGCGCTCGATCCGCCCGATGGACCCCGACATCGCCACTCCGTTCGGCGGCATCATCGCCTACTCCGGAGGGCAGGAGCACTTCGTCAACATGATGAGGTCGACGCCGCTCGTCAACGTCGTGTTCGACTACGACGACACCGGCCTGTTCCACCGCGCAGATGATCGGCCCGGGCCCCACGACGTGATCCTCGCCGGCCGTGAGGTCGTGGCGCGCAACTCGGAGCTCGCGCCGCCGCCCGTGCAGTTCGCCTACGGTTCGGCCGATCCGCTCGCCGCGCCGTCGCTCGCGGCGGGCCCCACCTCGCGCATCGACCTCGTGTTCTCCGAGGCGCGGTTCCCCGGGTGGGAGTGGGATGCCGCGGCATCCGTCTGGCTGCGCCTGCAGGAGGGCGAGCCCGACGTCGAGGCGTCGGGTGAGCGTGTGCGGACGACGAATGTGGTGACCCTGCGCGTCGGAATCGACTGGACCTTCGGCGAGGTGCCGCGCACGATCATGATCGGCTCGGGCGAGGTGTGGGTCTCGGTCGGCGGTCGCACTGCACACGGCACGTGGTCGAAGGATGCCGCGGCCTCGCCGATCGTGCTCACCGCCGACGACGGCAGCCGGCTGCGGCTCGCACCCGGAAACACGTGGGTCGAGCTCGTTCCGAACGAGGGATCGGTGACGTTCGCCCCGTAGGGCGTCCAGCTGCGTCGTTCGCGACCTTCGTGCGACGGCGTGTCTGACGGGCGCTGCCGAGGCGGCTCGAGCTCGCTTGCACTCGCGGCGGTCGAGTGCCAGAATCTTCTTAGCACTCACTCGTTTTGAGTGCTAACCCAACGAATCTTTGAAGACGTCCGGGAAAGGACGAGAAACACACATGGCAAAGATCATTGCTTTCAACGAGGAGGCCCGTCGCGGCCTCGAGCGTGGCCTCAACCAGCTCGCCGACGCGGTGAAGGTGACCCTCGGCCCGCGTGGCCGCAACGTCGTGCTCGAGAAGAAGTGGGGCGCGCCCACCATCACGAACGACGGTGTGTCGATCGCCAAGGAGATCGAGCTCGACGACCCGTACGAGAAGATCGGCGCCGAGCTCGTCAAGGAGGTCGCGAAGAAGACCGATGACGTCGCCGGCGACGGCACCACCACGTCGGTCGTCCTCGCCCAGGCACTCGTACGCGAGGGCCTTCGCAACGTCGCCGCAGGCGCCGACCCGATCTCGCTGAAGCGCGGCATCGAGAAGGCCGTCGCGGCCGTCACCGCCGAGCTGCTCTCCGCGGCCAAGGAGATCGAGACCAAGGAAGAGATCGCGGCCACCGCATCGATCTCCGCCGCCGACCCCGAGATCGGCGCGATCATCGCCGAGGCGATCGACAAGGTCGGCAAGGAGGGTGTCGTCACCGTCGAGGAGTCGAACACCTTCGGCACCGAGCTCGAGCTCACCGAGGGCATGCGCTTCGACAAGGGCTACCTCTCGGCCTACTTCGTCACCGACCCCGAGCGCCAGGAAGCGGTCTTCGAAGACCCGTACATCCTGATCGTCAACAGCAAGGTCTCGAACATCAAGGACCTGCTGCCGATCGTCGACAAGGTCATCCAGACCGGCAAGCAGCTCCTCATCATCGCTGAGGACGTCGACGGCGAAGCGCTCGCGACCCTCGTCGTGAACAAGATCCGCGGCATCTTCAAGTCGGTCGCCGTCAAGGCTCCCGGCTTCGGCGACCGTCGCAAGGCGCAGCTCCAGGACATCGCGATCCTCACCGGCGGCCAGGTCATCTCCGAAGAGGTCGGCCTCAAGCTCGAGAACGCAACCCTCGACCTGCTCGGCCAGGCCCGCAAGGTCGTCATCACCAAGGACGAGACCACGATCGTCGAGGGCGCGGGCGACCACGAGGCCATCGCCGGCCGCGTGGCGCAGATCCGTGCCGAGATCGAGAACACCGACTCGGACTACGATCGTGAGAAGCTCCAGGAGCGTCTCGCGAAGCTCGCCGGCGGCGTCGCCGTCATCAAGGCGGGCGCTGCGACCGAGGTCGAGCTCAAGGAGCGCAAGCACCGCATCGAAGACGCCGTCCGCAATGCGAAGGCCGCCGTCGAAGAGGGCATCGTCGCCGGTGGTGGCGTCGCCCTGATCCAGGCCGGTGCACGTGCGTTCGCGACGCTCGAGCTCACGGGCGACGAGGCGACCGGTGCGAACATCGTGCGCGTCGCGATCGAGGCTCCGCTCAAGCAGATCGCCCTGAACGCAGGCCTCGAGCCGGGCGTCGTCGCGAACCGGGTCGCGGGCCTGCCCGCGGGTCACGGCCTCAACGCCGCGACCGGCGAGTACGGCGACCTCATCGCGCAGGGCATCATCGACCCCGCCAAGGTGACCCGTTCGGCGCTGCAGAACGCCGCGTCGATCGCCGGCCTCTTCCTCACGACCGAGGCCGTCGTCGCCGAGAAGCCCGAGCGGAACCCGGTTCCGGCCGGCGACCCCACGGGTGGCATGGACTTCTAGTCCGAACCGATCTCCGGCCCTCGGGCCCCGATCGACACGAAGGGCGTCTTCCTCCGGGAGGCGCCCTTCGGCGTGTTCGGGGCGAGCTCACCGATGAGGGCGCAAGGCGTAGTGAAACCGTTATCCGCAGAGACCTCTCGAATGCGTGAGGGATCGTTACCGTCAGCACATGATCCTTCACCGCTTCGCGGCCCACCTCACCGTCGGCCTCGTCGCGCTCTCGCTCGCCGGATGCGTCGCGTCAGAGCCGAAACCGACGCCCACCGGGGCGGCGACGCCCGCCCCGACGCCGACGTCTGATCCGGTGGCGGCAGGGCCGACTCCTCGCATCGACGCCACGTGCGGGGACCTCCTCGACGCGAGCGCGCTGCAGGCCTTCGTCGGGGTGAGCGGGCAACCGCTCTCGGCCGTCACCGCAGCCGACCGGTTGACGCCGGATGCCGCAGCGGTCGAACAGCTCGGCGCGCTCACGTGTCGATGGACCAACGGGCTCGAGGGCGACCCCTTCACGGCGCCGGAACTCAGCATCCAGGAGATCGAGCTGAGCATCCTTCCCGAAGGACTCGACGCGGCGATCGAGTACGTCGACCTCTACCAGATCGCGGATCCCACCTACGGAGAACACGTGCAGGGACCTCGATGCGTCGACCCCGTCGGCAGTGCGACGTTCGGGAACTGCGAGCTCTTCGGGGTGATCGGGCAGACGTGGATCGAGTTCCACGTGAGCGGAATCGTCGCCGCCGAGGGACCGGGCGAGGACGAGCTCGTCGCCGGCTTCAGGGGCATCGTCGACCCGATGGTCGCGGCGGTCGCTGCGATGACGCCGCGTGAGCGCTGGGTGCCGGAGACGAGCAGCATGATCGGCGACTCCGAGTGCGACGCCCTCGCGCCGACCGATGAGATCATCGGCATCACGGCGATCCCGAACCTCCGTGTGGGATTGCAGTGGGACGGACCGCATGTCGGGCAGTACTGGTACGGCACGCAACAGGTCGGCGCGATGCGCTGCTCACTCGGGCTGTCCGACAGTGACGCGGCGGTCGGGCAGATCGGCATCCTGCCGAGCGGAATCTGGGGGTTCGACCGCTACCGCGATGCATGGATCGATGCGGGCGGCACGCCCGTCGAGCTCACAGGGGTCGAGGCCGGGCACGCGATCGCCCGCTGCGCCGACCCGGCACGTGCGTGTCTTCTCGACTTCACCGTCGCCGGAGACTGGGTGCGCGTGCTGGTCTACCCGGCGCCGAGTTCCGGGAGCGATGGTGGGCCACCGGCGGGCTACTTCGTGTCGGCGCGGGCAGCGGTCAGCGAGATCGCGTCCCTCGTCGCGGGCCGGATCGCCTCGCACTGACTCGGCGACACCATCGGGCATCGAGCACGTCGGACTCGCGGTCGACCCTCGTCGAGGGCTTACTCCTCGCGCGGCCGGCCCAGGTGGCCGAGCACCGCCACGACGATCGTGATGGCCGCCGAGAGTGCGATGCCGAAGGCGATGTGCACGTTGAGCACGAGCGCGCCGACCGCGGCTCCGGCGCCGATGAGGGCGATAGCGCCGGCGCGTCGCCGCCACGGGTGCTTGTCGACGCGGGAGCCGAAGACCGAGTCGGCAGCGAGGCCGGTGATGGTCGAGGTGACGACGACCGTCGTGACATCCTTCACCGCGATGTGGCGTGCCGCGCCCGCCTGCGCTCCCATGGCGAGGCCGAGCGCGGTCGTGACGCCGAGCAGCACCGGTTCGGCGGGATCTTCGAGCACGATCATCGTGACGCCCGCCGCGACGAGCACGAGTGCGACCAGGGAGAACACCACGGTCGTGCTCCTGCTCCACCCGGCGACGAGGTCGCGGAGCAGGCGGCCGGCGACTGCGGCACCGACCATGAAGCCCGCGAGGGCGAGCACCGGGCCGATGATCGGCAGGTCGTCGGCGCCGGTGAGGGCCATGCCCAGGATGACGATGTTGCCCGTCATGTTGCCCGTGAACACGCGGTCGAGGCCGAGGTAGCCGACGGCGTCGATGACGCCGGTCGAGAAGGTGAGGGCGAGCATGAGGCCGAGGTGTGTTCCGGCGGGATGGCGACGCATGGTCGAGATCACGGGGTCTCCTTGCAGGTCGGCCCCGTGTCGACGCCGTCGGCGAGCACCGGGCGGGCGGGACGGTACTCTCGACCAAGGATGCCACACGGCAGTCGTGGCGACACACGGATGGGATGCTGAATGGGCGGGTTTCACGGAGTGCTGCAGGCCGGATCCGGCGTCGAAGGGGGAACCTACCTCCCGGCCGAACCGGGTGCACTCGGGTGGGGCCGCCTGCCGGCGCGCGGCGACTCGCCCGTGCTCACCGTCGACGCCGGCGACGAGGTCGTCATCGACACGGTGAGCCATGAGGGCATCCTCGAAGACCAGGGCCGCGATCCCGCTGCGTTCTTCGGGGCGCACGGTGTCGAGCGCGAGCAGGTGCTCGACGAGGCCGTGGCGCTCGCGGCATCCGATCATCCGCGTGACCCCGCGACCGACGGCCCGCACGTCGTCACCGGCCCGATCGGGGTGCGCGGCGCGCGGCCCGGCGACCTGCTGAAGCTCACCGTCGTCGACACGACCCCGCGCGTGCCCTACGGCGTGATCTCGAATCGCCACGGCCGCGGCGCGCTGCCGGGGGAGTACCCGCAGGGGCAGGGCAACGTCAGCGTCTTCACCCCCATCGAGCGCGACGAGCACGGCGCCTGGTTCGGCGCCCTGCCGCTCGTCGAGGGCGGGGAGCGGAGCATCCGGTTCCCGCTCGCGCCGTTCCTCGGCATCATGGGCGTCGCGGTCGATGCCGACGAGCGGCCGCACTCCGTGCCGCCCGGCGCGCACGGCGGCAACCTCGACATCAATCTCCTCACCGAGGGCGCCTCGCTCTACCTGCCCGTGCAGGTCGACGGGGCGCTCGCCTACGTCGGCGACCCGCACTTCGCGCAAGGCGGCGGCGAGGTCGCGCTGACCGCGCTCGAGGCGTCGCTGCGCGCCACGATCCGGTTCGAGGTCGTGCCGGCCGAGACGGCGGTGCGCGACTTCGGCGAGATAGCCGGGCCGCTCGCCGAGACGAGCGACTACCTCGTGCCGACGGGCCTCGACGCCGACCTCGACCTCGCCATGCAGAACTGCGTGCGCCAGGCGATCGGTCTCCTCGGCGCGCGCTACGGCATGGCGCCCCACCTCGCCTACGCGTACCTCAGCGCGGCGACCGACTTCGACATCTCGCAGGTCGTCGATCTCGTGAAGGGCGTGCACGCTCGCATTCGCACCTCCGACTTCCGGGCGGTGAAGCGTGGCTGAGCGGACGCCGCAGCACGGCGCCGACGGCGCGCCCGTGCACGACGGCGTGCCCGTGCACCTCCCCGACGGCGCCCAAGCGCCCGACGGTCTCGTCGAGGCGGCGCTCGGGTACGAGGCCGCGCTCATGTCCGATGACCTCACGAGGCTCGAGGGGTACTTCGCGCCGGGCGCCGCGACCATCCGCGGCGACGACGGCGGGCTCCTCGTCGGCCGCGACACGATCACCCGGTTCCGCGGCCGCCGCGGGGGAGCGCCGAAGCGCGTGATCGAGGCGCTGCACGTGCGGCCCATCGATGCCGACCACGCGTGGCTCGCCGCGGTCACCGCGCCGCTCGCGGGTGGTCGAGGGCTCGTCACCCAGCTCTGGGAGCGGCAGGACGGCGCGTGGCGCATCGCGGCGGCGCACGTGTCGGCTCCGCCCCGGGCACTCGATCCGCGCGTCTGGCGCGTGGTCGGCGAGCCCCTCCTCCCGGCGTTGGCACAGGGCCCGCTCGACGGGGTCACGGTCGCCGTCAAGGACGTGTTCGCGGTCGAGGGGTTCCCGCTCGGGGCCGGAGTGCCCGTATACCTCGAGGGTGCCGGGCCCGAGCCGCGCTCGGCGGCGAGCCTGCGCGCGCTGCAGGCGGCAGGGGCATCCGTTCGCGGCATCGCACAGACCGACCAGTTCGCCTACAGCATCGCCGGACGGAACGCGGCCTACGGCACCCCGCCGAACCCGGCCGTGCCCGGCGCGATCTCGGGCGGCTCGTCGAGTGGCCCGGCGGCGGCGGTCGCGATGGGGCACGCGACGATCGGCCTCGCGACCGACACGGCCGGCTCGATCCGCATCCCGGCCTCGTACCAGGGGCTGTGGGGACTGCGCACGACGCATGGTGCGGTGAGCACCGAGGGCGTGCTGCCCCTCGCGCCGAGCTTCGACACGGTCGGCTGGATCACGCGCAACGGGGAGACCCTTGCAGCGGCGGCGCGGGCGAGCCTCGATCCGGCGGCGCAGCGGGGCGTCGGTACCGGATTCGTGACGGCGGCCGCGCTCGCCGAGTCGGCGACGCCCGAGGTCGCGCGCTCATTCGCGAGAGCCGTCGAGGCGTTCGCCACGGGCGGCTCGGATGTCTCTGAACTCGACGACCCGGCGATCGGCGGCGACGCCCTCGACGCGCTGTACGCCGCATTCCGAACGGTGCAGGCGTCGGAGGCCTGGGCGGCGCACGGCGCGTGGATCCAGGCGCATCCGGGAGCGCTGGGCGCGGATGTCGCGGCCCGATTCGAATGGGCGGCGGCGATCACGCCCGAAGCAGCGTCCGATGCCCGCGCTCGGCTCGAGGCCGCTCGCCGGGCACTCGATGCCGCGCTCGGCGACGCCGTGCTCGTGCTGCCGTCGGCGGCATCCGCGGCTCCCGCCGTCGACGCCGACGGCGCAGAGATCGAGGCGATCCGGGCGGCGACGCTCAGGATGACCGCCGTCGCCGGTGCCACAGGCCGGCCGGCCGTGTCGGTGCCGGGCGTCACCGCGGATGGCGCACCGATCGGCATCTGCTTCGTGGGGCCCCGAGGCAGCGATCTCGCGCTCGTCGAGGCGGCGATCGGCTGGTCGCAGCACCTGAAACACGTCTGAAACGGGCGTTGCGTAGAATGGTGGCCTGAAACACGAGATTCAGGGAGTCATCATCGCCGTCGCACCGATCAACCCGCCCCCTCGCCTGCTCATGGGTCCCGGCCCCGTGAACGCCGACCCGCGCGTGCTCCGCGCGATGTCGGCCCAGCTCATCGGCCAGTACGACCCGGCGATGACGTCGTACATGAACGAGACGATGGAGCTCTATCGCGGGGTGTTCCGCACCGGCAACGCGGCGACGCTCCTCGTCGACGGCACCTCGCGAGCGGGCATCGAGGCCGCGATCGTCTCCCTCGTCGCTCCCGGCGACCGTGTGCTCGTGCTGATCTTCGGCCGCTTCGGCCACCTCCTCGCCGAGATCGCGAGCCGCGCCGGCGCCGAGGTGCACACTCGTGAGGTCGAGTGGGGCGGCGTCTTCACGTCGGCGGCGATCGAGCAGGCGATCGTCGAGGTGAAGCCCGCGCTCCTCGCGGTCGTGCACGGCGACACGTCGACGACCGTGGCGCAGCCGCTCGATGAGCTCGGCGAGATCTGCGAACGCCACGGCGTGATCTTCTACACGGATGTCACCGCCTCGCTCGGCGGCAACGCCTTCGAGATGGACGCCTGGGGCCTCGACGCCGCGACGGCCGGCCTGCAGAAGTGCCTCGGCGGCCCCTCGGGAAGCTCGCCGATCAGCCTCTCCCCGAAGGCCGTCGCGCGCATCGAGGCGCGCAAGAGCGTCGAGGCCGGCATCCGTGCCGAGGGCGACGCCGTGCGCGACGACCCGATCCGCTCGAACTACTTCGACCTCGCGATGATCCTCGACTATTGGGGCGAGAAGCGGCTCAACCACCACACCGAGGCGACCTCGATGCTCTACGGCGCGCGGGAGTGCGCGCGACTTCTCGTCGACGAGGGCATGGATGCCGCGATCGAACGTCACCGGCTCCACGGCGCGGCGATGGCGGAGGGGGTCGCAGCGCTCGGCCTTCGGATCTTCGGCGATCGCGCCCACCGCATGAACAACGTCGTCGGGGTCTTCATCCCCGACGGCGTCGACGGCGACCGGGTGCGCACGGCGCTGCTCGAGGACTTCGCGATCGAGATCGGCACGTCGTTCGGCCCGCTGCACGGAAAGATCTGGCGCATCGGCACCATGGGCTACAACGCCCGCAAGGATGCGGTGCTCACGACGCTCGCCGCGCTCGAGCACGTGCTCCGCGCCGAAGGACACCGTCTCACCGCGGGCGCCGGTGTCGGCGCTGCGCGTGACGTCTACGCGGAGTCGGTGGCGTGACCCCGCAGCTCGCTCCCGACTCGCTCACGATCGCGGAGCGAGTGCTCGACCGCTGCGACGAGCTCGCCGCGATCTCATCGAGCCCCGACCTGCTCGAGCGCGTGCATCTCTCGCCAGAGCACCGCAAGGCGAACGACCTCGCGGCGGGGTGGATGGAGGAGGCCGGACTCACCGCATGGCAGGATGCCGGCGGCAACCAGTGCGCCCGGCTCGAGGGCGCCGATCCCGACCTGCCGGCGCTCCTGCTCGGCTCGCACCTCGACACCGTGCGTGACGCGGGCAGGTACGACGGCATGCTCGGCGTGCTGCTCGCGATCGAGGTCGCGGCGCGCATCGCCCGGCGCGGCGAACGGTTGCCGTTCGCGCTCGAGGTCGTGGGCTTCACCGACGAGGAGGGCACGCGCTTCGGCAACGCGCTGCTCGGCAGCCGGGCGCTTGCCGGCGAGTTCGATCCCGGGTGGTGGGAGTCGCGCGACCGCGACGGACTCACCCTCCGCGAGGCGCTCATCGACTTCGGCCTCGACCCGTCGCGCATCCGGAGCGCCGCACGACGCCCCGAGTCGCTCGTCGGCTACCTCGAGGTGCACATCGAGCAGGGCCCCTCCCTTGAAGACGCCGACCGGGCGCTCGCCGTGGTCTCCTCGATCGCGGGGGCCCGCCGATTCGAGTTCACGATGACCGGCGTCGCCGGCCACGCCGGCGGCACACCGTACGATCGGCGCCGCGACGCACTCGTCGGCGCGAGCGAACTCGTCGTCGGCATCGAGGAGATCGGCCGCGAATCCGGCGTGATCGCGACCGTCGGCCGCCTGCAGGCCTTCCCGGGCGGCGTCAACGTGATTCCGGGCCGGGTCGACTTCAGCCTCGACCTCCGTGCCGAGTTCGACGACGATCGCGATCGCGCGCTCGCCGAGATCCGGCGCCGCGCGCGCGAGATCGCGGAGCGCCGTGGGCTGCGCTTCGAGTCACGGGAGATCTACCGCGCCGACTCCACGCCGTGCGCGGAGTGGCTCCGCGATGCGGTGGAGCGCGGCATCCGTCAAACCGGCGACGCGGAGCCCATGACCCTCTGGAGTCGCGCCGGGCACGACGGCATGGCCGTGAGCGCGGTCACCGACATCGCGATGCTGTTCCTGCGCTGCGGCAACGGCGGCATCAGCCACCATCCCGACGAGACGGTGACGCTGCAGGATGTCGCGCTCGCCCTCGACGCGTTCGAAGCCGCGGTGCTCGCGGTGGCCGATCGCGTGCGGGCCGAGCCCGAACGACTCGCGGGCGCGCGATGACCACCCCGCCGGCGCCGGCTGCAGTGCCCGCCGCAGTCGGCGGCATCGAGCACCGGATCGAGGCGGCGATGCCGCAGCTCACCCCGCAGGAGCAGCGCATCGCCGAGTTCATCCTCGATCACGTGAGCGAGCTCGCCGTGTACAACTCGAGCGAACTGGCCGCCATGAGCGGCGTCTCGAAGGCGACCGTGAGCCGCCTGTATCGACGGCTCGGGTTCGCGAACTCGCAAGAGGTGCGCGAGCACGTGCTGGCCCGGCGGAGCGCCGGAACGCCGCTCGGCGCAGCCGGCGCACCCGCCGCCTCGCCCGAGGGCGTCGCCGCACTGCTCGCATCGGAGCGGGAGAACCTCTCCCGCTTGCTCGACGCGCTCGCCGGCGGAACCCTGCACGCCGTCGTCACCGCCCTCGTCGAGGCACGCGAGGTGCTCGTCGTCGGCTATCGCAACAGCTATCCCGTCGCCCTGCACCTGCGTGAACAACTCGTGCAGTGCCGGGGCCGCGTGCGGATCGCCCCGCAACCGGGGCAGTCCCTCGGTGAAGACCTCGCCGACCTCGGCGAGGGCGACGTTGTGGTGCTCGTCGGGTTCCGGCGCCGCCCGGCGCGGTTCGCCGAGATCCTCGACGCGGTCGTGGCGACCGGGGCACGGTGCATCCTCATCACCGATCCGAGCGGGCGTGCCCTCGCCGCGCGCGCCGACCTCGCCATCGAGTGCCCGCTCGAGAGCCCGGCGGCGTTCGACAGCTATGCGAGCGCGATGAGCCTCGTGAGCCTCGTCGCGAGCGCCGTGCTCGGCGCCGACATCCGGCGCGGTCGTTCCCGCATCGCCGGCATCGACGCCACCTACCGCGGCCTCGCCGAGATCGAGGGCGTGTGATGGAGCGGTCGCTGCGTGAGGCGATCATCGTCGACGACGCGAAGCGCGGGCGGGCTACGGATTCGACGGGGTCGGCGACGACGCCGGCGGACGGGAAGGCGGGGGCGACGCGCTCGATCCCGTCAACGGTCCCGGTCGAGCCCCGCGCTGAGGTCGGCGCACTCGACGCGCACGGCATCGTGCCGGGCGAGGTACGCGCCCGCGCCCGTGTCGCCCGAGACCTCGGTCGCCACGGCCGTCCAGTGGTCGCGGCCGATGAGCACCGGATGCCCCGGGCGACCGACGAAGACGGCGCGGGTGAGCGCCCCGCGGCGCTCGGCGCCGGTGCCGGCCTGGTCGATGACCCGCCGGCCGACCGCCGGGGGGAGCCCGGCCAAGTCGACGAGGCTCACGAGCACCGCCTCGGCGTCGGTTTCCGCGGCGAACGCGAGCCCGGCTCGGAGTGAAGCGGACAGTCCCCGCTCCCAGTCCGCGGCCACGACCACGTCGGCCCCGGCGGGAACGAGGGCGCGAGCGGCGTCGGCCTCCGCGCCGAGCACGACGACCACCTGGTCGCACCCGGCCGCACGAAGCATCCGGAAGCCGTCGACGACCCACGGCACCCCCGATGCATCACGCACGAGCGCCTTCGGGCGCCCCATGCGCGTGCCCGCACCCGCGGCGAGGAGCACTCCGAGCAGCGAGGCGGTCATGGCTACAGTTAACCCGAGCCGCGCGTGCGGCGCGGGAGGAGTCACCGTGAACGTGTCGAGCGACGCCCGAGAACGATTCCGAGACGAGCTGCGAGCGTGCCTGCACGTCGCTCGCTGGGTCGACGAGGTGGCGGATGCCGCACCGTTCGACTCCCTCGATGCACTGCTCGCCGCGGCATCCGACGCCGCCTCACCGCTCTCGCCGGCCGAGATCGACGAGGCCCTCGCGAGCCACCCGCGCATCGGCGAGAAGCCCGCCGGCAACGGCACTGCCGAGCGGTTCTCCCGCTCCGAGCAGTCGTCGGCCGACGCCGAGGATCCCGAGCTCGCAGTAGCGATCGCCGCCGGCAATCGCGCGTACGAGGAGCGCTTCGGCCGGGTCTTCCTCATCCGCGCCGCGGGTCGCTCTCGGGCCGAGATCCTCGCCGAGCTCTCGAGGCGCATGCGGCTCGTCGACGACGCCGAGCTCGCCGTCGTGGGCGAGCAGCTGCGCGAGATCACGCTGCTTCGCCTCGAACGCATGTACGCGGATGCCGCGTGGCCGATCGGGGTGGCGGCATGACGGGCCGCAGCCACGTCACGACTCACGTGCTCGACGCCGCGGCCGGTCGGCCGGCCGAGGGCGTCGACGTGCGACTCGAAGCCCGTACCGATGTCGGTGCCGCCTGGGCGCCGATCGCCGCCGCCGTCACCGATGCCGACGGCCGTGTCTCCGAGCTCGGCCCGGCGGAGTTGCCCGAGGGCGTCTACCGCGTCGTCTTCGACACGGCCGCGTACTTCGGCGACCGACCGACGTTCTACCCCGAGGTCTCGATCGTGTTCGAGATCGCCGTGGCATCCGAGCACTACCACGTGCCGTTGCTGCTCAGCCCGTTCGCCTACTCGACGTATCGCGGCAGCTGACGCGATACCCGGTGGTCGAGTAGCGACGCGAAGCGCCGCGTATCGAGGCCGCCCTTGGGTAATCTCGAGACGCGTCGTGCTGCGCCCGGCGCTACTCGATCACCGGACGCACCACTCGATCACCGGGCGAGCAGCCGCCCGCGAGGCTCACCACTGATGGGGACGCCGCGAAGCCACGTGCTCGTGACGACGCCCCGCAGCCGCGCGCCCGCGAACGCGGAGACCGGGTTCTTGTGGGCGAGCGCCGAGGGCACGACGGTGAATCGGGTGTCGGGGGCGAATGCCGCGATGTCGGCGTCGGCGCCGAGCGCGATGCGGCCCTTGCCCGAGAGCCCGGCGAACTCTGCCGGCGCTTGCGCCATCCAGCCGAGCACGCTTTCGAGGCCGATGTCGCGGCGCGCCGCCTCGGTCCACACATTCGCGAGGCCGAGCTGCAGCCCGGCGATGCCGCCCCAGGCCCGGCCGAAGTCGCCGTCGAAGCCGAGCTTCAGCTCGGCGGTCGCGGGGGAGTGGTCGGAGACGATCAGGTCGATCACGCCATCGAGGAGGCCGTGCCAGAGCCGATCGCGGTTGCCCTCGTCACGGATCGGCGGGCAGCACTTGAACTCGGTGGCGCCGTCGGGGATGTGCTCGGCGTCGAGCGTGAGGTAGTGCGGGCACGTCTCGGCGGTGAGCCGGAGGCCCTCCGCCTTCGCCTCGGCGATGAGCGGGAGCGCCGCCGCCGAGGAGAGGTGCAGGATGTGCGCCCGGCCGCCCGTTTCGCGGATGCCGTCGATGACGCCCCGGATGGCCACGAGCTCCGCCTCGGGCGGGCGCGAGTCGACGAATCGCGGATAGCTCGGCCCGCCGTCGTTCTCGTGCGCAGTGAGCACCGACGGATCTTCAGCGTGCACGATGAGCAGTCCGTCGAACTCGGCGAGCTCGCGGAGCGCCGCGAGCAGTCCTGCGTGATCGAGGTGGGGGAACTCGTCGACGCCCGACGGTGCCAGGAAGCACTTGAAGCCGAACACGCCGGCGTCGTGCAACTCACGCAGGGTGCCGAGGTTGCCCGGCACCGCGCCGCCCCAGAATCCGACGTCGACGACGGCTTGCGGTGCCGCCGAGGCACGCTTGATCGCGAGGGCGGCGGGATCGATCGTGGGCGGGATGCTGTTCAGCGGCATGTCGACGATCGTCGTGACGCCGCCCGCGGCGGCGGCGCGCGTCGCGCTCGCGAACCCCTCCCACTCGGTGCGTCCGGGCTCGTTGACGTGCACGTGGGTGTCGACGAGACCCGGGATCAGGCGCTCACCGGGAGCGAGGGTCACTTCCGACCGTGCCTCGACCCCGGCGGGCCCGAGTGGCTCGATCGCGGCGATCAGGCCGTCGCGGACCGCGATCGTCGCGGCGCGGAACGCCCCGTCGATGAACGCCGACTCGGCGTGCACGACGAGGTCGTATGGATCGTCGATTGCCGTCATGTTTCCTCCGCACGGACCCTAACAGCGCTCCGTTTCCAGCTCGTTGCACGCACATCATCTCGCAGGGAGCCGTGCAGACGTAGGATCGACGGACCGGAACGTGGAGGCATCGTGCTGGAGCTGTCGGCGGAGATCAGCGCGCGACTCGCGCGCGGCGAGCGGTTCGCGCTCGCGACGGTGACGGCCGTCACGGGCTCGGCGCCGCGTGACCCGGGTGCGTCGATGATCGTCGATCCCGACGGCCGGATCACCGGGAGCGTGTCGGGCGGCTGCGTCGAAGGCGCCGTCTACGAGCTCTGCGAACGCGTGCTCGACGGCGAGGGTGTCGAGCACGGCCGATTCGGCATCGACGACGAGAGCGCCTTCGCGGTCGGGCTCGGTTGCGGCGGCGAGATCGACGTGTTCGTGCAGCCGGCCGCGCCCGGCCTCCTCGATCGTGAGCCGTTCGACCGGGTGCTCGAGGGCGAGTCGAGCGGGATCGCCACGCTCGTGGCCGGCCCGGCCGCCCTGCTCGGTCGCGTCGTCGTTCCGGGCCGGAACGGCAATGACCCCCGAGACGCCGGCTCGTCCGGCCGCCTCCCCGGGCTCGACGACGGCGAACTCGCCGCGGCGGGTGTTCACGGCATCTCCGCCGCGCGAATCGACGCCGAACTCGATCGGAACGTCCGCTCCGGGCGATCGGGTCTCGTGCGCCTCGAGTGCGACGGCGACGACCTCGTGTTCTTCTGCGAGAGCCGGCTCACGCCGCCGCGCATGGTCATCTTCGGGGCCGTCGCCTTCGCCGAGGCGCTCTCCTCGGCGGCGGCGCTCCTCGGCTACCGGGTGAGCGTGTGCGACCACCGGCCGGCGTTCGCGACGGCTGAGCGGTTCCCGGCCGCGCACGAGGTGGTCGCGCAGCGGCCGGTCGCCTACCTCGCCCGTCTCGATGTCGACGAGCGCACGGTCGTCTGCGTGCTGAGCCACGACGCGCGCACCGAGGTTCCACTGCTGCGTCTCGCACTCTCGCTGCCGGTCGCCTACGTCGGCGCGCTCGGCTCCCGGCGCACGCACGAGGAGCGCGTCGAACTGCTTCGCGCGGCCGGCGCCACCGCGGCGGAGCTCGCGCGCCTCAGGTCTCCGATCGGTCTCGACCTCGGCGCGGTGACGCCCGAAGAGACCGCCGTGTCGATCCTCGCCGAGGTGATCGCCGTGCGGTCGGGGCGCGATGCGCGACCGCTCAGCGCGACGATCGGACCGATCCACGCGACCGCCGATCGGGAGGCGGTGGTCGGAGTGTCGTAGTCCCGCCGCGCGAGATCGCCGGCCCGGCGATCGACGTGTCGCGCGTGAGTCGAGATTGTTCATCTGGGAAACATTCCCGTCATGTCGTTTCGATTCACTGGTGCCGAAGGGAATCGCCATGGACCTCAACACGATCACGGGCTATCGCTACGCGCGCTCGCGGGGCGACCTCGTGCTCGACCCCACCGAACGGTTCGTGGCCGGCGGCACCTGGATGTTCTCCGAGCCGCAGCTCGAGGTCACCGGACTCGTCGACCTCTCGACCATGGGCTGGCCCGCCCTCGAGGTGAGCGACGACGGGCTCCGCATCGCCGCGACGTGCACGATCGCCGAGCTCGCCGCGATTCCCGAGCACGAGGGCTGGACCGCGCATCCGTTGTTCTTCCAGTGCGCCACCGCGCTCCTCGCCTCGTTCAAGGTCTGGAACGTCGCCACCGTGGGTGGAAACGTCTGCCGATCGTTCGCCGCCGGGTCGATGGTGTCGCTCGCGGCCGCCCTCGACGGCGTCGCGCTCGTGTGGACGCCCGACGGCGGCGAGTACCGGATGCCGGTCGAGCGTCTCGTGACCGGCAACGGCACCAACTCGCTCGCGCCCGGCGAGGTGCTGCGCGCCGTCGAGATCCCGGCCCACGCGCTGCGGGCCCGCACCGGATACCGCAAGATCGCGCTCGCCGAGCTCGGCCGCTCGGGCGCCGTGCTCACCGGCCGGGTCGACGAAGACGGCTGCGCGGTGTTCGGCATCACGGCGGCGACCTGGCGTCCCACGGTGCTGCGGTACCCCGAGCTGCCGGATGCCGCGACGCTGCGTTCCGACGTGGCATCCGCCGACGGCTACTACACCGACCCGCTCGGCACCGAAGACTGGCGGCGCGAGGTGAGCTGCGTGCTCCTCGAGGAGATCCGGCAGGAGCTCGCCGCATGAGGTTCGCCGTCAACGGCAGCGAGCGCGACGGCGAGCCGCGCGCCGGCCAGTGCCTTCGCACTTTCCTGCGCGATCACGAGCACCTCGAGGTGAAGAAGGGCTGCGACGCCGGCGATTGCGGCGCGTGCTCGGTGCTCGTCGACGGCGTGCCCGTGCACTCGTGCATCTACCCGGCACAGCGCATCGAGGGGCACTCCGTCACGACGGTCGCGGGGCTCGGCACGCCCGACGAGCTCCATCCCATGCAAGCGGCGTTCGTCGACCACTTCGGCTTCCAGTGCGGGTACTGCACGGCCGGCATGATCGTCACCGCGTCGACGCTCCACGAGGAGCAACTGGGCGATCTGCCACGGCTCATGAAAGGCAGCCTGTGCCGTTGCACGGGGTATCGCAGCATCCGCGAGTCGATCACGGCGGGTGTCGCGGCCGCAGGCGAGACGGCGTCGAGCGAGCCCGGCCCGGCTCCGACGACCGAGAGCGGGCAGACGGATGCCGCGCACCCACGCGGCGCCCGCAACCTCGGCTCGACCGGTGCCGACGAACGCCCGGCGTCGCTCATCGGCCGCTCCGTCGCACCGCCCGCGGCACGGCGCGTGGTCACCGGCACCGAGCCGTTCACGTTCGACACGGCGACGCCCGGCGCCCTGCACATCAAGGTGCTCGGCTCGCCGCATGCGCACGCGCGCATCCGCTCGATCGACACGAGCGCGGCACTCGCCCTCGACGGCGTCGAACTCGTGCTCACTCACCACGACGTGCCGGCGATGCGCTTCTCGACCGGTCGGCACGAGCACCGCACCGACGATCCCGACGACACCCGCGTGCTCGACGATGTCGTGCGCTTCGTGGGGCAGCGCGTGGCGGCCGTCGCCGCGATCACCGCGGCAGCGGCCGAAGAGGCGTGCCGGCGCATCGTCGTCGACTACGAGGTGCTGCCCGCGGTCTTCGACCCCGAAGCGGCCCGCACTCCCGGTGCGCCCCTCCTCCACCCCGATCGCACGCCCGCAGACCGCGTCGACGAGGCCGGCCGCAATGTCGTCGCGGCGCTGCACGCCGGGTACGGCGGCGACCTCGACGAGGCGCTCGCGGCATCCGATGTCACCGTCGCGGGCACCTGGCAGACGCAGCGCCTCAGCCATGCCCAGCTCGAGACGCACGGGTCGATCGGATGGCTCGACGACGACGGCCGGCTCGTGGTGCGCACGAGTTCGCAAGTGCCGTTCCTCACCCGCGACGAGCTGTGCCGGCTGCTCGACCTGCCGCAGGATCGCGTGCGCGTCTTCACGGCCCGGGTCGGCGGCGGCTTCGGCGGCAAGCAGGAGCTGTTCACCGAGGACCTCGTCGCGCTCACCGTGCTGCGCACCGGCAAGCCCGCCGTCTACGAGCTCAGTCGTACCGACGAGTTCGTGCGCACGTCGGTGCGGCACCCGATGCGAGTGGCCGTAGCGCTCGGCGCCTCCAGCGACGGCCGGCTCGCGGCGATGCGCGTCGACGTGCTGAGCGATACCGGCGCCTACGGCAACCACTCGCGCGGCGTGATGTTCCACGGATGCGCCGAATCGATCAGCCTCTACACGAGCCCCGTGAAGCGCATCGACGCCGAGGCCGTCTACACGAACAACACCCCGTCGGGCGCGTTCCGCGGCTACGGGCTCGGCCAGGTCATCCTCGCGGTCGAGTCCGCGATGGACGAGCTCGCGATCGAACTCGGCATCGACCCGTTCGAGCTGCGCCGCATCAACGCGATCCGAGAGGGCGAAGTGCCGCTCGGGTTCTTCGGCGAACCCGAGCACGACATCGTCCCGGGCAGCTACGGCCTCGACCAGTGCCTCGACCTCGCCGAGCAGGCCCTCCTGCGCGGCAACGGCGTCGAGGCGCCCGCGGGCGAGCACTGGCGCATCGGCGAGGGCATGGCGGCGTCGATGATCGCCACGATGGCGCCGCGCGGGCATGTCTCGAAGACCACCGTCACCCTGCTCCCCGACGGCGGCTACGTGCTCGGCGTCGGCACGAGCGAGTTCGGCAACGGCACCACGACCGTGCACGCCCAGATCGTCGCGACCGATCTCGGCACGTCCATCGACCGGGTCCAGTTGCGCAACTCCGACACCGACGGGGCCGACTACGACACCGGGGCATTCGCCTCGGCCGGCACGACGGTCGCCGGCAAGGCGCTGCACGCCGCGGCGCTCGCGTTGCGCGACATCCTCCTGGGCACTGCGGCGACCCTCACTGCCACGGATGCCGCGACCTGCACGCTCGGCCCCGACGGCGTCAGCGCAGGCGGGCGGCTCGTCGGCTTCGCCGAGCTCATCGCCGCGACTCCGGCCGAGCACCGCGTGGGCGACGGGATCGCCGCCTCGGCCGCGGAGTACGGCGAGCACCGGTCGCTCGCCTTCAACGTGCAGGCGTTCCGCGTGGCGGTCGACGTGCGCACCGGCGTCGTGCGGATCCTGCAGTCGGTGCAGAGCGCGGATGCCGGAACCGTCATGAACCCCGCGCAGTGCCGCGGCCAGGTGGAGGGCGGTGTTGCGCACGCGATCGGCGGTGCACTCTACGAAGAGGTCATGGTCGAGGAGGGCCGCATCCAGACGCCCGTGTTCCGCATGTACCGGGTGCCGCAGATGGCCGACATCCCCGGCACCGAGGTGCTCTTCGCCGAGACGAGCGACGACCTCGGGCCGTTCGGAGCGAAGTCCATGAGCGAGAGTCCGTACAACCCCGTCGCCGCCGCGCTCGGCAACGCGATCCGGCGCGCCATCGGCGCTCGTCCGTACGAGACCCCGTTCTCCCGCGACCGCGTGTGGCGCCTCGCACGCGACGCCGCGGCATCCGCCCCACCGATCTCGACCGCGTGAACGGCAGGCACCGCCCCGCCCGGGCATGCCCCACGACCCCGACGACCAACGACTAGGAGCAGCAGATGGCCATCGTCCTCGGAGACCACCAGTACGGCAAGGCGGAGAACCGTGTCGTGCGGATCTACCGTGACTCGCCCCGCCACGAGATCCACGACGTGAACGTCTCGACCGCGCTGCGCGGCGACTTCGCGGCGGCTCATCTCACCGGCGACCAGTCGAACGTGCTGCCGACCGACACGCAGAAGCAGACCGCCTACTCCTTCGCGAAGGAGAAGGGACTCGTCTCGATCGAGGAGTACGGGCTCGAGCTCGCCCGCCATTTCGTCGACGACGTGCCGCCGGTCGACGCCGCGCGCATCGAGATCGAGGAGTACGCGTGGGAGCGCGTGCTCGTCGACGGCGCCGAGCACGACCACACGTGGGTGCGAAAGGGGCAGGAGGTGCGCACGGCCTCCGTCACGGTCGAGGGCACCGGTGGCGAGCAGCGCACGTGGATCACGGGCGGACTCAAGGACCTCGTGATCCTGAAGTCGACGGGCTCGGAGTTCCACGGCTTCTACGAGGACGAGTACACGGTGCTCCAACCCACGACCGACCGGGTCATGGCCACGTCGCTCGTCGCGAAGTGGCGGTTCACGACGACGGAGGCCGACTGGAACGAGCTGTATGCGGGCGTCAAGGCGATCCTCGTGAAGCAGTTCGCCATCGTGCACTCGCTCGCCCTGCAGCAGACCCTCTTCGAGATGGGCAAGGCCGTGCTCGAGGCCTACGACATCATCGCCGAGGTGCGCCTCTCGGCCCCCAACAGGCACCACTTCCTCTACGACCTCTCGCGATTCGGCGTTGAGAACGACAACGAGGTGTTCCACGCCGACGACCGCCCCTACGGGCTCATCCAGGCGAGCGTCATCCGCGACGACGCGCCCGACGCCGGCCCCGCGTGGCACCAGTACAGCGGGCTCGTGTGACGAACGCACGAATGGATCGCGAGTGACCCGGGGAGCCGGTCGCACCGTCATCGAGGGAGCGTACGTCGCGACGGTCGACGCGCACGACGCCGAGCACGCTGTCGGCCATGTCGTCATCGACGGCGGCCGCATCACCTCCGTCGGGGCCGGCGCGGCGCCGGCGCAGGCGCTCGAGCAGGCCGACGTGCGGATCGACGGCCGGGGGCACCTGCTCACCCCCGGTCTCGTGAACACACACCACCACCTGTACCAGTGGCTCACAAGGGGCGTCGCGCAGGACTCGATCCTCTTCGACTGGCTCGTCGCCCTCTACCCGTCGTGGTCGCGAATCGACGCCGGGCTCGTCGGTGCCGGCGCGGCGGGCGCGCTCGCCGTACTCGCCCGTTCGGGCTGCACGACCGTCGGCGACCACCACTACGTCTTCCCACGCGGGTCGGGCGACCTCGTCGGCGCGATCGTCGAGGCAGCGGCACACGTCGGCGTGCGATTGCACGCGACGCGCGGCTCGATGGACCTCGGCGCAAGCCAGGGCGGGCTGCCTCCCGACTTCGCGGTCGAGACGACGGATGCCGCGCTCGCCGCGAGCCAGGCGGCCGTCGAGGCCTATCACGACGCGTCCTTCGACGCGATGGTGCGCGTGGCCGTCGCGCCCTGCTCACCGTTCTCGGTGACGGCGGACCTCCTCCGAGAGTCGGCGCTGCTCGCGCGCGACCTCGGCGTGCGGCTGCACACGCATGGCGCTGAGACCGTGGAGGAGGAGGCGTTCTGCCTCGAGCGGTTCGGCGCCACCCCCACTCGCTATCTGGAGGGGCTCGGCTGGCTCGGCGACGACGTGTGGATGGCGCACTGCGTGCACCTCGACGACGACGCGATCGACCGGTTCGCCCGCACCGGCACGGGTGTGGCGCATTGCCCGTCGTCGAACGCCCGGCTCGCGGCCGGGATCGCCCCGGTCGCCGATCTCCTGCGCGCGGGCGTGCCGGTGGGCCTCGGCGTCGACGGTGCGGCCTCGAACGAGTCGGGCCAGCTCGGCACGGAGATCCGGCAAGCGGTGCTGCTCGCACGGCTGCGCACGGGCGCCGACTCCATGAGCGTGCGGCAGGCGCTCCGGATGGCGACGATCGGGGGTGCCCGGGTCCTCGGCCGGGAGCGGGAGCTCGGATCGATCGAGCCCGGGAAGCTCGCCGACCTCGCGCTCTGGCGGATCGACGGCGTCGAGCACGCCGGGATCGCCGACCCTGTCGCGTCACTCGGACTCGCGGCCCTGCCGCCGCTCAGCCGGCTCATCGTGGGCGGCCGCACGGTCGTCGAGGACGGCCGGCTCACCCTCGCCGACGAGCAACTGGTCGCCCGGAGGGCAGCGCACGCCAGTCTCGAACTCGCCCAGCGGAACTGAGCGCCCGCGGCATGCGCCGGGAACGGGGCGGAGCGGTCAGGCGCCGCGCTTCGCCGCCGTTCGCGGAGCTGCCGCGGAACGTGGCCGCTCCTTGACCACGACGAGCCGGAAGGTGCCGGCCTCCGACCACCAGCGATGGCGCACGCCGCCGGCGTAGTAGATCGCGTCGCCCGTGTCGAGCATCATGATCTCGCCGTCGAGGTCGACCATGACCTGGCCCGCGGTGACGTAGAGGAACTCGTCTTCGGCGTGCACGTAGTAGTCGCCAGGCGCGCCGTTCCGGCCCTCGTACTCGAGGGGATGGAACGGACGGTCGCTGTGCGCGAGCATCCGGGCCGTGCCCTCGGCGAATCCCGGTCCGTCAGGCACGGCATCGCCCGCCCGGCGCACCTCGACCATCGGCGGCTCGGGTGCGCTGTCCGCCGTATCCTCGGCTGCAGCGACGAGCTCGATCGGGCTCGTGTCGAGCGCCACGGCGATGCGGCGCAGGGACGAGAGGCTGGGCTGTGCGAGACCCCGTTCGAGCTGGCTGAGGAACGGGTGCGAGAGGTCGGTGAGTTCCGCGAGCTGCACGAGCGTGTCGCCGCGGCTGCGGCGGAGACGACGGATGTGCGCGCCGAGACGCAGCGCAGCGGCATCCGTCTCGGCTGACCCACGCCCGGTCGTCGCCATGCGTCAGACGCGCCTGTCGGGGTGCATGCCCATGCGAGTGAGCACCACGTTCTCGGCGATCTGGACGACGTTGTAGAGCACGAGCGACACGGCGGTGACGACGACGACCGAAGCCCAGAGGCCCGAGAACTGCGCCTGTGCGATGTAGCCGCCGACCGAACCGCCGATGCCCTCACCTGTTGCGAGCCACTCTGCGAGCAGGGCGCCGGTGATCGCACCGGGTACTGAGATGCGCACCGCCGCGAAGAACGACGGGAGCGAGGACGGGAGGGCGACCTTGCGAAGTGCGGTCACCGGGGTGCCGCCGTACACGGTGATGACGTCGTTCATCTGGGGCGAGGCCGATTTGAGGCCGAACGCGATGCTGACGAGCGCGGGGAACAGCACGACGATGCCGCCCATCACGGCGACGGTCCAGTAGTCGCGGCCGAAGATCATGATGATGACGGGCGCCATCGCGATGAGCGGTACCGAGCGCAGCAGCATCGCGACGGGCATGAGGGCATGCTCGACGCCCCTCGAGAGCTGGAAGACGATCGCGCCGAGGAGCGCCACGGCGAGACCTGCCGCGAAGCCGATGAGCGCGTCGCCGAGCGTGACCGCAAGGTTGTCGCCGACTTCGGCACGGTTCGCCGCGGCTTCGGGCACGGTGAACAGGAAGTTCCAGACGTCGGCGGGGCCCTTGGCGATGTACGGCGAGATGTCGAGGGCCCAGAGCACCCCGACCCACAGCACGAGCACCGTCACGATCGTGACGAGGAACGTGACGGTGCTCGTGCCGAGCGCGCGGAGCACCGCGCGCATCGACTCGGCACGAACCTCCTTGCGCAGCGCGACGACGGCGTTCAGCTGCGTCGTGGTGGAGACCGCCATGTCAGTTGCTCCTTCCGCGCGACCACGGGGCGACCGCGCGGGCGACGAGGCCGACGAGCGCGAAGCCGAGCAGCGCCACGGCGCCGCAGACGAGCGCGATGCCCCACACTCGCGGCGCGTCGAGTCCCTGCTGGGCGGCGATCATCGCGGGACCCACGCCGAGCTCCACCTTGCCGAGGAACTCCCCGAGCACGGCGCCGAGGAACGCAGCGGGCACCGCGATCTGCAGTGCGGTCAGGATGTGGGGGAGCGCTGCGATGAGGCGCACCTTCACGAGCTGCGTGAGCCGAGTGCCCCCGTAGACGGTGACGACGTCGAGGCTCGCCGCGTCGGCCGCCTTCAGGCCGAGCAGCGAGCCGACCACCGTCGTGAAGAACACGCTCAGCGCGGCGAGGAAGACCGCGGTGCCCGAGGGCTCACCCGCCGAGGGAGCGCCGATGATGATGAGTGCCAGCGGGCCGATCGCGACGATCGGCACGCAATACGTGATGATTGCGAGTTGCATCACGGCGCCCTCGAGCCGAGGCACGACCAGCACCAGGGCCGCGAGGAGCAGTGCCAGGCCGTTGCCCCAGAGGTACCCCTGGGCCGCTTCGACGAGCGTGACCGAGAAGTTGCGCCAGTAGAACTCGAACCCGCTCTCGGCGAAGCCCGTGATCACCTCGGGCGGTGTCGGTATCGCACGGTTGGCACCAGCTCCGGTGTTCGAGAACACCGTGAGGGCGCTGACCCACCAGAACGCGATGAGGGCCGTACCGCCGATGAGCCCGGTCGCCCACGGCGGAAGTCGGAACGTCTTCACCGTGGCTCCTCAGTGGTCGTCGACCGCCGCGCCGCCCTGCCCGAAGAGCAGTTCGGAGGCGTGGTCGACGTAGGCGTGGAACTCGGGCGTGCGTTGCATCTCGGGCGTGCGCGGGCGAGGCAGGTCGATGTCGATGACCTCCTTCACCCGGCCGGGTCGCGGACTCATGACCGCGACGTGGTCGGAGAGGAAGATCGCCTCTGAGATGCCATGCGTGACGAGCAGAGTCGTCGCGGGCTTCTCGGTCCAGATGCGGAGCAACTCGAGGTTGAGCTTCTGGCGCGTCATGTCGTCGAGCGCGCCGAACGGCTCGTCGAACAGCAGGACCGAGGGCTTGAGGATGAGGGAACGGGCGATCGAGGTGCGCTGACGCATGCCGCCCGACAGCTGCGCCGGCTTCGCCTTCTCGAACCCCTTGAGACCGACGAGGTCGATCATCTCCCGCACGTAGTCGTGGTCGACCGGCACGCCGGCGACCTCGAACGGCAGGCGGATGTTCGCGAGCACACTTCGCCACGGCAGCAGCGCGGAGTCCTGGAACGCGATGCCGAGCTCGTTCGCCGCCCGCAACTCCTTGGGGTTCTTGCCGTCGACGCGGGTCGTGCCGCTCGACGGCTCTTCAAGCCCGGCGAGGATCCGCAGGATCGTCGACTTGCCGCAACCCGAAGGACCGAGCAGGGAGAGGAAGCTCCCCTGGTCGGTGTGCAGGTTCGCGTCCTGGAGCGCGACGACGTTGCGCCGTCCCATGGTGAACACCTTGTTCAGGCCGGTGATCTGCAGGCCGGTGCCCAAGGACTGCTCCTGGACACCGGCCACTTGCTCGTACGTCACGTTCCCGTGTTCCTCACGTGTGGTGGTGCGGTTACTTCAGGTACTTCACGAGCTCGGGGTGCTCCTTGTAGACCTCGGCCAGCAGGCTGAGGTCGAAGAGGTCGTCGGCCTTCACGTCGATGCCCGCGCCGGCGAGGCTCTTGATGGTCTCGGCCTGCAGCTCGTCGGAGATGGTGAACAGGCCGTTCTCTGCGGTCTCATCGGAGACGACGAGCTCCTCGGCGGCCTTGATGGAGCCGGCCTTCGAGTTCTCGGGGTTGAGGTCGAGGTCCTTGCCGTACTCTTCAACGGCCAGGCGCGCGCCCTCCTCTGGGTCGTTCACCGCGTCGGTCCAGCCGAGGATCTCGGCGTAGAGGAACGCCTTGAGCTTCTCGCGGTCGTTCGCGATCGCGTCGTCGGTGACGGTGAAGGTCTCGGCCACGAACGGCAGGCCGTTGTCTGCGAACGGAAGGTCGACCGTGGCGTTGCCCGCGGCCGCGACTGTGATCGACTCGTTCGTGAGGTAGGCCACGAATCCGTCGACCTCGCCATTGGTGAGCGGCGCGGGGTCGTACTGCACGGGGACGATGGTGAGCTCGGACTCGTCGATGCCGTTCGCCGCGAGCAGCGCCTTGAACAGGCTCGTGTTGGAGTCCTGCACGCCGATCTTCTTGCCCTTGAGGTCGTCGGGCGTCGCGATGTTGCCGCCGTCTTTCAGCGAGAGGATCGTGAACGGGTTCTTCTGGTAGGTCGTGGCGATGATCTTCACGGGGGCCTGCTCGTTGGCGACGGCGGCACCCGTTGAGACGGCGTCGCTCAGCGCGACGTCGACGCTGCCCGAGACGAGCTCGGCGACACCCGTCGACGGGCCGGGGACCAGGTTCACCGACGAGAATCCGGCGTCGGTGTAGTAGCCCTTGGAGTCGGAGAAGAATTCGCCCGCGAACTCCTCGTTCTTGATCCACGACAACTGCACCGTGAGCTCGCCGAGGTCGGCGCTCGCGCCGTCGCCGGTGCTGGACGATGCGCCTGACGCGCAGGCGGCGAGGGTCATGGCCGAGACCGCGGCGAGGGCGGCGACGGCGATGCTGCGGACGCGTCGGGCGCCGTTGGGGGACCGGAATGTCATGTGTGGATCTCCACTCTTCGATACAGGGGGCTGGGCATCGTCGAGCAGACCGGTGCGGAGCCGGCTCGCGCGATGCAGCGCAGGAACTGGTGCTTCCCCGTGAGGATAGGAGATGTAGATTTCACGAACATACGCAGCCGTGTTTCGCCCGCGTGAACACGACCGCGGAGCGCCGGCGGCGGCTCAGCGGAGGAAGAGTCGCGCGTTCGACTGCTCGGCCTCGGCGTACTGCACGGCGGCGGTGCCGAGGGCCCGGTTGAGGCCGGCGAGGCTCTGCTCGACCTGCACCTGGGTGGCGCGCCAGTCGGCGACGGCGGCCTGGAAGGCGGCCGACGCCTGGCCGCTCCACGACGACTGGAGGCCAGTGAGCTGGCCGAGGAGCGACGACACCTCGGACTGGATGCGGCCGATCGTGCCCTGCACCGTCTGGTTCGCGGCGGACACCTGGTCGCTGTCGACGTGGTAGCTGGTCATCTGGATTCTCCCGTTCGTTCGGTGTACCGCCGACGCTACGCGGGGCGCGGGCAGCGGGGGCCGAGCGAGTGCAGGACGGTGAGCGGCATCCGTCGACGAACGCCTGTCGAGGAGGAGTGTCAGCCCTCGACGATGCGCTGCGGCGCGGACGCCGAGCTCGCAAGCGGAAGCGAGACCCGGAACGTCGCACCGCCGCCGGGCGTCTCGACCACGTCGACGACGCCGTTGTGCGCGGCCACGATCGACGACACGATCGCGAGGCCGAGCCCCGATCCGCCGGTCTCCCGCGTGCGCGAGGTGTCGGCACGCCAGAACCGCTGGAAGATCTTCTCGCGGATCTGCAACGGGATGCCCTCGCCGTGGTCGATGACCTCGACCATGGCGCGCTCGGCGGAGTCGTCGATCGAGATGCGGATCTCGAGCGGGCTGTCGTCGGAGGTGAAGCGGATCGCGTTGGCCATCAGATTCGTGATGACCTGCCGGATCTTGTTCTCCTCGGCCAGCACGATCGCATGGCGCACCGGCACGGCAACCGACTGCGTGACGGGCGCCGGCGCCGTGGCCGTTGCGGTCTTCTTCGAGGCCGCGGATGCCGCAGCAGCGGCCTTCGTCGACGAGCCGCTGCGGCGCGGCGCGGTCGCCGTGCTGTGCGCGTCGGCGCGAGGGCGGCGTCCGCGGAGCCGCGCGAGCGTGGCGCCCGCGAACGAGATCGGTCCGGTGAGCGTGCGGCCGTCGTCGGGTTCGAGCTCGACCTCGACCTCGAGGTCGGGTGCAGGCTCGCCCGCGGCATCCGTTCCGCCCGTCTCCTCGGGGGCGATCACGGTGATCGTGCGAGCGGGATTGGCCGCCCTCGCGTCGAGAGCCGCGTCGCGCGCGAGGGGCACGAGGTCGACTTCGCCGAGCTCGAGCGGCTTCGCCTCGTCGAGTCGCGCGAGGGCGAGCAGGTCTTCGACGAGGCCGCCCATGCGGATGGCCTCCTTCTCGATGCGGTCCATTGCCTGGGCGACCTCGTCGCCGCTCTGGAGGGCGCCCATGCGGTAGAGCTCGGCGTAGCCGCGCACCGACACGAGCGGGGTGCGCAGCTCGTGGCTCGCGTCGCCGACGAATCGCCGCATCTGGTCGATCGTTCGGGCGCGGTCGCGGAACGCCCGATCGATGCGGTTGAGCATGGTGTTGAGCGAGCGGGTGAGGCGGCCGACCTCGGTGTTCGGCATCGCCCCGCCGAGGCGCTGGCTGAAGTCGCCGTCGGCAATGGCCGCGGCGGTGCGCTCGACTTCGCGGAGCGGGCCGAAGGTGCTCGTCACGAGCATGCGGGTGAGCAGGGCACCGATGAGCACGACGCCGAAGCCGAAGCCCAGGAAGATCGTGAGGTACACGGCGAGCAGCTGCTCGGTCTCCTTCGAGGAGATCGCGATGATGACCGGTGCCAGGGAGCCGTGCTCATCGGCGATCATGAGGGCCGTGACGGCACGGAAGGTCGGCGCATTCTGCACGTCGCGGAGCTGGAGCACGGTGTAGCCCGACGGGTTCAGCTGGGTGACCTTGGCTTGCGTCAGGGTGCGCGGGAATTGCGGCCACGTGCTCTCGTCGCGCTCTTCCCAGTTGTTCTGCCGATACGCGCCCGAAGGGCTGTAGACCGCGACGAACACGTCGTCGGCCGGCTTCAGGCGGAGGCTGCCGAGATCGGGCTTGCTGCCGCCGTTGTCGTCGAAGTACTCCATGAGATCGCCCGACGCGAGCGCGGTGAGCTTCGACGACATCTGCTCCTCGACGTAGGAGCGCAGCATCGCCGCAGTGCCGATGCCCGAGACGAGGAGCCCGAGGGTCAGCATGAGCACCGTCACACCCGTGATCTTGGTGCGCAGTGAGATGCGGTTCCACCGCTCGAGGATCTTCGACTGTTGCATGGCGGGCCGAGTCTAGGCGGCGAAGCCTGAGTCAGGGCTTGGAGGACTTCAGCATGTAGCCGAATCCGCGCTTGGTCTGGATCAGCGGCTCGATCGAGTGCTGGTCGAGCTTTCGGCGGAGGTAGGAGATGTAGCTCTCCACGATGCCGGCGTCGCCGTTGAAGTCGTACTCCCACACGTGGTCGAGGATCTGCGCCTTCGAGAGCACTCGGTTCGGGTTCAGCATGAGGTAGCGCAGCAGCTTGAACTCGGTGGGGGAGAGCTCGACGGGCACGTCGCCGACGAGCACCTCGTGCGTGTCTTGATCCATCGTGAGCTCACCCGTGCGGATGACGGCGTCTTCCTCGGCGTGCATCGTGCGGCGCAGGATCGCCTTGATCCGCGCGACGATCTCGTCGAGGCTGAACGGCTTCGTCACGTAGTCGTCGCCGCCCACGGTGAGGCCGGTGATCTTGTCTTCGGTGTCGTCTTTCGCCGTGAGGAAGAGGATCGGCGCCGTGTAGCCCGCCGAACGGAGTCGCTTCGTCACTCCGAACCCGTTCATGTCGGGCAGCATGACGTCGAGGATGATGAGGTCGGGCTCCTCCTCGAGCACGGCGGAGATGGTCTGTGCACCGTTGCCGACCGCGCGCACGGCGAATCCGGCGAAGCGAAGGCTGGTGGTCAGAAGGTCGCGGATGTTGGGCTCGTCGTCGACGATGAGAATGCGGGGTCCGTCGCTCATATCTCGATTCTCTGCGCATCGGCTGAAACTTTGCTGAACGTTGTTCGAGGGGCGGATCACGCCCGCCCGCATGCCGGGCGATCTCGCTGGCTCGCTCGCGCCACGCGTGACAGACTCGGCAACATGACGCATGAACGAGTGATCGTCGTGGGCGGCGGGCTGACCGCGGCGAGGGCCGTCGAGAGCCTGCGCGAGTCGGGTTTCGAGGGCGAGGTCGTCGTGTTCGGCGATGAGCCGCGGCTGCCCTACGAGCGTCCGCCGCTCTCCAAGGCCTACCTGCTGGGAACGGATGCCGCGAGCGTCGTCTACCCGCACGACGCCGCGTGGTACCGCGAGCATCGGATCGACGTGCGCAGCGGCATCCGCGTGCGCTCCATCGATCCCGCCGCGCACACCGTCTCGATCGCCGACGCCGCCGCCGGCAGCGCCACCAGCAGCAGCAACGGCGACGTCGTCGGCTACGACCGATTGCTCCTCGCAACGGGCGCCTCGCCACGCGCGTTCGCAGGGCCTGGCGCCTCCCTTCGCGGAGTCCACATTCTGCGGCGCCTGCCCCATGCGGCGCGCTTGCGCACCGCCTTCCGCGAAGGAGGCAAGCGAGTGGTCGTCGTCGGCGCCGGCTGGATCGGCATGGAGGCCGCAGCGGCGGCACGCGGCTACGGCAACGACGTCACCGTGCTCGGCCGTGGCGACGTGCCGCTCGAGTCCGCGATCGGCGCCGAGCTCGGGGGCATGTTCGCCGATCTCCACGAGGCGAACGGCGTGCGCCTCCGCATGGGTTCCGGCGTCAGCGCGCTGCAGGGCGGGCGCGGCACCGGCACGCGCGAGCAGGTCACGGGCGTCGTGCTCGACTCGGGCGAGGTGGTCGACGCCGACGTCGTGCTGTTCGGCATCGGTGCGACACCGAACGTGGAGCTCGCGGCATCCGCGGGCCTGCAGGTCGACGACGGCGTCGTGACCGACGAGGGCTTCGGCACGAGCGCCGCCGACGTGTTCGCCGCGGGCGACGTGGCGAGCACCTGGAACGCGCGGCTCGGGCACCACCTGCGCGTGGAGCACTGGGCGAACGCCGAGCACGGCGGGCGGGTCGTCGGTCGCGCACTCGCGGGCGAATCGGTGCGCTATGACGAGATCCCGTACTTCTACACCGACCAGTTCGACCTCGGCATGGAGTACTCGGGCTACGGCGAGCTCGCCGAGGGCGCACGCCTCGTGGTGCGCGGCGATCTCGCCGAACGCGAGTGCATCGCATTCTGGGTGCGCGACGGGCGCGTCATCGCGGGCATGAACGTGAACGTCTGGGACGTGAACGACGAGGTGGCGCGCATCATCCGCTCCGAGTCCGTCGTCGACGAGGCGGCGCTCGCCGACCCCGCGGTGCCGCTCGGCACGCTCGCGGGCGGCGCGACGTGACGCCCGGTGCGATGACCCGACGCATCGGGCCGCGGGAGTTCGACTTCGCCCGCGAGGTGGCCGTGATGGCCATCGTGAACCGCACGCCCGACTCGTTCTACGACCGAGGCCGCACCGATGCCCTCGACGCGGCCGTCGACGCGGCACACCGCGCGATCGCCGAGGGCGCCGACTGGATCGACGTCGGCGGCGCGAAGTTCGCGCCCGGCCCCGAGATCCCCGTCGACGAGGAGATCGATCGCGTCGTCCCCGTCGTGGCCGCGCTCGCCGACTCCGGCGCCGTGATCTCGGTCGACACGTTCCACCCCGAGGTCGCACGTGCGGCGATCGCCGCCGGAGCCCACGTGGTCAACGACACGACAGGCCTGCACGATCCGGCGATGGCCGACGTGGTCGCGGCGACCGGGGCGGCGATCGTCATCACCCACAGCCTCGCCCGGCCCCGCACCCCGTACCCCTCGCCGCAGTACGGCGACGTGGTCGCCGAAGTGGTGGCGTTCCTCACCGAGCGGGTCGCGCTCGCGGAGGCGCGGGGCGTGGCATCCGACCGCATCATCGTCGACCCGGGCCACGACCTCAACAAGCACACGCTGCATTCGCTCGAGCTCACCCGCCGGCTCGGCGAGATCGCCGCGCTCGGCTACCCCACCCTCGTCGCGCTCTCGAACAAGGACTTCGTCGGCGAGACCCTCGGTCGCGCTCGCGACCAGCGAATCGAGGGGTCGATCGCCGCCGCCGTCTATTGCGTCATGCAGGGCGCCCGCATCGTGCGCGTGCACAACGTGCGCGAGACCGTCGATGCGATGCACATGATCGAGGCGATCGAGGGGTGGCGCAAGCCCGCCTTCCTGGAGCACAACCGATGAGCGATGAGGAGATGACGATCGACCGAGCATCGCTGCTCGAGGCGTATGCCCTGCCCGAGGGGGCGGCGCGCCACGTGCGCATGAACTTCGTGGCGAGTCTCGATGGAGCCGTCAGCATCGACGGCCGAAGCGGCGGGCTCGGCAACGAGGCCGACCGGCTCGCGATGCAGGTGATGCGCACGCTCGCCGACGTCGTGCTCGTGGGCGCCGGCACCGTGCGTGTCGAGGGCTACGGCGGCGTGCGGGTCGGCGAGGCGGATGCCGCGTGGCGGCTCGAGCACGGGCGCGCCCCGCAACCCCGACTGGCCGTGGTGTCGTCGGCGCTCGACCTCGACCCCCACCATCCGTTCTTCGCCAAGGCGGTGGAACGTCCGATCGTCGTGACGCACGCAGCGGCGCCGGCTGAGCGCCGTGACGCGCTCTCGGCCGTCGCCGACGTGCTCGTCTGCGGCGGCGGTGACGGCGGTGGCGCAGGCGACAGTGCCGCGGGCGACGGTTCCGTCGACCTCGAGGCGATGCTCGACTCCCTCGCACACATGGGCATCGGGCGCGTGCTCTGCGAAGGCGGACCGCGGCTGTTCGGCGCGCTGATGAACGCCGACCTCGTCGACGAGCTGTGTCTCAGCCTGAGTCCGCTGCTCGTCGGCGGAACCGCAGGCCGCATCTCCCGTGGCGCAGCCGAGATGGAGCGGAGCATGCACCTCGTGCACGCCATTCCGGCGGGCGACCTGCTGCTGTTGCGGTACTCGCGGGCTGATCGGCGTCAGCGATCGCCCGCCGCGTAGGCGAGCACCCGGCTCGTCGTCGACACCGTGACGCGAGTTCCGATCGGGAGGAGTCCGGCCGCGGTCACGCGAGCGTCGATGCGGGTCTCATCATCGAGCACGAGGGAGAGCATCGCGTCGTGCCCGGTGTAGCTCACCGCGGTGACGGTCGCGGCAAGGCCCGCCTCCGCCACCACGCCGCCCCCGGCCGGAACTGAAGCTCGCAGCGCCTCGAGCGGACGGAGCAGGAGCTCCTCGGGGCGAACGAGCACGTCGACGGATGCCCCGTCGACGGGTGCCTCGAGCGGGGACGCCGTGGCCGCGTCATCCGACACCCAATCGGCGGGCAATCGTCCGAGAGCGCACGCCACCTCGTCGCCGTGCCACGTGCCCGGCAGGAACACGGCGTCGCCCACGAATCCGGCCACCCATGGTGTCGCCGGCCGCCGGTAGACCTGCTCGGGGGTGTCGAGCTGCAGCAGCTCGCCGCCGCGCATGACGCCGACGAGGTCGGCGATCGAGAGCGCCTCGGCCTGGTCGTGAGTGACGAGGATGCCGGTGACCCCCTCTTCGCGGAGGAGCTCTCGCACCGAAGCGCGCAGCTCCGCGCGGAGGATCGGGTCGAGCGCGCCGAACGGCTCGTCGAGGAGCACCACGTCGGGGCCCGAGGCGAGCGCACGGGCGAGTGCGACACGTTGCGTCTGCCCGCCTGACAGCTGCGTCGGCACTCGATCGCCGAGGGCGCCGAGACCCACGAGGTCGAGCAGTCGCCGCACATCATCACGATTGGCCGCGCGCCGGGCGCTCCTCGCCGAACCCCGCGCGGTCGGCAGTCCGAAGGCGATGTTCTCGGCGACGGTGAGGTGGGGGAAGAGTGCGGCGTCCTGCGGAACCCAGCCGATGCGGCGCTTCTCGGGTGCGAGGTGGATGCCGTGCGTCGTGGCCATCCGATGCCCGATGCGGATCTCCCCGGAGCGGGCGCGCACGAGTCCGGCGATCGTGCGCAGCAACGTGGTCTTGCCGCATCCGCTCGGCCCCACGATCGCGAGGAGGGAGCCGTCGGGCACGTCGAGGCTGACGGAGCGCAGCACGTCGGCGGCGTCGTAGCCGACGACCAGGTCGCGTACCTCGAGCCGGCTCATGCCGCGGCCTCGTCGAGCTCGCCGGCGCCGGCGCGGGCACGGGACAGGAGGAACGCGGGCACCGCCGCCACAAGAAGGAGGGTGACCGCGTAGGGTGCGGCGGCACCGTACGCCGAGACGTCGGTGCGCGACCACAGCTCGGTGGCGAGCGTGTCGGTTCCAGTGGGGCGCAGGAGCAGCGTGGCGGGCAGTTCCTTCATCGCGGTGACGGCCACGAGCAGCGCTGCGGCCGCGATGCCCGGTCGAGCGAGCCGGGCGGTCACGAGCCACCACGTACGGAGGCGCCCGTTGCCCAGGGTGCGCGAGACGTCTTCGAGCGACGTGGGCACTTGCGCCGTGGCGCTGCGGATGCCGCCGATGGCCTTGGGCATGAACAGCACCCCATAGGCGAAGGCGAGCACGAACGCGGTCTGGTAGAGCGCAGGCACCGCGGCGAGTGAGAAGAACACGAGCGAGAGGCCGACGACGATGCCGGGAAGTCCGAGCGCGAGGTATCCCGTCGTCTCGATGGCGCGGATGATGCGGCCGCGGTACCGGGCTGCGAGGATGCCGATCGGAAGCGCGAGCGCGATGGCGACGACCGCGCCGCCGGCCGACAGGAGCACGGTATTCCCGGCGGCGGCGATGAGCTCTGCCGGATCGAACTCCCGCAACGTCTGCGCCTCGAACAGGCGAAGAATGAGCACCGTGACGGGCACGACGACCGCGAGCCCCGGCGGCACGGCGAGCAGCACGAGCGCAGGTGCCGACCACGCTCCGAGGCGCACGCGCCGGTGACGCGCGGGTCCGGTGACGGCACCGAACTGCCGGACGGCCCTGCCGCGCGCGAACTGCTCGGCGATGACGACCGCGACGGCGAGGAGCACGAGGAGGGTCGCGAGGATCGCCGCGTAGTCACGATTGAAGCTCGCGCCGTATGCCTGCTGGATCGCCGTGGTCAGCACCTGGTACCGGAAGAGCGCGACCCCGCCGAAGTCGCTCAGCGTGTACAGGCACACGAGGAGCGCGCCGGCGAGCACCGCCGGCCGGATCTGCGGCCACGTGCCGAGCCGGAACGCGGCGAAGGGACCCCGCCCGAGGGTTCGGGCGACATCGTCGAGCCCCGTCGTGCCGGCCCGCAGCGCGGCCGCGACCGGGAGGGTGACATACGGCACCGCGACGAGGGTGAGCACGAACCAGGCGGCCCAGTACCCCTGCATCCACGGCAGCGCGGCGAGCCATCCGTAGGCCGCGAGATACGAGGGCACCGCGAGCGGCAGGGCGGCGAGCACGGTCCACACTGCCCGGCCGCGCAGTCGCGCCCGGGCGAGCAGGAATGCACTGGGCACGCCGATCGCCACGGTTGCGAGGGTCACGGATGCCGCGAGCAGCACCGTGTGGCCGATGAGCACGGGCACCCGGGGCCGCCCGAACACGGCGAAGACGTCTTCGAGCCCCGCGGTGCCGACGCGCACGAGCAGGTACACGAGGGGGATCGCTGCGAGCGCACACGCGACGACGGCCGCCGCGAGCAACGCTCGAGGCGGCCGTGCGGCGCGCGTGGGAGACATCCGTCCCAGCCTAGGGGGAAGCCCGCTACAGCAGGCCGGCGTCGGCGAGGAGCTGCTGCGTCTGCTCCAGCGACTCGAGGTCGGCGAGGTCGAGCTCGGGGTTGACGAGGCTGTCGAGCGTCGGCAGGCCCTCGGGCGCGTCGATGCCGGGGAGCAACGGGTACTCGTACAGCTCGTCGGCGAAGTACTGCTGCGCCTTCTCGGAGATGAGGTACTCGACGAACGCACGTGCGTCGGCGTCGCCCTCCGCGCCCTTCAGAATCGCTGCACCGCTCACGTTCACGATGCCGCCGGGGTCGCCGGGGAGGAACTCGAGCTGGGCGCGCATGTTCTCCTCGCCGAGTTCGGCGGCGCGCTCGAACCAGTAGTAGTGGTTGATCAGTCCGACGTCGGCCTGCCCGGCGTTCACGAGGTCGAGCGTCGCGAGATTGTTCTCGGTGAGGATCGGGTCGTTCGCGGCGATCGCCTCGACCCAATCGGCGGCGGCGTCCTCGCCCTCGAGCACGCGAAGTGCCGTGACGAAGGACTGGAAGCTCGCGTTGCCGGGGGCGAAGGCCACGCGGCCGCTCCACTCGGACGCCGTGAGCGCATCGATGGTGTCGGGCACGGTCTCACTCGTGAGGTGCTCGCCGTCGTAGGCGATGACCCGCGCGCGGCCCGTGACGCCGATCCAGCTGTCGTCGTCGGAGGTGAAGCCGGCCGGGATGAGGTCGGCGAGCTCGGCGGGGATGGGCGACGTGAGTCCGGCGTTCGCGATGGAGCCGAGCGCGCCCGCGTCCTGCGAGAGGAACACCTCGGCGGGTGTGCGTTCGCCCTCCTCGAGGAGCAGCGCGTTGAGCTCGGGGCTGGTCGCGTAGCGCACGTCGACCTCGATGCCCGTGTCCTCGGTGAACTGCTCGATGAGCGGGCCGACGAGCGACTCGTTGCGGCCGGCATAGATCGTGAGGGTGTCCTCGTCGGCGGCAGACGAATCGGGGGTCTCGGCGCCCGCGCTGCACGCCGTGAGGGTCAGGGTGACGGCGATGACAGCGCCGAGGGCGAAGGCAGGGCGGGATGAACGCATGAAGGTGCTGCTCCGTGAGTCGGGGGAGGGCGCCCTCGATCGAAGGCTTAGGTAAGCCTAAGCTAGCTGCCGTCTGCGGCCAAGGTGCGGCGTCACAGACCGTTGCACATCAGGCCGCGGCGAGCGAGTGCGAGTCGAGGATGGTGTACGAGTACCCCTGCTCGGCGAGGAACCGCTGGCGGTTCTGCGCGAAGTCCTGGTCGACGGTGTCGCGGGCGACGAGCGTGTAGAAGTTCGCGGAGAGACCCGACTCCTTGGGCCGCAGCAGCCGGCCGAGACGCTGGGCCTCCTCCTGGCGCGAGCCGAACGACCCCGAGACCTGGATCGCGACGGTCGCCTCGGGCAGGTCGACCGAGAAGTTCGCGACCTTCGAGACGACGAGCACCGTCGTGGTGCCCTCGCGGAACTCCTGGAAGAGCCGCTCGCGCTCGTCGACGGGTGTGGCGCCCGTGAGCTTCGGCGCCCGCAGCGCGTCGGCGAGCTCGTCGATCTGGTCGAGGTACTGCCCGATCACGAGAATGCGCTCGCCTGCGTGCTTGGCCACGAGCTCCTTCACGACGCCGAGCTTCGCGGGGGCGGTCGCGGCGAGCCGGTAGCGCTCGTCGTCGGCGGATGCCGCGTACACGAGCCGCTCCGACTGCGGCAGGTCGATGCGCACCTCGTAGCACGCGGCGGGGGAGATGAAGCCCTGGGCCTCGATCTCCTTCCACGGCGCGTCGAACCGCTTCGGGCCGATGAGTGAGAAGACGTCGCCCTCGCGGCCGTCTTCGCGCACGAGCGTCGCGGTGAGGCCGAGGCGGCGGCGGGCCTGCAGCTCGGCGGTGAGCTTGAACACCGGTGCGGGCAGCAGGTGCACCTCGTCGTACACGACGAGGCCCCAGTCGAGCGCGTCGAGCAGTGCGAGGTGGGCGTACTCGCCCTTCCGCTTCGCGGTGAGGATCTGGTACGTCGCGATCGTGACTGGCTTGACCTCCTTCACCTGCCCCGAGTACTCGCCGATCTCCTCGGCGGTGAGCGAGGTGCGGCGCAACAGCTCGTCGCGCCACTGGCGCGCCGAGACGGTGTTCGTCACGAGGATGAGCGTCGTGGTCTTCGCGGTCGCCATCGCGCCCGCGCCGACGAGGGTCTTGCCCGCGCCGCACGGCAGCACGACGACGCCCGAGCCGCCACCGAAGAAGTTGTCGATCGCCTGCTGCTGGTAGCCGCGCAAGTGCCATTCCGACTGGTCGAGCTCGATCGGATGCGGCGTGCCCGGCGTATACCCGGCGAGGTCTTCGGCAGGCCAGCCGAGCTTCACGAGCTCTTGCTTCAGCTGCCCGCGCGCCCACGCCGCGACGAGGAAGCTCTCGCCGTCGATCCGATCGGTGAGCAGCGGCGCGATGCGCTTCGCGCCCGCCACCTCGGTGAGCACCGCCATGTCGTCGCTGCGCAGGCGCAATGCTCCGTCATCCGTGCGGTCGACGACGAGCCGGCCATATCGGCCGACCGTCTCGCGCATGTCGACGGCGACGGTCTGCGGCACGGGGAACTTCGCATAGCGCTCGAGGGTGCCGAGCATGTCGTCGGCGTCGTGGCCGGCGGCACGGGCGTTCCAGAGGCCGAGCCTCGTGATGCGGTAGGTGTGCACGTGTTCGGGTGCGCGCTCGAGCTCTGCGAAGACCGCGAGATCGTGCCGGGCATCTTCAGCGAGCGGATGCGCAACCTCGAGGAGCACGGTGCGGTCGCTCTGCACGATGAGGGGGCCGTCTGACATAACGATCGAGTCTACGCCCGTCTGGTTGGACCGTCGGCCGGGTGGCCCCGAAGACGGGGTGGTGCTCAGGCGTCGACGGGGCCGGGGGTGACGGCGGCGATCGCCGAGAGCGGCAGTGTGCGCTCGATGTCGGCCTTGCGGTCGCGCGCGCGCAATCTTCCGTTCGCGACGCTCGCGGGAGCGAGCAGGTAGTCGGCCGTCTGTCCGCCCGGCATGCGCACGGTGACGGTGAGCGTCTCCTTCGCGCGTGCGGCGGCCTCGAGCTGCCGGGCGAGCCACGCGAGCTCGGTGGCACCCTCGTCGCCCTGCTCGAGCACGCGATCGAGGAGCGCCGCGATCGGGTCGGTCTTCGGCGCAGGGGCCGGCGCGTGCGCGAGCCGGTGCCGGCGCAGGCGCACGATGCGACCGTCCGCATCTTCGGCGGCGACGGGATAGCGCGCGTCGGAGAGGGCCCAGAACACGACGTCGGGCGTGAATCGCGAGAGCAGGCGGTTCGGGCCGGCCTGTCGCAGGCCGATCGACGCGAGCGACTGGTCGACCGAGAGCGTGCGGATGATCTGTTCGTCGTCGGAGCGGATCGATGCGCGGGCCGGGCCCTCCGACTCATCGGCTGCGGCGACCCGAACGGAGCCGAATCTCGCCGCCGCCTCGGCGACGAGGTACTCGAGGGGTTGCGGGATGCCCGTGAGCGAGAGCGCACCGAGGAACGAGAGGATCGATTCGGCCGACTCGCCGGCGGCGAGGCCTCGATTCACGGATGCCGCGCTGACGCGATACGTCGAGGCGAGGTCGCGTCCCTCGACGTCGGCGAAGGTGCGCAGCCTCGCGTCGAGTGCCGGCTCGAGCGGACCGGGCGAGACGATCGACAGGTCGTGCTGCACGTAGACCCGGTCGACCTGCTTCGGGAAGTGCGCGGCCAATTGCGCAGCGGCGCGGTCGAGTTCGCCGGCGAGCACGAGCCGGCCGGCTTCGACGGGTTCGCCGGCGACCGCGAGGCCGAGGGCTTCGGCATCGTCGACGAGCCGTTCGACTCCATCGGAGAGCCATCGCCCGCCTGCCGGGTAGAACCAGCGCACGTCGTCGCGGAACGTCGATGCGGAGAGGGTCTCGCTGCGTCGGGCGACGAGATCGCGCAACGCCGGTGGAATGCGGTCGCGCCAGCACTCGGCGAGCCTGCGCCAGCGGCCGGCGGCCGTCTCGAGCGCCCAGGCGGCTCCGAGGTCGGACTCCAGCCAGAAGGCGCCGTCGCGCACCACGAGACCGGCCTCGTCGGCGCGGTGGAACAACCTCGGCAACGCGTCGAGCTCGGTGCCGCTCGCCTCGGCGAGGCGCTTCGAGTCGGGCAGCGCGAGTCCGCCCTTCGCGAGCTCACGCGCGGGCTGAGTGCCGAGCTCGGCGATGAGTTCGGCGGTGGCGGCGACCGTGGCGTAGGCGGTCTCGGCTGCCCGGCGTTCGAGGATGCTGCGGTCGATCTCGTCGAACGCCACGAGCACCGGGGGAGCGGGGGCGGCCAGCTCGGCGGCCGAGGGTATCTCATGGCCCGACCTCGACGTGAGCCGGGAGGCGACGGCCGACGGCACGTGCACGCGATCGCCCGCCTCGACGACGAGCAGGTTGTTCGAGAGCGCATCGAGCAGGTCGCCCGCGGCATCCGAGAGCTCACCGGATGCCCCGAGGCGCACGAGCTCGGTTCGCACCTCGTCGACCGTGGTGCCGGCATCGGCGCCGACGATGCCCGCGGCAGCGGCGAGCACCGCGAGCCGGGGACGGTCGAGGCGACTGATGGCCTGGTCGACGGAATCCGATGAGAGCAGCGCCTCGGCGAGGTCGAAGAGGTCGCGGATGCCGACCGGGTCGAAATCGCGCGTCTGAAGCGCTGCGGCGAGTTGCTCTCGCGGCAGCCCCCGAAGTCGTGCGGCGAGCTCGAGCATCGTCTCCGGGTCAGCTCGATCCGGCGCGCGAGGTGCGGGCCCGGCGGATGCCGTTGACGATGAGGAGCGTGATGAGCAGGAGGAACGCGATCGGCAACCCGAACCACGGCAGCATGAGCACGAGCGGCCACACGCCCCGACTGAATCCGTCGTCGGCTGCGGCTCCCGCCATCGTGCCGATCATGACGGCGAAGAAGGCGAGTATCGAGAGACCGACGACGGCGGCGAACATGTACGCGAGAACTCGTTCGGCGCGATTGTCGGTGATGTTGCCGGAATCGCTCACACGTCCAGAATAGGCCCACAGGGGCAGCTCGCGCGGCCCCGGGACCCTAGACTGGGCCGAGTACGGCGCCGCGATTCGGCGCGCCTGCAGACATGAGCGAGGTTTCCATAATGCCCACCGGCAAGGTCAAGTTCTACGACGAGGAGAAGGGGTTCGGCTTCATCAGCTCCGATGACGGCCAGGAGGTCTACCTCCATGCATCCGCCCTCCCCGCCGGTGCGACCGTGCGGGCGGGCACCCGGCTCGAGTTCGGCGTGGCCGAAGGCAAGCGCGGCGCGCAGGCGCTCTCGGTGCGCGTGCTCGACGCCCCGGTCAGCCTCGCGAAGATCAATCGCAGGTCGGCCGACGACATGGCGGTCATCATCGAGGACCTCGTGAAGTCCCTCGACGGCATCGGCGCAGATCTGCGCCGCGGCCGCTACCCCGACCGGGCGAAGGCCCGCACGATCGTCGCCGTGCTGCGCAAGGTGGCTGATGAGCTGGATGCCTGAGCAACCCGACTCCGATACAGTCCCCGCCCCGGCGGAAACCGACGCCACCGAGCCCGGCGCTGCCGAGGCCGAGGCCACCGAGGCCGCGCCCGACGTCGATTCGCAGATCGCCGAGGCCGAGCCGACACCGGTCGTTGCCGACGAAGCGCTCCTGGCATCCGTCGACCTCGCCCGTCAAGCGCTGCTCGACGTGACGCCTGCGCAGACCGTGGGTTCCGTGGTGGGCCACCTCGTCGAGGGCGAGCATGTGCTCACGCTGCACTTCGCCGCGGACCTCGCCGGCTACCCCGGCTGGCACTGGAGCGTCACGATCGCCCGCGTCGGTCACGACGACGAGGCCACCGTGGTCGAGACCGAGCTCATGCCGGGCGAGTCCGCTCTGGTGGCGCCCGATTGGGTGCCCTGGTCGGAGCGGCTCGCCGACTACCAGGCCGCCCAAGAGGCCATCGCCGCTGCCGTGAGTGAAGCCGAGCTGGCCGAGGGCGACGACGAAGACGAGGAAGACGAAGTCGACGACGACGAGGAACTCGACGAGCTCGACACCGATGACGACGATCCCGACGACGGCGATGCCGACGACCAGTTCGACGGGATCGACATCGATGCACTCGACGAATCGGCCGACGCCCGCGACGAGCAGCACGACGATTCGGACGCATCCGAAGACTCTGACAGCGCAGACGACTCCGACGACGCACACGACTCCGTAGAATCTCGCGACGGAGACGACACAGACGATTCCGGGGACGCCTAGATCCGATCGGGTTCGTGGACCCCGACGATGATGACGGGCCCGTTCCCCCTGGGGGCGGGCTCGTTCAGTCGCCGGCCGAGCGGCGCACGCGCCGGCGCACGAGGAACACGACGGTGAGTCCGAGGAGCCCGGCAACGACACCCGCGATCGATGCCGCCGTGAACCAGCCGAGTCCGGCGGCATCGAGCTGCGCCTGCAGTACGACCGAGACGATCAGCGCCACGAGCCATACGGCGGTGCCGACGGCGAGCGCGGTGCGGGCGTCGGTTCGCGCCGGCGCCGGATCGGGCCGCCGCTCGCTCTCGCCCAGCCAGAGCCGCATGCTCAGCCGAGCCGCTCGAGCACGTAGTCGATCGACGCGGTGAGGGCTCGCACGTCGTCGGGCTCGATCGCGGTGAACGTCGCGACGCGAAGCTGGTTCCGGCCGAGCTTGCGGTACGGCTCGGTGTCGACGACGCCGTTCTCACGAAGCACCGAGGCAAGGCGCGCGGCATCCGTCGACTCGTCGAAGTCGATCGTGACGACGACTTGCGAGCGGTGCGCCGGGTCGGCGACGAACGGGGTCGCCACCGCGGTCTGCTCGGCCCAGTCGTAGAGCACCGACGACGACTCGCGAGTGCGCGCATCGGCCCACGCGAGGCCTCCGGAGCCGTTCATCCAGTCGAGCTGGTTCTCGAGCAGCAGCAGCGTCGAGAGGGCCGGGGTGTTGAGGGTCTGGTTGAGGCGCGAGTTGTCGACGGCGTTCTTCAGCGACAGGAACTCGGGGATGTAGCGGTCGCTCGCCGCGAGGCGCTCGATGCGCTCGATCGCGGCGGGCGACATGAGGGCGAACCAGATGCCGCCGTCGGAGGCGAAGTTCTTCTGCGGGGCGAAGTAGTAGACGTCGAACTCGGCAGGGTCGACGAGGATGCCGCCCGCGGCACTCGTGGCGTCGATGACGGTGAGGGCGCCGTCGTCGCCGGCGATGCGCGAAACCGGCGCCATGACGCCGGTGGACGTCTCGTTCTGCGGCCAGGCGTACACGTCGACGCCCTCGGTGGGCTCGGCGCTCGAGCGCGATCCGGGATCGGCCTTGCGCACGTCAGGGGCCTCGAGCCACGGTGCACCGGCCGCGGCCGCGAACTTCGCGCCGAACTCGCCGAACGAGAGCAATTGCGCACGACGGTCGATGAGGCCGGATGCCGCGGCATCCCAGAACGCGGTCGACCCGCCGTTGCCGAGCACGACCTCGTAGCCGTCGGGCAGGTCGAAGAGCGATGCGAATCCGCTGCGCACGCGGCCGACGAGGTCTTTCACGGGGGCCTGGCGGTGCGAGGTGCCGAGGATCGAGGGGCCGAACTCGGCGAGGTGGGCGAGCTGCTCGGGCCGTACCTTGGAGGGGCCGCAGCCGAAGCGTCCGTCGGCGGGCAGCAGGTCACGAGGGATCACGAGGCTCGGCATGCGTCGATTCTAGCGAGGGGGTGGAGGCCGGTAGGCTTGGTGACGGACTGCGGCAGGAGGAATCACGGGTGACCGATCTCATCGACACGACGGAGATGTACCTCCGCACCATCCTCGATCTCGAAGAGGAGAACATCGTCCCGCTGCGGGCTCGCATCTCCGAGCGACTCGGCCACTCCGGTCCCACCGTCTCGCAGACGGTCGCCCGCATGGAGCGCGACGGACTCGTCATCGTCTCCGGCGACCGGCACCTCGAACTCACCCCCGCGGGTCGCAGCAAGGCCGTGCACGTCATGCGCAAGCATCGCCTCGCCGAGCGGCTGCTCGCCGACGTGATCGGCCTCGAGTGGGAGTACGTGCACGACGAGGCATGCCGGTGGGAGCATGTGATGAGCGAGCAGGTCGAGCGGCGCCTCATCGAGATCCTCGGAAGCCCGCGCGAGTCGCCCTACGGCAACCCCATCCCCGGGCTCGAAGAGCTCGGTCTCCCCCCGGCAGACAAGTTCATGACGGGCGTGGTCCGCGTGCTCGACGCCGTCTCGGCGAGCGACGAGCCCGTGCGCGGCGTCGTGCGCCGTCTCGGCGAGCCCGTGCAGTTCGACCCCGAGCTGCTCGGCCAGATGAGGCAGGCCGGCATCATGCCGGGCGCCATGGCGTCATTCAGCAAGGCCGGCGGGTACGTGCTCGTGCAGGTCGACGGCGTCGACGGCGCGCTCGAGCTGCCGACCGAGGTCGCGAGCCACATCTTCGTCAGCGAGTAAAAGGCCTGATCACGGCCGCGCCGTGATCAGAATGTGACATTCGGGTGAGCCTCGCGTATCCTCGGTCAAGTCCGCTGACGAGAAGCCCGTCGGCGGAACAGGATCGAGAGCCTCCCATTGCCCGCCGCTCGATCCGGAACCCGTGAAGCGCCATCGCGCGCATCCGGTGGGGCGACACTCGGTGTCGTGGGGCGACGGAGGTAAAGTTTTGGCTCGATTCTCCCGGCGTCGTCTCACCAGGAACCCCGCTCGCGGGGCCGCAACGAAGGCGATCGTCGCCGCGAAGGCATCCGCTTCCCCCAGTCCAGACCTCGCACACAAGGTCGCAACCAAGCCGCTTCCGTCGACCACGCGCAGGCTCCGCCGCGGCGGTCTCGCGAACGTCGTCGTCATGACGGTCGCCGCCGGCATCGTGGGCACGCTCGCGATTCCGGCCTACGCGTTCGCGCCAGGTTCGGAAGGGCCGCAGTTCGCCGCCACCGACGCGACCAAGCTCACGAAGGCCCAGGCCCAGTCCGTCGACGTCGCCGACGATGTCATCGCCGCACCGGTCACGAAAGACGGCTACGCCGCCGTCAGCGGGGCCGAGATCAAGGCCGCAGCAGAAGCCGCGGCTGCCGCCGAAGCGGCGCGCGTCGCAGCCGAGACGGCGATGACCTCGTATGCCGCCTCCTACAGCGGCCCCTCGGTCGGCGACTTCCTCGCCAGCCCGCCGTACCCGAACTTCGACCTCGCCAGCGTCTACAACGTCGCGACCCAGTACATCGGCGTCCCGTACGTCTACGGCGGCGCCACCCCTGCGGGCTTCGACTGCTCGGGCCTCGTCATGTACGTCTACGCGCAGTTCGGCGTCAGCATGCCGCACTCCTCCACCGGGCAGGGCGCCATGGGCACGCGCATCTCCGAAGCCGACGCGCAGCCGGGCGACCTCGTGATCATGCCCGGCCACGACGGGTTCTACGCGGGCAACGGCATGATCCTGCACGCGCCCTACGAAGGGGCATCCGTTCGGGTCCAGCCCATCTGGACGAGCGACTACTACATCGTGCGCATCGGCATCTGAGTGTGAACATCGCGTGACAGGAAGCGGGAATTGCGCGCCGGAGGTCTCCGGCGCGCAATTCGTGCTTTACCCTAGAACCCTGACGATCCGAGAGCCGGGCAGGGGAAAGCCGATGGTCGAGACGCGCAGCATCCATTCCACGGACGCGCGCGCGCAATTCCACCAACGGCGCAGCAGTCAGCCGAACACGAACCGGGCGAACGCGCCGACGGGCACTGTCTTCATGACGGTGCCCGTTCTTTGTTTTCCGGGCGATTCGCGTGCTTCGGCTTCGACCGCTCACACCGCCCCGCCAGCACACCGCAGCGTCCTCGGAGCGCAGAACCGTTCACGCGGCTGGAAGCCATCCAGCCCCGATCGAAAGGCACTCCATGCGCACTCTCGTGCTCAACGCGGGGTATGAGCCCCTTGCCGTCGTGTCGTTCAAGCGCGCCCTGTTGCTCGTGATGAACCAGAAGGCCACCGTGATCCTCCATGAGGAGGGAAATCCGGTGTGCGCTGCGAGCGGCTCATGGGAGAGACCGAGCGTGATCGTGCTGACCCGGTACGTACGCACGCCGCGGGCGCACTCCGTGCCGGTGAGCCGGCGCGGTGTGCTCCGCCGCGACGAGCACCGGTGCGCATACTGCGGCAGGTCGGCCGCCACGATCGATCACGTGCTGCCGAGGTCGCGCGGCGGCCGGGACACGTGGGAGAACCTCGTCGCATGCTGCTTGCGCTGCAACAACATCAAGAGCGATCACACCCCCGCAGAGATGGGCTGGGAGTTGCGTTTCACGCCGCGGATGCCGCATGGTCGCAGCTGGATCGTGCGCGGCTTCGAGCGCCCGCTGCCGCAGTGGCACGAGTACCTCGCCACGGCCGCGTGACCGTGACAAACCGACGAAGCGTGCCCTATGGTGGTGGGAGTCCGGAGGGCCCCATGCCCCTCCATGACCAACCAAGCCACTCCGCACCGGGCTGCATCGCGGCCTTGTGCGGCATCCGGAGGTTCAGCTGTTGAGCGGTGACGACACGAGCGAGGCCCACCAGCACCCGCGCTCCGGGCATCGAGCGGCCGATCGAGGTCGCGTTCGCGCTACCGCAGCCCGCCCCATTCGCTCCCTGAGTGCAGCCCCTCGCCCCCCTCGCCGGCGCAACGGCCCGGCCCGGGTGTTCGCCACGTTGCTCGTCGTGCCGGCGATCGTCGGCACCGTGGCATTGCCCGCGTACGCGTTCATGCCGGGCGGCGAGAGCTTCGGCGCATCCGGCTCGTTCAGCCTCTCGGTCGCCGAGGCCCAAGACGTGGAGGTGTCATCGCTCGCGAGCGGTGCGCCGGTCTCGAATGAGGGATTCGCAGTGACCACGAAGGCCGAGATCGAACAGGCCAAGGCCGAGGCCGAGGCCAACGAGCGCGCCGCATGGGCCGCGAATCTCGCATCGCGCGGCACCGGCAGCTATGCCATCTACACCGTGAAGGCCGAGGGTGACGACTACCCGTGGTGGGATCAGGTGCCCGACGACTACGGCGGAGGCCTCTCACCCCTGCGGTACTACTTCCGGGAATGCGTCGACTTCGCCGCGTGGCGCTTGAACCGCGACGCCGGCGTCACGAGTGCGCCGTGGAAGTGGGACTGGGCCTCGCTCGGCGCCGGAAGCGCGTACTCCTGGGCCGACGCGTGGGAGCGCAACGGCTGGCCGACGAGCAGCGAGCCCGTGGTCGGTGCGATCGCCTGGTTCCCCTACAACCACGTGGCCTATGTGCAGTCGATCAACGGCGACGGCAGCGTGAACCTCGAGGAGTACAACCAGAACTCCGACCACTCGTACCACCGGCGCACGATCGCCGCCGGGTCGGCGCTGTACCTCTACCCTCCCGGCTGACGCCCGCCACCCCGGCGGTTGAGGAGCGGCGAAGCCGCGTATCGAAACCCGCCCCGCCTACGGCATCCGTGCAAGGCACGCCGGCGCGGGCGTGGAAACCGTGCCGACGACGCCGGTCGGCACACCGCGCTCGAGCGCGACGATCGCGATCGAGTCCGAGCCCTGGTCGGCGACGAGCGCGAACCGCTCGTCGTGCGTCACCTGGAGGTCTCGCGGATGCCGCCCGCCCGTCGGCACCGATACCACGTGTTCGAGGGTCTGCGCCTCCGCGTCGAAGCGCAGCGCGCTGAGCGCGTCGGCGTCACGGTCGCCGACGAGCACGATGCCGTCGCGCGTGAGCCGGATCGCGGAGAGCCCGAGACTGCGCGGCTCGACGGTCTCGTCGACCGGCACCCACGCGAGCTCGCGCCCTGCGGCGAGATCGACGATGCTCACCGTGCGGTCGAGCTCGTTCGCGATGATGGCGAGGTCACCGTCGATCACGAGGTGACGGGGGCCGGCGCCGGCGTGCACGACGATGTCGTCGGCGTCGTAGTGCTCGAGTGCGACGGGCAGGTCGCGGAGGCTGAGCACGCGAATGCGATCGGCGCCGAGGTCGGGCACGAGCACATGATCACGTCCGGTATCGAGCACGGCCTGGTGCGGGTGGGGCGCCTCCTGCCGCTCGCGGTTCGGGCCCGAACCCTCGAAGTCGACGATGAGCACGGCCTCGGCCGCGGCATCCGGACCCACCGGGTGCACCGAGAGCCGGCTGCCCGAGTAGTTCGCGGCGAAGGCGAGGTCGCCCGCCTCGTTGAAGGTGAGATGGCACGGATCAGCCGCGCCGGTCGCGCCCGCCTCGCCGAACGGGAGGGCGGCGTCGCCCTCGATCGTCCATGCCGAGACGAGCCCGCTGCTCAATTCGTGCACGATGCCGAGCACGCCGGTTGCCGCGGAGAATACGAGGTACATCGGGTTGGGGCCGACGTCGACGAACGCGCCGAGGGTGGCAGTTCCGTCGGCCGTGACATCGAGCGGTCGGATGCCGCGAGCCGCCGAACCGATCCGTCCCATCGTCGACGCGCCAACCCAGAACCTCGTCGCGCCCACTGTGCGGCTCACGCTCGCCTCTTCTCCCGCGGCCCCGCCGCGCTCGCATCCGTGCCGATCGGCATCGCTGAACACGCTACCGTCAGCCGGTAGACTCGTGCGGTCAGCCTCTGTAGCTCAATGGAAGAGCAGTTCCGTCCTAAGGAAAGGGTTGGGGGTTCGAGTCCCTCCAGGGGCACCATCGTCATCGTGGCTTTCCCGCCGTGATTACACGCGGATAGAGTGCGGGCATGAACGCCACCCCAGACTCTGCACGAACCCACGTCGAGAGCGCACTGAGCGCGGTTTCCGCGATCTACCGGAACACGGGCCCCGACGTCAAGGACGCCAATGACCGGCACGACTTTGCGTCCGCCGCGATCGCCCAGTCGAACATCGCGATCGCGGCTGCGCTCCTGGAGATCGCCGAGGCGATGCGCGAAGCACGCGCTTGATCACACATGGGCGTTCGAAGCCGGGCCGATGCAGTCGAGGCCGCTGACATCTACCGCTGGGAGAAGTTCGACCCCGCCATGCCCGTCGCCGATTCGTGCGGCTCACCAGCCGCACGGGCTTCGTCGCAGTGAACGCCGGGTCAACGATGGGGAAGGCGTTAGCGCGCGCTCTCGCTGCCAAGGGTCTCCGGAGAACCGCGCGTCTTCATGAGGGCTCTGATTAGTATTCTTGACTCCACCCCATGAAAGGAGATGGCTTGTACGTCTCCAACGTAATCGACCAACTCACGGACGAGTTAGAAGAGCGCATCTCGGGTGTCGCTGAGCACCTTTCTCGGTCGCTTCGAAAGGCCGAGCAGTTCCGCGACTGGGCACCTCGCAAGCGATTTGACCCGAAGGACGTAGGTAACCGCCCGACGCCGATCAGCATGCCCGCGTTCCCAGTAGCGCAGCATCTGTCGGCGTGGCAGCGTTTCGCGTGGGGCTTTTATGGTGAGGCCAAACGTCGAGCGGTCGCGGAGAGGAGCTCGACCTATCAGGCTGCATTGGCGAAGTTCAGCGGTCAGTGGCAGGCCGCGATTGCGGAACGACAACGCGAGATAGAGCAGTTCGAGTTGAAGCTGCGTGGCGAGGAACGGGCTGCCGCTGACTACAACGAGAGCGTGAGGCAACTCGAAGAGTCATCCGCACGGGGCGACATTGAAGCTCAATGGCAACTGTTCGAGACGCGATTTGCCGCGTTTATGCGAACGCTCGACCCGCTTACGGGCAGCCATCGCATCACGTACAGCGCGGACTCACATCGAGTCGTTGTGGAATTTGACGTACCTCCAAAGTCCGTCGTCCCCGCAGAGAAGAGCGTCCGATTTCTGAAGACCACGGGCGAGCATCGCTACTCCTACCGCACAGACGCTGACGTCAAGCGGATGTACGCAGTATTCGTTGCTCAGGCCGTTCTGGGCGTCGTCAACGGAGCGATTCGGCTCTCGCCATCTTCACTTGTTGAGACTGTCGGAGTGAACGCCGTCGTTGACGCGCCAGATCCTGCTACGGGGGTGATGACGACAATTCCAATCGTGAGCGTCGTCTCAAGTCGCAGCATCTTGGAGCAGATCCAATTCGCCGAAGTCGATCCTGTGGCGTGCTTAAAGCACCTATCGGCTGTCGTGTCCCGTAGTCCAGCGGAAGTTGCGCCGATTCGTCCGATCGTGCGACTCGACATGACCGACCCACGTTTCGTGGCCGACAGCGACGTTCTCGCTGACCTCGACGCTCGGCCAAACCTGATGGAGCTAACTCCGAACGAGTTCGAGACCTTAGTGCAGAACCTCTTCTCGAAGATGGGCCTCGACACTAAGCAAACTCGTCCCTCAAGAGACGGCGGTGTGGATGCGATCGCGTATGACCCTCGCCCGATTCTTGGAGGCAAGATCGTAATCCAGGCGAAGCGCTACAAGGGCACTGTTGGCGTTTCAGCGGTTCGCGACTTGTTCGGGACTCTTCAGAACGAGGGCGGCAGCAAAGGCATCCTGGTCACAACGAGCGGCTACGGCTCAGCGAGCTTCGAGTTTGCGAAGAACAAGCCGCTCGAACTGATCGACGGAGGTAATCTTCTGTTCTTGCTTCAGGAGCACGCGGGTATCGACGCGAAGATCGTTATGCCAGAAGACTGGGAAGACCCGCGACCTGACGGCGAGTGAGAACAATGGCACCCGATCGGGTACCGAGTCAGTAGTAGTCCTCGGGGTCGGGTAACGCTGCATCCATTTCGGTGATTCAGTCCTCTACTGCCCCGGGCAATCTGAGCTCCGAGTAGCGCTACCAGGTTGGGGAAGTCCGCATCTTCCTGTGTGTCAGTTAGCCCGCCTGCATAGCGAAACACGGTGCCGCCTTTCTCGGCATCGTGAAGCAACTCGATGAGCTTCCTCATGCTGTCCGGCCATTCTTGCTCAAGCTCCAGCGCGTCGTAGTGCTTCAGTAGCTCGTTGAGAAGCCTGTACAGATTGTGGCCCAGATCATCCCTCAGGCGCTTCTCGACCGTGTCGTACGCAAGGCCGGGGTTCCCGCCCTCCTCGTGACGACGCCTGATGAACGAGAGTGCGCTCTCGCTCAGCTGCGAGCCGAGCACGCAGCGGCGCAGTTCGCGAGCGCGCTCGAGGTGGGCGACCAGTCCGTGCGGGCGCGTGAGGGGGTGCCAAGCCCGAAGCCCGCGGCTCACGATCACGACGTGGGCGTGAGCTCCATTCGCTCTTCGAGCGGCAGCAGCGGTTCGAGCACCACGAGACGGTGCCGAGCCAACATCTCGTCGGTGATGATGATGCCGCCGTTGGTGTTCGACTCGTTCATGAGCTCTTCGAGCCAACGCCGGTCGAGGTGCTGGCGTTCATGGGAGTCGAATGTCGCCCAGAGTTCCATCGCCGGATGCAGCCAGAAGCTGTCTTGGCCGTGCTCGGCCTCCATGTGCTCCCACGAGAGGATGAACTTCTCGTGCACGCGGAACTTCGCGACGATCACCGCATGCACGTGCGCGAGCGTGTAATCGTCGATCTCGACTTCCTGTCGGAGCTTGCCGAGATACAGCGTGCCCATGCACATCAGGATATTGGGGGCAAGCGGCTCGGCATAGAGAGAATCGGACGAGCGGTACGGATGTCGGTGCCCTTGAGACCGCGGATTCCGCCAGCCTGCCCATTGACCTCTCCGGAAGATTCTTCTACTGTTTATTTAGTCCTGAACTAAGCAGAGGGAATCAATGGCGATCAGCTCGACCGAGCGCACCGACGTGAACCGGTCGGCCATCCTCGCGCATCTCGGTGCGAGCGGGCCAGCCTCTCGTGCGGAGCTGGCGCGCACCCTCTCCGTCTCGCCGGCACTCATGACGCAACTCACGCGCGAGCTCATCACCGACGGCCTCGTCGTCGAGCTGGAATCGGCTCCGTCGAGCGGTGGCCGGCCGGCGCGCATGCTCGGGCTCGTGGCCGGCGGCGGGCGGGCGATCGGCATCAAGGTCGTCGCCGACCACATCGCCTTCGTCGAGGTGGGAATCGACGGGCGAGTGCTGCGCTCGCAGAGCGAGCCATTCGATGCCGCTGCGGCCACCGCCCTCGCCGAGCTCTCCGACCGCATCCGCAGCTTCATCGACGGAGGCGCCGACGCTCCGCTTCTCGGCGTGGGCGTGGGCGTTCCCGGCTCCGTCGACCTCCCGGGCAGCGGCGTCGTCGACGCGCCCCAGCTCGATTGGGTTCAGGTGCCGATCGGCGAGTCATTGCGCCGATCGCTCGGGCTCCCGGTCATCGTCGAGAACAACGTCAACGCGCTCGCCGCTGCCGAGCGTCTCTTCGGTCTCGGGCGCACGACCGCGAACTTCCTCATCGTGACGATCGGCACCGGCGTCGGCGCGGCCATCGTCGCGGATGGCAGGATCATGCGCGGCGCGTCGGGTGGAGCCGGCGAGCTGGGACACTTCCCGGTCGCCGACGAGGGCCCGTCATGCCGATGCGGCAACCTCGGATGCCTCGAGGCGCACATCAGCGAAGACGCCCTCGTCTCCGCGGCACTCGAGCGCGGTGTCCTCCCCGCAGGGGCCGGCATCTCCGAGCTGCTCGCTGCCGCCGATCGAGGGGACTCCAGTGCGATCGGCGTCTTCGAGGACGCCGGCCGGCTCCTCGGTCGAACCCTCGCCGGTGTCGTACAGGTCGTCGACCCTGCCCTCGTGATCGTGCTCGGCGAAGGCACGGCGGCCTGGGCGCACTGGTCCGGAGGGTTCGAGCCCGCGTTCCGCGCGCACCTCATGGCGCGCCGCCGGAGCATTCCGGTCGAAGTCGAACGATGGCAGGACGACAGCTGGGCGCAGGGCGCCGCCGCGCTCGTGCTCGCCACCCCGTTCGAGTCCGAAGGGCTCACCGGCGACCAGGGGCGGCTCATCCGTGCCCGGCTCGTGGAACAGGCGGCCCGCCAGTGAGCGTCATCACGACCCCGCCGGCGGCGATCCCGATCGTCGCGGAGTCTCCCGCCACGCGCCGAGCGCTCCGGCCGCGGCGTCGTCGGGGCATCCGTCACACTCTCGTCGTCGTTGCATTCCTGCTCCCGAGTGCCCTGCCACTGGTGTTCTTCGTGCTCGGCCCGATGGTGGCCGCGGCCGTGATCAGCCTCACCGAGTGGAATCTGCTCGCTCCCGCCGAATGGGTCGGCCTCGACAACTACGCGAACCTGCTCGGTGATCCCGCGACCTGGGCGGTGTTCGCGCACACCCTGTACTACATCGCGGGATACCTCCCGCTCGTGTACTTCGGAGGACTCGCCCTCGCGCTCGCGCTCAACACCGCGTTGAAGGGACGGTCCCTGCTGCGGGGCGTGTACTTCCTGCCGGTGGTCACGAGCTGGATCGTCGTCGCGATCGTGTGGCGGTGGCTGCTGAACCCGAGCAACGGCATCGTGAACGCCACCCTTGCGACCTTCGGCATCGACGGGCCGGGGTGGTGGACCGACCCGGCGTGGGCGATGCCCTCGATCATCCTCGCGTCGGCGTGGAAGGACCTCGGGTTCGTGATGGTCATCCTGCTCGCCGGACTCCAGGCCATCGACCCCGAACTCGTCGACGCGGCGAAGGTCGACGGTGCCGGATGGTGGCGCCGCCTCGTGTCGGTCGTGATGCCGCTGCTCTCGCCCTCGACGTTCTTCGTCGTCGTCATCTCGCTCATCAACGGGTTCCAGGTGTTCGACCAGGTCTATGCGATGACCGGCGGGGGACCCGGTGGCGCGACCCAGGTCGTGGTGCAGCAGGTGTACGACCTCACATTCAGGTACGGCAGCGCTGGCGAGGCATCCGCCCTCTCCTGGCTGCTCTTCCTCGTGATCCTCGCCGTCACGGTCATGCAGGTGCGCGGTCAGCGCAAGTGGGTGAACTATGCGTGAGACCACCCGTGGTCGCTCCATCGTGCTGCACGCCGTGGTCATCGCCGGCGCCCTCGTGATGTTCTTCCCCTTCTATTGGACGGTCGTGACGTCCCTCAGCCCCGGAGCCGGCCTCAGTGCGACGCCGTCGCTCTGGCCGGCCGATTCCGGGCTCGACGCCTATCGCGAGCTCTTCACCGAGTTGCCCTTCGCCCGGGTCATCGGCAACAGCATCGGCCTCGCGATCGTCACGACGCTCGTGCAGCTCATCACGAGCGCGACCGCCGCGTATGCATTCAGCAGGCTCGCATTCCGCGGTCGAACGGTGGTCTTCGGCGTCTACCTCGCGACGATGATGATCCCGCTGCAGGTACTCATCGTGCCGTTGTTCGCCGAGCTCAAGGCCTTCGGCCTCATCGACACGTACCTCGGCGCGCTGCTGCCGACGTTCGCCTCGGCGTTCGGCATCTTCCTGCTGCGGCAGGCGATGAACCAGGTGCCGTTCGAGCTCGACGAGGCGGCCACGCTCGACGGCGCCGGCCACTTCCGAATCTTCTGGACCGTGGTGCTGCCGAACATCCGGCCCGCCCTCGCCACCTTGGCCGTGTTCGCATTCATGGGCAGCTGGAACAGCTTCCTGTGGCCCCTCGTCGTCTTGCGCTCGCCCGAGCTGCAGACGCTGCCGATCGCCCTCGCCGGGCTGCAGGGCCAGTACACGACCCAATGGGACGTGATCATGGCCGGCTCGGTCGTGAGCATCCTGCCGATGCTCGCCCTTTACGTGTTCGCCCAGAAATACGTCATCCAGGGCGTGGCGAACGCCGGACTCAAGTGACCCCCGCACCGCATATCGAAGGAGATACCAGCATCATGCGAACCACACCCCTCACTGCGATCGGGCTCGCCGGCGTCGCCGTGCTCGCCCTCACCTCCTGCTCAGCCGGGGGCGGTGGCGACGACGGACCCGTCACCATCACCTACACGAACTTCATCTCGAACGGCGGCAACGAGGAGAACCTGCAGGCCATCGTCGATGCGTTCGAGGCCGAGAACCCCGACATCACCGTCGACGTGACGACGCTGCCATACGGCGACTACGGCACGGCGCTGCAGACCGATCTCGCCGCCGGCACGGCGTCGGACGTGTTCGACATCGAGTACACGAACTTCGCGCAGTACCAGGCGAACGGCGTGCTCGCCGAGCTCGAGGTCGACGACCCCGGCGTCTATCGCGGCTCGGTGCTCGAGGCCTACCAGACGGATGGCGCGCAATTCGCCCTGCCGAGCTCGTTCTCGACCGTGGTGCTGTACTTCAACCGCGACCTCTTCGATGCAGCCGGACTCGAGTACCCGTCCTCCGATTGGACGTGGGCCGAGGAACAGGCCGCAGCCGAGGCGCTCACCGACCAGGCGGCCGGCGTCTGGGGAGATCACCAGCCCGTGAGCTTCTACGAGTACTACAAGGTGCTCGCCCAGAACGGCGGTGACTTCCTCGATGAGTCGGGCACCAACGTCGCGTTCAACAGCCCCGAAGGCATCGAGGCTGCGAAGTGGCTCGTCGAGAAGAGCGGTACCGTCATGCCGACGATCGAGGAGGGCCAGGGCACGCCGGACTTCGACACGAACCTCTTCACCGAGGGGAAGCTCGCAATGCTGCACTCCGGCATCTGGGTTTTCGGCACCGTCGCGGACGTGCCGTTCGGTTGGGACATCGCCGTCGAGCCCGGCAACACCGAGCAGGCGAGCGCCCTCTTCTCGAACGCCGTCGGGGTCTCGGCGGACTCCGAGCACATCGCGGAGGCGACGAAGTTCGCCGAGTTCCTCACGTCGAGCGAGATCATGGTCGACACGCGGCTCGAATCCGGCTGGGAGCTCCCGGCGATCTCCGATGAGGCCGAGCTCTCGGGCTACCTCGAGCTCGGAGACCCCGAGAACCGTCAGGCCGTGTTCGACTCGCTCGACGGCGTCGCGCTGCCGCCGGTCGTCGCCGAGGGCCAGCAGGAGATGCAGGACATCATGACCGAAGAGCTCGTCGAAGCCCAAGCCGGCCGCAAGTCGGTCGAAGACGCCCTCGCCTCGGCCGAGGAGCGCATCAACGCCGCGATCGGCGGCTGATCACGGGTCCGGGGCGGCGATCGCCCCGGACCTGCCCTCCATTCGACCCAGAACACAGAGAGCTGACGGATGACCCTCCAGGCCACCCCGCCGTCGACGCCGCGCGTCGACCTCATCGAACCGGCACGACTCGGCGTACAGCTCATCGAGCGCCTGCAGGACGCTGGCGGCGCCTATCCTGCGAGCCCGTCGTTCTCGGCCTACGCCGGGTACAGCTGGTTCCGCGACGGCGCGTTCATCGCCGACGCGATGTCCGCCGCCGGATCAGCCGAATCCGCCGAGCGGTTCTTCTCGTGGTGTGCGGCCGTGCTCGAGGCACGGGAACCGCGCATCGAGGCGATCGTCGCCGCCGCCCGGGCAGGAGCGCCCGTCGCCGACCACGAGATGCTGGGCACACGCTTCACCTTCGCCGGTGAAGAGGGCTCCGATGACTGGTGGGACTTCCAGCTCGACGGATACGGCACCTGGCTCTGGGCCGCCGGCCAGCATGTGCGGCGTCATGGCGGCGATCCTGCTCCGTGGCGCCGCGCCATCGAACTGACCGTCGACTACCTCATCGCATCGTGGGAGCGGCCGTGCTTCGATTGGTGGGAGGAGCACGCCGAGCACGTGCACGTCTCAACGCTTGGATGCATCGCCGCAGGCCTGCGGGAAGCGGCCTCGATCGGCGTGCTCGACGCCGACCGGATCGAACTCGCCCGATCGGCGGAGGCGGCGATCCTCGAACGGATCCACCGCGACGGCGTCGTCGACGGCCACCTCTCGAAGTGGATCGGCAGCCGCGAGGTCGACGCCAGCCTGGCCGCCGTCGTGGGACTGCTGGATGTCGTCCCTGCGACATCCGAATTGGGCTTGGCAACGATTGCCGCCGTTCGGCGCCAGTTGGCCGTCGACGATGGCGTGCACCGCTACCTCGCCGACACGTTCTTCGGCGGCGGGCAATGGCCGCTGCTCTCCTGCTTCCTCGGCATCGCCGAATCGAGGGCCGGCAATGCCGCCGGTGCCGAGTCGCTCTTCAGATGGGCCGCGTCCGCCGCCACCGAGTCGGGCGACCTGCCCGAGCAGGTCCGGGCGCACCTGCTCGCTCCCGATCGATTCGACGAGTGGGTGAAGCGTTGGGGAACCGTGGCCACGCCGCTGCTGTGGAGCCATGCCATGCTCGTGCGGCTCGCCGTCGAACTCGGTGCCGAGGTCGGTCGATGATCCGGCACCGCCCGTTCGGATCGGGGCATCCGTACTCCGTCGACACCGAGCAGCGTTCGCCCGTCGATCCGGTAGCGGGCGAGCATCTCACGCTGGGAGTGCGGGCGACGCCCGACATCGGTGCGGTCGACCTCGAGCTCGAGGTGACGTCGCCCGACCGTGTCGTCGAGACCTCACGGGTTCCGCTCACCCGCACGAGCCGCCGGTCGCGCGGCCAGACGCTCGACGGCGGCCACCTCGCCTCCGCGCAGGCCCGGCTCGCGCGGGCGGCGGGCGGCTGGACGGTGGTGACCGAGGCTCCGGCTGCGGGCAGCGGCATCCGCTACCGCTTCGCCGGCTCGACCGACGACGGTGCGCACGTGCGCACTCGTTGGTTCGAGACGACGACGTCGATGTGGACCAGCGCGCCCGATGCGACGGTGACGCAGCACGGTGCCAGCCGGGTGCTGCCCGGCACGGTCGAGGTGCTGAGCGACGGGGTACACGTGCGGCGGGTTCGATTCGCGCTGCCGCTCGCACCATCCGAGCACGTGACCGGCTTCGGCGAGCGCTTCGACGCCCTCGACCATCGCGGCGACCGCCTCGACTCCGTCGTGTTCGAGCAGTACAAGAGCCAGGGCGCCGAGCGCAAGACCTACCTCCCCATGCCGTTCGCGCACGTCGTGGGCGGCAGCGGCTGGGGCTTCCACGTGCGCACGAGCCGGCGCGTCTGGTTCGACGTGGGCGCCGCGCAACCCGATCGCCTCGTGGTCGAGTTGGAGACGGATGCTGCGAACGGCGAGCCGGCCGTCGACCTCGCCATCTACGACGGCACGCCGCACGCCGTGCTCGACGCCTTCCTCGATGAGACGGGCCGCCCCGAGGAGTTGCCCGACTGGGTGTTCCGGCTCTGGGCGAGCGGAAACGAATGGAACACGCAAGAGCGTGTCATGCGCGAGCTCGACGCACACGTCGAGCACGACATCCCCGTCGGTTCGCTCGTGATCGAGGCCTGGAGCGACGAACAGACGTTCACGGCGTTCCGTGACGCGCGCTACGACGTGCGAGAGCACGGCGAACCTGCGCGGCTCGGCGACTTCACGTTCCCGGCCGATGGTGCGTGGCCCGACCCCAAGGGCATGGTCGACGAGTTGCACGATCGGGGTGTGCGCGTGCATCTCTGGCAGATCCCGCTCATGAAGATGCGGCCGCACCCGAAGGGACAGGCGGCCGCCGACGCGCGGGCCGCGGTCGATGCGAATGTGCTCATCCGGGAACCGGGCGCGCGCGGCGGTCTTCGTCCGTATCGGAATCGCGGCTGGTGGTTTCCGCTCGCGCTCATGCCCGATCTCACCGACCCTCGTGCAGCACGCTGGTGGACCGCGCAGCGCCGCTACCTCGTCGAGGAGGTCGGCATCGACGGCTTCAAGACCGATGGCGGCGAGCACGCGTGGGGCCGCGAGCTGGAGTACCTCGACGGCACGCGTGGTGACGAGGGCAACAACAGGTTCCCCGTCGCGTATGCGAAGGCGTATGGCGACCTGCTGCGTTCAGCCGGCAAGGCGCCGGTCACGTTCAGCCGTGCCGGCTTCACGGGTTCCGCAGCGCACGGAGCGTTCTGGGCCGGCGACGAGAACTCGACGTGGGAGGCCTTCCGCTGGTCGCTGTTCGCCGGTCTGTCGGCGTCTGCGAGCGGAATCCTCTACTGGGGCTGGGACATCGCCGGTTTCTCGGGCGATGTGCCGTCGGCCGAGCTCTACCTGCGTGCCAGTGCGGCCGCGGTGTTCGTGCCGATCATGCAGTACCACTCCGAGTTCAATCACCACCGGCGGCCGTCACACGACCGCACGCCGTGGAACATCGCCGAGCGAACCGGTGACGATCGGGTCCTCCCGGTCTTCCGTTCGTTCGCCCACCTGCGTGAGCGGCTCGTCCCGTATCTCGCGGCCGAGGCGCGTGAGGCCATACGGGTCGGTGCACCGTTGATGCGGCCCGTGTACTTCGATCATCCGGCCGAGGATGCCGCGTGGTCGCATCCGGTGCAATGGATGCTCGGTCGCGGTCTGCTCGTCTCACCGGTCGTCGTCGAGGGTGAGATCGAGCACGAGGTCGCCTTGCCGCCCGGGGCGTGGGTGGACGTGTGGACGGGTGACGTGCACGAGGGGCCGAGCCTCGTGCTCCGCTCGACGGAGATCGACGAGGTGCCGGTGTATGCAAGATCCGACGCGTGGCCGGAGCTTGCACCGATCTTCCGGGGTGATCGCTGAGCGCTCGGCCGGTTCGGTACGGCGTTACGCCTCGGCGCGGATCCGGGCGACGCGTCGGGACGCCCAGGTCCCGCTCAGCGGTCCGATGACGACGAGCAGCAGCCAGGTCAAGCGCCCCCAGTCGGCGCCGAACGCATACGCGATGGGGATCGATGCGAGGAAGACCAGCGGCGTCGTCATCGAATCGAGGAAGTTCACGAAGTCGGCACGTCGGGGAAGGGGATCGGCGAGGACCCCGTCATGTCTGGCGACGTAGAACATCGCCGACTGGGCGAAGATCGCCGCCGAGATGTTCACGGCGTAGACGGCGACGGCGAGCGGCGCCTCGCTACTGCCCTCGTCGCTGATGCCCTGCGTGGTGAACGGGATGAGCACGACGAACGCGATCGCCACGAGGTTGGCGACGATCACTCCTGGGGTCAGGGCACGGAACCCCGCGACGAGTCGGTGGTTCACGCGCCAGAACACCGCGATCACGATGAAACTGATGGCGAAGCCCATGAGCTGGATGCCGAGCCCGCTGCCGAGCAACGTGCCGGGGTCCACCCAGGCGGCGGCGTCCGTCGGGTCGATGTTCACCGCCAGCAGTGTCAGCGCGAACGCGTAGACGGCGTCGAAGAAGGTGAACGCACGAGCGAACTCGACGCTGTCGCGGCGATAGTGTCTCTCGGCCGATTCCCTTGTGGTGCCCACGAGAGGAGTGTGCCGCGTGGCGGCGCCACGCGGCATCCGACTCGCCGGTCAGTTCCAGTCGACGGCGTGCGCCCAGCCGGCGATGTAGGCGCGCTCGTTCTCGCCGAGACGCACACCGAGACGCGGCATCGGACCGGCGTCGAGCTCGCAGAGCTCATAGATGCGGCGCACGACGAACCACCGCAAGGGGGCGTTCAGGTTCTCGAGTACTTCGAGTTGGAGGGTGCGTTCGAGCATCGGCCACCAGACGCCGATGGGCGGCAGGCCATGAGCGCCGCGCCGGCGCTCGTCGTGCTCGGGGTGGTCGATGATCGAACTCATTGTGCCGGCTCCTCGGAAATCTCGCCGGTCTCCGGGTCGCGCACGACCACTCGCTCTTCGGGGTCAGCGTCTTCCTCAGCCCGGTGGTGCTGCTCGACGGCGTGGACCGCCGCGTCGAGTTCCTCCGCCGCGTTCGGATCTTCTGGACCATCCGGAATCAGTGGGCCAGGATCGGACATCGGTGGCTCCCTCTCTCATGGGTGGCCGGTGCTCCCCATCGAGCCCGGCCGCACCCGACGCTACGCGTCGGCCCACCGCCGCGGCAGGGGATTGACCCGGCGAGAGCCGCGTGCTACTCCTGACTCGAGTCAGGCCAGTACGGCGATCAGGCCAGCACGTCGCCGAGGTCGTACGCGACGGGGCGGTCGAGCTGGTCGAACGTGCACGAGCGCTGCTCCCGGTCAGGGCGCCAGCGCGCGAATTGCGCGGTGTGCCGCAACCTCGCCCCCTCGAGCTGGTCGTAGCGCACCTCCGCCACGAGTTCGGGCCGAAGTCGAACGAACGAGACGTCGCGGCTCGAGGAGAAGCGGCTGCGATCGGTCTCGCCGCGGACCGCCTCGCCGTTCGGGTCGCGGACCACGTAGGGCTCGAGCTCGTCGATGAGCTCGAGCCGCCGGGCGTCGCTGAACGCGGAGGCGCCGCCGACATTGCGCAACTCGCCGGTGTCGTCGTAGAGGCCGAGCAGCAGCGAGCCGACACCTCTGCCGGAGGTGTGCACCCGGTAGCCGACCACGACGACGTCGGCGGTGCGGTGGTGCTTGGCCTTCAGCATCACTCGCTTGCCGGGCGCATAGGGCGCGGCGAGCGGCTTGGCCACGACGCCGTCGAGACCGGCGCCCTCGAACTCCTCGAACCAGCGGCGAGCGAGTTCGACGTCGGTGGTGATGCGCGTCAGGTGGATCGGGTGACCGATGCCGCCCACCAGACGCTCGAGCGCCGCCCGTCGCTCCGAGAACGGCTGCTCGATCAGCGACCGGCCGCCGACCTCCAGCAGGTCGAACGCGACGAACATGGCCGGCGTCTCTCGTGCCAGCATCTCGACGCGGCTCGCCGCCGGGTGGATGCGCTGCGAGAGCCGCTCCCAGTCGAGCCGTTGCCCGCCGGTCGCGCCGGCGCTGATCACGATCTCGCCGTCGAGCACGCACGGCTCGGGCAGCAGCCGCGTGAACGCCTCGACGAGCTCGGGGAAGTACCGGGTCAGGGGCTTGGCCCCGCGACTGCCGATCTCGACCTGCTCACCGTCGAATGCCACGATGCCGCGGAATCCGTCCCACTTCGGCTCGTAGACCAGACCGCCCGCGACCGAATCGGGCTCGGGCACCGACGGCACGGCCTTCGCGAGCATCGGCGCGACGTTGAGGTTGATCGCCATCCGTCAACGATAGGCCCCGGATGTCGCGCCCGGCGAGTACTCGTCCCCGCGCCCAGGGCGCCGACCGAGAGCTCGCGCTCAGAGCACGGTGCGAAGCCCTGCCGACAGGGCGGTGTGGTGCTCGAAGACGAGCTTCGTCTCGGTGAGGGCGACGGCGGGGTTCGCCGAGAGGTTGTTCAGCACGAACTGACGCACGTGCTCGCTGTCGCGAACGCGCACGTGGATCAGGAAGTCCTCTGCGCCGCCGAGGAAGAAGAGCTGCGCCACCTCGGGCTGCGTGCGCAGCTCGTCGGAGATCTGCTCCATGAGGTGGCGGGCGCCCGGCCGGATTCGCACGCTCACGAGCGCCTGCAGGGTGAAGCCGAGGGCAGCGGGGTTGATCTCGGCGGTGTAGCGCGTGATGACGCCGCGCTCGCGGAGGGAGCGCACCCGGGCGAGGCACGTCGACGGCGAGACGCCGACGGCGCGCGCGAGGTCGATGTTGGGGATGCGGGCGTTCTCGTGGAGGCGAGTGATGATCGCGCGGTCGATCGCATCGAGCACGATCGGCGCGGTGCCCGAAGGGGCCGGTTCGCTCATCTGCGGCAGATCGACCACGAGAGGGTGTCCTTCCGAACAATTGCAACGGATGCCGCCACTCTACCGAATTCTGTACGGCGAGACTTCACAGATGACGAACAAGCAGCGAACATGGAGGTACTCATCCACACAGCATTCGGAGTGACCATGCGCATCGGCGTGCCCGCAGAGATCAAGAACAACGAGTTCCGCGTCGCGATGACGCCCGCCGGCGCGCACGCCCTGTCGCAGCGCGGTCACGAGGTCGCGATCGAGGCGGGTGCCGGCATCGGCGCCGGATACCTCGACGCGGAGTACCTCGCGGCCGGCGCCACGATCGTCGGCACGGCTGCCGAGGCGTGGTCGGCCGAGCTCGTGCTGAAGGTCAAGGAGCCGATCGCGTCGGAGTACGGCTTCCTGCGCCCCGACCTCACCCTCTTCACCTACCTGCACCTCGCGGCCGACCTGCCGCTCACGCGAGCGATCCTCGACTCGGGTGCCACGGCGATCGCCTATGAGACGGTGCAGCTCGCCGACCGCACACTGCCGCTGCTCACGCCGATGAGCGAGGTCGCCGGCCGACTCGCGCCGCAAGAGGGTGCAGCGCACCTGCACGCCTCGCGCGGCGGGCGCGGCGTGCTGCTCGCGGGCGTGCCCGGCACGGCGAAGGCCAAGGTGGTCGTGATCGGCGGCGGCGTCGCGGGGGAGCAGGCCGCGGCATCCGCTCACGGCATGGGTGCCGACGTGACCGTGCTCGACATCTCCCTGCCCCGACTGCGCGAGATCGACGTCCGGTACGGCGGCGGCATCCGCACGCTCGCCTCGTCTCCCTACGAGATCGCCCGCCAGGTGCAGGACGCCGACCTCGTGATCGGCGCAGTGCTCGTGCCGGGTGCCGCCGCGCCGAAGGTCGTCACCGACGAGATGGTCGCCGCGATGCGGCCGGGCGCCGTGCTCGTCGACATCGCCATCGACCAGGGCGGATGCTTCGAGGGCTCGCGCCCCACGACCCACGCCGAGCCGACGTTCCGGGTGCACGACGCGATCTTCTACTGCGTCGCGAACATGCCGGGCGCGGTGCCAGCCACGTCGACGCCGGCGCTCACCAACGCGACGCTGCCCTACACGCTGAAGATCGCCGACCTCGGCTGGAAGGCCGCCCTCGACGCCGACCCGGCGCTCGCGAAGGGCCTGAACGCCACCGGCGGGCGACTCACGAACGCGGGCGTCGCGCTCGCACACGGCCTCGAGTTCGCGAGCGCGTAACCGGTCGAGGCAGGCGCGTGGCCCGCGCGCCTCAGGAAAGTGTGAGGAAGAGCTTCTCGAGCTCGGCCACGGTGAGGCGGTCCTTGCCATCGGGTGCCAGGGCGGCATCGTCGCTGAGGCATTCGCGCATCGCGCTCGAGATGATCGTGAAGCCCGCCTTGTCGAGCGCGCTCGAGACCGCCGCCAGCTGCGTTACGACGGTGCGGCAGTCGCTGCCCGACTCGACGGCATCGATGACCGCGTTCAATTGGCCCCGCGCGCGCTTCAGCCGGTTGGCGACGCGGCGTTGCGCGTCGCCGGGCGTCGGATGCGTCGGGCTCACTCGGCGCCGCCGAGGGTCAGGGGCAGGCCGGCGCGATACCACCCGAGGATGCCGCCCGAGATGTTGACGACGTCGAACCCCTGCGCCTCGAGGAACTGCGCGGCTTGCGCGCTGCGGCCGCCGACATGGCACATCACGTAGACCGTGCGGTCACGCGGTACCTCATCGAGCCGCTCGACGAGGTCGCCGAGCGGGATGTGGAGCGCGCCGTCGATGCGCGCCTGGGCGAGCTCGTCGGGCTCGCGCACGTCGAGGATGAACGCGTCGTCGATCGCGTGGGCGTCGGCGGGGGAGATCGAATGCATCGTGGTGGCCTCCTGGTGAGTGCGGCGGTGGCGACCGTATCACGATACCCACGGGGTATCGAAACGAGGCCGAGCGCGGCGATGCTCCATTGATTCCGCCGGATTCGCCGTATGGTGTCGGTGTGTGGCGGCTCGATCGGAACGATGACGAGGGGGAGATCCTCCGTTCCGAGACGGATGCCGCAGCCGACCAACTGACACCGGATCCCATGCGACAGGACATCACGAGCCCCAACGGCCTCAGCCTCGGCGACCCAGAGCTCGTCGCAGGCAATGTCGCCGAGCCCGTGTGGCGCCGCTGGCAGGGCGAGCTCGCGGCCGTCGGCGGTCGCTCGCCCCTCGTGCGCTTCGCGGACTCGCCGCGCACCCGCATCGAGCTCTCGACGACGCATCCGGGCGGCCTCCCGCAGTTCATCACGGGCAAGTCGACCCTGCTGTCGAGCCTCATCCGCGATGAGCTCGCGCTACGGAACGCCCGCTTGGCCGCAGCCGAGATCACCCAGAAGGGCATCGAGCTGCGCTCCGTGCGCGGCATCGAGTCGGTGCACCTCGCGATCGGCCTCGCCTCGTGGCGCAACGCCGGCGAGGAGTACCTCGCGCCGGTGCTCCTGCGACCGCTCGCGATCCGCCGCTACGGTCGGGACTTCGAGCTCAAGCTCAAGGGCCAGCCCTACCTGAACCCGGCGCTCGCGCGTGAGCTGCGCGAGCAGTTCCAGATCACGCTCGACGCCGAGGCGTTCGTCGCGCTCGCGATCACGAACGGCGTGTTCAAGCCGCAGCCGGTCATCGACCGCTTGCGCGGCCTGACGTCGCACCTGCCGTGGTTCCACGTCGCGCCGCGGCTCGTCGTCTCGTCATTCGCCGAGGTGGGCCCGGCGATGGCGGCGGATGCCACGCATCTCGACCATCCCGTCATCGACGCGATCGCGGGCAATCCTGCAGCGCGTGCCGCCCTCTCGGTCGAAACCGAGCGCGCGCGTCCGGTCGCGCAAGACGAGCGCCCGCCCTCGACCGACACCCTCCTGCTCGATGCCGACCCCGAACAGGAGCAGGCGGTCGCCGAGATCGAGTCGGGCGCCTCCCTCGTGGTCAAGACCCTGCCCGGCACGGGCGGCACCCAGACGATCGTCAACGCGATCGGCGCCCTCGTGGCGAAGGACAAGCGCGTGCTCGTCGTCGGCTCACGACGGGCGAGCCTCGACGGCATCGCGCACCGGCTCGGCCAAGTGGGCCTCGGAGGTGCCGCGGTCACGACGGCCGGGCTCCGCCGCGAGCTCATCCAGTCGATCTCTCGCAACGAGAAGGCCGATCGGCCGCGCGTCGCCGACGTCGACGACGCCCTCGTGCGACTGCGGAAGGTCTTGCTCGACTATCGCTCGTCGCTCACGCGGCGCGACCCCGAGTTGCGCGTCTCGGTGCTCGACGCGCTCAGCGAGCTCGCCCGCCTCGCCCTCGTGCCCGGTGCGCCGTCGACGACGGCACGCCTCGACCACGCCTCGCTCGTGGCGCTCGCCGAAGGCCGCGACACCGTCGCGCGCGACCTCGTGCGCGCCGCCGCGCTCGGCGAGTTCAGGTACGGGCCGAGCGACTCGCCCTGGTACGGCGCCTCATTCACCTCGACGCTCGAGGCGACCACGGCACACGAGCTCGCGAAGCGACTCAGCAACATCGAGCTGCCCCGGCTCCTCGAACGCGGCCGGGCCCTGATCGCCCAGACGCGGCTCCGCCCCTTCGAGTCGGTCGCCGAGCTCGGGGTGTTCCTCCGTCTCCTCCTCGATGTGCGCGAGACGCTCGATCGCTTCCAGCCCTCGGTCTACGACCGACCGCTCGGCGAGCTCATCGCCGCCACCTCCTCGCGACGCGACTCGCCCGGCATGTCCGGTGCGAACCGACGCCGGCTGCGCCGCCTCGCGCTCGAGTACGTTCGGCCCGGCGTGCACGTCACCGACCTCAACGGCGCACTCCGCGGCATTCAGCAGCAGCGCACGCTCTGGCAGCGGTACTCCGAGGCGGGCGCGATCCCGGGCGTGCCGGTCGGCATCGACGACGTGCATGTCGCGTTCCAGACGGTGGCGAGCGACCTGCAGGTGCTCGACGGACCCCTCGGCGTCGTCGCGACGCCGCGGCAGCTCGCGGCGCGACCCGTGCGCGAACTCGTCACGGCGCTCGCGGGGCTCGCCGCCGAGTCCGAGGTGCTCACGAACCTGCAGGAGCGCACCGCCGTGCTCTCGCGCCTGCGCGACCTCGGCCTCGACCCGCTGCTCCTCGACCTCGCGAAGCGGCACGTGCCAGAGGGTGCCGTCGCCGCGGAGCTCGAGCTCGCGTGGTGGCAATCGGTGCTCGAGTCGATGCTCGCAAGCGACAAGGCACTCCTCGGGGCGAACACCACGGTGCTCGACCGGCTCGAGGCCGACTTCCGGCTCGTCGACGAGGCGCACGCCTCGGCAGCCGGTCCGCAGCTTGCCTGGCGGCTCGCCGAGAACTGGAAGGTCGCCCTCCTCGATCATCCCGAAGAGGCCGATCGGCTGAAGCGGATGCTGCGCGGTGACCGCGTGCGGCCGGCCGCCCTGCACGCCGAGACCCCGCACCTGTTCCGCGCCCTCGCTCCGGTCTGGCTCGCCTCCCCATACGACGTCGCGGCGATCGACGACTCGATCTCGTTCGACACCGTGATCCTCGTCGACGCGGGCGCGACGACGATCGCCGAGAACCTCGGCGCCATCCGCAGGGCGAAGCAGGTCGTGGCGTTCGGCGATCCCGTGACGCAGACCCCCACCCTCTTCGAGACGGCCATCGCCGACTTCGAGCGCCCAGACGGCGCCGCCACCGAGCACCGCGTGGACGCGCTGCACGCCGACTCCGCGCTCGCTCGCCTCGGCGAGCTGCTCCCGACGCTCACCCTCACGCGCAGTTATCGAGCCGGCGGCGAAGACCTCGCCGAGCTCGTGAACAACCGCTTCTATGCCGGGCGCATCGTCTCGCTGCCGTGGGCGGGCAGCTTCCTCGGGCACGGCAGCCTCGGCCTGCACTACGTGCAGGGCAACGGTCTGCCCGATCCGACGACCGGCACCGTCGAGAGCATCGACTCCGAGGTGGCGAAGGTCGTCGAGCTCGTCATGGAGCACGCCGTGAAGCGCCCCCGCGAGTCGCTCATGGTGATCACGGCGAGCGCCAGGCATGCCGCGCGAGTGCACCAGGCCGTGCTCGCCGCGTTCGCCAAGCGCACGGATCTCTCCGACTTCATCCTGAAAGACCGGGCGGAGCCGTTCACCGTGCTCACGCTCGAGCAGGCCGTGGCGCAGAGCCGCGACCGTGTCATCTTCTCGGTCGGCTACGGCCGCACCCCGCACGGCCGCCTGCTCTCGAGCTTCGGCTCGCTCGGCGAACCCGGCGGCGACCGCTTGCTCGCGGTCGGCGTGACCCGCGCCCGCCGCTCGATGGACCTCGTCTCGGCGTTCCGCCCGGAAGACATCGACGAGGATCGCCAGAGCCACGGCGTGCTCGCGCTCGCCAACGTGCTCTCGCAGACCGAGGAACGCGCAGCTGAGCAACCGGCGCCCGCTCCGAGCTCGTCGATGCTGCATGATCTGGCGGCCAGGCTCGAGCGACGTGGCATCCGGGTCAGCGTCGGCCACCGTGGCCGCCTCGCGCTCGCGGCGGCGCACGCGGGCAAGGCGGTCGTCGTCGAGACGGATGACGCCCTCGCGGGCCTCAGCCTGCGGGAGTCGCTACGACTCCGTCCCGACGTGCTGCGCCGGCTCGGCTGGCACTACCTGCGGGTGCACAGCTTCGAGCTCTTCGGCAACCCCGACGCGGTCGCCACGCGGGTCGCGGCGCTCCTCGGCAAGCCCGAGGTCGAGCGTCCCGCGGATGCCGCGACCGCACGCGGATGACCGAGAAGCCGCGCCAGCGGGTCGAGCGTGCGCCGGGGGGCGCGCGTCGTGCCAAGCTCACGCCCGCACCCGGATCGGACCCCTCGCCCGAAACGCCGGTGCCGGGCGCCGAGGGCACCGAGGGCGCTGAGCGCGCGCCGAAGCGCAAGCGCGCGGCATCCGCCGACGACGACCGCATCAACCGCGAACGGCCGCCGCACTGGGGCTGAGGGGCGCAGGCTCAGTACTGCTGGTGCTTGCCCGCCGCACTGGATTCGACGAGCGCACCGCTGCGCTGCTCGACGAGCAGGTCGCGGATCTGGCCCAGGAGCACGAGCTCGGTCTCTGCTTCGGGCTGGGTGGAATCGGGTGTCGCGCCCCTTTTCAGCCGCTCTTCGGCGTGCTTCTTCACGGTGTTGATCGGCAGCACGAAGACGAAGTAGACGACGGCGGCGACGATCACGAACGTGAGGATCGCGCCGATGACCGCGCCGAATTTGACGTCGGCGGTGGCCCCATCGACGGTCGGAAGCCTGAGCACCAATGCGCTGTCGAGGCTGTCGGCCCGGAAGATCGCAGCGATCAGGGGGTTGAAGATGTTCGTCACGAGCGAGTTCACGACGGCGGTGAATGCCGCGCCGATGACGACGGCGACCGCGAGGTCGATGACGTTGCCCCGCATGATGAAATCCCGGAAGCCCTTGAGCACTGCCCCTCCTCGATTCGAGTCGCCGACCGGCGACCTATGCCACGCTAGCCGAGGATCCGGCTCCGCCCGAAGCGCCGCCTGAGGCGCCCGAACCGGACGAGCCCGACGAGCCCGACGAGGTGCTCGACTTCTCGGAGCTGCCCGACTTCTCGGAGCTGCCCGACTTCTCGGAGCTGCCCGACTTCTCGGAGCCGCCGGAGCCGCCGTTGTTGCGAGAGTCGGTGCGGTAGAAGCCCGACCCGTTGAACGTCACGCCGATGGTGTTGAAGAGTTTGCGGAGCCGGCCGCCGCAGACCTCGCACACCGTGAGGGTGTCGTCGCTGAAGGCCTGGTGGATGTCGAAGGCGTTGTCGCACGAGGTGCAACGGTAGGAATACGTGGGCATGGGGAATCTTCCGGTTTCGGGCGGTGCAAGTTCAGAACGCGATGATGCGGGTGGGGGTCACGATGCCGTTCACGGGCTGGTCGTGTACCTCGCGCGGCACCGATTCGACGAATTCGCTGTCGAAGACGACGGCGTACACCGGAGGACATTTTCCCATCGAACCGAGGGTCTTGTCGAAATAGCCCCTGCCCCAGCCGAGGCGCATGCCGGTGGCGTCGATCGCCGCGGCCGGAACGAGGATGAGATCGACGTCGTTGATCGCCATGGGGCCGAGCAATTCGCCGCCCGGTTCGGGCACGCCGTGGAGCCCGAAGGACTCGGTCTCGTCTTCGCCGACCGTCCAGTCGAGCAGGCCGTCTTCACGCGTGACCGGGAAGAGCACGCGGATGCCGCGCGCCTCCGCCCAGTTCACAAACGGGCGCGTGTTCGGCTCGGTGGGCATCGACAGGTAGCAGGAGATCGACTCGGCGCCGGTCGAACCCACGAGCTCCTCGAGCCGTGCGGTGAATCCCTCGGTCGCGAGCTCGCGTTCGTGCTCGGGCATGTTCTGGCGGCGCTCGCGGAGCTCGGCGCGCAGCACGCGCTTCTGAACGTCCGGATCGTCGGGCATGGCACACATCCTAAGCTGATCGGCGAGGAATCCGGGGCGGCGGCGGGTTGGCGACATCCGCTTCCCGGTACGCTGAATTGCATGACTGATCGGATCACGAAGGCCGTCATCCCGGCAGCCGGACTCGGCACGCGCTTCCTGCCTGCCACGAAGGCGATGCCGAAAGAGATGCTGCCCGTCGTCGACAAGCCCGCGATCCAGTACGTCGTGGAAGAAGCGGTCGCCGCGGGGCTCGACGACGTGCTCATGATCATCGGGCGCAATAAGAACGCCCTCGCGAATCACTTCGACCGGGTGACCGAGCTCGAACTGAGCCTCGCGTCGAAGGGCGACGAGAAGAAGCTCGAGCGAGTGAAGGAGTCGAGCGATCTCGCCGACGTGCACTTCGTGCGTCAGGGCGATCCGAAGGGACTCGGCCACGCGGTGCTCCGCGCCCGCAAGCACGTCGGCAATCAGTCGTTCGCGGTGCTCCTCGGCGACGACCTCATCGACGCCCGTGACCCGCTGCTCACGCGCATGCTCGACGAGCACGACAAGCGCGGGGCCACCATCGTCGCCCTGCTCGAGGTCGACCCCGCGTCGATCCAGATGTACGGCGCCGCAGCGGTCGAGGCCACCGACGACCCCGACGTCGTGCGCGTCACCGGCCTCGTCGAGAAGCCGGCGCCCGAGCTGGCGCCGTCGAACCTCGCCGTCATCGGCCGCTACGTGCTGAAACCCGCGGTGTTCGACATCCTCGAGCGCACGCCTCCCGGCAAGGGCGGCGAGATCCAGCTCACCGACGCCCTCATGGAGATGGCGGGCGACGTCGAGGGCACGGGCGGTGTCTACGGCGTCGTGTTCCGCGGCCGCAGGTACGACACGGGCGACAAGCTCGACTACATCAAGGCCGTCATCCAGCTCGCGTCCGACCGCGAGGATCTCGGACCCGACCTCCGGCCCTGGCTCGCCGAGTACGTCGAGTCCTTCGACAGGCCCTGACAGTGCCCACCGCGGTGCTTCCGACACTGCGCGACGGCGACGTCACGCTGCGCCCGATCCGTGCTCGCGACGCGAAACCCCTCGAAAAGGTGCTGCTCGCCAACCGCGGCTGGCTGCGGCAGTGGGAGGCGACGTACCCGGGCGGGGGATCCGTGGTCGACGCGCGGGCCAGCATCCGCAATCTCCTGGCGCACGCTCGATCGGGCAACGCGTTGCCGTTCGTGATCGAGCACGATGGCCAGCTGGTCGGGCAGCTGAACGTCTCATCGATCACGTTCGGCTCGCTCTCGTCGGCCACGATCGGGTACTGGGTCGCGCAAGAGGTCGCGGGGCGCGGTATCACTCCGGTGTCGGTCGCCCTCGCCACCGACTACTGCTTCTCGTCACTTCACCTGCATCGCATGGAGATCTGCATCCGGCCCGAGAACGCTCCGTCGCTGCGCGTGGTCGAAAAGCTCGGCTTCCGGTACGAAGGCCTCAGGCGCCGCTTCATCCACATCAACGGCGACTGGCGCGATCACTTCGCGTTCGCCCTCGTCGCCGAGGAGGTGCCCCGCGGCGTGCTCCGCAGGTGGCGGGAAGGGCGCGTCCCCGAAGACGCCGCACGGGTCACCGCCGAAGACCGGGCGGCCTCCGCGTACCCGCTGCCGATCGCCGATCGCTGACACGCCCGCGGCGAGAGGGGCCTTCCGCTCGCGGTGACCTAGCGTTGTCCCATGGACGTGATCGGTGGGGGTGTTCTCGTGGCCGCGGCCGCTGCGCTCTGGATCACGTACCTGCTGCCGAGCTGGTTGCGCCGGCGGCAGTACCTCGCCACCGAGCGCAACGCGGTGCGGCTCCAGCAGACGCTGCGCATCCTCGCCGAGACGGCCGAGATGCCCGAGCCGGTGCGCCTCGAGGCGACCGCGCGAGAAGTGGCGACGCAGCAGCGCATCCTGCACGAGCACGAGACGACCGCCCGGCTCGAGGCCGAGGCCGCCGAGCACCTCGCGATCGCCGAACGGCGCGCCGCAGAGGGGGCAGCGGATGCCGCGCGCGAGCTCGCCGCAGAGGCGATCGCCGCGCATCCTGTGACCGAACCCATCGCGGTGATCACGCCCGCCAGCGCCGCCGCGGCGCGTCGAGCCCTGCGCCGCAAGCGCGCCCTCTGTTCGCTCACGTTCCTCGCCTCACTCGTGGTCGCCGTCGCGGGTCTCATCGCCGCCGCATTCGGCGGCTCGCTCCTCGTGCCTGCTGCCGGCGGCCTCGGCATGGTGCTCGGTTTCTCTGGCATCGTGCGCCTCGCGAAGCGCCGGGTGCCCCGCGCCGTCGTCCCGGTCTCCGTCGAGCGCGAGGCGGTCTCGTTCGAGCCGATCGAGCTGCCCGAAGAGCCGGCCGCCACCGAGGGATGGACGCCGCAGCCGCTGCCGCGTCCGCTGCACCTGTCTCGAGGCACGATCGCCGCGACGGCGATGGCGTCGATCGAAGCCGCCGCCGAGCTGAAGCGGTCGGCGTCTGAGGCCGAGATCACCCGCCGCACGGCACAGCTCGAGCCCGACGTGCCCGACATCACGCCGACGGCCGCGCCGGCGCCGGCCGCGGCATCCGTCGCCCAGCGCTCAGTGAGCGCGGCAGGGCAGGGTGCTCACCGAGCGCTCGAATCCGCGAATCCCTATGCCGGCATGGGCATCGTCGGCGACGCGAAGCCGGCCTTCGACGACCTCGACGCGGTGCTCCGCCGTCGTCGGCAGGCCGGGTGAGCCGGCGGGTCACCACGACCAGCACTGGTGCGAACCAGCCGCCGGGAAATGATAGGCTCTTTCTCGCTCGGGCCCATGGCGCAGTTGGTAGCGCGTCTCGTTCGCAATGAGAAGGTCGGGGGTTCGAATCCCCCTGGGTCCACCAAACGCCGCTTACTCCAACCATTGACATGGTAGGTGGGGCTTCCCTCCGGGAGCGGATTGAAATCATAATCAGAAGAGGCTGCCGCGGAAGCGTCGGCCTCTTCTATTTGTGCCATCAGACCCCCTGCGGCTGTCCAGGCCATCTGAGCCTCCACAAGCGCGCGGGCGGGTTCGCTGAGCTCGGACTGCACGCGTCCACCCTCGAGGACGAAGATGCGCTTGAAGATCGCTTGGTTCAGGCGTCGGCGCAATTCGTTGCTGGCGTTCTTGTAGAGCTCGTAGGGGTTGCTCAGGAGTTCGAGCCAGCCGCGAATGTAGTCGGCCCCGATGGTGAGGTCGACGTGGACGCGGGACAGCGAAGCCGGGCACGCCGATGAACCCGCGCCTGTTCACCCTGATCGCGCTGGCACAGGCGCTACGAATTGACGTTCGCGACTTGTTGCCGGATGAGATCCCTGACTTGACGGCCGGAAGCACTCACTGATGCGTTGAGGTATGGCACCGAAGCCTGCCACAGCAAGGTTGATGAGCTCGTAGCCGAGCCGAGCCGATGCGGACGGCAGGCCTGCCGCTGCTTCACGACGAGCCGATTCCTTTCCCGATAGGGAACTGGCGAGCCGCCTTCGTTGAAGGGGTTCGACGCGCTATTGAAGGCCACCAGTGAACGCCTGCCAGACATTCTGGGGCGTGGCCTTGCGCTGCGTCCAGATCCAGTCTTGATAGTCGCCGAGAACCGGCTCTCCGTTCGGGAGGTTCATCGCGGTCAGAGGGTGATCGATCTCGAGGTGCACTTCGGCCCAAGCTAGGAACTGCGTCAGCGATTCGCGCCGTGCTTCGTCCTCGACCGTTCGGAGCTCGGAGCGCGCGTCAACGAGGAGCTGTCGCAGGCTGGCATAGCGTTGCCAGGCCGCGTGGAGCTCATCGAGCGAATTCACCCAGGTGCCGTAAGCCTGCCCGCGGGCGCTCCGCTCGGCGGCAATCTGCTGGGCCTGTGCCTGCTCGAGCTGGCGACGTCGCCACTCCGTTTCCCGCTTTCGTTGATCGTCGGACGCCTTCTGGATCAGTGCGAAGACTTGATCGAGTTTTCGCTCGACCTGGGTACGAATGCTGTCCTCCACGTTTGTGCCCGAATAATTGCCTGGGCGGAGCTCGAGCCTGAGCCTGTCTGTCGGGAGGTAGTCGTACCGCGGCGCCCACGAGTGCGACCAACGCTTGTCGTCGGCGATCTCTTTCGCGGTCTTCACGTGCGGGACTCGTTTCTGCGGCCCTTTGAGGCGGATACCGACCGGCTGGTGCCCGGCGTTGATTGTCGCGAGGTCGCTGCTCGGACGGGTCGCCGACTCGACCGTCCAACCGCGACGGATTGCTTCGCGCACGATGCTATGCAGCAGCAGGAGCGCACGGCGCCGCAGCTCTTTCGGGACGTCCAGCCGACCTTGATCGTCAATGATCGCTTTGACGGCCGGGTGTGGGGATCGAAGTTCGGTTGCCAGCGCGACCTCGCCTGGTGACGCGTCACGCGCTGGCGGACTACCGACTGGAGGTGGTGTCGGCGCATCGTTGATTGGATGGGAGGGCGTATCGCGTCTGTCCGGTGCCGGGTCCTGAAGGTGGCTTGGCGCCTTCGTTGCCTTTCGGCCGATCGTGCTCGGGTCCGGTGGATAGGCGCCGTGCTCGAGACAGTAGCGGCCGTCGTCAACGATCTCGGCGCGCCATCGACCGCGCCTACGGTCGAGCTCGATGAGCCCGCGATCACGAAGCGTATTCGCCGACTGCTTGTAGGTCGGGACTGGGATGCTCTCAGGTGGGCAGCCGTCCCTGATCCAGCCAAGAACGGCGAGCTGCGATGCATTGAGAGGTAAGCGCATGCCTCATTCTCAACGCACGCAACGAGCGCAGTCAGCACTCAGTTCGTCATCGCTTCTAGGAGTCATGCCCGAAGGATGGCGGGCGCGCGCTGCCGAATCTCCCGTCGCGTGAGCTACTAACCACCCGCGACTTCTATCGAAGCTTCGGGTTGGAGGAGCACTACCGGGACGATAGCTGGATTATCCTGTACCGCGGACCGCTGGAGCTCGAGTTCTTCCAGTACACCGAGGTTGACCCAGCGACCAGCGCGTTCCGGTGCACGCTGCGCGTCGGTGAACTTGACGAGCTGTTGCGGGCCATCCGCGCGGCCGGAGTGCCCGTGCCCGTGCGCGAGACGGGCTTTCCGCGCTTGCACGAGGCTCAGATGCAGGACTGGCGGCTTCGCGCAAGCTTTCTTGGCCGGCCCAGATGGCATACAGCTCACGCTTATCGAGGAAGCTGGCTGACCCAGCGAACTTGCGGAGACCCTTGGCTGCGGTGCAGTCGCGAATCGGGGAACGTTCGGTGCGTGTGAACCGTCCCAGTCAGGGGAGGTCGGGTCCGCCTGCATCTGCGAGTTCGCGGAGCACGCTGATCGCCTCGTCGGTGTCCTCTGGGACATCCGGGCTGACTTCAGGAAGCGGCCCGGCTGCTTCCTCGTCACCGAGATGTGGGTACTTCTCAAGGAGGAACCGCCGCCGGTACGCGATGTCCGCGGCATCAACGATTGCCTCCAGTGTGGCCCAGTTGAAGGCGCCGCCAAGGGCGATCCCGGCGACGGGGACGACCTTGCCGAGCGATTGCTTGGTAAAGCGAACACTGAATGCCGCCGCGAACCGCTTGGAGACCTGAGTAACAACTGACTTGTCCAGGATCGCCCAGGCCTTGCCGCGGACGAGCGCCTGGGTGAGCCGCGAAATGTCGGCCATCGCAGCGGTCTTCGCGGTGGCTGTCATTGCTGTCCCGGCGTTGACGACGGACATCACGAAGAGCTTCTCGGCAGGCTCTTCGGGGTCGTAGCCGTAGAGCAGCGAGACATGGCCCACGGAGCGAGAGGCGAGTCCGAGAACGACGGCAGCGTCGCCGGCGACCGCGCCGACGATTACTGCTCCTGAGGGCGCTGCCGAGACTCCGCCGGAGACGGGGATGGCGAGTTCTCCTCCGGAGATAAGTAGCCCTGCACCAGCTCCCGAGATCGCCGCGGCGGCCGGGTAGTACCAACTCGCGCCTCGTCCACGGACAACGTCGATCTGCTGAAGGTCGAGGCGACGCAGATCAGAAAGCGACGCGACGTCGTGCCCGCGCCTCTGGTGGCTCGCCACCACCCGTTTGGCAGAGAGTCCCGCTCGCGAGACCCGTCCCAACGCCTGCCGCATCGATGCAATAGCCGCTCCGCTCCAGTCGGCCACGACGTCGGGGAGGGTGTCGGCGACACTGCGAGCGCCGGTGCCGACTGTGCGAGCGCCCTTGGCGACGGCGTCCTGCCCACGCGAAATGGCCGATTGGGCATGGGGACGGTTCTCCAGATAGGTCGTGGCACGCTTGCCGAGTCCCGCGGCGCCGATGGCAACTTGCTCGCCGACGTTTCTCATCGCCCGTGACAGTGGGCGGCCCTTGAACCGTTGGATGCCACGCCATGCCGCGAGCTCGTAGTCCGACGGTTCTATCATGCCGCGAGTGTAGCGGCCCAGACCGACGCGCAGAGAATGACTCGGGTGACTGCTGGAGTCGGCGAGCCTAGCGCATCTGCTGCCGGGTTTTGGCAGGATCTGTCGGTGTCAGTGGTGCCGCTTAGCCTCGTGTTGTGGATCAGATCAATTTCATCGCGATCGTCCTTGCAGCTTGCGACAGGGCGATTCAGTCGTTCGTGCACGCGGTAGCCGAGGAACCGGCAACGTGGCTGGGCATCGGGGCAGCAATCGTCGGCATCGCTCTGCTACCCACTGCGCGTCGTCGGAATTCGGCGAGTCGCCGGTAGCGTTTGTTGAGGTCGCCGGATTGCGGCGCATTGGATGGACTGAGGGGAACGATGAGTCTGCTGAACCGCCAGACGTTGACGATCATCAAGGACTATGGAACCGACGTGGAAGAGCGTGTGACTGTGCGCGGCTTCGTTTCCGGCAACTCGGCAAAGTTTCCATTCGACACGAAGGTCTACGACGGCGATGTACTCGAGCGCCCTGATCCGCGCGGCGGTGTCCTGCTGGCGCGCGTTCAGGGCGTGACGGTCTACGACGCCGGTTCGTCCGCCGTCAATCACATCGCTGCCCGGCTCAAGCCACTTTGACCCAGACGGTGCGTTGGGACAGCTTGTAGTGGTTTTCACAACGCTCACGATCGGAAGATTGACGCACGCGCGGACCGGTTCATAATCGTCCTCGTTCCTCACCGGCCTGCGGCTTATCACAAGAGGAATCCACCAGGGATTCGTCGGCCGCTTCCGATGAGGAGGCTCACCATGAGTGAGAACAACCCCGCTGCCGGGCTTCCGGCGGCACCAAGTCCGGTGCGGACGCTCGCCGTGCGCATGACGGACGACCTGCGAGCGCAATTGGACGTCATCGCCCAGCTCAACGACCGCAGCGTCACCGAAGAGATCCGTCTCGCCCTCGAGGCCTGGGTCGAGACCAGCAAGTCCGACCCGAAGGTCCTCGCACGGGCCGAGACGGTGCGGGCCGAGATCGAGCGCGAAGCGAAGACCAAGCAGAGCGCGATCGAGGCCATCTTCGGAGGCAGCGCACCCGCTCCCAAGGGCGCGCGCGCCAAGCCGTCCAACGCCTGACTGGACGCGGTGACCGATCCGGGACGACGAGCCACGATGCGCTCGCTCCCGGATCGGCCGCCGAACACCCCCGCTCCACCGCACGCCTCCTACCCTTAGGACACTGGTTGCCCGCTGCTATGAGCAGCATTTGCGTCGAGCACCTGCTCGGCTTCGTTTGTGCTTCTTAAAAAGACCTGATCAAGGTATAATTACGAGCAGATATTGCACATCGGTTGAGCCTCGCTCCCGAACGCGAATCACCCACAGTTTCGCCCAGCCCGTGTCGGCCTACGCCGGTACGCTGTGGGCAAGCCTGTGAGTAACCATTACAACCACCTCTGCGTGGAGGAGTAGACGCAACGACATGATCAGACCCACAACTCAAGATGCAGCGGCAACGAAGTCGCCGAAGGTGGTGACGTGGTAGTGGCGCTCAAGAAGTCGGATCTGTATAGCTCCCTCTGGAAGGGGGCTGACGAACTACGCGGCTCAATGGATGCCTCGCAGTACAAGGACTACGTCCTGACCTTGCTCTTCGTGAAGTACGTCTCGGATAAGGCGAAGGTGAGCAAGAACAGCTTGATCGTCGTTCCGAAGGGCAGCTCATTCGACGACCTGCTCTTGCTCAAGCACAAGCCCGACATCGGCGAGCGGATAAACGTCGCAATTCGTGCGCTCGCTGACGAGAACGAACTCGTCGGAGTCATTAACAACGCCAACTTCAACGACCCGAACAAGCTCGGCGACGGTAAAGACATGGTCGCTCGCCTCAGCAACCTGCTAGGCATCTTCCAAGACCTCGATTTCTCCGGTTCGCGCGCCGAGGGCGACGACCTATTGGGCGATGCGTATGAGTACCTCATGCGTCACTTCGCGACCGAGTCTGGCAAGTCGAAGGGTCAGTTCTACACGCCCGCCGAAGTCTCGCGCGTCATGGCGCAGCTCATCGGCATCACGTCGAGCACACCTAAGTCGGCGACCGTCTATGACCCAACCTGCGGCTCCGGCTCGCTCCTGCTGAAGGTTGCCGCCGCCGCACCCAATGGCCTAACGGTGTACGGCCAAGAGATGGACAACGCCACGTGGGCGCTTGCCGTCATGAACATGATCCTGCACGGCAACGCGACCGCGGAGATCGAGCCGGGCAACACCATCGCGAGGCCGAGGTTCCTCAAGGATCCCAAGACGATTCAGACCTTCGACTTCGTCGTCGCCAATCCGCCTTTCTCCGTGAAGACCTGGACGAATGGACTTGAGGAGGGTTATGGCCGCTTCGAGTTCGGTCGCCCACCGGAAAAGAATGGCGACTACGCCTTCCTTCTACACATCCTCAAGTCGCTGAAGTCGACCGGCAAGGGCGCGGTCATCCTGCCGCACGGCGTGCTGTTCCGTGGCAACACCGAGGCAACTATTCGCCGCGAGATCGTCAAGCGCGGTTACATCAAGGCCATCATCGGGTTGCCAGCCAACCTCTTCTATGGCACCGGCATCCCGGCATGCATCGTCGTTCTCGACAAGGAGAACGCCGCCGACCGCACTGACATTTTCATGATCGATGCCTCAAAAGGTTTCGAAAAGGACGGCCCGAAGAACCGCCTCCGACCGCGCGACATGCACAAGATCGTGGACGTCTTCACTAGGGAGCTCGAAGTGCCGCGTTATTCGCGCAAGGTGCCGCTCAACGAGATCGCCGACGCGAAGAACGACTACAACCTGAACATCCCACGCTATGTCGATTCGTCGGAACCCGAGGACATCCAAGACCTGCACGCCCACCTCCAGGGCGGCATTCCCGATCGTGACCTCGACGCTCTGCAGGCCTACTGGGATGCGTTTCCATCTCAGCCGATGACACTCTTCAAGCCTCTGCGACCCGGCTACTCCGAGCTCGCCATTGACAAAGGCGCGATTCAGGCCACGATCACCGGCTCAGCCGAATATCGCGCCTTCCACGACGAGGTGAAAGGCCAGTTGGCGCAGTGGTGGACGGGTCATCGAGCTGAGCTCGAGGGCATCACAGCAACAACGCTACCGAACGAACTCATCGAGTCCCTCGGTGAGGAACTGCTGATCCGCTTCCGTACCCGCCCGTTGATCGACGAGTACGGCGTCTATGAGCAGCTCATGCGCTACTGGCATGCGGTGATGCACGACGACGTCGCTCTGATCATGAGCGAGGGCTGGCTCGATGCATCGAAACCCCGCCCCGCTCGGATCCTCGGCGAGGACAAGAACAAGAAGCCTATTTATGAGGACGCGCACCTGATCTTCGGCACGGGTGCTAGAGCAGCGCGTTGGGTCGCCGACCTCGTGCCCCCGGAACTGATCGTCGAGCGCTATTTCAAGACTGAAAGGGCCCAACTCGACCTATTCCAGGCTGACGTTGAAGCGGCCACTCTGGCCATTGTCGAGTACGTCGAAGAGCACGCCGTTGAAGAGGGATTGCTGTTCGATGCTGCCGATGACGAGGGCAAGGTAACAAGCAAGCTGGCAACAGACCGGCTTAAGGCGGCGAAGGCCGAAGGCGCCGAGGCCGACGAGATCGCGGCACTTGATCACGTCGTCACACTCTTCAAGGCGGAGACCGTCGCAAAGAGGGCAGCGAAGGACGCGAATCTAGCTCTGGAGCAGGCGACGCTTGCTCAATATGGGCGATTGAATGAATCCGACGTGCGGGAGCTCGTCATCAATTACAAGTGGGGTGCCACTATCGACAATGGCGTTTCTGGAGAGGTCGCGTCACTTCTGCGGCTCCTCATCGAACGATTGCGTGTGCTGGTGAGTCGGTACGGAACTACCCTCGGCGAAATTGACAGTCACGTGAACGAACTAAGTGCAAAGGTGGCGCGGAACCTAGCTGCAATCGGGGTTAGCGCATGACGGTTCCGCTTCGGACACTACTGAAGAGTCCGCCGCGATATGGCATCGGTGCCGCATCGGTGCCCCACAAGTGGGACCTCCCGACATATATACGGATCACTGACATAGATGAAGACGGCCGGTTCTCACCCAGCCCACGAGTCTCGGTTTCGTCGTCGCAAAGCTCGATGTACATGCTGCGCTCGGGCGACATCGTAGTGGCGAGGACTGGGGCGAGTGTGGGGAAGTCGTATCGATATCGGCCCGACGATGGCCCACTTGTCTTCGCTGGATTTCTTATGGCGATCTCGCCCGACCCTGCAAAGCTCCTTCCGGAGTACCTTGGCTTCTTCCTTCAGACAAAGGCCTACTGGGACTGGGTCGAAGTCGAGTCAACGCGAAGTGGGCAGCCTGGCATTAACGCACAGCAGCTAGGCAACCTACCCGTGCCCATCCTTCCGGTGGATCACCAACGGATGATTGCGCGACAGTTGCAGGCGGCGGAGCAGTTGGTCGATGTGCTCGAACAGCTCATTGCCAAGAAACGAGACGTAAAGCAAGGCATGGTGCAGGAACTACTGACCGGGCGAACCCGTCTCGCGGGCTATGCCGAGCCATGGCAGCGCGTGGTCCTCGGGTCGCTCGGCGTATTTTCGAAGGGACGCGGCATCAAGAGGGACGAAGTGCGCCCATCGGGTATTCCATGCATTCGATACGGCGAGCTTTACACTACGTACCGCGATTACACAGCCAAGACGGTGTCGTTTGTTGGTTCCGACGTCGCATCGACGTCTCAGCCGATTCGATCGGGTGACCTCCTGTTCGCTGCGTCGGGCGAAACGAAAGAGGAGATTGGCACGTGCGTTGCCTATGTTGGCGAGCAGGACGCGGTGGCAGGTGGAGACACAATTATCCTGCGCGGCGGGGGCTACGATCCAGTGTATTTGGCGACACTTCTAAACACGCCTGCGATGGTCGCGCAGAAAGCGAGCGCCGGGCAAGGCGACGCAGTCGTGCACATTAGCTCACGAGCCCTCGCCGGTATCGAGTTCGATTTGCCAGAGATTGGCGAACAGCGTGCCGTGGCGCAGATTATTCGTGACGCGGACGCGGAAATCGATTCTCTCGAGCGTCGGCTCGAGTCCACTCGGCTCATCAAGCGGGGAATGATGCAGGAGCTGCTCACGGGGCGCACGCGCCTCGCGACAACGGAGGCCGCAGCATGAGTCAGGTCGGTCAGATCGAACGCAAGACGCAGGATCGCGTCGTCAAGCTCTTCCAGGAGCGGCTCGGCTACGAATACGTCGGAAGCTGTGAGAACGACAGGGAGAATTCTCATATTGAGGAGCTCTACTTGCGACAGAACCTCACCGCGCGTAGTTATGACGACGATCTCATCAACAAGGCGGTTTACGAGCTTCAAAGGGCTGCGGCGGTCGGTGGTAGTGCCTCGCTGTACGAGGCCAACCGTAAGGTATACGAGCTGCTGCGCTACGGCATCAAAGTCAGCCCGGGCGCTGGCTTGCCTCACAAGACCGTATGGCTGATCGACTGGTCCAATCCTCATGCCAACCACTTCATGATCGCTGAAGAAGTGTCGATCAAGGGCGAACACAATAAGCGCCCTGATGTCGTGCTCTACGTCAACGGGCTTGCCCTTGGGGTCATCGAGCTCAAGCGCTCAAAGGTGAGCGTCTCTGAGGGCATTCGGCAGAACATCGGTAATCAGAAGCAGCACTTCATCCAGTCCTTCTTTACGACGGTTCAGCTGCTCTTCGCTGGCAACGACGTCGAGGGGCTGCGCTACGGCGTGATCGAGACGCCGGAGAAGTACTGGCTGGAGTGGAAGGAGCCAAGCGCTGGAGTGGAGCGCCTCGACGCTGGTCTGCTGCAGATGTGCTCGAAGGACCGCCTCCTCGAGCTCATCCACGACTTCATTCTGTTTGACGCAGGCGTGAAGAAGACCGCTCGTCACAACCAGTTCTTCGGCATCCAGGCCGCCAAAGAGCGCATCGCCCGACGCGAGGGCGGCATCATCTGGCACACCCAGGGCTCGGGCAAGAGCCTGACCATGGTTTGGCTCGCCAAATGGATCCTTGCGAACCAGCAGCACGCACGCGTGCTGATCATCACGGACCGTACCGACCTCGATGAGCAGATCGAGAAGGTGTTCCTTGGTGTCAACGAAGCCATCTACCGCACTACGAGTGGCGCCGATCTAATCAGCAAGCTCAATTCGAACAAGCCCAGCTTGATCTCGTCACTCGTGCACAAGTTCCGTGGCGGCGACGATGAAGTCGAGCGTGATGAGGCGGGCGAAGAGTTCCTACGTCAGCTCAAGGCAAGGATCCCCGCAGGATTCTCCGCGAAGGGCAATCTCTTTGTCTTCGTTGATGAGGCGCACCGTACACAGTCAGGCAAGATGCACGACGCGATGAAGGAGCTTCTGCCAGGAGCGATGTTCATCGGCTTCACCGGTACACCGCTCTTACATGCCGACAAGATGACCAGCATTAAGCAGTTCGGGACATTCATCCATACATACAAGTTCGACGAGGCCGTTGCCGACGGCGTCGTGCTCGACCTGCGCTACGAGGCGCGCAACATCGATCAGGATCTGATGAGCGCGGGCAAGGTCGACCAGTGGTTTGAGACCAAGACCAAGGGCATGACCGACCTCACTAAAGCGGAGCTCAAGAAGCGCTGGGGGACAATGCAGAAGGTTGTGTCTTCGGAGCCACGTGCCAAGCAGATCGTCATGGACATCTTGAGTGACATGGATATCAAGCCACGCCTCGTGGATGGCCGCGGCAATGCCATGCTCGTCGGCGAAAGCATCTATCAGGCATGTAAGTTCTACGAGATGTTCGTCAACGCTGGCTTCGAGGGCAAGGTGGCGATCGTCACCAGCTACGTCCCCAACGCGAGCGACATCGCCAAGGAAGATGCCGGCGCGGGCAAGACCGAGAAAATCAAGCAGTACGAGACCTACCGCAAGATGCTCGCTCACTTCTTCAATGAGCCCGAGGACAAGGCTGTGCTACGCCTCGAGGAGTTCGAGAAGGAGGTGAAGCGGCGCTTCATCGAAGAGCCCGGCCAGATGCGCCTGCTCATCGTCGTCGATAAACTTCTCACCGGTTTCGACGCGCCTAGTGCCACCTACCTCTACATCGACAAGTCGATGCGCGACCACGGCCTCTTTCAGGCAATCTGCCGAGTCAACCGGCTCGACGGTGACGACAAGGAATACGGCTACATCGTCGACTATCGCGATCTCTTCAAGTCGCTCGATCGTGCCATCACCGACTACACTTCGGGTGCCTTCGATAGCTACCAGAAGGAGGACATCGACGGACTGCTCAGGGACCAGATCGAACAGGCCCGCGAGTCTCTCGATGAAGCCCTCGAGCGTATTCGAGCCTTGTTGGAACCGGTCGCCCCACCTCGGGAGACGCAGCAGTATCAGCACTACTTCGTCGCTGTCGAGCCGGGCAACGCAGCGCAAATCAAGGCTAACGAGATGCGACGCGTTGACCTCTACAAGGGAGTCTCAGCTCTCGTACGCGCATACGCGTCCATTGCTAACGACATGGCCGAGGCGGGCTACTCGGCAGTCGATGCGGCTGCTATCAAGCAAGAGGTCGCCCACTATGTCGACGTTCGTGACGAGGTGAAGATCGGTGCTGGCGAGAATGTCGACTTCAAACAGTTCGAGGCAGGTATGCGCGCGCTGCTCGACACCTACATTCACGCCAACCCGTCGGAGGTCGTCGCGACCTTCGAGGACAAGGGGCTCATCGAGCTCATCGTCGAGCGCGGCGCTGGTGCCCTCGATGACCTTCCTGAAGGCATCAAGAAGAATCAGGAAGCCGTCGCCGAGACGATCGTCAACAACGTCCGTAAGACGATCATCGACGAGCACGCGATGAACCCGAAGTACTACGACTCGATGTCGACACTTCTCGATGCGCTCATCGAACAGCGCAAGCACGATGCCATCGACTACGCTGAATACCTTCGGCAATTGCTTGAGCTAGCCGAGAAGGTCGGCCGTGGAGAGTCGGATCGCATCTATCCGGACTGGGTGCAGACGCGCGGAGTTCAGGCCATCGTGGACTACTTCGACGATGACATCGATACCGCCAAAATGGTGCATTTGACGGTGCTCCGTGAACGTCGCGCTGGATGGGTCGGCAGTTTCCGCAAGGAGCGAGAGCTCGCCAACATTCTCCGTGACGAACTCCCGGGCCTCGACGAGGCCGCCTTCGACGAACTTTTCAAGCTCATCAAGAACCAGCTCGAATACCACGGCGGAGGTCACTGATGACCACCGCCTACTTGACGGTTGCGGGGCTCGGGATCGATGTCATCTATAAGGACATCAAGAACCTCCATGTCTCCGTCTATCCGCCAATCGGTAGAGTGCGGGTCGCAGCTCCGCAGCGCCTCGACGAGGACAGCATCCGCCGCGCCATCATTCAGCGGCTCCCTTGGATCAAACAGCAGCGCACCCAGCTCCAGAACGCCGCGCGACAGACCGAGCGGACGATGCGCTCGGGGGAGACCCACTACGTATGGGGTCGCGCGCTTCTACTCGACGTTTCTCGCACGGGAAGGCCAGATGTCAAAGTCGACGGTGACTCACTCTGGGTGGTGTCGCCTGAGGGCACCGACGCCGAGCATCGCTACGCGATCCTCGACCGCTGGTATCGCCGCGAGCTGAAGGCGGCACTTCCGCCATTGCTCGAGAAGTGGCAAGCGATCATCGGCCACGAGCCGACGAAGGTCGTCGTCCGCCGTATGAAGACCAAGTGGGGCACATGTCAACCGAACTCGGGAGCCGTCTGGTTCAACCCCGAGCTCGCCAGGAAGAACCCGCGCTGCCTGGAGTACATCGTCGCTCATGAGCTAATGCATTTCCACGAGCGCACACACAATGAGCGATTCGTTGCCCTTATGGACAAGCACTTGCCCGACTGGCGCTCTAGGCGGGACGAATTAAACGAAGCGCCACTGGCGGCGGAGGAGTGGATTCATGACTGAGTTGCCCGTCGCTGCTCTGCAGTTGCTGTCGGATGAACCAGCGACAACGGACCTGCTTTCGTTTAGCGCGATTGCCGACACGGTTGTCGATGCACTCTTCGATGACACTCTCAACCCGGTAGCGCTCGGTATCTCGGGGACCTGGGGGAGCGGGAAGACCACGGTCCTCAATCTGATCGACAAACGGATCACGGGCCGCTCAACTGACGAGCGGACGATCGTCGTTGTACGAGCTGACCCCTGGCGCTATGACCCGTCACGTGGCCCCAAAGAGAGCCTGATCTCCGCCGTGCTAACGGCTCTGGCGGATGAGTTCAAGGGGTCGGACCTAGTCAAGCAGACGGCCGGTGAGGCACTCAAGAATCTCGCAAGGCGGGTCAACTGGTCCAAGGCAATCAAGATGGCAGCGACCACGGCACTTACTGCACAGCTTCCGTCACTCGATGCAGTTATGGGGCTGGTCAGTGACGAGCCGGAGACACTCGACTCAGAGAAGGGTATGGACAACTTTCGCGAGGAGTTCGAGTCGCTCCTCGAGGATGAGGCGCTATCGCACGTGCGACAGGTGGTCGTCCTCGTCGATGACCTCGACCGGTGTCTACCACAGACGGTTCTTGAGACGTTGGAAGCCATCCGTCTCTTCTTGTCGGCGGAAGGCATGTCCTTCGTCATTGCCGCAGACGAGGCTCGCGTGGCCGAAGCGATTCAGCAGAAACTCCAGACGCCAGACCCCCGCGACGGTACAGAGAGCATCGCCAGCCTCTACCTTCACAAGATCGTTCAGACAACAGTGCCGTTGCCAGCACTTAGCTATTTCGACACACGTGCATACCTCTTTCTCCTGCTCGTCCGGTCGATTGTCGAATCGAAGGTGTTCGCTCACCTCGTCGCTGACTGCGACGCGCTTCGAGTCGACGCGGGGAGTCTTGACGATCTTCAGATGCCAGAGGGCGTTGATCTCGCAGCCTCGATGGCAACCGCTTCGAGGCTCACGCCGGTGCTCTACGAGAAGTTCCAGGGCAATCCGCGCCGTATCAAGCGCTTTATGAATGACCTATACATTCGCCAGTCAGTGGCGGCGAGACGCGGCATCAAGCTCGAGCCCGACGCTATCGCCAAGCTCATGGTCATGGAGCGCCTGTTCAGGAAGGATTTCGAGGCGCTCATGGATTGGCTTGCCTCGGGGAGCTTGCGCGGCAAGCTCAACCAGCTGCAGCTCCTTGCGAGGGGTGGGCAGTCGGATGCAGACACCGAGAAGGAGAAGAAGGTCGACGGAGACCCGGCCGCCATCGAAGGCGAGTACTCAAGCACCATGGTGCGTTGGGCAAAGCTGCCGCCCGAGCTCGAGCCCACCCTCGTCTCGGGATATCTAACATTGGCCGCGGCTTTCCAAGGACGCCTCCTGGTGGACGAGTCGCTCTCTGAGACGTTGCGCGACCTAGCTGCCGCCTTGACGTCAAGCTCGCAAATCGACCGCACCGCAGTGAAAGACAATGAGATCAAAGCCTTGCCGCCGGGCGATGTCGTGGAACTGCTGGCTCACCTCGGTCGGCGCATGCGCGATGATCCTTCGATCCAACTCCCGACGGTGAACGCCATCGTCACGATCGCAACTCTGCACCCCAGCGAGATCGAGGATGCCAAGCGCGCCCTCTCATTGCTCCCGGGTGCCGAAGTGAAGTCCTCCAGCGTGCTTGTCCTGAACGGCTTGGCAGCAGACTATGCGGATGTGCTCGACGGGTGGTCGGCCGGTGCCGATGACATAACAAAGCGAGCAATCGTCTCCGTGCGAAAGCAGGGCGCCTGATGGGTACCAGCGGGGCCTTCAAAGGGAGCGGCGGCAAGGACGCCAAGAGTCTGCGCGACGCAATCAGCGACTGGCTGGGAGGCTCCGATGAGGTTCAGCAGAGTACGCCCGCCGGTCCGGAGAGCGACCAAGCGAGCGAACCGGGGCACTTGAATCCCGACGCTCTCGCTGCTGCGGCCCGTCTCTGGACGCGAGGCCCGTCGGGTGGTGGCTCCGGTGGCACGGGTAGTGGTGGCGGTGGTCGGAGCGCTGGGGGTGGGCGCGGATCGTCGGGCAGCGGTAGGTCGTCCGGCGGCGTCCAACGTACCGTCCGGCGCGTGGCTGGCCCGGCTGGTCGAGCCAGTGCCCTTGCGCGCGCATACGTCGCGGGTGACCGCCCGATGCTCGAGGAGGCCGGGCTCAGTTACGACCAGCTTCGAGCACTCGATGACCCGCTTGAAGTCGGCCGCAAGATTGCCGAGGTCGCGTTCGAGGGTCAGCCCGATGGCAGCATCGAGGACGGCGAAGCGCGCCTGATCGTGGCCCAGCTGGCCTCCTGGATTATGGATGCGGATGGCGCGCGCCCTGAGCCTGACCAGATCGTTCGGTACTCGATCGAGCTCATGATTGCACGGGCCACGCTTACCGAGGTGAGCGACACTATCCGTAAGGAGTCCGACCCTGTCAAACGGCGGGAGGCCGAGGCAGAAGTGCGCCGGGGTGCGAAGGTTCTCGCGGGCAAGCTCAATCTCGACGGTGTGGGAGCGAGCGCAGCGGACATCACGCGCGCGATCGAGACGAGCGTTCAACAGTTGGTAGATATCCACGGGGAGCCGACGTGACCCGGCTTGCCCTCGTCACCGACCGAACACGAATCCCGACCGACGTCGACGAGGTCTTCGTATGGGATGGGGCGGCGGATCAAAGCTTCAAGACGAAACTGACCCCGACCTTGTCCCAACTGGGCACTGTTCCACCGCTCAGTGCGGACGTCGTACGTATCGCACTCGCAGTCTATGCGGCCGACCACAGCGTCAAGCGGGAAGGTGGCGGGTCCAACTGGAACCGCCGTGAATTGGACGTGATCGTGCCGGTCAGCGACCCGGAGTTATGGGCGCGTCACTCGGCAGAACTTATCGTCGTGACCAACTTCCTCACCGGCGACGACTGGAGTTTCCAGTTCACCTACTACGAGGGCGAAGAGGACCAGCAGCCACTCGTGGCTCACGCGCCGGCTCGCGTGGTCTTGGCCAGCGGCGGCGCGGACTCGGGGACGGGCGCCGTCATCTCGGCCAGTTCCCTCGCAATCGGATCGTCGCATATTCTCGTGTCCCACTCGAGTTCCGGCGCAACGAGCGGATCGCAGCAAGAAGTTCACGACGCTCTCGAGGTGCTCTTCTCGGGCAAGCAAGAAGCCCATCACCGGGTGTTTCTTGCTCGTGCCAAGAAGCGCCTGGATGGGACGGAGTACTCGGACGAGCCGTCAAGCCGCTCCCGGTCTTTTCTTTTTCTTGCGCTCGGACTCGCCGTCGCTGCGCAGTCGGGGGCCACGCTGTGGATCCCGGAGAACGGGTTCGCATCACTGAACCCGCCACTTGGTCCCGAACGGCTCGGAGCACTTTCGACGAAGACCACTCACCCGTGGTTTCTCTGGCGCTTTCAGGAACTCCTCATGAAAGTCGGCGCACATGCTGCACTAGAGAACCCGTTCCAACTCGACACCAAGGGGGAGATGTTCGCGCAGGTCGCTTCGCTGCTCGGGGCCGACGAGGCATCCATGTTCCTTACCTCGACGAACTCGTGCTCGCACACCGACCAGAACTACCAAGGTGTGCCGAGCGGTACACACTGCGGGGTGTGCTTCGGGTGCATCGTGCGGCGCGCGTCCTTTACGACGTCGGGGGTGAAGGATGCAACCCGCTACCTAAGTGAAGACCATCAGTTCGATGCATACACGGCGAGCCATTCTGTCGTGGAAGCTGCACGCGACTTCGTGGACCGTGGCATTGACAATGCCACCATCATGGCGATGCCGCTGCCTCCCGGTTTGACGGCGAGAGAAGCAAAGCACCTCTGTGAGCGCGGACGAGCGGAACTGGGGGCCTACCTTTCATGAAGTTGCCGCCACTCGACGCTCACGCGCACGTGTCGCCTCAGGTGTCAGGTCGGGACCTCGAGGACCTTGGCGCCGTAGTCCTGATAGCGACAAGGAGCGCCGACGAGTTCGAGAGCGTCCGGGGTCGAAAGGACCTCGTTACTGTGTGGGGTGCTGGCTGCCATCCGTCGTTAGTCGGAGCCCAGCGGGAGTTCGACATCCAGGACTTCCGTAGCGCTCTGGAGTCGACACCATACGTCGCCGAGGTCGGGCTCGACGGTGAGTCGCGTGTGCCGATCGAAGGGCAGATCGAAGTGCTCGAGTCGATCCTCAACTGCTTGCGCGAATCGCCTCGCCTCGCGTCGCTCCACAGCTTTCGCGCGACAGGTCAATTGCTCGGCGTGCTCGGTCAACAGCTCGATCGGCGCGGCGTGATTCTACATTGGTGGCTTGGAACGACCGCCGAAACGCTCCGGGCAGTGAAGCTGGGTTGCCACTTCTCGATCAACTACTCGATGATTCGCGCAACGAACGACTGGCACGTGATTCCACTTGACCGCTTGTTGGTCGAGACGGATCATCCGTCCGGAGACAGATTCTCTAGCAAGCCGCGGCAACCTGGCCGCGTACAAGACGTGGAACGCGCAATTGCCGAGCATCACGGCATTACCACCGAAGAGTTGCGACTTCAGCTTTGGCGAAACTTTGCCGCGTTAGTTTCGTCGACCGGCACGATGCAGATGTTCCCTCCGCCAGTTCGCAAGATGCTCCAATTTGTAGCGTCTCGAACGAGTTGATGGTTTTGGCGCTGGAGCAGGATAGGAACGACACGCTCAAGCACCACGCCGCGGACGAATCGGCACCCCTGCGCGCCGCAAAGCAGTGAGTATCGTCTGGGCATCGAAGCCCAGCTGCTTGCCTATGGTTGCGGCCGATAACCCACCCACATACCGCCGTGTAGCGAGTTCAATCTGGCCGTCACTAATGCGCCGCATTGTCTCGACACCACGGGCGGCGAGATGCTGCCCCACGGTCTGCCGGCTGATGCCAAACTCCCGGGCGACGGTGTTCACGCTGCGTACTTCACGGTAGCGAACGACGAGCTGATCGATCTCATCAGGACGAAGCTGGCGTGCTCGGCCAACAGGGGTGGGCCGCTTGCTGGCTGGTCGTCGCGACCGACGCGATTGGAATACCAGTTCCAGGGGTGAGACGGCTACTACACAATGTTTTGAGTGGTATTGCAATAGCCCCACCGAGTGAAACGCCCGAGATCGCGAAGATCTCGGGCGTTTCTTCGTTGTCCTCGCCAAGAGCCGGCTCACCCTCGTCCCCGACGCGGCAGCGTTCACACGGTCCCAGGTGGAGTCATGAGCGAAGAGACATGCCCTCAGCGTCGGCTTGATGAGTCCGTCCTAGTCGGCGAGCAGGTACTTGACGCGATCTCGAGTCGCGCGGCGCTCCGGACGAATGCGGAAACTGATGGGGAGATCGCGGGGAGCCTCATCCGGAACATCGATCCGGAGGGCGTCCGGATCCCGGCGGTATGAGAGCTTCGGGCGATACGGCCCGACGAGGTCCACGCGCTCGATGCCCGTTGGCAGCAGGCTGAGTTCGCTTCCGAGTGAGCGAATCTGAATCTCGCTCCCGGTGACGGGCCCGAGTACCGTCGCGAAGAGGTCACCTCGCGCTGTCGTGAAGCGGATGTCTCGGTCGGTGAAGGCTTGGCGCTGAGTATCGGTGAACTCCCCCTCGGCGACCACGGTCGGACCCTCGCCCGGAACGATCCATGGTCGCGTGCCGTAGACAGCCTCACCGTTCACCGCGAGCCAGGAGCCGATCGTCTCCAACAGGGCGATCTCCTCCGCGGGGATGGTCCCATCCGCTTTCGGACCGATGTTGAGAAGCAACGCCCCGTTCTTCGACACGATGTCCATCAGGTCGCCGATGAGATCGAGAGGACGCTTCCAATGTTGAGGTTCGACGTGGCTCCACGAGGTGGTCGAGACTGACGTATCCGTCTGCCAGAATTCGGGTCGGATTCCTGCGAGCTGGCCGCGCTCGACGTCGAAGATCGCTGTGCCGGGCTTGAAGGCGTCGAACTTGTAGTTGATCGCGACGTGCCGGCCCCATTCCTCGGCGCGTGTGTAGTAGTAGGCGGCGAAACGGCGGAGATAGGGTTCGAAGGCCGGCTGTTCAATCCACCAGTCGAACCAGACCAGTTCTGGTCGATATCGGTCGACCAGCTCGCACGTCCGCACCAGCCAATCTTCCAGAAAGGCCGTGGTCGGTTGGGTCTCTTCCGGAGCAGCCGGGCCGTAGAGGTCGACGGTACCCGGGTCGTCGATGTCAGACGGGAAAGAGCGGCCGCCATTGAAGAAGAACCAATGCTCGGCGCGATGTGAGGAGACACCGAACGTCATCCCCTGTGCTCGCACTGCTTCGGAGAGCTCTCCAACGACATCGCGCTGAGGGCCCTGGTCTGCGGCGTTCCACCGGGACAGCTCCGTCTTGTACATTGCAAAGCCGTCGTGGTGTTCGGCGACGGGTACGACGAAACGTGCGCCAGATCGGCTGAATATGCGTGCCCATTCGTTCGGGTCGAACCGCTCGGCGCGAAACATCGGCACGAAATCCTTGTAGCCGAACACTCGCTGGTCGCCGTAGGTGGCGCGGTGATGATCGTATTCCGGTGTCCCGACGCGATACATGTTCCGCGGATACCACTCGCTCCCGAAAGCGGGAACGGAGTAGACGCCCCAATGGATGAAGATCCCGAACTTGCCATCGACGTACCAGGGCGGAGGGGTGATCAGCAGATCGTTCCAGTCAGTCGAGCGGGACCCGGCAGCGATGACGCGATCGATTCCGTCCAGTCGGTTGCGGCTCGCATCGTCCAGGGCGTCCACTGCACTCCTTCGTGACTGCGGCCGCCTCGAATCGACCGCAAACTCACCTGCAAAGTTAGAGTAAAGATCTAACCAATTCAACTCACGCGCCGTCAATATCGATTCACATTCGCCGATTCATGCCTACTGCAGCGAGGGATCCGGCGTCTTATGAGCCATATCATGCAGTATGCATCCGATGATTTGCGCAGGATCTGGTGGCAGGTTGTCATACCTATCGGGGTGGAATCGTGGACTGCGCACCTGATGTCCCGTGGGAGACCGCCAAGTAGTTCGACCGGAAACTGAGAAACAGAAACGCCGACCCCGTCGACGTGGACTCCCGAATGAAACGGAGGCATCATGCCCGAGATCCGCTGGACCGACCTTGATCGCCCGGCGCCCGAATGGTTCCGCGACGCAAAGCTCGGAATTTTCGTGCATTGGGGGCCGTATTCAGTTCCGGCTTGGGCCGAACGCGTGGGGGCGAGCGGCGAGCCGCCTGAAGGGGAGTTCTTCAAGCACAACCCCTACGCCGAGTGGTACTGGAACAGCATCAGCCTGCCCGGAACTCTGGCGCATGCTCATCACGTCGAGCGTTACAACGACGCCCCGTACGACAACTTCATCGACGCCTGGACGGCAGCGGAATACGACCCCTCCGAGTGGGTCGACGTGTTCGTGCGGGCCGGGGCGAGGTATCTGATACCCACGACCAAACACCACGACGGCGTTCCCCTTTGGAACGCGCCAGGAAGCGGCACCCGCAACACTGTGCACCGCGGGCCACGCCGCGACCTGATCGCGCCCCTCTTCGAGGCGGCCCAATCGCGCGGGCTGCGGTTGGGGGTGTACTACTCGGGCGGCCTGGATTGGGGCGTGACGGGTCTCCCGGACATCGCCGATGACGCGGCTCTCCACCGGAACCGCCCCAACGATGCGCGCTACGCCCGGCTCGCCCATGACCAGCTGGTCGACCTCATCGACAGATACAAGCCAGACGTCCTCTGGAATGACATCAATTGGCCTGATGCCGGCAAACGCGCCGGCGCCGGAGGCCTGTATTCACTCCTTGCCGACTATTACGACCGCAATCCAGACGGCATCACGAACGACCGGTGGGGTGTAGACCATCACGGGTTCCGCACGAGTGAGTATGCGATGGCGCCGGGAGCGGAGCAGGCGGAGACGTGGGAGCACTGCCGAGGACTGGGACACTCCTTCGGCTACAACCGCGACGAGCCGGCGTCTGAACACCTCGACGGAGACGCCGTGATCGCTGTGCTTGCCGATGTCGTCTCGCGCGGGGGGAACCTCTTGCTGAACGTCGGTCCAGATGAAGCGGGTCGGATTCCTGCGCCGCAACGCGCGGCGCTGGAATCGCTCGCCGAATGGATGTCGCACCACGCCGATGCCATTCACGACACCCGCCCGTACCTCGCTGGCCAGGCCGGGGAAGAACCCTGGGTGCGATGGACACGATCGTCCACATCCGTCTTCGCCATAGCCGAGCGTGGGCCGGATGCGATCGAGTTGGGGGCCGTGCCTGCGGAGCTTCAGGCAATGGAGATCATGATCGACGGACGCCCTGCACGCCTCACGCGAACAGACACGCGGTGGAAAGCTCACGCTACGACTCCCCGGTTGACGGCGCACTCCCTCGGGGTTGTGCAGTTTCTTGGTGAAGCGGGGGGCCCGCGGTGACGTCCGACCCGCGCGCGATCCTCAAGAAGATCCCCGGGTTTCACGACGCGAATTTCACGCTCACACGCGCGGCCGGGCAGAGCTTGAACAACGAATTGTGGCGTGTTTCCGTTGGCTCGCGCGTCTGGGCGTTGCGCGTCGCGCAGGCGGAGGACGCCCTCGGTATCGACCGCGGGCACGAAACTGCAGCCTCGGTGGCAGCGGCGGACGCTGGCGTATCGCCTGCCGTGGTACATGAGCACGGTGGGGTACTTCTCCTCGACTGGATCGAGGGTCGGACACTGAGCGATGCCGACTTCGCTGAAGAAGGCGTACGACGAATCGCCAGGCTCCTGCGTGCTGCTCATGTGCGGGCGCCACGGGGGCTTCCGACGCTCGCTGACAGGGTGGAAGGGATGCTCGCCCGGGCCGTGGCCCGCGGTGCGCAGTTGCCCGACGGGCTCGAATCGGCTCTCGAGCGAGTCCGCGCGGCGGAACCCGCGAGGGCCGTGCTCACCCACCACGACGTGTGGCCGAACAACGTGATGGACGACGGCGACCGGCTGTGGCTGGTCGACTGGGAGTTCGCGGGCGCCGGTGATGGAATGTTCGACCTCGCGACCGTTGCACGGACGGCGAACCTCACTGCCGAGGGTGAAGATGCCCTGCTCGAGGAGTACGGCGCGCCCGGAGCCTCGCGCCGACTCGCTGAGGCGCGTTGGAGTGTCGGACTCTTCGAGGGCGCATGGGCGCTTGCGATGCACACCGTGCGCGGATCCGACGGCCCCTTCGACTACGTAGGCCACGCTCGTCAGATGTTCGCCGAGCTGTCGAATGCGCCCGATTCAGCGCCGCACGAACCGCATTCCTCAATGATCAGATGATTGTCTTGCGAGCGCCTGCTGTTCGTGAGTCGAGTGCATCGACGGGCGCCCCCTCTGGCAGCGGCACCTCACCGATGCCGGTGATCGACGTGAGGGTCGGATACCCCCGCTCGAGCAGTGCCGCATCGCTGCCGGGCGCGTGCTCCGCGTCGGTGTCGGCGACGGTCATCCGCATCTCGCCTTCGCCGTGCTCGGTCGCGGTGGTCTGCACGATACCGAATGTCGCGAGCGACGCCGCCAGCAACGGCCGATCGCCCGCGTCGGGATCGTTCGGCACGTTGAGATTCAGCACCGTGCCCTGTGGGCTTGCGAGCAGCGACGGCAGCACCGAGCGGGCGAGTCGTGCGGCAGGTTCCCAGTGGCACATCAGCGGATGCATGCCGACATCGAGCGACACCGCGAGTCCGCGGGCTCCGTTCGCGCCGCCCGTGAGCGCCGCGCCGACGGTGCCGGAGTGGAGCACTGCGCGCCCGACGTTGGCACCCCGGTTGATCCCTGAGAGCACGGCGTCGGGCGGAGCTCCGAATGCGCCGTGCGCGGCGATCAGGGCGATGAGCGCCGGCGCTGCACGCACCGCGAAGCACTGCGCGTCGAGTCCCTCGATCTCGCGCGCCTCCATGTGAATGCGGCCGTCGGACTCGGCTCCGAGGATCGACGCGCTGCTGCCGCTCGACTGGTGAGCCGGCGCCGCCACGACGACGTCGAGTCCCTCGGCGAGCGCGCTCGCGGCGAGCGCGTGGAGTCCGGGTGAGTCGATCCCGTCGTCGTTCGTGATGAGCACCCTCATGTGCGATCGACCTCCACTCGAGCGGCGAGTTCGTCGGGTGAGAGCCGGCCGCCGTCGTCGATGGCGAGCTCCCGCACCTCGACTTCCCTGCTGAGGCGGCGGATCCCCTGGCCGTCGCCCGTGCCGAGGCCATGGCGGGTCACGTTGAGCGCCCCCGCTGCCGCACCGAGCGCCACCGCGTCGCGCAGGGACTGCCCTTGGGCGAGCGAGGCGGCGAGCGCAGCGGTGAACGAGTCGCCCGCGCCACTCGAATCGACCTCTTCCATCACCGGCACGCGCACCGCGACCGCCGTGTCGCCGTCGACGACCAGCGTGGCGTGGCCGGCGCGCGTGATGACGACACTGTGCGCTCCCTTCGACCTGAGGTGCAGCGCTGCCGCGATGAGTGCGTCCGTCGAGGTGTCGGTCACCGCGCCCGATTCGAGCAATTCGCTGTCGCTCACCTTCGCGAGCCGTACCCCGCCGGCGAGCGCCGCGGCGAGCCTCGAGCCTGCGAGGTCGACGACGACGATCCGGCCGGCCGCATGGAGGTCGGAAGCGAGGCGACGGTAGACATCGTCGGGCAGTACCTCCTCTTCGCCGGAGGGGCCGCTCAGCAGTACGAGGTCCGCGTCCATCGCCTCTCGGAGCGTGATCGCATAGAGCTCGTCGAGATCGTGGCGCGACAGCGGGTCGCCGGAGAGCTCGGCGACGGCCGTGCGTTCACCGCTCCGGCGGTCGTGCACGTAGGCGGCTCCGCGTCCCTCCCGCCGCACCGCCTGCACGGTGATGCCCTCGTCCTCGAGCAGATGCTGTACGACGCGACCGGACTCGCCGGTGAGTGCGGCGCACAGCGTGACCGTGCAGTCGAGCGTGCGCAGCATCCGCGCTTGCCAGACGCCTTGGCCTCCGGCATGGAGGTGCAGGTCGGTGCCGCTCGCGTCGCCTTCGAGCGTGACCGTCAAGAGCGGTGACGGGGCGAAGATCATGACATTGGGCATGAGAATCCTCTCGTCGTGTTCGACGCTACGACGACCGGCGGTGCTCCCGCCACGGGTATCCTCCGGAACCGGCGAGGAATATGATTCGGCTCATCCGCTGGCCTTCCGCGACGTTCAGGCCCGTCTTCCCGCGGGCATAGGGTGGAGACGATGACCGAGTCGCCGCTCACGCAGGAGATCCCGCTCACTCCCCAGAAGCGCTGGCGCGCGTACTGGGTGTGCGTCGCCGTGGCGGCACTCACGATCCTCGACCTCTCGAAGGTGAACGTCGCGCTGCCCTCGATCGAAGAGGCGTTCGGGTCGAGCTCGACCGAGCTGCAGCTCATCGTGTCGGGCTATGTGCTCACCTTCGGGCTCACCCTCGTGCCCGCCGGTCGCGTCGGCGACCAGCGTTCGCGCCGCAACCTGTTCGTGATCGGCCTCACCCTCTTCACGCTCACGAGCCTCGCGTGCGCACTCGCGCCGAACTCCGCGGTGCTGCTCGTCGCCCGGCTCCTGCAGGGCGTCGCGGCCGGCATCCAGATGCCGCAAGTGCTGGGCCTCATCCAGCAGCTGTTCCAGGGCCCCGAGCGAGGCAAGGCCTTCGGGCTCTTCGGCGCGACCATCGGCATCGCGACCGCGTTCGGCCCGACCCTCGGCGGCCTCGCGATCGCCATCGGCGGCCCCGAAGACGGATGGCGCGGCATCTTCTGGATGAACGTGCCGCTCTCGATCGTGGCCATCGCCGCCGCGCTCTGGCTGCTCCCCGAGACCCGCACGAAGTCCTCGCGGCCGCTCTCGCTCGACCCGGTGGGGGTGCTGCTCTTCGGGGTCACCGTCGTGGCGCTCATGTGGCCGTTCCTCTTCACCACGGGTTCGCCCGCCGACAACCCCGCGAGATGGTGGCTGCTCGTGGTGTTCGTGCTCGGGGTCACGGGCTTCATCGCGTGGGAGCGGCACTACGCGGCATCCGGAAGCCATCCGCTCGTTCCGCTCTCGCTGTTCAGCGTGAGTTCCTTCCGCAACGGCACCGTGCTCGCGAGCGTGTACTTCGCGGCGATGCCATCGTCGTTCCTGCTCACGACCCTCTACCTGCAGCACGGCCTCGGCCTCGCCCCGGTGTTCGCCGGCATGGTGAGCATCGGCTTCGCGCTCATGAGCGCCGTCTCGTCGTGGGTGGGCGGCAACCTCGTGAACCGGCTGGGCCGGCCGCTCGTGGTCTGGGGCCTTGCGATCCTCATGGCGGGCATGGGCCTGCTCGTGCTCGCGGCGCTCGTGACGCCACCGGCCGTGACGCCGTGGGCGATGGCTGCGGCGATGGTCGTCGGCGGCTTTGGCAGCGGGCTCGTGATCTCGCCGAACCAGACCCTCACGCTCACCGACATTCCGGTCAAGCAGGGCGGGCTCGCAGGCTCGGTCGGCCAGCTCGGCCAGCGCATCGGCACGGCGGTGGGCACCGCCGTGACGCTCTCCCTCTTCTACTCGACGATCTACCGCGAGAACGGCAGTGAGAACGGCGCCGGTCTCGGGGTCTACACCGACGCCTACGGCATCGGCATGCTGGCGGTCGCGATCTTCGTGGCGGTCGCGCTCGCGGTGGGCATCGCCGATCTCGGCGCGCGCCGCCGGCAGCGTCGCTCGCTCGCCTGATCGTTCAGTCGAGCGAATGCCGCGAGGCGCGGCGCCTCAGCGGATCGCGAGGATTCGCGCCCGCTCGTCTTTGGCGAAGTGCTCGATGGCCGCACGAAGGGCGACCCGCGGCATCGTCGCTGCGTGACGTTCGACGTACGAGGTGAGTCGTGCCTCGTCGAGGTCGCCGACCGCGCGGAGCACCCATCCCAGCGCCTTCTGCACGAACGGCTCGGGATCCTCGGCGAGCAGCTCGGCGAGCGTGTAGGCGTCGTCGAGCTCGCCTTTCTTGAGGAATGCGAAGGTCGCCACGAGCGCGGTGCGGCGTTCGGGCCAGAAGTCGGATGCCGCGAGGCGGTGGAGCGGCGATCGGTCGCGGTTCACCAGGTAGCGGCCGACGACGTCTCGCGCGGCGAGGTCGACGAGGTCCCACTGGTCGATGCGGTCGTGCCTCCGCAGGTACAACTCGAAGAGCTCGGTGCGTCGCTCCTCGACTGCTTTCGCGTGCGCGGTCGCCTTGCCCATGATGCTGCACGCCAGGGCACGCACCTCGTGGGCGGGTCGCTCGAGCAACTCCTCGAGCTCGGAGACGGGCAGGTCGAGAGCCGTCTTGGCGAGTTCGAACACCGCACCCATCCGAACGCCGAGAAACGGCGCGTCGGGATCAGGTGCGAAGTAGCGAGCGTACTTGTCACGCTCTTCGTCGTTCGCCATCGCCTCGAGCGTTGCGATCAGCGTTGCGGCATCCGTCACCGGCCCAGCGTACGACCGTGGCGCGATCGCGGGGAAGCGTGCGGGCGGATCGGCCTCGCCGCCGTCAGGCCGCGAGATGCGCGGCGGGTGCCAGCAGGCCGATGAGCTCGGTCGCCGAGAGCTCCCGCCCGAAGGCGGGGTGTCCGGGTTCGAGCGCCCGGCCGTTCGCGAGCGGCCCGCCGTCGACGGCGTCGAAGCCGATCGCATCGATGAGGCGGGCGATCACCGCGCGCGCCTCGTCGTCGTCGCCGACGACGGCGAGTGCACGGCGCAGCGGTGCGCCGGGGGCCAGGCTGTCGTCCTCCATCTCGTGGTAGCCGAGGTGGTTGAACGACTTCACGACGCGAGCACGGGGGTTGCGCGCGGCGTTCAGCTCGCTGGTGGAGCGCGGGTCGTTGTCGACCTCCGCGATGTTGCCGTCGACGGGCGGCCAGTAGTTCATGGCGTCGACCACGATGCGGCCGTCGAATTCATGCCAGGGCACCGAGGCGGCTTTGCCGAACGGCACGGAGACGATGATGACGTCGGCGTGCGCGGCGAGCTCATGAGGCGTCGCGACGACCGCGCCGGGGGCGACGACACCGACGAGCAGGTCGAGCGCAGTCTGGCGGGGTGAGCCGGCGATGAGCACCTGGTGCCCGGATGCCACGAACAATCGTGCGAGCGCGGTTCCCACCTTGCCCGCACCGATGATGCCGATGACCGGCCGGTCCGTCACGTCGAGCACTCCATTTCCCTTCGAGTCTGCCCCGATCCATGCGTTTCCGCGCCCGATCGATGCTTTGACATGGAGAACGCGCGGTGCGGTGACCGCATTCCCGTAAGGGGTGGCCGCGGCATCCGTGGCACGTCGCCGGCGCGCGGAAGGTGGTCGCCGAGCCCTGCGGGGAATAGTCTCTGCCTTGCATGGGTTCCGCTTGAACATGCGTACGTATGGAGACGCGGAGATGGAGCAGGGGATGCCGCAGCACTACGAATTCGGTCTCGACACGTTCGGCGACGTGACGGCAGGCCCGACCGGGACACACCTGCCGCACGCGCAGGTGCTCCGCAACATCGTCGAGGAGGCCGTGCTCGCCGACCGGCTCGGAATCGACTTCTTCGGCATCGGCGAGCACCACCGCGAGGACTTCGCAGTCTCGGCGCCCGAGGTCGTGCTCGGCGCGATTGCCGGCCGAACCGAGCGCATCCACCTCGGCTCGGCCGTCACGGTGCTCAGCTCCGATGATCCCGTGCGCGTCTTCCAGCGCTTCGCGACACTCGACGGGCTCTCGGGCGGCCGCGCAGAGGTGATCCTCGGGCGCGGTTCGTTCACCGAGTCGTTCCCGCTCTTCGGCTTCGCACTCAACCAGTACCAGGAGTTGTTCGAGGAGAAGCTCAACCTGTTCTCGGAGCTGCTCAGCCAGGAGCCCGTCACGTGGACGGGAGAACTGCGTCCGCCGCTCACCGGGCAGCGCATCTACCCGCCCGTGGAGCACGGAACCCTCCGCACGTGGATCGGCGTCGGCGGCAGCCCCGAGTCGGTCGTGCGCGCGGCGCACTACGGGCTGCCCCTCGTGCTCGCGATCATCGGCGGCAGCCCTGCCCGGTTCGCTCCGCTCGCCGATCTCTACCGCCGCGCGCTCGAGCAGTTCGGTCATCCGCTCCAGCCGGTCGCCGTGCACTCGCCGGGCTTCATCGCCGACACCGATCGCGAGGCGCTCGACACCCTCTGGCCGCACTACAAGGTCATCATCGATCGCATCGGCCGCGAGCGCGGTTGGGGTGCCGTCACTCGCGAGCACTTCGAAGCCGAGGCCGGGTCGAACGGAGCCCTGTACGCGGGTTCACCCGAGACGGTGGCGCAGAAGATCGCGGCGGCGATGCGTGCGATCGGCGCGAGCCGCTTCGACCTCAAGTACTCGAACGGCACGCTGCCCCACGAGGCCATGATGGGAAGCATCGAGCGCTATGCGAGCGAGGTCGTGCCACGGGTGCGCGAGCTGCTCGCAGTGGCCGACGCCGCCGATGACGAGCTCGATGCGGTCGCACGAGGCGATCGAGCGGATGCCGCGGCCGCAGCCGAGCATCCCGCCGAGTAGCCCGCCTCCTGCCGGCGTCGCCCGAACAATCACAGGAGGCCCGACCCAGTGGCCGGGCCGCCTCGGTACGCGACCCGATCAGGCCGTCGCGCGAGCCCGGCGCCGCAGCACTGCGGCGCGAAACCATGCGGCATCGGGCATGCGCGCAAGGAACGTGCCCGCGATGATCGTGATGAGCACGTAGCCCGCGGCGAGCGGGGCGAGGGCGGGCGCGACGCCGGCGCCGACCGCGAGTCCGGCGATCACGATCGAGAACTCGCCGCGCGGGGTGAGCGACAAGCCGGCGCGCCATTGGCCGAGCGTGCCGACCCCTGCCTTGCGGGCGGCGTATGCCCCCGTGATGAGCTTGGTCACGATCGTCACGGCCGCGAGGGCGAGGGCGGGCAGGAGCATGGAGATCAGCTCGGTCGAGTCGGTCGTGAGCCCGAAGAAGACGAAGAAGATGGCGGCGAAGAGGTCGCGCAACGGGGTCAGCACCTGGCTCGCATTCGTCGCCACCCGGCCCGACAGGGCGATGCCGACGAGGAAGGCACCGACCGCCGCCGAGACATTCACCTCGGCGGCGATGCCGGCCACGAGCATGGTGAGCCCCAGCACCCCGAGCAGGAGCGGTTCATGCTCATCGGCCGGGAAGGCGCGCGACACGATGTGCCCGTGCCGGAGTGCGATGTAGAGGATGAGCGTCACCACGCCGACGGCGATCGCGACCGAGACCGCTCCCTGCAGGAGGCTCACCCCCACGACGATCGCGGAGAGCACCGGCAGGTAGAAGGCCATCGCGAGGTCTTCGATCACGAGCACCGCGAGGATCGCCGGCGTCTCGCGGTTGGAGAGGCGGCCGAGATCGCGGAGGAGCTTGGCGATGACCCCCGACGACGAGACCCACGTCACGCCCGCGAGCGCGACCGCGGCGACCGGCCCCCATCCGAGCAGGAACGCGAACGCCGCTCCCGGGAGCGCATTCAGGGCGAAGTCGACGAGCCCGGCGCTGCGGGCCGAACGAAGGCTCCCGACGAGCTCGGGAGCCGTGTACTCGAGACCGAGCAGCACGAGCAGCAGGATGACGCCGATCTCGGAACCCGTCTGGAAGAACTCCCCGCTCGCGGCGAGCGGCACGAAGCCTCCGTCGCCGAAGGCGAGACCGAGCACGAGGTAGAACGGGATCGGCGAGATGCCCGTGAGCACGGCGACTCGTCCGAGAATGCTCATGCCGAGGAGCAGCGCGCCGACTTCGATGAGGAGCAGCGTGGTCTCGTGCATGACCGCCGCCTCAGCCTGGGCCGTTGGAGAGCAGTCGCGCTACTCCGTCGAGTCCTTCACGGGTCCCGACGCCAACGATGACGTCGCCCGCGCGCAGCGGCTCTGCCGGCGTGGGGGAGGGGATGATGGCGCCGTCGCGCACGATGGCGACGATCGATGCGTGGGTCCTCGTGCGCGCCTTCGTCGCGCCGAGGGTGCGATTGAGGTACGGCGAGTCGGTCGGCAGTGCGATCTGCTCGGTGTAGAGGCCCGCAGTCTCATCGCTGAGGCTCGTGAGACGGCTCAGCATGACGGACGCGCCGAGCACGTCGGCGAGGGCCGCGGCCTCATCGTCGTTCAGGGGGATGGAGTCGCGGCAGGCGTCGGGATCGTCGACGTCGAAGATGCCGAGGTCGCGCTCGCCGTCGCGATGCGAGACCACGCTGATGCGACGTCCGCGTTCGGTGACGAGATCGTGGCGAACACCGATCCCGGGCAGATCGACCTTCTCGATGTGAATACCCACGAATCCAAACTACCAGCGTTGCGAAGGTGCGACGCCGAGCGCGCTCAGCGATCCGCCGTGGCGCTCGTGCGCATCTCGAGCACCGGCGTGCCCCGGTCGTCGGAGAGCTCGAACGAGACCTGCAGCTCGCCGAGTTCGGCGAGTGAGCCGGCGTGCGTGCCCCCGCATGGGATGCGCGCCGTGCCGCCGGGGAGCTCGCACACCCACGAGCGGCGGTCGGTGAGGCCGTCGCCCGAAGCGTCGCGTTCGACGCGCACGGCGGCGCCCGATTCGGCCCACTCGGCGAGCGTCGCCTCGACGGATGCCGCGAGCTCGTCGAGCGCCGCATCGAGACCCGACGCGTCGAATCCGGCGCGTCGCACGGACTTGTTCACCCGGTAGCGGTCGACGGATCCGTTCGGCTGGATGCGGCTCGTGTCGATCGCGATGCCGTCGAAGTCGGGGTTGCCGAGCGCGTCGGTGCGGGCGGGCTTCGACCAGCGAGGGGCGAGGGCGCTGTTGAGGGCGAGCGAGGCGACGTGGCAGGCCGTGTGCCCGATCGAGAGCGAGCGACGCACCATGGCATCCGCTTCGATGCCGACCTCATCGCCCTCGGCAATGGCAGCGCCTTCGTCGAGGAGGTGGGCGACGACGAACGCCCAGCCCTCGGTGCCTTTGCGCACCGGGATGTCGATTCCGAGGAACAATTCGGTGCCGTCGCTCGCGGCGACCACGGCATCGAGAACCGGCAAGGCCGTGCCGCCCGAGCGGATGACCCCGGTGTCGGCGGGCTGGTCGGGCCACGCGGCATCGACCGGGTGGAAGCTCGTGACGTCGGTCACCACGGCGACTCGCCCTTCGCCCGCGGGTGCGACGTGCAGCACCCGGGCTCGCGCCTCGACGGCGCCATCGGGATACGTGACGCGCGTGTCACGCGTGGGCAACGTCATCGAGCGATCAGACGCCGTCGCCGCGCCCGAGGATGGTCGCAGGGATCGCCACTGCAAGCGTGACGCACATGATGCCCGCGAAGAACGCGATCGCCTGGATGCCGGGCAGCTCGGGTGCCGTTCCCATCAGCCACATGCCGAAGACGAACAGCCCCATGGCGATGAAGAATGCGACGACGTTCACAACGACCTCCAAGTGCTGATGCGACGCGTGCCGCGGCCACCAGCCTAGTGGCCGGCCTCCGAACACGGCAGGGTCAGCCGTCGACCGGTCCGAGCCATGCGTTCGCCACGGTGGAGTGCGCCGACTCGTCGTCGGAGGGGTGGAAGACGCCGGCGAGCACGTCGCGGTAGAGCCGGCCGAGTTCGGAGCCCGCGAAGTACGTCGATCCGCCCGAGGCGCGCACCGCCTGGTCGACGACGTGCTTGGCCGTCTCGGTCGCACGCACCTTGACGCCGACGAGCTTCGCGAACCACAGGGGGCCGTGGTCGACGAGCTCGTCGAGGTCGCGGGCGAGCTGGAGGAGCTGCGGTTCGATCGCGTCCTGGGCGATTGCGGCATCCGCGATGCGCCAGCGGATGTCGGGATCCTGCGAGAGCGGCCTGCCGTCGTATTTCATCGACGTGCGCCGGTGCGCCGAGTCGACAGCGAGGTCGAGCGCCCTCGCGCCGATGCCCGCGTAGACCGCGGCGAGCAGCAGCTCGAAGCTCGCGAAGATGCCGAAGACGAGCGGGTCGGCGTTCGGGCCGGGGTCGAGTCGGCGCACGATGCGATCGGATGGCGCGAACGCGCCGTCGAGCACGGTCGTGCGGCTCTGGCTCGCGCGCATTCCCATCGTGTCCCAGTCGTCGAGGATGCGCACGTCGGGGTCGTCGCGGTTGATGAACCCGTAGACGATCTTCGGCGCGTCGGCCGAGGTGGAGTCGAGCCCCATCGTGCCGAGCCGGGTCCACGCGGGCGAGAGCGAGGTGAAGATCTTGCGCCCCGAGTACCGATAGCCGCCGTCGGCCTGCGGCTCGGCCGTCGTGCGCGAGCCGAAGAGCATGAGGTCGTTGCCGGCCTCGCTGATGCCGAAGCCGAAGACCTCGCCGCGTCCAGCCTCGCGCGACAGGAAGTCGAGGGTGTCGTCGCCGCGATCGCGAAGCACCTTCGCGACCCCCGTCCACACGAGGTGCATGTTGACCGCGAGGGCGGTGGCAGGCGCAGCGCCGGCGAGCCGCATCTGCGCTCGCACCGCATCGGCGAGGCTCCACCCGAGGCCGCCGTGCTCGACCGGCACGAGGGCGGTGAGGTAGCCCGCCTCGCGGAGCTCGGCGAGGTCTTCGGTGAAGAAGGCATTCTCACGGTCGTAGCCCGCCGCGCGCTCGCGGATGCCCTCGAGCAGGTCGTCGTGCAGCAGGGTCTCGGGGGTCGCGCTCACCTCGCCAGACTACGCCCCGAGGGTGTCGCCCGCCGAGGGAGGCGCGGGCGCCTCCGGGTGGCGGCTCGAACCGCGCCGGCGGCGTGTGGAGGCGATCATCACGATGACGACGATGGCCGCCACGATGAGCAGTGCGAGCAGCCACGGCAGCATCACGCCGATCGCGACGCCGAGCCACGAGAGGAAGGCGACGAGGGCGGTCCACCCCGCGATGACCCCGCTCCAGAAGTCGTCGGGCGCGGGATCGGGTGCGACCTCCTCTGTCACGAGCTCGAGCGAGATCGTCGAGTAGTCCACCTGGTCGACGAGCCAGTCGCGCTGCTGCGTCAGGCTGTCGAGCTCGGACTGGCGCGTCGTGAGCTCCGACTCGATCGCGATGAGATCGGCGATCGACGTGGCCTCCGCCAGGAGCTGGCGCAGTCGCGAGGTCGACGCTGAGAGCGCCTCGATGCGTGCATCGAGGTCTTGACGCTGCTGTGTGACATCCGATGCATTGAGCGACACCGAGTTCACCCTGCCGAGCTCGCGCAGGTCGTCGAGCACGGCTTCGAGCTTGTCGGAGGGCACGCGCAGGACGAGCGAGGCGCTCGCCGGCTGGGTGTCGGTGCCGGGCGTCTCGGTGCGACTGTCGACCCGTCCGCCCGCCTGCTCGACGAGGTCGGCCGCCTCCTCGGCGGACTCGACCGGCTCGTCGACCGTGATCGCCACGTTGCCGGTGGTGATGACGCTGCGGTCGGTCGCCTGGGCGTCGAACTCGGACGTGGCGACGCCGTCTTTGGACTCCGGCGCGGGCGCCACTTCGCCCGACGGCGCGTCGTCGACGGCGGGTTCGCCTGATTGGGATCCCTGTCCCTGCGCCGAGCAGCCGGCAAGGAGCGCAACGAGGAGCGCGGCCGCGGCCGCTGCAGGTGCAAGTCGTCTCATGGGCTCACTGTATTCCCGGGCGGGAATCGGATGTCTGGACCCACGCTGGGAGTCCGGTCACGATCGGATTGCGCTTCGCTGTGAGTCGTCGAACGGCCCCAACGTTCCACTCGAGCCATGCGTTCAGCCGGGTCGTTCGCGCCGGATGCGGCGCGGTCGATCAGTCGTCGTCGGGGTCCCGGCCCGTGCGCTCACCGGTCTCGAGCGTCGCGATCGCGGCGAGATCCTCGGCGTCGAGCGCGAAGCCGAACACGTCGAGGTTCTCGCGGATGCGAGCGGCCGACGATGCCTTCGGAATCACCACGTTGCCGAGCTGCACGTGCCACCGCAGCACGATCTGCGCCGGCGTGCGGCGATGCTTCGCGGCGAGCTCGTCGAGCAGCGGCGTGCCGAGCACGCGACCGCGGGCGAGCGGCGACCACGCTTCGGTGCGGATGCCGTGCGCCGCGTCGAACGCACGCAGCTGCGACTGCGGCAGCCACGGATGCAGCTCCACCTGGTTCACGACCGGAGCGACTCCCGTCTCGGCGACGATCCGCTCGAGGTGGTGAGGATGGAAGTTCGCGACGCCGATCGATCGCACGCGGCCCTCCCGCTGCAAGCGGATGAGCGCGCGCCACGTCTCGACGTAGCGGTCGGTGGAGGGCACGGGCCAGTGGATGAGTAGAGGTCGAGCGACTCGAGCCCGAGCCGGGCGATCGAGCCGTCGAAGGCCCGCAGGGTCTCGTCGAAACCGTTGTCGTCCTTCCACACCTTGCTCGTCACGAAGAGCTCCTCGCGCGCCACGGGCGCGGCACGCACCGCCTCGCCGACCTCGCGCTCGTTGCCGTAGAACGCGGCGGTATCGAGGTGGCGGTATCCCAGTGTGATCGCGGCGAGGCTGAGGCGGGCGGCATCCGGCGGCGGCACCTTGTAGAGGCCGTAGCCGAGCTGTGGGATGCTGCGGCCGTCGGCGAGCGGCAGGAAGGGGGCGGCGGGAAGGGAAGGCTGCGACATCCGTGCTCCTCGGTCAGCTGGGGGTGACCGGCACCGGTTCGGTGTCGGGGATGGGGCTCGCGTCACGGCCTCGGAGGTCGGGATGCCAACGCCGGGCGAGCGCGGGCACGACGAAGCCGAGGAGCGCAAGCACCCCAGCGGCCCAGAAGGCGCCCACCGCGCCGTAGCCGTCGATGAGGAAGCCCGCGAGGGCCGAGCCCAGTGCCGCGCCGATGAGCTGGCCGGTGCCGACCCATCCGTAGGCCTCGGCCGTGTCGGAGAACTTCACGCTCGCCGAGACGATCCCGAAGAGCACCGCGAGCGCGGGTGCGAGGCCGATGCCGGCGATGAAGAGGGTGACGGCGAGCCACCAGAAGTCCATCGAGAACGCCGCGAGCGCGGTGCCGGCGAACACGATGAACATGCGCCGGGCCGTCGACCACGGGCCGATCGGCACATGACCGAGGAAGAGACCGCCGGCGAGGCTGCCGATAGAGAAGATCGCGAGCACGATCCCGGCGTTCGCGCCGTCGTGCCCGAAGACGGCCACGACGCCCGCCTCGATCGCCGCAGCCGCGCCGATGAGGAGGAAGCCGACGACCGTGGCGAGCAGCACGGGCGGTCGCGTCAGCACGACGCCGAGGCGACGCTTCGAGCGTGGGATGCGCACCCGACCGAGTTCGGGGGAGGCGATGAACCAGGCGCCGCCCCCGATCATGAGCGCGGCGGCGAGCAGGATTCCCCACTCGGTGCCGATCTGCGTCGAGACGAACGTGGTCACGACCGGCCCGACGACCCAGATGATCTCCTGCGCCGAGGCGTCGAGTGAGAAGAGCGGGGTGAGTTGCCGGGAGTTCACCATCTTCGGGTAGATCGTGCGCACCGCTGGCTGCACGGGAGGGGTCGAGAGCCCTGCAACGAATCCGATCGCCATGTAGAGCGGCACCGTGAGCGGCAGTACCGCGATGGCGACCACGGCCGCGACGCACACGACGAGCGTGGAGACCAGCACCGGTCGCATTCCGAGCTGACCCATGAGTCGGCTCGTGAGCGGGCCGGCGATGGCCTGGCCGATCGAGGTCGCCGCGAGCACGAGGCCGGCTGCCCCGTACGAGCCGGTCTGCTGCTCGACGTGCAGGAGGAACGCGAGCGAGAGCATGCCCGATGGGAACCGTGCTGCGAGCTGGGCGGCGATGATGCGTGCAACGCCCGAGGTCTTGAGCAGTTCGGAGTAGCTTCCCACAGTCCGACCACTCTATCGATGCGGATGCGGCGGCCCCGACGGCGCCGAATTGCTCATCTGACCGCCGACGCGGAAGAGGGCGGGATGATGCCCGCCCTCTTCGTGTTGGATCTCCTTCCTCAGATCAGGGATCGGTGAAGATCCAGAGGCCGCTGTCACGGTCGCTGGCGAGGATGTATGTGAGTCCGTCCTCTCCGATGAACGTCTCGACGCCCCAGAAGTCGTTTCCGGCCGGGTCGAGGTAACCGCCCACTTCCACGAGCTCGCACGTGGCCCTGTCGATGGTGGGGTCCTCCGCGTTGTACGGCGTGCCGGCGCACACGATCTGGATTGCCCGCAGGCCGCCCGAGTAGTACGACAGGTAGGCGAGGGATTCGTCGTTCGGGTCGACCGCCACCTCGTGCACGGTGAGGTCGCCGTAGCCGAACGCGTACGTCGGATCATGCGCCTCGGGAATCGCGTAGGTGTCCAGTTCCTCGAGCGTGGCGGTGTCGAAGAGGTGGACGTATCCCCATCCGTCGAAGATCGACCCGACTTCGATTCGCTCGCCGATGGTGCCGATGGCGAGGTTCTCCGGGTACGTCCACGGTCCCTCGACCGGCTCCAGTCCGAACAGCTTGTGGAACGCCTCGTGGGTCGTGCAGACGGCGACGATCTCGTCGACGAACGCGCCAGAACCGCAGAACGGCTCATCCACCGCAACGTGCCGCTGAACGAACACCACGGCGTCCCATCCGGCAAGTGCCGCCTCGTGGGCCTTCTCGCCGGGGAAGCACGCCTCCTCGGTCGCGCTCGGGTCGCCGGATGGCCCGCGCTGGAGCACGATGATCGTCTCATCGCCGGGCTGGAGCGAGTCGAGGTATCCGGGGATGTCCTCGGGGCTCGGCAGCGGAGCCGACGTCGGGCAACCGTAGCCGCCGTAGACGACCGGCCCGCTGAGGGTCAGATCGTCGAGAATCGCGGGAGGCTGCCCGCCGGGCACGATCACCGACGGGTACTCGCCTTGGAAGGGACCGGTCGTGATCTTGAATGCATCCGTTCGGTAGGGGGCGAAGTCCTCGTCGGTGCCGATGAAGAGCGCGCCGTCCTTCGTGAACTCCGCTTGGTGCGCGTTGCCCTCAGGGGTGAGCGCGACCCCGAGCGACTCCAGGAGTTCGGGGTCGATGTCGGCGAACTCGGTGTCGCCGAGGAAGACGGCGTTGGCGGGGTCGGTGACGTCGAGGAGCACGTAGCCACCGTCCCAGTACGACAGCAGCATGATCCAGCGATCGCCGAACTGCTTCACGACCATGTCGTGGAGGAAGGAGTCGGTGAGTCCGAGATCGGGCTGGTCGACGTTGTAGTCGTTGAGGTCGTATTCGGCGACCAGGCGGGGCCGGTTCGGCTTGGTGATGTCGAAGATGTCGACGTCGGGGAACTCCTCGTTGTCGGTCACCACGACGTAGGCGTTGTCACCCGCGTCCCAGGCGAACGCGCTGTGGATCTGGTTGGCGTCGCGGTCGCCCGGATCCCGGTCACCGAAGTTCTCGGAGAGCTTCTTCGGGTTGCTCGGATCGCTGACGTCGAAGAGGGAGACGCCGCCCTTGCCGTTCTTCCCGCACTGCTCGTTGTTCATGACGAGCACGTCACCGCTGAAGTATGCGGTGGTGATCTCCACGACCTGCATCCCCTCGCCCGGGCGGGTGTCCTGGTGCGACGGGATGAAGCCGATCAACTCCGCGGATTCAGGATCGGTTTCGATATCCGAGATGTCGACGATGTACGCGCCTGCATCCGGACTGGTCTGACCGCCCGTTTCCGGGCCGGCGCAGTCGGGCTCACCCCAGTTGGCGAGGAAGGCCGTATTGCCGTCCGGCGAGACCGTGACGTCTGCGATGAGATCCGGCGTGTCCGTGAGACGGACGACATCGAGGAGATTGATCTTCCCCCACTCGCCCGTTCCGATGAGATGGCCCTCATCGGTGCCATGCTGTCCGTCGGGGTCCGCGACCGCAGCCCCGCTGAATCCAAGTGCTGAGAGCGCCAAGGCGCCGACAGCAGCCGTAATGATTGACGTGCGTCGTTGCATCGTCCTGCTCCGGTTTCTGTGAGTCCTTTCCCAGAATTCGCGGACAGCATAGTCCTGAGATTGGCTCACGTCTAGCGGTCGACGACACTCATGCGATGTGCTGGATGGCGGCCGGCGAGCATGCTCACGAACTTGACGTACGCGTCAGCCCGCGAGCGCTTTCGCGATGCGCTGCGGTGACACGGTCTCTGCCGTCCGCAGCTCCTGCGCGAAGAGGCCGACGCGGAGCTCCTCGAGCATCCAGCGCACTCGAACGAGCTGCTCGGGCGCCTCGGGATCGATCGGGATGCGTCCGCCGGCCGCCTCGAACGCGACGATCGAGACATCGAGCTGGTTCATCGCCTGTCGGTCGCGACCGGGGTTCTCCACGAGCTTCCGCACGCGCACGCCGATCGCGTCGAGGTAGCGAGGCAAGTGGCGCAGCCGCTCGAGCCCGATCGCCGAGACGAAGCCGCTGGGCACGAGCCCCTCGAGCTGGGTGCGCAGGTCGCCGAGCGCCGCAATGAGCTGGATGCTCGAGGCGCCCGCGATCGCGCGGTCGGCCTCGCGAGCAGTGCGCAGGATCCGCGCGACGAGCGCGACGGTGTCGAACATCCGCTCCACGACGCCCGCGGCGATCGCATCGCGCACGGCCTCGAAGTCGGCGCGGGTCCATACGAGTCCGTCGGGGTGACGGGCGCGGAGTTCCGCGTCGACGCACGCCGCGAGGCAGTCGTCGAGCAGGGCCCGGGTGCCGGGGTAGGCGCTCGCCGCGAGCGAGAGCTTCTCCTCGTTCGAGAGGTGCTCCTGCACGTAGGCGACGGGCGTCGGCGTGGCGAGCACAAGTAGGCGACGGATGCCACGACGCGACGCCTTGTCGCGTTCCTCCGCCGTCGCGACGAGCCGCAGCGCCACCGAGGTCTTCTCGTCGACGAGCGCCGGGTAGGCGCGGATGACGTTCCCGGCCTGCCGCGTGTCGAGGTGCGCCGGAAGCTCGTCCCACTCCCACGACGTGATGCCCGCGCGCTCGAAGCCGCCGGCTGCACGCCCGTCAGCCGCGCCGGAGTCGGCCTCCGCGCTGCGCGCACGTGCCCCGGGTCCGCGCCCGCCCGCAGCGACGGGCTCGCCATTCGGTGCGGGCGCCGCGGCGCCGACCGCCTTCGCGACGGCGGCCCGCGTCTGCCCGGCGAGCCGTTCCTGCAGCTCGTGGAGGTCTTTCGAGCCGCCGAGAGCGCGACCGCGCTCGTCGACGGCGCGGAACGAGATGCGCAGGTGCGTCGGCACCCGATCGAGGTCGAAATCTGATGGATCGACAGGGGCGTAGGTGAGCCGGCGGATCGCCTGCGCGATCACGGCGGCGAACGGCTCCCGGGCGGTGCCCGATTCGGGCCCGTCGGGCAGCTCGGCCGCGATCTTCGCAGCCCACTCCGCTGCAGGCACGACCTGACGGCGCAGTACCTTCGGCAGCGTGCGGAGCATCGCCGTGATGAGCTCGTCGCGCAGGCCCGGCACCTGCCAGTCGAACCCGGTCGGCTCGAGGCGCGCGAGCAGCACGAGGGGCACGAGCACGGTGACGCCGTCGTCTTCTGCACCGGGTTCGAAGCGGTATCGCAGCGAGAGCGTCTGGTCGCCCTGCCGCCAGCGATCGGGGAATCCGGCGCGGTCATCGGTGGGAGTGTCCTCGCCGAGCACGTCGGCCGCCGACATCGTGAGCAGGTCGGACCGGTCGCGATGCTCGCCGCGCCACCAGCGTTCGAATGTGCGCGGGTCGGCGACATCCGCCGGCACCCTCGACTCGTAGAACGAAACGACGGCTTCGTCGCCGGCGAGGATGTCGCGGCGCCGGGTGCGCTCCTCGACCTCGCCGAGCTCGCGGCGGAGCTCGCGGTTCTTGCGCAGGAACGCGAAGAGCCGTTTGTCGAGGCTGCTCGTGTCCCAGTCCTCCTCGACGAGTGCGTGACGGATGAAGAGCTCGCGGGCGAGCTCGGGGTCGACGCGGGAGAGCTGGAGGCGCCGCTTCGCGACGATCGGCACGCCGAAGAGCGTGACCTTCTCATCGGCGACGGCTGCTCCCTGCCGCCGTTCCCAGCGCGGCTCGCTGAAGCTGCGCTTTGCGAGGGGCCCGGCGAGCTGCTCCGCCCACGCGGGGTCGATCGCCGCGTTCGTGCGGGCGAAGAGCCGGCTCGTCTCGACGAGCTCGGCGCTCATCACGGCCGCCGGCGGCTTCTTCGCGAGGGCTGACCCGGGGAACAGCATGAAGCGCGCCGACCGGGCGCCGAGGAACTCGGCAGCCGGACGCCGACCGCGCTGCTGCTGTTCTCGCGTCGAGCCCGCGCCGCCGCGGCCGCTGCCCGTGCGCGTGTCGTCGCGAAGCCCGATGTGCGAGAGCAGCCCGGCGAGCAGCGCGCGGTGGATGCCGTCGGGATTCACCTTCGGTTCACCGAGGTGCAACCCGAGCGGCTTCGCAAGCCGCACGAGCTGGCGGTAGAGGTCCTGCCACTCGCGCACGCGCAGGTAGTTCAGGAACTCGGACTTGCACATGCGCCGGAACGCGCTGCCCGAGAGCTCGCCATGCCGCTCCTCGAGGTGGTTCCAGAGGTTCAGCAGCGTGAGGAAGTCGCTCGTCGGGTCGACGAACCGCGCGTGGAAGCCGTCGGCTTGCTCGCGCTTGTCGAGCGGCCGCTCCCGAGGATCCTGGATCGTGAGGCCGGCGACGATCGCGAGCACTTCGCGACTGACGCCCTGCGCCTTCGACTCGAGCACCATGCGCGCGAATCGCGGCTCGATCGGGAGGCGAGCGAGCTGCCGGCCGATGCGAGCGAGCTGCGGCCCGTCGCCCGACGCCGTCTCGTCGAGCGCGCCGAGCTCCTTCAAGAGGTCGAGCCCGTCGCGGATGCCGCGCGAGTCGGGCGGCGTGAGGAACGGGAAGTCCTCGATCGCGCCGAGCCCGAGCGAGGCCATCTGCAGGATGACCGCGGCGAGGTTCGTGCGCAGCACCTCGGGATCGGTGAACTCGGGCCGGCGCTCGAAGTCGTCTTCGGAGTAGAGGCGGATCGCGATGCCGTCGCTTGTGCGGCCCGACCGCCCCGAGCGCTGGTTCGCCGAGGCTTGCGAGATGGCCTCGATCGGCAGTCGCTGCACCTTGGAGCGCACCGAGTACCGGCTGATGCGTGCCGTTCCCGCATCGACGACGTAGCGGATGCCGGGCACCGTGAGGCTCGTCTCGGCCACGTTCGTCGCGAGCACCACCCGCCGCCGCAAGCCGGCGATCTTCGACGGCTCGAACACCCGGTGCTGGTCGGCGGAGGAGAGCCGCCCGTAGAGCGGCAGCACCTCGGTCTCACCGCCTCTGCGAGCCGAGCCCGTCGAGCCGCCGTAGTGCGCCCGCACAGCCGCTTCGGCGTCGCGGATCTCGCTCTCACCCGAAAGGAAGACGAGCACGTCGCCGGATGACTCGCGCTCGAGCTCGTCGAGGGCCTCGAGGATGCCGCGCTGTACGTCCTTGTCCTCGGCCGCAGCGCCCTCGTCGTCGGCGTCGTCGCCCGCACCCGTCTCGGCGACGAGCGGCCGGTAGCGGATCTCGACCGGATAGGTGCGACCCGACACCTCGATAATCGGAGCGGGGGTGCCCGCGGCATCCGCGAAGTGCTTCGCGAAGCTCTCGGGGTCGATCGTCGCGCTCGTCACGATGACCTTGAGGTCGGGGCGGCGCGGAAGCAGGCGCTTCAGGTAGCCGAGGAGGAAGTCGACGTTGAGGCTGCGCTCGTGCGCCTCGTCGATGATGATCGTGTCGTAGCGGCGGAGCTCGCGGTCGCGATGGATCTCGTTGAGGAGGATCCCGTCGGTCATCACCTTGATGCGGGTCGACTCGCTCACACGATCGGTGAACCGCACCTGGTAGCCGACGAGGCCGCCGAGCTCGGTGCCGAGCTCCTCGGTGATGCGCTCGGCGATGGTACGAGCTGCGATGCGGCGCGGCTGGGTGTGCGCGATCGACTCGCGGCCCAGCTCGAGGCAGATCTTCGGCAGCTGCGTGGTCTTTCCCGAGCCCGTCGCGCCGGCGACGATCACGACCTGGTGGTCGCGCAGGGCGCGCGCGATCTCCTCTCGCTGGCCGGAGACCGGCAGCTCTGGGGGATAGGTGATCGTGGGAAGCACAGCCCTCCATCGTATGCGGTGAGTGCGTCGAGCGGACGCATGCGCTCACGATTCGCGAGGAGCGAACCGACCTGTCGGAGGGGGAGGGTTCCGTGATGGGATGACGCCATGACGCATGCCTCGGTACCTCGCATCCAGCTCAACGACGGCCACTCGATTCCGCAGCTCGGATTCGGGGTGTTCAAGGTCGATCCCGATGAGACCGAGCGCATCGTCACCGATGCGCTCGAGATCGGCTACCGCCACATCGACACCGCGCGCATCTACGGCAACGAGGCAGGCGTCGGCAAGGCGATCGCCGAATCCGGGATCCCGCGCGAGCAGCTCTTCATCACGACGAAGCTGTGGAACGACGACCAGGGCACGCAATCGGTGTTCGACGCGTTCGACGCGAGCCTCGAACGACTCGGCCTCGACTACCTCGACCTCTACCTCATCCACTGGCCGACGCCGGCGCGCGACCGGTACGTCGAGACGTGGCGCGCGTTCGAGGAGCTGAAGGCATCTGGCCGGGTGCGCTCGATCGGCGTCTCGAACTTCCTCGTGCCGCACCTCGAACGACTGCTCGGCGAGACCGGCACGGTGCCCGCGGTCGACCAGATCGAACTGCATCCGGCGCACCAGCAGCCGGCGACCGTCGAGTTCGCCGTGGAGAACGGCATCGCGATCGAGGCCTGGGGGCCGCTCGGCCAGGGCAAGTACCCGTTGCTCGAGCACCAGGAGGTGACGGATGCCGCTGCAGCCCACCGAAAGTCGCCTGCCCAGGTCGTGATCCGCTGGCACCTCCAGCGCGGCTTCATCGTCTTCCCCAAGTCCAACCGGCGTGAGCGCATCGCCGAGAACTTCGACGTGTTCGACTTCGCGCTCGACGACGGCGAGATGGAGGCCATCACGGCCCTCGAGCGCGAGGGCCGGGTGAGCTCGCATCCTGACGATGTGAACTGAGTGCTCGCGCTGGGCGGGGAGTCGTCTGATGCTGGTTCACGGGCGCCTCCCGCCGGCGGCCACCGCGGCGCTCGGGTGGTCGTTCTGGGCGGGATCGGCGGGAATCCGGGCGACACGCCCGGACTGCAAGCCCGTTTTGGCAGAGGGCCCGGGGCGTGCGTAAAGTAATCACTCGTCACCCCAAAGGTGCGGCGGAGCGGAAGAGCTCGCCGGCCTCAAGCGGGACCTTCCAATCGATCAGATCAGAACCCTTGTCGGACGCTGTCTGAACGCCTAGGATGACTACTCACTTCCACTGTGAATGCAGGCTTTCGGGCCCGTAATCCAGCTGTGAACACAGCCTGAAGCTCCGGCCGATCGGTTTGGAAACAGGTTGCGGAAGTGATATAGTAGAGAGGTTGCCCTGAGGGCAGGTCGCAAGGCTGAAACTCGGGTGCGTCCGTTTCTTGAGAACTCAACAGCGTGCACTATGTTCAATGCCAAATAACCTCGGGCATCAACTTTGGTTGGTGTTTGGGATTTCTTTGAGATTGATGGATTGTCAGTGATTGGCAGTTCTTTGGTCAGGTCAAA
>NZ_JAGGPF010000024.1:1985-5457 GCF_018613935.1 Agromyces sp. ISL-38 | reverse complement strand
CCTCCCGACGAGACGCGCAGGAACGTCGGATGTTGCGGCGTTAGCGCGGATGGCGCGGTGCACGGCGGATGCCGCGGCGGGATCACTCCCGGCCGCGGCATCCGCCGTTCAGGGCGTGGTTCTACCTGACCTGCGCGCTGATGACCTGCATGATCGACGTGTCGGCGAGCGTCGTCGTGTCGCCGATCTCGCGGCCCTCGGCGAGGTCGCGGAGGAGCCGGCGCATGATCTTGCCCGAGCGCGTCTTCGGCAGCTCGTTCACGATGAACACCTGCCGCGGTCGCGCGATCGCGCCGATCTGGTTGGCGACGTGCCGGCGCAGCTCTTCGCTCGCCTCGGCCGGATCGGTGACGAGCGCGGCCTGGCTCGCCTTCAGGATCACGAACGCGACGACGGCCTGGCCCGTGGTCTCGTCGGATGCGCCGACGACGGCGGCCTCGGCGGTCCACGGGTGTGCCACGAGGGACGACTCGATCTCGGCGGTCGAGAGTCGGTGGCCCGACACGTTCATGACGTCGTCGACGCGGCCGAGCAGCCAGATGTCGCCGTCCTCATCACGGCGAGCACCGTCGCCGGCGAAGTACATCGCTTTTGTGGGCTCAGTGCCGAACTTCTCCCAGTAGGTCTCCTTGAAGCGCTCGGGATCGCCCCAGATGCCGCGGAGCATCGACGGCCACGGCTCGGTGACGACGAGGAGTCCGCCGCCCTCGCCCTCGACGGGCGTGCCATCGTCACTCAGGATGTCGATCGAGATGCCCGGGATCGGCACCTGCGCGCTGCCGGGCTTCAGGTCGGTGATGCCGGGCAGCGCCGAGATCATGATCGCGCCGGTCTCGGTCTGCCACCATGTGTCGACCACGGGGATCGAGCCGCCGCCGATGACGTGCCGGTACCAGATCCACGCTTCGGGGTTGATCGGCTCGCCGACCGAGCCGAGCAGGCGGAGCGAGCGCAGGTTGAACGCCTGTGGAATCTGCCGCCCGAGCTTCATGAACGAGCGGATGGCGGTGGGCGCGGTGTAGAGGATCGAGACCTTGTACTTCTCGACGATCTCCCACCAGCGGCCCGCATGCGGCGTGTCGGGCGTTCCCTCATAGACGACCTGCGTTGCGGCGTTCGCGAGAGGACCGTAGACGACGTAGGAGTGCCCTGTGATCCAGCCGACGTCGGCGGTGCACCAGTAGACGTCGGTCTCTGGGTGCAGGTCGAAGACGTTCTTGTGGGTGAACGCGACTTGCGTGAGGTATCCGCCGCTCGTGTGCAGGATCCCCTTGGGCTTGCCGGTGGTGCCGCTCGTGTAGAGGATGAACAGCGGATGCTCCGCCGGGAAGCCCCGCGCCTCATGTTCGGCCGAGGCATCCGCCACCGTCTCATGCCACCAGTGGTCGCGACCCTGCGTCCACGGCACCTCGTTCTCGCCGCGGCGCACGACGAGCACGTGCTGGACGCTCCCGGCAGTCTTCGCGAGTGCCTCGTCGACGGTGGACTTCAGGGGGAAGACCTTGCCCTTGCGGTAGCCGCCGTCGGCGGTGATCACGAGGGATGCCTCGGCGTCGTCGATGCGGGACGCGAGGCTGTCGGCGCTGAACCCGCCGAAGACGACCGAGTGGATGGCGCCGATGCGGGCGACGGCGAGCATCGAGACGATCGCCTCGGGGATCATCGGCAGGTAGATGGCGACGCGGTCGCCTTCCCCCACGCCGAGATCGGTGAGCACGTTCGCCGCTTGCTTCACCTCGGCGGTGAGCTCGGCGTAGGTGATGTCGCGGCTGTCGCCGGGCTCGCCCTCCCAGTGGATGGCGACGCGGTCGCCGAGGCCTGCCGCGACATGCCGGTCGAGGCAGTTCACCGCGACGTTGAGCTCGCCGTCGTCGAACCACTTCGCGAAGGGCGGGTTCGACCAGTCGAGGGTGCGGGTGAAGGGCTTCTCCCAATCGAGGAGCTCGCGGGCCTGGTCGGCCCAGAAGCCGAGGCGGTCGGCGCGAGCCGCTTCGGCGAGGTGCTCGTCGGCGACGGCTTGGGCGGCGAACTCGGGGCTCGGGCGGAATCGCCTGATCTCTTCGAGCGCGTGATCGATCTGAACGGTCATGATTGTCCGGTCGCTCCTTCGCGAATGAATTCATGGTTGGGTCGCCTGCCCCAATCAGCACCTTACCCGCCGCTTCGGCGGGTTCAGTACCGCTCGGTCCCGAGAGGTCGTACGCTGTGGTTATGGCACCCGAACGGGGGCTAGCTGTGCCTTTGCCCACAGATTTCTGTGTGTCGGCACAAATGGGGACAAAAAATACTTGCGCATTGGTCCTCAAGCCGTATGCTGAGTACCGCCCGAACACTCGTTTCGTGGCCTGCAGCGCTTGTGATTCCCCCCAATCCTTGCGCTGCCGAGGCGGCACCTGTTCCCCCCAATGGGTGCCGCCCCCTTTCGTTAACGGGCACTGTTTCGGCAGTGCTGGCAGGTCGAGTCCTCCTCCACAACGGTGTGGAGGAGGACTTTCCTGCATCTGCCCGGCGACGGATGCCTCGGCGCCGCCGTGCGTGCCTACGCTCGCCGCATGAGCATTCCCTTCGTCGCCACCCCGTCATGGGAGCCCGAGCCGGTTGAGCCTGCGCCGGGTGTCTCCGCTCGCACCGCGTGGCCGGCGGAGGCGGAGCAGGGCGGCGCAATCGAGGCATCCGATGCCGGCACGTCGCCGTCTCGCACCCGAATGCCGGGCGCCGCCGCGACCGACCTGTCGGTGCTCGGGCCGCTCGAGCCGTTCGCGGCGGCCGGTCCCGTAACCGACCTCTTCGTGAACGGAGCGTTCGGCCTGTGGATCGATCGCGGCGCCGGCGCCGAGCGGGCGTCGGCGTGGTCGGCCGACGAGGCCGAGGTGCGCGCGCTCGCCGTGCGGCTCATCGCTCGCGGGGGCCGGCACATCGACGAGGCGACCCCGGCCGTCGACGTGCGCCTGGGGCGCGGCATCCGCGTTCACGCCGTGCTTCCGCCCGTGTCGAGCAGCGGCACCCTCATCTCGGTGCGCGTGCCCCGCGCCGCGGGCTTCTCACTCGCGGCGCTCGCCCGGGCAGGCATGCTCGACGCCGCGCAGGAGGCGAGGCTCCGCGAGGCGGTCGCGGCGCGTGAGAACCTGCTCGTCACCGGCGCCGGCGGCACCGGAAAGACCACGCTGCTGTCGGCGCTGCTCGGCGAGGCGCCTGCTCGGGAGCGCATCGTCGTGATCGAAGACGTCGCCGAGCTCCAGGTCGCCCACCAGCATGTCGTCGCCCTCGAGGCCCGGCAGGCGAACCTCGAGGGCAGCGGCCGGGTCGGACTCGACGCCCTGCTTCGCGAGGCACTGCGCATGCGCCCCGACCGACTCGTCGTCGGCGAGTGCCGTGGCGCGGAGCTCCGCGAGCTGCTTGCCGCACTCAACACGGGCCACGACGGCGGCGCGGGCACATTGCACGCGAATTCGCTCGCCGATGTTCCTGCGCG
>NZ_JAGGPF010000024.1:664-1869 GCF_018613935.1 Agromyces sp. ISL-38 | reverse complement strand
CCGTCGCGGCGGTGCGCGCCGTTCGGCGCCGGCCCGATCCCGCCGCGGAGGTCGACGCGATCGCCGCGGTCACCGAGCGTCTGGCCGTGCTGCTCGCCGCGGGCGTCTCGGCGTCGACGGCGTGGAGCCATGTGGGGGAGCCGGCGCCGTCGCCGTCGGGCGGCGCCGGCGCCACTGCCGCCGCATCCCTCGCCGACGCCGCGGTGCTCACGGCCGCCGCGACGGCGGCGTCGAGCGGCGACCCGGTGGCGGCTGCGATCTCCGACGCCACGGCGGCCCACCGCGCGGCATCCGGGGCCTGGTCGGTACTCGCCGCAGCGTGGTCGGTGGCTGCCGAGTCGGGTGCGCCGCTCGCGTCGAGCCTGCGGAGTCTCGCGGGCTCCCTTCGCGACGAGGCACAGCTGCGACGCGAGGTGCGATCTGCGCTCGCCGGGCCCGCGGCGAGCGCCCGGCTCGTCACCGCGCTGCCGCTCATCGCGATCTTCTTCGGCACGGCGCTCGGATTCGACACACTGGGCGTGCTCTTCGGCAATCCGCTCGGTCTCGCGTGCCTGGCGCTCGGCGCCGCATTTCTCTGGGCTGGTCGGCGATGGAATGCCGCGCTCGCGGCGAGGGCATCGCGCGGNNNTCGCCATCGCGATGTCGGGCGGCACGTCGATCGAGCGCGCCCGGGAGATCGCTCGCGCCGCAATGGCCGAGCACGTGCCGGCCGCTGGGGACGGCCGCGAGGTCGAGTCGGTCCTCGGCCTCGCGGCGAGGGCCGGCGCGCCGGTCGCCGAACTGCTGCGCGCCGAGGCATTCCGTCTGCGGCGCTCGGCGCGGGCCGCCGGCGAGGCGCGTGCTGCGACCCTCGCCGTTCGGCTCATGCTGCCGCTCGGGCTCTGCGTTCTGCCGGCGTTCGTTTTGCTCGGAGTCGCGCCCCTCATGATCTCCGTCATCACCGGCACCCTCGGCGGTGCGGTGTGACGGCACCGCTCGTGCCACCACCCGCTGACACCTCGGCACCACCGCGATGCTCGGCACTACAGGAAGGAACACCTCATGCACGAACTCCCGATCCCGGCCGAGGCCGCCGAGCGCGTCAGATCGGTGATGCAGGCGCGTCGCTCGCCGTGGCGCGGCATCCGCGCCGGAATCCGATGCATCGCACGGCGCCTCGCCGGTGAACGCGGCGCAGCGACGGCCGAATACGCGGTGGCCACGAT
>NZ_JAGGPF010000024.1:309-558 GCF_018613935.1 Agromyces sp. ISL-38 | reverse complement strand
CGCCGCCCGTGCGCTCGGCCGTGGGGAGTCGGCCGCCGAGGCCGGCGCGATCGCCGACCGCGTCTCGGGAGGCGCCGGGCTCGTCGTCGCCGCCGACGGCATGTTCGTATGTGCGACCCTCAGCAGTCCGGGCGACGGGCTCCTCGCCGCGATCGAGTTGCGTGCGGAATCGTGCGCGGTGTCGGGCGGCCGGTGATGCGGCGATCGATCGGTGACGAGCGCGCGGCACTCGGCGACGAGCGCGGCGCG
>NZ_JAGGPF010000024.1:0-240 GCF_018613935.1 Agromyces sp. ISL-38 | reverse complement strand
CGTGGCGTCGCAGCGGGCCGCCAACGCAGCGGATGCCGCGGCTCTCGCCGCCGCCGACGCGATCTCGGGCGCCGTGCCCGGCGTGCCCTGCCCGCTCGCGGGGCAGGTCGCGGCGCGCAACGATGCCACGCTCGGCTCGTGCGAGGCGGATGGCCCGGCGGCATCCGTCACCGTGAGGGTTTCGGTGCTCGGATTCGAGCTCGACGCCTCAGCGAGGGCCGGGCCACCGGAATGGGCGGG
>NZ_JAGGPF010000023.1 GCF_018613935.1 Agromyces sp. ISL-38 | reverse complement strand
CCGAGCGTGCGGACCTCCGGATGCGCCGGGCGACACCCCGTACGGCCCTCAACGTCGAGCGGCGTGTCGCCCGGCGCATCCGGAGTTGCGAACTCATGATCGCTCGAAGGACGAGCTCAGGCAAGGAACTCGATCGCGGCGTCCTTGAACGCCCGCGCCGTGAGCGTCGACACATGATCGCGCCCGGGGATCGACACGTAGTCGGCATCCCAGTCGAGCGCGAGCTCACGTGCACCCTCGGGCACCGGATCCTTCTCACCGGCGACGAACAGCGTCGGGATGTCGCCCGGGATCGAGAGCGGCGCTCCCTGCACGCCTTCGATGCAGGCGAGGAGCGCCTCCCGGTCGGCGCCCGCGGCGATCGCGGGCCGGAGCAACTGGTCGATGAGCGGATTCCTCGACGGCTCGTCGTGTCGCAGCACTGCGCGCGCATCCTCGAGATCCCATGAGGCGAAGAGCTCGTGCGGCCCGGCTCCGCCGATGACGACTCGGCGCACGCGCTCGGGCGCCAGGGATGCGAAGGCCGACACGACCCGATTGCCCATCGAGTAGCCGATCAGGTCCACCTGGTCGGCGCCGGCGGAGTCGACAACCGCCAGCAGGTCGGCACCGAGCAGCTCTGGTGCGTACGAGTCGGCCTGGACCGGCTTGTCGCTCTCGCCGTGTCCGCGCAGGTCGAGCGTGATCACGGCTCGCCCCGCCTCGCGAAGGGCCTGCACCCACCCCGTGCCATCCCACGTCACGGCCGCGTCGGACGCGAACCCGTGCACGAGGAGCACCGGAGGCAGCGCGGCATCCGTATCGCTGCTGCCATGCATGCGATAGGCGATGAGCACGCCGTCGGATGACTCGGCATAGAGGTTCGGCACCGGTGCTGTGGCGGCCCGCCTCACGACGCGGCCTCGTCGAGCGTGGTCGACTCCGTGATCTCGGCGCCCGCGTGGCCCAGTTCGGCGAGCGCCGTCTCGGAGGTCTCGGCGGCGACGCCGGCGACGAGCGCGTCGAGCCCGCTCGCGCGCACGCAGTAGTCGGTTGCGAGGCCGACGACGTCGACATCGGTGATGCCGCGGTCGGTGAGCACGTCGCTCATCGAGGCGCCGTCGTCGTCGGTGCCCTCGAAGATCGAGTAGGCGGGCACTCCCTGGCCCTTTCGGATGTGCACGTCGACCTGATCGACGGAGAGTGCCGGGTGGTATTCGGCGCCGTCGGTTCCCGCGACGCAGTGTACGGGCCAGGTCTCGACGAAATCGGGCTCGCGATCGACCGCGAAATGCCCACCGTTGTCGCCTTCGGCCGAGTGCCAGTCGCGGGATGCCACGACGAGTTGGTACTCGCCGCGGTGCCGATCGAGCAACTCGGTCACGCCTGCGGCGACGGCGGCGCCGCCCTCGACCCCGAGCGCGCCCCCCTCGGTGAAGTCGTTCTGCACGTCGATGATGAACAGGGCCCGGGCCATGGCTCGCTCCTTCGCTCGTCCTGCGTGCGACCGATCCCGGCCGCACCTCCATTCTTCCAGTCCGTGCGCTCGGTTGGACGGTGGCGGCGCTACTGGTTGGAGAGGTTGTCGCCGCAGAGGTAGAAGCCGGTGGCGAGGGTGTCGATCGCCTGCTTCGCCTCATCGGTCACGTCGCCGAGGGCATAGATCGCGAACGTGAGGGTCGAGCCGTCTTGCGCGCGGATGACGCCCGCCAGCGTGTATCCGCTGTCGATCCAGCCCGTCTTGGCCGTGACCGCCCCGGCGGCAACCGCGTTCTCGCCTTGGAACCGGTCGCTGTAGGAAAGCGACCCGCGCTGGCCCGAGACGGGCAGCCCGTCCATGAGGATGCCGAGGTTGCCCTCGCGCGCGTTGATCTTCACGAAGAGCTGGGTGAGGTACGCCGGCGGCACGGCGTTGTCGTCGCTGAGTCCGGAGCCGTCGACCACCGTGATGCCCGTCGTATCCAGCCCATAGGCCGCGAGTCCCTCGAGCACCCCGGCGTTGATCGCGCTGAAGGTGTTGCCGGCGCCGGTCTCGATCGCGACGAGTCGTGCCAGCATCTCGGCGACGGTGTTGTCGGAGACGACGAGCGCCTTGTCGACGAGCTCGGCGACGGTCGGGGAGAATACCTGGCCGAGCTGCTGGGCACCCGACGGGGCCGCGCCACGCTCGATGACCGAGATGCCGCCGAGCTCCGACGCGAAGGCGTCGCCTGCGCGCCCGATCGGGTCGGGACTGCGCCATGAGGTGTTGCTCGACGGGTTGTCGCGGTCGCCGTCGACCTGCAACGCCGTGATGTTCGACATGTAGCCGTCTTCGCGCTCGATGGGGTCCCAGGTCGGATGCCACTCGTCGCCGCCGAAGAAGCTCGCGTCGAGCACGAGCTTCCTGAGCGGCGGGTTCGAGGGGTCGGCCGACCAGGCGCTTCGCACCTGCTGTGCGAGTTCGTCGAGGTGCGCCGCGCCCGGGTAGACCGTGGTCGTACCGCTCGGCGTGCGCGAGAGGGTCAGGTCTCCCCCACCCACGAGTACGACAGAACCCGGCTCGGCGCCTTTCACGACGGTCGTGGCCGCGCGGTGGTCGGGACCGAGCACCGACAGCGCCGCTGCCGTCGTGAGCACCTTCATGACGCTCGCCGTGCGCGAGGGTGTCGTGGCGCCACGGTCGTAGAGCGTCTCGCCCGTGGCGGCGTTCATGACGTGCGCCTGCAGGTTCGCGAGTCGGCCGTCGGCGGCGCGGTCGGCGACGGAGCAGGTGCGGATGCGGCTCGCGGGCGCCGCTGCGGCGGGCACCGGCCGGGCAGGATCCGGCGTCGGGGTCGGGGTCGACGTCGTCGCGACGGCGACGTCCTCGCCCGCGCTCGTGGCTGCGCCGGCGAACACGGCACCCGTGCCGAGCAGTGCGAACGCGAGCACGCCGCCGGTGATCGAAAGGGCGAGCCGGTGCTTGCGCACGAAGGCGCCGAACGATGCCGATGCGACGCCCGCGTTCGCTGCCGTCTCCCGCTGGGCGGGCGCGGGCGTCGGGGCATCCTTCCGGTCATTCACCCCGGCATTGTACGTGCCGGTTTCGGCAAGGTGCTCCGAGGCGTCGGCCGGGCTCCTGCGATCACGGGCGATTCGGAGGTCTCCCCGATGGAGCCGGATGCGAAGCTCGCGTCACTCGCCCGGGTAGCGCAAGCCGATCTGCTCGCGGATCGCGTCGAGGGTTCCCAGGATCGCGACCGTCTCGTCGATGGGCAGCACATCGCCGCGGAAGTTGCCGGCTGCGACGAGCCGCTCGACGGCTTCGGCCTGGCAGTGCATGCCTCGCCCGGTGACATCGATCGGGCGGAACTCCTCGAGGACGGTGCCATCGGGGGCGACCACCCGGAAGCTCGCCGGAGTGTACCAGACCCGGTCGATCTCGATTCGCGCCTCGGTGCCCAGCACCACGGCGGTGTTCGGGCCGCTCGAGTCACTTGCCGAGAGCGTCGTGGCGACTCGACCGCCCTCGTAGCCGAAGATCGTCGCGATCTGGGCATCGGCACCAGTGCTCTTGAACGTCGCCGTCGACTGGATCGTGAGTGGCGCCCCGAAGAGGTCCCAGGTGAATGAGATCGGGTAGATCCCGAGGTCGAGGAGGGCGCCGCCGCCGAGCTCGAGCGCGTTGATGCGGTGCGCCGGGTCGTCGGAGAGCTTCTGCGTGTGATCGGCGATGAGTGTGCGCACCTCTCCGAGCGTTCCCTCGGCGATGATCTCGCGGATGCGTGCCATGTGGGGCAGGTATCGGGTCCACATCGCCTCGAGGGCGAGGAGCCCCTTCGCGGCCGCGAGGTCGGCGATCGCCTGGGCTTCGCGCGCGTTGACCGCGAACGGCTTCTCGACGAGCACGTGCTTGCCGGCCTCGAGCGCGAGCATGGCATTCGCCGCGTGCAACGGATGCGGCGTCGAGACGTAGATCACGTCGACCTCTGGGTCGGCGACGAGCGCCTCGTAGCTCGCGTGCGCGTTGCGGATCTCGAACTCGGCGGCGAAGGCCTCGGCGGCCTCACTCGACCTCGAGCCCACCGCCTGCACGGTGAAGCCGTTGACCTTCAGGTCACTCGTGAAGGCGCGGGCGATGCCACCCGTCGCGAGGATGCCCCAGCGCAGTCGTTCTGTCATGGCGACAGCCTAACGGCGGGCCAGCGCCGTGAACGCGCTCCCAAAGGGGCGACTGCGTCGAAACGGGTGCAGTCTGTCCCGAATCGGGTCGCGGCGAAACCCGATCTGTTCTAGCCTCCACGCCATGACAACGCCGTCCCGGACCACGCGTCTGATGAGCATCCTCAGCGCCGCCGTCCTTACGCTCTCGACCGCTCTCGTCGGCGCCGTTCCCGCGCACGCTGTGCCCGGTGGACCCTCGCAGACGGCGACGTCATCGAAGGTCGCCTACGCGGCGCTCGGCGACTCCTATGCCGCAGGTGTCGGCGGCGGCGACTATCTCGACGCGTGCCTCACGAGCCCGGCCGGGTATCCGAGCCTGCTCAGCGCCGATCCCGGCGTGAACCATGTGGCGCTCCTCGCGTGCACGGGCGCGACCACCGCTGACGTCACGACACAGCTGTCCGCCCCCACCCGACAGACGAAGCTCATCACCGTCACTGTCGGGGCGAACGACCTCGGGCTCGACGTGCTCACAACGGCGTGCCTCACGGGAACCATCGACGACTGCCTTGCGGCCGTCGCCGTGGCGCAGGCGAAACTCCCGCAGCTCGCGGTCGACCTCGGCACGACGTTCGCGGCGATCCGGGCTGCGGCCCCGAAGGCGACGGTCGTCGTCACGGGCTATCCGCTGCTGTTCGAGTCGCCGATCGATCCGAGGAAAGTCGCGGTGAATCAGGGCATCATGCTGCTCAACGATCTCATCGAGGCGAGCGCCATCGCCGCGGGATTCGTCTTCGTCGACGTCGAGTCGGCGTTCGCCGGGCACGGCATCGACAGCGCCGATCCCTGGATCCACGACATCTTCTCCGCCGAGGCGTTCCACCCGACGGTCGCCGGGTACCAGGCCTACGCCACGGCGATTCGCGAGGCGATCGGCCGAGTCGACCTACTCGATTGAGTGGGAGTGCCGGACGCGCTGAGCGCAAGGGATTGTCGAGGGGCTTGCAATCGGATAATCGTTGACTATGGACCGGATCCACTATGCAGGTGGCGAACTGCTGACCGGGAGCAACATCGCGAGGGCGCTGATCGCCTACGCGGAGGCGCTGGCGCAACGTGAGTCGGCTGCATCCATCGATATCCCCGTGCGCCACGACGACGGGAGCGTGGGGCGAGCGAAGATCCTGATCGGTCCAGCGAGCCAGCTCCTCACGGAATCCGAGACATTCAGCGGGGAGGAGCTCGTCGATGAGGCCCTCGTGGCCGAACTGGACCGCCTGACCGCGAGTCTCTCGACGATGCGCCCGGTCACCGGTATTCCCAGCGACGCGAACGTCACCGATGACCCGATCGACTTCGACTGGAACGAGGACGTCTGATATGGCCCGAACATGCCGCGGCTCTGTACGACCGTCTCCGCATGCCAACTCCGCCGACATGCGGAGCGGCCGTGTCTTGGGGCAGGACGCACGAACGGCCCGGATTGATCCGGGCCGTTCAGCTGCGACGGAGCCGCCTGTGGGAATCGAACCCACGACCTTCTCATTACGAGTGAGACGCTCTGCCGACTGAGCTAAGGCGGCGTGGCATCCGCTGCGCCGAGGCGCACCGGTTGGCACGAGAATCTATGTTAGCGGGTTTCGCCGGCGTCGTTGAACACCCATGCGCGACCTGCGCGTCGGTCCGCCCGACCGATCAGCATCGCGGATCGATCTCGGGCACGGTGCCGTCGATGAAGTACGACTCGACGGCGTCGTTCACGCACGAGTTCGACTTGTTGTACGCCGTGTGCCCCTCGCCCTCGTAGCTGACGAGCGTGCCGCTCTCGAGCTGCTCGGCGAGCGCGACCGCCCACTCGTAGGGCGTGGCGGGGTCGCCAGTCGTGCCGATCACCAGGATCGGAGCCGCTCCTTCGGCGTGGATCTCAGCACGATCACGATCACTCGTGTACGGCCAGTTCACGCACGTGAGATCACCGAAGCCGAAGTAGGGGCCGATCGTCGGCGCGACCGCGGCGATCTCCGCGGCCTTCTCACGCATCACCGAGACGTCGGCCTGATACGAGTAGTCGAGGCAGTTGATCGCGCGGAACGCCTCCGTCGAGTTGTCGAGGTAGGTGCCGTCGGCGTTGCGCCCGTTGTAGCCGTCGGCGAAGGTCNNGATGATCGCGGTGAGCAGGGTGTCCGCCCCAACGAGGCGGCCGTCGCTCCCGCGGAGCGGGCTCTGTTCGACGGATGCCAGGAGCCGGCCGACCTCGGCTACGGCGTCGTCGGCCGTGCCGCCGAACGGGCAGTCGCTGCCGGCGAGGCAGTTCTCGGCATAGGCGCGAAGCGCCTTCTCGAAGCCCACCGCCTGCGCCTTCGTGACCTCGAAATCGCTCGCCGACGGGTCGATCGCGCCGTCGAGCACGAGCCGGCCCACCTTGTCGGGGTAGAGCTCGGCGAACGTCGCCCCGAGGAAGGTGCCGTACGAGTAGCCGAGATAGTTGAGCTGCTCGTCGCCGAGCACGGCAC
>NZ_JAGGPF010000022.1 GCF_018613935.1 Agromyces sp. ISL-38 | reverse complement strand
GGGCCGCTCGCTGCGGGGCACGCCCGCCCGATCGCCACGGGAGCGCCCACGCCGTCGGGTGCGGTCGGAGTGCTGCGCACCGAGCACGGAGTCGTCGCCGACGGCCTCCTGCAGCGCGGCCCCGACGCGCGGGCCGATGAACCCCGAGTGCGCGAGCACATCCGCCCCGCGGGCGAGGAGAGCGCCGCCGGCGAGATCCTCATCACCGCCGGCGCGGTGCTCACCCCGCCGCGCCTCGCGCTCGCCGCCGTCGCCGGGCACGATCTCCTGACTGTTCGCGAACGGCCCGTGGTCGACCTCGCGTTCCTCGGCGATGAGGTCGTGACCCGCGGCATCCCGAGTCCGGGCTCGGTGCGCGACGCCTACGGCGTGCAGCTTCCGGGCCTGATCACGTCGCTCGGCGCCGACGTCGGCTCCGTTGAGCGCGTGCCAGACCGGCTCGACGCCACCGTCGATGCGTTGCGTGCGGGCCACGGGCGGCTGCTCATCTGCACGGGCGGCACCGCTCGCGGCGCCTCCGACCACCTGCGGGCCGCGCTCGAGGCGGCAGAGGCCGAGCTCGAGCTCGACGGCATCGCGATGCGGCCGGGGCATCCGACGATGCTCGCCCGGCTCGACGACGAGCGCGCCGTGCTCTGCCTGCCCGGCAACCCGATGGCGGCGATGGTCGCCTTCATCGTGCTCGGCGTGCCGCTCCTCGACGGCATGCTCGGCCGGCCCGCCGCGCTCCAGCACGACGTCGAGCTCGCCGTCGACCTCGCGGGCGCGCGCGTGACGCGCTTCGTCGCCTATCGCCGGGAGCCCGCCGGTGCGGTTCCGACGCAGCGGCAGGGATCGGGGATGCTCCGCGGCCTCGCCGACGCAGAGGGCCTGCTCATCGTGCCGATCGGCGGCGCGCACCGAGGCGAGCGCATCGCGGCGCTGCCGCTGCCGTGGTGACGCAGCGGTGATGACGCAGGGCTGACGCTATCGCGGTGAGGCCTCAGGCGCGCCAGCCCGCCCGAGGCTCAGACCGCGACCTCTTCGGCGCCCGCTTCCGCACTCGACTCGAGGTAGGCCTCGAGCAGCTCTCCGATGCGCGACTTGCAGCCGCCGCATCCGGTGCCGGCTCGCGTGCACGCACCGACGCTCTCGACGGTCGTGTGGCCCTCGGCGGCGACCTCGGTGATGCGCCCGGCGCTGACGCCGTTGCACCAGCAGACGGTTGCGGCCGGGTCGTCGGATGCCGCCGCCGCGACGTGGTCGGGCCCGTCGTGACGCAGCAGCACCGATCGGTCGGCCGGCAGCTCGCCGCGCCGCTGGTAGAGCAGGGTGAGCTCGGCCGCGGTGCGCGGCATCCCGACGCACGCCATCGCCTCGAGCACGCCGTCGCGGGTCACGAGCTTCACGTAGCGGCCGTGCTCGGGGTCGGCCCACTGGGCGACGCGACGCGGTGCGCCGGTCGTCACCGGGTCGTCGTCCCACGGCTCGGGTGACACGTCGCCCGCGGCGACGACATCGACGCCTTCGGCCTTCAGTGTGACGACCGACGGCGACTCCATCGGCAGCGGCTCGGGCGCGGGGAGCCCAGCGACCTCGGCGCGCAGCCGTACGGCGAGCCACTCGGCTTGGCGCCACCCGGGCCCGATGAGCCCCGACGGAGCACCGGGCGCACTCTCGAGGTCGATGAGCTCGTCGGGCTTCGCGAGCACCTGGGCGCAATCGCCGATCGCGAACACGTCGGCGTCGCCCCAGCTCGAGAGGTCGCTGTCGACGAGGATGCCGGATGCCACGGGCAGGCGTGCGCTGCGGGCGAGCTCGGTGCGGGCCCGCACGCCGCACGAGAGGATCAGCAGGTCGCCGTGGATCATCTTGCCGTCGGAGGAGAGCAGCGCGTCGAAGTGGGCCCTGCCCTGTTCGTCATGGGTGTAGACCACGTCTTCGATGCGGCTGTGCGCGATGAGGCTGACGCCGGCCGCGCGAGCCGCGGCGGTGAGCACGTGCCCTGCGCCATGGTCGAGGTTGCGGCCCATCGGGAATCCGCCGGTGTGCACGACGCAGACGTCGGCCCCCTCGCGAGCGGCGGCGAGCGCGATTTCGAGGCCGAGCACGCCCGCACCGAGCACGATGACGCGGCGCCGGTCACGCACCGCGAGACGCACCGCGTCGGCGTCGGCGAGGTCGCGCAGCGCGGTGACCCCGTCGGCGAGCTCCTGGTCGTTTGCCCGGAGCAGCAGGGCTTCGCGCTCCCGGTCGTTCATGAGGCGGGACTGCTCGAGGCCGCCGAGCGGCGGGATGAGGGCCCGGGCGCCGGTCGCGAAGACGAGGCGGTCCCACGTCTCGACGGAGCCGTCGCTCAGCGTCGCGGTGCGGGCCCGGCGATCGATGGATCGCACCGCGACCCCGGTGTGCACTCGCGTCCCGGCCGCGCGCAAGGCGACGGTGTCGGCGATCTCCATTCCGGCGAGCGTCGCGTGGCCCACGGCGTACTCGGCGACGAGCACGCGGTTGTAGGCGTCGGATGCCTCGGCACCCACGATCGTGAGCTCGATCGCCCCCGACTCGAGCGCGGGCAGCAGGTCTTCGGCGAATCGCGCCGCAACGGGGCCGAAGCCCACGACGAGCACGCGAAGGGGGGTGGTCATGAGATCGCCTCCGGGATCGGGCGCACGTGCACCGCGGCGGTCTTGAACTCGGGCATTCCCGAGATCGGGTCGGTGGCCGACAGCGTGAGCAGGTTCGCGGTCTGGTCGCCGGGGAAGTGGAAGGGCATGAAGACCGTGTCTTGACGGATGTCGCTCGTGACGGCGGCTCGACCCCGGGCCGTGCCGCGCGCCGTCTCGAGCTCGATCCAGCCGCCGTCTTCGATGCCGAGCCGGGAGGCGGTCGCCGGATGCAGCTGCACCCGTGCCTCGGGCTGGGCGGACTGGAGCTCGTCGACGCGCCGGGTCTGCGCGCCCGACTGGTAGTGCTCCAGCAAGCGGCCGGTGATGAGCGTGAGCGCGCCGCCCTGGTGCAGCGGTTCGGCCTTGGCGGAGGGGCGCACGGGAACGATGCGTGCGAGTCCGTCGGGGTGCGCGAACTGGTCGAGGAAGAGCCGTGGGGTGCCGTCGGAGCCGCGCGGGTACGGCCAGTAGGCCTCCTCGCCCCGGTCGAGTGCCTCGTAGCTGATGCCGGAGTAGTCGGCGAGGCCGCCCTCTGAGGCGAGGCGCAGCTCCTCGAAGACCTCCTCGGGCTTGTCGCTGAAGGTCGAGGGGGCGTCGAGCCGCCGCGCGAGCTCGCTGAGGATCCAGAGCTCGTCGCGCACCCCGGCGGGCGGCGCGAGAGCGGCTCGGCGGCGGAGGACGCGGCCCTCGAGTGAGGTCATCGTGCCCTCCTCCTCGGCCCACTGCGTGACGGGCAGCACGAGATCGGCGAGCGACGCCGTCTCGGTGAAGAAGAAGTCGCAGACGACGAGCAGGTCGAGCCGTTCGATGCCGGCGCGCACCGCCGCGACGTCGGGCGAGGAGATCACGAGGTTCGAGCCGTGCACGAGCAGGCAGCGCACGCCGTCGGGCTGTCCGAGGGAGGCGAGCAGTTGCACGGCGGGAAGGCCGGCGCCGGGGAGGGAATCGGGATCGATGCCCCACACGCGGGCGACGTGAGCGCGGGCGTCGGGGTCGGTGATCTTGCGGTAGCCCGGCAGCTGGTCGGCCTTCTGGCCGTGCTCGCGACCGCCTTGGCCGTTGCCCTGTCCGGTGAGGGTGCCGTAGCCGGATCGTCCGGTGCCGGGCAGGCCGAGGAGGAGCGCGAGGTTGATCGCCGCGGTCGCGGTGTCGGTGCCGTCGACGTGCTGCTCGACGCCGCGGCCGGTGAGGATGTAGCTGCCGCTGCTCGCGGCCAGGCGGCGCGCGACGGCGCGGAGCTCCCAGGCCGGCACGCCCGTGTGCTCCTGCACACGCTCGGGCCACCACTGGCTGACGCTCCGGGCGAGGCCCGCGGCACCGACGGTGCGCCTGGCCACGTACTCCTCATCGACGAGGTGCTCGGCGATGACGATGTGGATGAGCCCGAGCAGGAGCACGAGGTCGCTGCCGGGCGTGGGCTGCAGGTGCATCCCGCCGCCGTCGTGCGTGAGTCGTGCGGTCGCGCTCACGCGAGGGTCGACGACGATGAGCCCGCCGGCGGCTCGAGCCCCCTCGAGGTGGCCGATGAAGGGCGGCATGGTCTCGGCGACGTTCGAGCCGAGGATCAGGATGGTGTCGGCGTCGTCGAGGTCGGTCACCGGGAACGGCAGTCCGCGGTCGACGCCGAAGGCGCGGTTGCCGGCTGCTGCCGCCGACGACATGCAGTAGCGGCCGTTGTAGTCGATGCGCGACGTGCCGAGCGCGACGCGGGCGAACTTGCCGAGCAGGTACGCCTTCTCGTTCGTGAGCCCGCCGCCGCCGAACACGCCCACCGAGTCGGCGCCGTGCTCGGCGCGGCTCCGGCGGAGGGTCTCTGCCAGCTCGTCGAGCGCTTCATGCCAGCTGATCTCGTCGAAGCCGCCGTCGGCCCGGCGGCGGAGCGGGCTCGTGAGCCGTTCGGCCGAGCCGAGCAGCTCCGCCGAGGTCCAGCCCTTCTTGCAGAGGCCGCCGCGGTTCGTCGGGAAGAACCGCCCGGCGATCGTGGCAGCGGGGCCGGGCGCAGCCGCATCCGGCGCCGCCGTCACCGTCATGGCGCACTGCAGGGCGCAGTACGGGCAATGGGTGTCGGCGACGCCGGAGGCGATGGTCACGAGTGGTGCTCCAGGTGGATCGGGGTCATGGTGCTGGTGCTGCTGGTGCTAGATGCGCTGCCCCGCCACCGAGGAGGAGCGGCGCAGGTAGAAGAAGGCCGTGATGGCCGCGAACACCACGTAGGCGACGATGAAGCCGATGAAGGCGGCGTCGTAGCTGCCGGTGCCGGTCTTGGCGGCGCTGAGCACCTGCGGGATCGCGAAGCCGCCGTAGGCGCCGACCGCCGAGATGATGCCGAGGGCCGCGGCCGCCTTGCGCTGCGTGCCGACATCCGCCGCGTTCTCGTGGGCGTTCGCCGTGCCCGCTCGGGCCGCGAAGACCGTGGGGATCATCCGGTAGGTCGAGCCGTTGCCGACGCCGCTCGCGACGAAGAGCAGCAGGAAGCAGCCGAGGAAGAGCCAGAAGTTCGCGGCAGGCAGCGTCAGCAGCACGAGCGTCGCGCCGAGCGCCATGACGCCGAACGTGACGACCGTGATGAGGGCCCCGCCGAAGCGGTCGGCGAGCTTGCCGCCGAAGGGACGGGCGAGCGATCCGACGAGCGCGCCGAGGAAGGCGAGCCCGACGCCGGCCGAGCCGACCTGGATGGTCGAGAAGTCGGGGAACTGGTCGGCGATGAGCTTCGGGAACACGCTCGCGAAGCCGATGAAGGAGCCGAACGTGCCGATGTAGAGCACGGCGAGGATCCACATGTGCGGTTCGCGCACCGCGGCGAGCGAGCCTGCGATGTCGGCCTTCGCGCTCGAGAGGTTGTCCATGAAGAAGTACGCGCCCACCATCGCCGCGATGATGAGGGGGATCCAGAGCCACCCGGCGAGCGAGAGGTTGAGGGTGGCCGCTGCACCGATCGTGATTGCGATCGGCACGACGAACTGGGCCACGGATGCCCCGAGGTTGCCGCCGGCCGCGTTGAGCCCGAGCGCCCAGCCCTTCTCACGCTGCGGGAAGAAGAAGGTGATGTTCGCCATCGAGCTCGCGAAGTTGCCGCCGCCGAAGCCGGCGAATGCCGCGACGAGGAGCATGACGCCGAAGGGCGTCTCGGGGTTGGCCACGGCGAGACCGAGCCCGATCGCGGGGATCAGCAGCAGCCCGGCCGAGACGATCGTCCAGTTGCGGCCGCCGAAGCGAGGCACCATGAAGGTGTAGGGGATGCGCAGGGTCGCGCCGACGAGCGCCGGCATCGAGATGAGCCAGAACGTCTGCCCCGTGTCGAAGTTGAAGCCCACTGCGGGCAGCGAGACGACGACGACGCTCCAGAGCTGCCAGACGATGAAGCCGAGGAACTCGGCGAAGATCGACCAGCCGAGGTTGCGCTTGGCGATCGCACGCCCCACAAGGTTCCACTGCGAGGTGTCCTCTGGGTTCCAGTTGTCGATCCAGCGGCCTGGCCGGTGGACGAGCTCACTGGTCGCGGCGCCGGTCGAGGCCGGGGCGCCGGGGGGCGTGGTGCTGGGTTCGGTGGTGAGTGCCATAGGAGCCTCCGGGGGAGCGATGTGGGAACTCGGACAACACGGACGCTATTCGCGCCGTGTTTCCGCGCTCGCCGTGCGAGGTAAAGGTTCGGTCACTGAGTCGTCACTTCTCACAGCGCCCGGTTGTTAGTCCGTGTTCACATGCCTGTTACATTTGCTCTGGCAAGTGTGCGGTCCGGAGATTTCGCGGACGTATCGTGCGCGTGACGCGGATGTACCGTTTCGAGGTTTCCTCGAACTCGCTCGCGGAGGTCGCGGGCGCGCGGCCGGTGCCGGCCGCCCAGCCGCTTGCGACCTCGACGGCCTAGAATCCCGCACATGCCCGACGCACTCTGGTGGTTGCCCTCCGTGGTCGTGTTCGCGATGTCGGGCGTGCTCCTCGCCGGGGCGGTCGTGGGATTCCGGCGGCTCGGCGTGCGCCGTGAGCGGCTGGCGCTGAGGGGGGCGCGGGAGCTCGAGGTGCGCGCGAAGGGCCTCATCGTGCAGGCCGACAACGCGACGCGCGAGGCCGAGCACGAGGTGGCGTTCGCCGAGGCGCAGTTCGGCGAGGCCGCGGCACGCGAGGTGCGCACTGCCGTCACGCGCGCTCGCGGCTGGCTCCGCGAGGCGTTCCTGCTGCAGCAGCGACTCGACGACGCCGAACCCGATTCGGCCGCCGAACGGCGCACGTGGAGCGCCCGTATCGAGGGGCTCTGCCGATCGGCGCTCCGTGCGATCGACGAAGCGGATGCCGCGCTCGCCGCCAGGCGCCGGGCCGAGCGCGGCGCGAGCGCCGATGTGCCGGCACTCCGCGACGACGCCGAGCAGCTCGGCCGCCGGCGCGACGAGGCGCATGCGACACTCGACCGGCTCGCCACGCGATTCGCGCCGTCGGCGCTCGCGGGGGTGCACGCGTCATCCGTGCGCGTCGATGCCGCGCTCGCCGACGCCGGTGCAGCGCTCGCCGAGGCGCAACGTGGCATCGCGGCCTCGCAGCCCACAGCCGAGCGGCTCGCCTTCGCAACCGACCGGCTCGAGCGGGCGGCCCGCGACCTCGCCGCGATCGAAGGCATCGAGCTCGAGCTCGCGTCGGCGCAGGCCGAGGCGGCGGACGCGGCGGCGCTGCTCGGCGCAGAGCTCGTCGAGGGGCGCCGCGAGCGCGACCGGCAGGAGGATGCGGATGCCGCAGCCGCCCTCGGCGCGGCGGTCGGCGACGCCT
>NZ_JAGGPF010000021.1 GCF_018613935.1 Agromyces sp. ISL-38 | reverse complement strand
CGCGGGCGCCGAGCTCAACCGCGTGACGGCGGGCGTCCAGGACCGGATCGCCGCGAAGCTCGGCGCGCTCGAACCGGGCGCGCCCGTGCGCCCGGCGGCGCTCACCGCGGCCGCGCTCGCCGACCCGCTCGTGGCCGACGCCGAGATCACGTTGACCGACCCCGACGCGCCGGGCGCCGCGCTCGTGCTGCAGCCGGGCGAGGTGCTCGACGTCGTGCGCCCGTTCGCGTTCCCGCCGCCGCAGGCCGAGCGCACGGCGACCGGCGCGGTCGCGACCGTGGCCGACGTCGACCTCGTCCTTCCGGTCCAGCTGCAGGCGGGGGTGGCGCTCGACGAAGCGATCACGGCCATCCGCCTCGTCGTCAATCCGTACCTCGACGCCGTCGGGCCGACGAGACCGCTGACGCTTGCGGGCCTCGCGTCGGGCCTGCAGGCGAGCCCGCTGTTCGGTCTCGTGCGCGAGCAGGCGAGCATCGTGATCGAGTCGGGCGGCCGGTTCGCCCAACTGCTCGACGAGCAGGGCAGCTACGTTCCGGCGGCCGGCGAGCGCCTGCGCCGCCGCACGCTCGACGTGCACGAGGTGGTCGTATGACGACCCACGCCGAGGCCATGCTGAGCCGGCTGCCCACGCTGTACGCCGACGGCGACCTCGTGCGCGGGCTCGTCGCGGTCGCCGCTCTGCAACTCGAGATCGTCGACGAGGAGGCGCGCATCGTGCAGCGCGCGCACTGGTTCGACGCCACGGTCGAGCTCGCCGAGGCCGCTGCGCTCGGCGCGTTGCTCGACGTCGAGCCCGAGCCTTGGCAGGAGCTCGGCGAGTACCGGGCGTGGTTCCATGCGCTCCGCACCGCGCGGCTCGAGCACGGCGCGGTCACGGGACCCGCGCTCCGCACCTTCACCCAGCTTTACGCCGAGGCGTTCGAGTCGACGAACCGCATCGACGCGCTCCCGTCGTTCGAGACCTGGGGCAGCGAGTTCGCGCGCGTCGGCCATTCGCTCGTCGAGAACCCGTCGCGGCGCCGCACGACGCGGCTCGGCGGGCCGGGCCCGATCGAGCCGCTGCACCAGGAGGTCGCCAATGGCGGGCTCGACCCGGCGCCCCTTTCCGTGCTCTTCACGGGCGGCGAGCAGAGCGAGGTCGTGCCCGTGCTCGTGAACCGCACCACGGGTGTCGCGCTCGCGTTCCTCGGCGAGCTTCGGCCGGGCGAGCGGCTGTGGATACAGGCCGAGACGGATGGGGCGGTCAGCGCGCAGCTCGGCCGCACCGACGTCACCGACCGGCTGAAGGGCATCACCCGTGTCGTGCCCGGCACGCCATGGGAGCCGGCGGATGTCTCCGCGCCATCCGCGATCCTGCTCGAGCCGGGGCCGAACGACCTGTGGTTCCTGCCCGTCGCGCGCTTCGACGCGCCGGGGCTCGACCGGGCGCTGCTCGCGCTCGCGGGGTTCGACCTGACCGAGGGCCGGTGGGACGAGTCGTCGTTCGACCACGCGCTGTTCTTCCTCGACCCGGCGGCGTACCTCGACCTGAGCTGGTCGGAGCGCCTGCCGGCGACCGTGCGAGTCGATCTCGAGGCCGGCACGCTGCGGAACGCGGCAGGCCGCCTCGACGACGCGCTCGAGGCGCACGACCAGCTCGTCGGCTCGGTCGGCACGGGCATTGGCCGGCTCGCCGCGGCAGGCGTCGCGGCCGAGGTGCGCTTCCGCCCGCTGCACGACAGCCAGCGCCAGCTCGATCACCTGACGTTCATCAGCGGGCTCGCCCAGCACGAGATCGGCACCGTCGGCATCGACCATCTCGCGGACTCGGGAGCGCTGTTCGGCGTGACCGACTTCGACGAGAGCACATACCAGTAGAAGGGAACGCCATGCGAGCCAAGCTGTACGTCGAGCTGCGCGACCGGCACGGCGCCGTGCTGCAGACGCGGGCCGCGCACAACACCGTGCTGCAGACGGGCGGGCGCCTCATCGCCGACCTGTTCACGGGAGCTGGCGGCCCCATCACCCACATGGCGGTCGGCACCGAAGATGCCGACCCGACGTCGGTGACGGTCGCGGCGCTCGGCAACGACGACGGCCAAGGCGGTCCGGGCATCACGGGCGACACCGCGGCGCCCATCCCGCCCGACGCGTTCGCGATCACCGTCGACGAGCCGCGCAGCCGCGTGCTCGTGAAGGTGCGGGCGACGCTGCCCGATGCCGCGGGTGTCGGGACGCTGTGCGAGGCCGCGCTCGTGTCACGACAGGGCGGCACCGACGTGCTCTACAACCGGGTCGTGTTCACGCCGCTGACCAAGGGCGACGACCACGACCTCACGCTCTTCTGGGAGATCGAGTTCCCGTTCGGCGACCTGCAGTGGCTGGCCCGCTGAGATCCGCATCGAGACACGGCACCGAGACCGCACTGACGAGAAGGAGAAGCTCGTGGCATTCGCGAAGAGCAGCCTCAACATCAAGCTGCAGAACTATCCGCCGGCCAACCGCGACGCGGTCGTCACGCTGACCAACCCGCTCACGGGCCAGACCCTCGAGCGCAAGCCCTTCCTCGACGGCACGCTGCTCGTGCGCGACCTCGACCCCGGCCAGTGGGAGATCGCGGTCAAGCACCCGAACGTCGTAGGCCCGCTCTACACGGGCATCGTCAACACGCTCCCGGTGCCGCTGCCGACGTTCGTGCCGGTGCCGATCCGGCCAGACGACTTCCGCGACACGCCCATCCGCGACCTGCCCGACGCCGACCTCGGCCCGGTACAGCAGACCGTGTCGGCGGCACGCACCACGGCGGCGGCGGTCGGGGGCAAGGCGCCCGGCGAGGCCATCCGCGCCACCGACTGGAACCAGCTCGTTGGCGCGGTGTCCGACCTCGCGGGCGCGGTGCTCGAGCTCACCTCGCTCGTGAGCCCGCGCGGCCACGACCATCCCGAGATCGCCGCGAAGATCGACGAGGTGCAGGGCAACCTGCGTAAGTTCATCGCGTCGTTCGGCAACAGCGTGCTCGAGCTGCGGCGGGACGTCGAGAGCCAGAACTTCCGCCGCGCGACGATCAAGATGCTCGACGCGGGCGCGGTGGTCGGCCCCGAGCGCGAGCGCATCCTGAAACGCGTCGACGACCTCGAGATCGCGCGCCAGGGCACCGTGCTCGAGTACTCGTCGAAGCTCGCCGACGCGGGCGCGGTGCTCGCCGCCGAGGTGCAGGTCATCGCGCAGGCGCAGGGCGCGGGCGCGGGTGGCTTCCTCGACAACGACGACGTCAAGACCTTCGTGGGCCTCACCGACGCGTTCGCGTCGGGCGGGCGGGTGCTGACCGCCGAACAGGAGCTCGACACCTACCGCCGGACGAGCCTCGTACAGCGCACGTCGAAGTTCGCGGGAGGGGTGTGAGCCATGCCGAGCGTCGCCGACATCGAGCGCCTGAAGGCGCTGACCGACCGGCTGCTGCCCTTGGCGTCGCGCGAGCGCGGCGAGGTGATCGCGGCCGACGACTGGAACGCCGTCGTCGGAGCCCTGCTCGAGGTCGCGCGCGCGGTGGTCGCCGACGCGTCGGGCACCGCGGTCGCGCCGCACGAGCATCCCGACCAGGTGACCCTCGGATGGCTCGATCCGCGCCTGCGAGCGATCATCGAGCGCGGGCCGCTGTCGGATCCGGGTGCGACCGCGCGGGTGTCGGCGATCGAGCGTCGCGCGCTGCTCATCGGGCAGCAGATCGACGACGTGGCCGGCCAGGTACGCGACCTTCGCGTGGTGACCAACCGGCACGAGACCAACGACCTCGACCGGGCGTCGTCGCTGACGGTGCTCTCGCGCACGGTGTCGGGCATCAAGGACCCGCGCAACGAGGTCGCGACGCTGCGTGCGTCGCTCGACGCGATCGGCACCAACCTGTCGGCCGTGAGCGCGTTCGCGGCCGGGCTCGGCGACGTGACGCCCTCTACGCTCTTCGCAGGCCTCGGCAAGGTCGACGAACTCGAGCAGCGACTCACGACGCCGACCGGCGCGCTGCTCGACGCGGCCGAGTTCGAGCGCCGGCTCGTCGAGCTGGCCACCACGCTCGTCACCGAGGACGAGCTGACCGCCGCGATCACGAGCCGCCCGGCCCGGCTCACCGCCGGGGTCAAGGCGGAGCTGCTCGAGGAGGCGAAGACCGCGGCCGTGCGGCAGGCGGAGGACAGCGCGACCGTGCTCACCGAGGCGCTGCGGAACCAGCTGACCACGCGCATCGACGAGGTCGCCCAGTCGGCGGTGGCCGCCGCGCGCGAGGCCGCGGGCGGGTTCCGCGACGAGCTCAAGGCCACCATCACCGAGCAGCTGACCGAGGTCATCGCGCAGGGGCAGGCCGAGAGCGAGGACCGGCTCGGCGCGACCTTCGCGACCGCGACCGTGACGCTTCGGGACGCCGTCGACACGCGCGTCTCCCAGCTCGAAGGATCGCTCGCCGACCGCGTTCGCACCGCGATCACCGACGCCCAGCCCGACCTGCTCGCGTCGTTCACCGCGCTCGTAGACGAGCGCATCGGCGCGCTCGACGATCGGCTGGGCGTGCTGCAGACCGGCATCGGCGAGCTGCGCACGTCGCTCGCGGGCACCGCGACCGACCTCGTCGCGCTGAAGCAGAGCACCGACGCGACGATCGAACGACAGGTCGCGACGCTGCGCACCGAGCTCGCGGGGGAGCGCAACCGCGTCGACCTCGCGCTCGCCGAGGTGCGGCAGCAGATCCCGACCGGCCCGCGCGGCATCACGCGTGAGGAGCTCCTCGTCGAGCTGGCCCGCAGCAACGACGAACTGCGCTCGCAGCTGGTCGACACGGTCTCGGATCGCGTGAAGCTCCAGCTCGACCAGCGCCTCTCGGGCCACTTCGAGCTCATCACCCCGCTCGAGGGCGGCGTCTCGCCGATCGGCGTGCAGCCAGGCCAGTCGATCTTCCTCCGCCTCGCCGACCGGCCGCCCGGATAGGCCGCCGCCGTGCTCGCAGACTTCGAGACCCGCCTCGCCGACGTGCTCGGCAGCCGCCTGGCCGCGCCGCTCGCCGGCCGGGTGTTCGTCGCGCCCGGCCCCGCCGACACGTCCGCGACGGCGGTGCTCGTGGGCGTCAGCCGGGCCGAGGTGGTTCCCGAGAGCTTCGGTGCGGGGCGCCGGCCCGAGCGCGTGCCGGGTGCGGCCGATCCGCGGCGCGTGGTGCGCCTGCGGTGCGACGTGCGTATAGTGGTGCGGCCGGCCGACAACGGCACGCGTGCGCAGACGATGGCGGCGCTCGACGCGCTCGTCTACGAGCTCGACGCCGGCGACCTGCGCGATGCGAGCGCGCTCGGCGGGCCGGGCGACCCGGGCTTCGTCGTCGACGGGCAGCGGGTCGAGCAGGTCACGGTCGAGCCATCCGGGCTTGCGGATGGCTCGCTGCCCGCCGTCGAACTGCGCACCGAGGGCTGGTTCTGGCCCCGGAACGCGCCCGGCATCACGGGCAAGGCGATCGCCGCCGCGCTCGTGCGCACCGTGCTGCTGCCGGTCGCATTGCAGCCGTGGCCGCTGCTGCTACGCGCGGGCGACGCGCCCGTGCCGCTCACGATCCGCGTCGGCGCCGCGGGCACGAGCCGGCTGACCGGCGGAGCGCCCGCGGTGAGCCCGTTCGGCGAGCTCGCGGTGCGCGTCGTCGATGCGGGCGGGCGACCCGGCGCGGGCACCCTCGCGGGCGGCGCCGCAGGGCCGGATGGCTCGCGGCTGATCGCCGTCGACGAGGACGCCGCCGCGGTCGAGTACCGGCCTCAGGCTGCCGCTGCCGACGACGTGCTGGTCG
>NZ_JAGGPF010000020.1 GCF_018613935.1 Agromyces sp. ISL-38 | reverse complement strand
GGATTTCTTTGAGATTGATGGATTGTCAGTGATTGGCAGTTCTTTGGTCAGGTCAAACAGTTTTCTTTGGAGAGTTTGATCCTGGCTCAGGACGAACGCTGGCGGCGTGCTTAACACATGCAAGTCGAACGATGAAGAGGAGCTTGCTCCTTGGATTAGTGGCGAACGGGTGAGTAACACGTGAGTAACCTGCCCTGGACTCTGGGATAACTCCGAGAAATCGGTGCTAATACCGGATAGGACCTGGAACCGCATGGTTTTGGGTGGAAAGTTTTTCGGTCTGGGATGGACTCGCGGCCTATCAGCTTGTTGGTGAGGTAATGGCTCACCAAGGCGTCGACGGGTAGCCGGCCTGAGAGGGTGACCGGCCACACTGGGACTGAGACACGGCCCAGACTCCTACGGGAGGCAGCAGTGGGGAATATTGCACAATGGGCGCAAGCCTGATGCAGCAACGCCGCGTGAGGGATGACGGCCTTCGGGTTGTAAACCTCTTTTAGTAGGGAAGAAGGGCTTCGGCTTGACGGTACCTGCAGAAAAAGCACCGGCTAACTACGTGCCAGCAGCCGCGGTAATACGTAGGGTGCGAGCGTTGTCCGGAATTATTGGGCGTAAAGAGCTCGTAGGCGGTTTGTCACGTCTGCTGTGAAATCCCGAGGCTCAACCTCGGGCCTGCAGTGGGTACGGGCAGACTGGAGTGCGGTAGGGGAGATTGGAATTCCTGGTGTAGCGGTGGAATGCGCAGATATCAGGAGGAACACCGATGGCGAAGGCAGATCTCTGGGCCGTAACTGACGCTGAGGAGCGAAAGCGTGGGGAGCGAACAGGATTAGATACCCTGGTAGTCCACGCCGTAAACGTTGGGCGCTAGATGTGGGGACCTTTCCACGGTTTCCGTGTCGTAGCTAACGCATTAAGCGCCCCGCCTGGGGAGTACGGCCGCAAGGCTAAAACTCAAAGGAATTGACGGGGGCCCGCACAAGCGGCGGAGCATGCGGATTAATTCGATGCAACGCGAAGAACCTTACCAAGGCTTGACATAACCGAGAACGCCGCAGAAATGTGGAACTCTTTGGACACTCGGTTACAGGTGGTGCATGGTTGTCGTCAGCTCGTGTCGTGAGATGTTGGGTTAAGTCCCGCAACGAGCGCAACCCTCGTCGTATGTTGCCAGCACGTAATGGTGGGAACTCATATGAGACTGCCGGGGTCAACTCGGAGGAAGGTGGGGATGACGTCAAATCATCATGCCCCTTATGTCTTGGGCTTCACGCATGCTACAATGGCCGGTACAAAGGGTTGCGATGTCGTAAGGCGGAGCGAATCCCAAAAAGCCGGTCTCAGTTCGGATTGAGGTCTGCAACTCGACCTCATGAAGTCGGAGTCGCTAGTAATCGCAGATCAGCAACGCTGCGGTGAATACGTTCCCGGGCCTTGTACACACCGCCCGTCAAGTCATGAAAGTCGGTAACACCCGAAGCCGGTGGCCTAACCCCTTGTGGGAGGGAGCTGTCGAAGGTGGGATCGGTGATTAGGACTAAGTCGTAACAAGGTAGCCGTACCGGAAGGTGCGGCTGGATCACCTCCTTTCTAAGGAGCATCTGGCAACTTTGGTTGTCCAGGCATGCCAGATCAGGGGCATACGTTCCCTGCTGGCGGCTCATGGGTGGAACATTGACATAGGTGCCGGTTGATTCCGGCTGGAGCTAGTACGCCTCTTCGGGGGTTGGAAGGTTCTGGTCGGCGCAGGCTGGCACGTGCACGCTGTTGGGTCCTGAGGGACCGGACGACTCCTTGCCCTTTTTGGGGTGGGGGGTGATGGTTTCTTACAGGCCTTCACCGAGATCGGCTTTGGGCTGGTGGGTGTGGGGGTTCTGGCCGTCTGTTGAGAACTACATAGTGGACGCGAGCATCTTAGATTGACCTCTTCGGGGGTCGATCACAAAAGGTGAATCTCGCCGATCGGGTGCCTTTCGGGGTGCCCTGTTTGGCGTGTTCACTGGTCAATTTCGCAGCATCGCCTTCGGGTGGTGTTGCACGAATTCGATCGAACTCATGTGATTTCAAGTTTCTAAGAGCAAACGGTGGATGCCTTGGCATCTGGAGCCGAAGAAGGACGTCGTAATCTGCGATAAGCCTCGGGGAGCTGATAAACGAGCTGTGATCCGAGGATTTCCGAATGGGGAAACCCCGCCAGGCCCTTTGGGTGACCTGGTGACTCCCGCCTGAATATATAGGGCGGGTAGAGGGAACGTGGGGAAGTGAAACATCTCAGTACCCACAGGAAGAGAAAACAACCGTGATTCCGTAAGTAGTGGCGAGCGAACGCGGATCAGGCTAAACCGAGCCATGTGTGATACCCGGCAGGGGTTGCATGGTCGGGGTTGTGGGACCTTTCGGAATGTGCTGCCGCGCATTCACGGTGACGCGTCAGGTATAGACGAATGGCATTGAAAGGCCAACCGGAGTGGGTGTGAGTCCCGTAGTCGAAATGCCTGGCCGGCCGGAGAGGTATCCCAAGTAGCACGGGGCCCGAGAAATCCCGTGTGAATCTGTCAGGACCACCTGATAAGCCTAAATACTCCCAGATGACCGATAGCGGACAAGTACCGTGAGGGAAAGGTGAAAAGTACCCCGGGAGGGGAGTGAAATAGTACCTGAAACCGTTTGCTTACAAACCGTTGGAGCCTCCTTGTTGGGGTGACAGCGTGCCTTTTGAAGAATGAGCCTGCGAGTTAGTGATATGTGGCGAGGTTAACCCGTGTGGGGCAGCCGTAGCGAAAGCGAGTCTGAATAGGGCGATTCAGTCGCATGTCCTAGACCCGAAGCGAAGTGATCTATCCATGGCCAGGTTGAAGCGACGGTAAGACGTCGTGGAGGACCGAACCCACTTCAGTTGAAAATGGAGGGGATGAGCTGTGGATAGGGGTGAAAGGCCAATCAAACTTCGTGATAGCTGGTTCTCTCCGAAATGCATTTAGGTGCAGCGTTGCGTGTTTCTTGCCGGAGGTAGAGCTACTGGATGGCCGATGGGCCCTAAAAGGTTACTGACGTCAGCCAAACTCCGAATGCCGGTAAGTGAGAGCGCAGCAGTGAGACGGTGGGGGATAAGCTTCATCGTCGAGAGGGAAACAACCCAGACCACCAACTAAGGTCCCTAAGCGCGTGCTAAGTGGGAAAGGATGTGGAGTTGCACAGACAACCAGGAGGTTGGCTTAGAAGCAGCCACCCTTGAAAGAGTGCGTAATAGCTCACTGGTCAAGTGATTCCGCGCCGACAATGTAACGGGGCTCAAGCACGCCACCGAAGTTGTGGCATTGACATTTGTGGTAGGCCTTCGTGGTCCAGCCGTGTTGATGGGTAGGAGAGCGTCGTGTGGGCAGTGAAGCGGCGGTGTGAACCAGCCGTGGAGGCCACACGAGTGAGAATGCAGGCATGAGTAGCGAAAGACGGGTGAGAAACCCGTCCTCCGGAAGACCAAGGGTTCCAGGGTCAAGCTAATCTGCCCTGGGTAAGTCGGGACCTAAGGCGAGGCCGACAGGCGTAGTCGATGGACAACGGGTTGATATTCCCGTACCGGCGAAGAACCGCCCACATGAAATCAGGAGTGCTAAGCATCCCAAGCCGCGTGGATCCCTTCGGGGACGATCGCGGGGCGGCATGCGACCCCATCTGGTGGAGTGAGCGTATTAACAGGTGTGACGCAGGAAGGTAGCCGATCCCGGGCGATGGTAGTCCCGGGGCAAGTGCGTAGGCCGAACCGTAGGCAAATCCGCGGTTCATCAAGGCTGAGACACGATGCGGATAAAAAGTTGGTGATCCTATGCTGCCGAGAAAAGCATCGACGCGAGGTTCTAGCCGCCCGTACCCCAAACCGACTCAGGTGGTCAGGTAGAGAATACCAAGGAGATCGAGAGAATCGTGGTTAAGGAACTCGGCAAAATGCCCCCGTAACTTCGGGAGAAGGGGGGCCTAAGGCGTGATCGGACTTGCTCCGGGAGCGCTGTAGGGCCGCAGAGACCAGTGGGAAGCGACTGTTTACTAAAAACACAGGTCCGTGCTAAGTCGCAAGACGATGTATACGGACTGACGCCTGCCCGGTGCTGGAAGGTTAAGAGGACCGGTTAGCCGCAAGGCGAAGCTGAGAATTTAAGCCCCAGTAAACGGCGGTGGTAACTATAACCATCCTAAGGTAGCGAAATTCCTTGTCGGGTAAGTTCCGACCTGCACGAATGGCGTAACGACTTCCCAGCTGTCTCAACCGCGAACTCGGCGAAATTGCATTACGAGTAAAGATGCTCGTTACGCGCAGCAGGACGGAAAGACCCCGTGACCTTTACTACAGCTTGGTATTGGTGTTCGGTGTGGCTTGTGTAGGATAGGTGGGAGACTGTGAAGCTGGCACGCTAGTGTCGGTGGAGTCATTGTTGAAATACCACTCTGGTCACTCTGGATATCTAACTTCGAACCGTGATCCGGTTCAGGGACAGTGCCTGGTGGGTAGTTTAACTGGGGCGGTTGCCTCCCAAAGAGTAACGGAGGCGCCCAAAGGTTCCCTCAACCTGGTTGGCAATCAGGTGGCGAGTGTAAGTGCACAAGGGAGCTTGACTGTGAGACTGACAGGTCGAGCAGGGACGAAAGTCGGGACTAGTGATCCGGCAGTGGCTTGTGGAAGCGCTGTCGCTCAACGGATAAAAGGTACCTCGGGGATAACAGGCTGATCTTGCCCAAGAGTCCATATCGACGGCATGGTTTGGCACCTCGATGTCGGCTCGTCGCATCCTGGGGCTGGAGTAGGTCCCAAGGGTTGGGCTGTTCGCCCATTAAAGCGGTACGCGAGCTGGGTTTAGAACGTCGTGAGACAGTTCGGTCCCTATCCGCTGCGCGCGTAGGAAATTTGAGAGGATCTGACCCTAGTACGAGAGGACCGGGTTGGACGAACCTCTGGTGTGCCAGTTGTTCCGCCAGGAGCACCGCTGGTTAGCTACGTTCGGGATGGATAACCGCTGAAAGCATCTAAGCGGGAAGCCGGCCTCGAGATGAGATTTCCATCCCTTCGGGGGAGAGGCTCCCAGCCAGACGACTGGGTTGATAGGCCGGATGTGGAAGACAGGACTAAAGACTGTCGGAGCTGACCGGTACTAATAAGCCGATAACTTGACAATCACTACACTCACAACGTTTGAACACATTTCATGTAAAGGCCGTGTGAGTGGCCCAAGAATTGCTCGCGTCCACTCTGTGGTTCCCTTCAGACGGGAAAACACCACAACATAACTCAACACCGCACCACCCTGCCCACACCCAGAACCCACGGTTCAGGTTGATGGGCGGGTCACCGAGACCACACACCCCACCACA
>NZ_JAGGPF010000019.1 GCF_018613935.1 Agromyces sp. ISL-38 | reverse complement strand
GCTTGCCTTCGCAACCGACCGGCTCGAGCGGGCGGCCCGCGACCTCGCCGCGATCGAAGGCATCGAGCTCGAGCTCGCGTCGGCGCAGGCCGAGGCGGCGGACGCGGCGGCGCTGCTCGGCGCAGAGCTCGTCGAGGGGCGCCGCGAGCGCGACCGGCAGGAGGATGCGGATGCCGCAGCCGCCCTCGGCGCGGCGGTCGGCGACGCCTCGGCGGTGATGGCCGGGCGTGCCGACCTCGCGGGCGACCCCTTCGCCGATCGCGATCGCCTCCGCGCCGCGCGCGACCGGCTCGAGGTGGCCCGCGCCGCGGCGCGCAACGCGCAAGGCCGGCTCGACGGCGCCCGTGGTGCCCTCGGCGGCGCCGTGGCGATCGCCGAGAGCCAGGTGCGGGTCGCCCGTGAGGCGGTGGAGCGCGGCAGGGGCGTCGTCGGCGCGGATGCCAGGACCCGGCTCGCCGAGGCCGAGCGCCAGCTCATCATCGCGCGCCAGGAGCCCGACCCCGTGGCGGCTCTCGATGCAGCCCGGCGGGCGTCCGCCCGGGCGAGCGATGCCGAGGCCCTCGCGATGTGGGACTCGGGCCAGGGCGCGCGTTAGCCTGTCGCGGTGAACGATTCCGCGGCCCCCTTCGGTCAGGCGAAGTACCAGGTTCGGTTCGACTGGGGTGCTGCCGGTGGCCGGCGCATCCTGCCCGGCGCCCACGTCGTCGTGCTCGTCGACGCCCTGTCGTTCACCACCGCTGTAGTCGTGGCGGCCGAGCGGGGCACTGAGACCGACGTGTCGGATGCCGCCTCCGCAGGGGAAACGGGCGCGCTCGCCCTCGAGCTCGGCGCCGACGGCGCGATCGTGTTCGCGGCCTCGATGCGGAACCGCACCGCCGTCGCCGAGCGCATCCTCGCGATGCAGGAGCACCGGGGTGAGCGCGTCATCGTCGCCGTGGTCGCGGCGGGCGAGCCCGCGAGCGAGCCGGCCGGCGCGTCCGCCGGAGCTGCCGACGGCGGCATCCGCTTCGCGATCGAGGACCAGCTCGTGGCGGGCGCCGTCATCGACGCGCTCATCGGCATCGGCATCGACCACACCTCACCCGAGGCGGCCGTCGCGTGCGCCTCGTTCGAAGGGTTGCGGCACGCAGCGACGCACCTCATCAGCGCGTCGGGGAGCGCCGTCGCGCTCGCCGCCGCCGGTCGGCGCGACGAGGTGCGGCCCGCGACCGAGCGCGACGTCACGCGAGTCGTGCCCGAGCTGCGCGACGGGGCGTTCCGCACCGAGGGTGCCGACGGAGTCGCGTGACCAGGGCGACGATTGGTCGCCCGCCGACGTCGCCGCCGCGGGCGCCGCTCGCGGCATCCGCTTCAGACCGGCTGCTCCGCCTTGCGCGCACGGTGGGCTCGCACCTTGGCCCGGTTGCCGCAGCGCTGCATCGAGCACCACCGCCGACTCGCAGCGCGCGAGGTGTCGAGGTAGACGAACGCGCAGTCGCTGCCGCTGCACTCCCTGATGCGGTCGGCGTTCGAGGCGTCGAAGAGGTCGACGGCGTCGCGCGCGATCGTGGACAGCGCCTGGCCGACGGCCTGCACGGAACGGCCCGCCTGGCGTGACCCGCCCGCGAGGGCCGGCGGGATGTCGGGAGTGGCGGCGTAGAGGTTCACGAGGTCGATGTCGACGGCTCGCGGCTCGTTGCCCCGGCTCGCGGCGACGGCCATGCGGCCGATCGCGTCGCGCAGCGAGATCGCGTCGAACAGGTCGCGCGATCGCGCGGGGCTCACCGCGACCGGGAAGCGTTCGCCGAGCCACGCGGTGAGGTCGTCGGGTGCGTGCAGGTGCTCGGGGCCCGGTTCGTCGCCGACCCGGCCGGTGTAGGCGAAGTCGAGGGCGAAGGAGCCCGAGTCGAACCACCACCGGGTGCCTTCGGGTGAGACGAGCCATTGCCCGATCGGGATGGACACGGTGGAGACGGGCATGCAACCATCATATGCGGTTACGGATGCCGCATCCGCGCGCCGACGGCCGTGTCATGCCCGCTTCGGCATGACCAGCGCGGGCGCCTACCCGGCGGCAGCGCTCGCAGCCTTGCGCCGTACCGACGCCGAGATCTCGCGCCGGCGCCACACGATGAGGTTCGCCTGGTCGAATCGGCGCTGGCAGAGACCGCAGCTGAGCGGCCGCTGCGGTTCACGGTACCGGAAATGCTCGTGGCCCGACGGGCAGTGCCCCACCCAGGGCGCGAGCTCGTCGGCGACCTCGCCGTCGTGAGTGCGCCGGCCGACGTAGCCGAGACCGGCCGCGATCATCGCCCACTTCGGACCGTGCCCGGCGCGAGGGCCCGCCATCGCGTGCGCGACCTCGTGCAACAGGATCTGGTGGATCTCGTCGTCGTCGTACCGGGCCGCGAGGTACCTCGAGACCGAGATGCGCTTCCCCGTGTAGTTGCAGAGGCCGGCGCGCTTCTTGGCGTTGTCGAAGCCGAAGCTCCAGACGGCGGGATCGAGGTGCAGCACGATGAGCGCCTCGGCCCACCGCCGAACCCGCTCGAGATCCGCCATGGGATGAGAATATCCCCGCGCACCGACGATGCGGCAGATTTCAGCGGCCGGTTGACGCGAGCGGCACGCGGTACAGGCGGTCGTCGCCCTCTCGCGGCGACCCGCGCCCGTCGGTGTTGTTGCTGATGAGCCACAATTCCCCGTCGGGGCCGGGGGTCACGTCGCGGAGGCGCCCGAGCTCGCCGACGAACCATGGCGCCGTCTCGAGCGCTGCCCCCGAGGTCGCGGGCGCGATGGTCCACAGCCGCTCCCCGCGGAGGGCGGCGAGGAAGAGCGTGTCGCCCACGATCGCAAGGCCGCTGGGGCTCGCCTCGTCGGTGCGCCACTGGGCGACCGGGTCGGTGAATCTGGCATCGCCCGCCTGGCCCTCCACGATGGGCCAGCCGTAGTTGCCGCCCGGCATGATGCGGTTGAGCTCGTCCCAGGCGGCCTGGCCGAACTCGGCCGCCCACATGTCGCCGGCGGCATCCCATGCGATGCCCTGCGGGTTGCGGTGGCCGAACGACCAGGTCAGATTGCCGAACGGATTGCCGGGCGCGGCCAGGCCGTCGGGCGTCATCCGGAGGATCTTGCCGGCGAGGGCAGCGGGATCCTGTGCGGCGTCGCGATCGCCCGCGTCGCCTGCGGTGGCGTAGAGGAACCCGTCGGGCCCGAACGCGATGCGGCCGCCGTTGTGGTTGCCTGCCGCGGGGATGCCCGTGAGGATCGGCTCGGGGTCGCCGACCGCGAGCGAGCCGACCGCGCCCGTGAGCGGCATCCGCACGATCCGGTTGTCGGATGCCGCGGTGTGATACGCGTAGACGAGGTCTGGCCGGTCGCCGTCGCCCGGAAGGAACGCGAGTCCCAGCAGCCCGCCCTCGCCGCCCGGAGCGACGCCGGGAACCGTGCCCGCGACCCGCACCGAGCCGTCGCCGAGCACCTCGACGATGTTCGCGGTGTCGCGTTCGCTCACGAGCACGCCGCCGCTCGGCAGGCGAAGGATCGACCATGGCGCGTCGAGTCCCTCGGCGATCACCTCGGGACCACCGCTCGGCGCCAGCACGGGCGGGGGAGTGCTGGGCGGCGGGGCGCTCGGCGCGGGCGTCGACGACTCAGCCGGCGAGGGGCTCGGCGCGGGTGAGCCCGTGCACGCGCCGACGGCGAGCAGGGTCGCGATGGCGATCGCAGCGGATGCCGCACCGCGCGAGCCTGCGGTTCGTGCTGCGCCGTTCGCCCCGCCGAATCTCCGCATCCGAATCCTCCCGCGCCAAGTCTGCCCGCGTGCGCGGCAGAATGGGAGCATGCTGCCGACGATCGACCTGAACTGCGACCTCGGCGAATCGTTCGGTGCGTGGCGCATCGGAGACGACGAGGCCATGTTCGCCCTCGTCTCGAGCGCCAACGTCGCGTGCGGCTTCCACGCCGGCGACCCGGTGACGATGCTCTCGAGCGCCCGGCTCGCGGCGCGGCACGGCGTCGCCCTCGGGGCGCATCCCGGCTACCGCGACCTCGCCGGGTTCGGCCGCCGCGCGCTCGACACGAGCCCGGCCGAGCTCGCGGCCGAGCTCCTGGTGCAACTCGGCGCGCTCGACGGCGTCGCCCGGGCCGCCGGAGTGCGCGTGCGCTACGTGAAGGCGCACGGTGCCCTCTATCACCGCCTCGGCGTCGACGAACGCGCCGCCCATGCGTTCGCCGAGGCCGTCGCCGCCTTCGAGCCGACACTTCCCCTGCTCGGCCCGCCGTCGAGCGCACTCGAGCGGGCCGCGGATGCCACGGGCCTGCGATTCGCCCGCGAGGCCTTCGCCGACCGCGGGTACGTGGCCGACGGCTCGCTCGTGCCGCGCGGCGAGCCGGGCGCGATCGTCGACGACCCGGCCGCCGCCGCCGACCGTGCCCTCGAGCTCGCCGAGACGGGCGGCATCACGGCCGACGACGGCAGCCGTGTCGAACTCGCCCCCGACTCGCTGTGCCTGCACGGCGACACCCCGGGAGCGGTCGCGATCGCCCGCGCGGTGCGCGCAACCCTCAAAGGCGCCGGAATTGCGATCGAGGCGTTCGCGTGAGCCGCCGGCTGCTGCCGAGCGGCGACTCGGCCCTCCTCGTCGAGTGCGACAGCCTCGACGAGGTGCTCGCCCTGCACGACGCCCTCGCCGCGAGCGACCAGCCGGGTGTTGTAGAGCTCGTGCCGGCCGCGCGCACCATCCTCGTGGCCCTCGACCCCGCGACGCTGCCGCTCGAATCGGCTGCGACGTGGGTGCGGCGCATCCCGGTGGAGGCGGCCGTGCGTTCGGCGGGTCGTGCCGCCGACGCCGTCACGATCGAGGTGGCCTACGACGGGCCCGACCTGCACAGCACCGCCTCGCTCCTCGGCGTCACGGCCGATGCCCTCGTCGAGCTGCACTCCTCGATCGAGTGGCGGGTCGCGTTCGGCGGCTTCGCGCCCGGCTTCGGCTACCTCGTGAGCGACGACTGGCCCTTCGAGGTGCCCCGGCTCGATGCACCGCGCACTCGCGTGCCGGCCGGTTCGGTCGCGCTCGCCGGAGCGTTCGGCGGTGTCTACCCGAGGCAGAGTCCCGGCGGGTGGCGGCTCATCGGCCGCACCGGCGCCGAGCTCTGGAACCCCGAAGCCCAGCCCCCGGCGGTCCTGGTGCCCGGCCGGCGGGTGCGATTCGAGGCGGTCGGCGCGGGATGACCCGGCTGCGCGTCGAGCAGCCCGGCCAACTCGCCCTCGTCGAGGACCTCGGGCGACCCGGCCTCGCCCATCTCGGCGTCGCGGGCTCGGGTGCGCTCGACCGTGGCGCACTCCGGCTCGCGAACCGGCTCGTCGGCAATCCCGACGGGCTCGCGGCGCTCGAACTCCTCGTGGGCGGCTTCCGGGCGCGATTCGAGGGCGAGACGTGGTTCGCGGTGACGGGTGCGTGGGGGCCGGTGACGCTCGACGGCCGGCCAGTCACGCCCTACACCGCGGCCCGGGCCACCGACGGCTCGGTGCTCGAGGTGGGCACGGCCGAACGCGGCATCCGGTACATGCTCGGCGTGCGCGGCGGCATCGAGGTTCCGCCGGTGCTCGGCTCGCGCTCGCGCGACACCCTCGCCGCGATCGGGCCCGACGCCGTCGAGGCCGGGCAGGTGCTCGCGATCGGGTCGGAGCCCGCGGCATCCGTGCCCCTGCTCGACCAGGAGGCGGCCTTCCCGCCGCCGGCCGGCCCGGTGACGATCGCCCTGCTGCCCGGACCCCGAGCCGAGTGGTTCACCGATACCGCGCTCGCCACGCTCTTCGACTCGCCGTGGCGGCTCTCGGAGCAGGCCGACCGGATCGGGGCGCGGCTCGTCGGCCCGATTCTGGAGCGGCGCATCCCCGGCGAGCTCGCGAGCGAGGCGACGGTACCGGGATCGATGCAGGTGGCCGGCGGCGGCGCGCCGACGATCCTGCTCGCCGACCGGCCCGTGACCGGCGGCTATCCCGTCATCGCGATCGTCGCGCCGGGCTCGCTCGATGCGGTCGCGCAGCTCCGGCCCGGGCAGGAGCTGCGCTTCCGGCACGCCTGATCGGCCGAGCGCGACGAATCGCGGCGCGGACACGCGAGAGGCGAGCAGCGGATGCCGCGTCAGCCGCCCGGCTTCGACAGGAACACCGATCGCGCCGGCGGCGGTGACGGCACCGCCGTGGCATCCGTCACCACCGGGGCACCCGCGATGAAGCGGCGCAGCTCCTCGCCGTCGACGAGCTTCGCCGGCGCGGGATCGCTCGCGAGGCGCCGGGGCATGGGCCCGAAGGGCAGTTCGTCGTGCGAGGCGTACATGACGACGTTGCCGAACCGCCGGCCCTTCAGCATCGACGGGTCGGCCGCGATCGCGACGTGCCCGAACACGTGCGCGAGCGTCGCCGCTTGCGAGCGCGCGAAGCCGAGGCCCGCGCCGTCGGCCACGTTCACGGCGATGATGCCGCCCGGTGCGAGCCGCGGCGACACGAGCCCGTAGAACTCGGCGCTCGTCACGTGCGCGGGCGTGCGAGCGCCCGAGAAGATGTCGACGATCGCGATGTCGACGGCGCCGTCGAGACCGCCCGGCAGCTTTGCGAGCACCTCGCGGGCGTCGCCGTGCCGCACGCGCACCTGCGCCCCGCGGGGCAGCGGCAGGTGCTCGCGCACGAACTCGACGAGGTCGCCCTCGATCTCGATCACCTGCTGGCGCGACCCGGGCCGCGTCGCCGCCACGTAGCGGGGGAGCGTGAGCGCGCCGCCGCCGAGGTGCACCGCCGTGATCGGTTGACCCTCGGGCCGCACGAGGTCGACGGCGTGGCCGATGCGCCGCACGTATTCGAAGCCGAGCCAGTCGGGCCGGTCGAGCTCGACGTGCGACTGCGGCGTGCCGTCGACGTAGAGCGTCCACGAGCCCGGCACCTGCCGCGACTCCTCGAGGCGCGCGAGATGGCCGCTCACGGCGAGGCGGCGTTCGAGTCCGGGCACGGATGCCACGCTACCGGCCGCGAGGGCGGGCGCCGTCGTCCATGCTCAGCACGCGCCCCACAGCACCATGTCGAGCCGGTGCCCCGTGAGGACGGCCGCGGGGAACGGCCCGGCTTCGAGCAGCCGCTCCTCGAGTCCGGCGGGGAGGCCGCCGCGCGCGGCGACGAGGATCGCGTTGCCCTCCTCTGCGCCCGACAGGACCGCCGGGCCCCCCGCGACGAGCAGCTCGGCGGCAGGGTCGGCACGCGCGAACGCGCGTGCCTGCGCCCGCAACCGTGCGAGGCCGGGGGCATCGGCGACGTTCACGACGACGAGTCCTGACGGCGCGAGGAGCGCGAGGCATCCGGCCATGAACGACGGCTCGTCGACGAACGCGGGCGCCTCGAGCCGGGCGTAGAGATCGACGACGACGACATCGGCAGGTGGCCGTTCCGTGAGGGGACCGAGCACGTCGCGTGCATCCGCGACGACGACCTCGATGCCGGAGCCGGGCGGGAGAGGGAGCCGTTCGAGCACGATCGCGATGACCTCGGCGTCGTGATCGACCACGAGCTGTGTGGAGCCGAGCCTGGTCGCGGCGACGTAGCGGGGAAGGGTGAGCGCGCCGCCGCCGAGGTGCACCGCCGAGATCGGCTCCCGTGCCGGCCGCATCGCGTCGAGCACGTGTCCGATGCGCCGCACGTACTCGAAGAAGAGGCGCGTCGGATCGACGGGATCGACGTGCGACTGCGCCGCGCCGTCGACGAGCAGCGTGAGGCCCGACGGCGCGAACACGTCGGTCTCGAACTCGATGCGGGGGTGCGCCATGCCTGCATCGTGCCACGGTGCCCCACCGATCGGCGTCGCCGGAGAGACGGATGCCACGCCTTCGCCGTCACCGTCGGCCGCCGCTGCGAGGGGAAACTACCTGACTCAGCCCTCATTCGGGGGTCGGCCAGACGGGTTATACCCGAGTTTCGCGAAGAGGTCAAGATTCGACTGGACACAGCGCAGCAATCGACATATAGTTAACCTTTGCGCTCCCAGACCCACCATGCCTTCATATTGCGGTCGGCTTTGCGTGCCGGGGTTATGAACCTCGAGCATTCGCATACGTCTGAGGGGTACCACTCTCCGCTACCGACAGTGAACCGGCCCGACGGGGTCGATGGAGGTTAATTCACTTGGCTGCTGCGCGCAACGCGACCACGCCCACCCCCAAGAACGGACGCGGCGCAAGTCGTCTCTCGTTCGCAAAGGTCACCGACACTCTCACCGTACCCGACCTCCTTGCACTCCAGACGGAGAGCTTCGACTGGCTGGTCGGCAACGACGCGTGGAAGGCGCGCGTCGCTGAAGGTAAGGCTGCCGGTCGCCAAGACCTGCCCGAGACCACGGGCCTCGAGGAGATCTTCGAGGAGATCTCTCCGATCGAAGACCTCGGCGAGACCATGCAGCTCTCGTTCACGAACCCCGAGCTCGAGCCCGAGAAGTACTCGATCGACGAGTGCAAGGAGAAGGGCAAGACCTACTCCGCGCCGCTCTACGTGAACGCCGAGTTCATGAATCACCTCACCGGTGAGATCAAGACCCAGACGGTCTTCATGGGCGACTTCCCCCTGATGACCCCCAAGGGCACCTTCGTCATCAACGGCACCGAGCGCGTCGTCGTCTCGCAGCTCGTCCGTTCGCCCGGTGTCTACTTCGAGCGCACCCCCGAGAAGACGTCTGACAAAGACATCTACTCGGCTCGCATCATCCCGAGCCGCGGTGCCTGGCTCGAGTTCGAGATCGACAAGCGCGACCAGGTCGGCGTTCGCATCGACCGCAAGCGCAAGCAGTCGGTCACGGTCTTCCTGAAGGCCCTCGGCCTCACGAGCGAGGAGATCCTCGAGGAGTTCGCCGGCTACGAGTCGATCGCGATCACCCTCGAGAAGGACAACATCCTCACGAAGGAAGAAGCCCTCAAGGACATCTACCGCAAGCTCCGTCCGGGCGAGCAGGTCGCTGCCGAGGCCGCGCGTGCGCTCCTCGACAACTTCTACTTCAACCCGAAGCGCTACGACCTCGCGAAGGTCGGCCGCTACAAGATCAACAACAAGCTGGGCCTCGAGGCGCCGCTCACCGATTCGGTGCTCACGGTGCAAGACATCGTCGCCACGATCAAGTACCTCGTCGCCCTGCACGACGAGCGCACGACCCTCGCCGGTCGCCGCGGTGGCAAGGCCGTCGAGCTCCGCCTCGACGTCGACGACATCGACAACTTCGGCAACCGTCGCATCCGCGCGGTGGGCGAGCTCATCCAGAACCAGGTGCGCACCGGCCTCAGCCGCATGGAGCGCGTCGTCCGCGAGCGCATGACGACGCAGGACATCGAGGCGATCACGCCGCAGACCCTGATCAACGTGCGACCCGTGGTCGCCGCGATCAAGGAGTTCTTCGGCACGTCGCAGTTGTCGCAGTTCATGGACCAGAACAACCCGCTCGCGGGCCTCACGCACAAGCGCCGTCTCTCGGCCCTCGGCCCCGGTGGCCTCTCGCGTGACCGCGCCGGCGTCGAGGTCCGCGACGTCCACCCGTCGCACTACGGCCGCATGTGCCCGATCGAGACCCCTGAGGGCCCGAACATCGGCCTCATCGGCTCGCTCGCGTCGTTCGCTCGCATCAACTCGTTCGGCTTCATCGAGACGCCCTACCGCAAGGTCGTCAAGGGCAAGGTCACCGAGCAGATCGACTACCTCACCGCGATGGAGGAAGAGGACCACATCGTCGCGCAGGCCAACGCCCCGCTGACGAAGGACTCGCACTTCGCCGAGGAGCGCGTGCTCGCCCGTAAGAAGGGCGGCGAGGTCGACCTCTTCCCCGCCGACGAGATCGGCTACATGGACGTCTCGCCGCGCCAGATGGTCTCGGTCGCGACCTCCCTCATCCCGTTCCTCGAGCATGACGACGCGAACCGCGCCCTCATGGGTGCGAACATGCAGCGTCAGGCGGTGCCGCTGCTTCGCAGCGACAGCCCCTTCGTCGGCACGGGCATGGAAGGCTACGCAGCCGTCGACGCGGGTGACGTCATCACCGCCGACAAGGCCGGCGTCGTCGTCGAGGTCTCGGCCGACTCGGTCACCGTGCAGCTCGACGAGGGCGGCACGCAGACCTACTACCTGCGCAAGTTCGACCGCTCCAACCAGGGCACGAGCTACAACAACCGCGTCGTCGTCAGTGCGGGCGACCGTATCGAGGTCGGCGAGGTCGTCGCCGACGGTCCCGCGACCGACAACGGCGAGCTCGCGCTCGGCAAGAACCTGCTCGTCGCGTTCATGCCGTGGGAGGGTCACAACTTCGAGGACGCGATCATCCTCAGCCAGAACCTCGTGAAAGACGACGTGCTCTCGTCGATCCACATCGAGGAGTACGAGGTCGACGCCCGCGACACGAAGCTCGGCAAGGAGGAGATCACGCGTGATCTCCCCAACGTGAGCCCCGACCTGCTGGCCGACCTCGACGAGCGCGGCATCATCCGCATCGGCGCCGAGGTCCGCCCCGGCGACATCCTCGTCGGCAAGGTCACGCCGAAGGGCGAGACGGAGCTCTCTGCTGAAGAGCGACTGCTCCGCGCGATCTTCAACGAGAAGAGCCGCGAGGTGCGCGACACGTCGCTCAAGGTTCCCCACGGTGAGCAGGGCACGATCATCGGCGTCAAGGTCTTCGACTCGCAAGACGGCGACGACGAGCTCGGCTCCGGCGTCAACCAGCGCGTGGTCGTCTACATCGCCCAGAAGCGCAAGATCACCGAGGGCGACAAGCTCGCCGGACGCCACGGCAACAAGGGCGTCATCTCGAAGATCCTCCCCGTCGAAGACATGCCGTTCCTCGCAGACGGCACTCCGGTCGACGTCATCCTGAACCCGCTCGGCATCCCCGGCCGCATGAACTTCGGCCAGGTCCTCGAGACCCACCTCGGGTGGGTCGCCAAGCAGGGCTGGAAGGTCGACGGCAACCCGTCGTGGGCCAAGAAGCTCCCGAAGGAAGCTCACGAGGCCGCGCCCGGCACCAAGGTCGCGACCCCGGTGTTCGACGGCGCGCTCGAGGAGGAGATCGCGGGTCTGCTCGACTCGACGCTCCCCAACCGCGACGGCGAGCGGCTCATCGACTCGAGCGGCAAGACGCAGCTCTACGACGGCCGCTCCGGTGAGCCGTACCCGCACCCGGTCTCGGTCGGCTACATGTACATCCTGAAGCTCCACCACCTCGTCGACGACAAGATCCACGCGCGCTCGACGGGCCCGTACTCGATGATCACCCAGCAGCCGCTCGGTGGTAAGGCGCAGTTCGGTGGCCAGCGCTTCGGTGAGATGGAAGTGTGGGCACTCGAGGCCTACGGTGCCGCATATGCACTGCAGGAGCTCCTCACGATCAAGTCCGACGACATCCTCGGCCGCGTCAAGGTGTACGAGGCCATCGTCAAGGGCGAGAACATCCAGGAGCCCGGCATCCCCGAGTCCTTCAAGGTGCTCATGAAGGAGATGCAGTCGCTGTGCCTGAACGTCGAGGTGCTCTCGGCCGACGGTACCGCGGTCTCGCTTCGCGACACCGATGACGAGGCCTTCCGCGCAGCGGAGGAGCTCGGCATCAACATCTCGGCACGCTTCGAGTCGTCGAACATCGACGAGATCTGAACCCGGCCAGAACGACGACTGAGACTTTTCTAGGAGAGAAATTGCTCGACGCAACCACTTTTGACGAGCTTCGCATCGGTCTGGCCACCGCCGACGACATCCGTCGTTGGTCATATGGCGAGGTCAAGAAGCCCGAGACCATCAACTACCGCACGCTCAAGCCCGAAAAGGACGGGCTCTTCGGCGAGCAGATCTTCGGACCTTCCCGCGACTGGGAGTGCGCCTGCGGCAAGTACAAGCGAGTGCGCTTCAAGGGCATCGTCTGCGAGCGCTGCGGTGTCGAGGTCACGAAGTCCTCGGTGCGCCGTGAGCGGATGGGCCACATCGAGCTCGCCGCCCCCGTCACGCACATCTGGTACTTCAAGGGCGTGCCCTCGCGCCTCGGCTACCTGCTCGACATGGCGCCGAAAGACCTCGAGAAGGTCATCTACTTCGCCGCCTACATGGTGATCGACGTCGACGACGAGGCTCGTCACGCCGACATGCCGGGCCTTGAGAACGAGCTCCGCCTCGAGATCAAGACGATCGGCGACCAGCGCGATGCGCGCATCGCCGAGCTCATGTCGCGCAAGGAGACCGAGCTCGAAGGGCTCGAGGCCGAAGGCGCCAAGAGCGACCAGAAGAAGCGTGCCGAGGCCGCCGCCGACAAGGAGATGGCCGGCGTGCGCAAGTCGGCCGACGAGCAGATCGCGCACCTCGAGCGCGTGTGGGAGGACTTCCGCACCCTCAAGGTCGGCGACCTGAAGCCCGAAGACTCCGTGTTCCACGAGCTCCAGGACCGCTTCGGCATGTACTTCGACGCCTACATGGGCGCCGAGGCCATCAAGAAGCGCCTCGAGGCGTTCGACCTCGCGGCCGAGGCGGAAGACCTGCACCTGCAGATAGCCGAGGGCAAGGGCCAGAAGAAGATCCGCGCGATCAAGCGACTGCGCGTGGTCAACTCCTTCCTCTCGACCGGCAACTCGCCGGCCGCTATGGTGCTCGACGTCGTGCCGGTGATCCCGCCCGAGCTGCGCCCGATGGTGCAGCTCGACGGTGGCCGCTTCGCGACCTCCGACCTCAACGACCTCTACCGTCGTGTGATCAACCGCAACAACCGTCTGCGTCGCCTGCTCGACCTCGGTGCTCCCGAGATCATCGTGAACAACGAGAAGCGGATGCTGCAGGAGGCCGTCGACGCGCTGTTCGACAACGGTCGTCGTGGCCGCCCGGTCACGGGCACCGGCAACCGCGCCCTCAAGTCCCTCAGCGACATGCTGAAGGGCAAGCAGGGCCGGTTCCGCCAGAACCTGCTCGGCAAGCGAGTCGACTACTCGGGCCGTTCGGTCATCGTCGTCGGCCCGCAGCTGAAGCTGCACCAGTGCGGTCTGCCCAAGCAGATGGCGCTCGAGCTCTTCAAGCCGTTCGTGATCAAGCGCCTCATCGACCTGAGCCACGCGCAGAACATCAAGGCCGCCAAGCGCATGGTCGAGCGTTCGCGCCCGCAGGTGTGGGACGTGCTCGAGGAGATCATCCGCGAGCGCCCCGTGCTGCTGAACCGTGCGCCCACGCTGCACCGCCTGGGCATCCAGGCGTTCGAGCCGCAACTCGTCGAGGGCAAGGCCATCCAGCTGCACCCGCTCGTCTGTGCCGCGTTCAACGCGGACTTCGACGGCGACCAGATGGCCGTGCACCTTCCCCTCTCGGTGGAGGCGCAGGCCGAGGCCCGCATCCTGATGCTCGCGTCGAACAACATCCTGAAGCCGTCAGACGGCCGTCCGGTGACCCTGCCCACGCAGGACATGATCATCGGCCTGCACCACCTGACGACGCAGAAGGACGGCGCAGCCGGTGAAGGCCGTGCGTTCTCGTCGATCGCCGAGGCGATCCTCGCGTTCGACCAGAACCGTCCGGGCCAGATCGCGCTCGACCTGAACGCCACGGTGAAGATCCGCCTCGAGGGGCTGTACTTCACCGAGGGCAAGGAGCCCGAGGGCTTCGTCTCAGGCAAGCCGTACCTGCTCGAGACCACGCTCGGTCGCGCCCTCTTCAACGAGGCGCTCCCGGTCGACTACCCGTACATCAACGAGCAGTCGGGCAAGAGCCAGATCTCGGCGATCGTGAACGACCTCGCCGAGCGCTACCCGAAGACCGAGGTCGCCGCGACCCTCGACCGGATCAAGGACGCCGGCTTCCGCTGGGCGACCCGTTCCGGCGTGACCGTGGCACTCTCCGACATCCTGACGCCGCCGAACAAGGCGGAGATCGTCGGGCGCTACGAGAAGCAGGCCGCGAAGGTCACGTCGCAGTTCGAGAAGGGTCTGACGACCGACCTCGAGCGCCGCCAGGAGCTCATCCAGATCTGGACCAAGGCCACCGACGAGGTCGCCAAGGCCATGCAGGAGAACTTCCCCGAAGACAACACCATCAACCGCATGGTGACGTCCGGTGCTCGTGGTAACTGGCTGCAGGTGCGCAACATCGCCGGCATGCGAGGCCTCGTGAACAACCCGAAGGGTGAGATCATCCCTCGCCCGATCATCTCGAGCTACCGCGAGGGCCTCTCGGTCGCCGAGTACTTCATCGCAACCCACGGTGCCCGCAAGGGTCTGGCCGATACGGCCCTCCGTACGGCCGACTCGGGCTACCTCACGCGTCGTCTCGTCGACGTGTCGCAAGACGTCATCATCCGTGAAGACGACTGCGGCACCACGAAGGGCCTCGACCTCCGCATCGCGACCACCGACTCGACGGGCGCGCTCGTGCGCGACCCGAACGTCGAGAACGCGGTCTACGCGCGCAGCCTCGCGGCTGATGCCATCGACGCGAAGGGCAAGGTCGTGGCCGTTGCCGGTTCCGACGTGGGCGACGTGCTCATCGCCGAACTCATCGGTGCAGGCGTCGAGACGATCAAGGTCCGTTCGGTGCTGACGTGCGAGTCGGGCGTCGGCGTCTGCGCCCAGTGCTACGGCCGATCGCTCGCGACGGGCAAGCTCGTCGACATCGGCGAGGCCGTCGGCATCATCGCGGCGCAGTCGATCGGCGAGCCGGGCACCCAGCTCACGATGCGTACCTTCCACACCGGTGGTTCGGCTTCGGCCGACGACATCACGCAGGGTCTTCCCCGCGTGCAGGAGCTCTTCGAGGCACGTACCCCCAAGGGTGCGTCGCCCATCGTCGAGGCTCCCGGTCGCATCACGATCGACGAGACCGAGCGTCAGCGCAAGGTCATCCTCACGCCCGACAACGGCGACGAGCCGATCGCGTACAACGTGCTCAAGCGCTCGACCCTGCTCGTCGAAGACGGTCAGCACGTCGAGCTCGGCCAGCAGATCATCGTCGGCACCGTCGACCCGAAGGAAGTCCTCCGGGTCAAGGGTGTCCGCGAGGTGCAGAAGCACCTCGTCGACGGTGTTCAAGACGTCTACCGTTCGCAGGGCGTGCCGATCCACGACAAGCACATCGAGGTCATCGTGCGCCAGATGCTGCGCAAGGTCACCGTCGTCGACCACGGCGACACCGACCTCCTGCCGGGCGAGCTCGTCGACCGCTTGAAGTACAACGGGATCAACCGTGCGGCGCTCACCGAGGGCAAGAAGACTGCATCGGCTCGCCAGGAGGTCATGGGTATCACCAAGGCCTCCCTCGCGACCGAGTCGTGGCTGTCGGCCGCGTCCTTCCAGGAGACGACCCGCGTGCTCACGCAGGCCGCCATGGAGGGCAAGTCCGACCCGCTGCTCGGGCTCAAGGAGAACGTCATCATCGGTAAGCTCATCCCCGCCGGAACGGGCCTTCCCAGGTACCGCAACGTCGTGGTCGAAGCCACCGAGGAGGCGAAGGCGGAGCGTTACCCGAACCGCATCTTCGCCGACGACGCGGCGTTCACCGAGGGCGACCTGAGCTTCGTCGACTTCGACGCGTTCTCGAGCGACGACTTCACCCCCGGCAACTACTCGTAGTCACCGAAAACGACTGAAGGGCCCCGGAGCGAGGCGGTTTCTAGGGATCGTCG
>NZ_JAGGPF010000001.1 GCF_018613935.1 Agromyces sp. ISL-38 | reverse complement strand
CACCGTCTCGACCTGCCCGTCCACGTTGTACGACAACTCGGTGGTAGCAGCGGTGCCCCCAGGAGGCACCACCATCCCCTTCGTGGCCTGCCCGATGAGGTTGTACTCCGCCGTTGACGTCGTGCCCCACACATCCGTGTAGCTCACGACCCGGCCGAGCAGATCCACCACCGTGGTCACTCGACCAGCCGCGTCCTCCGCCCAGCCCGTAAGCGGGTCCCCGCCCGCCGCGAACGTGAACGTCGCAGTGCGCGCCGAGGTGTCTCCATACGCGGGGTAGGCGACACTCGTCGCGCGTCCCCGCGCGTCGAGAGTGGTGCAGGTCCAGTCGTTGTCACCGGTGCGTTTGCTGCCCAGAGTGCGGCCGAGCTGGTCGTACACGAACGAGGTCTCGACGGCTTGGCCGTTCGCGGCGACCGGCTGGCGGACGGACTTGAGGAGCCCGGCCTGGTTCGTCCCCGCCGGGATCCCGCAGGTCGCGGTGCCGAGGCCTTCCTTGTCGCCGTAGTACGTCGAGATCGTGCCGGCGTCGGTTGAGGAGGGGTTCGCGGCGGGCAGGTGCCGGGTGGTGCGGCGCAGGTACCCGGTGCCTTCTGGTTCGTAGCCGGTGCGGGTGGTCAACGCCAGCCCGCCCGGGTCCAGGATCGACTCCCGTACCAACCCCAACCATGGGGTCGACCCGTACCCGGTGGCGGTGGTGATATCGGGTGCGGCGGCGTCGGTGAGCCCGTACGTGTTGGTCGGGACGCTGTCCTCGGTCAGGGACGAGGTGACGAGATTGTACCCAGGTGACAAGGCGGTGCCGGGGATGGTTTCCTCGGTGCCGCCGGGTTTGGTCCAGGTCAGGCGCAGTTGTGCGTCCCCGGTGAGCTCGAGGTACTGCAGCCGGATCCGGGCGGTCTGCCCGGCGGTTGCGTTGAAGGTGACTTCGTTTGACCAGGCCGCGGTTTGGGGTTTCCAGTTGTCGATCTTGATCACGTCGTCCAACCAGAGTTGGGTGCCGTCATTGGAGTAGGTGCGGAGCTTGTAGGTGCCTGCGACGGGGAACGTGATCAGCCCGGTCAGCCGGAGTGACCAGTTGTCCGCTGGGATGCCGGTGAGGGGAGCGGCAGTGCCCCACTGCTTGTTCACTTCCCCAGTGGCCGGGCCGACCCCGAGCTGGTACACCTTGGGGGCGCCGCTCAGGCTCTTGTTGTCGTAGTACGCTGCCGCGAGCCCCGGCAGTTGCCCGTCATACATCGGGACGGTATGCGCCGGGGTCACCTCACACGGGGTCTGTGGGACTCTCGTGGTCGGGTTGAAGCAGGACGCCGGCGCCGGACCGTAGGTGTGCGTGACCCGGTTCTGCGAGTCGTACAGGGTGGTGGACTTCACGTTCCACGGGTCGGTCTGGGACAGGATCAGGTCCCTCCCGGTGGGATCCCATTCAGTGGACGCGGTCAGCCCGGCCGCGCCCTGGTCGGTCACCTGGCGGAGAGCGGTGTCGTATGTGACGGTGCGGGCGTGCCCGTTGGATGGGGCGGTGTTCGGGACGGTCAGGCCGGCCACGTCCACATAGCTCGTGCGAGTGGCGGTGTCGTACGTGTACGTCTTCTTCGGTCGTTTCGCCGGTGTGGTCCCGTCCGGGGCGGCGAGCGTCACCGTCGCGACCCTGCCCTTGTTGTCGTAGCTGATCTCGGTGCGGGACAGCGTCGGGTCTGGGGTGGTCGGGTTCTTCGCGTACCAGTCGTTCTGCAGGCTGTCCCGGATCGCGGTGAGCTTGCCGGTGGTGCTGTCGTAGCCGAACGATGCGGAGGCGCCGCCAGGGTCGATGATCCGGGCGATCTGCCCGCCCTCGTAGTACAAGATCCGGGTCGTGTCGTCCACTCCCGCGCCCGGGTCATGCCCGGGATAGAAGATCCGGCAGAGATTCTGATCGGGTGCCTTGGCGTACTCGCTGGTCAGGGTGGGACACGCCGTCCCGGTGCCGGGCAGGCCGAGGCCTTCGAGCGTGTCATCGCCGTACGCGAGGATCACCTCGCGCGTGTAACCCGGGCTCGTGTACGTGGCGTAGTTCGTCGGTGCGGTGGTGTCTTTCGAGGTGGGGTCACTGATTCGAGACAGGCGCCCGTCCGGCCGGTACTTCAGGACCGGATTCGCGGGCTTTCGCACATCTCCGGCGGTCGTGACCGACGCGAGCTTCCCGTCCGTTCGGAACGTGTACACCGTTCCGCCCCCATCGACCAGGACTGGCTGGCCGTTCGCGTCCAAGCTCGCGGTGCCGACCTCTCCCGGCGGGGATGCGTACCCGCCCGCGGAGGTCTTCGTGTAGGTGTGCGGGGTCCCAGACGAATCGGTGAACGCCAAAGCCGTCTCGGTAACCCGGACCGACTGGTACGCGTTCGCGCCTGCGATCGCGGAGGACGAGGTCCACCCCTGCGGCAGCAGCGGCAGAGACCGGCTGAACCAGTCCGCGGGCACGGCATGTTGGTACTGGACCCCGGCCTTGGTGTACCTGACCCACAATTGCGCGTACGCCCACCCAGACATCTCGAAGTAGTCGAGGCTGAACTTGTGTGCCTTGGTGTCGCCGAACAGTTTCGTGCCGGCCCACTCCACGTTCCCGCTGGTCTGGCTGACCGTGTACCGGTCGAATATCTGCTGGCCGTCGATGAGCAGCTTCGCGCCGTCGTCGCGGGACATCCCGAACTCGTACGACCCGGCATCGGGAACCCGGATGTACCCGTCCCACCGCACAATGAAATGATCCGACGGTATCGACGGTGACGGCGAGCCAGCGCCCCAGTCGAAGTTGACCCCAGGATCGGTCCGGATCAGCACCGGCGTGCGCGACCCGTACTCGATGTGGTAGTTGATTCCAGCGGTGTCCGTCGCGTCGTAGTAGGTGCCCGTCAGGCCGAGGTTGTTGGGTTGTTGCGAGTTGTACCGGAAGGTAAGCCCCATCGGCCCGCCCACCGTGTTCACCGTCGGTGACGAGAACGACAATGCCGCGTTCCCATTCGCGAGGTTCACCGTCACCGGCCCGGCAGCATCCATCGGTGACGGCCCGGACGCGCCGAGGCGGAGGTTGACCGTGAACCGGTTCACCCAGGTGTTCACGGACTCGCCGTACTGGTCCTTGGTCTGTACCCGCCACGTGTACGCGCCGCCGTCCTGGAGCACGCCCTCCGGAACCTGCCAGGTCGTCCCGGTCTGCCACCCGGACATCGCGACCGCACCCGACTTCCCATCCGGCCCGGTGGCGACGGTGAAACGGTACGAGTCCGGCGCCGCGCCGAACTGGTTCGTCGCCGGCGGCGCCGACAGGGTCGGCTGCAGTTCCGCGAGCACCACCCCGTCGGCGGGTAAGCTCGGCCCCTGCGCCGGGTCCGCCGGTTGGCGCACGGTGAACGAGTACACCGGGGTCACGCGTTCCGTGGATGTGCCGTGGTTGCCACTGTACGCGTCGGCGACAAACGCCTTCCAGTAATACGTGGTCCCCGGCTTCAGCACCGTCGCAGGCACCTTCGCCTCGTCCGGGCCGATCCAGCCGGACTCCCACACCGTGGCGGTGTCAATCGTCGCCGCGGACGTGCCGATCCGGAACAGATGCGCCAGCCCGCCACCGGCGGGGTCGGTGTACCCCCCGACCTTCAACGTTGGCGTTTCACCGCCCCACCCGCCATTCGATGGTGACGGTGACACCAAGGCGCCAGGGGTCGGGAAGTCCTTCCACACCGTGATCATCTGGGCGGTGTTGAACATCTTGTATGTGTACGTGTTCGACTCGTCGCCGCGGTGCATGAGATACCCGTCGGGCCCGCGCGTGTTGACCCAGTCCACCATCTGCTGCGTCAGCCGGTCATCATCGACCCAACCTTCGTCGCTGTCCGTGTACAGTCCGCCGAGGCTATGCCCGACCCCGTTGTAGGAGAACGCGTTGGCCCAGTTCAGGGACCCCGTCCGGTCGGTGACCGTCGAATCGTTGGTGATGTTCCAGAACGCGAGGTTCACGTCCAGGACCTGCTTGCCGAAGAACTGCTCGTAGGGATAGTGCGCGACCGTGCGCCAGATGCCGTTCGTGTTCGTGTCGCCGATCTTCAGCCCGTAGTTGTACGTGTACTGCCCGTTCGACTTGTACGCGTGGACCTTGTCGACACCATTCGAGTACTGCCACAGCGGGTCAATCCACACCGGATATACCCGGTCCTTGTCGTTCAACCAGTCCCGGTCCGCGCGGACCGTGACCTCCCAGTCGGATCCGCTGCCCGAAACGAGCGTCTCCAAGCCCACGGACACGTTCGCCTGGGTGCCCACGTTCGCACCCGACTCGCCCGCCGAGTCCCACGCCTGCAATGGCGGCAGGGCCAGCACGACCTGGTCGTGCTCGTCGCGGAACTCGACGACGTTGTCCTCGGTCTTCACCAGCTCGAGCCCGCCCGAGTCGACCCGCCACGTCCATGACGCCCGCCCGTCCTGCCCCGGAGCATCCGCCAGACGGAAGAACTGCTTCACGCCGCTGTTCTCGACGTCGTACACCAACGTCGTCGCCGGAAACACATTCGGGTACTCGACCCGGTTCTTGTCCCCGAACCCGAGATTGCGCTGCATCCCCGAATCCGCAGCGCCCTCTAACGCATACGTCAGGTCGTAACCCTGCGACGACACCCGCAGCAGCTCATCCGACGTGGCGTTCTCCGCGAACCGGGGCGACAACGGATGATCGATAACCTCACCCTCACCGAACCCGAGGAACGACCAGAACCCCACCCCCTGCACATCCGTGGAAATCTCACGCCACTCCCCGTCACGCTTGACGTTGATCGGCTCCAAACTCGACCGCGTGATCCGAACCCCGTCTCCAACGTCGTACGTGTCGGAGAACATGTCCTGCTTGATGATCTTCGAATCATCCGGCAACTCCGACTCCGCGACCGGAGCCTGAACCTCGGCCACCGCATCCCCGGCATCCTCCGGTTCGGAGGACGACGGCCCGTCAGTTGCGACGGGCTCAATGGGGAGGCCCGGCTCAACCGAATCCGGCGTCGACGCTTCCGGGAGCACCTCACCAGGCGCGTCACCACCCTCCAACGGGAGATCCAAGATCTGCGCATCGCTCGGCGAGCCGACCTCCGCCTCGTCGGCGACAGCAGGGAACCCGGGGTCGAGGAGCAACCCACCCAACAATGCGATCGAAGCAACAACACCAATGACGCCTGCGCCAGATCGAACCACTTGCACTCCGAATCACATGAAACCCCACGAGGAGTCTCAGCCGAATGCAACCCCGGTCAAAATCCACAACCGCCCCCAGTTGGGGGGCCTTGCTACGCGGTCCGTCCAGCCAATACCGTTGTCGGCCCGATCGGAGGGATGGTCCATGGATGAAACCTCGCGGGTTCGCGCATATGGAGCGGATTTGGGTGCCCTCCGCGACAGCCCCTGCGGATATGCCGTGGTCGAATGCCCGGCGATCGGACCTCAAATGTACGCCGGATCAAGCCCGGTTCGGCCCCCGTCCACCAGCCGGAACGGGCTCGTTCGTCGTGCCCGTTCGGGAACCCCTCATTGGTGATCTATCTACAGGGCCCGCGCGGCGCACGCGCCACGGCGTCAGCGGTTCCGTGCACGCCGATCCTCTGGGCGAGGGTGTCGAGGTCTGAGAGCTCGTCGGCCGACCCCGCGATCTCTCCCATCGATGTCGCGAATCATCCGTCACACACGCACGTCGAATTCGTCACCGTGCGCGTGCCCTCGCGCACACTCGCACCTCCATGCAGGTGCAGTGCGAAAATGAGGGGTGCTCCCGATCTCGACTCGCCCGCTCGTTCGCCGGGCCATCCTCGGCGGCGAAGACTCAGCGGCGGTGGGGCGACTCGTCAGGGCCTATTTACGCCAGACGGAGCACGAGAAGGCCGCGCACTTGCCCGGCGCGTTGAGCGACAACGACGAGCTCCCCGCGGGCTATCGGTCCGAGGCCGAGAATCCGGATGCGGCCTACGCGGGCTCGTCGGTATACCTGGCGGAGCTGGGCTCTGCCGTTGTCGGCGTCGCAGTGCTCAAGAAAGCCGATGGTGCGACGGAGATCAAGCGTCTCTGGGCTGACCCAGGTGCGCGTGGGCGCGGGTTCGGATCCGCCCTCCTCGATGCTGTTCCCATCAACGGGTTCGACTTCAGCGGCCAGCGCCAAGACTGCGGTGCCTGTAACCATGGAAAAGTCGGTGCGAAGCGTGGGTGGTGGCAATTCGCTTCATATTCGTATCGACACGAATTCACGGTAGCGAGTGTCAGCAAGAGATGGAACGCGAAGTCGGTGATGGACGTGTTCAAGTCCAAGCCGCGGCAGATCTTCCCATTTGGCGTTTCTGGGTGCTCAGGGTTTGCCAGCGGCGGTGTGTGTCAGTTAAAGGGCTCCATACCCGCTGAGGAAACCGCAAAGGTGAGTGTCTCAACGACGCCCACAAGCGTCACATTCACGGTTCTTTCGAATGGCTACTTCGATGAGCCTGGCTCGAAAATCACGTTCAGCACTTTCGAACGGGACGGGTTCGTATATCTCCAGCAGCAGGCCAGTGCCAATCAAGCGAACATGTTTGTCGCGATGGGAATAGATGTCGGATCTGAATTTGTGTTGACCGCTCAAGCTCAAAACCTGTACAACCTCCTCCAGTAAGGCCTATCCATGCGAAGACCTTTGTCCCTTCTTTCCGTTCTCCTAATCGCTGCTGGCGTGGGTGGCGTGACTGCGCTATCCGTCGCCCTTGTGGGATATCTCTCGACGGACCCGCTCGGTTCTTTCATCGTGTGGATTCTCGTCGCCGTATTCATGGCAATGCCGCTCGGTGCGGTGATTGGGATGGTTTGCGCGACTGCTGGCATAGCCCTTGCAGCAGTTGCCCAGTTTCTGCCCGCTCAGTCCGGGTGGCGGGATACGGCCGCGGCAGCTGCTGGCGTTGTTGTGAGTGGTATTGGTGTGGCGACGCTATTGGCGACCATTGGGGTCATTCCTGTCTTCTCAGGTGGGTGGGTGATTGTGGTGCTCGTAGCGCTGAGTGGGGCTTGCGCCTTGGGCGCGTGGATTCGACGTCGAGCGGCGCCTGCGGCTTCCTCATCACGAGTGGGCGGGTTGGAGGTGAGTCCCACCTCGGGAGGTTCGGCTCTCAGTCGTCGTCAGCGGAGACAGTCGAAACGGGAACATCGCCGCCGCTATCGCTGCTCCACCCTCAGAGTTCCACAGCGGCGTTGGTTTCGCCCTGACGGCCAGACCTATGAGCCCTTCCTGCGTGGACTGCGTTTGATCTACGCAATCGGGATGGGGGTCGCCGCTGCATTCGTCTGTTCGTTGAACCTTGATGGACAGCCGCTCGCGATGATGACCTGGCTCGTGTTCCCGCTGACGCCTGTCGCATACTTTGTTGGTGCGATCATCGCCGTATCAGCCGGGTCATGGTTCGAGCAGCCAACTGACCTTCTGGTCACGTCGAGCGTCTACGGGCTCGTCATTGGTGCATGCGCGTATTTGCAAGTCAGCGTCATTGTGGCCATTATTCGATGGGCTCGACGGAGAGGAGTACGAACAGGATAGGGCGTTGCGGCAATCCCGTGTCGCGCACCCGATGTATCTTGCGGACATCGTGACCGCGCGTGCTAATCAAGTCTCGAGTGGTGGTATGCCGGTAAGTGTTCCTTCGAGGAATGGTTAGGTGATTCGGCCTGGGTTTAGATCCGTCTTTTGATCAAGGATGGAACCGATGGCCAGATACACACCCGAGTTGCGTGAGCGGGCGCTGCGAATGCTGGCCGAGGCGCGTCCGGAGCACCCGAACCTGATGAGCGCGATCCGGCACGTTCTTGGGCGAGGTGGCCCGCAACGCCGGCCACCGGATCGACTGGCGCTCGGCCGCATTCCAGGAGCGCAACGACGACGCCTCGCTCGAGGCGCGCAAGAACGACAACATCGAGCCGCTGCGATCGATGATGCGCGAGTGCGTCGTATCGACGCAGCAGTGGGCGGCACGTCAGCAGGCGATCGCAGCGGCGCGTCTCGCCGCCAACTCGGCCAGCCGTGCACCAGGTGCAGGCACGCCGTCGTCTCCCCGACGGCCCGGAGCGCCCGGTGCGCATATCGGAGGCGAGTCCGAACGGCGTGGTGGTCGTGTCGGATGAGTTCGGGGCCGCCTCGGCGGTGGGCGCCGTGCTCGACCGGTACCGGGTGGCCTTTCCGGTCTCGGACGAGTTGCGTCTGCGTTGACGGCCCGCATCATCGGCCCAGAAACGATCGCCTGCGTCAGTGGTTGACGTACTGCATCTGCGACTCGTTGTACCGGGCGCCGTGCACGCCGATGCGCTGCGCGAGGGTGTCGAGGTCTGAGAGCTCGTCGGCCGACAGCGGCACCTGGGTGGCGCCGGCGTTCTCCTCGATCCGTGAGGTGCGCCGCGTACCGGGTATCGGGACGATCCAGGGCTGCTGCGCGAGCAGCCACGCCAGCGCGATCTGACCCGGTGAGGCGCCCTTCCGCCGGGCGAGCTCGGCGACGTGGTCGACGAGCTCGGCGTTCGCGGTCCGGTTCTCCTCGGTGAACCTGGGGATAGTGGCACGGATGTCGCCGTCGGCGAAGTTCGTGGTCGGCGCGACCGTGCCGGTGAGGAAGCCCTTGCCGAGCGGGCTGAACGGCACGAACCCGATGCCGAGCTCCGCGAGCGTGGGCAGCACTTCAGCCTCGGGGTCGCGGGTCCACAACGAGTACTCGCTCTGCAGCGCGGTCACCGGGTGCACCGTATGCGCGCGGCGAATGGTCGGGGCGGCTGCCTCGGACAACCCGAAATGGCGGACCTTGCCGTCCTTGACGAGCTCACCGACCGTGCCGGCGACATCCTCGATCGGCACGTCGGGATCGACGCGGTGCTGGTAGAACAGGTCGATCACGTCGGTGCGGAGACGCTTGAGGGATGCGTCGGCGACGCGACGGATCTGCTCGGGGCGGCTGTCGACCCCGACGCTCTTGCCGTCCTCGATGCGCCACCCGAACTTGGTGGCGATCTGCACCTCGTCGCGGATCGGCTCGAGAGCCTCACCGACGAGTTCCTCGTTGACGAACGGGCCGTACACTTCCGCGGTATCGAAGAAGGTCACGCCCAGATCGAGGGCCGACCGAAGCACGGCGATCATGTCGTCGCGGCTGCCGGGGTTGGGGCCGTAGCTCTGCGACATCCCCATGCAGCCCAACCCGACCGCGGACACCTCGAACCCCTGGCCAAGAGTGCGTCGATGCATGTCACACCTCCGTTGCGTTGCGGTAGTCGTCGTCGGAGACGTGCTCGAACCAGCCGTCCTTCGCACCGGACCCCTCGGCGGTTTCGAGCATCGCGAGGTGCTCCATGAAGTCGTCGGGCGTGGCGCCGTGCCAGTGCTCTTCGCCAGGCGGGGTGTAGATCGTCTGGCCGGGAGTGGCGCGGACGACGTTCCCGTCGCGGGTGCCGATGAGCGCTACGCCCTGGGTGATGTGCAGGGTCTGCCCGCGTCCGTGTGCGTGCCAGGCGGTATGGGCGCCGGGGGTGAACCGGACGCGGCTGACGAGCATCCGCTGGTCCCCCTGCTTCGGTGCGGCGAGCGGGTCCACGTACACGTCGCCCGTGAACCGCTCCGGCGGTCCCTTGGTGGTGGGCGGTTTGGGTTCGATGTTCATCGGTGCTCCTCTGCTTCGCGGCGGCACGTTGCGTTCCGCCGCGTGCTGCCATCGCGACCGATGATACGCCGGCGGATTCACACGAGGGATGCCCTGCCAGAACACCTCTCGTTCGATTTTGGAACACCGGATGCCGCGTTCCTCTGCCAGCACCGCCCCACCAACCCTCATCAGTGGGGCACGCCATCAAGGCAGAGCCCGCGCTACCGCGACACCTGCGGCGCGTTCGCCGCGGCGAGGAGCTGCTCGACCTGCTCGCGGCCGAACGGCGATCCGGGGAACGACGCGACGCGCCCGATCGGGAACGATGCCATCATCTTGAACACGCTCGGGTCGGCGATGAGCGCACTCTCGACGCTGTCGCCTGCGGCGAGCGCCTGCCGTGCGAACCCCCCCGCGATCGGGTGCTCGAGCACCTCGCCGATCGTCGAGTTCAGCGTGAGCGGCACGGGAAGGCGGTCTCCCTCCACGGCGACCGACACCGACGAGCGGATGTCGCGGCTCGATGCCCCGACCGCCACGGTGTACTCGCCGCCCTCGACCAACCATCGGTCGACACGGATGTCCCAGTACGCGAGGTCCTCACGGCGCACCTGCACCACGACCTCGCGCGACTCCCCAGCGGCGAGCGCGACCTTCGCGAACCCCTTGAGCTCACGAGGCGCGCGAACCACCGCCGAGCCCGGCAGCGACGTGTAGACCTGCACGACCTCGGCGCCGGCACGGTCGCCCGTGTTGGTCACGGTGACCCGCACAGCGAGTCCGGTGGCATCCGTGGTGACCGCGACATCCGTGTACGCGAAAGTCGTGTACGAGAGGCCGTGCCCGAACGGGAACGACACCTCGAGGTCGCGCGCGTCGTACCAGCGGTAGCCCACGAAGAGGCCCTCGCCGTAGCGCACGTGGCCGTGCTCGCCTGGGAAGTCGAGGTACGCGGGGCTGTCGGCAAGGCGCAGCGGGATCGTCTCGGCGAGGCGGCCCGACGGGTTCACGACCCCGTAGAGCACGTCGGCGATCGCGCCGCCGCCGGCCTGGCCGAGCAGCCAGCCCTCGACGATCGCGGGCACGCGCTCGGCGAGCCCCGAGAGACGCACGACGCCGCCGTTCGAGAGCACCACGACGGTGCGCGGGTTCGCGGCGATGACCGCATCGGCGAGCGCGAGCTGCGCGGCCGGCAGCTCGATGTCGTCGCGGTCGAAGCCCTCCGATTCGAGGGCGGCGGGCACGCCGAGGAAGAGCAGCACGGTTTCGGATGCGGATGCCGCAGCCACGGCTTCGGCGGTGAGCTCATCGGATGCCGCGCCGTCGCCGCCATACCCGGCGGCGAACGCCACGTCGGCATCAGGCCCGGCGAGCGCGCGGATCTCGTCGAGGGCGTTGTCGAGTCGCGTCGGGTTGATGAGCGACGAGCCGGCGCCCTGGTAGCGCGGTGTGCGCGCAAGGTCGCCGATGACGGCGACCGACGCATCGCGGCCGAGCGGCAGCACGGCGTCGTCGTTCTTCAGCAGCACGATCGACGCAGCGGCGACCTCGCGAGCGAGCGCGTGGTGGGCATCGGCGTCGTACGCGGCATCCGCTCGGGCTCCCTTCACTGCCTTCTGCACGAGCTCGACCGCGCGCGTCGCCGCGGTGTCGAGCGTCCGCTCGTCGAGCACCCCCGAGCGAACCGCGGCGACGAGCTCGGCGTCGGTGCGGCCGCCGCTCGCCGGCATCTCGAGGTCGAGGCCCGCAGCGACGCCGGTGACGCGCTCGTTCACGGCGCCCCAGTCGGAGACCACGAGACCCTCGAAGCCCCACTCATCTCGCAGCACTCGCGACAGCAGCCACGGGTCTTCCGAGGTGTAGACGCCGTTCAGGCGGTTGTACGAGCACATGACGGTCCACGGCTGCTCGTCTTCGACGACGCGCTGGAACCCGCGCAGGTAGATCTCGCGCAGCGGCCGAGGGTCGATGTCGGCCGACACGCGCATGCGGTCCGCCTCCTGGTTGTTCGCCGCGAAGTGCTTGAGCGAAGCGCCGCCGCCCTGCGACTGCAGTCCGCGCACGAGCGCCGAGCCGAGCACGCCCGAGACGAGCGGGTCCTCCGAGAGGTACTCGAAGTTGCGGCCGCACAGTAGCGAGCGCTTGATGTTGATGCCCGGGCCGAGCAGCACGCCCACGCCCTCCGCTTGCGATTCCTCGCCCAGGGCGATGCCCACCCGCTCGAGCAGCGCCGGGTCGAACGTCGATCCGAGCGCGACGGCTGGCGGGAAGCACGTGGCGGGCACGCTGTCGCCGATGCCGAGGTGGTCGGCTCCGGCGCGCTGCTTGCGCACGCCGTGCGGGCCATCGGTGAGCATGATCGACGGCAGGCCCACGCGATCGATCGGCTTGGTCGTCCAGAAGTCGGCGCCGCTCGTGAGCGAGGCCTTCTCCTCGAGGGTGAGGTCGGCCACGATCTCGGCTGCAGGGCGATCGAGGGCGGATGCCGCAGCGGCATCCGTCGACTGATTCAAGAGGTCGGTCACGAGTGGGTCCTTTCGACGCCGCAGCGGTGAGGCAGTGTCGGAAACCATATCCCGTTCGGTTTTCATTCGCAATGGCAAGTCCGTACGATGCAGGTATGGCGCGCAGAGGCTCATACGCGAAAGGCATCGCGAAGCGCGAGGAGATCCTCACGGCGGCGCTCGAGGTCATCGCCCGCAACGGCTACCGCCGCACTTCGGTGCGTGAGCTCGCCGAAGCCGTCGGGCTCAGCCAGGCCGGCCTTCTGCACTACTTCAGCTCGAAGGAAGAGCTCTTCCAGGAGGTGCTCCGAAAACGCGACGAGGTCGACCACGACAGCTACGGCGTCGACATGGCGCGCCCGATCGACGGCCTCATCGCCGTGATCCGTCACAACGCCGACGTGCCCGGCCTCGTGCAGCTCTACGCGCAGCTCTCCGTCGAGGCGGTCGACCCCGAGCATCCGTCGCACGACTTCTTCGTCGAGCGGTATGAGTCGGTGCGCCGCGAGTTCGGCGAGTTCATCCGTGAGGAGCAGCGGGCCGGCGCGATCGACCCCGAGCTCGACCCCGACCTCACCGCGACGCTCTTCGTCGCGGCATCCGACGGCCTCCAGACCCAGTGGATGCTCGACCCGTCGATCGACATGTCCGAACACATCATGCAGCTGTGGCGACTCGTCGCCCGGAAGGCCTGAACGCCTCAGTCGAACGCCGCGGTCTCGCCTCCGGCGACCACCCGGCCGCGTGCCACCACCGCGACGATGCGATCCGGATCGAGTTCCACGAGGTCGACCCAGGGGCGCCCGCGCAGCACGACGAAGTCGGCGCGCATCCCGGGTGCAAGCCGACCGAGCGAGTCGGCCCGGCCGATCGAGGCCGCCGCGCGGGACGTCGCTGCCTGCAGCGCGCGCTCGGCGCTCCAGCCGAACACCGCGGCCATCCGCCCGACTTCGAGGTATTGCTCGCCGAAAGCCACGTGTGCACCATTGGCGTCGGTCCCGAGAACGAAATCGACTCCCGCGTCCGCGGCAGCGCGCAACAGCACGTCGCGGCGGTCGACGAGCTCTGCGGCCTTCTGCCGCTGCTCCGGCCCGGCGCCGCGTCCGCCTGCGATCCGGTCGTTGATGAGCAGTGTCGGCGCGACCGCGACCCCGGCCGCCGCGAGACGATGCGCCTGCTCGACGCCGAGCAGCGTGCCGTGCTCGATCGAGTCGACGCCGGCTGCGAGCGCGATCTCGATGCCCTCCTCGGTATGGGCATGCGCCGCGACGGGCATTCCGAGTGCATGCGCCTCGTCGACGATCGCCTCGATCTCGGCGCGGGTGTGGTTGCGCCAGCTCGGCCGGTCACCCACGGAGAGCACGCCGCCGCTCGTGGCGATCTTGATGCCGTCGGCGCCGGCGCGCGCGTGGCGACGCACGAGCGCGCGGCAGGCGTCGGGCCCGTCGGCGACGGGTTTGCGCTCGGCGACGGCCGGGGGGACGAACAGGTCGCCGTGCCCGCCGGTCATGCTCACCATGCCGTGCGCGAGCACGCGCGGACCCTCGACGAGTCCAGCGTCGAGCGCCCGTCGCAGCGAGAACTGCACGTCGTCGGCCGCGAGGTCGCGCACAGTGGTGACCCCTGCGCGCAACGCCCGCTGCGCGTGCGCGAGCCCGTGCAGCGTCTGCTCCTCGGGCCGTGTCGTGAGTGGCCAGGTGAGGAAATCAGCATGACCGTCGCCGGCGTATCCGATCAGGTGCACGTGGGTGTCGATCAGGCCCGGGATGACGCTCAGCCCGCTCGCCGAACCCGCTGCCGCCGGGTCGATCGCTACGATACGACCGTCGCGTCCGTCACGCTCCCAGCGCAGGTCCACCAGGCCGACGGCACGTTCGCCGTCCCACAGCTCGACACCCGTCAGGCGCTCGGTCATGGGATCTCCTCGGGGATCGGGTCGATGGATTCGCGCCGATGACCCCGGCGACCGGCCGAGGTCTGACGTTGGAAGAGGGTACCGCTCCCATGCTCGATGCCTATCGCACACCCTGGACGGATGTCGCCGCGCACCTCGCGCGACCGGCATCCGTCGCCATCCTGCCCTTCGGAGCGCTCGAGCAACACGGTCCGCAGCTTCCCCTCGGCACCGACACGGCGACCGCGCTCGAGGTCGCGCGTCGGCTCGCCGAGCGACTCGACGCGGTGCTGCTGCCACCTGTGCACTACGGGGACACGTGGAACAACGCGGGCTATCCCGGAACAATGTCCCTGTCGACGGCGACCGTCGTGGCGATCGCGACCGACATCGGTCGGTCGGCAGCCGCGTCGGGCGCAGCGCGGTTCATCGTCGTGAACGGCGACTGGGGAAATCGGCTGCCGCTCGCGCAGGCGATGCGCGCCCTCGACGACGACGGGGTGCGAGCGATCACGCTCGACTACCCGGGCATGGATGCCGCGATCGCGGAGGTGCGCGAGAGCCCGGCCGCCGCGCCGGGACTCAACCACGCCGAGGAGGTGGAGACCTCGATCATGCTCGCGATCGATCCCATCGCCGTGCACGCCGATCGGTTCGCCGCCGACTACCCGAGCTTCCCGAGCGACTTCGGCATCCGTCAGATGCAACTGCACCCGTTCTCAAGAGTGGCGTGTTCGGCGACCCGACGCCCGCGACCGCGGCGAAGGGCGAGCAGATCCTCGCCGCGACGGTCGAGGCCTCCCTCGCCGTGCTCGCCGACTTCCTCGCGGAGTAGCTCACGCATCGTAGTTCTGGATGCTCCGGCCGTGGCTGCGATCGGTGAGGCGGGCGAGGCGCGGGCGGAGGTCGTCGAGGATCGCCTCGAGATCCACGGTGAGCAGCTTCCGGTCGCGCATGAGCACGCGTCCGGCGACGATCGTCGTGTCGATGTCGTCGGAGCGGCCGCTGTAGACGAGCGTGTTCGCGAGGTCGTGGATCGGCTGCAGGCGCGGTGCGTCCAGGTCGACCAGCAGGATGTCGGCCTGATGGCCCGGCGCGAGGCGTCCGATCGTGCCGGTCATACCTAGCGCGGCCGCACTCTCGGTCGTCGCATGGCGAAGCGCCGCACGTGCTGGCAGGTACGCAGGATCGCGCTCCGCGGCCTTGTTCACCAAGGCGAGGTAGGTCATCGACTCCCACACGTCGAGTGTGTTGTTGGAGGCCGCGCCATCCGTAGCGAGGCCCACGGGAACGCCCGCCGCGGCGAGCAACCGCACCGGGGTCGAATCCGGGCCGTGCTTGAGATAGCCCTTCGGCGCCGAGGCGACGCCCACGCGACCGCCCGCCGCACTGAGCGCCGGGACATCCTCGGCGACGATGCCGATCCCATGGGCGATGAGCGTCTGTACGTCGAGCAGACCGGCCCGGCGAAGCGCCTCGACGGGCGTGTACCCGTGACGGTCGATGCTGTGCCGGGTCTGGCCGCGACTCTCCGACGCGTGCACGTGCACGAGCAGGTCGTGCTCTCGAGCAGCCTCGGCGGTGGCTGCGAGGTCGTCGTCGGTCACGGTGTAGGTCGCATGCGGGGCGAGCGCCGTGGTGATGCGCCCGGCTGCGGTGCCCCTTCGTTCGAGGGCGAAGCCGAGCGAGCGTTCGAGTCCCGCGGCGCCGTCGCTGGAGAAGAACGTCGAGCCGAGGACGGCGCGGAGGCCCGAGGCGTCGACGACGCGAGCGATGGCATCCATGTCGAAGTAGTGGTCGGCGAACGTGGTCACGCCGGCCCGGATCATCTCCGCTGCGGCGAGCCACGTCGCGACCTCGACATCCGTCTCGGTCAGGTTGACCTCCATCGGCCAGATGAACTCGTTGAACCAGCGCTCGTCGGGCACGTCCTCCGCGGCGCCACGGAACATGACCATCGGCGAGTGGGTGTGGCAGTTGATGAATCCCGGCATCGCGACCGTGCCGCCGGCGTCGATCACGAGGGACGCGGCCGGAGCGGGCCCGGTGTCGGGCTCGACGGCCGTGATGGTGTCGCCGTGCACGAGGATCCGGTGGCGGTCGGCGAAGGAGACCTCTCCCGCGTCGTCATGCACCAGCACGGTCGCGCCTGTGATGAGGAGGTCGGCCGGGATGCCCCGGGCTCCATCTTCGGTCATGTCGGCTGATTCCCTTCCATCTGCTGCGACGCCCCGGCGCCAGGCGCTGCGGTGGACTCCCGAATGACGAGCTCGACCGGGAGCACCGTGGACGCCGGCACGATCGGCGCGTCGTCGACGAGTGCCTTCAACACGATCTGCGCGGCTCGGCGGCCCATCTCCTGCGCCGCCTGGCGTACCGTCGTGAGCGCGGGGCGCATGCCGGCGGCGAGTTCGACGTCGTCGAAGCCGACGACGGAGACATCCACGGGGACACGGACGCCCCGCTCCTCGAGCCGCCGCACCGCGCCGACCGCGATGTCGTCGTTGCCGGCGAGCACACCGGTGAACGACACCCCGTTGCCGATCAGGCTGTCGATGAGCCGTGCCGCCGAGGCCTCATCGAACGAGCCGTGGAGCACGAGCGCATTCGGGAAATACTCCGTGAAGCCGCGCACCCGCTCGGTCGTCGAATGCAGCGGCACCGGCCCCGCGAGGACGACGACCTTGCGGTGGCCGAGCTCGTGCAGGTGACGGGCGGCCAGGCGCCCGCCGGCGACATTGTCGCTCGTCACGGTCGCGACCGACGGGATCTCGGGGAGCTCCTCGTCGGCCAACACGAGTGGGAAGCGCGCGGCGAGGCCGCGCAGTTCATCCCGATCGATCGCTGTGTCGCTGCCCACATAGACGAGACCGTCGATCGTGTGGTCTCGGAGCAGGCCGAGGTAGCGCCGGCCGCGGGCGAGGTCGGACTGCCCGCTGCTGCAGAAGATCACCCCATAGTCGTAGTCGCCGGCGGTCTCCTCGACGCCCTTCGCGATGCGCGCGAAGAACGAGTGCGTGATGTCGGGCACGACGAGGCCGATGAGCAGGCTTCGCCCGGTCTGCAGGGTGCGCGCTGCGGAGGCCGGCGCGTAGCCCGCGGCCTCGATGATGGCGCGCACGCGGCCGGCCGTGGCGGCGTTCACCGGTCGCTTGCCCGAGATCACGTGGGACACCGTGGTCGAGCTCACGCCGGCGAGCCTGGCGATCTCACCCATGGTGAGAGGTCGCTCGAAACCGCCGGTCATGATCCTCCATCGGAATGCGCGATGCAAAGGGTTTTGCACAGGTGCGAACGCACCCCGTCGCCAGCCATTGTGCACGATCCGGCGACAACCTGCACCTTCTCCGCGCCTCGGCTTCGCCCTGTTTCACGGATGTTTCCGCCGAAATACGAACGGATTGAGATTTCGTCATGCGGTCGAGGCGTCCCCAAACGGCTTTGTATGCTCGCCTTTCCCTCGTGCTCTGTTGAATGCGAGGTCGGCTCGAATGCAAACGGCTTTGCATTCCGACCAGGCAACGCAGGAGGTGCCCGTGAAGGATCTCGACGTCGCCCGACTCGTCCAGCGCGTGTCGGTCCCCGTGCTCGCGGTGATCTTCGCGCTCGTCGTCGGCGGGTTCCTCATCGCGACGTCGGGCTACTCCCCCGGCGACGCCTTCGTGACCGTCGTGCAGTCGGCATTCAGCTGCTCGCCGGGATACTGCAATGTCGCTACCGTGCTCACGACCGCCGCTCCTCTGATCTTCACCACGCTCGGTGCGATCCTCGTGCTGAGCGCCGGGCTGTTCAGCATCGGGCAGGAGGGTCAGTACGCCGTCGGCGGACTCGCCGCGGTCGTGGTCGGCTACGCCCTCCCGTTGCCCGATGGCGTGCACTCGGTGGTGGCACTGGTCGCCGCAGCCATCGGCGGTGCCGCCGTCGGCGTCATCCCGGCGATCTTCCGCATCTTCCTCGGCGCCAACGAGCTCATCGTGAGCATCATCCTGAACTCGGTCATCATGCTCCTGCTGAGCTTCCTCGTGAACTACCCGCTCCGCCAGGCGGGCGGCAGCACGTCGTACACGAATGTCGTCGACGAGTCGGCCCGGCTCGCGATCTTCGACCCGGCGACCAAGCTCGGAATGAACATCGTCATCGCCCTCGCCTTCATCGTCATCGTCTGGCTCTACCTGGCGCGCAGCACTTGGGGCTACGAGCAGCGGATGGCGGGCGCGGCGAGCGCATTCGCCCGCTATTCGGGCATGCGCACCAGAGCCGCGGTCATCCGCGCCGCTGCGCTCGGGGGTGCCCTCGCCGGCATCGGCGGCGGCATCCAGGTGATCGGAATGAACTACCGCGTCATCGACGGCTTCATGGACGGCACGGGCTTCAACGGCCTCACGGCGGCGATCCTCGGCGGCATGACCGTGTTCGGCGGGGCGCTCGCGGCGCTGCTGTTCTCGGCGATCATGGTCGGTGCCGTCAACGGGCTCCAGATCGTCATGGGCATTCCCCGGGAGATCGGGGCAACCGTGCTCGCGCTCATGATCGTCTTCGTCTCGGTGCAGACGCCACTCGTGGAGCGGCTCGAACTGTGGCTGAGCAAGAAGCGCGGTGCGGCCGAGATCGCACGGCGCGCGGCCGAGTCGCCGGTTGCGGAGGGATGACCGTGGACCCGATCGCCAATTTCTTCTCGTCCGAGATGCTGCACAGCGGCATCCGGCTCACGACGCCGATCCTGCTCGGCGCGATCGCGTCGGCGCTCAGCTCGCGGGCCGGCGTGCTCAACCTCGCCATCGAGGCGAAGATGCTCGTCGGCGCGTTCGTCGGCCTCGTCGCGCTCGACGCGAGCGGCTCGACGTTCACCGCCATCCTCGCCGCATTCCTCGCGGGCGCCGCGACCGGCGGGCTCATGGCCGGAGCGCACCGCCTCGGCGTCGACCTCATCGTCTTCGCCATCGGGCTGAACATGCTCGCCCTCGAACTGTCGGTCTACCTCATGCGGGTGCTGTTCGGCGGCACCGGCGTGTGGACGCCCGACGTCGAGACGCTCGGCGACATCGACATCCCGCTCATCGGGTCGATCCCGTTCCTCGGCGACCTGCTCAGCGGCTACAACATCCTCGTCTACCTCGCCTTCGCCGCGGCGATCGCGTTCACCCTCTTCTTCCGCTACCGTCCCGGCCGTCACCTGCTCGCGATCGGCGAGGCGCCCGGTGCGGCCGCGGCCGCCGGCATCGCCGTTCCGCGGTACCAGACCACGAGCCTCGTGATGGCGGGCGGCCTTGCTGCGGTCGGCGGCGCATTCCTCACCGTCGGCGAGCTCGGCCTCTTCGCCCGCGGCATGACCGACGGCGCGGGCTGGATCGCGGTCACCGCGGCCCTCCTCGCGATGAACCGCCCCGGCTTCCTCATCCCGGCGTCGCTGCTGTTCGGATTCTCCGACGCCTTCGCGATCAGGCTCCAGAGCACGACCGACCTTCCCCAGGTCGTCGTGCAGCTGCTCCCGTTCCTCGCAACGCTCGTCGTCCTCGGCTTCGTCGGTTACCGCGCCATGCGCGCCGCCGCGACGCTCGGCATGCCGAAGCGACCGCGGGGCGCAGCCCGACCGCCGCAGCCTGCCACGAGCACGGCCGGTACCTGACCAGCGAGCGACCCTCGCCGGACCGCACCCTGCACCCTCGACCTGCACGCACCAGGAAAGGAATCCCCCGATGTCCACCACCACTCCGCGGCTCATCGCCGCCGCCGCCGCGCTCGGCGCCAGCGCGCTCGTCCTGAGCGGCTGCGCCGGATCGTCGGCGGCCGGCAACGACTCCGACGACACCTTCTCGGCGACCCTCGTCGGAGGCGTCGCCGGCGACCTCTCGTACACCGACACCGCGCTCGCCGGCCTTGCACAGGCGAAGGATGAGCTCGACGTGACCACCAAGCACATCGAGACCCCGGATGCGGCGCAGGGCGAGACCCTGCTCCGCTCGGCCATTCCCACGTCGCCCGACCTGCTGCTCTCGATCACCCTCCCCCTCGACACCGTTGTGTCTATCGCCGAGCAGTACCCCGACCAGCTCATCGCCCTGCCCGACCAGGCCGATGAGGGCACGGAGCTCCCCGACAACGTCGCGGCGTACACGATCAACGTGCATGAGGGCAGCTTCCTCGCGGGCGTCGTGGCAGGCGCGATGACCGAGAGCCACGTGGTCGGTGCGATCATCGGCGGCCAGGCTCCCGGTCTCGACCAGTTCGCGCTCGCCTACAAGCAGGGTGTGCTCGCCGCGTGTCCCGACTGCGAGGTCAAGCTGAGCTACCTGAACTTCCAATTCGCCGACCCGGCGCTCGGCAAGTCCACCGCGCTCGACCTCCACAGCGACGGCGCCGACGTCATCTTCCAGGTCGCCGGTGGCACCGGGACGGGCGTAATCGAGGCGGCGAAGGAGGGCGGCTTCTACGCCATCGGTGTCGACAGCGACCAGGATTCGGTCGCACCCGGCACCGTGATCACCTCGATGCTGAAGCGGGTGGATGCCAACGTGCTCGCCCTCATCACGGCGGCCGAGGAGGGCGACTTCGCCTCGGGCTTCACGCAGGTGGGCCTCGCCGACGGCGCCACCGGTCTCTCGTGGGACACCGGCTCGACGGTGTTCGAGGAGAACGCGCCGACTGAGGCCGCCGCGAAGATCCCGGCCGTGAAGGATCTCGTCGAGGACTTCCGTGCGCAAATCCTCGACGGCTCGCTCGAAGTCTGCGACGCACTGAACGCCCCGGACTCCGAGGCCTGCGCCGCGCTCGGCTGATGACGAGCGGCCGCCTCCTCCCCCCGGGGGCGGCCGCTCCCCCACACGGACACGACCATGCATCACGGACACGACCACGGATGGAGGCAGGCGGATGACCGCATTGCTCGAGCTCGATGGCCTGCGCAAGTACTTCGCATCGTCGGGCGTGCTCGCCGTTGCGGATGTCTCGCTCGAGATCAACGCCGGTGAGGTGCTGGCCCTCGTGGGCGAGAACGGCACGGGCAAGACGACGCTCATGAACCTGCTGTTCGGCGCCTACCAGCTCGACGCCGGCCGCATCCTCATCGACGGCGAGGAGGTCGCCATCCGCAGCGCGCAAGACGCGATCGACCACGGGATCGGGATGGTGCAACAGCATTTCGCCCTCGTGCCCTCGTTCACGGTCGCGCAGAACGTCATGCTCGGGCGGGAACCGCTGCGCGCCGGCGCCGTCGATGATCGCGAGGCGGAGCGGGTCGTCTCGGAGCTCGCCGACCGCAGCGGTTTCCCCATCGATCCGCGCAAGCTCGTCGCCTCCCTGCCGATCGGGCTGCAGCAGCGCGTCGAGATCCTCAAGGCCCTCGCGGGCGACACACGACTGCTGATCCTCGACGAGCCGACCGCCGTACTCACCCCCGCCGAGGCCGACGACCTCATCGGCGCTGTGCGGCAGCTCGCCGCCCTGGGCACCGCGGTCGTCTTCATCAGTCACAAGCTCCCCGAAGTCCTCGCCGTCGCCGACCGCATCGTGGTGATGCGGCGCGGACACGTCGTCGGCACGCTCGACGTCGGCGATGCGACGCCCGCGACCATCGCGCGCATGATGGTCGGACGCGACGTCCTCCTCAGCGCCGACATCGGGCATGTCGAACCGGGCGCGCCCGCCCTCGAGCTCGAGGGCGTCTCTGCACCGCAGCTGTCCGCGGGCGACTCGGGGCTCGACGACGTGTCGCTCACCGTGCGCGAGGGCGAGATCATCGGGGTCGCCGGCGTCAGCGGCAACGGCCAGGGCGACCTCGTCGACGCGATCGCCGCGATCCGCAAGATCGAGCGGGGCCGTATCCGCGTCACCGGCACGGATGTCGCGAACACCGACCCGCGCCGCGCGCGCGACGCCGGACTCGCCCACATCGCCGAGGACCGCATGCACGTGGGGCTCAATCGCGAGGCGACCCTCGAGGAGAACGCCATCGCGACGGCGTACCGCTCGAAGCGGTTCAACGTCGCCGGGATCCTGAAGCCGCGAGCCATCCACGGGTTCGCCGCGCGACTGATCGCCGACTACATCGTGCGCGGGGCATCCCCTCGCCGCATCATCGGACACCTCTCCGGCGGCAACCTGCAGAAGATCGTCATCGGCCGAGAGCTCGACGGCGAGCCAGCCGTGATCCTCGCGAACCAGCCGACGCGCGGGCTCGACGTCGGCAGCATCGAGTTCGTGCACCGCTCCCTGCTCGACGCTCGAGACCGGGGTGCGGCGATCCTGCTCGTCTCCGCGGAACTCGAGGAGATCGTCTCCCTGTCCGATCGCATCGTCGTCATGTACGACGGCACGCTCGCCGGTCCGTTCGACCGCGGGGAGCTCAGCAACGAGCAGATCGGCACGCTCATGGCCGGTCACGATCTCGAAGCGGTGGAGGTCGTGGCGTGAGCACGGTGGTGCGGATCGTCGCTGACCACGTCTACGTGAACGACGACGACGGCACGGTGCTCTCCGCCGGCGTCGTCGAGATCGACGGCGGTCTCATCACGAGCGTCGAACCGGTCAGCGGTTCCCGGCCCCGTGGTGAGGGGGTCCTCGACCTCGGCGAGTCGATCCTGATGCCGGGGCTCGTCAACGCCCACGCGCACACGCCGATGTCGCTCATGCGCGGCGTCTCGGAGGGGCACTCCCTGCTCACCCTCGAAGGGTGGCTCGGCGCCATCCGTTCCCTCGAAGCGCACCTCACTCCAGAGCTGGTTCCTGCGTCCGTCGCCGTGAGCTGCGCCGAGATGATCGCCAGCGGCACCACGACCTTCGCCGACCAGTACTTCTACGCCGAGCAGTATCTCCCGGTGATCCGCGACTCAGGGCTCAGGGCCGCGGTCGCCTACGGCATCGTGGAACTCGGCGACGACGACGCCCGGGCTGCGGGCCTGGCCGCCGCCGAGGCGTTCCTCGAGTCGGCCGGCGACGACCCGCTCGTGCGCGGATGGGTGGGCCCGCACGCCTTCTTCGTCGACAACCAGCTGGAGGCGATCGACGCGGAGCTCGCGATGGCGCGCCGACACGGCGCGGGCCTCCACACCCACTACGGCACCTCCGCCGAAGAGGAGGAGGCCTGCCAGCGCGACTACGGGCGCAGCGCGCTTTCGATCATGCGGGAGATCGGCCTCTTCGACGTGCCCTTGCTGCTCGCGCACTGCAACGCGATCGCACGCGACGAGCTCGCACTGCTCGCCGGCACTCGAGCCACGATCGTGCCCGCGGCATCCGTCGCCATGATCAGCGGGGCCGAGGCGCCGCCCGTGCGCGAGGCGCTCGACGCCGGCGTCAACGTCGCACTCGGCACCGACAACTGGTGCGGTGACAACAATGCCGACCTGTTCGAGGAGATGCGCACGCTCGGCAAGCTCGCGGCCTTCACCGCGAAGACCCCGAATTCCATCCCGCCGCGGGAGCTCATCGCCCTGGCCACCTGGCGAGGCCACCGCGCGCTCGGCGGGTCGGATGACGACGGGCGTCTCGTCGCCGGAGCGGTCGCCGACGTGATCGCCCTGCCGGTCGGTGCGCTGCACCGCGGTCCTGCGGGTGCGCAGAGCCTCGCCTCGGCGCTCGCATACGGGGCATCCGGCTTCTCATCCACCGACGTCATGACCGCCGGACGCTGGCTGAAACGCGACGGCGCGCTCACGACGGTCGATCTGCCGTCGGCCCGTGCGCAGCAGCAGCGGGACTTCGACGAGCTCATGGCGCGCGTGCGCGCCGCCTGAACGAAAGGAACGATGCGACATGCCGGCCCCACACACCGAGGACCCGTGGACGCGCGTGACGAGCAAGCGCGGCTATGCGGCCGACGAGCTGATCTCCGCGCTGCAGAAGTCGATCCGGCGCGGCGACGTGCGCCTAGCGGTGCTCATCGGGCGCGAGCTCTACGAATCGAGCGCCGAGCTCGAGGCGGTCATGTGGTCGAGGCTCTGCGTCGTCTCGGCGGAAGACGCCGGTGACGGCTCCTGGCAGGAGCCCGTCGTCGTCAACAGCCTGTTCGAGATGCACGAACGCCTGGACCGCGCGGCGGGCGACCGGTGGCTCTTCGCCGCGCACGCGATCCGCTTCCTCGCCGAGCGAACGAAGGACCGAACGTCCGATGAGTGGGCGAACCTCGCGATGCATCTCGTGAACTCGTCCGACCGGCCGTTCGAGATCCCCGATTACGCGCTCGACGTGCACACCCGGCGCGGTCAGCTCGCCGGGCGGACCGTCGACGATTTCTGGGCCGACGGCTCGGTCGTCGCGAACGAGCGCGAGGATCGCGATCGCAGCGTGCGCGACGAGATCCTGCGCGTCCGCGCCGCCGGTGCGTGGCGCGGCTGAGGGCCGGGACTGATGGGCGAGGCCTGAGGGGCGAGCGGATGACGCGAATGCATCGGGTGATCTTCGACACCGACCTCGGCAGCGACGTCGACGACGCGCTGGCGCTCGCGCTGCTGCTCGGCACGCCGTCAGTCGTGATCGAGGGCGTGACCACCGTCTACGGCGACACGCTGCTCCGCGCGCGGCTCGCCCAGCGCTACGCGTCGCTCGCCGGGCGTCGGCTCGCCGTCCACGCCGGCCGGGGGGCGACGCGCTCCGGGCGCGAGGTGTGGTGGGCGGGCCACGAGGGCACCCTGCACGAGGGGCTCGAAGCCGAGCCCGTCGACCCTGAGCCCGCCGTGGACTTCCTCGTGCGGGCCGTGCGCGAGTCGCCCGGCGAGATCGACGTCATCGCCGTCGGACCGCTCACCGATATCGCCGCGGCGATCGAGCGTGATCCCGCCTTCTCGCGGAACGTGCGGCATCTCTGGCTCATGGGCGGATGCTTCGACGGCAGCGGCGAGACCGAGCACAACATCCGCAGCGACATCGACGCCGCCGAGCTCGTTTTCGCCTCCGGTGCGCCCATCACCATCGCGGGCCTCGAGGCCACCCGGCGGATCTCGATGGATGCGGCGCACCTCGAACGCATCGCCGCAGCAGGTGCGCTCGGGCGGGCCCTCGACGCCGACATCCGTCAATGGTGGGCGTTCTGGAACGAGACCTGGAATGTGCCGCACGACCCGCTCACCGTCCTCGCGCTCGTGCAACCCGAGCTGTGCTCCACCTCACCTCGGGGCGTCGTGCGCGTCGACGCCGACGGCCGTACGCGATTCACCCCCGATCCCGATGGGCGCACCCGGCTGGTGACGGACCTCGACGCCGATGCCGTCGCCGAGGCGATCGTCATCGGGGTGTTGGCCGCCAGCGGTCAGCCCGCGAGCAGTTCGCCGTAGCCCGGCGCGGCCTCCTGGGCGAGGAGCCCGAGCATCGACTCGAAGAACCGCTCGGCGTCGATCCGTTCGATCGCCGTCACGTTGGGCTCATCGCTCCGCCAGTCGAACACGGTCGCGCCGCGAGTGAGCTCGCCGCGCGTCTCGACCGACATCCGGTAACGGCGCTCCTCGAGCGCGTACGAACGGTCGATCGCGAGCAGCACCGAGAGCGAATCGGGATGCGTCGAGCCGTTGATTCCGACGCGGACGTCGAAGTCGAACGTCGCCTGGTTCGCACGCACGAAGAAGCGCGAGAGCGTCGTGTCGAGGTCGCGGATCCGGTCGATGTGCTCGGCCGTGAAGACGGCGTCGCGCAGCGTGAGCGGGTCCCAGCTCACGATCGTGACGTTCGGGAATCCCGCGCCGAGCACGATGTCGGCCGCCTCGGGGTCGACGTAGATGTTGTACTCGGCGGCGGGCGTGATGTTGCCCCGGCCGTTGATCGAGCCGCCCATGATGACGAGCTCCTTCACGAGCGCGGCGAATCGCGGCTCCTTGCGCACTGCGAGGGCGAGGTTCGTGAGCGGTCCGATCGCGACGACCGTGAGTTCGCCGGCGTGCTCCTCGGCGAGCCGGATCAGGGCGTCGACGGCGTGCTCGGGCGACGGAGCGTGTGCATCGTCGAGACGCCGGAGTCCACCGACCCCATCGCCGTGCACCTCGCTCGCACTGCGCCACTCGCGCACGAGCGGCCGTTGTGCCCCGAGATGCACCGGCACGTCGCCGAGGCGCCCGGCGAGGCCGAGGGTGAGCAGGGCGTTGTGCACCTGCTGCTCGAAGCCGACGTTGCCGGCCACCATCGTGATCGCCTTGAGGTCGGCGCGAGGATGAAGGAGCCCGACGAGGAGCGCGAAGCAGTCGTCTGCGGCGGTGTCGGTGTCGATGACGAGGGGGATCACGGTGGCCTTCCGTCGTGGGGAGGACGAGAGCGTAGCATCCGGTAAGGTCTCGCTCAGCGCCGGGCACGCCGGGCGCGACGGCCGAGCGCCGGAGAGGAGCATCCGTGACCACGATCGAAAATGTCTCGTTCGTCGAGGCCGACACCCGCGCCGGTCGCGTGCGGGGGGCCTGGCGTGGCAACCGCTCGGCCGCATTCCTCGGCATCCCCTTCGCTGAGCCGCCCGTCGGCGAGCTGCGCTTCGCTGCTCCCGTGCCGCACCGCCCGTGGGAGGGCGTGCGCGACGCGCTCGAGTACGGCGCGACCGCACAGCGCGGCGATCCCGGCGTGACGTTCATCCCCGAGCCGTCGATTCCCGGCGAGTCGACCCTCAACGTCAACGTCTTCACGCCCGCCCCGGCGACGGACTCGACGGATGCCGCGCTGCCGGTGCTCGTCTACATCCACGGCGGCGGCTACTTCGCGGGCTCCCCCGCGAGTCCGTGGTACGACGGCGCCGCCTTCAACCGCGACGGCGTCGTCACGGTCTCGATCTCCTACCGGCTCGGCTTCGACGGCTTCGGCTGGATCGCGGATGCCCCGATGAACCGCGGCGTGCTCGACTGGCTGCTCGCCCTCGAGTGGGTGCGCGACAACATCGCGTCCTTCGGCGGCGACCCCTCGCGCGTCACGATCGCCGGACAATCGGCGGGCGGCGGGGCGGTGCTGACCCTGCTCGGCATGCCGCGCGCCCAGCCGCTCTTCGCCGCCGTCTACAGCATCTCGGGCGTCGCGGCCGACGTCACCCTCGAGCGCGCCGAGGCGTTCGGCCGTCGCCTCGCCGAGGCCGCCGGCGTCGAGCCGACGCGTGCCGGATTCTCGGCGCTGAGCGAGGAGCGTCTCCGTGAGGTCCAGGGCGAGCTGAGCGCCCGCGAACAGGGCGGCAGCCCCTTCGACGCGCTGCGCCGGTTCATCGACGGCGGACTCGAGTTCGGTCCCGTGATCGACGGCGACCTCGTGCCGAAGCCCACCGTCGACGCGATCACCGCGGGCACCGGGGCCGACAAACCCCTCGTGCTCGGCGCGACCGACGACGAGTTCTCGACGATCCTCGACGGCGCGAAGGGCAAGCTGCGCTTCATTCCCGCGCGGTTCCTGCTGGGCAGGGCGGGGCTCGAGCGCGCGGCCCGCTCGCCCTACCTCGCTGCGAACCGCGAGGTCGCGAAGCTCGGCAGCGCGGCGGTGGTCGGCCGCTACCTCACCGACCGGTTGTTCCGCACCCTCGCGCTCCGCATCGCCCGCGCCCGCGGCGCTGCGCCTACGTGGCTGTACCGCTTCTCGTGGGTGTCGCCGAAGTCGGGGCGGGCCGTGCACTGCCTCGACGTGCCGTTCTTCTTCGATTGCCTCGATGCCGGGCGCGTCGATGTTGTCGCGGGCGACGCGCCACCGCAGGCACTCGCCGACGAGGTGCACGGCGGCGCCGTCGCGTTCGTCGTGAACGGCGACCCCGGATGGCCCCGGTTCACGGATGCCGCGGGCACCGTGCGCGTCTTCGACACGACCTCGACCGTCGCGGAGCACGGCTTCGCCGCGGTGCGGCCGCTCCTCGCGGACTGAGCGGCGCGAGCGACACAGCGAGTGCGAGTCGAGGTCGATTCGGGGGGCTCCCCGAACGCGGGCCGCCGTGCTTACGATGTGGTCATGGCCCTCCCCGCGCTGTGGAACCTCGACGGGCGCGTCGCCATCGTGAGCGGCGCCGGCAGCCCTATCGGCATCGGATTCGCCGCCGCCCGCGCCCTCGGCGAGCTCGGAGCGGGCATCGTGCTCACCGCGACGAGCGAGCGAGTGCACGAGCGCGCCGAGGACCTCCGCGAAGCGGGCATCACGGCCGTCGGCTTCGCGGCGCGATTGGACGTCGAAGACGAGGTCGACGAGCTCTCCGCCGAGCTCGCGGCCACCGGCATCCGCCCCACCATCGTCGTCAACAATGCGGGCCTCATCGCGACCGGCGACCCCGAGATGATCGGTGGCGACGCGATGATGTCGCTCGACGACTGGAACTCCAGATTCGCCATGAACCTCACGACGGCGTTCCTGCTGACCCGCGCCATGCTTCCCGGAATGCGCGAGACCGGCTGGGGCCGCATCATCTGCGTCTCGAGCGTCACCGGCCCCGTCATGGCCTCGCGCGGCGACGTCGCGTATGCCGCGGCGAAGGCCGGGATGCTCGGATACGTGCGCGCCCTCGCGGTCGACGAGGCCGCCTACGGCATCACCGCGAATGCCGTCGCCCCAGGCTGGATCGCCACCGCGAGCCAGCTCCCGAACGAGGCCGAGGAGGGGTTGCTCGTGCCGGTCGGGCGCAGCGGCCGGCCCGAGGAGGTCGCATCGGCCATCGCCTGGCTCGCGACGCCCGGAGCTGCCTACACGACCGGGGAGCTCATCGTCGTCGACGGCGGCAACGCCATCGCCGAAGAGCGCCGCTGAGCGGTGGCCTCCTCGCTCTCGGGAATGATCGGGGGCGCTGCGCGCTTGAAGCTCACATGAGCGCGATCGAGGCATCCGCAGTCCCCGACGTCCTCGGCGAAGCCGAGCGCACCATCGACGCCGTGCTCGAACGCCTGCACTGGAGCGTGCTCGAGTTCGGAGATCGCGAGCTTCCCGCCGGTGTCAAGGCGCTCGACGACGGCCCCGGCATCCGCTTCCACTACGTCGCGACGGGCGCGATCGAGGTGCACCGCCGCGGCGACGAGCCGCTCGCCATGCAGGCCGGCGACTTCGTCATGATCCCGCACGGCGGGCCCGTCGACCTGCACACGATGCGCGACACGCTGCTGCTGAGCGGCTCGCTCGCCCTCAACGGCACCGACCCCATCTCGGCGCAGGCCATGCCGCCCGTGCTGTTCACGTGCGGCTTCCGGGTGCACGAGCCGATCTTCGCCTCGCTGCTCGACACGATGTACCGCGAGGCGTCGAGCGATCGAGCCGGCAGCCATTCCGTGATCGAGCGGCTCGCCGATGTCGTGGCATCCGCTGCCGTGCGCATCTGGCTCGAACGGGGCTGCGGCAGCGCGCTCGACCTGCTCGCCACCGGGCGCGACCCGCACCTCAGCCGCGCGCTCGAGGCGATCCACGACGACCCCGGCTCGCCCTGGACCGTCGAGTCCCTCGCCCGCCTCGCCCGGGCCTCCCGCTCGCAGTTCGCCGAGCAGTTCAAGGACGCGGTCGGCGACTCCCCCGCCCGCTACCTCACGCGGGTGCGCATGGAGCGAGCCGAGCGGATGCTGCGGGCCGGGGCATCCGTCACCGACATCGCCTACCAGCTCGGCTACGAGAGCGACGCGGGATTCAGCCGCGCGTTCCGGCGGCACGCCGGCGTCTCGCCGAGCCTCTGGCGTCGCGCGGCCGTGCACGCCGTGGCGTAGCAGCCGACCTTTGTGTGCAGAATTCAGGAACGCCGGTGCTGGGCCGCGTGAATCGGGGGCGAATCGCCGCACTGACCACACTCGACCAGCGCAGGCTTCCTGAATTCTGACCGCGCGCCGCCGCCTCTGAGCATGCAGAATTCAGGAACACCGGCGCTGGGCCGCGCGAATCAGGCGCGAATCGCCGCGCTGACCACGCCCGGCCCGGGCAGGCTTCCTGAATTCTGACCGCGTGCCGCCGCTAACGGGCGCGGGCCGAGCTCAGTACACCCGCGCCGAGCACCGCCGCGATGCCGCCGCCGATGAGCGCGGCCTGCACGCCGACCGAGTCGACGAGCAGACCGCCGACTGCGGCGCCGATGGTGATCGCGAGCTGGAACGCGGCAACGACGAGTCCGCCGGCGCTCTCGAGCCGTTCGGGCACGACGTGGGCCATCCAGGTCTGCACCATGGTCGGGATCGCACCGAATCCGACGCCCCAGACGAACACCGTCACGGCGGCGAGGCCGACGCTCGATCCGGCGAGCGCGAGCACGATCGTGCCCACGCCGATCGCGACCGGCGCCGCGATCACCAATACGGGCAGCCGGCGATCGGCGAGCGGCCCGGCGAACATGTTGCCGATGAAGCTCGCGACGCCGAAGATCATAAGCAGCAGAGCGAGCAGGCTCGGAGTGATGCCGTCGATCGCCTCGAAGGCGGGTCGCAAGTAGGTGAAGCCCATGAAGTGCCCGCCCGCAAGCAGGATGATCGCGAGAACGCCAAGGGCGACCACCGGGATGCGGGCGGTCTGCAGCAGGGTGCGGAAGCCCGGGGCGCCGCTCGGCGGGATCGACGGCAGCGTGGCGAGCTGCGCGACGAGCGTCAGCACACCGGCCGCGGCCGCGAGCAGGAATACCGCACGCCAGCCGAGCAGTTCACCGAAGTACGCTCCGGCGGGCACCGCGGCGATCGTCGCGAGCGAGACGCCGGTGTTCACCACGGTCATCGCGCGGCCGAGCCGGTCGGCGGGCACGAGCTTCGCGGTCACGGCGAGCGACATCGCCCAGAAGCCCGAGATCGCGATGCCGAGCAGCAGGCGCGAGGCGAGCATGAGTCCGAACACGGGTGAGAGCGCGACGAGCACGTTCGACACGATCGCGAGCGTGGTGAGGCCGGCCATCACCCACCGGCGGTTCACCCGCGGCAGTGCCGAGACCACGAGCGGGCCGCCGATGATGCCGATGATGCTCGTCGCGGTGACCAACTGGCCGGCGACGCCCTCCGTGATGCCGAGCTCGGCTGCGATCGGCGAGAGCAGGCTCGCCGGAAGGAACTCGCTCGCAACGAGCGTGAAGATTCCGAGGCCGAGTGAGACGACGGCGAGCCAGGCGGCCGGGCGGACCGCCGGCGTGGTCTCCTGGGGCGGCGTGCCCGGGGACTGTGTCGGTGTCGACAGCGTGTTCGTTGACATGGTGCTCCTTCAAGTCGACTCCCAGCCTCGCGCGCACAACCGACATGCGCCCGACCGATCGTCCTCCCGATCCGACCGTTCGTCCGGAAGGCGCAGACCGCGCCGTCAGGCGTGGGAGCTCGTCGAAGAGCCGTCGCTGCTTGCAGCCCGCCTCGGCCGGCGTTTGAACAGGCTGCGGATGCCCCATGCGGTGACGCGCACCATCGCCTCGAGCACGATCGCCGGGGTCATCTTCGATCGGCCGCGCGCTCGCTCGACGAACGTGACCGGCACCTCGGCGACCGTGAGTCCGGCCTCGCGCGCGTGCCAGAGCATGTCGACCTGGAAGCCGTAGCCGCGAGTGTGGACATCCTCGAGGCGGATGCGGCGCAGCGCGTCGGCGCGGAACGCGCGATACCCGGCCGTCGCGTCGCGGGTGTCGAGCCGGAGCACGGCGCGGGCGTAGGCACTCCCCCACCGGGAGAGCAGCTCGCGATGACGCGGCCAGTTCTCGATCGAGCCGCCCGGGATCCACCTCGACCCGATGACGAGATCGGCGCGCCCCGCGGCATCCGTCGCCTCGAGCCGCTCGAGCAGGCGCGGCAGTTGCTCGGGCAGGTGCGAGCCGTCGGCATCGAGCTGCACGATCGGATCGAATCCGCGATCGAGCGCCCACGCGAAGGCCTCGAGGTAGGCGGCGCCGAGTCCGTTCTTCGCCGTGCGGTGCAGCACCTGCACGGCGGTATCGGCCGCCGCGAGTTCGTCGGCGAGGTCGCCCGTGCCGTCTGGTGACGAATCATCGACCACGAGCACGGATGCCGCAGGCACCGCAGCGCGAACCCTGGCCACGGTGTCGGCGAGGTTCTCGCGCTCGTTGTACGTCGGGATGACCACGAGGGGCCGCGACATCCGTTCTCCCCTCGATGCGTGCTCGGACCATCGTATGGGGCGCGGCAGACGGGCGGCTGCGAGCGGTCGACGGCGACGGCGACGGCGACGGTCAGCGAACCGTCAGCGAACCGTCAGCGCAGCGACGCCGTCGCGGCAGCCGTCATGAGCGCCGCCGCCGCCTCGTCGTCGAGCCCCTCGCGCGTCAGGCGGCGCCACGTCCAGAAGTCGAGTCCCAATCGCACCAGTGCTCGGCGTTCCGAACTCCCGCACAATTCGGTTGCGAGCGTGTCGGCGAGCTGACGACCGCTTCGGGCTCGATCTCGACCTGCCGAGCATCCCGCGATTGACCGCGGAGCACGGGCTGACCTTCGGCAGGGGCTGAGGTGGGCCGGGTCGCCCTCGCCCTGTTCCCCTCGACTCGGGCGGCCCGAACTCCCCACCGGAGCAGGGTCGGTAACGCTGCTCGTGGGCCACCATACTCTCGGCCCCACCAGCGCGGGCGTGATTGTGAGCAGTTCTCGCTATCGGATCGACTCGTCCGCCACCCCAGAGGTGGGCACATCCCGGGTCAGTCGCGTGATCACGTGGAGGAGGAGGAACAGCAATACCGCACCACCGACGTAGGCGACGAGGTCGATCGGATCGAACGCGCTACCGAGGACCAAGGGCGCCAGCGGCACAACGGCACCGATCGAGTCGGGGATGCCGGTGAGCTGCAAGAGCTCGATCGCCGTCGCGATCGCGAACGCGACCGAAGCGACCACGAACTCCGGAATCGTGGGCCTGACGAGCAGCACCAGCAGACCGACGAGCACGACGTACAGGATGCTGCCGAGCACGTCGAGGATCGGTGATCGGTCGAGCAACTGCAGGCCGAGTCCGAGAGCGATGCATGCCACTGCTCCCAACGCGCCGAGCCTCCTGACGTTTCGCGGCGAGGCGGTCAGGCGAGGCATCCGATCAGTGAAGCACACCGACCCCTCGTCAGGTCGCCGCCATCGCCTCGACTTCGACCTCGAGTTTCCAAGAGGGGGAGCGGCTCAAGAAGCCTCGGTCAGCCACGACAGCATCAGCTCGCGGGTCGCGTCGGGGGCGTCGTAGTGCGGTGAGTGGCCGGCGCCCGGCACCACGCGGTAGTCGACGAGCGGGGCGCGCTTCGCGATCGCCGCAGCATCCGCCGGGTCGAGCATCGTGTACACCTGCGGGTCGCCGCTGACCACCAGCGTCGGGATGCCCAGTCTGCCGGCAGCGTCCGTCAGGTCCCAGCGGCCGGTATCGGTGAACGTGCGGGTGACGGCCTCTGGGTCGACCTGGGCGATCGACGCCAGCTTCGCGTCGATGTCGCGGGGATCCCAGTGCGGCTTCTCCGCCTCGAGTTGCGGACGAGTGAGCGCGAGCTCCGCGCGCTGGTCGGCGATGATCGTCGGCTCCTCCTCGGCCGGGATCCGCCACACGGGCTCGAACAGCACGAGCCGAGCAGCCCAGCCTGGATCCGCCGCCGCAACGAGGGTCGCGGCACTGGCACCGAGTGAGTGCGCGACCACCGCATCCCATGGCCCGGTTGGCGCGAGGTCGGACGCGTACGACGGCAGTGCGTAGTCGACGGCCGCGCGTTGCCCGCCATGCCCGCGCAACGCGATTGCCTCGGTCGTCCATCCGGCATCCTCGAGCCAGTGCCGCACACGCCACAAGCCTGCGGGGCTCGAACTCAGACCATGGATGAGGAGTACGCGGGGCATGTCGTCACGCTAACCGGGCGGAAGGGTCGTGCCAGCGACAGGGCCGGTGCATTGGCGGGATGTTGCGGTGGCTCGGCACGAAATCGTAGAAGGTTCAGTGCAAAGGTCGCGGTGAGCCGCTCGTTCGACGGCGTTCGGATCAGGCGATGATGCCGTCGGTGAGCAGCTCCTGCAGACCGCGAGCGAACTTCTCCCGGCCGCCGTGGGCCGGATGCCGCACTCGTGGCACCGTGAGCCCGCTTCGCACCATGCTGTGGTGGGACACGTTCCCCACCGCAACCACTGGTCGAGGTACAACGCCAGGTTCCGACGCCGGATCGCATTGTTCGGGCGCGAGAAGTCGAACTGGTTCACGCTGTTCGGGCCGGCGGGGGGCCGCCGCCATCCGCTCAACGAATGCGTCGATCGAATCCGGAGTCATCAACGCCCTGCGCTCGGCAGCGGTGTGCGTGCCTTCGTCAGTCCGAACGCGAAGGAGGTCTCGATGGAGGACAGATTCGGGATGTTTCGCAATGCCGTCCGAACGAGTTCCTCATAGGATTCGAGGCTCGCGACGACGATCTTGAGGAGATAGTCGGTGTCGCCGGCCATGAGATGGGCCTCGACGATGCTCTCGATCTCGCCGATCCGGCGTTCCACCTCGGCAACGGCATCTTCGGCATGCGTGTTCAGCCTCAGCCGTACGAACGCGGTGATCGGCAGACCCAGGGACCCCTGGTCGACCGTCGCCACGTAGCCCGTGATGATGCCCTCGGCTTCAAGCCGGCGAACCCGCCTGAGGCACGGGGAGGGCGAGAGGCCGACCCGCTCGGCGAGGTCTTGGTTCGTCAGTCGGCCGTCGAGTTGCAACTCGCGGAGGATGGCAATGTCCGTGCTGTCCATGACCAATTCGTAGCATGTCCTGCCAACAGACCGCCCACCAGAGACAGAATTGGCAATCGCCTGCTTGCCTCTCTCTCCTAGCCTGAATGGGTGCGCGCGACCGCGGTACAGGGCACACAGGACGGGCGGAATGACGAGAGCACTCGGCGGCACCATCGCGATGATCGCGACGATCATCGTCTGGGCGGGGTTTGCGCTCAGCATCCGCGGCATCTCGGCATCGACGCTCACCGTGGGTGACGTCGCGCTCATCAGGTTCGGACTCCCCGTTCTGGTGCTGTCACCGTGGATCGCGCGAACGTGGCGAAAGCTCGGCGACGAGCGGCCGCTCACGATCATCGTGCTGGTCATCGGTGCAGGTGTTCCCTATCTCACGATCTCCGCGCTCGGTGGAGCCCTGACATCTGCTGCGCTGGTCGGAGTGGTCATTCCCGGCTGCGTGCCGCTGTTCGTGAGCGCACTGATGTTCATGGCCTGGCGTCAGCGCATCACCCGAAGCCAGATCGTCGCGGTCGCCGTCATCGTGCTCGGGGTCGGGGTGGCCATCGCGTTCGCACCGAGCGAGGCGACGGTCGTCGGCATCCTCGTGCTCCTTGCCGCGGGCGTGCTCTGGAGCATCTACACCTTGGCTCTGCGGCACACGAATCTCGATCCGATCGGTGCTGCGCTGGTTCTGTGTGCTCCTTCGTTCGTGGTGGCACTCGCGTGTGTCGCCGTCGGCATCCTGCCGTCGAACATGCTTCAGGGCGACGCGGCAACGCAGGACATCGTGACGTTCGCGCTCGTGCAGGGAATCGGTGTCGGTGTGGTCGCAGCGCTCTGCTACGCATTCGCGGTTCGAGCTCTCGGGGCGGGCACCGCAGCTGCGTTCGGGGCTCTGAGCCCGGCGCTTACGGCGGTGCTCGCAATCCCCGTGCTCGGAGAGGTTCCTGACCTCGGTACGGCCGTCAGCTTGGCGTTGATCGTCGCAGGTGTCCTCGTCTTCCACGACCGCGCGACGCGACGCGCCCGAGCGAGGCGACTGCACTGCCGACCGCGCTGCCAACCGCAACTCGATCCAGCCTCGAAGGAGCCGTCCGATGATGCTCACGACCATGCCCCAAATGCGAGTCGACCCGATCTGGGATCTCGCCAGCACCTTCCAGAGCGATCCTCGCGAAGACAAACTCGACCTGCTGCTCGGCGTCTACCGGGATGATTCCAAACGGGCTCCTGTCATGCGGTCCGTGCTCGCCGCGGAGGCGAAACTGCTCGAACTCGCCGAATCGAAGCAGTACCGAGGGCTCTCCGGCAACCTGGTCTTCAACGCGCGAATCAGCGAGCTGGTTCTCGGTCCTGAGCTCGTCGCGCGCGCCACGACCGTGCAGACGGTCGCGGGCACCGGCGCACTCCGCATCCTCACGGAGCTTCTCGCGATCACCGGCCCGTCGCGGAGGTTCATCCTGGGAACCCCGTCATACGTCAACCACGCGCCGATCATCAAGGCCGTCGGTCCAGCTTTGACCTCCTACGACCTGCTCGACCCTGAAGGCAGATTCGATGAGCAGGCGATGCTCGACGCCGTGGCCCAGGCGCGACCGGGCGACGTGCTCTTGCTGCAGGGCTGCTGTCACAACCCGACCGGGCTCAGCATGTCTTCACGGTTCTGGGCCGAACTCACCGAGGCGATGCTCACGAGCCACGTCGTTCCGTTCGTGGATCAGGCGTACTTCGGGCTCGGCGACGGGCTTCAGGAAGACCTCGAGGGCATGCGAGGCATGCTGGCGCGGGTCCCCGAGGCGGTCATCGCGGTGAGCGGCTCGAAGGCCTGGTCGCTCTACAACGAGCGCGCCGGCGCCGCGATCGTCATCACCTCCGAGGACAAACGCGGCTTCGCACGATCCACCCTCGAGACCATCGCGAGGTCGAGCTACTCCCAAGCACCTGAGCACGGTGCGGCGATCATCGCTGAAATCCTGAGCGATCCGGCCCTCGAACGGATGTGGCGTGCCGAACTCGACGCGATGCGCCGTCGTCTGGCAACCCTTCGCACCGACCTGATCGACGGGATACTCGCGGTCCACGACTCCCCGACATTTCGCGCGGTCGCGGAGCAGCGCGGAATGTTCTTGACGCTACCGCTCACCGTCGCTGAGATGCAGACGCTCAGCACCGAGTTCGGGGTCTACGGACTGCCGTCCGGCCGAATCAACCTCGCAGGCGTCCCACGCGGCCAGGTCTCGACGATCGCCGAACAGATCGGGCAGCTCCTCACGCGCCGGCGCGACTAACATCGTGCAGGGTCAGCTCTCCCCCACGACCCCCGTGCGCGCGACCTCGCCGAGCCATGCCAGGCTCGGCTTGGGCCGCCGCTCGAACGTGCGCGGGTCCCAGCCGATGAGCCCGAACGTCGGCGTGAAGCTCCCCCACTCGTAATTGTCGAGTGCGCTCCAGTGCAGGTAGCCGCGCACGTCGACACCATCCACCAGCGCGGATGCCACGGCGCCGAGCGCGCCCCGCGTGTAGTCGACGCGGCGACCGTCGTCGGCCGTGGCGATGCCGTTCTCGGTCACGTACACCGGCAGCCCGTTGCGGGCCCAGGAGTTGCGGATGCCCTCGCCGATGGCGGGCGGGTAGTACTCCCAGCCGGTGAGCGTGCGCTCCGCGTCATCCGGAATCGGAAGCGGCCCGTCGGTGCCGACCTTCGTACGTGTGTAGGCCTGCACGCCGACCCAGTCGTCGCCGGATGCCGCGTCGAGGAACACGTCCTCGCGCGACCAGCCGTACTCCGCCGCGACCTGCTCGGCGCCGGGCTCGGCCTGGTAGGCCTGCGTCGCGATCGACCACCCGGCGCGGCTGCCGGCCCCGCGCACGAGTTCGACGGCTCGCTTGTGTGCGTCGATGAGCCGGTCGGTCACGTGCGGCACGCCGGGCGGCAGCCCGATCGACGGGAACCCCACTGCCGGGTCGGCGAGCACCGAGACCATGTTCGGCTCGTTGATCGTGCACACCAGATCCACCTCGTCGAGGATCGGCAGCGCGGCCTCGACGAACCGGGCGAAGCGGTCGACCGCGGCATCCGTCAGCCAGCCGCCGGCGCGTGCGAACCACGCCGGGTTCGTGAAGTGATGCAGGGTGACGATCGGTTCGAGGCCGAGCCCACGGGCGGTGTCGACCATACGTCGGTAGTGGTCGATCATGGCCCGTGAGACGAAGCCCTCCTCGGGCTCGATGCGTGCCCACTCGATGCTGAACCGGTAGGCGCTCAGCCCGGCGCCCGCGAGCAGCGCCATGTCCTCTGGATAGCGATGGAAGCTGTCGGCGGCATCGCCCGAGGGCGTCTCGACCGGCGCGCCGGGCAAGTGGCCGTGCTCGCGCTGCCACCAGTCGGAGTTGACGTTGTTGCCCTCGATCTGATGGGCGGCGGTCGAGGCGCCCCAGAGGAAACCGTCGGGGAAGCGGATGTCTGCCATCCAGCCCTCCTTCACTTGGATCGGAACATGGATCGGATCAGAATCACTTGATTCCCGTGAGGGCGATGCCCTGCACGAAGTAACGCTGCAGCACCACGAAGATGAGCAGCACGGGCACGACCACGACGACCGCACCGGCCATCATGAGCCCGTACTGTGCCGCGTTCTGGCCCACCGAGTACAGCGCGAGCGCCACCGGCAGGGTGTACTTGTCTTCGCTCGTGGCCACGACGAGCGGCCAGAGGAAGTTGTTCCAGCTCCCGAGGAACGTGAGGATCGTGAGCGTCGCGACCGCCGGGCCGCAGAGCGGCATGATCACGCTGAGGAAGGTGCGCCACTCCCCCGCGCCGTCGATGCGCGCCGCCTCGATGATGTCGTCGGGCAGGCTCAGCATGAATTGGCGCATCAGGAACACCCCGAGCGGGGTGATCAGGAACGGCAGGATCAGCCCCGGGTAGGAGTTCACGAGCCCGAGGTTCGCGGTCAGCACGAAGAGCGGAACGAACGTCACGACGCCCGGCACCATGAGCGTGCCGAGCACGAGCACGAAGAGCAGCTTCTTGCCGCGGAACTCGAGCTTCGCGAGGGCATAGCCCACCATCGACGAGAACACGATGTTGCCGAGCGTCACGAACACGGCCACGATGATGCTGTTCGTGAAGAACGTCGCGAAGTCGAGCCTGCCGAACAGCTGGGCGTAGTTTTCGACGGTCGGCTCGATCGGCCAGAAGTTCGTCGGGTACTGGCGGATCTCGGCGGTGGTCTTGAACGAGCCGAGGATCATCCACACGAACGGCATGACCATCGCGACGAGACCGAGCGTGAGCACGACGTAGAGCCACCGGCGCGGTCGCGGTCGTCGTCGACGGCCGCGCGTTCCGGTCGTTGTCGAGCGAGCGGATGCCGCGTTGCGGGCGGCATCCGGCACCTGGGTGTCCTTCGCGATCGCCGACATGTCAGTCCTTCTTTCCGAGCAGCCGGAATTGGATCAGCGACAGCGCGACGATCGCGAGGAAGAGCACGTAGCTCGCCGCGGAGGCGTAGGAGTAGTTGCCGAACCCGAACTGGTTGAAGGTGTACATCGCCGCCGACAGCGTGGCGTCGAGCGGTCCGCCGCGCGTCATCACGAACGGCTCCTCGAAGAACTGCAGGAAGCCGATTCCGGTGATGACGGCCGCGAAGAGCAGCGTGGGGCGCATCGCCGGAATCGTGATGTTGCCGAAGCGCTGGAACGCGTTCGCGCCGTCGACCATCGCCGCCTCGTGGTGCTCCTTCGGCACTCCCTGCAGACCGGCGAGGAAGATCACCATGAGCGTGCCGATGTTGCGCCAGACCGCCATGAGGATGAGCGAGGGCAGCGCCCAGGTCGTGCTCTGCAGCCAGTCGGGGCCGGCGATGCCGAACCAGCCGAGGAACGCGTTCAGCAGCCCGTCGGGCTGGAGGATGAACCGCCAGACGATCGCGATCGCCACGATGCTCGTCACGACGGGCGCGTAGTAGCCCACCCGGAACACCGTGCGGAACTTCGCGATGCCGGTGTTCAGCGCGAGCGCCACGGCGAGCGCGAGGGCCATCGTGAGGGGAACACCGACGATCACGAAGACCGCGGTGTTCAGGAGCGATCGCACGAACCGCGGGTCGACGAAGAGTTCGGCGTAGTTCTCGAGCCCCACGAAGTTCACGTTGAACGGGGTCTGCAGATCTCGTGTCGTGAGGTCGGTGAAGCTCATCATGAGCGACGCCACGATCGGTCCGGCCATGAACACGAGGAACAGGATCAGGAACGGTGCAGCGAAGCCCCACGCGACGAGCGTGGCGTGCCGGCTCCGACGCGACGCGCGAGGGCGCGCCGGAGCCTGCGGGGCGAGGGCGACCATGATGCCTACTGGCCCGTGCCGATCGACTCGGCCTGCTGCTGCACCGCAGCGAGTGCGTCTTCGACGCTCGTCTCACCACGCGTGACCTTCTCGAGCTCCTGGTCGATGACCGCCGACACCTGCGCCCAGGTGGGGATCGCCGGCGGGGCCTTCGAGTCGGTGAGCTGCTCGCCGAAGACGCTGAGGTACGGGTCGTCGGCGAACACCGGGTCGTCCCAGGCGGCCTCGACGCTCGGCAGGTCGGTCGAGATGTCGTACCACTGCACTTGCGTCTCGGGCTGGCTCAGCCAGCGCACGAACTTCCATGCGGCGTCGCGGTTCTCGCTGTCGTCGAAGACGGCGAGGTTGCCGCCGCCCGTGAAGCTCGTGCGGGTGTCGGCGCCCGGCACCATCGCGACGGCGAACTTGTCGGCGAACTCGGGTCCGCCCTGTTCGCGCAGCAGGCTCACGTGGAACGGGCCGCTGAAGAACGATCCGACCTCGCCCGAGATGAACTTCTGCTCGATCTCGCCGCCCTCGAGCCGCACGGGCTCGGAGATGCCCTCTTCGAAGAAGCTCGCGTAGAACTCGAACGCCTCCTGCCACTCGGGGCTGTCGAACGTGAACGTCTCGCCGTCGGCGTCGAGGATGTCTCCGCCCTGCTGCCAGGCGAGCGGTGCGATGTACTGCCACGAGTCGAATCCGCCGGGCGGGAGTGAGACACCGGAGGTCGCACCCTGGTCTTTCAATGCCGCGGCGAAGGTCTTGTACTCGTCCCACGTCGTGGGCGCTTCGACGCCGGCCGCCTCGGCCAGGTCGGTGCGGTAGTAGAGCACGCGGGTGTCGACGTACCAGGGCACGCCGTAGGCCACGTCGTCGACGACGGCCGTGTTCCACGAGCCCTCGAAGAAGTCGCCCTCGTCGACGAGCCCGTCGGGCGTCGGCTCGAACGCGCCGGTGGCGGCGAATTCGCCGACCCACGTCGTGCCGAGCATCGAGATGTCGGGCGTCTCACCGCCGGCGATCGCGGTGGCGATGCGGTCGTGCGCGCTCTCCCACGGCACTGCGGTGACGTCGATCGTGACGTCGGGGTTCTCCTCCTCGAACTGGGCGGCGAGTTCGCCGAGCACTTCACCCTCGTTGCCCATCGCCCAGATCTCGACCGTGCCCGTCGCGGGCTGGTCGTCGATCTCGCCCTTGCTCTCAGGGCCGTCGGCCGCTCCGTCGCCTCGTCCGCACGCGGTCAGCATGATCGCGCCGGCAGCAACGATCGCGCCGGCCGCTACCATGCGCCCGGTTGCTCGCTGTGATCTCCATCGATTCATCGTCTCGGCCTCCATTGGTCGGTGCCCGCTCGGGGCACGTGCGACGGCTACCCGACGCAACGCATCCAACATAGCGCAGAAACCTTTCATGCGATAGGTTTTAGGTATGGAACGCAATAAGGCGACGGATGCCGCGAGCGGCACGAGCGTGTCGACGCCGACGCCCGAGGCATCCGGGCCCGAGGCATCCGGTGCCCCGTCATCGCGCGCGCCGCGCGGCAGTTACGCGAAGGGGCAGGCCAAACGCCAGGAGATCGTCGACGCCGCACTGCTGGTGTTCGGGCGCAGCGGCTATCACAGCGGGTCGCTTCGTGAGATCGCGAAGCGGGTCAACCTCACTCTCGCCGGGCTCATGCATCACTTCGCAGGTAAAGAGGAGCTCTTCACCGAGGTGCTCCGCCAGCGCGACGCGCGAGTGCAGGAGGCCGCCGGCGACGTGTCGGAGTTCACCCTGCTCGAGCAGGTGCGCAAAGTGGTCGCGTACAACCAGACCACTCGCGGCCTCACCTCGCTCTACACGGTGATCTCAGCGGAGGCCACCGACAGCGAGCACCCCGCCCATGAGGAGTTCGCACGTCGGTATGCCGAAGCGGCGACCTCGGCACGCGCCGTGCTCGACGATGCCCAACGCGACGGCATCATCCGTGCCGACATCGACACCGCCCACGCCGCCCGGCTCATCGCCGCCGTGATGGACGGCCTGCAGCAGCAGTGGCTGCTCGACGAGTCGGTCGACATGACGGCGGCGTTCGACGAGTTCTTGCGCGGTTACCTGCTGGCACCGCGGGGCGACGCCTGACCTTCAGCTCACCGCGACCCCGCGCTTCGCCCGAGCGTAGTGCCGGCGCGCCTTCTCCCGGTTGCCACACGTCTCCATCGAGTGCCACTTGCGCGCGTTGGCTCGGCTCTCGTCGATGAGGAAGTGCTGGCAGTCCGCGGCGGCACACGGCCGGATACGCGAGCCCTGCTCGCCCTGCAGCGCGCTCCACTCCTCGATGGCCTTCGCGCCGATCGCGAGTGCGGGGTCGACCTCGTCGACCCACTCGATGCCGCCGTCGTGGAGTTCGGCGCGCTTGCGCATGGCGCCGGCCCACGGCGCGAGCGCAGTGGCATCCGTCTGCCCTCGCAGGAACGGCACGAGCACCTCGCGCACCGCCCGCGCATCGGCGATCTCGGCCCTGGTGCCGGCGTGGCCGTGAGCCTTGAGCCATGCGGATGCCGCGGAGTCGTCGCCGAGCTCATCGCTGACCTCGTCGCCGAGCACGAGGCGCGAGTTCACGAGGTCGAGCAGGAGGGAGAAGTCTGGCATGAGGGATCTCGATTCGGACGGTGACGTTCTAACCACGTTAACGCACTGGACAGGTTGGAATAGTCCCGCTATCGTAGCGTTGTAACCAGCATCACCAGCCTATCCGGTTAGAAGATCCAACTTCAAGGAGTACAGAACCATGTCGACCATCACCGTCGGAACCGAGAACAGCACCCCGATCGAGCTGTACTACGAAGACCACGGCTCCGGCCAGCCCGTCGTGCTCATCCACGGCTATCCGCTCAACGGCCGCTCGTGGGAGAAGCAGACCGCCGCGCTCCTCGCCGCCGGCTATCGCGTCATCAGCTACGACCGCCGCGGGTTCGGCCTGTCGAGCCAGCCCACCGTCGGCTACGACTACGACACGTTCGCCGCCGACCTCAACACCGTGATGGAGACGCTCGACCTGCACGACACCGTGCTCGTCGGGTTCTCGATGGGCACCGGCGAGGTCGGCCGCTACCTCAGCACCTACGGCAGCGAGCGCGTCGCAAAGGCCGCGTTCCTCGCCTCGCTCGAGCCGTTCCTGCTCCAGACCGACGACAACCCGGCGGGCGTGCCCTCCTCGGTGTTCGAGGGCATCGAGCAGGCCGCGAAGGCCGACCGGTACGCGTGGTTCGACGACTTCTACCAGAACTTCTACAACCTCGATGAGACCCTCGGCAGCCGCATCAGCGAGGCCGCGGTGCGCGCGAGCTGGAACGTCGCCGCGGGCGCCTCCTGGTTCGCCTCCTCGGCCGTCGTCCAGACGTGGCTCACCGACTTCCGCGCCGACATCGAGAAGGTCGACGTGCCCTCGCTGATCCTGCACGGCACGGCCGACCGCATCCTCCCGATCGACGCGACGGCTCGCGAGTTCACGAAGCGCCTGCCCGACGCCGACTACGTCGAGATCGAGGGCGCCCCGCACGGGCTGCTCTGGACCCACGCCGAAGAGGTCAACGAGGCGCTGCTCGCGTTCCTGGCGAAGTAGTCGACGCAAGGCGTCGGCGCTGAGTCGCGCGCCGAGTCGTTGGTGAACTGAGCCCCAGCGCCACGCGCGCAGAAGGTATGCGGATGCTGCGGCATCCGCACACCTTCTGTCGCGTATCCCGCGCGGATCTGGCCCGGGAGCAAGTCGTATGTACGGAAGTTCTCCAGCGCAGGCGCGACCGTTTCCATCGCTGGCCGAAGCCTCTGGTGTGGTAGTCGAAAACCCCAGACACGCGAGGTTTCGACATCTTCTCTGGAATCGTGAGTTTCGACCACCGATTCGGGCGGGTTCTGACCATCTCGCCGGCAGTGTTCTCAAACGATCGTTTTCTGACGCGGTCCGACGTGCGAGCACTGAAGGGTTGAGGCATGATCGGGCTGTGAAGTTTAATACGGTGCTACCCCGATCGGACGGGCCCGGCGTTCTGAATGAAGTCCTGCGGATGACTTCGCATGCCAGCGTTCGCGCGACTGGAGTGACCCAACAGGGTGAGCATCACTTTCAGTTCCAAGTTGAGCTCGACCTCCCCGGCGGCGAATGGCACATGGTCACCAGTCGCGGGGAGGTCTATTCCTATCGCGACGGTACCGTTTCTCTGCCACCTGACCCTCCCTTTCAAGCTGAGTTCGGAAGCGGCATGTTCAATGAGATCCGGATGCTGTACCCGGATCGGTTGCTGCTGTGGGGACGTCGGAACGAGAGCTTCTACCCGATGCTCGCGCAGGAGATCGGAACGCACTCGATCCTGCTCACGTTCGAGCACGTCGAAGACCCCGCTTTTCGGGCAACGATGGTCATCGACCGTCGCCTCGGTGTGATCCGCAAGACGGCGATGCTCGGCGACCTCCGCATCCTCACCGACGTGCAGATCGATCAGCCAATGGCGAGAGACACGAACCCAGTGCTCGAGCCGATCACCGACTGGATCCGCGCCGACTACTGAGAGGAGCATTGAAGACCTCGCCGCGTCAGAAACAATCGTTATTGAGCTGCGGGGCACGGCTGCGCGATGGCTCATCCGCTATGGCCAAATCCCCACTTCCTGCTTGTTGGGCCAAGCGCAGTTCTTGGAGTACGCGGGTCCAACATATTGGTAGCACTGAAAGCGCGGGGAGCTGCCGATGTATCCGTTGAAGGCGAACACTATGTCGTCCTCGGAGTCATAGATCGAGTCCAGGTGAAACGCAATAGAGTACTTCCCCTCGGTCTTATCGGCTCGACTGAGCCATGAAGTGCGGATGAGCTGGTTTTGGGGCGTGAGGAATAAAAACGGCTTCTCTTGCTCGAGCGTGGGGCTGAGGATGTTGTGCATTCGGTATAGATCTAACTCACCGTGGGCAGTGATGGGGATCCCGTCGTCGCTCGTGATGCGAAACGAGACCAGCTGATTCAACTGCTGCAAATCGAACTTCACGTAGAGCGAAATGGACCTCTGCCAGATAATCTCGCCAGTGGTCGGATTGTGCCGCAGATACGGCTCACGGTAGTTGCAATCGGCCGCGCACACGCTGATGATCACGCACGTCCACGGTTCCGCTGGCAGCGGTTCCTCGCTCTCGGTTGACAGCGCTTGATTCTGACCCTCGGTCAGGATTTGTCCCTGGTTGCTCGGCGCCTCGCTGCTCTCGCTAGTCGGGATGGGCGCGCTTTCTGGCTCTAGCCGAGTACCGTCTGGAAGTTCGGCCCACACCGTCACAGCGCTCGAGGTGCATACAGCCGCCATTTCAGCGTCCGCCGGCACATTCTTCGTCACGCGGTAGTGATCAGCGAACTCCTGACTCACCGAAAAGCAGTCGGCCGGCTCAGCGGCGTGCGCCGCAGCCGGTAGGAGAGCCAGCGATACGGCCATCGTGACCGTCGCCACTCCTGCGATCAGAACCTTCATGACACACTCCATATCCGTCGGCTGGGCCAGACACTAGAGCAGCGGCAGTGTGGCCGCGACCCACCTTCTGGTGCCACCTTCCCAGAGGGGGAAGCCTACGGCCTGTCACAAACGATCGTTTATGACGGGCGCAGTATGCCGGCCGCGCCTGCTCACCACAGCGAAGCATCGGGAACGACCGCCTCGGCGGTTTCGTTGGGCGCGGCCCGTCACGATGCCGCGACGATCCTGCATCGGTTTCGCAACACTTGTCGCAGCACCGACAGAGGTGTCTCTGCCGCCCGTGACGATGGTGTCAACGAGAACCCCGAGCGAAAGGCAACAACGCAAATGGCATCCATCACAGCTGCAAGCCGAGCATGGATCCCGACCACCACCACAGCCGCGATCGTCGTTGTGCTTCTCCTAGTCGTCGCGCAAATGCCTGAGGTCTGCCCGGCGGTTTTGCCCGCGCCACCGAGCTGCGCGGTCGATGCCCGGGAATCCGCCGCGATCTCGGCTGGCTTGCTCGTGCTCGCTTCAGCGGCGATCGCGATCGCGGTGACGTACGCGCTGCCGGTACGGGCTCGCCCCATGGTTCTCCGACTCACGATGATCGCCATGGCTCTCATCGGTGCCCTGGCCCTCGTGATGACCGTTGGGGCCTCTGGCTTCATCCTGGTCTAGACGAACAGGTCGGGCATCGGGCCGCGCTCTGCTGCCGTCATTGTTCAGAAACGATCGATTCTGACAACTCGCGATGTGGCCGACCCTGCGCACCGCTCGCGGGTTGAAATGCCTCACGAATCAACCGGCCTTGTTCGGTCGCACGCACGCACGCTAACTCACTGACGACGGATCGACCTACCCTATCTTGACCGAGATGTTCTCAGTCAGGTCCGTATAGACGCCATCGGGCGGCCGTGCGCCATCGGGGTGCACGTGGTACGCGTGGCGGCCAGGCCCTTCCATTCCAACCCAACTGCCGCCGCTGCACGCCGCCGAGACGCCCTCGTCTCCGGGACCATCGACGAGAAGACAGATCCCCCCTTTGGGGTCGCTGCCCTTCGCAAGGTAGAGGCGGTCGCCCTCATACTCGGTGGCGAAGCGAAGGCTGTCGACGTCGACGCCGTAGAGCTCCTGATCGGCAAGCTCGGATGGAGGCGCGTCGGCCGGCTCCGCCTCCCGGTCGAAGATCGCATAATGCTCATAGTCCTCACCGAACGTGCAACCGCTGAGCAGCACCAGGAGCGCGATCGATGCCAATGGCGTCAGGAGTGCCGACGCCTGCTGCCGGCGAGTAGCCCGCGGCCCGCGTCGGCGGTTCACCACGGTGTTCGACGTGTCCTGTACCCGCCCACGCGGCCTCCCATCGTCGTGGACCTGCTGCGGTGTCCCGTCGGCACTCCGTCCACGGCCATGCTGGCGGGAAACGTCCAACGGGGCAAGAACCACGGTGCACGAGCGAGGGTGCCACAACCGATCGTCAGTGAGTTACCGCCGGCGTCGGAAGCCGCCGACGTCTCATGTAGCCAGCGAGTGCGCTACCGATCGCGAGTACTACGCACGCGATCGCGGCCACCGCGAGCCACGTGGGCAACCGTCCGGGCGGTACAACAACGTCTGTGCCTCACAAGGACGGGAACCGAAGAGCTGCGAACCTAGAACGGCGCGATCACCGTCACGACCGAGTGAGCGGATGCCGCGGCATCCGCCCACTCGTCAGGTCACTCGCCGCGCAGCTCTTCGAGCACGACCTCGAGCTGGTCGACCGCCCAGTCGAGATCGCTCTGCTCGACGACGATCGGCGGCGCGAGCCGGATCGTCGAACCGTGCGTGTCCTTCACGAGCACGCCCCGGCGCATGAGCGCCTCGCACACCACGCGACCGGTCGCGAGCTCGGGATCGATGTCGATGCCGGCCCAGAGGCCCGCGCCGCGCACCGCGACGACGCCCCGCCCGATGAGCGCGACGAGCCGCTCGTGCAGGTGCGCGCCGAGCTCCCGCGCACGCTCCTGCGGCTCTCCCGTCGCGAGCATGCGCACGACTTCGAGGCCGACCGCTGCGGCAAGCGGGTTGCCGCCGAAGGTCGAGCCGTGCTGGCCCGGCTGGAGCACCCCGAGCACGTCGCGGTCGCCGACCACCGCGGAGACGGGCACGATGCCGCCGCCGAGGGCCTTGCCGAGCAGGTAGAGGTCGGGCACGACGCCCACGAGGTCGCACGCGAACGTCGACCCCGTGCGGCCGAGGCCCGACTGGATCTCGTCGGCGATGAGCAGCACGTTGTGGCGGCGGGTGATCTCGCGCAGCGCCGGCAGGAAGTCGGCCGACGGCACGAGGATGCCCGACTCGCCCTGGATCGGCTCCACGAGCACCGCGACGGTGTTGTCGTCGATGGCCGCCTCGACCGCCGCGGCATCGTCGTAGGGCACCTTGCGGAAGCCCGGGGTGTACGGCCCGAAGTCGTCGCGCGCGACGGTGTCGTCGCTGAACGAGATGATCGTCGTCGTGCGGCCGTGGAAGTTGCCCGCCATCACGATGATGTTCGCGGCATCCGCGGTCACGCCCTTCACCCGGTAGCCCCAGGCGCGAGCGACCTTGATGGCCGACTCCACGGCCTCGGCGCCCGTGTTCATTGGGAGCACCATGTCCTTGCCGGCGAGCGCGGCGAGCTCGGTCACGAACGGGCCGAGCTGGTCGTTGTGGAACGCGCGGCTCGTGAGCGTGATGCGGCCGAGCTGCGCGCGCGCCACCTCGAGGAGGCGCTCGTTGCTGTGGCCGAAGTTCACGGCCGAGTAGGCGGCGAGGCAATCGAGGTAGCGGCGGCCGTCGACGTCCGTCACCCAGGCGCCGTCGCCGCGCTCCACCACGACGGGCAGCGGGTGGTAGTTGTGGGCCGCGTGCTCGTCTTCCTCGCGCAGGAACTCGGCGGTGCGCTCACTCACGCCGGTGGCCTCGGTCGGGATCTCCTGAGTTGGGTCCTCCTGAGTCGGGTCCTCCTCAGTTGGGAGGACATCTGCGGCTTCGGAGGACGAATTCGGCACCGAGCGTCCTCCGAATCCGGCAATGTCCTCCCGAACGGCGTCGTGGTCCAGCTCGCGGCTCATCGGCGCAACTCCAGCGTGCAGCACTTCACGCCGCCGCCGCCGCGCAGCAGCTCGGAGAGGTCGACGCCGATCGGGTTGTAGCCGTGCTCGCGCAACTGCCGCTCGAAGTCGGCGGCCCGCGAGGCGATGACCACGTTGTGGCCGTCGCTGAACGAGTTGAGGCCGAGCACCGCGGCATCCGTCTCGTTGACGATGATCGCGTCGGGGTACCGCTCACGCAGTACGGCGACGGATGCCTCGTCGAACGCGCTCGGCAGGTAGGCGATGTGCTCCTGGCCGGGCGTCGGGTCGAGCACCGCGATGGCGGTGTCGAGGTGGTAGAAGCTCGGATCCACGAGTCGGAGGGTCACGATCTCGCGACCGGAGATGCGGCCGAGCTCCACATGCGAGAGCGAGTGGCTGCGGAAGCCGGTGCCGGCGAGGATCGTGTCGCCGACGAGCAGGAAGTCGCCCTCGCCCTCGTTGATCTCCTCGGGAACGCGCACGTCGAAGCCCGCCTCGCGGAACCAGTCCATGTACGCGGGACCCTCGGGCGCACGCTCGGGGTGCGTGAACTTGGCGCCGTAGGCGATGCCGTCGATGACGAACCCGCCGTTCGCCGCGTAAACCATGTCGGGCAGGCCCTCGATGGGGTCGACGAGCTGCACGTCGAAGCCGAGGCCGACGTACGTCTCGTAGAGCGTCTGCCACTGCGTGAGGGCGAGGCTCGTGTCGGTGGGCTCGGCCGGGTTCATCCACGGGTTGATGCGGTACACGACCGTGAAGTGCTCAGGACGGCACATCAGGACGCTGCGGCCGGTGGGTCGGCGTTCGGGCCGGATCTCCGGCTGGTCTTCGGTCTGGATCACGGTCGACATCTCACTCCTCGAGAGCACTTGCGGAGGTCGCGACGCACCGTTTCCGGTGAATGGGTCGCCTCGGTCCGCGGTGTGGGCAAAGATGGCGGACCAGGTCACTCTCGCGAGCCTCGACGACGACGTTCGGGTTCGCCGCCGTCGAGACGCCACTTCCAGTGTGAACGCAATCGGGCTGTGGTTCCCGGATTGCTGCGCAGCTTTCGTGCTCGTTCGGCCGTGATTCGCGGCATCCCTGCGCGAATCGGCGGTCGGATGCCGCGACCTGCGCGTTCGGGCACCGGTTTACCGCGCAGCGGCGGGTGCGGCATCGAGCAGCCGGACTCAGCCGTTCTTGGCGTCGCGCCAGCGGAGCCAGTGCTGCACGCGATCGAGGTCGTAGTCGGGACCGGTGATGCCGAGCGTGAACAGTCGCACGCCTGCGTCGTAGAGCGCGTCGGCGTGCTCGATGTCGTAGCCGCGGCCGAGCTCGTTCGACACCGTGATGCCCGAGACATCCCGGCCGTCCTTCTCGCCCCAGCGGGCGATCACGTCGAGCTTGTGCGCGATCTCGTCGGGTCGCACGAAGGAGTGCCAGATGTCGGCGTGATGCGCGACGATGCGAAGCGTCTTCTGCTCGCCCTTGCCGCCGATCATGATCGGGATGCGGCGCGTCGGCGGCGGGTTCAGCTTCGCCCAGCGCGCCTCGATGCGGGGCAGCGCGTGGGCGAGCGCGGTGAGCCGTGTTCCGGGCGTGCCGAACTCGTAGCCGTACTCGTCGTAGTCGCGGTGGAACCAGCCCGACCCGGTGCCGAAGATGAAGCGGCCGACGCCGGTGCCCTTCTCGCTGATGTGGTCGATCGTGCGGGCCATGTCGGCCTGCAGGTCGGCGCCCCGATAGGAGTTGCAGTTCACGAGGGTGCCGAACTCGACGCGCTCGGTCTGTTCGGCCCACGCGCCGAGCATCGTCCACGCCTCGAAGTGCAGGCCATCGCGATCGCCCGAGAGCGGGAAGAAGTGGTCCCAGTTGAAGACGATGTCGGCGCCGAGCTCTTCGAGGCGGAGCACGGTGTCGCGGATGGCGGTGTACTGGGCGTGCTGCGGCTGAACCTGGATACCGAGACGCACGGGGGAATCGAGACGCATTCGTCCAGCCTATGGCGATCGGATGCCGCGGCGGCGGCGGGTGGTGCGGATTTTCCTAGCGCTCGACGCCGAGGAGTCGTTCGAGCAGTTCGAGCGAGGGGGCGGGATCGACGCCGGGGTCGAGCAGCCACTGCACCTGCAGGCCGTCGGATGCCGCGATCACGAGCGAGGCGACGGATGCCGCGTCGACGTCGGCCCGCATCCGGCCGGCAGCCTGCTCCTCCTCGACCTGCGCGACGAGCCGGGCGCGGACGGCGGCGAAGCGCGACGTCGCGAACTCGCGCGCATCGTCGTGCCCGCGCTCGAGCGCCGAGGCGACGAGGGTCGTGTAGAGCTGCACGAGACCCGGAACGGCATGGTTGCGGCGCGCGGCGTTCGTCATCGAGCCGACCGCGGTCGTTCCCTCGGGGTTCCGGTCGTGGGTGTGCGAGCGCTCCTCGGCGGCGCGGTACACGGCGACGAGGAGCTGTTCGCGAGAGTCGAAGTAGTGGCGCAGCGCTGCGTGCGAGACCCCGATCGCCTCGCCGATCGCGCGCAGCGACGTGCCCTCGGCGCCGCGCTCGGCGAAGACCTCGATGGCGCGGTCGAGGATCTCCTGCCGTCGTTCGACGCCCTTCGCGTATGACCCCCGGCGGCGATCGTCGGGGTCGGCGCTGGGCGACTCCATGCCGCCATCGTATGCCGTGAAACAAAAACCTCCACGCGGAGGTTTTCGGTGCTAGGGTCGTTCGGGTGACCTCATCGACGAACTCACCAACGACCTCCATCCAGCTGTTCACCATTCGCGAGCACCTGGATCGCGACCCCGACGAGGCGCTCGGCCGCCTCGCCGACATCGGCTACACGACGGTGGAGCCCTACGACTTCGTGCGCCGCGCGGGCGAGCTCGCTGCCGCACTCGGCCGGCACGGGCTCACGGCGCCGACGGGCCACGCGTTCCTCGCCTCCCCGTCGTTCATCGCGCCCGACGGGAGCGGCACCTCGAACGCGACGCCCGGCCACGAGGAGGTCTTCGCTGCAGCGCGCGAACTCGGCATGTCGATCGTGATCGACCCCTACACCGACCCCGAGCGCTGGTCGACCCGTGAGCAGATCGAGGAGACCGCCGAGCGCCTGAACGCGGCCGCCGCCACGGCGGCCACGCACGGCTTGCGCGTCGGCTATCACAACCACGCGCACGAGCTCGACCGCGACATCGACGGCCGGCGCGGCCTCGAGATCCTCGCCGACGCGCTCGACCCCGAGGTCGCGCTCGAGGTCGACCTCTACTGGGCGGCCCGCGCCGGCGTCGACGTCGTGGCGCTCATCGGCCGCCTCGGCGACCGCGTTCGCGCCGTGCACGTCAAGGACGGCAGCCTCGACCCCGAGCTCGTCGCGGCCTACCCGCCAGCCGACCAGGTGCCGGCCGGCCAGGGCGCGGTGCCGCTTGCAGCCGCCCTCGACGCGGCATCCGCCCTCGAGTTCGCGGTCGTCGAGTACGACGCATTCGGCGGCGACCTGTACGACGGACTCGCGCAGAGCCGCGAATTCCTCGCGGCACGGAGTGCCCGCTGATGGGCGCGGGCAACGCCGTCGGTGTCGGCGTCATCGGCGCCGGCAACATCAGCGACACCTATCTCGAGCACCTCACGAGCTTCCCCGACCTCGAGGTGCACGTCGTCGGCGATCTCGACCTCGACCGCGCACGCACGCAGGCCGAGAAGCACGGAGTCCGCGCGTCAGGCGATGCCGTCGCCGTGCTCTCGCACCCCGACGTCGAGCTCGTCGTGAACCTCACGATCCCCGCCGTGCACGCCGAGGTCTCATCGGCCGCCGTGTCGGCGGGCAAGCACGTGTGGAGCGAGAAGCCCATCGGCATCGACCGGGCGAGCGCCGCGGCGCTACTCGACCAGGCCGCAGCGGCGGGCGTGCGCATCGGCGTCGCGCCCGACACCGTGCTCGGCCCCGGGCTGCAGTCGGCGAGGCGCGCCATCGCCCGCGGCGACATCGGCCGCCCGCTGTTCGCCCAGACGACGTTCCAGTGGCAGGGCCCCGAGCTGTTCCACCCGAACCCCGGCTTTCTCTACGCGCGCGGCGGCGGACCCCTCCTCGACATGGGCCCCTACTACGTGTCGGCGCTCGTTCACGTCTTCGGCCCCGTCGCCGAGGTCGCCGCGCTCGGGCAGCGCGGCACCGACATCCGCTCGGTGCAGGTCGGCCCGCTCGCCGGGGAGTCCTTCCCGGTCGAGGTGCCGTCGACCGTGCAGGTGCTGACCCGATTCGAACAGGGCGGTCAGGCCCAGAGCCTCTACAGCACCGACTCCCCGCTCCTGCGACACGGCGTCGTCGAGATCTCGGGCACGGAGGGAACGATCCTCATCCCCGACCCGAACACCTTCGGCGGCCGCATCGCCATCGTGCGCCCGCTCGCCTCGCTCGACGACGGCCCGGTGCAGGAGTGGATCGACATCGAGCAGGAGGGCGTCATGGTCGGTCGCGGCCTCGGCGCGCTCGATCTCGCCCGCGCGGTGCGCGACGGCCGCACACACCTCGCGAGCGGCGAGATCGGCTACCACGTGCTCGACACCCTGCTCGCCATCGAGGAGTCGGTGGAGCACGGCGGGTTCGTGTCCGTCGAAAGCACGGTCGACCTGGTCGGCATGATGCCAGCCGACTTCGATCCGTTCCGCCGCACGGTGTGAGCGGCGGCGCGCCGTCGTGCTCGTCTGCCCTGAACGGCCCGCGCAGGAAACCCGCGTTCTAGGCTGTCCCAACGCAACGAATCCGCATAGACTTCGAGGATGGACAACCTCGATCGCGCCATCCTCGACCTGTTGCGGCAGAACTCCCGGGCTGGCTACGGCGACATCGGGTCATCCGTGGGCCTCTCGGCATCGGCCGTGAAGCGCCGTGTCGACCGGCTCGTCGCCGACGGAGTCATCCGGTCGTTCACGATCCAGGTCGACCCCGCCGTCGACGGCATGAGCACCGAGGCCTACGTCGAGCTCTTCTGCCGTGGCACCGTCGCGCCCGATGAACTGCAGCGCATCCTCCAGGGCGTGCCCGAAGTCGTCTACGCTGGCACGGTCACGGGCAGCGCAGATGCGATCGTGCACATGCGCGCCCGCGACATCACCTCACTCGAAGACGCGCTCGAGCGCGTGCGAATCGCCCCCAACGTCGACCACACCCGCAGCGCGATCGTGCTCTCGAGACTCGTGAATCGCAACCGGGACTGACGATGACGGATGCCGCGAGCAGCACGCCGAACGAGTCGGCGCCGAGCGAGTCGGCGCCGAATGCCCTCGACGAAGAGGGTCGCAAGCACGGCCACTGGCAGGAGCACTTCGCCAACGGCCGGGTCTCGGCCGAGGGCACGTACGAGCATGGCGTGCAACAGGGCCCGTGGCGGTACTGGTATCGGAACGGCCAGCTGAAGGCCGCCGGCAATCGCCTCGACGACACCCTCGACGGCTATTGGCGCTGGTGGCGCGAAGACGGCGGCCCGCTGCAGGAGGGCGCATTCATCCGCAACGAGCAGCATGGTGCGTGGAAGCGCTGGCATGCGAGCGGCGAGCTGCTCGACGAAGGCGAGTACGACCAGGGCCGCAAGATCGGGCTGTGGCGCAGCTACCACCCCGACGGCAGCCTCAAGCAGGAGCGGTCGCATCAGCCGCGCTAGCGGTGGTGCTGGAGTGCCGATGTTCGAGGTCGATCCGAACAGTGCCGTGGCACCCTACGAGCAGATTCGCGTGCAGGTGATCGAGGCCGTGCGCAGCGGAGACCTGGTGCCGGGCAGCCGGATGCCCACGGTGCGCCGGCTCGCCGAAGAGCTCGGCCTCGCCGTGAACACCGTCGCCCGCGCCTACCGCGAGCTCGAACACGACGGCGTCATCGAGACGCGGGGCCGGAACGGCTCGTTCGTGTCGGCGACCGGCGATCCGACCCGGCAGCAGGCGCAGCTCGCGGCATCCGCCTACGCCGATCGCATCACGCAGCTCGGCTTCGACGCGCCCGAAGCGCTCGAGCTCGTGCGCGCCGCCCTCGGACTCGCCGCCGGCCGAGGCTGATCGCGACCCGGTGTCAGTCCTCGGGAATCGGCTGCTTGGGCAGCTTCCGCACCTTCGCGCGCCGACGTCGCCGCTCGGGGATCATCGAACGCATCTCCTCGAGCTTGCCGAAGCAGAGCAGCCGGTCTTCAGCCTGCAGCTCGACGCTGCGCCGCGGATTCGGGATGACGGTCGTGCCGCGGTGCAGCGTGAGCACGGTGATGTCGCGCTCCGAGAGTCCCGAGTCGCCGAGTGTGGTGCCGACCAGGTCGGCACCGCCGTGCACGACGAGCTCGGCGACGCCGTAGCCCGTCGAGACGGTGAGGCGCTGTCGCACGTCGATCTCGGGGAACGCGACCTGGTTCGCGATGTGGTCGACGATCGCGCCGGCGACGTCGAGCTTCGTCGCCGTCTCGATGCCCTCGAGTCCGGGCGAGGAGTTCACCTCCATCACGAGCGGGCCGTCGTCGCCCTCGAGCATGTCGACGCCGGCGACACGCAGACCCATGATCTGCGCCGAGCGAACCGCCGCCTGCTCGAACTCGGGTGTCAGCTCGACGGACTCCACCGTGCCACCACGATGCACGTTCGACCGGAACTCGTCGCCGCTCGCGCTGCGTCGCATCGCCGCGACGACACGATCGCCGACGACCAGGGCACGGATGTCGCGGCCGCGGCTCTCCTTGATGAACCGCTGGATCAGCACGTTCTGCTTCGTCGAGTGCAGCGTCTCGATGATCGCCTCGGCGACCTTGACCTCGGGCGCGAGGATGACGCCGATGCCCTGCGTTCCCTCGAGCAGCTTGATGACGACCGGCGCACCGCCCACCCGCTCGATCGCGGGTCGCACGTCGGCGCGGTTCCGCACGAAGGCCGTCGCCGGCATGCCGATGTTGTGCCGGGAGAGGATCTGGTTGGCGCGCAGCTTGTCACGCGAGTTCGTGATGCCGTTCGCCGTGTTCGGCGTGAAGACGTCCATCTGCTCGAACTGCCGCACCACGGCGGTGCCGAAGTAGGTGACCGAGTTGCCGATCCTCGGTAGCACCGCGTCGTAGTCGGACAGCGGCCGCCCGCGGTACTGCAGGTCGGGCTCGGGCCCCGACAGATCGATCGCGAAACGGAGCGTGTCGAGCACCCTCACCTGGTGACCGCGCTGCAGCGCGGCCGCTCGGAGTCGCTGCGTGGAGTACGCCTGCGGGGCGCGCGAGAGAATCGCCAGTTTCATCGGTAGTACCCCTGCGAAGATGGACGGGTGAAAGAGCCTCCCCATTCAAACACCATCGTGGGATGGCGCGAGTGGGTGAGTCTGCCGGAGGCGGGCGTGCCGTGGATCAAGGCCAAGCTCGACACCGGGGCGAGAACCTCGTCGCTGCACGCCTTCGACGTGGAGGAGGCGCAGCATGGCGACACGTCGATGGTCAGATTCGGCATCCACCCGTGGCAGGACACCGGCGACGACGCGGTCGTCGTCGAGCTGCCGATCCACGATCGCCGACAGGTGCGCAGCTCCTCGGGCCACACCGAGCAGCGCATCGTCGTGCTGATGGAGGTCGTGCTCCGACGCCGCACCATCACCGCCGAGGTGACGCTCACGAACCGCGACGAGATGGGCTTCCGCATGCTCATCGGCCGTGAGGCCCTGCGCCGGGGATTCATCGTCGACGCGGCGGGATCGTTCCTCGGCGGGCGCGCACCCCGACGCATCCGCCGTCGCAACCGCGGCCGCACCGTGCCGGTGGTCGAGTAGCCCCCTCGGTGGTCGAGTAGCGCCGCCCGGCTCGGTCAGATCACGCCCGCCGAGAGCGAGCTCGGGTTGCCGAAGCGGTGGTTCGTGATCGAGACGGCCTGCTCGCGCAGGAACGGAAGCAGCTCCACGCGGCCCGAGGGGGTCACCGGGTGCGCCCACATTGCGACATCGGGGCTTCCGTCGAGCGCCTCGGTGAGCGCCGAGGCGCCGCCGCCGACGAGCCGCACCCGTGTCGTGGTGATGCCGCCCTTCGTGGCGCGCGCGAGCCATCCGGCATCCTTCTCGCGAACGATGCGCACGTCACGCGCGGCGAGCACGTTACGCACGCCCTTCGGCAGGTCGATCGCCGTCGACACGGTGAGCGGCGCTTTCGCGAGCACGCCCGCGGCGATGACGCGGAGCCCCTCGGCGAGCGTCGCCTGCTCTCCGATGCGGATCGTGACGGGCAGGGGGCGGTAACGGAACAGGTTCCGTTCGACCTCGACGCCCGAGACATCCTTCACGACCCCGTACTCCTCCGCCCACGCGAGCTCGTCGGAGAGCGCCGAGCGGCGCAGCAGGTCGAATGCCTCGTAGGTGAGCGCGGGCTGCGATGCCTCGATGACCTCGGTGACGCGCTTCTCGAGTCCGCGCAGGTGCAGCGTGGTGCTTGCGGGGCCGTGCTCGGGCACCCACTCGCCGAGGCCGAACAGGTAGTTCGGGCCGCCCGCTTTCGCGCCGGCGCCGACCGACGAGCGCTTCCAGCCCCCGAACGGCTGGCGCTGCACGATCGCGCCGGTGGTGCCTCGGTTCACGTAGAGGTTGCCGGCCTCGACACGATCGAGCCAGGTGGCGAGCTCGGCGGGATCGAGCGAGTGCAGGCCCGCGGTGAGTCCGTAGTCGACGGCGTTCTGCATGCGGATCGCCTCATCGAGGTTCCTCGCGTGCATGACGCCGAGCACCGGTCCGAAGAACTCGGTGAGGTGGAAGTAGGAGCCGGCCGCGACGCCAGAGCGGATGCCGGGAGACCAGAGCTGCCCCGTCTCGTCGAGTTGCCTCGGCTCGACGAGCCACTCCTCGTCGATGCCGAGCTGCGTGAGCGCGTGCAGCAGCTTGCCGTTCGCGGGCTCGATGATCGGGCCCATCTGGCTCTGCGGGTGCTCAGGCCAGCCCACCTGCAGGGACATGGTCGCGTCGACGAGCTGCCGGCGGAACCGCTCGGACTTCGCGACCGACCCCACGAGGATCACGAGCGAGGCGGCCGAGCACTTCTGGCCCGCGTGCCCGAAGGCGCTCTTCACGACGTCGGCCGCGGCGAGGTCGAGGTCGGCCGACGGGGTGACGATGATCGCGTTCTTGCCGCTCGTCTCGGCGAGAAGCGGGAGGTCTTTACGGAACGAGCGGAACAGCTGCGCCGTCTCGTAGGCGCCCGTGAGGATGACCCGGTCGACCTCGGGCGCCGCGACGAGCTGCCGGCCGAGGTCGAGGTTCGCGAGGTCGACGAGGGCGAGCAGGTCGCGCGGCACACCGGCCTCCCAGAGCGCCTCGACCATGACGGCGCCCGAGCGCTGGGCGAGCTTCGCGGGCTTGATGATGACGCCCGAGCCCGCGGCGAGCGCGGCGAGCACACCGCCGGCCGGGATGGCGACCGGGAAGTTCCACGGCGGGGTCACGACGGTGAGCTTCGGCGGCACGAACGCGGCCCCCTGCACGTGGTCGAGCTCTCGGGCACGCTCGGCGTAGTAGTGCGCGAAGTCGATCGCCTCGCTCACCTCGGGGTCGGCCTCGGCGATGGTCTTGCCCGTCTCTGCCGCCATCACCTCGATGAGGCGGTCGCGGTTCGCAGCGAGCGCGAAGCCCGCGCGATGCAGGACGGCCGCGCGTTCGGCGCCGGGCAGCTCGCCCCACGCGGCACCGCGAGCGGCGACGCCGCGGATGATGGCGTCGAGGGTCTCGGCGTCGTCGACGCGGGCGGCGGCGACGGTGTCGATGCCGACCCGCGACTCGGGCACGCGGGCGAGGATGCGGCGACCCCAGTTGCGGTTCGCGTCGAGGGCCGGATCGGTGTCGGGTTCGTTGCGGAAGCCGGGAGTCGCACCCGGACCGGTGGGCCCGGACGCGGCCGACGGAGCAGCGGATGCGGCATCCGCCAGTTCGATGCCATCGGTGCCGTCGGAGCCCCGCACGAGCCTGAGCACGGTGCTCGTGAGCGACTCGTCTTCGTGTTCGGTGCCCGGTGCGGGAGCATCGGGAACGGCGATCGCCGTGGCGAGCGACTCCTCGCTCCACTCGGTGCGGCGGTTCTGGGTGCGGTTCGGCGTGGGCACGGCCGTCGTGGCGGCATCCGCTTCGAGCGCTTCGACCGAGCGGAGGTAGCGAGCCTGCTCACGTTCGAAGAGCCCCTGGTCGCCGGCGAGCTCGAACACTGCCGACATGAAGTTGTCGTCGCTCGCGTTCTCCTCGAGGCGGCGGATCAGGTAGGCGATCGCCACGTCGAACTCCGCGGGGTTCACGACGGGCGTGTAGAGCAGCAGGTTGCCGACGGTGCGGCGCACCGCTTCCGCCTGGCCGGTCGCCATGCCGAGGAGCATCTCGAACTCGACGCGGTCGTCGACGCCGCGGTTCTTCGCGGTGAGCCAGGCGTCGGCGACGTCGAAGAGGTTGTGGCCGGCGACGCCGAGCTTGACCGCGTGAGTGCGCTCGGGCGTCATCGCCCAGCGGAGCACCCGCTTGTAGTTCGCGTCGGAGTCCTGCTTGGTGCCGTACGTCGCGACGGGCCAGCCGTGGATGGCGGCGTCGACGTGCTCCATCGCGAGGTTCGCACCCTTCACGACACGCACCTTGATCGGTGCGCCGCCGGCAGCGCGCCGGGCCATCGCCCACGCGGTGAGGTCCTGCATCGCGCCGAGCGCGTCGGGCAGGTAGGTCTGCAGCACGATGCCCGCTTCGAGGCCCCGCAGCTGCGGCTTGTCGAGCAGCGCCTTGAACACCGCGATCGTGAGGTCGAGGTCGCGGTACTCCTCCATGTCGAGGTTGATGAACTTGGGCGTCGGGCTCTTCGCGGCGAGCTCGTAGAGGGGGGTGAGCTTCTCGACGACCTTCTCGACGGCTTCGTCGAACGACCACATCGAGAGCTGGCTCACGACGCTCGAGACCTTGATCGACACGTAGTCCACGTCGTCACGAGCGAGGAACTCGTAGGTACCGCGCAGGCGCCGAGCGGCCTCGTCTTCACCGAGCACGGCCTCGCCGAGGAGGTTGAGGTTCAAGCGGTTGCCGGTCTCGCGGAGGGAGGCGATCGCCGGGCCGAGCTTCTCGGGCGTCGCGTCGAGCACGAGGTGGCCGACCATGCCGCGCAGCACCCGGCGCGCGATCGGGATGACGATCCACGGGAAGGCGGGCGCGACGAAGCCGCCGAGCCGGATCGCGGCACGCAGGTACCAGGGCAGGAACCGCGGCGTGAGCTTCGCGACCTGCTCGAGGTTGCGGCCCGCGACGCCGAGGTCTTCGGGCCGCATGACGCCGTCGACGAAGCCGACCGTGAAGTCGAGGCCGCGCGGATCCTTCAGCACGCCGGCGAGGCGCTCGGCGGCCGGCTCGGCCGGATACTCGGCGCTCTCGGCGAGCCAGCGGCGTACGAGGGCGACGACGTGTTCGGTGCTCGGTCGTGCGTCCGTGGCGGCGTTCGACATGGTCACGAGAGTAGTGTCCTTTGCTTCAGGCGCGCCGGGGGCCGCGCGCCGCTTGGGATAAGTCTGCGCTGCGGCATCCGTTCGGTACAGCGAATGAATCTGAAGGATACTGTTCAGAAGAACCGATTGGTCGAGGATGCCGGGAGGCCATCATGCTCGATGTGCGCCGCTTGCGCCTGCTCGTCGAACTCAGTCAGCGCGGCACCCTCGCGGCGGTCGCCGAGGCACTCTCGTACAGCCCGTCCTCGGTGTCGCAGCAACTCAGCCAGCTCGAGCGCGAGGCGGGGGTCCCGCTGCTCGTGCAGGTCGGCCGGCGCGTGCAGCTGACCCCGCAAGCCGAGTTGCTCGTCACTCATGCGCGCGCCGTGCTCGATCGGCTCGAGGAGGCGGAGTCGGATGTCGCGCGCTCGCTCACCGCCGTCGGCGGCACGGTGCGCATCGCCGTGTTCCAGTCGGCGGCGCACGCCGTGGTGCCGCATGCGCTCACCCTGCTGCGCCGTGAGCATCCCGCCCTCCGCGTGGAGGTGACCGAGCGCGAACCCGAGGCGGGACTCTTCGACGTCTCAGCGCGCGACTTCGACCTCGTGATCGCCGAGCAATACCCAGGGCACACCCGTCCGCACCGCGACGACCTCGACCGCGTGCACCTCGCCGCCGACGTGATCCGGCTGGCGCTGCCGCCCGACCCGGGTGCGCCGGCCCCTTCTGGTGGTCGAGTAGCGCCGCCGGAGGCGACCCCTTCTGGTGGTCGAGTAGCGCCGCCGGAGGCGACGCGCATCGAGACCACCCCCGACCCCCGCAACGCCCTGCCAGCGGCATCCGGCCTCCCCTGGGTGCTCGAGCCCGCCGGCACGGCTTCCCGGCAATGGGCCGAGCAGCTCTGCCGCGACGCGGGCTTCGAGCCCGACGTGCGTTTCGAGACGGCCGACCTCATGGCGCACATCCGCCTCATCCGCTCGGGCAACGCGGCGGGACTGCTGCCCGACCTCGTGTGGGCGGGCGAGGTGCCGAGCGTGACCCTCCTCGACCTTCCGGGCGAGCCGCAGCGCGAGGTCTTCACGTCGACCCGTCACGCCGCCGCCGCGCGCCCGGCCGTCGTGGCCTGCCGCGACGCTCTCGCTCGCGCCGCCCGGGCTACCGCCACCCCCGCGGGCCACTGAGGGCCACGCACAGTCGGTGACTCGGGACTTCGCGCTCCTGCACGTCCACGCCTCGCCTCACCGCGGGCGCGGATGAGGCACAATCGCGACTTCGTCGGCGCGGCAGCAGTTTCATGGCGGCGTGTCGGCCGATTCTGCCTCATCCGCTCGAGTGCGCCGCAGCTCGATCACCATATTCGGCAGATCGGGCTCCCGGATCGGCGCGTTCTCGGAGCGAGTAGCCGCCGCGAACCACGCTCCCGGCGCCCCTGAGCGATCCTCGGAATAGACTGTGGCAATGGCACGAACGCCTCGTTCCACGACACGAGTCGGCGCGATCATCGTCGCAGTGGTCGCCGTCCTGACGCTCACCGGTTGCCCGTCGAATGGCGGCGGCACCGGCGGCGGCGGATACGGACTGGGCCCCGATGTGTCCGTCGTCGTGGATGCTCCGGCCGGCGCGGCAGGCACCTAGGACGACGCCGACATGTGGCTCCGGGCTCGCGACGGCGGGCACCGGCCGCTGACCGCGCTGCGGCGTTACGCTGACGGCATGGCACGGATGCTGCGATCCTCGTCTCTCACCGGCGCACTGCTCGTCGCCGCGGCGCTCGCACTCGCGGGTTGCGCGACGAACGCGGGCCCCGGCGCGGCGCCCGACCCGGTCGGCACCTGGGGCGACACGTCGGCAAGCACCGAGCCTTCGCTCGTGCTCGCCGCCGACGGCACACTCACCGGCACCGACGGCTGCAACCGCCTCGCCGGCGGCTGGAGCATGGACGGCACCACCATCACGTTCGAGCAGGTCGCGACGACACGCATGTTCTGCGAAGGCGTCGACACCTGGCTCTCGGGGCTCGCCACGGCGACGATCATCGACGAGACGATGACCGTGCTCGACGCATCCGGTGCCGAGCTCGGCACGCTCATTCGGAGCGAGTAGACGCCGCGAAACGCTTGCGGGTCGAGGTCACCGAGCGCGAGCCCGAGCTCGCCTTCTTCGATGTCGCGGCGCGCGACTTCGGTCTGGGTGGGCGAGGTGCCGAGCGTCGCGCTCGTCGACCTGCCGGGGCTTCCGCAACGCGAGTTGTTCAGCTCCACCCGGCTCGCGGCGGCGACGCGGCCGGCCGTGGTCGCGTGCCGCGATGCCCTGGCGCGCGCCGCCCGCGTAAGCGCGGCCCCGGGTGCAGGTGAGTGATCCTCGGATTATTCGCTGGCCGGCGAGCACGTCGACCGGTGGCTGATCCATCGAGCTACTGCGACGCTCCTCGGCGACTCGGTGGTCTTCTCTGACGAGTAAGGCGCCGAAATCGTTGCATTGCCGCGAAAAAGATGACCGCTTACGCTCAGCAGCATGGCACGAACCGCGGTGGGTTCGGCGTTGGCTGGCACGCTGGTCCTCGCCACTGTGACCTTGCTCGCAGGCTGTGCGGGCGCAGCAGTAGGCGGCTCATCGGCCATCACGCCGACGGCCGGAGCATTCGACACCGCCCGCGCTTCCGACGCCGTCGGAGCATGGGGCAATCCCACCGGGATGACCACCGGGTGGGTGATCGAGCCATCGCTCAACCTCGCGGCCGATGGCACCCTCACGGGATCCGACAGCTGCAACAGGCTCTACGGGTCGTGGAGCGACGACGACGGCACGATCAGGTTCGATGACGTCGTATCCCCAGGGATGGTGTGCAGCCCCGAGTCCCCCGAGTCCTTCGACACCTGGCTTTCCGGTCTTGCGTCAGGCACCGTCTACGGCGACGTGCTGACGATCCTCGACGCCGGCGGCACCGAGATCGGCACGCTCGATCGAGCGAGCGACATCGATCCGGCCACGGTCCCCTCGCGCGATGCCGAAGCGTTCTTCGGCACCTGGGGCACGGCCGACACAGAAGGCGAGCCCTCGATCGTGATCGCCGCCGAGGGCACGTACGACGGCAGCGACGGCTGCAACTTCTTCGACGGTCTCTGGTGGATCGAAGGCGACACGCTCGTCTTCGGATTCCACTCGTCGACCGACAGGGGATGCCTCCCCGACATCGACGACTGGCTGAATCAGCACGCCAGCGCCACCGTCGACGGCGACACCATCACCTTCTTCGACAGGTCGGGTTCCGAGCTCGGCACGCTCACTCGGAGCGAGTAGCGGCCGCGAACCGCTCCGCCTGCACCGCGAGGAACTCGAGCACCTCGGGCGGTCCCTCGACGCGGTAGCGCACGCCGCGGGGCATCCACATGAGCCCCATCAGGAGGTTCTCGACCGAGTCGGCCTCGAGCGGCCACACGCTCTGGGTCGCGCCGTGCGCCGTCACGTCGCGCCCATACCATCCGAGGTAGTCGGCGAACTCAGGGTGCGGCAGGTCGACGATGACCGTGGCCTTCACACTCCGCTCGCGCCAGCGCAGCGCGGCCTCGACGCGATCCCGCGCTGCGTCGTCGGTCAGGGGGCGCGGCTCGAAGTGCACGCGCGTCGGGAACACCTCGCGCACCCGGTCGAGCCGGAACGTGCGCCAGTCGTCGCGCTCTCGGTCCCACGCGAGGAGGTACCAGCGGCGCGCCACGGGCACGAGCCGGTACGGCTCGACGACGCGCGACGACTCCTCGCCCGCGGCATCCGTGTACCTGAAGCGCAGCCGCTCGGAGTCGCGGCAGCCGAGCGCGAGCAGCCCGAGCAGCTCGGCGTCGATCTCGGGAACAGGGCGGCCGGATGCTCCCCGCCCGCCGGCCCCGACCGTCGCGTGCGATTGCAGCGCATCGATGCGGCGGCGCAGCGCGGGCGGCAGCACCTGCTCGATCTTGGCGAGCGCGCTGAGCGTGGTGTGCTCGGCGCCGCGGAGCCCGGCCGTCGCCTGGGAGCGCAATCCCACCGCGATCGCCACGCCCTCGTCGTCGGTGAGGAGCAGCGGCGGCATGCCCGTGCCGGCTTCGAGCCGGTATCCCCCGGCACTGCCGCGCGCCGACTCGATGCCGTAACCGAGCTCGCGCAGCCGCTCGACGTCGCGGCGCAGGGTGCGATCCGAGACGCCGAGCCGGTCGACGAGCTCGCGCGCCGACCAGTGCCGGTGGCTCTGGAGCAGGGAGAGGAGTTCGAGGGCTCTCGAGGTGGTTGCGGCCATGTCCTCATTCTCTTCGCAATAAGGACAGAAAGTGTCCGGATGCCTCGAAAGACTGTCGATATGACGAACCAGATGATCACCGCTCGAGGCCTCACGAAGACGTTCCGCTCCAAGGGGCAGACCGTCGAGGCCGTCCGTTCCGTCGACCTCGATGTGGTCGACGGCGAGCTCGTCGCCTTCCTCGGCCCGAACGGCGCCGGCAAGTCGACGACGCTCCGCATGCTCACGACCCTGCTGCCGCCCACCGAGGGTGAAGCGACGGTCGCGGGCTGCGACATCCGCCGCGACCCTGCCGGTGTTCGCCGCCGCATCGGCTATGTCGGCCAGGGCAATTCCGGCGGGCACACCCAGCGGGTGCGCGACGAGCTGCACGCGCAGGGCTCCTTCTATGGAATGGGCCGCCGCGAGACCCGGCTGCGCGCAGCCGAGCTCATCGAGTCGCTCGAGCTCGGGCAGTCCGCGAACCGCACCGTGCAGTCGCTCTCGGGCGGCCAGAAGCGCCGGCTCGACATCGCGCTCGGCCTCATCCACCGGCCCGAGCTGCTCTTCCTCGACGAGCCCTCGACGGGCCTCGACCCGCACAGCCGTGCCAACCTCTGGGAGCACATCGTCGACCTGCGCCGCGAGACCGGCACGACGATCTTCCTCACCACGCACTACCTCGACGAGGCCGACCAGCTCGCCGAGCGGGTCATGGTGATGGACCACGGCGCGGTCATCGCCGACGACACGGCGTGGGCGCTCAAGGAGTCGCTCGCGGGCGACCGCATCACCCTCGAGTTCGAAGGGGCGACGGATGCCGCGGCAGCCGCATCCCGCATCGGCGGCGAGATCTCGGGCCGGGTCGTGACGGTCACGGCTCGCGGCGGGGACCGCGCGCTGCCCCGTTTCATCCGCGACCTCGGCGACGCTGGCCTCGAGGTCGTGGCGGCCACACACCGGCAGCCCACGCTCGACGACGTCTTCCTCGCGCTCACGGGGCGCAGCCTCCGCGACGAGGGGGCGCACGCCGCCGACGCGACACCCGAGCCCGTCGCCGTCTGACGCCGGCGCGACTCGACCACCGACACAACGAAGGAGCACCCCATGTCCACCACCACGTCTCTCGAGACATCCGCTCGCCCGACCGGTTTCGCGCGCGACACCGCGACCGTCTTCATGCGCGAGTCCCGTCCGCTCGTGCGCGACCCGTTCAGCGTCATCTTCAGCCTCGTTCAGCCGCTCGTCTTCCTCGGGCTCTTCGGGCCATTGCTCGTCGGCGCCGCGGGGGGCGACGTCGCGGGCACGCTGCCGTGGTTCGTGCCCGGCATCCTCGTGATGGTCGCACTGTTCGGCACGGCCTCGACCGGGGCGAACCTCCTCTTCGAGATGCAGACCGGCTCGCACGAGCGCACCCTCGTGGCGCCGCTCTCCCGCAGCGCGCTCCTCGTCGGCCGCGCGCTGAAGGAGGTGGTGCCGCTCACGATCCAGGGCACGATCGTCGTGCTCGTCGCTGTGCCGTTCGGCTTCAGCGTCGACACGCTCGGGCTCATCGCAGGCCTCGCAGTGCTCGCCGTGTTCGGCATCGGCTTCGGCGCGCTGAGTTACTCGCTCGCCCTCGCGTGCCGCAACCGCGACTGGATGTTCTGGATGGTGCACCAGACGCTGCTGTTCCCGTTGATGATCCTCTCGGGCATGCTGCTGCCGCTCGAAGACGGTCCCGACTGGATGCGGGTCGCCGCAGCCGTGAACCCGCTCAGCTACCTCGTCGGCGCCGAGCGCGCGCTGCTCGCCGGCGACGTCGGCGACCCCGCAGTGCTCGGCGGCATCCTCGCTGCGGTGGCGACGTGCGCGATCGGGGTGTTCGTGGGTGTGCGGTCCATGCGCCGCGCCAGCTGACGGCAAACCGTTCTCACAATTCAGGAAGGCCCCGGCGTGTCGACCGCGACACGCCGGGGTCTCGGCGTGGCACGCCGAAGGCGCTCCTGAATTGTGAAACAGAGGGCCAGGCGGATGCCGCATCCGCTCGTTACGCTCGTTGGATGCCCCACGACGTCGTGATCCTCGGCGGCGGCCACAACGGTCTCACCGCCGCCGCCTACCTCGCCAGCGCCGGCAAGCGCGTGCTCCTGCTCGAGCGCGACGACCATCTCGGTGGCGCGGCCGTCTCGGCCGAGGCGTTCGACGGCGTCGACGCGCGCCTCTCGCGCTACTCCTACCTCGTGAGCCTGCTGCCGCAGCGCATCGTCGACGATCTCGCGCTCGACGTGCGGCTCGTGCGCCGGCGCTACTCGTCGTACACGCCGGATCCGGCCGACCCGGCACGCGGGCTGCTGATCGACCGGGAGGCCGACGCCGACGCCGCGGCATCCGCGTTCGACCGGATCGGCGCCGCAACCGACGCGACGGCGTGGAACGAGTTCTCCAACGACACCGCGCGCCTCGCCGAGCGCCTCTTCCCCACGCTCACGGAACCGCTGCCCACTCGCGCCGAGGCGCGCGCGCTCGTCGGCGACGACGGCGTGTGGGGCGAGTTCATCGAGCGTCCGCTCGGCGAGACGATCGACGCGCGATTCGAGAGCGACCTCGTGCGCGGCGTCGTCGCGACCGACGGCCTCATCGGCACGTTCACGAGCCTCGACGACCCCGCGCTCGACGCCAACCGGTGCTTCCTCTACCACGTGATCGGCGGCGGCACCGGCGATTGGGACGTGCCCGTCGGCGGCATGGGCGCCGTCAGCGGCGAGCTCGCCCGGGCCGCCCGGGGGGCCGGCGCCGAACTCGTGACGGGCGCCGACGTGCTCGCCGTCGACTCCGACGGTCTGGTGCGGTATCGCCGCGATGGCGCCGAGCATGAGGCGACGGCGGGCACCGTGCTCTCGAACTTCGCACCGGCCGTGCTCGACCGGCTGCTCGCGGCCGGGGCAGCGGATGCCGCGACCCGCGCGGCGCGCGAGGCATCCGACACGATCGCGCCCCGCGACCAGGCTCCGTTCACGCCCGACACGAAGCTCGACGTTCCACCCGTCGTCCGCGAGCGGATTCGGCTCGCCGCCGAGCCTGAGGGCGCGCAGGTCAAGGTGAACCTGCTGCTCACCCGCCTGCCGCGCCTGCGCGACACGAGCGTCGCTCCTGAGGTCGCGTTCGCGGGCACGTTTCACATCAACGAGCTCGAGTCGCAGCTCGACGCCGCCCACGCGACGGCTGCGCGCGGTGCGATCCCGTCGCCGCTGCCGTGCGAGATCTACTGCCACACGCTGAGCGACCCGTCGATCCTTTCGCCCGAGCTCGCGGCCTCGGGCGCGCACACCCTCACGGTGTTCGGGCTGCACGTGCCGCATCGCCTGCTCGAGCGCTTCAGCAACGACGAGCTGCGGTCGCAGTTGCAGGCGGCTGTGCTCGCCTCGCTGAACTCCGTGCTCGCCGAACCCATCGAAGACGTGATCGCGACGGATGCCGCCGGCCGCCCCTGCATCGAGACGAAGACCACCCTCGACCTCGAGGAGTCGCTGCGCATGCCGGGCGGCAATATCTTCCACGGCCCGCTCTCCTGGCCCTGGGCAGAAGACGGCGCGCCGCTCGACACGCCGGCCGAGCGCTGGGGCGTGGCGACGCGGCATCCGCGGATCCTCGTCTGCGGCGCGGGCGCCGTGCGCGGCGGCGCGGTGAGCGGCATCGGCGGGCACAATGCCTCGATGGCCGTGCTCGAGGGCGACGTCGGCTGAGCCGGGCCTCAGCCGAGCACGACCCACCCGATGCCCACGGCGAGCGCGACGACGCCGAGCACGATGCTCACGAGGGGCGACTCCTTGCGCTTCACGTGCAGCGCCGAGGCGGCGCCCATCGTGAGCACGAGCGCGAAGGCGGCCACGGGCGTGAGCCACGGCAGGATGCCGGTCGCGGCGGGCAGCACGAGGCCGAGCGCTCCGAGGAACTCGAGGATGCCGACGACGCGCCCCTGGCCGTTGCTGAGGTCCTCCATGTACGGCATGTTCGGAATGAGCTTCTCGCGGGGCGTCAGCGTCTTCATCGTGCCGGAGGCGAGGAAGGCGATGGCGAGCAGGGCGGTGACGATCCACAGTGCGATGATCATGTGATTCCCCAAGGGTCGGTTACGATGAGTGCGTGACGCACGATCGGTGACTATAACCGACGAGTCCCCGGCACTTCATCGTGCGTCACGCACCTTGAGGTGCGTAATTGAGAGAGCGAGACGATGACCACGACGGATGCCGCAGCACCACGATTCGCCGATCACCCCCTGGCGTCGGCGTCGACGTGCAGCACCGACGAGCCGGCGAGCGGCGTGATCCGCGACGTGCTCTCGCGCGTCGGAGACAAGTGGAGCCTGCTCGTGGTCGGCCTGCTCGACGACCGCGCACTGCGGTTCACGGAGCTGCAGCGCAAGATCGACGGCATCTCGCACCGCATGCTCACGCAGACGCTCCGCAATCTCGAGCGAGACGGGCTCGTCTCCCGCACGGCGTATCCCGAGATCCCGCCGCGCGTCGAGTACGCGGCGACCGACCTCGGCCGCTCGCTCGCCGCACCCGTGCTCGGCCTCGTCGGCTGGGCCGCCGCGAACCACGAGGCGATCACGGCCGCGCGCGACACGTACGACGACGCGGCATCCGACGCCTGATCGACGACGCCGACCGACCGCCGGCGAGCCGCCGCCTGCCAGCGCGTCGCACGCACCCCTCAGCGCTTGGGCTTCGCCGCCTTCTGCGCCTTCGGCGGCAGCATCGCCACGTCGTCGAACGCACGCTCCACCCACTCCGCGAGGCGCTCGCGATCCCACGCTTCGGGCACGGAGACGTAGCCGCCCATGGGGCGCCCCTCCGGACCGAAGGGACCTGCGCCCTCTGTCGCCTCCAGCTCCGCGCGTGCTGCCTCGTCGAGCACCTTCACGCCGATGCGGTCGCCGAACAGACCCGCGAACATGTTGCCGTTCACGAACGCACCGAGGTTGCCGAACATGGGCTTCACGACGACCCGCGGGTCGTCGGGCATCGACGACGTGAACAGTGCCTTGGCGGCATCCGATGGCTTCGGTATTTGCATTTCCCCCGCCTCGCTCGGATCGGATCAGGAGCTGCGACACGCCCTCCCGGAACCCATGGCGCCACTCTAGTGAGGCCGACGGCTCGCGTGAAGCTCTAGTGAAAGGAGGCCGACCGCATTAGCCTGAGAGCACGACGAGCGGGGGTCGAAGATGATCGCGAAGCCGACCGGACACTATGCGTTGAAGCCTGACGGCTTGTACCTGCAGTTCGACCGCTTGTTCCATGCGCCGATCGTCGACGTCTGGTTCAGCCTCACGAATCCCACCGCGATGCAGTCGTGGATCGGCACCTACACCGGAAGCCCCGCCACGGGTGGCGTGCGCTTCATCATGTCGGCCGAGCCAGACGCCCAGTGGCAGAACGTGAGCATCCTCGAGTGCGCGCCGCCGTATCGCTTCCTCGCCGACGCCGATACCGGCGACAACGCGTGGCGCGTCTTCTGCCACCTCGTCGAGGGCGGCGGTATGACGACGCTCACGCTCGGCCAGCGCCTGAACAGCGCAGCGGATGCCCCGAGCATCGGCCCTGGCTGGGACTACTACCTCGACCGTCTGAGCGCGGCCCGCTCGGGCATGGCTCTGCCCGAATGGGACCATTACTTTCCGGCGTTCTCCGAGCACTACCGCGGCCTCAACGTGCCCGATGCGGCGCGGCGCTGATCCCGATTCAGTCGGTCGGCTTCCCCAGGCCGTACACCGCTCGGCTCAGTGCGTTCTCAGTGCGTTCTCAGTGCGCTCTCAGTGCGCTCAGTGCCAGACCGACGGCGCCTCGGCGCGCGTCGCGGGCAGCGCGACATCCGTGCCCCATCGTTCGATCCACTCGGGCAGTTCGTCGCTCATGGGCGGCGTGCCGAACGCTTCGACGAGTTCGGGCACAGGGACCGTGCCGCCCTCCTTGCGCAGGAACCGCGCGCGGATGAACCCCTGCGCATAGATCTCGGGCTTCCCATCGTGGCCGTGGCGCACGAACCGCTGCTCGCAGTAGACCGCCTTGTCGTCGAAGCCGAGGATGCGCGACTCGATGGTGAACCGCTGCCACAGGCTCAGCGACTTGCGGAACGTGATCGTCTCGCTCACGACCACCGGATACCAGTTCTTGGCCCGCATGATGCCGAAGACGCCGCTGCGCACGAGCATGTCGAAGCGCGCGACATCCATGATCGAGAAGTACACGCCGTTGTTCATGTGGCGGTTGATGTCGAGGTCGGTCGGCAGCGTGATGAAGTTCGTGCGCGCGACCTCGTAATGGTCGAGGTCGGGCTTGCGGCGCGAGAGGAACAGCACGTGGAGCAGCGTGCGGAAGAACATGTGCATAGTCCACGACTGTATGCCCGATTCGTGGTCGATGATTCATCATTGGCAGGTCGCCACAGTCGGCGAGCGGATGCCGCCACGCGGCGTTGTGCGCAACCGCTACCGTGGTCTCGTGCTCACCGTGATCGCGATGACCGGCCGACTGCTGCTGGCGCACTGGCCGGCGCTGCTCGCGTGGTTCCTCGGGGGCATCCTCGTGCGGTACCTCGTGATCGAGCTGGCCGGATTCGTGGGCGCGTTCTCGGCCCTCGGCGGCCAGTTGCTCCTGCCCCTGGCCATCCTCGCCCGCCTCGTCAGCTTCGTGGCGATGTTCCTCGTGCTGCGCGACGGGATGACCCGGCTCGGCACCATCGCGCCACTTCCCGGCGATGCGGTGGCACGACGGCGCGCCTTCGTCGACGCCGTGCTCGGCGGCATCCTGCCCTTCTTCGCCTTCTACGCAGCCTGGGGCTACCTTCGCGACGACTGGTTCGCCTACCTCGCCCGTGGGCTCGAAGTGCAGCAGGGGGTCAACGCGGCTGCAATCTTCGCGGGTGAGACCGTCTCCACCGAAGGCACCATCGACCAGCTCATGTTCGAGCCGGCCACCATCGCGCTCATCGTGGTTGCCTTCGCCGGCCGATGGGCGTGGAACCGGTACCGCTCTCGGCTGCCGAAGTGGTCGGCGATCGGAGCGGTCTACCTCGAGGCGGTCTGGGTCTTCCTCACCGTGATCCTCATCTCGGAGGCGCTCGGCCGGGTGTCGGCGTGGGTGGCGTCGCGGCAGGCGATGGTCTGGCTCGCCGATGTCCGAGCCTGGGTCACAAGCCGGGTCGAACCCGTGGCATGGCTCTGGGAGGCGGTCGAGTGGCTGCTGGGCGAGGCCGGCGGCATCATCCTGCTGCCGCTCGCCTGGCTCACCATCGCTGGGGTCATCTACGGGCAGGCGGTCGCGCCACAGGCGCCACGCCTCGGCGGTGTGCTCGTCGATCGAGCCCGCCGCCGGTTCTCGAGCCTGCCCGAAGCGGTGCGACGACGGCTCGGCGACGTGTGGTGGGATTTCGCCGCGCGATTCCGCCCCATCGGCCGAGCCGTGGTGCTGATGTGGCGCGCCGGGCCGGTGCTGGTCGGCGGGTACGTCCTCTTGTACACGATCGTGCTCGGGTTCGAGCAGATGCTGCGCATCTGGGTCACGCGCCTCGTCGGCCCGCAGGACCTCTACACCTTCTGGGCAGTCGCCGACGCGGTGGTCCTGCTCCTCGTGCCGCTCATCGTCGAGCCGCTGCGCGTGAGTCTCGTTGCCAGTGCTTACGACGCGACCCTCGCGCGACTCGTTCCAGCCTCCGCATCCGAGTCGTCACGGCTCGACGAGCAGTCGGGCGAATCTGGGAAGCGCCTCTGGCGAGATGAGCTCGACAGCGAGCGGCCCGGTGGCGTCGAGCGGGACGAGGAACGCGACGGTGATCGTGAAGGGGTCCGTCCCGGTCAGGGCGCATGAGCCGAGCTCGTCGGGCTCCGGCGACCACCCGATCTCGAAGGTGGCATGCTGCCATTCGCGTTGGGCTCCTGTGGTCTCCCGCAGGGTTGGTGGCAGGCAGGTCACGGCATCCGTACCCGGATCGACCGGCACGGCGACCATGACGACCCGCGAACCGGCGGGAGCCTCGAGCACTGCACCTGGATCCATGACCTCGATCTCGGCGGGTCCCCAGACGGCGCCCTCGAACTCGACAGAGGCCCCCGGCGGTGCGACGACCGCCTGCGTCGGCTGCCCAGAGAAGTATTCGTTCCATTCATTCCAGGCGATCACGCCGAACGTCGCCGGGAGCAACACCGCGACCCCCACGAGCGGGAGCGCGTTGCGCCGCCACCACCCGCGCCGGTTCATGACTGCATCGACCGTCACCGCGCCCACCCGCTCGACATGAGTTCAGCCTCCTCGACGCGATCGAGGCTGCTCGGTTCGAGGTGCAGTTCGATAAGGGAGTCGAGCCTCGGATCTGCGCTCAGGCCCAGACTCAGCACGGCGAGGTCATCGCCGAACACCTCCTCGGGCAATTCGAACGCGATGCTTCCCGATCGCGGCACGCCGACCGCGAGTGCCGAGCGGAACAGTGAGTCGGGCGGCCGCTCGCTCGCTCGAAACGTTCGGCCGTCGACCGAGAGGGTGGCGTGCGAGAGCTGTGCGCGGAGTTCGCTCTGCACCGCCGCAGCCTCGAGGTCGACGATGAGCCAGGGACCCTCCGCAACCCAGCCGTCGATCGTCGCCGCATCCGCAGCTCGAATTCCCGTGACGGTCACCGCCAGATTCCGCCCCTCGCCGCGGTCGCCGATCTCGACCGGCACGACGAACGATCGCTCGGCCTCTGCGTCCTCGGGAGTCACGAGGGCGATGCCCCATGCCGCGACCACGAGCGCCGTGCCGCCGAGCGCGGCGGCCCATCTCCTCATTCGCCGACCGCTCCAGGATCAGGCTCCGCGGCATCGCGGCCCGCTCCGACGTCCTCGATGTCGAGGGTCACTATCGCGGCGGGCACCGGATCGTCCCAGTACTGCCCGCTGATCACCGCAGTTCCGGTCATCAGCGTCTCGTCGTTCAGCACGACGCGCACGTCGTCGCCGCCAGCGTGGCGATCGGCGGGTACCACCCAGGCGAGCACGATCGTCGCGAGCACCCCCGGCTGCAACCACGGGTTCGCCGTCGTGTCGTCATAGCGGGAGATCCCCTGGGGTTCCACCTCAGGATGGTCGGCGAGCGCGACCGTCGACGACAGGCTGTAGCCGCGTGTCGTGGGCAAGGGCTCGTCCCAGCGGTTCTCGGCGTCGACGATCAGGGCGAGAACCCGCTCACCGGGTTCGACCGTCACACCGGCCAAGGGCAGCTCATCGATGAGGACCGCGCGTTTCACGGTGACCGCCAACTGGTCGTTGCGATGTTCCTCGCCGGCACTGAGCTCGGGCAGGCTCACGGCCTCCACCGTCTCGAGCCCGCCGAATGCGGCCGTCGCGGCCAGGAACACGCCGATGCCGATTCCTGCGACCCACTTCGTGGGCACTCGGTCGGCCGCTACGCGCACCCAGCGGAATCGCCGTTTCGGCACAGCCTGCTGCTCAGTCGGTTGCGGTTCCCCCACGGGGCAAGCATAGAGCCGCAGGTCAGCCGTTGCGCAGCACCTCCTAGCGCAAGTGGGTGGCACGCGCGCCCTGCTCGGCGCTCGATCGTGAACCGCTGCCAGAGGTCAGCGTGCTGGGCCGGTCGATCGTCAGGGCAGCGCGCCGGCGACCACGCGACCGCGGGAGACGACTGCGACGATGCCGGACGTGTCGAGCTCGCGGATGTCGCGCCACGGCCGGCCTCGCATGATCACGAAGTCCGCGGCGAACCCGTCGCGCACCCGGCCGAGGGAGTCCGCTCGTCTGGCCCGCGGTCATGCTCACCATGCCGTGCGCGAGCACGCGCGGTCCCTCGACGATGCCGGCGTCGCGCGCACGCGCGAGCCGTCGTAACCGGCTCCGCTGGTTACCGATCGACGTCGGCACGCACCCGATATCGCAAGTGCGTGGCGAGCGCGCCCTGCTCGACCCCGAGCGGATCGAGCTCGATGCGATGCGCGGCCGCATCGGGGAACAGCCTCGTGCCGCCGCCGAGCAGCACCGGCGCGAGATGGAGCCGCACCTCGTCGACGAGTCCGAGCGCGAGCGCCTGGCGAGCGACATCCGCACCGCCCATGATGCAGACGGATGCCGCGCTGGCCGCCGTGTCGGCCCGAGCCACCGCCTCGGCGACCCCGCCGGTCACGAACTCGTAGCGCGAGCCGCCGCGCTCGAACGGCTCGCGTTCACGCGACGTCACGACGAAGACCGGTCGACCCTCGAACACGGGGTCGTCGCCCCATGGCGCCTCGCCGACGTCGAACGTGCGACGTCCGATCACGAACGCGCCCGTCGTCTCGAACATGCGGGCGGCGACGCTGCGGTCGATCTCGTCGGGCGAGGCATCGGGTGCCCCCTCGGTGCCGCCGCCGCCGAAGCCGCCCGCGACGTTTCCGACGAGCCACTCGTGCACTCGCTCACCGTCCACGCCGAGGGGATCCTCGAGGCTCACTGCGGGTGCGGCGGTGAAGCCGTCGAGCGTCATCGTCATCTCGAGGAAGATGTACGACACCGCTCAGCCCTTCGCCGGGACGTGCCGTTCGTCGGGGCCGTTGTAGACGGAGAGCGGCCGGATGAGGGCGTTCGACGCGGCCTGCTCCATGATGTGCGCCGTCCACCCGGTGATGCGGCTCGCCACGAAGAGCGGCGTGAACGTCTCGGTGTCGAAGCCCATCAAGTGGTAAGCCGGGCCGGTCGGATAGTCGAGGTTCGGCTTGATGCCCTTGCGCTCGTCCATACCGGTCTCGAGCGCGGTATAGAGCTCGAGCAGGTCGGGTCGGTCGTAGTGCTCGACGAGGCGCTCGAGCGCATCGCGCATCGTGGGCACGCGCGAGTCGCCGTGCTTGTACACGCGATGGCCGAAGCCCATGATCTTGCGCTTCTCGGCGAGGGCGGCGTCGAGCCACGCGCCCGCGGCATCCGCGGTGCCGATCTCCTCGAAGGCATGCATGACGGCCTCGTTCGCCCCGCCGTGCAGCGCGCCCTTGAGCGCGCCGATCGCGCCGGTGACCGCGGAGTACAGGTCGGCGAGCGTCGACGTGATGACGCGGGCGGTGAACGTGGAGGCGTTGAAGGAATGCTCGGCGTAGAGGATCATCGACACGTCGAACGCGTTCACGACCGCGAGCTCGGGAGCTTCGCCGAACGCCTGCCACAGGAAGTTCGCCGAATAGCCGAGGTCGTCGCGCGGCTCCACGAACTCGAGCTCGTGACGACGGCGCTGGTCGTAGGTGACGATCGAGGGCAGCTTCGCGAACAGGCGGATCGCCTTGTCGAGGTTGGCCTCGCGCGAGTCGTCGGGCGTGTTCGGGTCGCTCGCGCCGATGACGCTCACGGCGGTGCGCACGACGTCCATCGGGTGCGCCGTGAGCGGCAGCTCGTCGACGATGCGCTTCACCTCGTGGTCGAGTCCGCGGTGCGAGCGTTCGAGCTCTTCGAACGCGGCGAGCTGCGCGTCATCGGGAAGCTCGCCGTACCAGAGCAGGTAGGCGACCTCTTCGAATGTGACGGATGCCGCGAGCTCCTGCACGGGGTAGCCCCGATAGAGCAACGAGTTCGTGTCGGAGTTCACCTTCGAGACGGCCGTGTAATCGACCGGCACCCCAGCCAGGCCCTTGTAGATGACGGGCGCTGCCCCCTGCTGATCGCTCATCGTGCTCCTCGCGTGACGACGCGGCCGCTGCGGCGCGACCGCTCCCCCAGCCTACGACCCCGGCGCACTCGCCCGCGCGCCCCGCTCGGCGGCGACGTGGGATCAGGCCGACCGCGCGAAGTCAGGAAGGACCTCGCGAATCGGCCCTGATTTCGGCGCTTCGACCTGATTTCGGGTCAGCGAGCGACGCGGAAGTTGAAGATCGACGTGTCGAAGCGGTTGTACCCCTCGTAGTCGATGAGCTCGTAGAGTTCGGCGCGGTGCTGCATCCCGCTGAGCATGCCGCTGAGCGAGCCGGCGGCCTCGAGCTCGTCGAGCCCGCGCACGGCGGCACCCATCGCGAGACGCAGCAGGGACACGGGCCAGATCACGAGGTTCATGCCGACATCCGCCAGCTGCTGCACGGTGAAGAGGTCGCTCTTGCCGAACTCGGTCATGTTCGCGAGCAGCGGCACGTCGACGGCGGCGCGGATCGCGGCGAACTCGTCGAGCGAGGCCATCGCCTCGGGGAAGATCGCGTCGGCGCCCGCGTCGACGAGCTTCTTCGCGCGGTCGACCGCGGCCGGCAGTCCATCGACGGCACGGATGTCGGTGCGCGCCATGATGAGGAAGTTCGGGTCGCGGCGGGCATCGACGGCGGCACGGATGCGTTGCAGCGCGGTCGACTCGTCGACGACCTGCTTGCCGTCGAGGTGCCCGCAGCGCTTCGGATTGACCTGGTCTTCGATGTGGAGGCCGGCGAGGCCGGCGTCTTCCATCTCCTGCACGGTTCGGGCGACGTTCATCGGCTCGCCGAACCCGGTGTCTGCGTCGATGATCGCCGGCAGCTCGGTCATCCGGGCGATCTGCTTGCCCCGCCCCGCGACCTCGGTGAGCGTCGTGAGGCCGATGTCGGGCAGGCCGAGGTCGGCCGAGAGCACGGCCCCCGAGATGTAGACGCCCTCGAAGCCCTTCTGCTCGATGAGCCGCGCCGAGAGCGGATTGAATGCGCCGGGGAAGCGGAGGACCTCGCCGCTCGCAAGCCGTTCGCGGAAGAGCCGGCGCTTCTCGGCAGGCGGGGTCTGGGCGTAGAGCATGGTTGGCCTCCTCCGATCCACCCTAGCCGCGCCGGCGCAAGGGCCGCCGCCCACCCGCGACTCGCCCAAGAGCGCCGCGACGCGTCAGAGTGATCGAGTTCGCGCCCTCCCGCGCAACACCGTCACTCCCGCCGCACCGGAGGTTGAGGAGCGCCGCGCGAAGCGCGAAGCGCGACGCGCGACGCGTATCGCCCCGCCGAGCGGGCCCGCAGCGCCCCCGATGCGTCGTTCGTAGGACATTCGGGCTTTCGTAGGACGATCGAGCCCGCAACTGTCCTACGAAGCGCCGGATGTCCTCCGCCTCGGAGGTGGCCTCCGAGCAGGGCAGCGGATGCCGCGGCCCCACGCTCCGGCGGTTGAGTAGCGCCGCGCGAAGCGGGCCGCGTATCGAAACCACCCGACGGGCGAGCCCGCCGCCGCGCCTAGAACAGCCCCTGCGGAATCTCGATGCCGACGAGCGCGCCCGGCGCCGCCGTGATCGTGAGGCCGCCGAGCTCGTCGGGGCCGAGGTCGGGCAGGCGCTGCGCGACATCCAGGAACCGCTCGATCTCGGCCTCCTCGAGCACCCACTCGGCGAGCGAGCGGAACTTCTGCAGGTACTGCTCACGGCCGAACGGCCGGGCACCCAACGGGTGGGCGTCGGCAACGGCGATCTCGTCGACGATCTCGCCGCCGTCGGCGAGCTTGATGACCACGCGGCCGCCGAACGCCTTCTCGGCCATGTCGAGCGAGTGGTAGCGGCGGGTCCACTCGGGATCTTCGACGGTCGTGACCTTCTTCCACAACTCGACCGTGTCGGCGCGATGGGCCCGCTCGGGCGAGTAGGAGTCGGCGTGGTTCCACGCGCCGTCTTGCAGGGCGACCGTGAAGATGTAGGGAATCGAGTGGTCGAGCGTCTCACGCGAGGCGTCGGGGTCGTACTTCTGCGGGTCGTTCGCCCCGGAGCCGATCACGAAGTGCGTGTGGTGCGAGGTGTGCAGAACGATCGACTCGATGCGGTCGGGGTCGTCGAGGATGAGCGGGTACTCGTCGTGGAGCTTGCGGGCGAGGTCGATCCACGCTTGCGCCTGGTACTCGGCCGAGTGCTCCTTCGTGTACGAGTCGAGGATCGCGTGCTTGGCCTCGCCCTCCTCGGGCATCGACACCTCGTAGGAGGAATCGGGCCCGTCGAGGAGCCAGGCGATCACGCCGTCTTCGCCCTCGTAGATCGGCACGGGGCTCGTCTGCCCGCGCATCGCGCGATCGACGGCCTCGACGGCCATCTTTCCGGCGAACGCGGGGGCGTGCGCCTTCCACGTGGAGATCTCGCCCTTGCGGGACTGGCGGGTCGCCGTGGTGGTGTGCAGCGCCTGGCCGATCGCCTGGAAGATCGTCTCCTGGTCGAGGCCGAGGAGCGTGCCGATGCCCGCGGCCGCCGACGGGCCGAGGTGCGCGACGTGGTCGATCTTGTGCTGGTGCAGCGAGATCGCCTTCGCGAGGTCGATCTGCACTTCGTAGCCCGTGGCGATGCCGCGCACGATGTCACGGCCACTGAGCCCGCGACTCGCGGCGAGGTGCTGGGCGACGGCGACGATCGGCGGGATGTTGTCGCCGGGGTGCGAGTACTCGGCGGCGAGGAACGTGTCGTGGAAGTCGAGCTCGCGGACGGCGACCCCGTTGGCCCACGCCGCCCACTCGGGTGACGTGCGGCGCGCGGCATCCGCGCCGAAGACGGTGGCCCCGTCGCCGCCGATCGAGACGGGATGGGCGAGCGCCTGGCTGCGAGCGGAGACCACCGGCCCGCGCCCGAGCGAGGCCGCGGCGACTGCGGCATTGTCGATGACCCGGTTGACGACCATGTCGACGACCTCATCGTCGAGCTCGACTGGATCGATCGCGACGCCGGCCAACTGCCAGGCGAGCTGGCCCTCGCGAGCGAGGTTCTCGTCACTCCGGTGTGTGCGCAAATGGTGGGTCTTCACCCGTCCAACGCTAGCGGGTGGGGGTGGCGGATGCCGCGGCGCACGCCCTTCTCCCAGCGCTTGCGCGGCTCAGCTCGGCCAGACCGGCTCGTGCACCTGCTCCTCGAGCACGCGCGCCGCGAGCCCCTGGTCGACCTCGCCGAGGGTCGCCGGACGCCACTTCGGCGAGCGATCCTTGTCGATCACCTGCGCTCGGATGCCCTCGCGCAGGTCGTGCTGCTCCATGAGCCACGACACGAGCCGGAACTCCTGCTCGAGCGCGTCTTCGAGACGCGGCAGGGTTCGGGCGCGGCGCACCGACGCGAGCGTCAGCGTGAGCGCGGTCGGCGAGAGCGTCTCGAGCTCGTCGGCGGCGGCGGCGGCGTACGCGGAGGCGGCGGGGTCGAGCGGATGCCGCAGCAGGGCGTCTGCGGGCACGCCGCCGATGCGGCCCGCGGCATCCGCTCGCCCCTCGGAGAATGCGCGCAACCGCTCGATGATCTCGGCGACGGTGGGTGCGGAGTAGCAGGCGTCGACCCAGTCGCGCGAGAGGGCGAGCGTGGAGGGACCGGGAGTCTCGTCGAAGAGCATCACGATCTCGTATGGGCTGCCCGGGTCGGCGCGCTCGACGAGGGCCTGGAGCAGGTGCGGGATCAGCTCGGAGGGCACGAACGCGTCGGCGAAGCCCGCATGCAGGGCATCGGCAGCGTCCATGGTGCGGGAGTTGAGGCCGACGTGCACGCCGAGCTCGCCGGGCGCCCTGGCGAGCAGCCACGAGCCGCCGACGTCGGGCGTGAATCCGATGCGGGTCTCGGGCATCGCCACGCGCGACCGCTCGGTGACGATGCGGATGGAGGCGTGCCCGGCGAGGCCGATGCCGCCGCCCATCGTGATGCCGTCCATGATCGCGACGACCGGCTTCGGGTAGCGGGCGATCATCGCATCGAGGCGGTACTCCGCGCGGAAGAAGGCGCGCGCGTCTTCCTGCCGGCCATCGATCGCGAAGCCGTAGAGCTCGCGGATGTCGCCGCCGGCCGAGAAGCCGCGCTCGCCCGCGCCGTCGAGCATGACGAGCTCCACCTGGGAGTCGTCGCGCCATTCGTCGAACACGTCGGTGAGCCGGCGGATCATCTCGTAGCTCAGGGCGTTGAGCGCCTGGGGCCGGTCGAGCGTGACGTGGCCGACACCGTCGGCGACGCTCACGGAGATATGGTCGCTCACGAGTCACACCGTAGCGGCATCCCGCCGCGCGGCGTAGCCTCCCTTCGAGGAGGGGTCATGATCGAATCCGCGTTCCCGATTCTCGAAGTGCCCGACGTGGAGGCCGCCCTCGGCTTCTACCGCGACGGGCTCGGCGCCATGGTGGTCTACCGGTTCCCGCCCGAGGGTCCCCCGACCTACATCTCGCTGCAGGCCGGCTCCTCCTCGATCGGCATCGGGTTCGCCGAGACGGTGACGCCGCCCTCGAACATCCTGCTGTGGTTCTACGTCGACGACGTCGATGCCGTCACGGCCGAGCTCGCCGCCCGCGGCGCCGAGGTGATCGAGGAGCCCGTCGACCAGGAGTGGGGCGAGCGCACGTCGCTCGTAACCGATCCGTTCGGCACGCGCGTGCGGCTCGGCGCAGCGATCTCGCCGCCGCCCGACGAGGAGTGACCCGGCTGTCTCTTCAGATTTCCGGGTCGAGGGCGAGCACCTCGACGGGCGTGCGCAGTTCGAAGCCGAGCCGCTCATAGAGCCCGATGGCGGCCCGATTGGTCGCGAAGACGTGCAGGAACGGCGTCTCGCCTCGCGCCACGATGCGGTCGGCCACGGCGGCGGACAGCATACCGGCGTAGCCGCGGCCCCGGTGGTCGGGATGCGTGCACACGGCACTCACCTCGGTGAAGCCCTCGGGCTTCATCCGCTCGCCCGCCATCGCCACGAGGCGTCCGTCGATACGGATGCCGAGGAAGCCGCCGAGCTCGGGCGTGCGCACCTCGAACGGGCCGGGCTCGGTGAGCCTGGCCAGCGCGACCATCTCGGCGGAGTCCGCCGCGGTGAGCGGCACGAGGTCGGATGTCGCGGGCACGGCGCGCAACCGGTCGAGCACGAGCTGCAGGCCGCGGGCCGCGTGCCGTGTGGTGGTGCCGGGCGGCACCGGAATCGCGTCACGTTGCAGCAGCACGACCGGACCGTGAGCGGTGACGAGCTCCCCGAGGCGAGCGAGGTGCTCGGGTTCGTCGGCGGCGACGGCCGCGAACGGCCCGATCTCGGGATCGAAGCGCCGTGCGAGGTCGTCGCCGACGGCGAGGGCGCGCTGGCGCGTCGTGAGGGCGCTCCACACCGGGCGGTCGAGCGGATGCCGCGTCATCGTGCCACCCCCGCCGCGTCGCGCACCGCGGCATCCGTGCGCCCTGCGGCGTCCGTGCGCACCGCGGCATCCGTGCCCTCCTCGCCCGCATCCCGCCCCTCGGCGGCCCGCCGGTCGAGCGGCACGAGGTCGAGTCGCGCCTCGATCTCGCCCAACTGCCCGAGGAGCGGCCCGCCGAGATCGGCGCAGAGCTCGGCCACGGCACGGTCGACGTGCGGCCACACCGATCGGCGCGCCAGCTCGACCACGCGTTCGCCCCCTGGGGTGAGCAGCACCGAGCGGCGGCGCCGGTCGCTCGACCCGTGCTGCACGGTGATGAGCCCGAGCTCGGCGAGGCGTGTGACGCTGCGGGTGACGCCTGGCTGGCTCACGCCAACGGCTTCGGCGAGTTCGCCGATCGTGAGCCCGCCGGGGCGGTCGAGCGCCGCGAGCAGCGGGAACTGGCTCGCCGGCAGCGAGAGCCCGCTCGCTTCGATGAAGCGCGTGGTCTCGGCCTGCATCCGTTCACCGAGCCGCTTCAGCCGGGAACCGAGCGCGAGATGACCGAGGCCCTCGACAACGTCTTCGACCATGATTCCCTCCGTTCCAGTTCCATAACAGGATATATAGCACGTTATGAACTGGCAAGCGCCGCAGGGGTAGCATCGCTGCATGGTCCCCGTCGAGAACCTCTGGGCATTCGCCCTCGCGTCGGTCGTGCTCATTCTCATCCCCGGCCCGAGCGTGCTGTTCGTGATCGGCCGCTCCCTCGCCCTCGGGCGGCTGGGCGGCCTGCTCAGCGTGCTCGGCAATGCGATCGGCATGCTGCCGCTCATCGCCGCGGTGGCGCTCGGTGTCGGCGTGGTCGTCGCCCAGTCCGTCGTGATCTTCACGATCATCAAGTTCGTCGGCGCCCTCTACCTCGTCTACCTCGGCATCCAGGCGATCCGTCATCGAGCGGATGCCGCAGCCGGCGTGAACGGCGAGCTTCCGTCGCGCTCGCACTGGCGCCAGCTCGGCGAGGGCTTCATCGTCGGCGTCACGAACCCCAAGACCATCGCGTTCTTCGTCGCCGTGCTGCCGCAGTTCGTCGACTTCAGCGGCGGATCGATCCCCCTGCAGATGTTCGAACTCGGCGTGGTGTTCGTCGTGCTCGCGCTCCTCTGCGACTCCGTCTGGGCACTCGCCGCGAGCGGGGCCCGCACCTGGTTCGCCCGCTCGCCGAAGCGCGCCTCGCACCTCGCCGCGACCGGCGGCGTCATGATGATCGGGCTCGGCGGCGTGCTCGCGCTCAGCGGCAGCAAGCACTGACGGGGGCGCCGGCGATTGGCGCCGACGGTCGGCGCCGGCGGTTGGCGTCTGCGAAGCGCCGACGGATGGCACCGACGGGGGCGAGGCTCAGTCGGCAGAGGCCGTGCCCACGAGGATGCCTCGACCGAGCCCGTGGAAGAACAGCTGCAAGCCGAGGGCGGCGAGCGCGGCATCCGTCGACACGTCCACTTGCGGCACGTCCAACGCGTGCACGACGAAGAAGTAGCGGTGCACGCCCGTTCCCGGCGTCGGCGTCGGCCCCGAATAGCCGCGCTCGCGATCGTCGTTCGCCAGCATGAGGGCGCCCTCGGGAAGATTCTCGCCGCCCGCGGCGCCGGCATCTGCAGGCAGGCTCGTCTGGGTCGCCGAGAGGTTCATGACCGCCCAGTGCCACCAGCCCGAGACGCTCGGGGCGTCGGGATCGAAGCACGTGACGGCGAAGCTTCGGGTCGCTGCCGGGAAGCCCCCAGCGAGCGCCCGCGCAGTTCGTTTGGGCCGCGGATGAGGCAGAACCGGCCACTCGACGGCGCGTCGGCGGCTGTGCGCCGGCGTGCCGCGCGAATCTGCCTCATCCGGCGACGCCGGCACCCCGGGCGACAGGTGCCACCCAGCGAGCGCCCGTAAAATCTGCGGGTGGCCGTCGCCAAGATCCTCCTCTACTACGTCTTCACGCCGCTCGCCGATCCCGACGCGATCCGGCTGTGGCAGCGTGACCTCGCCGACGCGCTCGGCCTGCGCGGCCGCATCCTCATCTCGAGGGACGGCCTGAACGGCACGCTCGGCGGCGAGCTCGATGCGCTCAAGCGGTACGTGCGCAAGACCCGCGACTACCCCGCGTTCAAGGACATCGACTTCAAGTGGAGCAGCGGCAGCGGACTCGATGACGCTGGCGGCAGCCTGGACTTCCCGAAGCTCAGCGTGAAGGTTCGCGACGAGATCGTGAGCTTCGGGGCACCCGGCGAGCTCGAGGTCGACGAGAGCGGGGTCGTGGGCGGCGGCAGGAAGCTCACGCCCGAGGCGCTGCACGAGCTCGTGGCCGAACGCGGCGACGAGGTGGTCTTCTTCGACGGGCGCAATGCGCTCGAGGCGGCGATCGGGCGATTCCGCGGTGCGGTCGTGCCCGACGTGGCCACGACGCGCGACTTCGTGGCCCAGCTCGACTCGGGCAAGTACGACGAGCTGAAGGGCAAGCCCGTCGTCACCTACTGCACCGGCGGGGTGCGGTGCGAGGTGCTCTCGAGCCTCATGACGAATCGCGGCTTCGGCGAGGTGTACCAACTCGACGGCGGCATCGCGCGTTACGGCGAGACGTACGGCGACGACGGCCTCTGGGACGGCTCGCTCTATGTCTTCGACGCGCGCGGCGCGGTCGACTTCAGCGATCAGGCGGCGATCATCGGTCGCTGCGAGATCTGCGGGTCACCGGCGAGTCGAACCTTCGATTGCACGGATGCCGCGTGCCGCACGCAGCTCGTCGCCTGCGAGACGTGCGCCCCCGCCCCGTGCTCCGAGCACCCAGCGGTGGTTGCGTAGCCCGCGAAGCAGGCGTATCGAAACCACCTACCCCCACACACCCCACCCCCGCAATGTACTCTGTTGACAGTCAACGGGGAGGCCAACATGGCTGGAATGGTGCAGCGTCCGGTGTCGCTCGGCACGCAGGTGGCCGACATCCTGCGCCAGCGCATCGTGCGTGGCGAGCTGAAGCCCGGCGAGCGCCTGACAGAGGAAGCCCTTGCCGAGGAGTTCAACGTGAGCCGCGGCCCCGTGCGCGATGCGATCACGCAACTGAACTTCGAGAAGCTCGTCAGGGTGCAGCGCCCCCGGGGCGTGTACATCGTGGGACTCACCGACGACGACGTCGAGCAGCTCTACAGCCTGCGCTCGGCCCTCGAGCAGCTCGCACTGCGCCGGGCCATCCGTGTGAAGGAGGACGCCCCGTGGCATCCGTCGCAGGATTGCGTCGAACGGATGCGTCGTGCCGCAGACGACCGCGATCCGGCAGAGTTCGCCCGGGCCGACCTCGAGTTCCACGCGCACCTCTACGACCTCGCCGACCACCCCCGCCTCCAAGCGGCCTGGCAGCAGTACATGCCGACGTTCGCGGCGCTGCTCGAGGTGACGATCAACCACGACGAGGACCTGCACGAGTCGGCCGACGACCATCGCAAGCTCTACGAGGTCATCCGCTCGGGAGACATCGCCGCCGCGGCGCGAATGCTCGAGGAGCACTTGGCCGGCGCTGAGGAGCGAATGAGCCTGGAGCTCGCAGCGCGCGGTTGAGTGACCCGCGGCGACTCGCGTGAAAACCGGAACCGTTGACTGTTAACAGTCGACGGTGCTACGGTGTCGAGGTCGACAACAGGGTCGGCCATGCACCAGAGGAGCAACGATGCCCCGTCCGCGCATCACACGAGCCGCTGTGGGCCTCGCTGCCCTGGCCTTCACCGCTGTCTCCCTCGCCGCCTGCACCCCGGTGGCTGAGGAATCCGAGTCGCCGGAGTCGACCTTCCCCGAGAAGGACATCCGGCTCATCATCCAGGCCAACCCCGGTGGCGGATCCGACCTCTCGTCCCGTGCGCTCGCCACCGAGCTGGAATCCATCCTCGGCGTCAGCGTGATCCCCGAGAACATGCCCGGCGCAGCGGGCGCCCTCGCGATGGAGTACGTCGCCGAGCAGCCCGCCGACGGGTACACCATCGGATTCGGCCCCGCCGAGATCGCGATGCTCAACACGACGCAGGGCGCCAATGTCCTGCCCGAGAACTTCGATCTGCTCGGCCAGATCATGCTCGCCCCGGGCGTCGTCTCGGTCAGCGCGAACAGCGACATCCAGTCGCTCGAAGACCTCGTCGACCAGGCCGGGTCCGGTGCCGTGACGGTCGCGAACTCCGGCGCCGGGTCGATCTGGGAGGCGGCCACGCTCGGCCTCGGCGAGCAGGCGGGCGTCGAGTTCACGCCCGTACCGTATGACGGCGGCGCCACTGCGGTGGCCGCAGCTGCATCCGGCGAGACCGTCGCGGCCGTGTCCGGCCTCGGCGAAGCACTCGCGCAGGAGGGCGCCGTGCGCATCCTCGCCGTCCTGAACGACGAGCGCCACCCGAACCTCGAAGACGTGCCCACTGCCGACGAGGCGATCGGCGAAGAGGTCGTGTTCGGAGGCTGGGGCGGCATCTACGCCCCCGCCGGCCTTCCCGACGACGTCCACGACATCCTCGAGTCGGCGATCGCGGAGGCCGTGGAGAGCGACGGTTACCAGAAGTTCCAGAAGAGCGCGGGCAACCTCGTGGTCTACCGGGACTCCGCCGAGTTCACCACCTTCGTCGAGGAGCAGTTCGACCTCTTCAAGGACCTGCTCGGCTGATCGGATGCATCCGGCCGGGCCACACGCCCGGCCGGACGCCCGGAGGAGGAGAGACATGACCACCGTCGTTCCCGCGCCCATCGATACCGACGCTCCGCCAAGGCCGTCCCGCGCCCTCGAGGTGACGTTCGCGGTCATCGCGCTCGCGATGTGCGTGGCCTACTTCACGCTCAGCACTCAGATCGAGCTGCGCCGCGAAGCCCCTCCCGGGCAGCTCGACGCGCGCTTCTGGCCGCTCGTGCTCGGCACGATCGGCGTCGGCGCGTCGGTCGCCCTGCTCGTGATCGCGCTCGTCCGGCCACCGGCCAACCGCGATGACCTCGAACGCATCCAGCGAGGGGGCTCCCTGCGTGTCGCCGTGACCTGCGCGGTCACCCTGGGCTACGTGGCCATCTGGTCCGTCTCCTCGATCGTCGCCCTCGGCTATCGCATCGAGCTGTTCCCCTTCGCCACTGCGATCTACATGTTCCTCCTGCTGCTCGTCTACGGACTGCGCAACTGGATCGGCCTGATCGCGTATCCCGTCGCCGTGACCGGGTTCATCTACGTCCTGTTCGGCATGCTCCTGAGGATCCCCCTGTGAACGCCTTCGCCGATGGACTCGGCGCACTGCTCGATGTGTCAGTCCTGCTCTACATGCTCGTCGGGCTCCTGCTCGGCTTCCTCGTCGGGGCCTTTCCCGGCATCACCGCGACCATGGCGATCGCCCTGGCGGCCGGCTTCACGATGACACTCGAGCCCGTGCAGGGTCTCGCGGTGCTGCTCACGATCTACGTCGCCGCGAACTTCGGCGACCGTGTGCCGTCGATCCTGGTGAACACCCCAGGCACGCCCGCTTCCATCGCGACCACGCTCGACGGCTATCCGATGGCCAAGCAGGGGCGTGCAGGGCTCGCCCTCACGATCTCCGCACTCGTCTCGGCGGTCGGCATCCTCGCATCCATCGTCCTGTTCGCCGCGGCCGCCGTGCCCGTCGCCAGCTTCGCTCGCGACTACTTCAAGTCGCCAGAGCTGTTCGCGCTCGTCGTCTTCGGCATCGCAGTGATGATCGGCATCTCATCGAAGTCGATGCTCAAGGGGATCCTCGCGGGTGTGATCGGCCTGATGCTCGGAACGGTCGGCACTTACGCTGCGACCGCCGACCAGCGGTTCACCTTCGGGATCCTCGAACTCCTCGAGGGCTTCAACTTCATCGCCGTCATCATCGGGCTCTTCGGCATCGCCGAGCTGTTCGACCAGCTCCTCACGCATCACCAGTCGAAGGTGCGACCCATCTCGAGCCTCGGTCGTTGGTGGCCGAACCGGGCCGAGCTCAAGCAGACCCGGCGTGCTCTCGCCGTTGGGACAGGTGTCGGCATCGGTGTGGGACTCATCCCAGCCGCCGGCGGCGACATCGCCGGCCTGATCGGGTGGGAGCGGGCCCGGAAGGTCTCCAAGCACCCGGAGGAGTTCGGCAAGGGGTCGATCGAGGGGCTCACCGCGTCCGACACCGCATCGAGCGCGACGCTCGGCGGCTCCCTGACGACCACGATGGCGCTCGGCATCCCCGGTGACTCCGTGATGGCGGTGATGATCGGATCGATGATCATCTGGGGCATCACTCCCGGACCGAACCTCTTCGTCAACCGCCCCGACCTGGTCGTCTCGATCACCGGGATCATGGTGATCGCGACCCTGCTCTCGCTCGCGCTCAGCCTCGTGCGCATGCGCGGGATGGTCAAGCTGCTCGACGTGCCGCAGCCGTACCTCTGGAGCGGCATCCTGGTCTTCTGCATCATCGGCACGTATGCGACCTCGAACAGCCTTTCGACGGTGCTCACGATGCTCGTGTTCGGGGTCATCGGAGTTCTGCTCAAACGGATGTCGGTGCCCCCGGGTCCCATCGTGCTGGGCCTGCTTCTCGGCCCGCTCGCCGAGGAGAACCTCTCCCGCACCCTGGCCATCCTGCCCACTCGCCCGTTCTTGGAGGTCGTCAGCCCCATCGCGATCATCCTCCTGCTGCTCGCAGTGCTGTCCATCGTGATGCCCGCGATCCGCAACGCGCGCAAGCCCCGCGGCAAGCGCGGCGCGCTCGCCGACTCGATCCTCGACGACGAGATCGCCGAGGTGGCGCATGCGCGTGAGGAGCTCGACGCCGAACCCGACGCCGACCCCCACCCCGTCAAGGAGACCGAGAAGTGACCCGACGTGACATCCTGACCGCCATCCCGACGTCGTTCAGGGAGGACGGCACGCTCGACGAGGAGGGCAGCAGAGCGATCTTCCGATACGTCGCCCGCTCGGGGAACGAGGGTGCCTTCGTGCTCGGCACGACCGGCGAGTTCCCCGCCATCGACGACGCCGAGTTCGAGGCGCTGGTCGCCGCGGCGATCGAGGAGCTCGCCCCCACGATGCGCACGGTGATCCACGTGGGCCACACCAGCGCATACGGAGCGGTGCGGCGCGTCGAGATCGCGCGGCGCCTCGGCGCCACCGAGTTCGCGGCGCTCACGCCGTACTACCTGCCCGCCTCCGACGACGCCATCTTCGACTACTTCCACAGGGTCTCGGATGCCGTCGGCGATGCGCAGCTGTACGTCTACATCTACCCGGCGCGCAGCGGCAACGCCGTCAGCCCGGCCCTGCTCGCCCGCCTTGCCGAGCTGCCCGCAGTCGTCGGTGCCAAGGTGAGCGAGCTGAGCCTCGACGACCTGGCCGCGTATCGCGCCGTCGTACCCGACGACTTCATCCTCTACACGGGCGCCGACCGCGATCTCGCCCGTGCCGGGGAGGTCGGAGCGCAGGGTGTCATCTCGGGTGTCTCCTCGGTGCTGCCTCGACCGTTCCGCGAACTCGCCGCCGCCGCCGACTCCGGCGACGCCGAGGCTCTCGCCACGGCTCAAGCCGCGGTCGATGACGTCGTCGCGGTGATCGGCGGAGACATGGCGCGGATGAAGACGGCGTACCGCCTCATGGGCATCGCGGACGGCACCTGCCGCATGTCGATCCCCGCGCCGACGCCCGCCGCGGTCGGCGAGATCGAGCGCGTCATCGCCGCCTACGGCACACCGGTGGTTTCGTAGCCAGCGAACCACCTCCCTGGGCGGAGGACATCCGGCGTTTCGTAGGACAGTTGCGGACTCGAGCGTCCTACAAAAGCCCGAATGTCCTTCCTGGGGTCAGGACAGGGTCGGCAGGACATCCGTGGCCACGGTGTCGAGGATCGCCTCGTCACCCGCGAACGGACCCTCGCGCCGCGGCCACGGCGCCAGGACGTCGGTGAAACCCAGTTCCGCGGCACGGCCCAGGAAGTCGCGGTAGACCTCGACGCTCGACAGGCTGAAGACCGGCGCGGCGTCGGTCTGGAGGAAGCGGCGGACCGTGGCCGGGTCGCGGGACTCGGCAGCCAGGGCCTCGTCGAACCGGGCCGACAGCTCGGCCAGCGACTTCCACCAGCCGTCCAGGCTGTCGTGGACGGTGCCGATGGTGATCCAGCCCTGGCCGTGCCGGGCGGTCAGCGCCAACGCTTTCGGACCGTTCGCTGCCAGCACGAACGGGGTGCGGGGACGCTGGACGCAGCCGGGGGCGTTGCGGGCGTCCACGGCCGTGTAGTACTCGCCGGAGTAGTCGACCCCGTCTGTGGTCAGCAGCGCATCCAGCAACTCCACGAACTCCTTGTAACGCCTCGACGGGCTCGCGGCCTTCGTGGTGCCGCCGAAGACGTCCACGTCGTAGCCATCCACTCCGCCGGCACCCACGCCCACCGTCAACCTGCCGTCCGACAGGTCGTCCAATGCCGTGACGTCCCTCGCGAACGACACCGGATGCCGGAAGTTCGGCGACGCCACCATGAAGCCCAGCCCGATCCGCGACGTCGCCAGCGCCGCCGCGCTCAACGTCGGCACCGAGCCGAGCCACGGGCCGCCGACCAGCGGCCCCCAGCCCAGGTGGTCGAACGTCCACGCGTGCGCGAAGCCGTACGCCTCCGCCGCCTGCCACCGCGGCTTCGCCTCGGCCCAGCGGTACTCCGGAAGGATCGTGATCCCCGCCCTCATCGATCTTCTCCTCCGTGTCGATCCCACCCAGCTGCACAACTGCCGTGCTCATTCGAACAGAATGCCCATTGATGGTCAAACGGCGGACGACCACCCCACCCGCTTCGGCAAGCAGCGCCACGCGGTCGAGTGCGGCATCAACCTGTTCAAGCAGCACCGGGTGACTGGTTTCGATACGCCTGCTTCGCTGGCTACTCAACCACCGGCCGGGAGCGGGGCCGGCGGGCGTAGGCGCGCGCGTTGTGGCTCGACAGCGCGAGCAGCACGAGGATGTCGAGCGAGAGGGTGATCAGCGTCGTGCGCAGCGTGATCTCGGCGTCTCCGCTGAAGTAGTCGATCGCCGCGCCGGAGATGCTGAGCGTCGCGAACACCATCACGGTGATGCGGGCCCAGTTGCTGCCGCGATACACGAGCAGGGCCAGGGCGAGCTCCGCCAGGAGGATGATCGCGCCGACGACGAGCACCACGGCGAGGATGACGTCGGATGCCGCGGCCAGATCGGTGCCCGGCTCGAGTTCGATGTCGAGGTCTTCGGTGAGCACGTGGTCCCATTGCACGGCAAGCGCGACGAGCCACACCACGCCCGCGAGCACGCGAAGCACCACGAGCACCGCGCCGAACGACGTGGCGATCGGCCGTCGCATCTGGGGCGGCGGCGTCTCGCGCTCCACGAGCACGGCGGGCGGCTCGAAGGCGGAGCGCTTCTCGACGTTCATGCCGTCTTCACCCCCGGGATCACCCGAACGCGTTCAGGAGCGGCATCCGACTCATACGACTCATCCGACTCCTCGATCGCAGCGTCGCGCACCTCGCCCACCTCGCGCACGTCGCTCAGGTCGAGCACCGGCAGGTCGCCGTCGGTGCGCACGGAGTCGCCGCCGCCGTTGCGCGAGTGGTAGCCGGTGGAGAAGTCGCGCAGGATCACGACGCGCGCGTCGGGGTTCGCGCCCAGCACGGTGCTCACGATGTGGTCGCGCTCCACGTCGATGTCGGCGTCGATCTTGTGCGTGACCTGCAGCGTGAAGAGCGAGAACCCGACGGCACGGTCGAACGTGCCGGCCGCGAGCCAGTCCACCCGGCGGCCACCCGGCAGGAGCCAGCCGTCGGGCGTGCGCCAGAAGCGCACGTGGTGGCGCCTCGCCGGGTTGCCCTCCACCTCCTGCTGGTAGGCGAAGTCCTGCTGGCGGCCGAAGAGGAAGAGCGGGCTCACCGGCGCCTCGTCGTAGCTGCGGCGCGTGATCGTGGACGTGATGATGCGCCAGCTCGACGCGGCGGTCACATCGTCGGCGCGGGTCCAGGCGGCGGTGAGCATCGCGGCGTGCACGGATGCCTCGTCGCCGTCGAGCGCGAGGTTCACCGGGTCGCCGAGCAGGCCGTCGCTCGTGCGAGCCCGGCCGATGAAGTAGTCGGGCACGTAGATCGCCGTGAGGATGCGGTGCAGGCGCGGCAGCACAAGGTAGGCGAGCACGAGCCAGAACACGACGAAGAACGCGATGCCGAACCAGCCGAATGAGAGAGTCTCGCTGAGCACGAGCCATGCGAGCCAGACGGCCGCGATGCCGGCGTAGACGAAGAAGAATCCGTCGAGGGCGGCGTTGATCGAGAATCGCCGCGGTTGCGGCGGCTCGGATGCGTCGGCGCCCGGCTCGCCCATGTGTGCATGCTATCGCCAGGGTGCCTCACACGGCCGCGATGTCAGAGGATGCCCGTGACGAAGAGGTGATGCTCGATGGCGTAGGTCGCCGCTGCGGTGCGCGAGCGGACGCCGAGCTTGTCGAAGATGTTGCTGACATGGCGGTCCACGGTGCGTTCGCTCAGGAACAGCTCGGCCGCGATCGCGTGGTTCGTCTTCCCGTTCGCCACGAGGCGGAGCACTTCCATCTCGCGTGCGCTCAGCCCGTGCGCCCCGTCGCCCGGCGCAAGCAGGTGTTCGACGCGGCGCAGGTCGGGGAGCGCCCCGAGACGGGCGAATACCTCGGCAGCCGAGCGCAGTTCGAACACCGCGGCCTCCTCGTCCGCGAGGTCGCGGCAGGCGGCCGCGATGAGCACCGACACCGTCGCGGTCTCGTAGGGCGCATCGATCTCGCGCCAGGTCGTGGCCGCGGCTCGCAGCAGGGGCAGCGCGTCGGCGGCGTGTCCTTCGGCCAAGGCGACGGCTGCCCTGGCGGACGCCAGCTCTGCACGCATCGCCGCGGTGGGAAAGCGGTCGGCGACCATGACGAGTTCATCGAGTGCGCGCTTGGCCTCGTCGACCTCTCCGGCCGCCAGCAATGCTGTCACGAGGTCAGGGAGGAGCCGGCATCGGTCGAGATCGCTCTGGGCCTCGGCGAGCGCACGCCGCATCCCCGTGACGGCGGTGCCGACCTCACCCTGGGCGAGCCGCAGCAGCGCCAGGCCTGGCTGGATCGGCTCCCCGTACTCGCTCGCGCGGCGGTAGGCGTCCTCGGCCTCGGCAGCGTCTCCGAGCAGCCGATGCATCTCGCCGAGGTGGTAGTACGCGTGGCCGACCACGCGGCGGCCGTAGCCCTCCGCGAGGTCGATGCACACGTCGGCGAGCTCCTCGACGGCCGCTTGCCACGAGCCCTGCAGCCGCAGGAGCAGGGAGCGGTAGATACGGCAGTTGCCGAAGTACGCGCCGTGAAGCGGGGGCAGGGTGTTGAGCCATCCGTCGAGGGACCGGCCCCATTCCCTGACCCGGCCCAGCTCGAGTGCCTCGTGGCACGTCGCGATCGCGGAGCAGTACAGCATGCTCGTCACGCGCGGTGAGGTGGCCCCCTCGGTGACCGACAGCATGCCCTCGTCCATCCGGCCCAATCCCTCTTCGAGCCGGCCCGCCTTGAGCAGGGCTCGGCCGCAGATCGTCGTGGCGAATGCGAAGAGGTCGACGACTCCCTGCCGTGCTCCGAGCTCCGCGGCGCGCCGCGCGAGCCCGACTGCATCCTCGTACTCGCCTGCCGCCACCTGGCCGTAGGCCTGTGTGATGAGCAACCATCCCTGGTCTTCAGCATCCGGATGCTCCGCCACCATCTGTCGCACCCTGGCCGCCCAGCCGCCGGCACGCGCGAACTCGCCGTCGAGCACCGAGGCCTGCCACAGCCAGAACCCAGCGGTCACCGCGGCGTCGAGCTCGCCGGCCCCGACGCGCGCTTGATATACCCGCTCGAGGGCGCGAACCGCGTCATCGCCGCGTCCGAGGATCTGGGCGCTCTCGGCGAGCAGCTCGAGGTCGTCGACACCCAACGGCTCGAGGTGATCGGCACGCAGGAATTCGTCGCAGGCCTCCGCCCACCGAGACTGCCGATGCAGGTCTCGGGCATGGATCACGAGGGCAGCGACGTCCTCCATGGAGTTCCCTCCCGAATTCGATCATCCCACCAGGGCCGCACCGGCGCTCGTAGAGGGCCCGCCCTTGCGCCCCTTGTGCCCGCCCGACCAACTCCACTCACCCGGCGCGGAGTACCCATCCCCCTTGTCTTGAATGGCGCGTTCTGCGGATGTCGCATGCACGCGCCGCGGCGCACGATGAGCGCATCGCCCCGAACACGCGGGGCACATCCCGAAAAGGAGGCCATCATGTCCGAGCCGTTCATCTTCATCGGAACGCACCGTGTTCGTGAGGGAAAGCTCGAGGAGTTCCAGGAGTACTTCAGCGACTTCTGCGCGACCGTCGTCGAGCCCAACGAGCCCAGGCTGCTCTCGTTCCACGGCTATGCCGACGTTCCGGCCAACGAGGTCATCGTGGTGCAGATCCACCCCGACGCCGAGTCCATGGCCCACCACATGTCGGTCATCACCGAGCATGTCGCGCGGGCGTACAGCGATCTCCTCGAGCCGCAGAGCCGGTTCCAGGTGTACGGGGTCGCTCGAGGCCCGGTGCTCGAGATGGTACGCGAGATGGGGCGCACCGACGGTGACGCCCTCACCGTGAGGCAGGCGTTCGCGGGCTTCGAACGGCTCCCGCGCCTGTGAACCCGCCCGACGTGCGCCCGCCGCCGACGCCGAAACCTCCGACGCAACCCGCGCCTGTTCTAGGCTCGTCCGCATGGCCTACGACGTGTCGCGCATCCGTTCGGAGTTCCCCTCACTCGAGAGCGGCTGGGCGCACTTCGACGGGCCGGGCGGCACGCAGACGCCGCGAGCGGTGGGCGACGCCGTGGCATCCGTGCTCACCGGTCCGCTCTCGAACCGCGGCACGATCGGCGAGTCCGAGGAGCGCGCCGAGGCGGCGGTGCACGGGTTCCGGCTCGCGATGGCCGACCTCGTGAACGGCCACCCGCGCGGCATCGTGCACGGACGCAGCGCCACCCAGCTCACCTACGACTTCTCCCGGCACCTCTCGCGCGAGTGGGGGCCCGGCGACGAGGTCGTGGTCACGCGGCTCGACCACGACGCGAACATCCGGCCGTGGGTGCACGCGGCCGAGCGCGCCGGGGCGAGGGTGCGCTGGGTCGACTTCGACCCCGCGACGGGCGAGCTGTCGACGGATGCCGTGACGGCGGCGCTCTCCGATCGCACTCGCCTGGTCGCGGTGACGGCGGCCTCGAACCTCATCGGCACGATGCCCGACATCCCTGCGATCGCGGCCGCGGTGCACGACGCAGAGGCACTGCTCTTCGTCGACGGCGTGCACTACTCGGCACATGAGCTTCCCGACGTCGCCGCGCTCGGCGCCGACTTCTTCACGTGCTCGCCCTACAAGTTCCTCGGCCCGCACTGCGGAGTGCTCGTCGCCCGGCCCGAGCTGCTCGACACGATCTCGCCCGACAAGCTGCTGCCGGCCACCAACGTCGTGCCCGAGCGATTCGAGTTCGGCACCCTCCCCTACGAACTGCTCGCGGGCGTCACGGCGGCCGTCGACGTGCTCGCCTCCCTCGACCCAGAGACGACGGATGCCGCGAGCTCCCGCCGCGACCGGCTCGCCGCGTCGTACGGGGCGCTGCGCGAGCACGAGTCCGCGCTCCTCGAACGGCTCGAGGCGGGCATCGCGACGCTGCCGGGCGCCACGACCTGGTCGCGGGCGGCACGCCGCACGCCGACGCTCCTCGCGACGTTCGACGGCCACGCGGCATCCGAGCTCACGACGGCGCTCGCCTCGCGGCAGGTGCTCGCACCGAGCAGCAACTTCTACGCGCTCGAGGCTTCGCGGCATCTCGGGCTCGGCGACGCGGGTGGCTTGCGCATGGGGCTCGCGCCCTACACCGATGCCGACGACGTCGATCGGCTGCTGGAGGGCCTCGCCGACGCGCTCGGCTGATCCCGCCGAGACCGTTCGTCGCGCGATCGGCGAGTGCATCGCCGGCGCGAACTCCGCGAACGCGGCCGCGACGTGGAACAAAAGCCGCCCGCCCGGCGTCGTGGTGTCGATCGCTTCGATGAGCGACCGGAACGCCACGTGCCGATCCCCGAGCTCGCGCACGACGTCAACCAAATGCGGCAAAGATCGGCCTAACCGATCGGCCGCCACACCAGGAGTGTGTCGCCGGCGTTGAGGTGGTCCAGTGCGGCACGTTGTCGAAACATCACTTGTGCCGGGTTTTGAACACCGGGCGTCAGCGACGGGATCTGACCGCTGATTCACGAGGGTTTAGAAGGATACTGGCGGGTCACGGGAAGATTTTGGCCCTCGGGGTATCCGTCGTGGTGCTCCGATGGCCGTAACACGGGGCAACGGATGCCGCAGGCGAGCGGGGCGGCTCACGTCAGTGTGAGGATGAGGTGCGGTACCTCGACGCGGAATGCGCCGCTCTCGGCGTCGAGCTCGATGGATCCGCTCGTCGTGACGTGCTCGGTCAGGATCTCCACTTCGATCAGGATCGATGCCTGCGCCGGGACGGTGAATCCCGCGCCCGGGAGGAACTCGTTGAACGCGATCGACGCGCTGTCGTCGCCGCCGAAGAACCCTCCGGTCGCACCGGCGCTCGCGAGGATGCGGTCATGCACGATCGCGTGGACCGTCGCGTCCCACATCGCCCAGACCGTCGTGCGAGCCCGCACCGTCGCCCGGGCTTCGGAGCCGGCGATGAACCAGGACGCGACGCCGTTCCAGTCCGCATCGACCGAGAGGTGGGCATTGACCACCACACGCGGACCGACGTTCACGACGACCGCCTCGGTTCGCGGGTTGTGCCAGAGCACGAAGAAGCTCAACCGGCCCAGTCCGGTCTCGGTGATCGCGTCGGCGGAGGCGCTCAGCCGATAGCGTGCCCAACTGTCGAGGGATCCGATGTTGGAGTCGATGACCACGCCCGCGTCGGCGAACGAGCGGATGAACGTCACCCGGTCGAGGATCACGTTCATCGACTCCGGCGGAATCGGCAGTACGGGGGTCAGCTCGGCGAGCCGGCGCGCGACCTCTTCGGAGGCGTCGACTGCCCTGCGACGCCGATTCTGCGCCCGCACTCGTCGAGCATCCGCCCGGTCGGCGGCAAGCGCGTCGAGCCGTTCGAGATCGATGGCAGCGAACAGTTCCTGGCGAGCGAACTCTGCGTCCTCCCGGGCCGCTTCGGCGCGTTCGCGGGCTGCATCAGCTTCCTCGGCCCTGCTTGGGGCGGCGCGCCCGACCGTCTCCTCGATGAAGGCTTCCACCGCATCGCGTTCCTCAGTGCTCATGGTCGATGCCCTTTCCCCGACGTCCCCGTCACCGGGCGGTGGCCGCGGACGAGGCCGATGCTAGACCCGTGCCGGTCCGGCGTCCAGAGCGCCAGTGGTCATCGAGTCGGATCCGGCCGACCCGTCCGCGGCTGTCAACCGACGACCTGGTCTTTTCGGCGCCACGACAGAGCAGAGCATTACAGCAGTCCGATCACCAGTGACATAGCGAGAAACAGGACTAGCTGGTAGCTGCTGTTGACCACAGTCAGCATCGGAGGCTTCAGCTCGAAGGCATTGTGCTGAAGAAGTGTGGTTGCCGAAAGCGTGGCCCACGCTACGAGACCGACCAGCACTGCCAACCACACGGAATCTTGATCGGTAGCCATTGACGTGATCGCGATACCGACTGCCAACCCAACCGCCGTCACGCTGTTCGCGATGAATAGCTGGACCATGTTCCTCACAGTGGCCCTCTTGGACTGTTCGGAAGTTATGCCCGTCAGCTTCCACCAAACGAGCCCGAAGCCGATCTTGCTGTACCAAACGCCCGCCACGGCCATGCCTGCCACGATTGCGAGTACGACGCCGAACCAGTTGATCTCGATCATGTAGCAACTCCCCTTGAAGGTCTGAACAACGGGCGCTCAGCAACCGCTGGCGTTGTTGTCGGTTTACTTGATAAAACCTTGTCGCAGGTTCAGCGGTAGTTTCAAAATCCCCTCCGCGCGAAACGCTCGGAGCCCCCCAGGACCTCGCAACCGAGCTCTACGCCCGGGGCGTGCTGCCCCGCGGCATCCGCCTGCTCAATTGAGCCGCGCATTCCGCGGTCCGCTCAACTGAGCTCATGCGCGAATCCCCCACGCGAGGGATGCCCCGAGCGGGCCGCGGTCGCTAGTGTGAGCCGTATGGCGGTTCCGGCCGTCGGGTCGTGCGGGGGTGCGACCCAGCGCGGCCATGCTCGCCCCCGACAGGAGGAGAGCGCATGGAGAGCGGCATCCCCATCGAGATCACCGGCCTCAGCAAGCACTTCGGCCACGTGGTCGCGGTCGACGACCTGACGTTCACGGTGCAGCCCGGCAGGGTCACCGGATTCCTCGGCCCGAACGGCGCCGGCAAGACCACGACGCTGCGCGTGCTGCTCGGGCTCGTGCATCCGAACGCCGGTACCGCGACGTTCGGCGGCACGCCCTATGCCTCACTGCCACGGCCACTCGAGACGGTGGGCGCCGCGCTCGACGCGAACTTCCACCCGGGGCGAACGGCTCGCGACCACCTCAAGGTCTACGCGACCGCGACCGGCCTCTCGAAAGCACGAGTGCCCGTGGTGCTCGAGCAAGTGGGCATGACGGAGTTCGCCGACCGGCGGGTCGGCGGCTACTCGCTCGGCATGCGCCAGCGACTCGCTCTCGCGTACACGCTGCTCGGCGATCCGGGCGTGTTCGTACTCGACGAGCCGATCAACGGCCTCGACCCCGAGGGCATCAAGTGGATCCGCGGATTCCTGCAGAGCCTCGCCCATGAGGGCCGCACGGTGCTCGTGAGCTCGCACCTCCTGAGCGAGGTGCAGCAGAGCGTCGACGAGGTCGTCATCATCTCGAAGGGCCGGCTCGTGAAGAGCGGCACGCTCGTGAGCCTCGAACTCGACTCCGCGCCGCGCACGATCGCCGACTCCCCCGACCGGGAGGCACTCTCCGCCGCGCTCGACGAAGCCGGCCTCGAGTACACCGAGGGCCGCAACGGCTTCATCGTCAACGAGCCCGACCCGGGCCGAGTGGGCCACGCGGCGTTCCTCGGCGGCGTCGAGCTGAACACCCTGCACCGACTGAAATCGGGGCTCGAAGAGTCGTTCCTCTCGCTCGTCGGCGGGGGTGAGGAGTAGATGTCGTTCATCCGCGCGATCGGCTCGGAGTTCCAGAAGGTCTTCACCACGCGCATGTGGTGGCTGCTCGCCCTCCTGCTCGCGGGCTATGTCGCCCTGATGTCGGGGGGCTTCGGCGCCTTCCTCGGCTGGGCGAGTGCGAATCCGGATGCCGCGGCTGCGGCCGGCGGCGGCGGCACGCCCATTGCGCCGGGGCTCGACCTCGCCCCGCTCGTCTACAGCTTCGCGACATCGATCGGCTACGTCTTCCCGGTGCTCCTCGGCGCACTCGCCGTCACGGGCGAGTTCCGGCACAAGACCCTCACACCCACCTTCCTCGCCGAGCCGCACCGCACGACCGTGCTCACCGCGAAGTTCCTCTCGCAGTTCGCGATGGGTGCGGGGCTCGGGGTGATCGCCTTCGCCGTCTCGGTCGGCACCGGGGCCGCGGCCCTCGCCGGCTTCGGCCTCGACACCGGCCTCGACGACCCCGACACCTGGGCGCTCATCGGACGCGGCGTGCTCGCGATGGCTCTCTGGGGAGCAATCGGCGTCGGGCTCGGCGCGCTCGTGCCCAACCAGGTCGCGGCGATCGTGATCGTCATCGCGTTCACCCAGTTCGTCGAGCCGATCCTGCGGTTCACCGCATCGCTCAACGAGGTCACCGCGAACATCGGCAAGTTCCTGCCGGGAGCCGCGAGCGACGCCCTGGTCGGTGCGTCGTTCTACAACATCGCCTCGCTCGGCACCGCGGCGACGCTCGAGTGGTGGCAGGGCGGGCTCGTGCTGCTCGGCATCGCCCTGGTCGCGACATTCATCGGCGGTGCGACCACCTGGCGTGGGGACGTGTCGTAGGCGTGGACCTCGCGACGATACGCCAGCTGCGGCTCCGCGTGCAGGGCTTGCGCGAGCCGGCCTCCGCCTCGGCGCCCGAGGTCGTCGAGCGCTTCGTCGCCGTGCAGTCGCAGGAGTTCGTGCCGGCCCAGTGGGGCCTCGCGGTGCGGGTGCCTTCCGAGCGCCGCCCCGACGCGGCATCCGTCGCCGCCTCGATCGACCGCGCCGAGATCCTGCGCACGCACGTGCTGCGCCCCACGTGGCATTTCGTGAGCCCCGCGGATGCCCGGTGGCTGCTCGAGCTCTCGGCCGAACGGGTGCACCGGGTGAACGCGACGTACTACCGCCGTGTCGGTCTCGAAGGTGAAGTCGCCGCTCGCGGCCTGGATGTCGTGGCCCGCGCACTCGAGGGCGGTCATCGCACCCGGGCGCAACTGACGGCCGCGCTCGACGAGGCCGGATCGCCGATGGCCGGCCTCGCCTTCGGCTATCTGCTCATGCTCGCCGAGCTCGAACGCGTGGCGATCAGCGGTGCCAACGCCGCCAAGCAGCGCACCTACGCGGCGTTCGACGAGCGCGTGCCGGCATCGGCGCCGAAGCCGCGCGACGAGGCGCTCGCCGAGCTCGCCGATCGCTTCATCGGCTCACGTGGGCCGGCGAACGAACGCGACTTCGCGGCCTGGTCGGGCTTCACCCTCGGCGACACGCGGCAGGCGTTCGCCGACGCCGTCGACCGGAGCGACGGGCGCATCGCGACGGTCGACGTCGAGGGCACGGCGCACTGGCTCGATGTCTCGACGCTGTCGGATGCTGCGCCCACCGACGACGGCACCGACCTCGTCGACCTGCTGCAGGCGTACGACGAGTACATCATGGGGTACGCGGCGCCCCGGGCCTACCTGCAATCGCCCGAACGGTCGACGCCGCAGACCGCGGAGTTCCCCATGCACGCGCTGATGATCGGCGGGGTCATGTGCGGCCGGTGGGCGCCGGTCGTCGAGGCGAAGCGCGCGAGGGTGCGGGTCGTGCCGTGGCGCGCGTTCTCGCCTGCCGAGCAACGGTCGCTCGCGGCATCCGTCGCCGAGCTCGAACGATTCCTCGGCATGCCCGTCACCGTCGAGACCGAGCTGCTCGAGCGCTGAGCGCGACCGCCGACGGCCCGCCTGCGCGCGACGACGAGAGCGACCCCATACGATCACTGCATGGCCGTCATCGCGAGCATCATCGTCGCCCTCGCCGCGCTCCTGCACGGCTACATCTTCCTGCTCGAGAGCGTGCTGTGGGCGAAGCCCGCGACGTGGAAGCGGTTCGGCGTCGCCGACCAGGCGAACGCCGACGTGACGAAGCCGATGGCCTACAACCAGGGCTTCTACAACCTGTTCCTCGGGCTCGGCGCGGCCCTCGGCCTCATCCTGTTCTGGACGGGAGCCGACTCCGTCGGGAAGGCGCTCGTACTCTTCACGACGGGCTGCATGGTGCTCGCCGCTGCGGTGCTCGTCACGACTGGGCGCGGCTACCTGAAGCCCGCGCTCATCCAGGGCACGCTGCCGCTCATCGGCTTCGTGCTGTTCCTCTTCGCCTGAGCCGAGCGGCCGCCGAAGTCTCCGACGGGTGCGGCCGGCACACCCGCCCAGGTCTCGTCCGGTGGCACGTCGTCGAGCACGGCTGATCCCATGCCGATCGTCGCGCCCGCCCCGACGACGGCGCCGAACCGCACGGAGACGTTCAAGCCCAGGTTGGCGGCGCGGCCGATGTGCGCGCCGCCGCCGAGCGAGACGCCCGAGCCGAGGGTCGCGAAGTCGCCGATGACGCAGTCATGGGCGATCGTCGCGCCCGGCATCGCCACCACGTGGCGCCCGACCACGGCGTCGACGGTGATCGCGACGCCCGCGAACAGCACCGATCCGGGACCGACGGGGCAATGCCCCGGGTTGCGCACGCTCCGATCGAGGAGCACCGCGTAGCGATCGGCTCCCACTCCGAGCGTCGCGAGCCGCTCGACGATGCGCGCGCGGGTCGCCCCCGAGCGGATGCAGACGAGCAGCCGCGACTCGGGGAACCGCACGACCTCCTGGATCGGGCCGAGCACGAGCACTCCGTCGAGTGTTCGCGGCAGCCTGTCGGCTGCGTCGTCGAGCACGCCGATGGGGCGGAGGCCGGACTCGCGAGCGATCGCGAGCGCCTCACGCGCGAGCCCGCTCGCACCGATGAGCACGAGCGACGCCATGTGTCACGCCTCCTCGAGGCCCCGCCGTACCGCGTCGATCACTGCGGGGTTCACCATGACACCGTCCTCGATGCGGCGATTTCGACCCGCAGCGGATGCCACCACTCGATGAGTTCGCGAAGCCCCTCGTCGAGGCCCACCTCCGCCTCGAACCCGAGGTCACGGCGGGCGGCCTGCGTGTCGCCGAGCCGCCGCATGACCTCGATCACCTCCCGCTCGGGCCCGTGCTCGATCTCGAGGTCGGAGTCCATGGCGGCCAGCAGCCGCTCGGCGAGTTGCAGCAGGCTCGTCTCCCGGCCGCTCGCGACGTTGTACACGCCGGCACGCACGGGGCTCGTCGCCGCGAGGAGGTTCGCCCGGGCGACGTCGCGCACGTGCACGAAGTCCATCGTCTGGGTGCCGTCGCCGAAGACGAGCGGGCCGCGACCATCGGCGATGCGCTCCATCCACTGCACCAGCACCTCGGTGTAGAGCCCGTGCACGTCCATGCGGGGCCCGTAGACGTTGAAGTAGCGCAGTGCCACGTAGGGCAGTCCGTACATCGCATGGAACGACCGCAGCATCCCCTCGTCGAAGGACTTCGCCGTGCCGTAGAAGGTGTCGGCGTGCTGATGATGGTGCAGCTCGGGCGTCGGGAACTCGTCTGCAATGCCGTACACCGAGTCGCTCGAGGCGAACACGACGCGGTCGACGCGCTGGCGCACGGCGGCCTCCAGCACGTTGAACGTGCCGTCGACAAGCACTTGGAGCGCGAACCGCGGATTCTCCGCGCACTGGGCCATGCGCACGGCGGCCTCGTGGAACACGAGGTCGGTACCGCGGGTGAGGCGCTCCACCAGGTCGGCATCCCGCAGGTCGCCCTCCACGAACGTCACTCGCCCCGAGGTGAGCGCATCGTCGAGGTTCGCGAGACGGCCGCGCACGAGGTTGTCGAGCACGACGACGGATGCCGCGCCGCCACGCAGGAGGAGGTCGACGACCGTCGACCCGATCATTCCGGCTCCCCCGGTGACGAGCACGTTCGCTCCGGCCAGCCCGCTCATCTCGACTCCGGGCTCGGGAGGTTGTCGTGAGGATTCCTCGCTTCCCGAGTGCCCTCAATTCTGCTCCGCGGGGCGGTCAACCGCCGCCCCCCATTCGGGGGTTACGCGGGCGGTCGAGCGCGCATCGGGTTCTCGGCCGCGCCCGGCGCGATCAGACTCGTTGTCGCGAGGTGCTCAGTCAGGCTCGGTGGCCGTCGGCGGCGAGTTGGGCTTCAGCCGGTCGATGAGCGCGCCGGCGTGATTGGTGCTCACGATGAGCCGCGTGAACTCGCCCGCGGCGAGCTCGATCACGACTGCGGGCCGCTTGCCCTTGGCGATCACGAAGTCGCTGCCGCCGTGGTACTTCCAGACGCCCACCGCGACGACGAGCGGGATCGCGGTGCCCCGCACGCGGATGCCGCGGATCCAGATCCACGGGTCGTCGGTGATCGTGGCCGACTTGATGTCGTCGCGCTGCACCACGATGTCGTCGGCGCGCAGCGCGAGCGACTTCTCGGCCGGAGTGAGATGAACCTCGATCCGGTCGGGGTGCACGCGAAGGTGGGCCATGCTTCCATCCTGCCCGAGTCGGCGGCCTGCCGTGGTGTCGACGCCCGACAAACCCGCAACTGATTCATGCACGATTTCTCGCGACGCCACCTCAACTGGTTACCTCCGGCGAGCGGATGCCGCGGGCCAGGTCAGGCGGGGCGAGCGGCTGCCGCGGCGCGAGCCGCCCCCGGCAGCGCGTCGAGCACGCGGCCGATCGCGGCCTCGTCGTGCGCCGCGGTGACGAACCACGCCTCGAACACGCTCGGCGGCAGCGAGACCCCCGCTTCGAGCATCGTGTGGAAGAACGGGGAGTATCGCCACGACTCCTGGCGCAGCACACCGGCGTAGTCGTGCACTCCCCCGGCGACCGCCTCGCCGAACACGAAGCTGAAGAGGTTGCCGGCGTGCTGGGCGTGGTGCGCGACGCCTTCGGCGGTGAGCGCTGCGGAGACGGCGTCGCTGATCGTCGCGGCAGTGGCGTCGAGCTGCTGGTACACCGCGGCATCCGCTGCCCTGAGTGTGGCGATGCCGGCCGCGACCGCGACCGGGTTGCCCGAGAGGGTGCCCGCTTGGTAGACGGGCCCGAGCGGGGCGAGCTGATCCATGATCTCGGCGCGGCCGCCGAGTGCGGCGACCGGCATGCCACCGCCGATGACCTTGCCGAAGGTCAGGAGGTCGGGCGTGTAGGCGGAATCGGTGCCGTGCTCGAGGCCCCACCAGCCGGCGGCCGAGACGCGGAAGCCCGTGAGCACCTCGTCGGAGATGACGAGCGCGCCATGCGCGTGGGCGAGCTCGACGAGCGCCCGGTTGAAGCCCGGCAGCGGCGGCACGACGCCCATGTTCGCGGCGGCGGCCTCGGTGATGACGGCGGCGATGCGGTCGCCGTGCTCGGCGAAGACGGCGCGCAGGGCGTCGAGGTCGTTGTAGGGCACCACGAGGGTGAGCGCGGCGATCTCGCGGGGCACGCCGGCCGAACCGGGAAGGGCGAAGGTCGCGAGGCCCGAGCCTGCCTCAGCGAGGAGGCCATCGGAGTGGCCGTGGTAGTGACCGGAGAACTTCACGAGCAGGTCGCGGCCGGTGAATCCGCGCGCGAGTCGGATGGCGCTCATCGTCGCCTCGGTGCCCGTCGAGACGAGGCGGAGCTTCTCGACGGGGGCGATGCGCTCCTCGACGAGCTCGGCGAGCTCGGTCTCGGCGGGCGTGGAGGAGCCGAACGAGAGACCGCGTGCCGCGGCATCCGTCACCGCCTCGACGACCCGGGGGTCGGCGTGCCCGAGGATCGCGGGGCCCCAGCCGGCGACGAGGTCGACGTACTCACGACCTTCGGCGTCGGTGACGTACGGGCCGCGCGCCGAGACGAGGAAGCGCGGCGTGCCGCCGACCGAGCGGAACGCCCGCACGGGCGAGTTGACGCCGCCGGGGATCGCGGCCTGGGCGCGGGCGAAGAGCCCGGCGTTCGTCATGTCCTTGGGTTCAGGAGCCGAGGAAGCAGGGGTCGACTCCGCTGGTTGAGGAGCCCGCGAAGCAGGCGTCTCGAAACCATCGGCGCTCATGCCAGGTCTCCCTTTCGGATCCAGTCGGCCAGTTCGACGGCCCAGTAGGTGAGCACGGCGTCGGCACCCGCACGACGGATGCCGCGTACCGACTCGATCACCGCACGCTTGCGATCGATCCAGCCGTGCGCCGCGGCAGCCTCGATCATCGAGTACTCGCCCGACACCTGGTACGCCCAGACGGGCACGTCGCTCGCCGCCGAGACGTCGGCGAGCACGTCGAGGTAACTGCCCGCCGGTTTCACCATGACGATGTCGGCACCCTCGTCGATATCGATGAGCGCCTCACGCAACCCCTCACGGCGGTTACCGGGGTCGAGCTGATACGTGCGGCGGTCGCCCTCGAGCGTCGACTCGACCGCGTCGCGGAACGGGCCGTAGAACGCCGACGCGTACTTGGCCGAGTAGGCGAGGATCGGGGTGGTCGCGAAGCCGGCGCTGTCGAGTGCCTCTCGCACCGCGGCGACCTGGCCGTCCATCATGCCGGAGAGGCCGAGGAGCTGGGATCCGGATGCCGCCTGCACGACGGCCATCTCCTGGTAGCGCTCGAGCGTGGCGTCGTTGTCGACCCGCCCGAGCACATCGAGCACGCCGCAGTGGCCGTGATCGGTGAACTCGTCGAGGCAGAGATCGGTCTGCACGACGAGGGCGCCCTCTGCCGCGTCGGCGGCGACTCGCGTGGCGAGGTTGAGGATGCCCTCGGGGTCGGTGCCGCCCGAGCCGCGGGCGTCGCGCTGCTCTGGCACGCCGAAGAGCATGATGCCGCCGAGGCCGGCCGCCGCGGCATCCGTCACCGCGCCCGGCAGGCTCTCGAGGCTGTGCTGAACGACCCCGGGCATCGAGGCGATCGGCACGGTTGCCACGGCGCCCTCGCGCACGAAGATCGGGAGCACGAGGTCGGCGGGGTCGAGCCGCGTCTCGGAGACGAGCCGCCGCATGGCGGGGGTCTCGCGAAGGCGGCGCGGGCGGACGCGGGGAGTGGGCGTGGGACTCACCCGACCAAGCCTACGTTGCGGCGCCGGCGACCCGAGCGTCGAGCGACGGGTCAGGCGTTGGCCGTCGCCGCCGTCACGACGGCGTCGATGAGGGATTCGGCGGTGCGCTCGCGCGCCACGACGTCGACGCGAAGGCCGAGTTCGGCTGCATCGCGCTGCGTCTGGGGGCCGATCGCCGCGACGAGGATCGTCTCGGGAATCGGGCCGAGTTGCTGCTGCACCTGCTCCGCCACACTGCCGGAGGTCACGAGCACGGCGTTCACGCGGCCGGCGCGCACGTCGGCCGCGACCTTCGGCGCCACCGGCACACCCACGGTGCGGTAGGCGACGACCGCCTCGACGTGATGCCCGGCGCGAGCCAGGCCGAGCGAAAGCACCTGCTTCGCGATGGCCGAACGGAGCGCCAGTACCCGAAGCGGGGTGACGCCGCCGGTCGCGGCCTCCCACTCCTCGAGCAGGCCCTGGGCCGAGTTGTCTTCGGCCGGCACGATGTCGACGTGGTAGCCGGCGGCGAGGAGGGCGGCGGCCGTGGTCTCACCCACGGCGGCGACCTTGGTCTGCTCGGGGATCACGGCGCCGTACGACGAGAGCACGTCGACCGTCGTCGCGCTCGTGACCGTGAGCCAGTCGAAGCCGCCCGCGGCGAGCTTCGCGAGCGCCGCCTCGAGGGCGGGCTGGTCGTCGGTCGGCGCGAAGTTGATGAGCGGGGCCACGATCGGTGAGGCGCCGCGCGCGCGAAGCGCCGCCGCGACCCCGTCGCCCCAGGGCCCGCCACGCGGGACGAGCACACGCCATCCGGCCAGGGGCTTGCCCCCGCCCGAAGGCAGGCTGATCGCGCCGGTCATCGGCTCGAATTCGCTCACTGCGACTCCTCAGGTGGTGCGAGTTCGGCGGCGCCGTTGCCGAGGAGTTCTGCGACGGCCCGTTCGGCGACGTCGCGTGCCGCATCCGCCAAATCGGCGGCCGAGCGGCTGTCGGGGGTGGCCGCGTGCGAGCTCGTGAGCTGCCGCGTCCCGTCGGCACTGTACACGGTCGCCGTCAGGAACAGAAGTTCCCCATCCACAAAGGCGGTCGCGCCCACCGGGGCGGAGCAACCCGCCTCGAGGCCGGCGAGCACGAGCCGTTCGGCGAGCACCGTGGCACGGGTCGTGCCGTGGTCGATTGATTCGAGTGCGAGTTCGAGCTGGCGGTCACCGCGCTCACGGCGCACCTCGATCGCGAGGGCGCCCTGGCCCGGCGCGGTGGGCCAGTCGCTGAGCTCGAAGAGCTCGGTCACGGCATCCATGCGCCCGAGCCGGCCCAGGCCTGCGGCGGCGAGCACGACCGCGTCGAGCTCGCCCTTCTCGACCTTGCCGAGGCGCGTGTCGATGTTGCCACGGATGTCGACCGCTACCACGTCGGGCCGGGCGGCGGCGAGCTGGGCGATGCGCCGCGGCGATCCCGTTCCGATGCGAGCACCGGCCGGGAGGGTCGCGAGCGTCAGCCCGTCGCGCGCGCAGAGCGCGTCGCGCGCGTCGGCGCGCTTCGGCACCGCACCGAGGCGGAGCTTCGGGTGGTCGGCGGTCGGGAGGTCTTTCAGGGAGTGCACGACGACGTCGCACTCGCCGGCGATGAGCGCCTCGCGGAGGGCGACGGCGAATACACCGGTGCCGCCGAGCGACGCGAGTGACGCCCGTGAGGTGTCGCCCTCGGTCGTGACCGGCACGAGCTCGATCTCGGCGCCCGTGGCCTTCGCAAGCCGCTCGGCGATCTGGCGCGTCTGGGCCATCGCCAGGGCGCTCGCCCTGGTGCCCACCCGGATGACCGCGGTCATCGCGTGGTCGCCTCCACTGCCGGCACCGCGGCGTCGGGCGAGACGACCGCCCCGCTCGCGATGCGCGCGTGGTCGGGCCAGGGGCCGAGGGTCGTGAGGTGCGGCCGCTCGCCGGCCGGCACGTCGTTCACGCGTTCGAGCACGAGGTCGACGAGGCCGCGCACGAACGCCGGGTGCACACCGGGCGTGGGCACGCGGCGCACCTCGAGGCCGTGCTCGCCGGCCGTCGCGACGGCTTCGTTGTCGAGGTCCCACATGACCTCCATGTGGTCGCTCACGAACCCGAACGGCACGATCACGACGGCGTCGGTGCGCCCACCCGCGGCGAGTTCGCCGATCGCGTCGTTGATGTCGGGCTCGAGCCAGGGGGTGCGCGGGTCGCCCGATCGCGACTGGTAGGCCAGCGACCACGGCACGTCGGGCGCGGCGGCCTCACTGATGACGGATGCCACGGCGAGATGCTGCGCCACGTACGCGCCGCCATCGCCGAACTCGGGCCCCGAGGCGAGGGCCGCGGCGGTCGGGATGGAATGCGTCACGTAGAGCACGTGGATGCGGTCGGGCGCGACGCCCGCCGCGACGAGGGAGGCGGCGGCATCCGTCACGCCCTCGACGAAGGGCTGCACGAACCCGGGGTGATCGAAGAACTCGCGGATGCGATCGATCGAGACGCGCGTTCCGGCGGTGGCCTTCCCGAAGTCTTCGCGGTACTGCCCGACGCCCGAATACGAGGTGTAGGCGCTCGTGACGAGACCGAGCAGCTCGGTGTGGCCGTTCGCCTCGGCCTCGGCGACGACGTCGCGGAAGTACGGCGCCCAGTTGCGGTTGCCCCAGTACACGGGCAGGTCGATGCCGCGCGCGGCGAGCTCGGCTTCGAGCGCGGCCTTCAGCTGCCGGTTCTGCTCGTTGATCGGGCTGACGCCGCCGAAGTGGCGGTAGTGGTGCGCGACCTCTTCGAGACGCTCGTCGGGGATGCCGCGACCGGCCGTGACGTTGCGGAGGAACGGGATCACGTCGTCTTGGCCCTCAGGCCCGCCGAAGCTCGACAGGAGGATCGCGTCGTAGTGCGTCACTACTGCAGCACCTCCACGAGCTCGGCCGTGGAGATGCGGCGGCCGGTGAAGAACGGCACCTCTTCGCGAACGTGCATTCGTGCGTCGGTGGCGCGCAGGTCGCGCATGAGGTCGACGAGGTCGGTGAGCTCGTCAGCCTCGAGCGGCAGCAGCCACTCGTAATCGCCGAGCGCGAACGACGCGACGGTGTTCGCGATGACCCCGCGGAAGGCGGCGCCCTTGCGGCCGTGCTCGGCGAGCATGCGGCTGCGCTCCTCAGGCGGGAGGAGGTACCAGTCGTAGCTGCGCACGAACGGGTAGACGGTGAGCCAGCCCTTCGGCTCGACGCCGCGCAGGAACCCGGGCACGTGCGACTTGTTGAACTCGGCGTCGCGGTGCACGCCCATGGCGTTCCACGTCGGGAGCAGCGCGCGCAGGAGCCGGGCGCGGCGCAGTTCGCGGAGCGCCCACTGCAGCCCTTCAGCCGTCGGACCGTGCAGCCAGAGCATCACGTCGGCGTCGGAACGGAGGCCCGACACGTCGTAGATGCCCCGCAGGACGATTCCCTCGTTCTCGACGAGCGTGATCACGCCGTCGAGCTCGTCGACGAACCGCGGCACGTCGTGTCCGTCGAGGTCGTCGGGTCGCACGGGGTCTCGACGGAGCACGGCGAAAACCGTGTAGCCCTCGAGAATCTGCTCGGCGTCGGAATCGGTCTGAAGCGCGTCGGCTGCCGCTTCGGCAGCGGGGGAAGACATGCTCCTATCCTCCCCCTTCCCCGCTGTACCGCCAAAAGCGGGACGCAGACGCATCGATGCAGATGCGCCCCAGCGAGACGGGTGCCGCGAGCCCGAAGCCGGATTCCGGATGCCGCGCGCCGGCGTCAGCGCACGAGCCGCGTGAAGCGGAAGAACGCGAACCCCTCGATCGGCAGCTCCTCGATGCCGGAGAAGCCCGCCTCCAGCGCGTAGCCCTCGAGCGTCGACTGGCGCATCACCGTGCCGGTGCCCACGGAGCCCGGGCTCGAGAGACTGTCGGGTAGGCAGACGAAGAGGCTGAAACCATACATGAGGCGCTCGATCTCGTCGCCGTCCGGGGCGAATCGCTCGGCGACGGCCTCGTCCATGATCACGACCTCGCCGTCGTCGCGCACCGCCCGGCGAATCGCTGCGAGCACCTCGACGGGATACGGCATGTCGTGCACGGCCTCGAACACGAACGCGGCGTCGAAACGGCCCTCCGCGGCGAGCTCCTCACCGCCGACGAGGTGGAACCTGACATGATCCCCGAGCCCCGCCTCGGTGGCGTGTCGGCGAGCCGCCTCGATCGACGGCTGATCGACGTCGAAGCCCTCGACGCGCGCGTCGGGATAGGCGCGGGCGAGGGCGAGCGTCGACCAGCCGTGGCCGCAGCCGACATCGGCGATGTGTGCGCCAGGACGGGACAGCACCTGGTGCAGGGAGTCCACCGACGCAAGTGCCGGTGCGAGTCGTTTCTCGAACCACGGCCGGTTCTGATCGCCCTGTGACTCGTGGGCGTCGGCGCCGAGTTGCTGCCACGAGACGCCGCCCCCGGCGCGATACGCGTCGAGGAGCTGCGGTAGTTGGACCGCTGAGGCGGCGAACATGCGCACGAACGGGGCGAAGTAGTCGAGCGAGGTGCCGTCGGTCAGCACCTCCGCGTGGGCTGCCGGCAGTGAGAAGCGGCGGTCGGATGCGGCGACGGGTGCGGCATCCGCGGCATCCGTCTCCTCGACCGTGAGGATGCCGCTCACCGCCTGCTGTTCGAGCCACTCCCGTGCGTAGCGCTCCTGGGTCGCGGTGCGCCGGGCGAGCTCGGTCGAGCTGAGCTGCCCGGCCTCGGCGAGCGCCCGGTACCAGCCGAGTCGAACGCCGAGATAGATGCTGAGAATCTCGAGCGCGCCGAGCGCCGAGGCGAACACCCGGCCGACGAAGTCGCTGACGGCGTCGCCCTGGCCCTCCTCATTCGAATCATCGGACATGAGTCGCTCCCTTCCGTGCACGCGGGCGGGTGCCGCGATCAGCCGTCGACGAGCAATCGCGTCGAGTGCTCGAGGTGTTCGCGCAGGGCCGACGGGCCGCGGGCGGGCAGCTCGTCGAGCAGGGCGCGATGCTCGGCGATGAGGCTCCCGAGCGTGTAGTGCGGGCGCACGTGCAGCAGGAACAGCAGCAGTTCGCTGCCGAGTGCGGTGTGCGTCTCGATGATGCGGGGGCTCGCGGATGCCGCGACGAGCGCCCGGTGGAAGTCGGCGTGGATGCGCTCCACCTCGAGCCAGTCGACGGGCTCGCCGCGCGCCTCGCGTGCGCTGATCGCGTCGAGGCGGCCGAGCGCGTCGCGGGCGGGCGCGAGCGCCGACTCGGGCCACTCCGCTCCGAAACGCTCCCCGGCGATGCGCACCGCCTCCACCTCGAGCGCTGCGCGCAACTGCTGCAGCGCGATCACCTGGTCGCGGTCGAAGCTCGTCACGCGCACCCCGCGGTACGGCTCGGCGACCGCGAGCCGCTCGGCCACGAGGCGCTGGAAGGCGGCTCGCACGGTGTGTCGCGACACCGCGTAGTGCTCGGCGGCGGATTCCTCGCGCAAGGGCGAGCCGGGCGCGAGCGCGCCGCTCAGGATGTCGGCGCGAACGGCCGCGGCGACCCGGGCGACCGCGGTCTGGGCGACCGCGGGCTGCGCGGGGGCTGCGGCAGTCGTGGGCATCGCAGCATCCGCCCGCCCGCTGCTACCGGTCGAGGTTCGCACGCACGACGAGCCAGACCGTCACCCCGACAGCGGCGACCGCCGCCACTGCCACGCCGATCGCGGCCACCGGCTGCTCGTCGGCGAACCTGCGCAAGCGCACCTTGGCCGCAGCCGACTTGGCCCTGAACTGCTTCGGCACGTTGAGTTTCTCTTCGAGCGCGTTGAGCGTCGAGACGAGGTCGGCTCTCGCGGCCGCGGCGTTGTCGTGCGCCTGGATGCGGGTGAGGTTGCGTTCGGTCTTCTTGTTCAGCCGTTGCCGGTCAGTAGCGGTCATAGTCGCCGACTCCCTTCACCGCATCGAGGTCTTGGCGCACGCTCTCGATGGTCTCGAGGGGTTCGCTGCCGCGCTTGAAGCTCCGCCAGGCGATGCCGAGCAGGATCAGCACGATGAGCAGCAGCACGCCCGAGACGATGAGGGCGGCCGCCCAGCCGGGCATCACGAGCGAGAGGGCGAGGATGCCGGTGGCGATGAGCGTGCCGAGCAGGAAGATGCCGACGAAGCCGGCGATCACGACGAGCCCGGCGCCGATGCCGAAGTGCTTCGCCTTGTAGCCGAGTTCGGCCTTGATCTGGTCGATCTCGGCGCGAACGAGGTTCGAGAACCGCTCGGGGAGCTCACCGATGAGGGTGAGCAGGGAGCGCTCGTCGTTCACGGGTGCAGCCATCGCGTGGTCACCTTCCGCGCGATCAGGAGTCGGATGCCGCGGTGGAGCCGCGCGGCGTGGTCGCGGGTTTCACCGTCTTGGGCTTGGCTTTCTCGCCGGTGGCGCCCGGACCGCCCGTCGGCTCGTCGCCGACCCTCGTGGGCCCAGATGACCCCGAGGACTCCTTCTTGCCGGTGCCCGATGCCTTGGGCTTCGTGGCCGACCCCTTCGCCCCGCTCTCGCCCTTCGTGACGGTGCTGACGAACGACTTCACATTGTCGAGCACGGTGTCGCTGAGGTCGCCCACCCGCGACATGGCGAACTCTTTGGCCGTGCCCACGGTCTCTTGCACCGCCGGCGTGTTCCAGATCTTCTCCGCGCCCTTGCGGATCTGCTCGTAGCGTTCTCGGCCCGCTCGCGTGCCGAGCACGTAGCCGACCCCAAGCCCGACGACGAAGAGGATCTTGCCCTTCATGTGGAACCCCATTCCATGTAGGCGTCTAACCAGAGTAGACCCCGAGCCGCGGCGCGCAAGGGGGTTGCGCCGCAATATTCCCCTCGGGCTATGCGATGTCGCCGGGGTGCACGGCGTCGTGCCGGATGCGGCGCGCAGCCGCGAGCGCGTGCGGGATCACCGACGCCAGGCCGGTGCCAGAGACCCATGAGCCGGTCGCCTCGATGCCGGGTTCTGCGGCGAGTGCCTCGTCGAGTGCGCGCACCCGATCTCGCTGGCCGATCGCCGCGTGTGAGAGCGCGTCGCGCCACGCGGTGCGCGCCGAGGCCCTCAGCATGGTCTCGTCGAGGGGAACGCCGAGCAGCGCTGCCGCGTCGGCGAGCGCGAGCCGCGCCACCTCGTCGTCGCCCAAGCCGTCGAGCGGGTTGGGCTCGCCTGCCCGGCCGTACGAGAGGCGCACGACGTGCCGCCCGCCCGCTGCCTCGGCGAGCCACGACCATTTCGCGGTCGCGTGGGTGAGCGCCTTCGCGGTCACGCCGGGGGATCCGGATGCCACGAGCACGCCGGTTCCGCGCGGTGCGGCGTCGAGCGCGGGTGCGTCGAGCACGAGGGTCACGAGTTCGACGGATGCCGCGGCAGGCCAGCTCGCGGCATCCGCCCATCCTTCGACGGCGTCGCCGAGCAGGCGGCGCGACGTCTGCGCCGGGGCGGCGAGCACGACGTAGCGGGCATCGACGAGGAGCTCGGCCGCGGGGGTGGTCGCGGTGACGCGCCACTCGGGTGCAGCGGTGTGCGATCGGGAGAGACCGTTCACCTCGGCGAAGACGACCACCGTCACGCCGAACCGGTCGAGCTCGCGCCGCAGCGCGTCGACGAGGCGGTGCATGCCTCCGCGAAGTCCCAGCACCGCGCTCCCGGCCTTGCGCGCCTCGACGAGCTCGCCGACGCCGCCCGAGAGCGAACCGGCGCGGGTCATCGCCTCGTTGAGTCCGGGTGCCACGACATCGAGATCGAGATCGTCGGGGTCGGCCGAGTACACGCCGGCCGAGATCGGGGTGACGAGCCGGTCGAGCACGGCTTGCCCCATGCGCGTGCGCACGAGCTGTCCGAGGCTGTGGGCGCGGCCGATGCGAACGATGGGCATGAGCCGGTCGGCATACGCGCGGATCGCACCGCCCCACCCGATGATGCGCCGCACGTCGTCGCCGAGGGGGTTCGCGGGGATGCCGAGCACGCCCGTGCGTGGCAGGGGCGCTGCCGTCAGGTCGCCGTTCGAGCCGGGCATGGCGAGCCACGCGCCTGCCGGGTTCGGACGCTCGATGTCGCCCGTGAGGCCGAGCGAGCCGAGGAGCTCTTCGACCGAGCCGCCGCGGGTCGCGAAGGACTCGGCGCCGCTGTCGAGCGTGAGGCCGTCGAGCTCGACGCGCCCGACGCATCCGCCGACCTCCTCGCGCCGTTCGAGCAGCGTGACGTGCAGCCCGACCTTGGCGCACTCGAGCGCGGCCACGAGACCCGCGACTCCGCCGCCGACCACGACGACGTCGGCGCTGAGGCTGACGGTCTCGAGGTCGTCGTCCGACCCGAGCGACACAGTCGGGTCGTCGGTCATGCGCCCGCCTCGTGCACGAGCTCGACGACCCGGGTGAGCACGGTGGGATCGGTCTCGGGCGGCACGCCGTGGCCGAGGTTGAACACGTGGGCGGGAGCGACCTCCCCGCGGCGCAGCACCTCGCGCACGGCTGCCTCGAGCACGTGCCACGGCGCGGCGAGCAGCGCGGGGTCGAGATTGCCCTGCAGCGGCACGCCGGCGCCGACACGCTGGGCGGCGACGTCGAGCGGCACGCGGTAGTCCACACCCACGGTGTCGACGCCCACGCCCTCCATCGCGCCGAGGAGTTCGCCGGTGCCGACGCCGAAGTGCACGACCGGTACGTGGCGGGTCACGGCCGTGCCCGCGGCATCCGTCGCCTCGTACTCGAGGTCGTGCACGAAGCTGAGTGCCTTCGCCGAGGCGGGCGCGACGTGCCGCTCGTAATCCTCGAGCGAGAGGGCGCCGGCCCACGAGTCGAAGAGCTGGGCTGCGGATGCCCCGGCGAGCACCTGTGCGCGCAGGAAGCGTCCGCTGAGTTCGGCCGTCCAGTCCATGAGCGCGCGCCATGCGCCGGCGTCGGCGTGCATGAGCGTGCGGGCGGCGAGGTGGTCTTTCGACGGCCCGCCCTCGGCGAGGTACGCCGCGAGCGTGAACGGCGCCCCCGCGAACCCGATGAGCGGGGTCGCCCCTCCGGTGGTCGAGCCTGTCGAAACCCCACTGCTGGTTGAGCTTGTCGAAACCCGCCCCCGCGGCGCCGTCTCATTGAGCTCAGCGATCGTGCGTGCAACCGCCTCCGAAATCGGCCCCGATGCCTCATCAAGCCGAGCAGGATCAACCTTCGTCAACTCAGCGACGCCCGCGGCATCCGCATACGCCCTGCCGAAGACGGGCCCGCGGCCCGGCTGGATCTCGACGTCGACGCCCACGAGCTTCAATGGCACGACGATGTCGCTGAAGAAGATGCCCGCGTCGACCTTGTGCCGCCGCACCGGCTGCAGCGTGATCTCGCTCGCCATCTCGGGGTCGAGGCATGCGTCGAGCATGCGCGTGCCGACGCGCAGGTCGCGATACTCGGGCAGAGACCGCCCGGCTTGCCGCATGAACCACACGGGCGTCGTGTCGGAACGCTCTCCCCGATATGCGCGCACGAGGCGCGAGTCAGACGTGAGGCCGGCGGAGAGCGGATGCTGCGGGGAGAGGATCACGCGTGACATTGTCTCGTATCGGGCTGGGTGGGAAGCTTGCCGTTCGAGCAATTGTATCGGATCTGATACGCTTCTTGCATGGCGGAATTGGAACCGGCAAAAGCTTCCGAGCTGATTTCTGCCGACATCGCTGCGCTGCATCCAGACGTCCGCGACGTGCTCGAATCGGCGGCGCGACTTCAAGAACTCGTACCCGACGCAGTGCTCGTCGGCGGCTCGGCTGCGGCGATCTACGCACAGCACCGCGCCTCGTACGACCACGATCATGTGCTCGTCGACCTGCGCGATCGATTCGACGTCGTGCTCGAGGCGCTCGAGAGCGAGGGAGGGTTCGTCACGAACCGGCTCACGCCGGGCAAGATCATCCTCGGCGAGCTCGGCGGCATCGAGACCGGCATCCGACAGCTGATCCGAACGCGCCCACTCGAGACCCAACGGGTCACGCTGCCGTCGGGGCGCTCACTCACCGTTCCGACGATGGCAGAGACGCTGCGCGTAAAGGGATTCCTCATCGTGAGGCGCAATCAGACGCGCGACGTCATCGATGTCGTGGCACTCGCCTCCCGCTACGGCCTCGATCGCGCGGCCGAGGTGCTTGCGCGAATCGACGACGCGTACCGCGACGACACCGGGCCGGCCGACGAGCGCCCCGTGCGCGACCAATTGGTGCGTCAGCTCGCCGACCCTCAGCCGCGCGACCTGCGCACCACCCGTCGGCTCGCCGACTACAAGGGGTTGCAGCCGCGATGGCACGACTGGTCGACGGTCGTCGACACGGCGCAGTCGCTTGCGCGCGCGATCTACGACGTCGAGAAGGAGCGGTAGGCATGGCGCTCAGGTTCCGCAACCTCAACGTCTCGCCCGATGACCCAGTTACCGAGTGGGGGGTTGAGGGCATCCTCGCCGCGATTGACCGTGGTGGCCTCGATGACTGGTCCAAGGTCGGCGTCGCCGTCGAAGTCGCCCCATACGGTCCTGTCGCAGCCGACCTCGAAGAAGCGCTCGCGATCGCGGAGTCCGGAGGAGCGGCAGCGCTGCTGCGCCGCGTGCTCGACGACGCACGAGCGAGCGCCGAGGAGCGCACCGTTCGCCGACTGCGCGAGCTCGCCCGCGCCGCCGACCTGCCGCAGCAGCGCCTCGCCGAGCGGATCGGCACCTCGCGATCGCGGCTGAGCAGCTACCTCTCGGGCGCGGTGACCCCGTCGGCCGTGGTCATCACCCGGCTCGAAGAGGTTGCACGGAGCCGCCAATCCGAACTGGCGTGACCTGCGTCTGAACTTACGAAGCTGTGGCTGGAGGCGCTCTAGTGTCCTCTAGGCGAAGCCCAGTTCCGTTCAGAGTGCGTCGTGGCTCACCTCCGTCGCTGTCGCAAAAGGACCACGACCACGATCACTGGTGCGAGTGCTCCAGGCCTGAGAGAACGATGTACCAGTTGTCAAACGAACCGACTACCGACCCTGATACGTCGAACGAAGTGATCACTACCGCCAGGAGGAATGCCCCATCACAACTTCTGATTCCCAGATTGCCCGCCACATCATGCGGATGCTGACTCAGCGAACACTCGCCGATGGGAGTCCCTGCGAGAAGGCCGCGCGATCGGGTACGAGCCACGCGATGACTCGGATTTCTTTGCAGAGCGGATCCTCGCCCGCGAAAACGACGGTGGCCTCGCCTGGGACAAGACTCGCCGGGCCGTGGAGAAGCTCCGACGAGGACCACCGTTGGCCAGACGAAGCTTCTCGTCAGCCGTATAAGACGCTTCCCCAGCGGGACGATTGACACAGCTGCCCCTACGCACGCGGTCTCGCTACGGAGTCACGGACAACGACGTGCGTCGCGAGCGTGACCACCTGGCTGGGATCCCGCACGTCACCGTCCTGGTGCTCGAGGGCGCGCCTGACGGCGGTTCGTCCGAGCTCCTGAGCAGGGACCGCGACGGAAGTCAGCGCGGGGGTGAGATTCGAGGCCAGGAGACTGTCGTCGTAGCCGATGACCGAGACATCCTCCGGCACGCGCAGGCCCGCCTGACGCACCGCCAGAAGCGCACCCGCAGCAATGTGGTCGTTGTAGGCAACGATGGCCGTGAAATCGCGCCCCCTCGCGAGACGCTCCTGCACCGCCGTCCGCCCGAAGGCTTCCCGGTGCGAGCCGAGGAGCACACGTCCCTCCGTCGGCAGGCCGCGCTCCTGCATAGCCCGTCGAAAGCCACGCACACGATCGTCCGTCGTGGAGATTCCCTCGACGCCTCCGACAAAGATCACGTCCTCGTGTCCTTTCGACAGAATGTAGTTCGTGGCGGCGTATGCGCCCTCTTCGTTCTCGTACGCGACGACCAGATGAGGCACGTCGGCGTCCAGTCGCGGCCTCCCGCACAGGACGAGTACGGAGCCGACCGCGTTGAGGGACTCCGCGTAGCGGGCCATGCGAATCTCGTACTCACGTGAGGGGGTAATTCCCCCGACGATGATCACCGCGTCGGTACCCTGATCGCGCAGCATGTTCACAAGCGCGAGCTCCTGGGCAGGATCCCCGTGCGTCGTACAGATGAGGCACAGGCGCCCCCCGGCGGCGGCCTGCTCCTCCACGCCCTGGGCGACCGCCGCGTAGAACGGAGAGGTGACCTGCTCCACGAGTATCGCGATCGTCCGGGTTCCCTGTCCTGCGAGCCCGCGTGCGTGCGCGTTCATCACGTAGTTCAGCTCGTCGATCGCCGCAAGAACTTTCTTCTTCGCATCCTCCGATGTCGGGTAGTTGCCGGCCAGCACGCGCGACACGGTGGCGACAGAAACTCCGGACTTCGCTGCCACGTCCCGGATGGTGGTTCGCGAACCCGCCTGTTTCCTTTGCCTGCTCATCTGCCTAGTATCAACGTAGTAACCGATTACTGCTTCTCTGAAGGAGACACGGATGCGGGATTTCGAGCCGGCCACCAACGGAGGAGTACGCGTGTTCTCTGGTGCTCTGCATTACTTCCGCGTCCATCCCGACCAGTGGGAGCACCGCATCGCGATGAGCGTCGCGCTCGGACTCGACACCATCGAGACCTACGTCCCCTGGAACCTCCATCAACCCCGGCCCGGCATCACGACCTTCGACGGTCGGGCGGACCTGGCGCGGTTCCTCGATCTCGCACACGCAGCCGGGCTCGGGGTCATCGTGCGGCCCGGCCCGTACATCTGCGCCGAGTGGGACAACGGAGGCATCCCGAGCTGGGTGAGCGCGATCCCGCAGATCACGCTGCGTTCGCGGGATACCCGCTGGCTGCAGCACGTCGACGAATGGTTTGACGTGCTCGTGCCGTTGATCGCCGAGCGCCAGGGATCCCGCGGCGGGCCGGTGCACATGGTGCAAGTCGAAAACGAGTACGGGTCGTACGGCTCTGACGCCGGCTACCTCGCGCACCTCCGGGACGGTCTCCTCCGCCGCGGAATCGACGTCCCCCTTTTCACGTCCGACGGACCGACACAGGTGATGCTGACGGGCGGCTCCGTGCCCGGGGTGCCCGTGACCGTGAACTTCGGCAGCGACCCCGATCGCGCCTTCACCGCCCAGCGCGCATTCCGACCGGAGGATCCGCTCTTCTGCATGGAACTCTGGATTGGTTGGTTCGACCACTGGGGAAGCACTCACACCGTGCGGGACGCAGCCGACGTCGCGGATCTTGCGCGCCGGACGCTCGATGCAGGCGCCTCCCTCAACCTCTACATGGCGCACGGAGGCACGAACTTCGGCACCGGCGCAGGCGCCAACCGTTCCGGCCCACTGCACGACGGCGAGTATCAGCCAACCACGACGAGCTACGACTATGCAGCCCCCATCGACGAATGCGGCGCTGCCACGGCCACCTACTGGGCGCTTCGCGACGTATTCGCCGAACGACGAGGGATCATCCTGCCGGATCCCCCGCCGCCGAACAACCCGGCGGTCGCCGGGCCCGTGCGAATGCACGCGCACAGCTCGCTCGACTCGGCGTATCGCCCCCTCGGACGCTGGCCCGTGCCGCCGACCTTCGAACAACTCGGCGTGGACCATGGCCTCGTCCGCTACCGCGCACGCGTGCCCGGCCCCCGGGCGGAAGCGGCACTGCGCATCGACGACGTACGGGATCGCGCGCACCTCGTTGTCGACGGCCGACTGGTCGCGGTGCTCGAATCGGGCGACCACATCGTGCCGCTCGAGGTCATGGGATCGGGCGTGGATATCGAGGTGATCGTGGAGTCCATGGGCCGCGTCAATTACGGACCGCGCCTGGGTGAACACAAGGGACTCGTGGGCGGCGTGCGTCACGAGCGTCAGATCGTGCACGGCTGGGACGTCGACGCCATTGAGCTCGCCGCCCTCCCGTCGATCCAGGGGCTGGGCGTCGGAACCGGGTCGACACCGGTGACCGAGGGGTTACCGGTGCGATCCGAGGGCATCGTCGACGTCTCGATAGTCGGCGACGCCGTGCTGGACGTCGGCGGGTTGTCGAAGGGATACGTCTGGATCAACGGGGAACTGCTCGGACGCTACTGGGACATCGGGCCGACGAGAGGGCTGTATGTCCCGGCGCCCGTGTTGCGGCGGGGCCGGAACGACGTCACCGTCGTCGACGTGAACGGCGTGATCCTCGACGAGCTGTCCTTCACGGAAACCATGGGGATGCTATTCGAGGCCGCCCGATGAGCGTGCCGATTATCGTCGGAGCCCGCGCGGTCCCCCTCGCCTTCCCGGATCCGCCGCTCCTGAACGCTGTCGGCGTCCACGAACCTTGGGCGCTGCGATCCGTCATCGTCGTACGCACGGACGAGGGGATCACGGGTCTCGATGAGAGCTACGGACAGGCATCGCATCTCGCCCTGCTCGATGATACGGCCCGCCGACTCCACGGGACACCCGTGCACGACATCAACGGGCTACGCCGGATCGCTGAAGACGTCGCACGGTCGTCGGTGACGGGCCGGGCGCACTTCGACGCTCGCGGCGTGGCCGAGACGGCGGCCCGCCTCGTCTCCGCCTTCGAGGTCGCCCTGTGGGACGCGCGAGCACGGCGAGACAGACTGCCCGTGCACGCCCTGCTCGGCGGACGGGTCCGCGCGTCCGTCCCGCTGGCCGGCTACCTGTTCGCCCAGCCTGCAGGCCGCCCGGCGGGTGGAACGAGACGCCCGGCAGCCAGCCGCCGATCGCCGCGGCCCAGGCGGGATAGTCGCGGAGGCTCGCGACGCTCGTGTGCATCGCGAGCACGCCGATGCCTATGAGGGCGCGGTCGAGGGCCGCGACCGCAGCGGGATCGGGCCAGCGTCGGGGTCCGGACCGCGCCACGGGTCGCCCGCGTGACGACGAGCAGCTCGACGCCTGCGAGCGAGCCGTGCGCGGCATCCACGTTGCCGGCGACACGCGTCGTGAAGCCTGCATCCCTCAGCAGCGCCGCGAGGCGGTCGGTCGTCTCGTCGAAGGGATGCCAGGGGTCGGCGTAGCGGCCAACCCCCGGGAGCACGAGCGCGACGCTCATGCGCGGAGCGTCACGGCAGGACCAGCACGCCGTCGACGCGGCGTGGTACCCCGGCGGCGCCGTCGCGGAGCTCGACGGGCAGCAGCTGCTCTGGCGCGTTCTGCCAACTCACGGCCCGCACGAAGCGGCCGATCGCGGCCGCACCGACACTCGTCTGCGACGTCGTGGCCGCGGGGAACGGGCCGCCGTGTTGCTGCGACCAGTTGACGGCGACGCCGGTCGGAAAGCCGTCGACGATGACGCGGCCGGCGCGCAGCGCCAGCAGCTCGCCGAGTCCGTCGGGCACCGGCTCACCCTCGCCGAGGTGCACGCTCGCGGTGAGCGAGCCGGGCATCTGCTGCAGCAGCGAATCGAGCTCCGATCCGTCGTAGCGGACAGCGACGCCGAGCGGGCCGAAGACCTCCTCGAAGACCCAGGCGCCCGCGTCGGCGGCATCCACCTCAAGGAGAGTCGGCGCGACACTCGGCCGCTCCTGCACGGGTGCGGGCGTCGCGGTGAGCGTACGCACGGCCGTCCGCGCCCCCGCCTCATTCGCCGCGGCAAGGTAGCGCTCGCCGATCATGGTGTTGAGCGGGGTCTGCGCCCCGACGGCATCCATCGCCGAGACGGCCGCGGCGAGCAGGCGGTCGCCAGCCTCGCCGCGCGGGACGAAGGCGATGCCCGGCTTCGTACAGAACTGCCCGGCGCCTCCGGTGAGTGCGCGCGCGAGTCCGTCGCCGATCGCCTCGGCGCGCTCGGCCGCGGCTGAGCCGGTGATCACGATGGGGTTGCTCGAGCCGAGCTCGCCGTAGAAGGGGATCGGCGACTCCCGCTCCTGGATCGCGCGCATGAGCGCCTGACCGCCGCCGAGCGAGCCGGTGAAGCCGACCGCGGCGATCGTCGGGTGGCGGACGAGGTCGAGCCCGGCGTCGACACCGAAGACCATGCCGACGGGCGGGTTGGTGAGGCCGGTCTCGCGGGCGGCGCGGACGAGCGCCTCGTGCACGGCGATCGAGGTCGCGGGATGAGAGGGATGCGCCTTCACGACGACCGCACAGCCCGCAGCGAGCGCACTTGCGGTGTCACCGCCCGCGACGCTGAAGGCGAGCGGGAAGTTGCTCGCGGCGAAGACACCGACGACGCCGAGCGGCAGGTGCATACGGCGGAGGTCGGCGACGGGCGGCACGGCGTCGGGATTCGCGCGGTCGATCGCCGCGTCGAGGTAGGCGCCCTCGCGCACGACCCCTGCGAGGAAGCGGAGCTGGCCGGTGGTGCGGCCGAGTTCGCTCGCGATCCGGGCCGTGCCGAGCGCCGACTCCTGCTCGGCGAGGGCGCGAATGCGCTCGCCGTCCGCCTCGAGCGCCGCCGCCATCGCGTCGAGCAGTGCCGCACGGGCCGATCGGTCGAGTCCCCTCAGCTCCGCCCATGCGGCTTGCGCCACGGCGACCACCTCGGCGAGCTCCCCGGCGCTCGTCTCGTGGGCGAGCGTGTCGCCCCATCGTCCAGTTCGGGCATCCCAGGCGCGTACCTCGGGCTGGCTCATCGGTCCTCCTGTTCGTGTCGCGCTCGGTGGCGCTGACGTGGTCGTGGGTTTCAGCGGATGCCGAGCCAGCGCAGCTGCGAGGCGAGGCCCGCCACCTCGCGCTCGAGGACGCCGATGACCTCCTCGAGCCGCTCCGGCGTCGCCTGCGCGAGCGACATCGAGCAGCTGATGGCATCGGTCGCGGGCAGTCGGTACGGCACCACGACGGCGACGCAGACGACGTCGTCGAGCGTCTGCGAGCGCTCGATCGCGTGGCCGTTCGTACGCGCCGCCCGGATCTCCTCGAGCAGCTCGTCGAGGTCGGTGGTCGTCGACGAGGTGACCTGGAGGCGCGGATGCCGTTCGAGCTCCTCGCGCACCTCTTCGTCGGTGAGCTCGGCCAGCAGTGCCCGGCCGAGCGCGGTGGCGAAGGCGGGCACTCGTCTGCCGGTGCGCGACGGCAGACTGCGCCGGTCGGCCGCTTCGCGGGTGGCGAGGTAGATGACCTCGTCGCCGATGCGGCGGGCGAGGTTGGTCGTGCAGCCGAGCTCCGTGCGGAGCCGTTCGAGCGCCGCGGTCGCGTGGGGCGCTGCGGGGTCGCGGTCGATGTAGGAGACCCCGACGCTCAGCGCGAGCGTCGAGATGGTGAAGCGGCCCGGATCGACCTCCTCGATCCAGCGCTGCCCGAGCAGCGTCTGCAGCAGCCCGTGGAGGCTGGATCGCGGGAAACCGGTGCGCGCCGCGATCTCGGTCGCGGTGAGCGGTTCGGCGGCCTCGCCGAACAGCTCGAGGAGTTCGAGAACGCGCTTCGCGCTTTTGACGCTTGCCGATTCGCCGCCATCCGCGGCCCGTGCGGCACTCACGGGTTCGCCTCCTGCCACCGGAAGTCGGGATCAGGACCGCTCCAGGGTCCGCCGAGCGTGGACCAGGCGAGAGAGTCGTCGTCGGGGTTGGCGAGGATCGGCGGCGCGAAGTGCTCCGAGTCGTCGCGCGGCACGTAGCCGATCACGCGTCCTGCCGAGAGATCCACCCATCGCCTGGCGTTCGCGGAGACCGCCCAGACGGGGAAGGCGCCTCCCTGCTGCAGGCCGACGGTTGCGTCGACGAGCCTGCCGAGGTCGTCGGGGGAGAGCCAGGTGGCGAGCTGCCGCTTCGTGCGCGGCTCGGCGAGGACCGTCCCGATGCGGGCGAGCACGATGCGCATCCCGAACTTCGAGGCGTGCACGCGGGAGATCGCCTCGACGGCGACCTTGGATGCGCCGTAGAAGGAGCCGGGGGCGACGTCGTCGGGGGCGAGGAGGTGCGCGCGGTCGATGCCGGCCGCGCCGACGGCGTGCGCGGAGCTCGCGACGAGGACGCGGCGGACGCCGCATTCCCGCGCGGCCTCGAGCACGGTGTGGGTGCCGCGGATGTTCACGTCGATCATCGGCTCGAACCCGCCCTCGGTCGAGATGCCCGCGAGGTGCACGATCGCGGTCGCGCCCGCGAAGGCGTCCAGTAGCAGCTCGCGGTCGAGGATGTCTCCCTGCACGGCGCGCTCGCCCGGCTGGGCGGTGAGCGGCTGCCGATCGACGAGCACGAGTGCATAGCGATCCCGCAGCACCGGCCGGAGTAGGGTTCCGGCGATGCCGCCCGCTCCGGTGATGACGACCTTCTGCATCCTCGGCACCTCTCGCTTGTTACAACTTCGTGTCGGGGGGTGGATTGTGCACCGATCGTAGCGTAGATTCCTGAAGCACGTCGGGTATATGAAGTGAATTCATATACATGAACGTCTCGGAAGTTCGAACCCTTCATCGATTGAGAGCGCAGAGATGCCCAAGTCTTCCATCCTCCGTATCGGCGCGGCCGGCCTGGCGATCGCCGGACTCACCGTGCCCCTCGTGGCCTGCTCGAGCGAGCCCGCGACGACCAGCCCCGACCTTGCCGAGCAGACCATCGAGGTCTGGACCCGCAGCGATGAGACGGCCGCCGTCAACTACGAGGCGATCTTCGAGGCCTTCACGGAGGCGACCGGTATCAAGGTCGACTACGTGCCTGACCCCGACCTCGCCACGAGGCTCCAGACGGCCGCGGCGGCCGGGGACCTCCCGGACCTCGTCATCAACGACGCCTCGTCGCTCGGCTCCTACCAGACGCAAGGCCTGCTGGTGAAGGTCGACTCCTCGACCGTCGACCCCGACGGACTCGTGGGCGAGGAGCTGTGGGAGTCGGTCGTCGGCATCGACGGCGAGACCTACGGTGTCCCGTACTCCCGTCACGTCATCGGAGCGGGCATCCGCACCGACTGGCTCGAGAGCCTCGGCCTCGAGGAACCGACGACCCTCGAGGAATTCACCGAGGTCGCCTCGGCGTTCTCCGCCGAGGACCCGGACGGCGACGGCCAGGACAACTCCGACGGCTGGTCGGTCGCGCTCTCCTCGGAGTCCGGCTACGCCGCCTGGTGGACGGCGCCCTTCATCTGGTCGTACGGCGGCGACCTGGTCACCGACAACGGCGACGGCACCTACACCTCCGCGATCCTCGACGACGCCACGGTCGAGGGCGTCGAGGCCGCCAAGCAGCTCGTCTGCACCGAGCCCAGGGTCGTCCAGGCCGACGCGATCACCGCGACCACCGGGAAGGCAGCCGACCTCTTCTACAGCGGCGGCGCCGGGATCTACAGCATGGGCCCGTGGCAGATGAAGGGGCTCGACACGAACGTCGGCGCGGAGAACTGGACCGTCGTCGCGCCCGCATCCGGCCCCGAGGGCACGCAGGCGCTCGCCGAGGGCGAGAACGTCTACCTCATGGCGGGCTCCGAGGTCCCCGTGGCGCAGCTCGCGCTTGCCGAGTTCCTCGTCAGTGCCGAGGGGCAGAAGATCGGCATGACCGCGGGCGACGTGCCCTCGGTGCGGCTCTCGGTCAACAGCACGCTCGACGCCGGCGAGGTCCGGGACGACGAGCGCTGGGCGAACATCCAGGAGATCTACGAGGAGTCCGGCCACGCCTTCCCGTCGGCGATCGACTTCGCGCCGATCCGCTCGGCGGCGGGCGAAACGCTCAACGCGACCTACGCAGACTGCTCGAGCGACGTCGCCGCTCAGCTCGCCTCGCTCGATGACGCGGTGACCGAGATCCTCGACGAGCAGGGTGTGCTCGGATGACGTCTCTCGCCGAGCGGGCGATCTCGAGGCGTAGCCTCGGGGTCGCCCGGAAGGGCCAGCTCGTCATGCGCTTGAAGCTCGGTTCGATCGCGTGGGCGTTCGCGCTCCCCGCCATCGTCCTCGCGCTGCTGTTCAAGTTCATCCCGTTGTTCAACAGCTTCATCTATAGCTTCCAGAAGGTGCAGCCGTTCCTCGGCAACGAATTCATCGGGCTCGAGAACTACACCGAGGTCCTCACCGACGAGAAATTCCAGCTCGCGGCACTGCACACCGTGCAGATCGCGTTCTTCCAGACCCTCGGCGGGGTGGTCGTCGGGCTCGGGCTCGCGCTGCTGCTCGAGGGCCAGGCGCGCAGCCTCTGGTTCGTGCGCACGACCGTCTTCCTGCCCGTCGTCGCGGCAGTCGCCGTCGTCGCCGAGGCGTGGCGCTCCCTGCTCTACCCGAGCGAGCTCGGCTTCGTGAACTCGCTGCTCGGTTTCGTCGGGATCCCGCCGCTCGAGTTCCTCAACAGCCCGGGCACGGCGATCTGGACCATCATCTTCATCGGCATCTGGTCGGGCGCGCCGTACAACATGGTGATCTTCATCGCCGGACTGACGAGCATCGAGCGCGAGATGTACGAGGCCTCGGCGCTTGACGGCGCCAACCGCTGGCAGCGGCTGCGCTACATCGTGATCCCCTCGTTGCGCGCGTCCTTCGCGATCGTGCTCACGCTCGCCGCGATCCGCGCGCTGCGCGTGTTCACTGAGGTCTACGTCCTCACCGGCGGCGGGCCCGCCGGGTCCACGGATGTCTGGATGACGCGCATGTACAACGTCGGCACGATCGGCAACAACGTCGGCCAGTCCTCGGCCGCGGCGATCATCCTGCTCGTCGTCATTGGCGCGCTCGCCGCAGTCACGCAGTACATCACCAGAAGGAGGAGCGATGCCTAGGCGACGCAGCGACGTCGAGGCGCAGACCGCGACCGCGATGGGCTGGAGCGCCCGCTTCGGCCCGAACATCCTGGTGCGGGCGCTGCTCATCGCGGCGGTCCTCGCGCTCTTCCTCGGCCCCTTCCTGACGACCCTCTCGGGCGCGCTGGACGCGCGGGTGACTGCTCGGTCGATCTCGTTGTGGCCGAGTGACCCGACCATCGAGCACTTCATCACCGCCGCCGAGTACGGCATCTACGAATACCTCGGGCGATCGCTCGTCATCGTCGGCGGCGGCCTCGCGCTGCAGATCACCACCTCGGTGCTCATCGCCTACGCGATCTCGCTGCTGCACATCCCCGGCAAGCGCTTCGTGATGGCGCTCATGCTCGCGACGATCATGGTGCCCGAGGAGCTCATCGCGGTGCCGCTCGGCCTCGTGCTGCGCGACGTGCCGATCTTCGGCGGCAGCCTCATCGGCTCGATGTGGGGCGTGATCCTGCCGGTCGCGGTGTGGGGCTTCTCGGTGCTGCTGCTGTCGGAGTTCATGGCCGAGATCCCCAAGGAGCTCGTCGAGGCGGCGAAGCTCGACGGGGTCGGTCCGCTGCGGATGCTCTGGGCGATCGTCCTGCCGCTCAGCACGCCGGCGCTGGGCGTCGTCACGATCTTCGGCTTCAACATGATCTGGGATCAGTACCTGCTCCCGCTCATCGCCGCGAAGGACACTTCGGACTACACGCTCACGGTTGCCCTGCAGGGCCTCGCGGGGCAGGCGGAGGCCTCCATCGGTACCGTGCTCGCGGGATCCTTCCTCGCGCTGCTGCCCTCGCTCGTCATCTACATCCTGCTGCAGCGCTCGATGGTCCGCGGGATCACGAGCGGAGCGCTCAAGTGACGCGCGCAGCCCGAACCACCGACCACCACCCAGAAAGACGTTCGATGAACCTCGAAGGACTCCTCTTCTTCCCCGTCACCCCGTTCCGCGCCGACGGCGCCGTCGACCTCGAGGTCTTCGGTGAGCACGTGCGGGGCGGCGTGGAGCGCGGCGCGGGCGCGGTCTTCGCCGCGTGCGGCACGGGCGAGTTCGCCGCGCTCGACGGCACGGAGATCGACGAGCTGCTCGCGGTCGCCGTCGCCGAGTCGGCGGGCCGGCTGCCCGTCTTCACCGGTGCGGGCGTGGGCGTCGGACCGGCGTGCGAGCGCATCCGCCGCGCCGCCGAGCTCGGCGCGGACGGGGCTTTGCTCTTCCCGCCGAGCGGCGCAGCGAGCGGCGACACCGGCTACGTCGGGTACGTCGAGCGCGTCGCAGCGGCCAGCCCGCTGCCGATCATCGTCTACCAGCGCGCCGGCATGATCCTCTCGGTTGACGCGGCGACCCGCATCGCGCAGCTGCCGCAGGTCATCGGCCTGAAGGACGGCTCGGGGAAGATCGAGCTCGTGCAGGGCCAGGTGCGCGCGATCCGCGCCGTCCGCGAGGACTTCCTCTTCGTCAACGGCCTGCCGACGGCCGAGGTGACGATGCCCGCGTACCGGGCGGTGGGCGTCGAACGCTACTCTTCGGCCGTGTTCGCCTTCGCCCCCGACGTCGCACTGGCCTTCCACCGCGCCTTCACCGAGCACGACGTCGCCGAGCAGCAGCGCCTGCTCGACGCGTTCTTCCTGCCGCTCGCACAGCTGCGCTCGGTGCGGCCGGACTACGCAATCTCGCTGGTCAAGGCCGGCGTGGAGCTGCGCGGGCTCGCCGTGGGCTCGCCCCGCGCGCCGCTCGGCCGCCCCGAGCAGGGCGTGCTCGACGCGCTCGAAGAACTGTTGCAGGTCGAGCGCGGGCTGGTCGCCGTCCCGTGACCGAGCGCATCCGCCGGATCACGGTGACGCCCATCGCGTTCCCGGATCCGCCGCTGCTCAACTCGGCGGGCGCGCACGAGCCGCTCGCGCTGCGCGCGATCGTCGAGCTGGAGACGTCGAGCGGCGTCGTCGGCCTCGGCGAGGCGCACGGCAGCGCGCGGCTCCTCGCCGAGATGGGCGAGATCGCGGATGCGCTGCTCGAGCTGCCCGTGCATGCGACCGCCGAGGCCGGCGCCCGCGTCGCCGCGATCCTGGGGCGGGCGCGGGGCGACCGCGCCTTCGCCCCGTTCGAGGTCGCGATGCTCGACGCCTTCGCGCGGCTCCTCGGCGTGCCGCTCGTCGAGCTGCTCGGCGGGGCGGTGCGCGAACGCGTCGAGTTCTCCGGTTACCTCTTCTACAAGTGGGCGGGGCACCTGGACGAGGAGCGGCCCGACGCCTGGGGCGAGGTCGCGACGCCCGAGCAGCTGGTCGGGCTCGCGCGGCGCTTCGAGGCGAGCGACGGGTTCCGCTCCTGGAAGCTCAAGGGCGGCGTGCGCCCCATCGCCGAGGAGCTCGAGGGCGTCCGCGCGCTGCGGCACGCGTTCCCGGACTCGCCCGTGCGGATCGACCCGAACTGCCGCTGGAGCCTCGACGCGTCCGTCGAGGCCGCGCAGCAGCTGGACGGGGTCGCGGAGTACCTCGAAGACCCCTGCCTCGGCCTCGCGGCGATGCGCGAGCTGCGTGAGCGGGTCGCGGTGCCGCTCGCCACGAATATGCTCGCCGAGGACTTCGACGCCCACCTGCCGGTGATCGCCGAGCGCGCGGCCGACATTGTGCTGCTCGACCACCACGTCGTTGGCGGGCTTCGCCGCGCCGTCACCCTCGCGTCGCTCTGCGAGGCGGCGGGCATCGGCCTGTCGATGCACTCGAACTCGCACCTCGGCATCTCCTTCGCCGCGATGATCCACCTCGCTGCGGCCGTGACGGGCGACGTCCGCACGAATGACACCCACTACCCCTGGAACCGCGAGCACGACATCATCGTCGGTGGCCCGATCCCGATCGAGGGCGGCACCGTCGCGGTGCCCGGCGCTCAGGGACTCGGCGTGGAGCTCGACCACGAGCTCCACGCCATCGCGCATGAGCGCTATCTCGCCTCGGACATCCGGGAGCGCAACGACGGGGCGTACGCGCGGCGGCTCGTACCGGGCTTCAGCGGCGGCCTCGGCCGCTGGACGGCCCGGCGCTCCGGCTGGGTGGTCGGGTCGTGAGCCCCGCCGAGCTCGTCGGGTACGCCTACCCGTGGGATGCGGGTGACCGCCTCGCCCGCGTGCTCGACGAGCTCGCGCCCCACCGTCTCGCCGTCGCAGGGCTCTACCACGCCGTCCGCGCGGCGAGCTTCGCCGACGGCGTGCCGCGCGTCGTGGACGCGTGGCACGCCGCGAGCTACCTCGGCACTTCGCGCTGGCGGGACGCGGCGATCCGGCCGCTGCCGCCGAGCGGCTGGGCGTCCGGCGATGCCTTCGGCCGCACGAGCGAGCTCGCCCGCTCCCGCGGCATCGCCGTCGACGCCTGGCTTGTGCTCACCCACCTCGACGGCTCGACCGGCCGCGAGCACTTCGCGGTCGACGCGAGCGGCACGACGCTTCACCACACCGTCTGCCACGCGGGCACCGGCATGCGCGAGCACGCCCGCGCCGCCGTGCTCGCCGCGGCCGACGCGGGCAGCGACGGCATCGTGCTCGAGGCCATCGCCTCGCTCGGTGCTGATCATCCCGTCGGCCACGACAAGACCGCCTCCCTGCGGCGGAGCGCGACCGTGCGGCGCTTCGCTTCCTGGTGCTTCTGCGATGACTGCCGCACGCGCAGAGGCGACGCGGGCGAGCGGCTACGCAGCGTCGTCGACGACGTCCTCACCGGGCGCGTGGATCCCGGGACGCCCGACGCGGTCGCCGCAGCGGCCTCCCTCGTGCTCGAACGGCTCGCAACGCTGCGCGTGCTCGTCGCCGAGCTCGCCGCGACGGCGCGCGATGCGGGCATCGAGCGGATCGCGGCGTTCGTCACGGCGGCGCCCGACGCCTTCTCGCCCGCACTGCCGCTGCTCGCACTGCCCGAGGGCGCGGTGGACACGGCGATCGTCCCCGCCTGGGGGCCGCCGGCCGCCGCGGCCGAGGAGCTCGGGATCGTCACGCGCCGAAGTGGCGTCCGCACCGGCGCATACGTGTCGGTGCTCCCCGAGTCCGGCATCCACCGCAGCACGCGCGCCGAGGCAGAACGCCTGGGCGCCGACGAACTGCATCTCTACCACCTTGGACTCGCTGACGACGAGGTTCTCCGCGCCTGGAGACCCTGACCCCCATCCACCGCATCACCGAGAGGAACCAACATGACACGTCCCGCCGGCAGACGCCGCATGGCGCTCGCGATCGCGACCGCGACCGCGATCACCCTCCTCACCCCCGCCGCCGCGTTCGCGACACCCGAGCAGGCGGATGCCGCGGCGAGCGTCACGACCGAGGTCGTCGCCGACGACGCCAGCTACCAGGCGCGGCGCACCCAGGGCGGCGGGCTGTACGACGCCGTCTCCGACACCACATACATCGTCTGGAACGCCTCGGCGATGGACATCTGGATCCGCGGGTACGACCACCCGAGCGAGAGCTGGGAGGACCCGATCAAGGTCGCCGCCTGGGGCAACACCGGCACCTGGGCGTACCACGACTATGCCGTGCTCGACCAGTTGCCCGACGGCCGCCTCGTCGTCTACGGCTCGCACCACACGAGCGATCTCGTGCAGCACGTCGCACCGACGCCGCACTCCGCCCAGGGCACCTGGACGAGCAGCACGGTCTCCACGGACCTTGTCGCCTACCCCGAGCCGGTCGTGCTCGACGGCACTGTGTACCTCTCCTACAACCGCAACGATGACCAGAGCTTGCCGTACCGGACGTACAAGATGATCCGCTCGAGCGACAACGGCACGACCTGGAGCGGCCCCTCGAACATCATCGACACGGGCAAGACCGAGGAGGGCTTCGACGAGGTCTACGTGAAGAGCGCCGACGCCGTCGACGGCAGGGTCTGCCTCACCTGGACGCTCGCGGGCGGCACCGCGCACAACGCCGCGAGCCGCAACCTCTACGCCGCCTGCTACGACCCGTCCCAATCTCGCATGGAGACCCTCCCAGGTGCCTCGCTCGGCACGACCGTCGACGCCGGTGACCTCGCGGCCACGCTCGTGCTGGCGGCGCCCACCTCTGCCGCGGTCGCACACCCGGTACAGCTCGCCTCGATCGCGCTCGATCCGGCGACGGACGAGCTCGTCGTCGGCGTCGGCGTGACGCTCGACGGGGTCGGGCAGGTGCTCGTCGGCCGCCAGGGGAGCGGCGGATGGAACTGGACGACGGTGCAGAGCGGAAGCTCTCGCTTCCGTGACATGACCGCCGACGAGGGGCAGATCGAAGTGCTCAGCATGACCGGCACCACGACGCTCAGGGCCGACGTCGTGAGCGGCGCCACGGTGACGAACCTGTGGTCGACGGCCGTGCCGTATGGCACCAGCGGGGCCGACGATAGCTACACCACGAACTTCATCGAGCACCGTGACTCCATCACCGCCGTGATCGCCACGATCAACGTCGCGAGCCGCACGAGCGACTACAGCGGCAGCTGGCCTGTCGCCGTCGTGCACCGTTGACCCTGCTGCGCCGCGCAGCGGACGACGCGATGGTGCCGGCCATCCAGGCTCCCCGGGCCGGATGCTGCGGATCAGAAGCGGTGTGCGGGCACCTCGAACACCACGGTGTCGACGACGGTGTCGTCCGGCCAGGCGACCGAGACGCTGTCGCGATCGCCGACGGTGAGCGTCGGCCGCGCCGCCCGCTCGCGGTCGCCCCGCAGCGACACGAGCACGCCGATGACCGCGCCGTCGGCGAGCGAGCCCGGGACCGCCCGCGCGAGCGGAACGGCCGTGCGCGGCCCGAGCGGGCTCACGTCGCGCAGTCGCCGCAGCCCCGGCTCGAGGGGTCCGGCGACGAGCTGCAGCCCGCTGCGCAGCCCCGCCGCCGTCACTGCCTCGATGCCGTGCGCCGTGGCGCGCGCCGAGGGCTCTGCGGCATCGTCGATCGGCCAGCCGCTGCACTCGAGTCCCAGCCGTGCGAGCGGCACGCCATCGGAAGCCTCGTCGACGCAGATGAGGCGCAGTTCGTCCACGCCGTGCACGATCGAGGCGACCGTCACCCACGGGCCGAGCAGTGCGGTGCCGCGCCGTGGGTGTCCGGCGTCGTAATCGTCGTCCCGGTCGAGCATCCAGTGCGCCCGCGCGCGACTCAGGCGCGCACGGCCCTGCGTGGGGAGGCGCTCGAAGCCGGTGCGGTGCGAGCCGCGGCCCACGCCGTCGACGAGCACGACGGCGTTGTCGAGCGGGCGATCCCACGACGCAGCGCTGACCGGCGGCACGGTGGCGGTGGAGTACGCGAGTCTCGCGTACCAGGGGGAGTCAGATCGCTGCTCACCCGGGAGGGCGTGGTCTGTGCCGTGGTTCGTGACGCGCACGATGCCGTCGGCGGGCGCCGAGACGAGCTCCCAGCCCGCGGCCTCGATGACGTCGCGCTGCGGGCCCCGCTCGACCAGCAGCTCGGCTTCGCGGGCCGTCCAGACCGGATGGTCGGCGGGCAGCATGAGCCCGGCCATGCCCTTGACGGCCCAATACGGCGAGCCCGGGCCGGAGTAGCTCTGCGACATCGCGGGCCACGACTGCCCGAGTCCCTGGGTGAGGAGCCCCCGCTCGTCCGGCGCGCCGCGGCGCAGGAAGGAGCCGAGCATGCCGGAGGCCGCCCTGCGCAGCATGCCTGGATCGGGCAGCGACGCGCGGCGGGCCGGGTCGAGCTCCTCCTCGTCGAGCGTGGCCGCGAGCCACAGCGGTGCCGCGGGGGCGAAGCGGTAGATGAGGCTCCTGCCCTGCAGCAGGGGCGTGCCGTCCGCGCCGATGAGGGCGAGCAGCCGCGGCAGTGCGTCGGCGAGGCGCTCGGCGTAGCGCCTGCGTCGCCCGTGCTCGCAGGCCTCGCCAGCCATACGCGCCCACAGCAGCGGGTAGAAGTGCAGCGCCCAGCAGTTGTAGTGGTCGTAGGCGCGCTCCTCGCCGTCGCTCATCCAGCCGTCCGCGCGTACGAGTGTCTCGTGGAATGCGAGATCGGCCTCGAGCTGCTCCCCGGAGGCGCTGCCGCCGTGCCGCCGCAGGAAGGTCGAGACGACGATGCGGAACCACACCCAGTTGTTCGCGTGGTGAAACGATGCCGCGGAGCGTGCAAGCCACGCCAGCACGCGCTCGCGCGTGCGGTCGTCGAGCTCGTCCCAGAGCCACGGCTCGGTGAGCCAGAGGGAGAGCGCAATCGACGCCGCCTCCACCCGCGCCTGCGGTACGGCGTCCGGCAGCGGCCAGGCGTCCGGCGCACTCGGATCGACGCCGGCGCGGATGCCGTCGGCAAGCCGTTGCGCGAGCCCGCCGTCGCCGCGTTCGCCGCGAAGCCGGAAGGCCGCGAGCAACATCGTGCGGGCGAAGCCCTCAAGACCGTCGGAGTGCCTGCCGCTGTGGCTCGGGGGGCCCGGCAGCTGGATGAGCGCGCCGCCGGGCGAGGCATAGGGGCGCACCGAGCGCAGCATGTGGTCGGCGAGTTCCGCCCAGTGGGCGCGGCCGAGCCCGGTCAGCGGCGAGCGGGGGTCAGCGGGCTCCGAGAGCGCCGGATGGTTGGGAAGCATCCCCGACAGCTTCGCCGGGATCCGGCGCGAACCGCAAGCGACGTCAGCAACGGAGGACACGACAATGACAACGGACGACCGGCCCGCGGGCCTGCTGCTCATGAACGACCTCGCCCACCGTATGCACTTCGATGCCGCCAGGCATGCCGAGCTGGAGCGCCGGATCCGGCTCGTGGCGCCCTCGCCACGCACCTTGCTCGAGGGGCTCGACGACGCGGCGCTCGCCGAGGTCGAGGTCATCGTGAGCTCCTGGGGCGCCCCGGAGCTCGACGAGGCGGCGATGGCGCGGCTGCCCGGTCTGCGCGCGCTGTTGCACGGGGCGGGAAGCGTTCGAGGCATCGTCACCGAGGCGCTGTGGTCGCGCGGCGTCGAGGTGACGAGCAACGTCGACGCGAACGCCGTGCCCGTCGCGGAGTTCGCGCTCGCGGCGATCGTGTTCGCCGGCAAGCAAGCGTTCCGCCTCGGTCGCGATGGCGGCGCCCAGCTCGATGGGCGGCGCGAGCTCGGCGAGCGCTTCGACCTGTCGAACTATGAGCGGACGATCGGGATCGTCGGCTTTTCGCGCATCGGGCGCCGCGTCGTCGAGCTGCTTCGCGTCGTGCTGCCGACGGCGAGGATCCTGGTGCACGACCCCTACGTCGACGCCGACGCGGTCGCAACGGCGGGTGCCGAGTTGCTCCCGCTCGAGCGCATCCTGCCACAGGTGAGCGTGCTCTCGCTGCACGCGCCGGCGCTCGACAGCACGCGCGGCATGATCGGCGCCGCGGAGCTCGCGGCGCTGCCGGACGGTGCAACGCTCGTCAACACTGCGCGCGGCGCCCTCGTGGACCACGCAGCGCTCGAATCCGCCTGCGCGAGCGGGCGACTGTCTGCAGTGCTCGACGTGACAGAGCCCGAGCCGCTGCCCGCCGACTCGCCGCTGCGGGCGATGCCGAACGTGTTCCTCACGCCGCACATCGCGGGCTCGCTCGGCAGCGAGGTGCACCGGATGACGGACGAGACGCTCGCCGAGCTCGACCGCTTCCGGCGCGGCGAGGCACTCGCGCACCGCCTCACCCTGGCCGTGCTCACAACCTCCGCGTGAGCCCGCGCGGCTCGCGACGCGGCGGCTGCGAGGATCGCAGGCGTGATGTGCAGATGATCGAACCCGCGGGCGGGCTGCTCGTCGCCCTGGTCATTGCCGTCTGGGCGATCACGGGGCCGGTGTGGGTATCATCGGGTGCTTCCGCTCGAGAGCGAGGGAGGGTTCGTCACGAACCGGCTCACGCCGGGCAAGATCATCCTCGGCGAGCTCGGCGGCATCGAGACCGGCATCCGACAGCTGATCCGAACGCGCCCACTCGAGACCCAACGGGTCACGCTGCCGTCGGGGCGCTCACTCACCGTTCCGACGATGGCAGAGACGCTGCGCGTAAAGGGATTCCTCATCGTGAGGCGCAATCAGAGTGACCTGCGTCCGCCCCACCCGAATACCGTCGGCCGCGGCCGGCTGGGTTGGTTGCTTCAGCGCCCGTTCTGCGGGAGTCGCCCTGAAGCCAGCGGCTCAGAGTGAAAGGTGGAACCGCAGCGCCGCGTCGACCGACGCGAGAAGCGGCGCGGGAAGACGACCGACGACGCGCCGCACGCGGGCTGCCGAGATCGAACGCACCTGCTCGGCCTGCGCCTTGGACGGTACTCGAAGGCCGGCGGCAGTCAGATCGTCATCGCCGAAGATCGGCACCTGGAATGCGTCGAAGACCCGCGACACGTTGGACGTCACCGGAACGACCGTGATCGTCCCTCGGCCGAGCCGCTCGACGGCGAGGTTGGCGCCCTCGTTGCTCACAACCACTGCGGGCCTGAGCTTCGCAGCCTCACCCGCCAGCGCCGGATCGAGGTCGACCAATACGACGTCACCGCGCCTCACGAGTCGATGCCGTCTGCCGTCGTGGCCTCCCACTCCACATCCGTATCGGAACTCGACCAGTCTGCGAACGCGACGGCGTACTCCCTGGCCGCGTGAACCTCGCGCGCCGTGCGGATGACCTCGTGCACTGCGGCTGAGCGATTACCGTCGAAGGACTCTGCGAGCGCGTCGAGGAAGCGGAGATCGTCGTCGGGAAGACTGACGCTGAGCTTGGTCATACTCCGATACTACTCTGGTCGTACCGTCGCTTTCCGCGCCGTTGACCCCCGGGCTGACCCCGTTTGTTCGGTCCGACCCGTGCCCGGGATACCCGCAGCGACCGGGTTCAGCCCCGGACCCTGCGTGCTCGGCAGGGTCTGGCTCGGCACTGACTCGCGACCGAACGGCACCCAGCGGGTGCGCACGCTCCTTCCAACATGCTGCGGGATGTGGCGTAGCCGTTCGCCTGCGACAATCGACCATGGTCCTCGAACCACGGATGCTGCAGCCGCCGATCGAGCTCCCGGCCGACGCCGCCCTCCCGCGCGGTTTCATGGTGCGTCGCCCTCGGGTCGCCGACCAGCCCGCGGTCGTCGCCGCGATCCCCGACTGGTGGGGCATGCCCGGCACCTCGATCCACCTGCTCCTGCCACCCCTGTTCTTCCAGCACTTCAGCGACACGAGCTTCCTCGCCGAGGACGCTGACGGCCTCGCCGCTTTCCTCATCGGGTTCCACTCGCAGGCACAGCCCGGCGTCGCCTACGTCCACTTCGTCGGCGTCCGCCCCGACCTCCGCCAGGCGGGGCTCGCACGCACGCTCTACGAGACGTTCTTCGCCGAGGCACGAGCGGCCGGATGCCACCGCGTCGACGCGATCACGGGGGTGCCGAACCGTCGCTCCCAGGCGTTCCATGCGGCGCTCGGATTCGAGGCATCCGGCGACGCCGACTTCGACGGTGTGCGGGCTTGGCACGACTACGACGGCCCGGGCGAGCACCGCGTGGCGTTTTCACGGGCGCTCTGACTCACAAAACGTGCGCGGCACTAGGTGTGACGTCCAGGGACGCCCTGCGGGCAATCCGATCCAACTGTGTTGCCCCGGTCGATGAGAGCCCGTCACCTTCTGATCCTGTCGAGGCGCTGGTCCGCCATCCTGCATCCCAGCGGATGCAGGTCGCGCGATGTGGGTCAACCGCCCCAGAAAGTACTGTCGCTGAGAGCGCTCCCGCGCTACAGTCGGTTCCGTCGTGTTCACCCAAACATGACGACGCGCCGAGTTCCCGATGACGCGCCTCCGCCCCCCACGGAGAAGACATGCCCAATATCATGCTGTGCCCGTTACCCGTTGAATCACACCTGACCTCGCCGGCTGGTGCACCTGTGCCCAGGCGACGGGCGGCCGAGCGATGAACGTCGCCGCACCGCACCGTCGCGGCCTGACCGCGCTCGTCGCGGCCGCCGCGGCGCTCCTCGTCGGCGGCATCATCGCTGGTTCATCGTTCCTCGATCGGCTGATGACCTTGCTGCCACCGGTGCCCGGCGCTCGTGCCGCGGTCGGCTTCGTCGCGATCGTGGCGATCGGCGCGTTCGTCTGGCTGTTCATGCACCTCAGCGATCTGGCCCGGGCCCGCTCGCGACGAGCCGCGCTCGAAGACACGATGCGGGGCGAGGTGAGCTGCGGCATCCGGAGCCGGATGCTCGTACGCAGCCTGAACGAGCTTCTGCCCGAAGGGTCGCGCGAAGTGCGCCTCGCGCGACGCTACTCGATCGTCGTCGACCCCTCCGGCATCTCATTCTGGAACGGCGGGCGCCGGCCGCGGCGCGCGATCCAGTTCCCGTGGCGCGAGGTGCGCAACATCCGCAGCGACACGATCGTGGTTGGCACCTCAGTGGTGCCCGTGCTCGTGATGCGCGTGCGCCGGCGCGGCACGAGCGTCGAGTTGCCGATCATGCTCGGCAACGAACGGCCCGGTTCGTTCGCGCTCAGCGAGGCTCCGTTCTACGCGGTCGTGCGCAGCTGGAAGGCCAAGCACCGCGACGCGCTGAAGGCCGAGGGGCTCGAGCTGAGCCCGCAGACGGCACCTACTGCGCTGGGCCGGTCGAGGTCGCAGCTCGCGATGCGCTGAGCTCCGCGACATCCGCTCGGTTCAGCGGATGACGCCCCACGGCAAAAACGGATTCGACGGCGGGTAGAATCTCATCGTGCTCATCTGCCTCACCGCGAGTCACAAGAACGCCGGGTTCGATACGCTCGAGCGTCTTTCGGCGAACGCGGAACACGCCGCGCCGCGCATCCTCGCGGTCGACGACGCGGTTCAGGGCGCCGTCGTAGTGGCCACGTGCAATCGCTTCGAGGCCTACCTCGATCTCGACGCGCCTGAAGGCTCGTCGCCGGTTCCGCTCGTGCACGAGGCGATTCGCGCGGTGGGCACCGCTGCAGGCCTCGAGCCTGAAGAGCTGCGCACGACCTTCGGCTTCGTCCACGGCAACGCCGTGGCCGGCCACCTGTTCGCCGTGGCAGCCGGACTCGAATCCGTCGTCATCGGCGAGGGCGAGATCGCCGGCCAGGTGCGCCGTTCGCTCGAACGCGCTCGCGCCGAAGGCACGACGACCCCTGATCTCGAGCGCCTCTTCCAGCGCGCCTCGCAGACCTCGCGCCGCGTGAAGAACGAGACCGGCATCGGCGGCGCAGGCCGCTCGCTCGTGCGCCTCGCCCTCGACCTCGCCGAGAGCCGCGTGCCCGACTGGGCCGAGACCCGGGTACTGCTCGTCGGCACGGGCCGCTACGCCGGCGCCTCGCTTGCGGCGCTGCGCGAGCGCGGCGCGACCGACGTGCGCGTCTACTCCCCCTCGGGCCGCGCCGGCAAGTTCGCGGCGAGCCACGCGATCGACGCCGTGACCAAGGGCGACTACGCGGTCGCCGCGGCGAGCGCCGACATCATTGTCACGTGCACCACGGTCGAGCACCACGTGGTCGACAAGGCGGTGCTCATCGAGGGTCGCGAGGTGCTCGCGGCATCCGCTTCCGATGCCGCCAAGCCCGGTGCCCGGCAGCTCGTGGTCGATCTCGGCCTGCCCCGCAATGTCGCCCCAGACGTCGCCGAGGTGCCCGGCGTCGACCTGCTCGACCTCGAGACCATTCGCATCCATGCGCCGCTCGAAGAGCTCGGAGCCACGGATGCCGCCCGCGAGATCGTCGGCCGCGCCGCCCGCACCTTCGGCGAGTCACGCGAAGAGCTCGACGTCGCCCCGGCGGTCGTCGCCCTGCGCAAGCACGTGTTCGGCATCCTCGAAGACGAGATCGAGCGCGCTCGCGCCCGTGGCGACGAAGACGGCCGTACCGAGGCAGCGCTTCGCCACCTGGCCGGCGTGCTGTTGCACACCCCGATGGTGCGCTCGCGCGAGCACGCACGCGCCGGCGAGCAGCGCGCCTGGGTCGACGGTGTCGCCGCGGTCTTCGGTGTGACGCCGGATGCCGCTGCGTCCGAGGTGTCGCGGCCGCAGTCGGCGGCCGGGGCTGCCGACGCGTCCTGAGCTTCGGCCGTCGGCGAGATTGTTCCGCTGAGGCATCCGCTAGTGGAATCAGTAGATTTGTAGACGTGCACGAGACAGCGGAGCCCACGGTGGATGACGAGCGCGCGAAGCTCGCGGCTGCCGACGGGCCGCCCGCCCTCGCCGTGCCGTTCGACGCGACCCCCCTCGACGCGACGCCGCTGCGCACGGAGCGCATGGTGCTTCGCCCGCTCCTGCCGAGCGACGCCGACGACGTCTACGAGTACCAGCGATTGCCCGAGGTGCTGCGGTTCATCCCGTGGCCGGAGCGCGACCGGGTTGAGGGCCGGCAGCACACCGAGAAGCGCGCCGCGTGGCGCACGATCGCCGACGACGATGACGCACTGATCTTCGCGATGGTGCTCGTGGGTGAGCCCTCGGTCTCGATCTCTCGCGAGGGCGCCAAGGGCGACCGCGTGATCGGCGACCTGATGCTGCGGGTGTCGAGTGTGGAGCATGCGCAACTCGAGATCGGCTGGGTCGTGCATCCCGCGTTTCAGGGCCGCGGACTCGCGCTCGAGGGCGCGCGCGAGGTGCTGCGGTTCGCGTTCGAGTCGCTCAGGGCGCACCGCGTGCATGCCCTGCTCGCCGCACGCAACCTCGCGTCGGCAGCGCTGTGCGAGCGCCTCGGAATGCGCCGCGAGGGAACGATGCTCGAGGAGGAGTACCACTACGGCGAGTGGGAGGACTCGGCGGTCTACGGCATCCTCCGGCGCGAGTGGGCGGCCTACCTCTAGGGCGTGTCCGACAAATGCGGACCGCGCTGGGGTTTTGGCCTCGTGGGAAGACGAAGATCTCGACGTACTCGAACCGCCCGCTCCGCTCAGCGCGGCAGAGGGTTCGGGCCAGTCGCCGTGACGAGCCGCTGCGGGACCCAGCCGTCGACATGGTGGATGCCGTCGAACGTCCCGCCCTGCAGCTCGATCACCGCGCGCAGCGAGCGGCGGTGGAACTTCACGTGAGTGAAGTCCTCGAACAGGACGTAATACGGCTCGTTCCACTGGCTCTGGAACTGCTGGCCGGTCAGCGCCGCCCGATGCCGGCGGGAGAACGCGTCGACCTCCTCGCCGACGACCACGCCGAAGTGCTCCATGCCCATCTTGTAGACGCGCTGGTGGACGGGCGGGATGAGCTCGATGAGCGGGATCACCTGGCCGTCGAGGACGCGGAGCGGCTCAGCGAGGAGGATCATGGACATCGGCCGCCCGTTCCAGACGTTCTCCATATTGGCGATGGCGTGGCGTTCGAGCAGGGTCCGCAGGTGGACATACTGGTCCCACTCCGGCACGCGGACGGCGAGGTGGCTCAGCTCGTACGGCGCGATGTCGATGCCTCGCGCGAGCATGCGGTCGCGCTGCTGCGCGGCGAACGCCCGATAGTCCCCGATGATGTCGCCCACCGGATCGGCCATCGCCCTCCTCCTCTCCGCCGCCTGCTTACGACGGGGTATGCGGCGAACCTATCAGGCCACCGCACGCCGGCCGACGGAGCGACTTGCGCCGGCGGGCCCGAAATCCCCGCGGAGGGGCTTAGCGCCGCTGACCAGCATCGCGCCGCACCGGCGCCGCGTTTTTCAGACACGCCCTAGCTGAAACCGAGGAACTCCTCGAGTCGCGCGATCGGCTCGTACCAGCCGAGATCGAGGATGAGGGTCTGCAACTGCTTGTCGAGGCCCGCGACGACCGCGACGCCGACGAGGATGAACACGGCTCCGATGGTGCGCCGGAACCATCCGTTCGGGTTCGCGAGCCAGCCGAGTCGGCGCACGAAGGCGCGGCCGAGGAGCGCGATGAGCAGCAGCATCCCGGCAAGTCCGACCGCGTAGGCCGCGACATAGCCGAGCCCTTCGCCGAACGAGACGGGCAGCACTGCCGCGACGATGAGGGCGTACGTGGGGCTGCAGCTGCTGAACACGGGCCCGAGTGCGGCGCCCGTGAGGATGTCGCCGGCAACGCTCTGCCGCCGCACCGACCGATCGAGCAGCTCTCCGCTGCGCGACTGGAGGCGGAGCGCGCTCGAGAGCCGATCCCACAGGAAGGGGAAGAGCAGGTCGACGCCGAGCAGGATGATGATGCCGCCGGCGATCACCTGCCAGACCTGCGGGGGGATGCCGAGCAGCGCGGTCGTCGCCTTCAGCAGGAGGGTGAAGACCACGACGCTCACCGCGAGCGAGCCCGCGATGACGAAGGGCCGCCATTGGGCACGCCGTTCGTCGCCGTCGCGCACGATCGATCCGCCGATGATCACGGGCAGGAGCGGCAGCACGCACGGGGCGGCGACCGTCAGCACGCCGGCGGCGAGGGCGAGGAAGAGCGAGGCGGTCACGGGCCCGCGGCGACGAGCGAGGCGACCGACGGCTCGTCGTAGATCACGGCGCTCGAGAGCATCTGCCCCGCGTCGTCGACGTAGACGACCGTCGTCTGCAGGGTGACGCCGTAGCGCTGCCGCAACTCGGTCATGCTGTCGTAGTCGACCTTGATGACGGTGAGCCCGTCGGGCACACCCTGGGTACGCAGCTCCTCGTCGAGGGCGCGGCACTGCGGGCACCAGCTCGCGTGGAAGAACAGCACCTTCTGGCCCGGGGTCGTCGCGATGACGTCGTCGGTGTAGTCGACGTAGGCGCCCGGAGCATCCGCCGCCGGTTCCTCGGTCGGCTCAGCAGTGGGCTCGTCAGTCATCGGGTGGTCGGTCATCGGCGATTCGGTCATCGGTGCCGTGGTGGCCGGCGCCTCGGTGCCGCCGGCGCACCCCGCGAGCGTGAATGCGGCGAGCGCGATCGCGATCATCGCACCGGTCGTTCGTGCCTGCTGCATCAGTTCCCCACCTCGGTTCGCGAGTCACTGAGACTCTGCCTGCTCTCACGCTAACCAAGGCGGCATGCAGAGACGCGGCGAAGACCTTACGGAATGCTGACGGGGTGGGGGCGGCGGCGACGACGGCGCGTCGACGAGACCCGGGCGCCGGGCGCCGTGCGCCGATGGAATGAGCGCTACGCGCCGAGCAGTCGCGACGCCAGGTAGCCCTGCAGCTCGGCGAGCGGCACCCGCTCCTGCTGCATGCTGTCGCGGTCGCGCACCGTCACCGCGTTGTCATCGAGCGAGTCGAAGTCGACGGTGATGCAGAACGGCGTGCCGATCTCGTCTTGGCGACGGTAGCGGCGCCCGATGGCGCCCGCGTCGTCGAAGTCGACGTTCCAGTTCTGGCGAAGGGATGCCGCGACCTCGCGAGCAAGCGGCGAGAGTCGTTCGTTCCGCGAGAGCGGGAGCACGGCGGCCTTCACGGGCGCGAGGCGCGGGTCGAGGCGGAGCACCGTGCGGGTGTCGACGCCGCCCTTCGCGTTCGGCACCTCTTCGACGTCGTAGGCGTCGATCAGGAAGGCCATGAGCGCTCGGGTGAGGCCGAACGCGGGCTCGATGACGTAGGGGGTCCAGCGCTCGTTCTTCGACTGGTCGAAGTAGGAGAGGTCTTTGCCCGAGTGCTTCGAGTGGGTCGAGAGATCGAAGTCGGTGCGGTTCGCGACGCCCATGAGCTCGCCCCACTCGCCGCCCGTGAACCCGAAGCGGTACTCGATGTCGATCGTGCGCTTCGAGTAGTGCGACAGCTTGTCTTTCGGGTGTTCGAAGTAGCGGATGTTGTCGGGCTTGAGGCCGAGGCCCGTGAACCAGTCCCAGCAGTGCTGGATCCAGTAGTCGAACCACTCCTCGTCGGTGCCGGGTTCGACGAAGTACTCCATCTCCATCTGCTCGAACTCGCGCGTGCGGAAGATGAAGTTGCCGGGCGTGATCTCGTTGCGGAACGATTTGCCGATCTGGCCGATGCCGAACGGCGGCTTCATACGCGCCGTCTGCAGCACGTTCGCGAAGTTCACGAAGATGCCCTGCGCGGTCTCAGGGCGGAGGTAGTTCATGCCGGCTTCGTCTTCGACCGGGCCGAGGAACGTCTTCAAGAGGCCCGAGAACTCGCGCGGCTCGGTCCACTGGCCGCGCGTGCCGCAGTTCGCGCACGCGATCTCGGCGAGGCCGCCGACGGGCTCGCGACCCTTCTTCTCCTCGAACTCCTCGAGGAGGTGGTCTTCGCGGTAGCGCTTGTGGCAGTGCAGGCACTCGACGAGCGGGTCGCTGAAGACCTCGACGTGACCGGATGCCTCCCACACCTGCCGCGGCAGGATGACGCTCGAGTCGAGGCCGACGATGTCGTCACGGCTCTGCACCATGTAGCGCCACCACTGCCGCTTGATGTTCTCCTTCAGCTCCACGCCGAGGGGCCCGTAGTCCCACGCCGAGCGGGATCCGCCGTAGATCTCGCCGGCTTGGAAGACGAAGCCCCGGTGCTGGGCGAGGGTGATGACGGAATCGAGACGGCTGGCTGCGGCCACGGTGGCTCCAATGGTCCTGGGGGAATCGGGCGAAGGCCCGGAAACGTACGGACACCATCTTATGGGCGGGCGCGGGCGCTGCCGTGTCCCCCCGACTCGGGGCATCCGCTTCATGGCCCGGCGCCGGTGCGACCACTACGCTGGCGTCATCGTCACTCCTGGGGCGAGGGGGCGCACTGTGTGGGATTTCCTGCTCGACGTGAACGTGATCGATGGTCCGTTCCTCTGGGCCGTGTATGCGCTCGGCGCGCTCGTCGCGATCTACCTGCTCGGCCGCGAGGCATCCGGACACTGGGTTCTCACCGCGATCGTGCTGATCATCGTCGGCGGGATGGTCGGCGCGGGCGTGCTCTGGGCGGCAGTGTACGTGCTCAAGTGGTTCGGCGGACCCGTGACCGAAGCGGCGTGGTTGTGGGTTCCGGCGGTGTTCGCGGGCATCTTCGTCGCGATCTGGAACCTGTGGTTCACACGGTGGTGGCGCAAGCTCATAGCCCTGCTCGCGATTCCGATCTTCGCGCTCACGGCCGTGTTCGGCATCAATGCGGCCTACGGGCTGAACGCCACGCTCGGATCGATGCTGCACATCTCCACCGTCGGCACGATCGACCCTGAAGCACCCGACCTGAGCGAGACCGACCCGGTCGACCCCCTCTACCTCACGTGGCAGCCGCCGGCCGGCATGCCGGAGACCGGCTCGATCGGAGCCGTCGAAGGAGGGATCCCGAACGCGAACTCGGGGTTCCCGGCCCGGCCGGCACAGCTCTACCTGCCGCCGGCAGCGCTCGTCGACGACGCCCCGCGACTGCCCCTCGTGATCATGATGATGGGCCAGCCGGGCGACCCCGACGCGAGCTACATCGGCGCGGTCCTCGACGAGTACGCGGCGCAGCACGACGGCCTCGCGCCGATCGCCCTCGTCATCGACCAGCTGGGCGACCCGGCCGATGACCCGCTGTGCCTCGACTCGGAGCGCGGCAACGTCGAGACCTACGTGATGAGCGACGTCGTGCCGTGGGCGTTGCAGGAGCTGAACGTGCTGCGCGGGCGCCAGTTCTGGACGGTCGCGGGCTACTCCAACGGCGGCGAGTGCGCGGCGTACTTCGGCACGAAGTACTTCGACACCTTCGGCAACCTGCTCGCGGTGTCGCCCGTCGAGTTCCCGGGCGCCGAGCAATCCGAAGAAGTGCTCAGCACGATCTTCGGGGGCGACCAGGCCGCCTACGACGCCGTGAAGCCCGCCAACATGATGGCCGCCAGGGCGCCGTATCCCGACACGACGGCGATCTTCACGGTCGGCGCCGACGACTCCGGGTTCGGCCCGGGAACGCAGCGATTGTCGGATGCCGCGGCGCTGGCCGGCATGAACACCACCTTCTACGCCGTGCCCGATGCCGACCACGGGGTGAGCGCGCTGAACGGCGCCCTCGAGAAGGGCTTCAAGGTGCTCTCCCCACGGCTCGGACTCGCAGCACCGGCACCTTAGGAGCGCAGTATGAGCGACACCGACCGAGCGGCCGGCGCATCGGCCACTGCCGAGACCGACGTCGAGCCCGCCGGCCGGCTCCGCTCGACCGCCTCGGCCGTCGCGGGGTTCGCGCGGCGCGTCCCGTTCAGCTTCGCCCTCGCCGTGCTCCTCATCGCGACGGCGCTGATCACCGGTTCGATCTTCGGCGCCGCGAGTGCGGACGTCGAGACGACCTGGGCGGCCGGAGTCGGAACCACGATCGAGCTCGGCCACGGGTGGAGCGTGCTCACGGCGCTCGCCATCCCCGCCGACCCGTTCCAGCTCGCGGCCGGCGTGGTGCTCGCGGCGACCCTGCTCGGCATCGCCGAGCTGCGCCTCGGCACCGCGCGGTCGATCCTCGCGTTCGTCGTCACGGGCGTCATCGGCGTGACCCTCGGCGTGTCGCTGCAGTGGCTGGGCAGCCTCGCCGGGGAGTGGTGGGCGACCGGCACCTCGATCGACCTCACGCTCGATCCGCTGACGGGCATCGTCGGCGCGCTCATCACCGCCACGGCGTTCATGACGGCGCTGTGGCGCCGACGCATCCGTATCGTCACCTTCGCCTTCGTGCTCGTGTTCGTGCTCTACGACGGCGACTCCTCGAACGTCTACCGGCTGATCGCGGGCATCGCGGGACTCGCGCTCGGCGCGGTGCTCGCCCGCAGTCCGTCGACGCTCGCGCCTCGCCGCAGCTCGCACCGGGAGACGCGCACCCTCATCGCGACCGCGGTGGCGATCACGGCGATCGGTCCGATCGTGTCGCTCATCAATGGCGAGGAGCTCACGCCGTTCGCGTTCTCGGCGACGCTCTTCGGCGCGGAGGTGCCCGACGCCGACACCGTGCTCACCGAGTGCGCGAGCGCGGCCTCGGCATTCTGCGACCGGCAACTCGCGCTGCTGAGCGCGCAGGGGCCGGGCGTCATCGTGCTCTCCTTCCTGCCGCTCGTGCTCCTGTTGCTCGCGGCATGGGGGCTGCGCAACGGCCGCCGGTTCGCGCTCATGCTCGCTGTCGCGGTGAACCTCGCGCTCGCCCTGCTCGCCTGGTTCTCGTTCGATCTCGCGGCGACGATCGCCGACGGCGAGGAGTGGACGGGCTTCGACATCGGCGAGCTCATCGTCTGGACGGTGGCCGCGGTGCTGTTGCCGCTCGGCATGGCCCTGCTGCTGCTCGTGTTCCGGCGGCAGTTCGCCATCCGCGCGCCGCGTCGCGCCGTCGCCCGCTTCACGAGCGTGGTGGTCGGTTCGTTCGTGGTGCTCGCGGGGGCGTACTTCATCACCGCGCTCGTGACGATCGAGGAGTTCGTTCCGGATGCCTCGCCGCCCGACGTGCTCGTCGACACCGTCAAGCGATTCGTGCCGGTGCATTTCGTGGCCGCGTTCGACCCGATCGTCGTGCCCGTGCACGACTTCACATTCGTGCTCTACCAGCTCGTCGGGCCGCTGTTCTGGGCGATTTTCGTGATCGCGGCCGTGCCGTTCCTGTCGGCGACCGCCGATCGCTCGCATGCGCGCGACCGCGCCCGCGTGCTGGCGAACCTGCAGCGCGGTGGCGGCGGTTCGCTCGGCTTCATGGCGACCTGGCCGGGCAACTCCTATTGGTTCAGCGACGACGAGCAGGCCGCCGTGGCCTACCGCGTGGTGAACGGCATCGCGATCACGATGTCCGACCCGATCTGCCTTGCGGAGCGCGATGCGCAGGCGATCCGCGAGTTCGCGGCCTTCTGCGACCGAAACAGCTGGGTGCCGGTGTTCTACAGCGTGCACGATCGCTACCTGCCGGTGTTCGAGGCGCTCGGCTGGCAGCACATGTCGGTCGGCGAGGAGACCGTCGTCACGACGACGGGCCTCGAACTCACGGGCAAGCCCTGGCAGAAGGTGCGGCAAGCGCTCAACCGCGGCATCAAGGAGGGGCTCACGACGGTGTGGACGACGTGGGCCGAGCTCCCGCTCGCGACGGTCGCCGAGATCAACGCGATCTCCGAGGAGTGGGTCGCCGAGAAGGAGCTGCCCGAGATGGGCTTCACGCTCGGCGGCATGGAGGAGCTGAAGGATCCAGAGGTGCGGCTCATGCTCGCGGTCGGCCCGAACGGGCGCCTGCAGGCCGTGACGAGCTGGCTGCCGACGTTCCGCGACGGCGTTCCGGTCGGCTGGACGATCGACTTCATGCGCAGAGCCGACGGCTCGATGAACGGCGTGATGGAGTTCCTCATCGCGTCGGCGGCGCTGCATATGAAAGAGGAGGGCGCCGAGTTCCTGAGCCTCTCCGGCGCTCCGCTCGCGACGAAGCCCCTCGCACTCGGCGAGGAGCCGCCGCCCGCGACGGTGATGACCCGCTTGCTCGACTGGCTCGCCAAGACCCTCGAGCCCGCCTACGGCTTCACCTCGCTCTTCCGCTTCAAGGCCAAGTTCAACCCGGAGTACCACACCATCTCGATGGCCTACCCCGACCCGCTCGCACTGCCGGCGATCGGCGTGGCGATCGGCCGCGCCTACCTCCCCGAGGTGTCGCCGAAAGAGGCCGTCGCACTCGTGCGCACGCTCACCAAGTAGCCGCCGGGGGCACATAGGGTGGAACGGATGCCGCACCTGCCCGACCTCCTCGTCGCCGCGATCGCCCTCGTGCGCGATCGCCGCGTGCTCATGGTCACCGCACGCGACCGCGACGTCTACTACATGCCCGGCGGCAAGATCGACGCCGGCGAGAGCGCAGCGGATGCCGCGGCGCGCGAAGCCCGCGAGGAGGTCGCGCTCGACCTCGACCCCGCCGCACTCGACGAGCTCTTCGAGGTCGTCGTGCAGGCGCACGGCGAGCCCGATGGCCGGCTCGTGCGCATGCGGGTCTTCCGGGCCGAGACGGATGCCGCGCCCGCCGCCTCGGCCGAGGTCGGCAGCGTGCACTGGGTGACCACGGCCGACGCGCACCGCTGCCCGCCCGCGGGCGCCGAGGTGCTCGCCCGGCTCGCGGCATCGGGCGTCATCGACTGAATCGGCCCACCCGGCGCCGAGCGCACGCGGCGTCGGATCAGCCCGGGAGCACGCCCAGACCGTCGACGACGGGGATGGCCGCCAGCAGGCGCTGGGTGTACGCATGCTCGGGTGCCGACCAGACCCGGTCGACCGGCCCGTGCTCGACGATGCGGCCGGCGCTCATCACGGCGACGTCGTCGGCGATCACCCGCACGACCGAGAGGTCGTGGCTGATGAACAGCAGGGCCGCGCCCGTCTCGACGGCGAGGTTGCGCATGAGGATCGCGATGCGGGCTTGCAGCGACGCGTCGAGCGACGCGATCGGCTCGTCGCCGATGAGCAGCTCGGGGCCGGCTGCGATGGCGCGGGCGATGGCGACCCGCTGGCGCTGACCGCCTGAGAACTGGTGCGGGAACCTCGAGCGGCTGGCCGGGTCGAGTTCGACGTGCTCGAGCAGGTCGGGCACGTTCCAGGCGTCGCGGTCGGGATTCACCCGCAGGCCGTCTTCGATCTGGCTGCCGATGGTGCGCCGCGGGTTGAGCGACGCGTACGGATTCTGGAACACCATCTGGATCCGCATCAACGCGGGGTCGCGCCTGCGCAGGCCGAGCTTGCCGACCGGCCGGCCGTTGAACGAGATCGAGCCACCCGATGCCGGCTCGAGGCCGCACACCGCCCGGGCGAGGGTCGACTTGCCGCATCCGGACTCGCCGACGAGCCCGAGCACCTGGCGTGGCTCGAGGTCGAAGCTCACGCCGTCGACCGCCTTGAGCGAGCCGCGACCGGGCAGCTTGTACGAAACCTCGAGGTCGTCGAGCTTCAAGAGGGTCATGATGCGGTCTCGCTTCCGGACGTGCGGTCGCTGCGTTCACCCGGGTCGCCCGCGTCGCCCGGGCCCCCGTCGCCCGAGCGCGCCCCCGACTCGGGCAGCGCGTCGATGAGTGCCTTCGTGTACGGATGCCTCGGGGCGGTGATCACCTGGTGCCGATCACCGTGCTCGACGATCTCGCCCATGCGCATCACCGCGATCGTGTCGGCGAGCGCCGACATCACCCCGAGGTCGTGCGTCACGAGGACGATCGCGATGCCGAGCTCATCGCACAGCTTGCGCAGGAGCCGGAGGATGCCCGCCTGCACGGTGACGTCGAGCGCCGTGGTCGGTTCGTCGGCGATCAGCACCGACGGCTCGCACATGAGTGCCGACGCGATCGCGATGCGCTGCAACTGGCCACCCGAGAACTGGTGCGGGTACTTCCGCAGCGCCGCCTCGGGGTGCGGCACGGCGACGAGACCGAGCATCTCGAGCGCGCGTTCGCGCGCGGCGCGCTTCGACGCACCGGTGTGATGGCGGTAGTGGTCGACGAGCTGCGCCTCGATCGTGAGCATCGGGTGCAGGCTCGCCGTGGGGTCCTGGAAGATCATGGCGATCTTCGCGCCGCGGAAGCGGTTCATGCTGCGCTGCTTGAGGCCGATGAGCTCGGTGCCCTCGAAGCGGATGCTGCCGCCGAGGTCGGCGCCGGCCGGGAGCAGTCCGCACACCGCCAGGCCCGTCATGGTCTTGCCCGAGCCCGACTCGCCCGCGAGACCCGTGATCCGCCCGGCGGGCACGTCGAGGTCGATGCCCCGCAGGATCTCCTTGCGCGCCTCGCCGCGGCCGAAGCCCAGCGTGAGGCCCGAGATGACGACGCCGCCCTGCGCGGCATCCCGTTCGGTCATACCGGCTCGGTTCGTGGTGTTCACCGTGCTCTCGCTCACAGCGCCCTCCCCTGCACGGCCTCTTGCGACCGCGGATCGAGGGCGTCGCGGAGCGCGTCGCCCAGGAAGTTGAAGGCGAGCACCACCGTGAGGATGGCGAGGCCGGGGAACACCGCGATCCACCACGACGAGAAGTTCTGCACGCCGTCGGCGACCATCGAACCCCAGTCGGGCGTGGGCGGCACCGCGCCGAGGCCGAGGAACGACAGCCCGGAGAGCAGGAGGATCGCCGTTCCGACGTCGAGCGTCGCGAGCACGACAACGGGCGAGAGCACGTTCGGCAGGATGTCCTTGCCGAGCGAGGTGAACGGGCCGTTGCCGAGCAGGCGGCCCGCGATCACGTACTCGGCGTTGCGCGCACCGAGCACGAGCGACCGGGTCACGCGGGCGTACGCCGGCCACGACACGATGAGCATCGCGATGACGGCGTTGGTGAGGCTCGGGCCGAGGGCGGCCGCGATCACCATCGCGAGGATGATCGTGGGGAAGGCGAACACGAGGTCGGCGATGCGCATGATCGTCTCGTCGATCGCCTTGCCGAAGTAGCCGGCGATCGCACCCAGTAGGGAGCCGATGAGCATCGCGAAGACCACGAGCATGACGGCGAGCGGGATCGACACCTGGGCACCGCTGATGACGCGCGAGAGCACGTCGCGACCGACCTGGTCGGTGCCGAACCAGTGCTCGGCGCTTGGCGCCTGCAGCCGCTGGAAATATTGGGCGAGCGGATCGTACGGGCTGAGCCACGGCGCGAACACCGCGACGAGCAGCCAGAACACCACGATCGCCCCGCCGGTGATGGCGAGCGGCGTGCGGAGCTGCTTCGAGATGCGCAAGCGGCCCTTCCGCCGCGTCTGCACGGCGAGGACGTCGGTCGTGCCACGCTCGGTCATGCCACCCTCACCCTCGGGTCGATGAAGCCGTAGAGCACGTCGACCAGGAAGTTCAAGCCGATGTAGACACATCCGACGACGAGGCCCACCCCCATGATGGCCGGCAGGTCGAGCTTGGTGGCGGCCGAGTAAGCGTACTCGCCCAGCCCGTGCCAGGAGTAGACCTTCTCGACGAGCACCGTGCCAGAGAGCAGCGAGCCGAACGCGACGCCGAGCACCGTGATGATCGGCACGAGGGCGCCGCGCAGCACGTACCGGCTGACGACCACCCGGCCGGGCAGGCCCTTGGCGCGGGCGGCACGCACGTAGTCGAGATCGAGCACCTCGAGGATGGCCGACCTTGCGAAGCGCGTCAGGAGGCCGATCGTGTAGAGCGCGAGCACGGCCGCCGGCAGGATCAGGTGCGCGACCGCGTCGGCGAACGTGACCCACTGGCCGGCGAGCAGGGAGTCGACGGTGTACATGCCGGTCACCTTCGGCGGCGGGATCGCCGCGGGCGAGAGGCGACCGGAGCCCGGGAACCAGCGCAGCTGCGAGAAGAACACGAAGTAGACGACGAGTGCCAGCCAGAACGACGGCACCGAGATGCCCACGAGACTCACGACCCGGATGACCTGATCGGTGATCGTGCGTCGCCGCAGCGCCGCCCACATTCCCAGCCCGACCCCGAGGACGATGGAGATCAGGATCGCGGTGAGCGCGAGCTCCGCCGTCGCCGGGAACGCCTTGCCGAGGTCATTCGAGACCGGTGCCCGCGTCTGCTGCGACACCCCCAAGTCGCCCTGGAGCACGTTGCCGAGGTAGGTCACGTATTGCACGGGGAGCGGCTGGTCGAGACCGGCGTTCTCCCGGAACTGCGCCACGATCTCGGGGTTCGCGGCGGCCTGTTCGCCGAGCGCCGCCTGCACCGGGTCGGCCGGCACGAGGTTCGTGAGGGTGAAGGTGACGAGCGTCACCCCGAATAGCAGGAGGATCGTCAGGGCTGCCCGGACGCCGAGATAGCGCGCGAGCGGGTGGATGCCCGCTCGCGCGCCCTGCTTCTCTGGTGCCGTGTTACTCGATACCGGCAAGATCGACAGTCCAGGTGGGGTTGAGGGGCACCGAGGTGATGCTCGTCGCGGTCACCACGTTCTGCGCCGGCTGCAGCAGCGGGATGAACGGTCCGCTCGCGTTCTGCGCCTTCTGCAGCTCCTCGTAGGCGCCAGCACGGGCGTCGGCGTCGGTCGCGGCCACGGCAGCGGCCGCCAGATCAGTCACCGCGGGGTCGGCGCCTGCAGCCCAGCCGGCCCGCAGGCCCACGAGCTCGCCGGGGGTGAAGGCCAGGTAGTTCGACGGGTCGGGGAAGTCGGGGCCCCAGTACCAGAGCCCGACCGTCTCCTTGCCGTCGCGGTAGGCGTCGAGTTCGGTGGCGACCGGTGCGGGGGCGAGCGTGATGGTGATGCCCACGTCTTTCAGTTGCGCCTGGATCGACTCCGCGACGCTCTGGAGCGAGAGCCCCTGCACGGTGATGTCGTTGGGGAAGTTCAGCGTGACCTCCTCGCCGGCGTACCCGGACTCGGCGAGCGCGGCCTCTGCCGCGTCGGCGTCGAACTGGTTGCCGTCGGCCGCGTCGAGGGCGCCGTTGAAGATCGACGGGATGAAGCCGCCCGGACGAATCGAGCCCTCGCCGGCGAGATCGACGATCTTGTCGTAGTCGATGCCGAGCTTGAACGCCTCGAGGAACTTCGGGTTGCTCGTGATCTGGCTGACCGCGGGGTCTTGGTTCAGGAACAGGAAGATCATGTACCGCGAGGGGTTCGCGATGATCGAGACCTTGGAGGAGTCGAGCTCGGAGACCTGGTCGGGATTGAGGTCGAGCGCCACCTGCGAGTCGCCGGCCTCGACGTTGAGCTTCTGCGTCGGGCCCTGCACGTTGCGGAGCACCACGCGCTCGTACGCGGGCTTCGTGCCGGTGTACTCGGGGTTCGCCGTGAACACCACTTGGGATGCAGCGTCGAAGGACTCGAGGATGTAGGGACCGGAGCCCGCCGACTCGGTGTTGAGGAACTCCTCGGCCGCGTCGTCGGCCGTGGTGGTGCCGCCGTTCTCCTCGACGACCTCCTGGTTGACCACGCCGAGCGCCGGGTTCGGGAGAATGAAGGGCAGCGCCGGGTTCGGCGTCGCGGAGGTCAGCGTGAGCGTGGTGTCCGACGTCTTTTCGATCGTCACGCCGTCGAGCAGGAACGACGGATTGCCCTTGACGCCCTGCACGCGCTGCAGCGAGAACACCGCGTCGTCGACCGTCACCTCCGAACCGTCTGAGAACGTGTGGCCCTCGTTCATGGTGAGCGTCAGCACGGTGTTGTCGGCGTTCATCTCATAGCTCGCGAGCCCGTCGACGGGCGTCGTGACGTCGTCGCCGTCGAAGGTGAGGAGCGTCTCATAGAGGGCCTTCGCGACGATCGAGCCGGTCGTCTCATACTCGCGATTGGGGTCGGCGGTCTTCAGGTCGAACGAGGCATCGACGACGAGCGACTCGCCGGGGGCGGAGTCAGGGGAGGCTGCGGGCGAGCAGGCGCTGAACGCGAGCGAGGCGGCGAGGGCCAAGCCGAGTGCTGCCGCGCTGCGCCGGGCTGTGCGGCGGAACGATCGTGACAAGGTGGTGCTCCTTATCTGAATGGAGGATGAGTGCGAAAATAGTGCGCCCGGAGATCATTCGTCAATCATCGATGCGGTAACGAAGAAGAATTGTCTCGATTCTGCCACCCGAATGGCATATTCTCTCAATCGAAGTCCCTCCCCATTGCTGCGACTGGACAGATGGAGTCCTTGATGCAACTCGATGACACGCACATCCGGATGCTGGAGCTCTTGCGCGAAGACGGCCGCACGTCCGTCGCAGCCCTCGCAGAGCACCTCGGCATCTCCCGGTCCAACGCCTACACGCGCTATGAAGCCCTCGTGCGTGCGGGCGTCATCCGGGGCGTTCATGCCGAGGTCGATCCGGCGGCCGTCGGCATCGGCGTGGCCGCAATGGTGTTCGTCACGCTCCGCCAGAGCCAATGGGCCGACTTCCGCGCGCGACTCTCGTCGGTGCCCGAGCTCGAGTACTTCGCGGTGACCACGGGAGAACACGACGCCATGCTGCTCGTGCGCGCTCCCGACGTGGCGGCGATCCATGAGCTCGTCGCCACCAGGCTCGCGCAATGGCCGTCGATCAAGGCGACGACGACCGTGTTCCTCATGGACGAGGAGCGCGCCCAGGTCTCGCTCCGGATGATCCGGTCGGAACGCACCTCGGTCGAGGACTCCGGTGAGCGCTTCGGGATGACGCGGTTCGTGCGCACGAGCGACGATCGTGCCCAGCGCGTGCCCGATCGACGCCGGCGCTGAGCGCCGAGCAGATCAGGCGGGCTGCGCCCCCACGACCTCGCGGCAGACGCTCGTGTGGAGCACGCCGTCGGGCGTGCGGAACTCCTCGGTGAGCAGGAGGGTGCCGTCCTCGTTCCGCGAGATGACCGACGAGGCGTTCCCGGTGGTCGTCCCGGCGTCATGGCCACGGTGCACGAAGGAGATCTCGATGCGGGCCTGGTTCCGCACGCCGCAGAAGCGGCCGACCGCAACCGTGTCCCCCACGTACTCCCCCCACAGCACGCCGTCGGCCTCGTGGTAGACGAAGCGCGTCGGGGCATCGTGGTCGACGATGCTCGAGGTGGACGAGACCATGTCGAACACCCGCCGGTCGAGGTCGACGTCGAGAGTGGCTGGGGTGGTCTGATGGTCCGATCCGGTCATGACGACATTGTGTGGAGGCGGCGAAACGAGTGTCAACCGCGTCGCGTTCCGTCTCGATTCGAGGCGCCTGGTGGTCTGGTTCTGAGACAAACTGCACCGGATGTCGCTTCCTGCCCGGATGTTTCGTCGAGGGCCCTCCTGATGACTTGACGACCTTTCCCGGCTGGTGGCTTACTGGGCACTATGCGTCCAGAGCCTTTCGTCTTCCGCGACCCTCGCACCCAGCCGCTCCCCGCGACCGAGGAGTTCCGGCGCTACCTGGCCTCCGGTTGGGGGCCCGTCGATCGACGCGCTGACGTCGTCGCCGGCGCCGGCCCCGCTGCGAGTCGGCACCGCGCGACGATCGGGGAGCAGTTCCCGGGGCGCACGATCGTCGTGCCCGCCGGCCGCGCCCACGTGCGCTCGAATGACACGGAGTACGGCTTCCGCCCGGACAGCGACTTCGTCTGGTTGACGTCATGCCAGGCCGAAGGCGCGGTGCTCATCATGACGCCGGCTGGCGGCGGACACGATGCCACGCTGTTCATCCCGGAGCCCGTCGCGCCGGGCGATGAGGCCTTCTACGCCGACCCGCTGCGCGGCGAGCTGTGGATCGGCCCGGCCGCGGGCCTCGTGGAGTGGACGACCGCCCTCGAGGTCGACGTCAGGTCGCTCGACGCGCTCGGTGACGCGCTCGACGCCGACACACTCGGGGCGGGCGCATCCGAGCCTCGACTCATGGGTCGGGTCGCCCCGTCGGCGGACCTTCTCGTGGCACTCTCGGCTGCGAAGCTCGAGAAGGACGACTGGGAGATCGCGCAGCTGCGTTCGGCGGTGGATGCCACGGTGGCCGGATTCCGTGCCGTCGCCGCCGAGTTCCCGGCAGCCATGGACTTCGGCGGGGAGCGCTGGTTGCAGGCCACGTTCGAGCGCCACGCGAGGACGTTCGGCAACGGTGTCGGTTACTCCACCGTCGTCGGCAGCGGCCCGCATGCTCCCACCCTGCACTGGACGCGGTGCGACGGCCCTGTGCTCGCAGGGCACGTCGTGCTCATCGACGCCGGCGTCGAAGCCCGTTCTCTCTACACCGCTGACGTGACCCGCTCGCTGCCCGTCGACGGCACCTTCACACCCGTGCAGCGGGAGGTGCACGATCTGGTCGAGCGCGCGCACCGCGCGGCGATGGCCGAGGTCGGCCCCGGCAAGTCGTTCCTCGACATGCGGAGCACCGCCTACGAGTCGATCGCGACCGCGCTGCGCGAGCTCGGCATCCTCCAGGTCTCCGTCGACGAGGCCATGTCACCGACCGGGCAACAGCACCGTCGGTATCTCCCGAGTGGCACCGGGCACCACCTCGGACTCGACGTGCACGATTGTGCGAAGATCGGCGATGAGCGGTACCTCGCTGAGCCGCTACGCCCCGGAGCGGTCCTCACCGTGGAACCGGGCCTCTACTTCCAACCGAACGACCTCACGGTGCCGCCCGAGTTGCGCGGCATCGGCATCCGCATCGAAGACGACCTGCTCGTGACGGCGACAGGGCATGAGGTGCTCACCGCGGCGTTGCCGATCGACGCCATCGGTCTCGAGGCCTGGTTGCAGGAGTCGCCCGCCTAGACTGCCGTCATGGCGAGCGCCCGTGAATTCCGCAGCGGCGAATACGTGGTCGTCATCCGGCAGTCGGGCATCGCCGACGGGCCCGACTACGTGCTCGTGCACGGCCTCGGCATGGCGCACGAGTACTGGGACGGCGTCGCCGAGGTGCTCGAGCCGACGGGTACCGTGTACGCCCTCGACCTGCCCGGATTCGGCGACGCTCCTGAGCCGGTTGAACCGCTGAGCATGTCCGAGTCGGGTGAGCTGCTCGCCGAGCTGCTCGTGGCGGAGGGCATCGAGCGGCCGGTGCTCGTCGGGCATTCCACGGGCGCGCAGGTCGCCGCCGAGACCGCGGCGCGGCATCCGGAGCTCGTCGACCGGCTCGTGCTCATCGGGGCCAGCGTGAACCCCCGCGAGCGGACGCTCGCGAAGCAGATCCTGCGGTTCCTGCAGGACATCGCGGTCTTGAACCCCAAGGCGCTCGTGGAAGGGTTCGCCGCGTACACGCAGGCGGGGCCGCGGTGGTTCGTCGCGAACCTGCGGCCGATGCTCGAGCACCGCCTCGAACGGGCACTGCCGCTGATCGAGGCCGACACGCTCGTCATCCGCGGCGAGCACGACCGCCTCGTGCCGCGCTACTGGGCCGAGGAGATGGCGGCGCTCACGCCGAAGGGCCGCTTCGTCGAGGTCCCCGGCCGTGGCCACGACACGATGATCGTCGGCGGGCGCGAGGTCGGCGAGATGGTGGTCCGACACGCACGCGGCGAATCGGTCGGCCGTGTGGTGACACAGCCCCGGGAGCCGCTCGAGGCCGAGCGGATGAATCGGCTCAGTGCCCTCGGATGGTGGGCCCGCGACTACGCCTACGCCGCCGGCCGGCAGCTCGCCTTCGCCGGCGCACGCCGGCCGCCGGTGCACTGGCGCACCGGCGACCCGGCGAAGCCCGAGGTCGTGCTGCTGCCCGGCGTGTACGAGCACTGGTCGTTCCTGCGGCCGCTGGGCGATGCGCTGAACGCCGCGGGCCATCGCGTGCTCGTCGTGCACGGACTCGGCCCGAACCGGCTGGGGGTCGCCGAGACAGCGACGCGTCTCGAGCGTGCCCTCGCCCGAGTGCCGGTGCCCCCGGCGGGCCGCGTGATCGTGGGGCACAGCAAGGGCGGGCTCATCGGCAAGTATCTGCTGGTCGGCGGCGACGACAGCGGCGACCGTGCCGGCGCGCTCGGCATCCGCGGGGTCGTCGGCGTGTGCACCCCGTTCGGCGGAGCGCGGCGGGCGCGGCTGTTCCTCGACCCGAGCATCAGGGCACTGCTGCCGAGCGACGAGACGATCGTGATGCTCGGGAGCGCGGCATCCGTCAACGCCCGCATCGTCTCGGTGTTCGGCACGTACGACCCGCACGTGCCCGACGGCAGCGTGCTCGACGGCGCCACGAACGTGCGAGTGCCGGTGGCCGGGCACTTCCGGGTGCTCGCGGCGCGCGAGACGCTGCTCGCGGTGATCGACGGCATCGCGCAGCTCACCGCCGACACCCGCCCCTGAGCCGCTCGAGCCGGTCCCCGCGATTCGGCGCAGGTACATCGCCGGGGCGCAACGAACACCGTGCGCCGAGCCGGCCAACGTGCGCCGGATCGGCAGTGTCAGTGCACGTACTCGAGCAGGTCGAGGCCGACCTGGTGCATGCCGTCGAGCACCGCGAGGCGCGACGAGAGCATCGTGTCGGCGAAGTACATCGACACGGCGTAGGACACGCTCGCCCGCGGGCCGCGGAGCACCCCGACCTCGCTGCGCACGCCGCCGTCGGTGCCGGTCTTGTTCATGAGCAGCACGTTGTGGTCGGGCATGCGGTGCGCGAGCGGGTCGAGGCCGAACGCGCTCGCGACCATCGACAGGTCGGAGTTGAGTGAGAGCCATCCGACGACCCGCTGCGAGACCTCGGGGCTCACGATCTCGCCGCGCGCGAGCGAGGCGAAGAGCCACGTGAGCTCTTTGGCCGAGCCGATCGAGAGCTGCGGGGCGTCATCGGGGCCGCGATGGTCGCGCACGAGGTCGAGGAGCGCGGTGCGGGTGAGGCCGAGGGTCTCGGTGCGGGCGCGCACCGCTTCGAGGCCCACGTGGCGGATGAGCACGTTCGTGGCGAGGTTGTCACTCGTGGCGCCGATGAGCGAGGCGAGATCGGCGAGCGGCAGCGACGGCGACTGCATGTGCTGCCAGATGCCCGAGTCGCCCACGGAGTCGCGCGGGGCACGGTCGAGCACCGTGAACGCCTCGGCGCTCGTGCCCGCGAGGCGGGAGGCCACCTCGACGAGGAGCAGCACCTTGCCGATCGATGCCGTCGGCATCACCACGTGGTCGTCGACCGAGAACAGCACCTTGCCGGTCGCGAGATCGGTGGCGCGTGCCGAGACCTGCACGCCCGCGAGCGCGAGCTCGCCGAGGGAGTGGAAGCCGCGGGAGAAGTTCTCGTTGGGCTCCTCGGTGCGATGCCGTCCGCGCCGGATGCTGGCGTGCCTCGCTCGTCGCTCGGAACCCTGCGACGACGTCACCACGGTGCTTGCACGATCTTCCTCGGACGGTCGGCGCTCCCCCACCGCGGTCTGCGGCGCGCTCGAACTTGGTGAATTTGGCGGTTGCGAGAAGTCGACTACCAGATCGTCACCCGCTCGGCTGGATCCAGCCAGAGGGCGTCATGAGAGGTCACTCCGAAGCCAGCATAGAACTCGTCGATGTTCCTGACGATCTGGTTGCAGCGGAACTCGTTCGGCGAGTGCGGATCGATCGCGAGCAGGCGCACGACCTCCTCGTCACGGCCTTTCATCTGCCAGGCCTGTGCCCAAGAGAGGAAGAACCGCTGCGAACCCGTGAGGCCGTCGATGACGGGCGGCTCGCTGCCCTCGAGCGAGATGACGTAGGCCTTCCATGCGATCGCGAGTCCGCCGAGGTCGCCGATGTTCTCGCCGATGGTGAGGGCGCCGTTGACGTGGTGGTCGGGCACCTGGGCCGGCGCGAGCGCGTTGAATTGCTCGATGAGTGCCTTCGTGCGCTCCTCGAACGCCTCGCGGTCGGCCGCGGTCCACCAGTCGGTGAGCCGGCCGTCACCGTCGTACTTCGACCCCTGGTCGTCGAAGCCGTGCCCGATCTCGTGCCCGATCACCGCGCCGATCGCGCCGTAGTTCGCCGCGGCATCCCGCTCGGGCGTGAAGAACGGGTACTGCAGGATCGCCGCCGGGAAGACGATCTCGTTGAAGCCCGGGTTGTAGTACGCGTTGATCGTCTGCGGGGTCATGAACCACTCGTCGCGATCGATGGGCTTGCCGATCTTGCCGAGCTCGCGGTTGAACTCGAATTCGGCGGTCGCGCGCACGTTGCCCACGAGGTCGTCGCCGATCTCGAGCGCCGAATAGTCACGCCATTTCACGGGGAACCCGATCTTCGGCGTGAACTTGTCGAGCTTGTCGAGCGCCTTCGCGCGGGTCTTCGGACCCATCCAATCGAGCCCCGAGATCGACTGCCGGTAGGCCTCGACGAGGTTCGCGACGAGCTCGTCCATCTCGGCCTTCGCCGCCGGCGGGAAGTGCCGCTCCACGTAGATGCGGCCGACGGCCTCGCCCATGGCGCCCTCGACGAGCGAGACACCGCGCTTCCACCGCTCGCGCATCTGCGGCGTGCCGGTGAGGGTGCGCCCGTAGAAATCGAAGTTCGCCTCGACGAAGTCGTTGGAGAGGTAGGCGGCGCTCGACCGGATCACCTGCCAGGTCAGCCAGTCGCGCCAAGCCGGCAGGCGGTCATCGGTGAGGAGCGCGCTGAGGCCCTCCACGAACGAGGGCTGGCGCAGCACGAGCTCGTCGAACGCTCCCGCGGGCACGCCCATCGCGTCGCGCCACGTGGCCAGGTCGATGCCGCCATCGGCTTCGGTGGTTCCGGATGCCGCCGCTGCGGCATCCGCCCACTGGTACAGGTTGTACGTCTTCTCGCTGTCGCGCGACGCCACGTTGTCCCAGTGCGCCTTCGCGATCTCCGTCTCGAGGTCGAAGACGCGGACCGCGCGGTCCGCGGGATCCTCGAGCCGGGCGAGCCCGAACATCCGCTCGAGGTGGGCACCGTAGGCGGTGCGGATCTCGGCGAAGCGCTCCTCGCGGAAGTAGCTCTCGTCGGGCAGGCCGATGCCGCCCTGCTCGACGAACACGAGGTAGCGCTCGGGGTCGCCCGGGTCGTTGTCGACATAGAGCTGCGCGAAGCCCGAGACGCCTTGGCGTTCGAGTCGGCCGAGCGTCTCGAGGAACGTGTCGATCGAGGCGATGAGCGACACCTCGACGAGCTGTCCGGCGATGGGCGTGGCGCCGAGGAGGTCGGCTCGCTGGTCGTTCATGAAGCTCGCGTAGAGGTCTCCGACCTTGCGCGCCTCGGTGCCGGGCTCAGCGTCCTGTGCCTCTTCGATGATCTCGCGCACCGCGTGCTCTGCCTCTTCGTGCAACACGAGGAAGGAGCCGTAGCGCGCCTTGTCTGCGGGGATGGCGGTGCGTTCGATCCACTTGCCGTTGACGTGCCGGAAGAGGTCGTCTTGGGGGCGGACCCCCTCGTCGAGCTCGTCGTGCGCGATTCCTGAGGAGAGCGTGACGTCAGTCATTCCGCCAGCCTACGTCTCGGTGCCCTGCGAGCGGATGCTTCGGCCGCGCGTCTCACGGCGCACTCGCAGCGTGGCGGCATGCCCGCGGCATCCGGTACCCGCTCACCGCAGCTGCGCGAAGCCCTCGGCCATGCGGGTCGGACCCACGATGAGGATCCTGTCGTCGGGCCCGAGCACGGTGTCTGCGTCGGCGTTGTGCCAATCGGCGCCCGGCTTCTTGAATGCGGCGACGGTGACACCGAACTCCTTTCGGAGGCCGCTCTGGCCGAGCGGCACGCCGCAGAGCCGGGCAGGCGGCGACGCCTTGACGATCGCGTAGCCCTGCTCGACCTCGATGTAGTCGAGCGCCGCACCGCGCACAAGATGCGCGACGCGCTTGCCCATGTCCTTCTCGGGGTAGATCACGTGGTGCACGCCGAGCTGCTCGAGGATGAGGCCGTGCCGGTCGTCGACCGCCTTCGCCCAGATGATGGGCACGCCCATGCCGAGCAGCACGGAGCACGTCAGGATCGAGGCCTGGATGTCGTTGCCGATCGCCACGACGACGCGGTCGAACTCATCGACTGCGAGCTGACGGAGGGCCTCCTCCTTCGTGGCGTCCGCGCGCACGACCTGGGTGAGCTGGGTGTTCAAAGCCTGCACGAGCTCTTCGTCCATGTCGATGCCGAGCACGTCCGTGCCGGCAGCCATCAACTCGAGCGCAAGCGACCGGCCGAAGCGGCCGAGGCCGATGACGGCGACGGAGTCGGCCTCGGCGATGCGGCGAGTGGTGTCGCCGCCGAAGATCGAGAATCTAGCCAATGGCGGGCCTTTCCTTGGGGTACTCGTAGAGGATGCGGCGGTCGCGGAGCGCGATGGCCGAACCGAGGGTCAGCGGCCCGAGTCGGCCGAGGAACATGAGCACGACGAGCACGAGCTTCGCGGCATCCGGAAGCTCGAACGTGATGCCCGTGGAGAGCCCCACCGTGCCGAACGCGGACACCGCCTCGAACATGACGCGGTCGAGGTCGAGGCCCGTGATGAGCATCAGGGCGAGTGTGCCTGCCATCACCGCGGCGACCGCGATGAGGGCGACGGTGATCGCCTGGCGGTGCACCGCGCGGGAGAGCCGCTTGCCGAAGATGTTCACGGCGGCCTCGCCGCGCAGCTCCGTCATGATGATGAAGAAGAGCACGGCGAACGTCGTGACCTTGATGCCGCCCGCCGTGCCCGCAGGGCCGGCGCCGATGAGCATGAGCACGTCGGTGCCGAGCCACGACTCGTTATGCATCGCGGCGGTGTCGATCGAGTTGAACCCGGCGGTGCGCGCCTGCACCGACTGGAAGAAGCCTGCGAGCACCCGCGCGCCCGGGTCGAGGCCTCCGAGCGTCTTGGGGTTGTCCCACTCGAGCAGGGTGATGTAGACGGTGCCGAGGACGAGCAGCACGAGCGTGGCCCACAGCACGATCTTCGTGTTCATCGACCAGTGCAGCGGATGGCGGAACTCCTTGCGCAACTGCATGATGACCGGGAAGCCGAGGCCGCCGAGGATCACGGCCGCAGCGATGGGCAGGCAGATGAAGGGATCGCTCACGAACCCGATGAGGTTGTCGCTGTAGAGCGCGAAGCCGGCGTTGTTGAACGACGACACGGAATGGAACACCGCGTGCCACGCGGCCTCGCCCACGCCGTAGCCGTATCCGAACAGGAAGCGCAGGAACAGGAGGAGGAACGTGGCGGCCTCGACCAGGAGGGTGATGAGCACGATGCCCCGCACGAGCCCGCGCACGTCGTCGTAGCCGACGGACTTCGCCTCGGCCGCCGTGTTGAGCCGCGACCGAACCGAGAGCTTGCGCGCCAGCACGAGGCCGATGAGGGACGCGAAGATCATGATGCCGAGGCCGCCGAGCTGGATGAGCAGCAGGATCACGACCTGCCCGAACGAGCTCCAGTACGTCGGGGTGTCGACGACCACCAGACCCGTCACGCAGACCGCCGAGGTCGACGTGAAGAGCGCATCGACGAAGGAAGCGGGTGTGCCGGTCGTGGTCGCGAAGGGCAGCGAGAGCAGGCCGGTGCCCGCGAGGACCGCCGCCGCGAAGCCGAGTACCACGGTCTGTGCGGGGTGCAGTCGAAGGCCGCGGCGGGCAGACCCGCGCCGCGCCGCGTCCACCGTCGAACGTGTGGTCACCTCGGTACTCTAGACCTCCCTGCACTTCGCCATGCCTCGACGTGACGAAGTGCTCCGAGATCGAGCGAGCGGATGCCGCGAGCCGGCCGTGTCGGCCCCGCCGCGTAGGCTCGAAAACATCAGCACCACCACGTCCCGCGGCGTCGACCGCGACATCCTGCGCCTCGCCGTGCCCGCGCTCGGGGCGCTCATCGCCGAGCCGTTGTTCCTGCTCGCCGACACGGCGATGGTCGGCCACCTCGGCGCAACACCGCTCGCGGGCCTCGGGCTCGCGAGCGCCGTGCTGCAGACGATCATCGGCCTCATGGTGTTCCTCGCCTACGCGACGACCCCCGCGGTCGCGCGGCGGCTCGGCGCGGGCGATGCGCGCGGCGCCGTGGCATCCGGCATCGACGGGTTGTGGCTCGCGCTCGGCATCGGTGCGGTGCTCGCCCTCGCCGGGTGGTGGGCGGCGCCGGTGCTGGCGGGCGCGTTCGGTGCTTCGGCGGAGGTGACGGCCGAGGCATCCGTCTATCTGGCGATCTCGATGGCGGGGCTGCCGGCGATGCTCATCGTCTTCGCGGCGACGGGCCTGCTGCGCGGGCTCCAAGACACGCGCACGCCGCTCTTCGTCGCGGGCATCGGCTTCGCGGCGAACATCGCGTTGAACTACGTCTTCATCTACGTCGCCGGCTGGGGCATCGCGGGCTCGGCGGTGGGCACGGTCATCGCGCAGTGGGGCATGGTCGCGGTATACCTCGTGGTCGTCGGCCGGCATGCCGCGAGGGTCGGCGCGAATCCGTGGCCGCACCACGCGGGAGTGCTGCGAGGGGTGGCGTCGGGCGGCTGGCTGTTCCTGCGCACCCTGAGCCTGAGGGCCGCGCTCCTGCTCGCCACGTGGGCGGCGACTTCGCTCGGCTCAGAGGAGCTCGCGGCGTTCCAGGTCGCGATCACGATCTACTTCACGCTCGGGTTCGCGCTCGACGCCCTCGCGATCGCCGCCCAAGCGCTCATCGGGCACGGGCTCGGCTCTGGCGACGTCGACGCCGTGCGGGCGGTGCTGCGCCGATGCCTGCAGTGGGGTGTCGCGAGCGGTGCCGTGCTCGGCGCCCTCGTGGTCGCGACCGCGTGGGTGATCCCGGCGGTGTTCACGAGCTCGGGCGAGGTCGCGGCGCTCCTGCCGCCCGCCCTCGTGGTGCTCGGCATCTCGGCGCCGCTCGGCGGGCTCGTGTTCGTGCTCGACGGCGTGCTCATCGGAGCCGGCGACGTGCGCTACCTCGCCTGGACCGGCCTCGTGAACCTCGCGGTGTTCGTTCCGCTTGCCGTCGCGGTCGTGACGGTGGCGCCACCGGGGGCTGCCGGGCCCGCGTGGCTCATGGCCGTGTTCGCGATCGGCTACCTCGCTGCCCGCGCCGTCACCCTCTCGCTCCGCGCTCGCGGGTCGGCGTGGATGGTCACGGGCGTGCTTGGGTGAGCTTGGTGAGCTTGTGAACTCGTGAACTCGTGAACTTGTGAACGAAAGGCAAAAATGACCTCCATCCTCGTCACGGGCGGCACCGGCCGGCCCGGCAGGCCCACGGTCGAACTCCTCCGATCCGCCGGCCACGACGTTCGCGTGCTCAGCCGCCACGAGGGCCCTGGCCGCGTAGTGGGCGATCTGCGCTCGGGCGACGGAATCCGCGAAGCGGTCACCGGCGCGGGCACGGTCGTGCACCTCGCGACGCGGAACAGCTTCGGCGACGGCGCGCTGATGCGAACCCTCCTCGATGCGTCGCATGCGGCCGGCGTCGGCCACGTCGTCTACCTCTCCATCGTGGGCGTCGACCGGATCCCGCTCGGCTACTACCGGCAGAAGCTCGAGGCCGAGCACCTGCTCGAGTCGTCCGGCCTGCCGCACACCATCCTCCGGGCGACGCAGTTCCACGAACTCGTCGCCGGGCTCTTCGCGGCGCAGCGGTTCCTGCCCGTCGTGTTCGCCCCGAAGATCTCGTTCCAGCCGATCGCGGTCGGCGATGTCGCGACACGGCTCGCCGAGCTGGCCGGCGGCGAGCCCGCGGGCCGCGCTCCCGACGTCGGCGGGCCCGAGCAGCTGCCCGCACGCGAGCTCGCACGGCAATGGGCGGCGGCGGCATCCGTGCACCGCAGGATCGTGCCGGTGTCAGTGCCGGGCCGCACCTTCGCCGCGGTGGCCGCCGGCCACAACCTCGTTCCCGGGCCGGCGTTCGGCACGACGACGTTCGCCGACTTCCTCGCCGCGAGATACGGGGCGAGCGTATGACGCTCACGCTGCGCATCGGGCTCGCCGTGCTCGCCCTCATCGAACTCATGCTCGGCGTGTGGACGTCGTTGTTCCCCGAGAGCTTCTACCGCGACGTGCCGACCGTGAACCTCACGCCGCCGTACAGCGAGCATCTGTTCCGCGACTTCGGCGGCGCCACGCTGGGGCTCGCCATCGTGCTGGGCGCGGCAGCGATCTGGCCGACAACACGACTCGTCGTCATCGCGCTGCTCGCGTACCTCGCGTTCTCGGCACCCCATTTCGTGTTCCACCTCGGACACCTGCACGGCGCAACGGCCGTCGAGGCGAGTCTGCTCACGGTGGCGCTCGCCGCGACGGTCATCCTGCCGTTCGCCCTGATCGGCGTCGCGACCATCCGTGTGCGGCGAGCTCCCGGCGGAGTCAGCGCACCCCGAGCCACTCCCGAGCAGCAGTGACGAGCGTGCTGACGCCGACCGTGAGCGTCGGCTCGATCACCGGTGCGAACTTCGGCGAGTGGTTCGACGGCAGGTTGTCGGGCAACCGCCCGGTCATGTGGAAGTCGGCGAAGAGCTCCGGGTCGGCCCCGCCGAGGAGCCAGTAGCAGAGTGGTGCGCCCGCCGAGGTGGCGAGCACGCTCACGTCCTCGCTGCCCGAGACGACGCCAGGGTCCAGCACGCGCTCATCGCCGAGCAGCCTGCGCAGGGCCGCGGCCGTGCGCGCCGTCGCGGCCTCGTCGTTGACCGTGCGCGGGTAGTGGTCGTCGTAGTGCACCTCGGGCTCGATGATGGCGCCGGATGCCGCAGCCTCCGCCTTCACGATGCGCTCGATCGCGGCGAGCACCCTCACGCGCACGGCGTCATCGAACGTGCGCACCGTGAGGCCGAGCCGCGCTTCGGACGGGATGATGTTGTTCTTGGTGCCGCTGTGCACCTGGCCGACCGTGACGACGGCACCGTCGGCAGCCGCGATCTCCCGCGACACCACGGTCTGCAGCCGCATGATCGTCGAGGCGGCCATCACGACGGGGTCGACCGTGGTCTCGGGGCGCGAGCCGTGGCCGCCTGATCCGTGCAGCACGATCGTCATCGAGTCTGCGCTCGCGAAGGCGACGCCGGCCCGCACCGCCGCGAACCCCGCCGGCAGCGGGCCGACATGCTGGCCGAGCACGACGTCGGGCTTCGGCATCCGATCGTACAAGCCGTCGTCGACCATCACGCCGGCGCCGCCGCCCCACTCCTCGGCGGGCTGGAACACCACGGCGAGGGTGCCCGTCCACTCGGCGCGGTCGCCGGCGAGCTGCTCGGCAGCCCCGAGCAGGCACGTGACGTGCACGTCGTGGCCGCACGCGTGCATGACGGCCACATCGTTGCCCTCGTGATCGGTGCCGCGCGCCGTGCTCGCGTACGGCAGGCCGGTCGCCTCTTCGACGGGCAGGGCGTCCATGTCGGCGCGGAGCAGCACGGTCGGCCCGTCGCCGTTGCGGAGGAGGCCGAGCACGCCGGTCGTGCCGATGCCGGTGGTGACGTCGTAGCCGAAAGATCGGAGCTGGTCGGCGACGATGCCGGCGGTGCGATGCTCCTGGAACGACAGCTCGGGGTTCGCGTGCAGGTCACGATAGGTCGCTTCGAGGTCGACGCTCATCTCGTCAGCCTAGGGACGACCGTGCGGTCGATCAACGACCCCGTCAGGGGTTCAGTGGCGCGGCGGCGCGGTCGTGTCGCCGATGTGCAGGGTGCTGACGAAGGCGACGGATACCGCCTGCTCACCCGCGAGCATCCGCACGAGCGCCTCCCCGGCCGCACGGCCCTTCGCAACCGACGGTTGCACGAGCGTCGTGAGGTCGTGCTGCAGGCCGTCGACGCGGATGCCGTCGAAGCCGAGCACACTGAGCTCGCGCGGCACGGCGATGCCGAGCTCCTCGGCCGCCTGGATCACGCCGGCGGCGAGCAGGTCGCTCTGCGCGATGATCGCCGTCGGCCGGTTCGCGGGATCGGAGAGCAGCGCACGGCCCGCCTCGAGGCCCTCTTCGATCGAGCTCGCGGCGGCTGCGAGACCGGTGGCGTCGGGGAACACGGCGCGAGCGCCCGCAAGTCGCTCGGTCGCGACGGCGGTGGTGCTGTCTCGTTCGAGCTCGGCGGTGAGCCGGCCGCGGGTGCGCTCGGCGTCGAGCGGCAGCGTGACGAGGGAGACCTGCGAGTGGCCGAGCTCACGCAGGTACTCGGCACCGCGGCGAGTGGCATTGCGGTTGTCGATGGAGATCTCGGGGATGTCCTCGCCCGTCTGCCCTTCGATCGCCACGGCCGGGATGCCGCGCCGGCGGAGCACCTCGACCGAGTGCCCGAGCCGTGGGCTGCAGCCGATGAGCACGACCGCATCCACGGGGGCGCTCTCGATGCCCACGGCCTGGCCGCCCGCCTCGCCGGTGTCAGTGAGGAGCAGGAGGCCCGCCCCGAGCGGGGCGATGCCTTCGCTGATGCCATCGAGGGTCTGGATTTTCACGGGGTCGAGGAAGGCGGCGCGAACTCGCTCCTCGAGTACCACGCCCACGATGCCCGAGCGCCCACGGCGGAGCGAGCGCGCTCGCGGGTCGGGCCCGGCGTAGCCGAGCTCGGTGGCGGCGGCGAGCACGCGCGCCTTCGTGGCATCCGACACCGGTCCTGAGCCGCTGAAGGCGAGCGACGCCGTCGACGCCGACACCCCGGCCCTCGCCGCGACGTCGGCGAGGGTGGGGCGCGGAGCGGCATCCGTCTGCATACGCCTGATTGTAGGCCGAATCGATTCGAGTGGGCCCGGATGGGCGGTTTGACGAGTCCGCGCCGAAGAAGTGCAGGAGAAACGCGCCTATGCCCCGCCGAGCGGGTGCATGCGACGAAATCTCCTGCATTTTCACGCCGCGGTCAGCAGCCAAGCGCCCGAACGCGCCGTTCACGCCGGTGCCAAGCGGGTGCCCAGCGGATGCCTCGACCCGCCGTCACACCGAGACCGCCACCTCGTCGCGCGCGGCGACGAACGCCTCGACGCAGCGCCGCACCTCCTCCTCGGAATGCGCGGCCGACAGCTGCACGCGAATGCGTGCCCGCCCGCGCGGCACCACCGGGAAGCTGAACGCCGTGACGAACACCCCGCGCCCCTGCAACGCCTCGGCCATTCGGCCCGTGAGCACGGCATCGCCGAACATCACCGGCACGATCGGGTGCTCGCCGGGCAGCAGGTCGAACCCGGCATCCGTCATCAGCGACCGGAACAGCTCGGCGTTGCGGCGCAGGGTGGCCCGCAGCTCGCCCGATTGCTCGACGAGGTCGAGCGCCTGCAGCGTGCCCGCGACGATCGCAGGCGCGAGCGTGTTCGAGAAGAGATACGGGCGCGCTCGCTGGCGGAGCAGATCGACGATCTCGCGGCGACCGGCGACATAGCCGCCGGATGCCCCGCCGAGCGCCTTGCCGAACGTGCCCGTGTAGATGTCGACCCGGCCCTCGACCCCGCAGAACTCGGGGGTGCCGCGGCCGTGCTCCCCCACGAAGCCGACGGCGTGCGAGTCGTCGACGAACACGAGCGCGTTGTAGCGCTCCGCGAGGTCGCAGATTTCGGCGAGCGGGGCGAGGTAGCCGTCCATCGAGAAGACGCCGTCGGTCACGACCACGCGGCGCCGGGCGTCGGATGCCGCGGCGAGCTGCGCCTCGAGGTCGGCCATGTCGCGATTCTTGTAGCGGTACCGCGCGGCCTTCGAGAGCCGGATGCCGTCGATGATCGACGCGTGGTTGAGCTCGTCGGAGATGATCGCGTCGTCGGGCCCGAAGAGCACCTCGAAGATCCCGCCGTTCGCGTCGAAGCACGAGGAGAAGAGGATCGTCGCGTCGACGCCGAGGAACTCCGACATCCGCTCTTCGAGCCGCAGGTGCAGCTCTTGCGTGCCGCAGATGAATCGCACGCTGGCGAGCCCGTAGCCCCACTCGTCGAGGCCGCGGCGGGCCGCCTCGACGATGCGCGGGTCGTTCGCGAGGCCCAGGTAGTTGTTGGCGCAGAAGTTCAACACTTCGCGGCCCGCGACCTCGATCTCGGAGGACTGCGGTCCGTGGATGCCGCGCTCCCGCTTCGTGAGCCCGGCGGCCTCGATCTCGTCGAGCTCGGCTCGCAGCTGTTCCTTCACCGATCCGTACATCACAGCTCCGTCCAGTCGAGGATCACCTTGCCGACACCGCCGGATGCCGCTGCGTCGAACGCCGCGCGCCACTCGCGTGCCGGATAGCGGTCCGAGATGATCGAGGCGACGCGGTCGTGCAACGTCTCGCTCGTCTGCAGCATCGCGCTCATCGAGTTCCAAGTCTCGAACATCTCGCGCCCGTAGATGCCCTTCATCGTGAGCATGTGGGTGACGACCTTGCCCCAGTCGATCGCGAAGGGCTCGGCGGCGAGGCCGAGCAGGGCGATGCGGCCGCCGTGGTTCATGTTCTCGATCATCTGCGGCAGGGCCGATGGCGCGCCGCTCATCTCGAATCCCACGTCGAAGCCCTCGCGCATGCCGAGCCGGTGCTGCACGTCGTGGAGGTTCTCGAGCGTCACGTCGACCGCGGCATCCGCGCCCATCTGCAATGCGAGCTCGAGGCGAGAGGGGCTGACGTCGGTCGCGACGATGAAGCGGGCGCCGACGTGCCGGGCGACCGCGATCGACATGAGCCCGATCGGGCCGCAGCCCGTGACGAGCACGTCTTCGCCGACGACCGAGAACGTGAGCGCGGTGTGCACGGCGTTGCCGAACGGGTCGAAGATCGCGCCGACGTTCGGCTCGATGGGCGAGGTGTGCACCCACACGTTGGCCCCCGGGATCACGACGTATTCGGCGAACGCGCCGTCGCGCTGCAGGCCCACGCCCTGGGTGCGGATGCACATCTGCCGTCGCCCGGCGCGGCAATTGCGGCACATGCCGCACACGATGTGACCCTCGCCCGAAACGCGGTCGCCCACGATGACGTCGTGCACGAGCTCGCCGACCTCGACGACCTCGCCGTAGAACTCGTGGCCCGGAATGAGCGGCGCCGCGATCGTGGATGCCGCCCAGTCGTCCCAGCGCTCGATGTGCAGGTCGGTGCCGCAGATGCCGGTGCGCAGCACCCGGATCTTCACGTCGGCGGGACCCGTCTCGGGCTCGGGACGATCGACGTACTCGAGCCCCGCGCCGGGTGCGGGCTTGAACAGGGCCTTCATCGAAACCTCGGTGTTTCTCTGGAACGCGAGCCGGCTCGTCTCCGGCTCTGGGCGGGGCGGGATTGTGTCCGGATGCCCCGAGTGCCAGTCAGCTCATCGTATCCACGGATGCCGCGGCATCCGTCACTCCTCACGACTCGGGCGGGTGGGCGAGTGGTGTTGCGGACGTCGGACGTCATCGATATGGTTCTTCAACCGGGGTTGTCGAATCGATTCGACCTGCACGGCCGCGTCAGAGACAATGAAGTAGAGACCATGACGGAAACACCACGCGAAACCACACGAATGCGCCACTCCACCCGTGAACTCGTCGGGTGGCGCAACGCGATCTTCACGGTCTTCTTCCTCAGCGGGCTGAGCCTCGCGAGCTGGGTGGCTCGCATCCCGGCGATCCGCGACGACACGAGCCTCAACACCCAAGGCGTCGGCCTCGTCATCCTGAGCGGGTCGATCGCCTCCGTGGTGGGCCTCATCGCCGCGCCGGGCATCCTGGCGCGCTTCGGCGCGCGCTCCGGCATGATCGGGGCGCTCGTGACCGTGTCGACGGGTCTCGTGCTCGTGGGCCTCGGCGGGTCCGTAATGCCGTCGATCCCGCTCCTGGTGATCGGCCTCGCACTCTTCGGATTCGGCAACGGCGCGGTCGACGTGATGATGAACGTCGAGGGGGCCGAGGCCGAGCGGGAGATCGGCCGCACCCTCATGCCGCTCATGCACGCGTTCTTCAGCTTCGGCACGGTCGCCGGCGCGGGGCTCGCCGCTGCGGCATCCGCTCTTTCCATCTCGGTCGCCGTGCACCTCGTCGTCGTCGCCGTGCTCATCGCGGTCGGCGTCGTCGTCGCCGTGCGCTTCGTGCCGTTGCGCGAGGAGCTCGGCGACGATCCGCACACCGAGACACCCCGAGTGCCGTGGCGCGATCGCCTGCGCGAGAGCCTCTCGGTCTGGGGCGAGTTGCGATTGATTCTCATCGGCGTGGTGGTGCTCGGCATGTCCTTCGCCGAGGGCAGCGCCAATGACTGGCTCGCCCTCGCGGTGGTCGACGGGCACGGGTACGACGAGACGATCGGCGCCGCGGTCTTCACCGTGTTCACGGTCGCGATGACGGCGGGGCGGGTGCTCGGCGGGCCGTTCATCGACCGCTTCGGCAGAGTCCCGATGCTCCGAATCCTCGCCGCGACCGGCGTCGCCGGCCTGGCACTATTCATCTACGCCACCGAGCCGTGGATGCTCGTCGTCGGCACCGTGCTCTGGGGTATCGGCGGCGCGCTCGGCTTCCCCGTCGGCATGTCGGCCGCGGCCGACGTGCCCGACCGCCGCACCGCGGCTGCACGCGTGAGCGCCGTGGCGATCATCGGATACTGCGCATTCCTCGCCGGCCCGCCGTTCCTCGGATTCCTCGGCCAGCAGTTCGGCATCCTGAACGCGTTGCTCGTGATCCTCCTCCTCATGGTGATCGCAGGGCTCGCGGCCCCGGCTGCCCGCGAGTCCCGGCGCGGCGCGTAGCGACGCGGCAGGACTCGAAAGGCGGCAGCCGTAGCGCTCGCGACGCGCCAGCGTTGCGAAGCGTACGCGGCAGATCCGAGAACGGGACGCTTGCCCGCAACCATGCGGGCGCCCCGCGTCATCCGCTCCCCGTACACTCGACAGGTGCGTCTCGTCATCGCCCGCTGCTCCGTCGATTACGCGGGCCGCCTCACCGCCCACCTGCCGCTCGCAACGCGGCTGCTCATGGTCAAGGGCGACGGCAGCCTCCTCGTGCACTCCGACGGCGGCAGCTACAAGCCGCTCAACTGGATGAGCCCGCCGTGCACGCTTGCAACCCTCGAGCCCGACGAGGACCAGCGCGAGGCCGGCATCCTCGAGCTCTGGAAGGTCACGCACACGAAGACCGCCGACCAGCTCATCGTGTCGATCCATGAGGTGCTGCACGATTCGGCGCACGAGCTCGGCGCTGACCCGGGCCTCCAGAAGGACGGCGTCGAGGCGCACCTGCAGAAACTGCTCGCCGAGCAGATCGAACTCCTCGGCGAGGGCCACCGGCTCGTGCGCCGCGAGTACATGACCGCGATCGGTCCGGTCGACATCCTGGCGACGGATGCCTCGGGCGCCTCGGTCGCGGTCGAGCTCAAGCGCCGCGGCGACATCGACGGCGTCGAGCAGCTCACCCGCTATCTCGAGCTCATGAATCGCGATCCGCACCTCGCACCGGTGCGGGGCGTGTTCGCCGCGCAGGAGATCAAGCCGCAGGCCCGCATGCTCGCCCAGGACCGCGGCATCCGCTGCCTCGTGCTCGACTACGACGCGATGCGCGGGCTCGACGACAGCGACTCCCGCCTCTTCTGAGGATTCCCTGACGATTCCCTGACGAAGCACTGGCCAACGCTTTCCTGAGAATGGCTCACGTCTAAGTCCGCGTAGGATGTCACGGTGACTTCCCCGACCACACCCATAACGACGACCATTGCGCCGACGCGCACCTGGTCTGCCGTGCTCTTCGACCTCGACGGCACCATTGTCGATTCGGCGTCGGACATCACGGCATCGCTCGCCCACATGTTCACGGAGCTGCGACTCGACGTTCCCTCCGAAGAGGTGCTGCTCGCCTACGTCGGACCGCCGCTGCTCGACAGCCTTCGACTGAGCGCCGGGTTCGACGACGCCGAAGCGTGGGCAGCCCTGAACATCTACCGCGACCACTACGCACACAGTGTGCTGAACTCGCCGGTGTTCCCGGGCGTCGCCGGCGTGCTCGAGCGGCTGCACGCCGCGGGCATCCCGGTCGCGCTCGCGACGAGCAAGCCCGAGTCCATGGCTCGGAAGGTGCTCGATCACGCCGGACTCAGCGAGTACTTCACCGAGATCACCGGCGCGAGCGACGACGAGGAGCTCAGCACCAAGGCCGAAGTCGTGCGCGAGGCGCTGCGCCGCCTGGAGGCGAAGGGCGTCGACACCGGCAACACCGTGATGGTCGGCGACCGTGGCTACGACACGCTCGGCGCCGCCGCGAACGGCGTGCCGACGATCATGGTGGAGTGGGGCTACGGCTCCCCCGCCGAGGCCGGCGACGCGATGGCGGTCGTGCACTCCGCCGACCAGCTGCGCAACCTGCTGCTCGGCTGAAACGCTCCCGAGTACCCGCCCGTCGCCTTCGCGCGCAGCGGGCTGAGGCCGGCCGCGTCGCGAACTACGCTGGGGCCATGACCGATGCCGCGCTGATCGGTCCGGTGTCGCCACCTGACCTGCATGTGATGACCTTCAACATCCGCCGGCGCTTCGCCCGGGTCAGGCCGGGGAGTCCCGATCGTTGGGTCACGCGCAAGCAGCTGGTCCGCCGCATCCTCGCCGCAGAACAGCCGACGCTCCTCGGCGTGCAGGAGGCATTGACCGACCAGGTCGACTTCGTCGCGGAGGCCCTCGGGCCGCACTACCGATGGGTCGGCCGCGGCCGCGATCCGTCGGGTGGTGGCGAGCATTGCGCCATCTTCTATGACTCGCGGCGATTGGAACTGACGGACTGGCAGCAGCTTGCCCTGTCGGCGACGCCCGATCTGCCGGGTTCCAGGTCGTGGGGCAACCTGACACGGCGCGTCGTCGTGTCGGCCGCCTTCACGGATCTGGCGACCGGGGCACGGCTCGTCGCCTTCAACACCCATCTGGATCACCTCTCGTGGCGGTCGCGGCTCGAGTCGGCGCAGCTGATCCTGAAGCTTGCGCAGGATGCGCGTGACGCCCAACCGGGCACCGCGGTCGTCGTGCTCGGCGACTTCAATGCAGGCGAGGGTTCCGCCGTCTACCGCCGGCTGACGGCCGACGGCGTGCTCCGTGATGCGTGGGATGCAGCGGCGGAGCAGCTGACGCCGCAGTGGGGCACCTTCTCGCACTACCGGGGCCGCCGCCCGGGCGGCAAGCGCATCGACCTCATCCTCCTTGGCGAGGGAGTCGAGGCGGTGAGCACGGGAATCAACGCCGCTCGATTCGACGGCAGGGCGGCATCCGACCACGAACCCGTGCAGGCGGTGCTTCGCTACGGCAACCCCTCGTCCGGGGCATCCGACCGGGTCTAGTCTGCTGCCATGATCCGCCGGTGGATGCGTGCCCCCACGGGGCCCGCCGAGGTGGTCGCCGACGCGCTGCGGGCGCTCGCCGCGATCGGCATCGTCGTCGCCGGCATCGGCTGGGGGCCGCTCTCGGGGGTGAGCCTTGCACTGGTGACCGGCGCGATGTTCCTCCCCCGCCTGATGGGCGTTCGGCCGGCCTTCGACATCGCATTCGGCATCGCGTCTCTCGTCGCCGTATGGAGCAGCGTGCTGGACATCTACGTCACGGTGCGCTGGTGGGATCTCCCGGTCCACTTCCTCACCAACGGACTCTGGGCGGCGCTCGCGTACCTCCTGCTCGTGCGACTCGGCGTCTTGGCGGACGCCGCGACGCTCCCGCGCCCGGCGGTCTCAGCCGCAGTGATGACAACGGCACTCGGGCTGTCCTTCGGCGTGTTCTGGGAGATGTTCGAGTGGTTCGGGCACACCTTCATCGACGGTGAGATCTATGTCGGCTATACGGATTCGATCGGTGACCTGCTCGTGGGCGGCGTCGGGGCCCTGCTCGCGGGGTGCGGCATGGCGTACCTGGCGGCCCAACCCGGTGCCGCCGAGGACCGACTGCCCTCGGTGGTTGAGTAGCCCGCACCCGGTGGTTGAGTAGCCCCGGTGGTTGAGTAGCCGCGCGAAGCCGGCGTATCGAAACCACCCCGCCGTCCCTCCTCCGGAGGCATCCGACACACCCGCGACACACGCCGTTGCTAGAACGGTGGGCATGCTCTCCCTCACCGGCGCCGAAGCGATCCTCGTCGACCCCCGCACCGTGCGGGGCGGCGACCTCCATGTGGCCGACGGCGTGATCGTGAACGAGGCACTGCCAGACGCCGAGTTGATCGACGTGAGCGGCTGCGTCGTCACCGCCGGCCTCGTGAACGCGCACCACCACTTGCTGCAGAGCGCGTTCCGCACGCTGCCCGGCACTCGCAGCGTGCCGATGGCGGAGTGGCTGCCGGCGATGGCGGCCGCATACTCGACAGCGGTCGTCGACCCAGAGCTCGCCTCAGTCTCCGCGCGGGTCGGGCTCGCCGAGGGCCTGCTCTCCGGGGTGACCACGGTGGCCGACCACCACCTCACCTGGCCGAGCGGCGCCGACGGCGTCGGCATCGCGCAGGCGACGGCCGATGCCGCCCGGAGCCTCGGTGCGCGTCTCGTCTTCGTGCGCGGCGCCGCTCGCGACGACGCCGAGGAGGCCGCGGCCTCCGCCGCTGGGATCGCGCGGGCGCTCCCGCTCGGCGCAGGCGGGGTCTCTGCCGACGGCATGCTGCAACTCGCGGTCGGGCCGGCCGGCGTGCACAGTGACGGCGAGGAGACGTTCCGTCTGCTCGGCGAGGTCGCCGCGCGACACGGACTCCGCCGCCGCACCCAGGCGAACGAGCAGGTCGACGTCGCGATCGCACTCGAGCGGTACGGCCGGCGCCCTCTCGACCTGCTCGAGGAGTGGGGATGGCTCGCGCCCGATGTCACGCTCGCACACCTTTGCGGTGTGACCGACGACGAGATCGGCCGGCTCGCGGCATCCGGCATCACCGCCACCCACGCGCCGGGCTGCGACGTCATGATGGGCTGGGGCGTCGCCCCCGTCGCCGCGCTCCGCAACGCCGGCATCGTCGTGGGGCTCGGCACGAGCGGCGGCGGATCGAACGACGCGGGACACCTGCTCGCCGATGCACGGCTCGCGATGCAGGTCTCCGGACTCCTCGGCCCGGCGCTTGCAGCGCAGGACGTGCTCGGGATGGCCACCGAGGGGTCGGCACTCGGCCTCGGGCGGCCCGAGCTCGGCCACCTGAGGCCCGGCGCTGCCGCCGACCTCTGCGTGTGGGATGTCTCGGGCGTCGCAGATGCGGGCGTCGCCGACCCGGTCGCGGGACTGCTGTGGGCGTCGCCGGGGCGCCGGCCGAAGCACGTGATCGTCGCCGGCCGCGTGGTGGTGCGCGACTCCGTGCTCGTCACCGCCGCTGAGCACGACCTCGTCGCGGCGATGCGAGCCCGTGTCGGACGCTGAGCGCCCCGACTACAGCTCGAGCACGAGGCGGGGACACGCCGCCCGTGAGACGCAGATCATCATGCGGTCGTTCGCGCGCTGCTCCTCGGGGCTCAGGATCGAGTCGCGGTGGTCGACCTGGCCCTCGACCACGACGGTCTCGCACGTGCCGCACGTGCCCTCGCGGCACGAGGAGAGCACGAAGAGCCCCGCCTCCTCGACGACGTCGAGCACGGTGCGCTCGGGGGGCACCGTGAGGGTCTCCCCCGAGAGCAGGAGCTCGACCTCGAACGACTCGTGCAGCACGGGTTCGGCGAGCGGCTTCGCCTCGAAGCGCTCGACGTGCAACGTCGAGGGCGGCCAACCGGTCGAGAGCGACGTGAGCTCGTCGATCATCCGCGCGGGGCCGCACGCGTAGACGAGCTCCCCTGCCTGCGGGGTCAGCGCTGCGAGATCGAGGCGCCGCCCCTCGTCGGCGACATGCAGCCGCACCCGTTCGCCTCCGAGCGCGGCGAGCTCGGATGCGAAGGCCATCCGCGACGTCGAACCTCCCGCGTAGTCGAGGGTCCATGAGGCACCGGATGCCTCAGCGGCACGGATCATCGGCAGCAATGGCGTGATGCCGATGCCACCGGCGACGAAACGGTAGCTCGCGGCATCCGTCATCGCGAAGTGGTTCCAGGGGCCGCGCACGCGAATCGACCCGCCCACCTCGAGGACGTCGTGCACCCAATCGGAGCCGCCGCGGCTGTGCTCCTCGCGGAGCACGCCGATCGTCCAGACGTCGCGATCGGCCGGGTCGCCGCAGAGCGAGTACTGGCGTTCGACGCCGATCGGCAGCACGAGGTCGAGGTGCGCACCCGGCCGCCACCCCGGGAACGGCTCGCCGTCGGTGCGCTCGAGGTCGACACGCACGACGCGCTCGGCGACCGCCGTTCGGCCGCGCACGATCACCTCGAATTCGGGAGCGACCGTGGTCATGAGCCGGTGCGCTCCGCGCCCGGCGTCGGGCCCGGCGTCAGGCCCGGCGAGGTGCCGGCATCCGGTTGGATCCGCTGCTTCACCACGAGCACCCGGTACACGCCGCCGTCGGGTGAGCGCCAGCGGTGGGGAGTGCCGCCGCGGTAGTAGAACGCCTGTCCGGCGTGCAGGACGCGGGTCTCGGCGCCGCCGAAGTCACCTTCGACCAAACCGTCGACCACGTAGCAGAACTCCTCTTCGTCGTGCACGAAGTACTCGCCGAAGTCGCGATTGCGGGCGATGAACTCCATGGGCGTGAAGGCGGACGCGCCGGTCACGAGCACCCGGGCCGAGCCCTCGGCGAACGGGCCGGAGACGCCGACGCCCTCGTCGATGACCACGGCACCCGAAGTCGGCATCGCGGCGGGCGCGGATTGCGCGAGCGCCGCGAAGAGCTCCACCTGCGTGGTGCCGAGTGCGCGGGCGATGCGTTCGAGGGAGGCGAAGCTCGGTCTCGCCCTGCCGTTCTCGACCTGGCTGAGGAACGGGTGCGAGAGGCCGGAGAGCTCGGCGACCTGCACGAGCGTGAGGGACCTCGCCCGGCGCAGGCTGCGAATGCGGGCACCCACGAGCTCGACCTGCCGGTCGATGGCGACGCCCTCGTTGTGCGCGCCTTGTTTCACCCTCGGCATCTCATCTCCCTCCTCTGCGCCGGCAGTTCGGCGCCCAACTCCGCAGCGTCTTGGAACCGAAACATTCGGGTTACGCAGGCGAAACCCCGCGTCCGTACGCTCGATCGTGTTGAGAACATCAACATTGAGAGTATCAACATTCGCCGCCCGATGACGTGCAGCATCCACACCCCACGACCGCTGTCAGGAGGCAACACCGTGCATGCCGAGCCCGTCTCACTGCTCCGCCGGGCCACGCTCATCGACGGCCGCGTCGCTGACATCGCCATCGCCGGCGACACCGTGACCGAAGTGCTCCCGGCGGGCACGGCGCTCGTGACGGATGCCGCGCGCACCGTCGACCTCACCGGCTACGTACTGCTGCCGGCTGCGGCCGAACCGCACGCGCACCTCGACAAGGCGCTCACGTGGGACATGATCAACCCGCCCTTCGGCGACCTCGAGCATGCGATCGAGAGCTTCCACGCATTCCAGGAGCATCTCTCCGAGGAGGACATCTACAACCGGGCGCGCACGGCCGCGCTGAAGTTGCTGCGCACCGGCACCACCGCCATCCGCAGCCACGTGAACATCCTCCCGGGCGACCGCCCGTATCGCGGCGTCGACGCCCTCGTTCGGCTCCGCCACGACCTCGCCGGCCTCGTCGACCTCGAGCTCGTCGCACTCCCCCCGGTCGGCATGGACGACGAGACCATCGAGGGGGCGCTCGACCGCGGCCTCGATCTCGCGGGCGGCGCACCGCACCTCGCAGCCGACCCGCACGCAGAGGTACGACGACTCCTCGCCATCGCCGACCGCCGCGGTATCGGCGTCGACCTGCACACCGACGAGTCGCTCGACGGACCCCTGACGATGCGGGAGTTCGCGCGCATCGTGCGCGAGTGGCCCGAGCACCTCGTGCGCACGGCGGGTCACAGCGTGCGGCTCGGCACATTGCCCGCAGCGGAGCTCGCCGTCGTCATCGCCGAGCTCATCGAGGCCGGCATCGGCGTCGTCAGCCTTCCCATCACGAACCTCTACCTGCAGGGCCGACGGCATCCTGTCTCGACGCCGCGCGGGCTCACGGCGCTCCGCTCGCTCATCGACGCGGGCGCCATCGTCGGCGCGGGTGCCGACAACGTGCGCGACCCCTTCAACCCGCTCGGTCGCAGTGATGCGCTCGAGACCGCGGCCCTCCTGGTCCTCGCCGGGCACCTCGACCTCGAAGACTCCTGGCACCTCGTCTCGAACGGCGCGCGCGCCGTGATGCGGATGCCTCCGGCCGGCGCCGCGCCGGGCGCGGCAGCCGAGTTCGTGGCGGTGCGCGGGGCGAGCCTCGGCGAAGTCATCGCCGAGGCATCCGCTGAACGCATCGTCATCCACGCGGGCCGCGTCGTGGCCCGCAGCACCGTCGATCACCAGATCGCCGAGCCGGCACCCCAGTCGGCCGGACCCCTCATCGGAAAGGGGTGAGTCGCGCATGGCCATGACCGACAGCGCACCCGCGACCACGTCGACACTGCTCGACTTCCAGAATGTGCAGCTGACCTACCCGAACGGAACCATCGCGCTTTCGGGTGTCGACCTGACCGTCAGGCGCGGCGAGTTCGTCACCGTCGTCGGCCCCTCGGGCTGCGGCAAGAGCACGCTGCTGCGCATCGCATCCGGGCTCGAGGTCTCATCGGAGGGCATCTCGACCGTCAACACGAAGCGCGTCGGCTACGTCTTCCAGGATGCCACGCTGCTGCCGTGGCGGAACGTGCGGGCGAACGTCGAGCTGCTGGCCGAACTGCAGTGGGACACCCAAGCAGTTCGCCGCGAGAAGGCGCAGAAGGCCATCGATCTCGTGGGGCTCACCGGCTTCGAGAAGCACCTCCCGCGCCAACTCTCAGGCGGCATGCGCATGCGCACCTCGCTCGCGCGCTCGCTCACCCTCGACCCAGAGCTCTTCCTCTTCGACGAGCCGTTCGGCGCGCTCGACGAGATCACGCGCGAATACCTGAACGACGAACTCCTGAAGCTCTTCGTCGAGCAGCAGTTCGCGGGCCTGTTCATCACGCACTCGGTGTCCGAGGCCGTGTACCTCTCCACGAAGGTCATGGTGATGTCGGGCCGTCCCGGACGCATCGTCGACACGTTCGACGTGCCGTTCCCGATGCCGCGCGACCCCGACATCCGCTATACCGGCGAGTTCGCCGCCCTTGTCGGCGAGGTCTCGCACGCACTCCGAGAGGGGCACGGCGCATGAGCATCGAGCGCGTCACCGACGAAGGCATGGACACCGCTGAGGCGATCGACGACCTCACGGGCGACGAGCGGCAGGCGCTCGAGCATCGCGAGACAGTACAGGAGATCGCGCCGGCCACGGCCGCCGCGGTACCGCTGAAGCGGCGCCGCTCCCGCGGCGGCGGCATCGCGAACTGGGGACCGCCCATCGCCGTCGCGATCCTCATCGTCGGCCTCTGGTATCTCGTCGGCCTCATCGACCCGTCCAAGTCATTCCTGCTGCCGCCACCGCACGAGGTGTTCGCGGTGTACCTCGACCCGAAGATCGCCCCCGACATCTACGAGGCGCTCTGGAACACGGCGGTCGTCGCCCTCACCGGACTCGCGATCGCGATCGTGGTCGGCATCGTGTGGGCCGTCGCGATGAACCAGGCGAAGTGGGTCGAGCGCTCGCTCTACCCGTACGCCGTCATCCTGCAGACGATCCCGATCCTTGCACTCGTGCCGCTCATCGGTTTCTGGTTCGGGTTCGACTTCACTGCCCGGGTCATCGTCGCGGTCCTCATCGGACTCTTCCCGATGGTCTCGAACACGCTCTTCGGCCTGCAGTCCGTCGACGCCAGCCAGCGCGAGCTCTTCAAGCTGCAGCAGGCGAGCCCCTGGATCATGCTCAAGAAGCTGCAGTTCCCGGCCGCCCTTCCGGCGATCTTCGCGGGCATGCGCATCTCGGCCGGTCTCGCACTGGTCGGGGCGATCGTCGGCGACTTCTTCTTCCAGCGCGGCACGCCGGGCATCGGCGCGCTCATCTCGAAGTACCAGTCGCGCCTGAACGCCGAGCCCCTGTTCGCCTCCATCATCCTCGCCTCGCTCTTCGGCGTCGTCGTCTTCTGGTTCTTCGGCTGGCTCGGCAAGCGAGTCGTCGGCAAATGGTACGACTTCGCCTGACCCCCTCCCCCAGCAGTACTGCCACGACATCACCCCGCACCACCGGCACCCCGCCACAGCACCCCCACCACAGAGGAGATCCCATGCGCACCACCACCAAGCGCGCGGCCGCGGTCGCCGGCTTCATGGCCGGCAGCCTCGCCCTCGCGGCCTGCAGCAGCTCCGCGAGCGGCGACACAGCGGACGCACCCGAACTGGAGATCGGCTCCGTCGACCTCGCGGCCGCCGGCTGCCCCGCCGACATCAAGATCCAGACCGACTGGAATCCCGAGGCCGAGCACGGTCACCTGTACGAGCTCGTCGGCGACGGCTACACGATCGACGACTCGATCAAGTCGGTCACCGGGCCGCTCATGGCCGGCGGCGAGTACACGGGCGTCGACGTCACGATCCTCGCGGGCGGACCCGCGACGGGCTTCACGCAGCCGAACGCGCAGATGTACACCGACGACTCCATCTTCCTGGCGTACGTCGGCACCGACGAGTCCATCGCGCACGCGAGCGACCTGCCGACCGTCGGCGTGTTCGCACCCCTCGAGAAGGACCCGCAGATGATCATGTGGGACCCCGAGACGCTCCCCGACGTGACGAGCATCGCCGACCTCGGCTCCGAGGGCACGACGATCCGCGTCTTCCCCGGCGGCACGTACATCGACTACTTCGTGGGCGCCGGCATCCTGCAGGCCGACCAGGTGGACGCGACCTACGACGGCAGCCCCGCCGTGTTCGTCTCCGAGGGCGGCGCCGTCGCCCAGCAGGGCTTCGCCTCGGCCGAGCCGTACATCTACAAGAACGAGATCACGGAGTGGGGCAAGCCCGTCGAGTACGAGCTCATCAACGACGCCGGCTACCCGAAGTACGCCGCCGTGCTCTCGCTCAAGCCCGAGGCCGTGACCGAGTACGCCGACTGCCTCACCGAGCTCGTGCCGGTGCTGCAGCAGGCCGAGATCGACTTCTTCGCGAGCCCCGACGCGACGAACGAGCTCATCCTGGAGCTCATCGACGCGTACGACACCGGATGGCTGTACTCGCAGGAGGTCGCCGACTTCTCGGTCGAGACCATGAAGAGCGAGCTCGTCGGCAACGGCCCCGACGACATCCTGGGCAACCTCGACCCGGCGCGGGTGCAGGAGCTCTTCGACATCGTCACGCCGATCTACGCCGAGCAGGGCTTCGAGGTCCCAGAAGACCTGACCGCCGAGGACCTCTACACCAACGAGTTCATCGACGAGTCGATCGGCTTCTAGCCGGCGAGCGGATGCCGCGCGCCGAGCTGTGACCGAGCTGCAGCGCGCGGCATCCGCGCTCCCCGTTCCCACAACCCGGAGGATCCCGAATGACCCCGACCACTCCCGACCTCGCCGGGCTCGCCGCCACGCTCACCGAACTGCTCGGCGAGCGCGGCGTCAGCGTCGACCTCGCGACGCGTGAACGCGCCTCCGTCGACGGCTGCAAGCTCTCGCCGGTGATCTCGGCGAAGCTCCCCCTCGGACTCGCCGACATCGTCGCCTACCCCACGTCGGCCCAGCAGATCGCGCAGGTGGTCGCCGCCGCGGTGCGCCACGGCGTGCCGATCACCCCCCGAGGCAAGGGGACCGGGAACTACGGGCAGGGTATCCCGATGTCGGGAGGCCTCGTGCTCGACATGAGCCGTGCGCGCACGATCGTCGAGGTCGGCGACGGGTTCGTCACGGCCGACGCGGGCGCCGTGCTGGCGATGATCGAGAACCAGGCGTGGTCGGCAGGCCAGCAGCTGCTGCTCTATCCGTCCACGGCGCAGAGCACGCTCGGCGGCTTCCTCTCGGGCGGCTCCGGCGGCACGGGCTCGATCGCCCACGGCGTCATCGCCGGCGGGCCGTTCGTGGTCGCCCTCGATGTCGTGCACGCGACCAGCGACGCCGAGCTCGTGCATTTCGAGGGCGAAGCCGCGCAACCGTACCTGCACAACTACGGCACCGCCGGGATCATCGCACGAGCGACGGTGCGGCTCGAGCCGCTGCAGGAGTGGCGTGCGTTCTACGCGAGCTTCGACGACTTCTCGCAAGCGCTCTCGATCATCCGCCAGGTGGGCGACCTCGAGCCGACGCCACGGCTGGTGTCGGCCGACCTGCCCACGCTCGCCGACGCCTTGCCGTCGAACGCCGGCATCCCGAAGGGGCGGGCGAGCCTGCGGGCGATCCTCGACGCTCGGGCGGTGGCCGCGGCCGCCGCGCTCGTCGAATCGGTCGGCGGCGTCGTCGAAGACGTGCGCGACGGCGCCCAAGAGGTCATGAGGCTGAGCATGATCTCGTACAACCATCCGATCGAGTGGTTGCAGAAGGCCTACCCCGGTACCTACTTCCACGTCGAGGTCGGGGGTGACGCCCTCGTCGAGCGCATCGACGAGGTGCACGCCGTCTATGCCGGTGGAATGCTGCACATCGAGGCCCAGAAGGGCCGGCCGATCGGTATGCTCGCGGGCGAATACGAGAGCGAGGAGGCCGTCGTCGCCGGGTTCGCGACGCTCGCCGAGCTCGGCGTGAACACGCACAATCCGCACCAGTGGTACGTCGATGTCGAGATCGAGCGCACGCGCGAACTGAAGGCCGAGACCGACCCGCAGGCGCTTTTGAACCCAGGCAAGCTCCCGGCCCCGGCGCCCACGTCGGCCGTGAGCAATCCCCTCATGGTCAGCGGAACCACCGCATGAGCCGACTGCTCGAGGAGCTCTCGGGGCCGGCCGTGGCCCGCACCCTCACGGCTGACTCCGTGCTCGTGCTGCCGACCGGGGCGATCGAGCATCACGGCGACCACCTCCCGCTCGCGACCGACCGCATCATGGCTGAGTCCGTCGCGACGGCCGCCGTCGAGCGCGCGGTTGCGCGTGGCGTCGACGCGTGGCTCCTGCATCCGCTCGCGTACACGAAGTCCGACGAGCACAGCTGGGCGCCGGGCACGATGTGGCTCTCGGGCGAGACGCTCATGGCGACCCTCGTCGATCTCGGCCGGTCGGTCGCGATGACGCCCGCTCGGAAGCTCGTCTTCCTGAACGGCCACGGCGGCAACGTCGCCCTACTGCAGGTCGCGCTCCGCGAGCTGCGTCGGCGCTTCGGCCTGCAGACGTTTCTCATGGGCTTCCCCGTGCCGGCGGGCGACGGCGACGCGGGCCCCGATGAGCTGGGGTACGGCATCCACGGCGGGCACGGCGAGACCTCGCTCATGATGCACCTGCGCCCCGATCTCGTCGATCTCGGCCGCGCCGAACGGCGGGTGCCCGACCACTTGACCGCCTACCCGCGCATCGGGTTCCACTCGAAGCCCGTGATCATGGGCTGGCTGAGCAGCGACTTCCACCCCGACGGCGTGATCGGCGATCCGACCGGTGCGAATGCCGCGTACGGGGCAGCGATCTTCGCGGCCGCCGTCGAGGAGAGCGCACGCTCGTTCGAGGAGATCGCGCGGTTCGACCCGGCGCCGCCGATGAGCAGAGCCTCTGGCGAACCGACCGGCGACATCCCCGGCGGAACGCGCCAAGCTTGAGGCATCCGGAACAGGAGAGGAACGCCCGCATGAGTGAACCTGGACCCTACCCCGTGACCATCACGAGCACGCAGACGTTCGGCGAGGACCAGCCGAACCCCGACGAGACGCTGCCCGACCCGCTGGCTCTGCTCGGCCGGTGGCTGCCCGAGAACTCCGACGAACTCCGGCCGCTGATGACGCTCTCGACGATCGGCGCCGACGGCTACCCCGACTCGCGCAACGTGCTGCTCAGCGAATTCGACGGCGAGGCGCTCTACTTCCACACCGACGCCCGGAGCCGGAAGGCGAGCGAGCTCGCGGCGAACCCGCGCGTCACGCTCACCTTCGTCTGGGTCGAACTCGGTCGGCAGGTCACCGTGGTGGGCGACGCGGCGCCCGCCTCCGCCGAGGAGGCCGCCGCGGTCTTCGCGTCGCGCTCGCGCTACCTGCAGCTCCTCGCCTGGTCGAACACCGCGGAGCTCGCCGAGCTCGGCCTCGCGGCGCGCCGGGAGGCGTGGGCGGCCTTCGCCGTGGAACACCCCGACGGCACGCTCGACGCGCCACCGACCTGGGTGGGGTTCCGAGTGACGCCGCGCCGGATCACGTTCTGGCGAGGCGACCTCGACGGCCCGAGCAACCGCGTGGAGTACACCCGGGCGGGCGACGGCTGGAGCGCCGAGCGCCTCCCCGGCTGACCATGATCACTCCCACAGCACCGGCGCCGCTCGCCGGCCGACGCGCGATCGTCACAGGGGCCGCGCGAGGCATCGGCGCCGCCATCGCCTCCCGGCTCGCGGCCTCGGGCGCACGGGTCGCGATCCTCGACCTGCTCGAGGAGCCGGGGCGCGAACACGCCGAGCGGATCGGCGGTGTCTTCCACCGTGTCGACCTCGGTGATGCCGACGACACGAGACGCGCCGTCGGTGCCGCGATCGACGGGCTCGGCGGCGTCGACGTGCTCGTGAACAACGCCGGCATCCTGCGGTTCGCGCCGCTGCTCGAGATCGACGTGTCCGACTGGGACCAGACGTTCTCCATCAACACCCGCTCGATGCTCGTCACCACGCAGACGGCGGCGCGGGCGATGATCGCGGCCGGGCATGGCGGCAGGATCATCAATCTCGCGAGCATGGCCGGCAAGGCAGGCGGCCAGGGCCATGCGCACTACGCGGCATCGAAGGCAGCGGTGATCGCGCTCACTCGCGTCACCGCGCTCGAGCTCGGCCGGCACGGCATCACCGCCAACTCGCTCTGCCCCGGATATGTGCTCACCGAGATGGGGGCGGCGACACGCACCGAGGCGGATGTCGCGCAGTGGTCGTCGTACTCACCGCTCGGGCGCCTCGGCGTCGCCGACGACGTGGCGGGCGTCGCGCACTTCCTCGCGACCGACGATGCCGACTATCTCACCGGCCAGGCGTTCAACGTCACCGGCGGCATGATCATGCACTGACGCCGCGACACCGGCCCCGTGGCATCCGCTCGCGCGCTAGTAACCGGCCGACTTCGGCACGACCTCGACCGTGAACGTCACGGCGTCTCCGGTCTCGCCGTTCTCGAGCGTGACCTCGGTCTCCCCGACCGATTTCGCGGTGAGGCCGGGGTTGAACTGCGCGCTCCCGTCGTCGCGTCCGGGCTCGAACTCGACGATGTCGGGGTCGGCGATCTCCGCCGTCCATTCGGCGTACGTCTCGTCATCGCCCGTCAGGTCCACGGCGCCGCCCTCGGGCACCTCCACCGTCGTGCCGTCGACTTCGTCGAGCTCGACGATCACGGGTGGCAGCGCCGACGAGCCACCCGCCGGGCCTCCCGACGAGCACCCGCTGAGTCCGAGCGAGCCGGCTGCCAGCGCGCCCGCGAGACTCACGGATGCCGCCACGCGACGCCGTATGGTCGATCCCCCGATTCCCGGCATCTCGCACCACCCCCGCGACCGATGGTACGCCCGCAGGCCCGTGGCTGAGTAGCTCGCGAAGCAGGCGTATCGCAACCACCCGGCCGCCCAGGAGAGGGTGGAGCGCAACGCGCCTCCCCGACTGAACCCCAAGGCATCCTCACCATCGGTGAAGCGGGTGCCGAGCGCGGCGTCGCACCCGACGTGATCCTCTCGAGCTGCTCTGGCGCACAACACGTGAGCAGGGGGTGAGGAGGACACAGACGCGCTAAGCGGCCTGCTTGGTGTTCGTGAATGTGCAGACCACGTCCTCGCCCGCATCGATGTCGAGCGTCGCCGTGCGAGCGGCCAGATCCGTCGACGAATCGCCACCCGCACCCGTGCACTCCAGACCCGTCAACGTCCAGCCCGCAACCGCGGACTCGCTCACCGTGTGCGCGCCGAAGTCAGCAACGTCCAGCTCGAACTTCTGCGACGACGGCAACGTCGCACTACTCGCATCCGTATCGAGGTCGACATCCGCCGGTATCCCCGCCCCGGTGAGATCGAAATCGAAGTCCTGCGGATCCGATGCCGGATCGGTCACCTTCACAACCGTGAGCGACGCTCGCTGCTTGGTGTTCGTGAATGTGCAGACCACGTCCTCGCCCGCATCGATGTCGAGCGTCGCCGTGCGAGCGGCCAGATCCGTCGACGAATCGCCACCCGCGCCCGTGCACTCCAGACCCGTCAACGTCCAGCCCGCAACCGCGGACTCGCTCACCGTGTGCGCGCCGAAGTCAGCAACGTCCAGCTCGAACTTCTGCGACGACGACAACGTCGCGTCGCCCGCGTCCGCGTCCATATCAAGATCTGCCGGCACCCCGGCCCCGGTCAGATCGAAGTCGAAGTCCTGCGGATCCGATGCCGGATCGGTCACCTTCACAACCGTGAGCGACGCGGGGTTCGCGGACACGTACACGGCATTCTCGTTCGCCGAGCACTGCGCCGCGTCGGTCACGTAACGCAGCACGCCACTCGGCATCGCGGCGCAGAAGGAGATCGTCCCGCTTGCCGGCGGCAGTTCGAGGAGGACGGCGCCGGCGGGCTTGCAGGTGACCTGCCCGCTCGCGCGACGGACCGATCCGTCCGGCTTGATGCAGACAAAGAGCGGCCCTGGCTTGATGGTGATTGCGTCTTCGTTCTTCTTGCACTGGCCGGCGCTGTCAGCTGCGCGCACCAATCCGTTGCTCTTCAGGGCGCAGGCGAACTGCAACTCGACCGGCGCAGCGGCGCGCGCCGGCGCAGGGACGTCGACCACCAGCAGCGCCGTCGCAAATGCCAAAAAGAATGCCATCCGCAGGACTCTCATGTCGCTCCTTCCACCACCGGCAAGCCGGGCTCGGCGGTGAGGGCGCCGTCGCGAATGCACCGATCCGATCGCGACGCTACGAGTCCGAGCTCAACATAGCCCCGGCGCGCGCAGGTCGCAACGATCACGTTCAGCCCGGCAGTCGTGCGTGCGCGCACGGCGGTGCCGCGGCATCCGCGCCGAGCGCGGAGTAACGCACCACCGGCACCACCGACATCGCACCACCGGCGAGGCGTCGGCTCCTTCTCGGGGCCGGCGCCTCGCCTCAAGCGCTGCGCGCCGGCACGGTGCCGATTAGCCCGTCGAGCAAGCGGTTGATTCCCCACGTGAACTCGTCGTCGGCTCCCGCGGCGAGCGCGAGGTGCGCGGTCGCCTGGGTGAGCGGGAAGCGCGAGGCATCCGTCCAGAGGGGTCTGGATGTCGCACGGCCGGTACCCTCGTCGGAGCCCGCTTCAGCTACCCGGCCGGCGCGCTCGGCTGCCTCGAGGGCGCTCACGCCGAGCACGTGCGCCCGCACGGCCACTGCGACCCGCGCGGCGTCGTCGACTGGGAGGCCCGCCTCGACGAACAAGCGGATGAGCGCCTCGCCGAGCGCGAGGGCGTGCGGCCCGTCGAGCGGCCCGCTCGTGACGAGCACCATGGCGCCGGCATGCTCGGCGAGCCTCGCCCGCACGGCGAGCGCGAGGGCGTGCACGCGGTCGCGCCATCCGCTCGACGCGTCGGACGCCGCAGCCACGTCGACGCCCGCGAGGAGCTCTTCGACCATGGCCCGCATGAGCGCGTTCTTCGACGGGAAGTACGTGTAGATCGCGGTGGGCGTGAGCCCGAGCGCCGCCGCCACGCCCCGCACGGAGACGGCGGCGAAGCCCTTCTGCTCGAGGATCTCGAACGCCGCGTCGACGATGTCGACCTGGCTGACGCTGCGCCTCGGTCCGGGTCTCATGGTGCTCCTCGGGGTCAGCCACCCACGCTAACGCACGTCGCGGAGGAGCCCGTTCCGCCGGCGTCAGCCGAGTCGCGCAAGGAAGGTGAGCGACGAGCGGTCCTCGACGATGAGCGGATGCAGCGCCGCGTTGAACTCCGCCCCGTACTGCCCCGCGAGGTGGGCGGCGAACGCCTCCTCGTCGCGATACGCCTCCGTCACGTGGAAGCGCGAGCCCACGGGCGCGGAGCTGGTCGCGACCGCCGCCCCGGCAGGAGCGTGGGCGACGCGGTGCGGCGTGAACTCGAGGCATCCGGGCTCATTGCGCACCTCGGCCGTGAGCGCGAGGAGGAGGCGCTCGACCTCCTCCTCGCGGCCGGGGAGCGCCGTGAACTCGGCGACGAGTTCGACGACGCCCTCGGGTTTCGACCAGCTCACACGCGGGCCGCGCCGGTCATGATCGCGACCGCGTCGGTCATCGAGTGCGACTCGGGCGTGATCGTGGCGGCGCGCTTGCCGAGCCGCTGGATGTGGATGCGGTCGGCCACCTCGAACACCTGCGGCATGTTGTGCGAGATGAGGATCACCGGGATGCCGCGGTCGCGCAGGTTCTTGATGAGCTCGAGCACCTGCTGCGACTCGCGCACGCCGAGCGCCGCCGTCGGCTCGTCGAGCACGACGACCTTCGACCCGAACGCGGCGGCACGTGCGACGGCGACGGCCTGGCGCTGCCCGCCCGAGAGATTCTCGACCGCCACCGTGACATCCTGGAGCGTCGAGATGCCGAGCTCCTTGAGCTCGTCCTTCGCGCGCTGCCGCATGCCCTTCTGGTCGACCATGCGGAAGACCGACCCGAGGATGCCCTTCTTGCGCACCTCGCGACCGAGGAAGAGGTTGGCGGCCACGTCGAGCGCAGGCGAGACGGCGAGGTTCTGGTACACCGTCTCGATGCCGGCGGCATGCGCGTCTTGCGGACGCTTGAAGTGCACCGGGTTGCCGTCGAGGAAGATCTCGCCCTCGTCGGGGATCTCAGCGCCCGTGAGGCACTTGATGAGCGTCGACTTGCCGGCGCCGTTGTCGCCGATGATGGCGAGCACCTCTCCGGGATAGAGCTCGAGGCTCACTCCGTCGAGGCCGACGACGCGGCCGAACGTCTTGACGAGCCGCTTGGCGCGGAGGATCGGCGTGCGGCCATCGGATGCCGCGGCTGCCGCCGCTCCAGCAGCGGTGGTGTCGGTGGTGTCGGTCATTTGCGTACCTTTCGAATCCACTGGTCGACGGAGACGGCCACGACGATGAGCACACCGACGGCGAACGTCTGCCAGAGCACGTCGAGTCCCGCGAGCGAGAGCCCGTTGCGGAAGATGCCGACGATGAGCGCGCCGAGGAGGGTGCCCCACACGGTGCCACGACCGCCGAAGAGGCTCGTGCCGCCGATCACGACGGCGGTGATCGAGTCGAGGTTGAGGTCGGCGCCCGCGTTCGGCGACGCGGCGTTCGTGCGCCCGATCTGGATCCACGCACCGATCACGAGGATCGCGCCCGCTGCGAGGTAGACGCTCATGAGCACCCGGTTCACGCTGATGCCCGCGAGTCGCGCCGCCTCGGGGTCGTCGCCGACCGCGTAGACGTGCCGGCCCCATGCGGTCTTCTGCAGGATGAACGCGAGCACGACGTAGAGGATCAGCATCATGAGCACGCCGATCGTGATGTTCACGCCGCCGAGATTGAACGTCGCCCCCATCGCGGTGAGGAGGTCGGGCATCTCGCCGCCACGAACGGTCGCGCCGCCGGAGTAGAGCAGCGTGAGCGCGACGAAGATGTTGAGCGTGCCGAGGGTCACGATGAACGGCGGCAGCTTGAGGCGGGTGACGAGGAAGCCGTTGAAGGCGCCCGCGCCGAGCCCGACGACGAGGCCGAGGAAGAGGCCGAGCACGGCCGGCACGCCCATCTGCACGGTCGTCTGTGCGACCACCATCGAGCTGAGCACCATGACGGCTCCGACCGAGAGGTCGATACCTGCGGTGAGGATGATGAGGGTCTGGGCGAGAGCGAGGGTGCCGACCACGGCGACCTGCTGGGTGATGAGCGAGAGGTTGGCCGGGTTCAGGAAGCGGTCGTTGAGCAACCCGAACACGATCACGGCGAGCACGAGCACGATGGCCGGGCTGAGAGCCGGGTAGCGATGCAGGGTGTTCCGGATGCGGCTGAGCGGCGTGCTGCGGTCGAGGAACTCCTCGGCCAGGTCGAGCGCCGAGGTCGGCGGCTCTGTGGTTTGCTGACTCACGTTGATTCTCCGATTTCTCAGGGTGAGGCGGTGCGGATCGGGCGTATGACGGATACCCCGGCCCGGGAGGGCTCACGCGACATCCGTCGCCCGAACCGCACCGCCTCACGTTGCGGTGCTGGGGACTAGCCCCAGCAGATCTCGCTGCCCTCGGTGGTGTCGATCGACTCGACGCCCTCCTGGGGGTCGTCGGTCACGAGCGCGACACCCGTGTTGTAGAAGTCGAGGCCCTCGGTGGTCTCGGGCACCTCGCCGGTCTTCACGAGGTCGTGGATCGCCTGCACGCCGAGCTGGGCCATCTTGACCGGGTACTGCTGGCTCGTCGCGCCGATGATGCCTTCGGACACGGCGTCGACGCCCGCGCAGCCGCCATCGACCGACACGACGATGAGGCCGTCGGTGGTGCCTGCGGCCTTGAAGGCCTCGTACGCGCCGTAGGCCGTCGGCTCATTGATCGTGTACACGACGTTGATGTCGGGGTTCTTGCTCAGGAGGGTCTCGGCCGCGGTGCGGCCGCCGTCCTCGGCACCACCAGACACTTCGTTGCCGACGATCTCGTAGTCGCCGCCGCTGTATTTGCCGGTAGCGGCCTCGTCGCCGTTGACCTCAGGATCGGCGGGGTCGATGCCCATGCCATCGAGGAAGCCCTGGTCGCGGTTGTAGTCGACCGAGACGACCTTGTCGTCGAAGAGGTCGATGAGCGCGATAGTGGCCTTCTCGCCGCCGAGCTTCGAGGCGGTCCACTTGCCGATCTCCTGGCCGGCGAGGAAGTTGTCGGTCGCGAACGTGATGTCCACCGACTCCGGGTCGGTGGGCGGGGTGTCGAGTGCGATGACGTAGAGGCCGGCGTCGCGTGCCTTCACGAGCGCGTCTTCGACGGCGGGGCCGTTCGGCGTGATCAGGATGCCGGCGTCGCCCTTGGAGATGGCGTTCTCGATGGCCTGGATCTGGGTGTCCTCGTCGCCGTCCTCCTTGCCTGCGGCGAACGTGAGCTCCACGCCGAGTTCGTCGGCGGCGTCTTCGGCGCCCTTCTGCATGGCGACGAAGAACGGGTTGGTGCTCGTCTTCGTGATGAGCGAGACGCTGATGTTCTCGTCATCGCCGCCTGCGGTGTCGCCGCCGCCGCCCGAGGACGCGCATCCGGTGAAGGCGAGAGCGGCGACCGCGGTGAGCGAGCCTGCCGTGATGAGTCGGCGACGGAGTGCGCCGGGTGCTGCGTGATTCATCGATGAATCTCCTCTTGTGTGGGTGACCGTTGTCGCCCTGACAACGATGTCATATCTAGGTCTAGCCTCTTTCCTCATGTACAGTCAAGTCCAGATTGCACATTGGGGAGCAAATTGTGACACCGTTGTCAGAGCAGAATTCCGCGGCTCACGGGTCCCGCCGGCCGACGATGCGGCAGGTCGCGGCACTCGCCGGCGTCGGCGTGAAGACCGTTTCGCGCGTCATCAACAACGAGCCGAACGTCTCGGCAGCGACCATCGCCAAGGTCATCGCCGCGGCCCGCACGCTCGACTACGAGCCCGACCTGCACGCCGGGAACCTGCGGCGTGCCGACGGACGCACGCGCACGCTCGGTCTCCTGGTCGGCAGTGTCGACAACCCGTTCGCCGGCGCCGTGCATCGCGCCGTCGAAGATGTCGCCCTCGAGCGCGGCGTCTCGGTCTTCGCCTCGAGCCTCGACGACGACCCCGACCGCGAACAGGCCGCGGTGTCGGCGTTCCTCCGGCGCCGCGTCGACGGCCTCATCCTCACGACCATCTCCGAGAGCCAGGCCTACCTCGCACCCGAGCTCCGGCGCGGCACGCCCGTGGTCTTCGTCGACCGCGAGCCCGCCGGCATCACCTCCGACTCCGTCGTGAGCGACAACTACGACGGCGCCGCGCTCGCCACCCGGCACCTGCTCGAGCGCGAGCACCGGCGCGTCGCCTACCTCGGCGACAAGGCCTTCATCCGCACCGCTCGCGAACGCCGCCAGGGCTTCCTCGACGAACTCGGCCGTTTCGGCGTCGCGACACGCGATGTGCCCGTCGTCGAGGGCCTCCACGATGCGGAGTCCGCCCGTCTCGCGACGCTCACGCTCTTCGACTCCCCCACTCCGCCGACCGCGATCTTCAGCAGCCAGAACATCGTGACGATCGGCGTCATCCACGCGCTCCGCGAACTCGGCCGGCATCGCGACACGGCCCTCGTCGGCTTCGACGACGTTCCGCTCGCCGACCTGCTCGAACCCGGCATCACCGTCGTCGCGCAGAACCCGCAGGAGATCGGCCGCATCGCCGCCGAGCGCGTGTTCGCCCGGCTCGACGGCGACAGCTCCCCCGCCGCCCGCACCATCGTCCCGACGCGACTGATCGAGCGCGGTTCGGGCGAGATCCCACCACGCCAGGAAGGCTGACGGATGACCCACCCAGCTCAATCGACGCAGCGGATCACCGTCGTCGGCGACGCACTCATCGACGAGCTTCGCGATCCCCACGGGTCGCGCGAGTTCGTGGGCGGCGCCGCGCTCAACGTCGCCGTCGGACTCGCGCTCCTCGGCCAAGACGTGACCCTCGTCGCGATGCTCGGCGACGACGAGTCGGCCGGGCGCATCCGCTCGTACCTCGACGACTACGGTGTGAGGCTCGTCGAGAGCCCATCGGCGCTCGGCACCTCTCGGGCGATCTCCGATCGCACCGACGGCGAGCCGCGATACGAGTTCAACGAAGCGGCACAGCACCGGAGCATCCGCTTCGACAACGCGACCCGAGCCGCGCTCGACGAGGCCGACCTCGTCGTCGTGAGCTGCTTCCCCTTCGACAATGCCGCGCAGTATGCCGAGCTCGTCGGCGCGATCGCGCGGCCCGAGGAGCGGGTCGTCGTCGACGGCAATCCACGGGCCGGCATGCTCGCCGATCGCGCCGCGTTCCTCGAGAACTTCGAGGATTTCGCCTCGCGTGCCCTGCTCGCGAAAGTCGGCGATGAAGACGCCGAGCTGTTGCTCGGCGACTCGCTCGACGCGTTCGTCGCCCGGCTCAGCCGGGATGCCGAGGCCGACACCGCGCCGGGCTTCGGGCCCGCGATCCTCGCGACCGCCGGTCGCGAGGGCGCGACCGTGCATGACGGCCGGCTCGTGGTGCACGCCGGCATCGTCGAGCTCTCCGGGCCGGTGGTCGACACGATGGGAGCCGGCGATGCGACCCTCTCGGCGATCGTGCAGCACGTCGCGGAGCGCGGCCTCCCGCAGACCACGATCGACTGGGAGACGGCGCTCCACGAGGCGATGACGATCGCCGCGGCGACCGTTCGCCACGAGGGCGCACTGCTTCGCAAGCCTGCGCACGATCCGGTCTACCCGAGCTGACGCCGGGCCCCCGACCCGGCCCCGACGACCGCCCGAGACATCCGACCTTCGACGACCCTCTTGCAATGTCCGCCGGACAGTGCGTAGCGTCACGGCGAACAGACTGACAACGATGTCATCATGGCATCGGCATCGCGCAATGAAGGGCGAAACCAAACAATGACGAGCAAAACACGCTGGCGGAACGCCGCCGCGGCGGTCGCCGTTGCGGCACTCTCGCTGGGCACATTGGCGGCCGTGCCCGCGATGGCCGAGGAGGCCGGGCCCGACCCGGCCGCGGAGCAGTACCGCCCGCGCCTGCACTTCACACCGGAACGCAACTGGATGAACGACCCGAACGGCCTCGTCTACGACGACGGCACCTGGCACCTCTTCTTCCAGCACAACCCGTACGGCACCCGCTGGGGCAACATGAGCTGGGGCCACGCGACGAGCACCGACCTCGCGCACTGGGAGGAGCAGCCAGTCGCGATCCCGCAGACCTTCGACGAGCAGGGCGTCGCGATCGAGGACATCTTCTCGGGCTCGGTCGTGGTCGACGAGGGCAACACGAGCGGCTTCGGCACCGCCGAGAATCCCCCGATGGTCGCGATCTACACGAGCGCGTACACCCCGGCGCATCCGACGCACGCGGGCGAGCAGGCGCAGTCGCTCGCCTACAGCACCGACGACGGCCAGACATGGACGAAGTTCGAGGGCAACCCCGTGATCGACCGCGATTCGGCGAACTTCCGGGACCCGAAGGTGATCCGGTACACCGACCCCGAGACCGGCGAGGCGTACTGGGTTATGGTGGCGGTCGAGGCACTGCAGTACAAGGTCGTGCTGTATCGCAGCGACGACCTGAAGACCTGGACCCACCTCAGCGACTTCGGTCCGGCCAACGCGAAGGGCGGCATCTGGGAGTGCCCCGACCTGTTCCCGCTCGCGGTCGACGGCGATCCGGCGAACACGAAGTGGGTCATGGTCGTGAACCTCAACCCCGGCTCGGTCGCGGGCGGCTCGGGCGGCCAGTACTTCGTCGGCGAGTTCGACGGCACGACCTTCACCTCGGAGAGCACGGTGTCGGATGACGCGGTGCCGGCCGGCGAGCTCTTCGCCGGGTTCAACGACGGCACCTACGAGGGTTGGACCGTCGCCAACGAGCCGGGCAACTGGGCGAACGGACCGTGGACGGATGCCCCGGCCACGGGCACGCTCCCCGGCCAGAATCCCGTTTCGGGCTTCATCGGCGCCGGCCTCGTGAACGGCTTCGCCGACCACGACTGGCCTGTGGGCACGATGGAATCGCCCGCCTTCACGATCGAGGACGACTACGTGAACCTGCTCGTCGGCGGCGGCAACCACCCGCACGTCGACGGCACGCAGCTCGGCAACGAGCCGCCCGCGGGGCGCTTGCTGTTCGACGGCTTCGAGTTCGCCGACGGCACGACCCTCGCCGACACGGGATGGGAGGCGACCGGCGACCTCGCGATCGACCCGTCGCGCAACCCCTCCACGCAGGGCGGCGACTACGTCATCGGCCAGAAGCGCATCAACACCTGGGAGGGCGGGCCGTTCGGTGACGACAACCGCGGCGACCTGACCTCGCCGCCGTTCACGATCGCCGACGGCGGGGAACACCTCTCGTTCCTTCTCGGAGGCGGCAAGCGCTTCAACGGCACCCTCGAGGTGCAGCTCCTCGTCGACGGCGAGGTCGTGCGCACCGCGACGGGTCCCGAGGCCGGCCAGCTCAACTGGCAGTCGTGGGATGTCGCCGAGTTCGCGGGTCGCGACGCGCGCTTCCGCGTGCACGACGACGCGACGGGCGGCTGGGGGCACCTCACCCTCGACCACCTCGTGCTCGGAGCGGAGCCCGCGCAGGCTCGCTCCGAGGAGACGTCGGTGAACCTCGTCGTCGACGGCGAGATCGTGCGCTCCGCGACCGGCCGGAACAGCGAGAGCCTCGACTGGACATCGTGGGACGTGTCGGAGTTCGTCGGCCACGATGCATCCGTTCGCATCGTCGACAACAACCGCTTCGGCTGGGGTCACGTGCTCGCCGACGAGGTGATGTTCTCGGATGCCCCGGCCGCACCGCGCATCGAGGGCTACGACTGGCTCGACTGGGGCCGTGACTACTACGCGACGGTCTCGTTCAGCAACGCGCCCGACGACCGCCGCGTGATGCTCGGCTGGATGAACAACTGGGACTACGCCAACGACATCCCCACCGGTTCGTGGCGGAGCGCGATGGCACTGCCCCGCGAGGTGTCGCTCGTCTCGACCGCGCGCGGTCCGCGTCTCGTGCAGGAGGTCGTGCCCGAGTTCGGCGAGCTCGAGCAGACCGAACTCGCGTACACGGATGCCTCGCGGCCCATCGCGTCGGGTTCCGAGACGCTCCCCGTCGAGGGCGAGGTCCTGCGCATCGACGCGGTGATCGCGCCGGGCGATGCCGAGGCGGTCGGGCTCAGCGTGCTCGGCGACGACGAGTCGGCGACGCGGATCGGGTACGACGCGGCATCCGCTCGCCTCTTCGTCGATCGCCGTGACTCGGGGAACACGGGCTTCCACCCCGCGTTCGCCTCACTCGACGACGCGCCGGTTGTGCTCGACGACGGGCGCCTCGCCCTCACCGTGTACGTCGACCGCTCGTCGGTCGAGGTGTTCTCGGGCGACGGACGCACGACGATCACCGACCAGGTGTTCCCGAACGCGGGCGCCGATGCGATCGGCCTCTGGGCCGAGGGCGAGGGCGCGACGCTCGAGTCGCTCACCGTCACGCCGATGCACGGTGCGATGTACAAGGAAGCGGGCGTCGACGGCGCGACGGCCCCGCCGCCCACCGCGGAGGTGTCGGCGCTCACCGGGCCGAAGCGCGGCCCCGACGCCGACGGCGACTTCGTCGTCAAGGTGAAGGTCGGTCGCGGCGAGCCCACGACCGTGGTTCGGCTGCTCGAGGACGGCCGCGTGATCGACCGCGTGTACCGCAGCTCCGACTCGGATCGCGTGGTGAAGTTCGCGATCACGGATGCCGCTCCAGGCGAGCATCACTACACGGTCGAGCTCGAGAACTCGGCCGGCACCACCGACGGGGGCGACCTCGTCGTGCGGGTCGCCGGTTGAGCCGTGCGGGTGGGACGCGGCGCTGCTGACCGCCGCGTTCCACCCGCTGCCGGACCGACGCGAGGACTGACGGTGAGAGTCGGCGGAGCGGAAGACTATCGGGCGGAGCGGAAGGCGAACACGAGCTGCACTTCGACAACTGCGTTCAACGGCAGCGACGTCACGCCGACGGTCGTGCGCGGATGTGGGCCGAACGCCACGCCGACGACCTTGCTCGCTCCGTTCGCGACGAGATGATGATCGTGGAAGGTCGGAGCGCTGGCGACGTACACGGTCATGCTTGCCAGGTCCACGTCGTCCAATCCCCCGAGATGAGCGTGTGCAGCGCCCAGGGCGTTGAGGGCGGCAAGGGCGGCCTGGCTCGTCCCGACTTCTTCCGAGACGTCTTCTCCAAGCCGGCCTTGTACCAGGAGCTCGTTCTCCACGAAGGGAACCTGCCCCGAGAGGTAGACGAAGCCACCGACGGTCTTCGCCGGGAGGTAGTCGGCCCGCGGCTGGGGAACGCCAGGAAGCACATAACCGGCATCCAACAAGCGCCGTCCGACCACGGTGGATTCCTGAGACGGCGGAGTCATCTTGGCACCTCCCGAGGTGGTGAACCTACCTCACTTTAGCGATCCTGATCACGGCGCGCTCGCCCGCCGAGTGAGCAAACGTCCGATGAAAGGTTGACGGCATCCCGTGAGAGCGTGTAACATCGCCGCATTCGCTGACAACGATGTCACCTTGACATCGCCAACCCCCAACGAAGGCGACGAACCCAATGATCACGAAATCACCCTGGCGTACGGCCGGAGCCGCCGCGGCTGCGGTCGCTGCACTCGCCGCGCTCGGTGTGCTCGCCGTGGGCATCATGGGCGCCATGGCCGCGCTGGTCGTGTAGACCGCGCCGATACCGCGCCCGACGAGCCCCCTACGAGCCCCCCGACCCGCGACGCACAACCCGAAGTACCACCACAGCAGGCGTGCGGGTGGGTTTGCGGCATGCTGACCGCCGCATCCCACCCGCGCTCGGATGCCCCGAAGCCCGACGGCCCCGGGGCATCCGTGCCCGCGGTTGCTACTGCACCTTGCCGCCCGGATTGACGGCGATGTTGGCCGGGATGTCGGCCCAGCCGCCGAGCCCGCCGTTGCCGTAGGAGTAGTCCACGGCGCTGCTGTCACCATCGAGGTCGATCTTCACGGTCGGGGCGAGCGTGCCGCCGCGCACGAAGTCGTCGCTCGTGCCGATGGTGTCGATGAACGACTGCACCAGCCCACCCGGCATGACGTAGTGCGAGTACGCCTGGAAATGACCGGGGTGCTGGTTGAAGTCGGGCGCGAACGGCTGGCCACCGCCGAAGTTCAGGTTCGTCGGATTGCCGAGCGCCAGGCCCGAACCGCTGTTCAGCGGCTGGAAGTCGCTTCGGATGCCGTCGCCGACGAAGGCGTACACGCCCTCGGGTCCGTCGAGGCCCTCCGCGAACGTGCTGCGGTGGCTGATCGTGAACAGGTAGGATTTTCCGTCCTTGAACACGAACTGCGGCCGCTCGGTCTGGTCGGTGACGCAGTTCGCCGAGAGGATCGGCGGCAGGAACTCCCACTCGGTGAGGTCGTCGTTCTTCGCCTTCGCGAGGCCGATGTTCCCGATGTTCAGGGTCGCATCCGAGGCATTGACCTCCTCGACGGTCTCGGCGTACGGGTCGCCCTCGCGGTACCCGAGGTCCTCCTCACTGCACTGAGCGGATTCGCGCGGCATGGCCGAGTTGCCCTCGAAGACCATGTAGGTCTCGCCCGGGTGCGCCGGGTCCTCGAAGGTGAACGGGTCGCGGAAGTTGAAGAACGGGTTCTGCGCGCCGGTCTGGTAGTACGTGCCGTCGGCCTGGAGGAGGTCGGTGACCTTGTCGAAGCCCGTGAGCTTCACGCCGTTCTGGTTGGCGTGCACCTTGCCGGTGCTGAGCGCGATGCGCGGGTCGTACGGCTTGACGTCGTTTCCGGCGGCGTCACGGTAGAAGGCGACATCCGTGAAGAACAGCTTGATCTCGCCGCCCTTCATGATGCGCGCTGATCCCGACCACTGGGTCTGGTGGCTGTACGACTGGTCCTCGAAGATCTGGCCGGTCACGCCCTCGTCGAAGACGAGCCCGCCGTAGGTCCAGCCGCCGTTCTCGGGCCGCTCCTCGGCCGGAATGCCGGCCGGACGGAAGAAGTAGCCGATCTTCGCGAAGACGTGGCGGTCATCGAAGCCGAGGCTGCGGTCGGCCACGAGGGAGAAGATGATCTCCTGGCCGTTGACGCTGTACTGGTTGCCGTCCTCATCGGTCAGCGGCCAGGTGTCCCAGACCCAGACCTCGCCGTTCGACATGTCGGGGAAGTCCTTCGGCACCTCCGGCATGGTGAGGGAGGCCGGCATCGAGTTCTCGCGCGGGGCCGCATTCGGGTCCGACAACCGCGCGAGCTGACGTGCATCTGCGCGGGTCCACTTCGAGGTGAAGTCGTCCTCGGGTGCGTACGCCTCCTGGGTGTGCACGGTGGGCTCCGGGCCGGGCTGCACATCCGGGGCCGCGACGGCTCCCGCCGTGCCGGTGAAGAGGGTCGCGACCAGTGCTCCGGTCGTGACCACTCCTCCGACGATCAGGCGCTTGAAGCGCCGAGTGGGTGTTGACATGTACTCGCCTTTCGTGGTGAACGAACCGACTGCGGCCCATCTCGCGGACATCCGATGTCCCACGGAGATGGCCGTGGCCGAGGCCGCGCGCAGTCGGCATCCGGCGGACTGTGCGTCCGTCGAATTGGTGGACGGGCTCCCCAACGCGGGGACCATCCGTGGATCGCCGCGGCGTGCGCGGCGATTGCGGTGACGGATGCCGCGACCGTACGTGGTCGCGATCACGGCGTCCGGCTCCGCAGTGCCCGAGCCGTTCGGCGTCAGCCGATCGACCGGGAGTCGTGGTGCGTCGTCAGCCCGCGAATGGGGTCGCCGGCATGCGCACGGCGCGACCTGGATGCGGCGTGCTCGATGCACGGTGTGATGTGTTCACGTTCTTCGCTCCCCTTCGTGGACCGACCTGAGCGGTGGACGAATCTTCGAGAACGTGGCGTTGCGCTTCCCCCGAGACAGGAACCTATGCGCAGGCTTAGAACGCTGTCAAGTCGAGAACAGGCTTCGCGAGAACGATGCGTCTGCATGGACATTGGACCGATCGGCGCGCTGCCGCCGATGATCGCGCTCCCAACCGGCCGAATCTTGAGAGAAAGTTTGCAAAACGATTTGGTCGGGGTTAGCGTGGCCCTCGATTCCTCGAGTGGCGCTTGCGCTTCTCCCAACAGACAGCTGCGAAGGCGCGCCGCCGATTTCGACGGACCCGCCTCGCAAGCGGGCTTGAGCGTCGGCGGTGCGCGAACCACGACGGAAGATCATGAACCCAGCACAGCCACGCGACGCGCCGCCCGGCGCGGCTGAGCGTGCGCGGAAGCGTCCGAGATCCACCCTGTGGATCTCGGCTGTGCGTGCGCGCTTGCGCGCTCGACGGTGGCCGCGATCGCTCACCTGGGTGATCGTCGCGGTCGCGGCGGCCACCGGCGTGGTGCTCGCACTCGTGCTGGCCTCGGGCGGCCGTTCGGGCGCCCCCGCGCCGACGCCCGAGGCATCCGCCGCCCCCGAGCCCGAGTACACCCGCCCCGCCGACTGGTCGCCGTACCGCCCGGCGGTGCACCTCACCCCCGGTGAGCGCTGGATGAACGATCCGCAGCGGCCGTTCTGGCTCGATGGGCGCTGGCACTACTACTACCTCTACAACGCCGACTACCCCGACGGGAACGGCACCGAGTGGTACCACGCGACCTCCACCGACCTCGTGCACTGGCGCGAGGAGGGCGTCGCGATCGAGAAGTACCAGAACGGTCTCGGCGACATCGAGACCGGCAGCGCCGTGATCGACACCGAGAACACCGCCGGCTTCGGTGCCGGCGCCGTCATCGCCATCATGACCCAGCAGCTCGAGGGCGTGCAGCGGCAGTCGCTCTTCGTCTCGACCGACGGCGGCTTCAGCTTCGAGCCGTACGACGGCAACCCGGTGATGGACAACCCAGGCGAAGCCCACTGGCGCGATCCCAAGATCATCTGGGATGACGCGAGCGGCGAGTGGCTCATGGTGCTCGCCGAGGGCGACAAGGTCGGGTTCTACGCGTCACCCGACCTGAAGGACTGGACCTTCCGCTCGGCGTTCGCGCGAGGCGACCTCGGCATTCTCGAGTGCCCCGACCTGTTCGAGATGTCGGTCGACGGCGATCCCTCGAACACGAAGTGGGTGCTCGCGGCCGGCGTCAACGGCGGCGAGCATGGCATGACGACGGGCACCGCCTACTGGACGGGCGAGTGGGACGGAACATCGTTCGTCGCCGACGATGAGGAGCCCGCATGGCTCGATCGCGGCGCCGACTTCTACGCGACTGTCACCTGGGACGACCCTCGCCTGCCCGAGGCCGAGCGGCTCGCCTCCCGCTACGCGATCGGCTGGCTGAACAACTGGGCGTACGCCGGCGACCTCCCGACCGACGACTGGCAGGGCGGCGCCGATTCGATCGTGCGCGAGATCGGGCTCCGCACCGTCGACGGTAAGGCGACACTCGTCTCGACGCCTGCCGGCGCGCTCGAGTCGCTCGAGGGCGAAGCTGAGACCCGCACCGATCTTCGCGTGACGGATGCCGCACCGGATGCCGCAGGCGCACGACTCCCCCAGCCGAGCTCCGACGCCTACCGGCTCCGCCTCGAGGTCGCACCCGATCCGCGCGACCCGGCATCGGAGGTGCGGGTCCGCATCAAGGAGGGCGACGGCTCGTTCGCCACGGTCGGCGTCGACTTCGAGGCTGGCGTCGCGTTCGTCACACGGGACGCGGATGCCGCGGCCGCCGATATGCCGCCCGTCTACCGCGAAACGCGCTCGGCTCCCGCGCCGGTTCGTGACGGCGTCGTCACCCTCGACGTGATCGTGGACGCCTCCTCGGTGGAGGTGTTCGTGAACGGCGGGGAGTCCGCACTCTCGAGCCTTGTGTTCGGTGCGCCGGGCGCGAATGGACTCTCGATCGAGTCGGTCGACGGGGTCACCGAGCTCCACTCCCTTCGGCTCACTCCCCTGGCGGTCGCGAAGATCGAGCGCGCAACCGACGTCGCGGGCTGAACCCGCGGCGCGTCCGTCGCCTGCGGGGTGCGTGCTGGGTCCTGGCGGTCACTCCGGCACGCCTGGAGCGACGAGGGTCGGGCGCATGCGGGCCGAGATCAGCTCAGCGCACCGCCGGACGTCAGCTCAGCGCGCCCGCGCGGTAGGCCGCTTCGGTGCGGGTCGCCGCACCGAGCTTGCGGAGGATCGCCGAGACGTGCACACTCGCGGTCTTGCCGCTGATGAAGAGACGCTCGCCGATCTGCCGGTTGCTGAGGCCCTCGGCGATGAGCTCGAGCACCTGGCGCTCGCGCGCGGTGAGCTCCGCGGTTGCCGCGGTCGTCGCGTCGGCGGTGGCCGCCGCAGCGCGCCCGTCGGCGCTCGTTCCATCGTCGAGCCCGAGGCCCGCCGCGCCGCAGACCCGCACCACGCGATCGCGCACGGCGCCCACGCCACTCGATTCGGAGACATCGAATGCCGCTTGAAGGGTCGCGCGCGCCGCGAGCCGGTCGCCCGCCGCGAGCTCCGCCTCACCCTGTCGGAGCAGGGCGTAGGCGGCGAGGTAGACCGGGGCCGTCGGGCCGGCAGCTACGGTGACCGCGTCGCGCCACGCCGCGATGTCGGTGCCGGGACCATCGGATGCCGCGCCCGCGAGCTCGGCCTCGAAGAACGCACCCCAGAGCGGCTGGCTCGGCCAGAACGCGAAGCGGGCGAGAAGCGAACGCAGGGCCGGCTCGGCGGCGGCGATCTCGGCCGCGGTGTCGGCCGGCACGGCGTCGGGGTGGCGGTGCGCGTCGGCGATGAGGCGACCGCCTGCCCAGATGATCGGCAGTGCGTAGCCCGGCAACGGGAGGAAGCGTTCGTGCAGGGGGCCTCGAACCTCGCGCCAGGCTGCAACGAGATCGCCGTTCGCGAGGGCGATGTCGGCGGCGACCCGCGCGACGCCGAGTCGCGTCTGCATCTCGACCTCCATGATGGGGGCCATGAAGCTGCGCGCCGCGCGCAGCGCGTCGGCGGCTGCGGCAGCGTCGCCTCGCCAGAGCAGCGACCAGATGCGCGCGCGCTGCAGGTAGGCGGTGAACGGGGCCGGCGGGTCGAGGGCGATTGCGCGATCGATGAGCTCTTGCGCTCGGTCCCACTCGCCGAGAGCGAAGAGGGGATCGACGGCGTTGGAGGCGAGGATGACGCCCGAGCTGCGCTCGACGCCTTGCGTGCGAGCGGCCGCGAGGCCCTCTTCGGCGAGCCGCACCGCTTCGCGATGATTGCCGACGAGGAAGTGCAGGTCGGAGGCGTTCACCCAGTACCGCAACAGGGCGCCACCATCGCCCTCGGCGAGCGCGCGGGCGCGCTCGAGCACCTCGATGCCCTGCTCGACCTCGCCTCGATGGGCTCGACTCACCGCGGCGATGTTCGTGGCGATCGAGGCGAATCGCGGCGACCCGATCTCGAGCGCCATGTCGAGGGCCCGCTCGGCCGTCTCGACCGCCTCGTCGAGACGGCCTTCGATCATGAGCCGCCCGGCGAGCCCCGTATAGGTGGTGGTGCGCAGCTCGCTCGGTGCGTCGCCGAGCACTTCGAGGGCCTCTTCGAGCAGGGGAATCGACCCACCGCGTCCGACGTTCGCGAGATTGAGTGCCTTGTCGCGCAAGAGTCTCGGGTAGTTGGGGTCGTCGCGCGGGCACTCGGCGAGCGCCGCCTTCACGAGGGCGAGGCTGCGTTCGCCCTCCCCTGCGTTGCGCAGGTGCGAGGCGGTGCGGCCCATGAGCTCGAGCTTGCCCATGCCGGCGGCCTGCTCTGGATCGGGCACGACGTCCCACAAGCCGAGAGCACGTTCGCCGAGCTGCGCCGCGGTCTCGTAGGCGGCGGCGTCACGAGCTTCACGCATCGCCTGCATCGTCGCGGGGAACGCTCGCACGGCGTCGTGCGCCCCGAGCCAGTGGAACGAGATCTCGGCCGCGAGCCGCCTCGTGCCCGCCGCGGCCATCGCTTCGTAGGCCTCGGCGTATCGCGCATGGAATCGCGCGCGCTCGCCCGGAAGCAGGTCGGAGAGGATCGCCTCGCGCACGAGCGCGTGACGGAAGGCGTAGTCGTCGCCCTCGATTGTCAGCACTCCGGCGAGCACGCTCTGGCGCGCGGCGGCGTCGAGCTCATCCACGGTGCCGGCATAGACCGCGGACAGCAGCGAGTGCGAAACGCGCACGCCACCAGTGGAGATGAGGCGCAACAGCTCTTGGGCCGATTCGGGCAGCCGCTCGTAGCGGGCGAGCAGGAGTTCACGAAGGGTGTCGGGCACGAAGCCCTCGTCGCGGCATCCGTCGATGCCGACGAGCTCTTCGACGAAGAACGGCACGCCGTCGCTGCGGCGGAACAGCGTGTCGAGCGCGGTCTGGCTCGGCGTGGTGTCGACGATGAGGGACTTCGCGAGCTTACGCACCTGCGCGCGCGTGAGCCGGCTGAGCTCGCGGCGCTCGACCCATCGGTCGCGCTCGGCTTCGGAGAGGAACGCGCGCACCGGGTGGCCCCGCGTGACGTCTTCGGTGCGGTAGCTCAGTACCGTGAGCACGCGGCTCGACCCGAGCGCGCGCATGAGGAAGCGGAGCAGCGCGAGGCTCGCCGCGTCGATCCAGTGCAGGTCTTCGATGACGAACACGATGGGGCGCTCGCGCGAGAACGTCTCGAGGAGCACCGCGATGGCCTCGTGCAGCTGACTTGCGGCCGCGCCGGCCGGTGGCGGTGCGGTGGCGGTGTCGGCATCGGATGTCACGAGCTCGGGCAGGAGCGCCACGAACGCGGCGCGCCCGGGGCCGACCGCCTCGAGCACGCGCTCGGCGCCCACTTCGGAGACGAGGGTGCGCAACGCGGTCTTGACTGGCGCGTAGGGCGCAGCGACGCTGCCGAGGTCGACGCATTGCCCGGCGAGCAGCCGGATGTCTGGCGCGAGCCCCGCCGTGAACTCACGGAGGAGCCTGGTCTTGCCGATGCCCGCCTCACCGCCGATGATGACGGTGAAGGGCGCGCCGGCACGCACCTCGTCGAGGCGTGCTTCGAGCCTCGCAAGGTCGGCGTCTCGGCCGATCATGGCCGGCGCTGACGTGGTCACCAGTTCATCGTCCCACGTACCGCCGACACCGAGGGCGGCCGCATCGAGTGCGGCGACCCGAGCACTCACCGCAGGGCGAGGCGCACTACGAAGTGGTGGCCGCGGTTGCGGCTCGGCGCCGCCTCGGGCGACGTCACGTCGCCCGAGCGCCGCTCCTCGATGCTGCGCCGCACGGCGAGCTCCCGCTCGGAGCGGTGCACGTCGGCGTGGTGCGTCTGCAGGGCGACGAGATCAGCCGAGAACTGCATGATTCCTCCTGGTTTTCGATCCGGCCTCTCCGACCGGATGCCTCCAGCGTGCTCGCTAAGGCCCCACCCGCTCATCGGGCGATCGCCCTATTTCTCCGCACGGGGCGGCGGGCGCGCCTCAGACCGTGGAGTTCCACGGTCTGAGGAGGGTGGGGTCGAGCGCGACTGGTCGTTCTTCAGCTCAGTGCTGCAGCGTCGGCGTACGGTGGTAGCCGTCGCGCCGGAACTGCACGAACGCAGCGGTGATCGCCAGCGCGGCGATCAGAGCAAGTACGAGCATGGTTGCGAACATCACGCACCCCCTTTCCAACAGTCGAGTCTTCAGTTCGCGGGAATCGGCGTCGCCAGTGCCGCCACCGATTTCGGTGTCAGGGTGCCGGCAGGTGTCAGCCCTGAGGGGACGGGCGCACCCCATGCGCGCCCGAGCGGCACCACGCCGGCCCAGATCGTGTGGTCCTCGCCGTCGTCGGCCGCCTCGGACGGCCCGGCCGCCCGCGCCTTCATGACCACGTCGTCGAGCGGGAGGCGCAGCACGCGAGTGGCCGCGACCTCCTTGCGGGTCATCGCGCGCACTTCGGCCGATCGGCCCGGCATGAGCCGTTCCGAGAGTGCGAGGAGGGCGGCATCCGCTCGCTCTCCCTCGACCGGTTCGAGCACCCCGTAGACGACCGCGCTGCGGTAGTTCATCGAGCTGTCGAAGAGCGAGCGGGCGAACACGAGGCCGTCGAGCGCGGTGACGGCGAAGGCCACCGTCGCCCGCTCGGCCGCGGCGCGCAAGGCGAACCCACCGCCGGTCGATCCGTGCACGAGCACGTGGTCGCCATCGCGTGCGAATCCCATCGGCACGACCACGGGCATACCGTCGACCGCGGACGCGAGATGGCCGACGAGCTCGCTGTCGAGCAGCTCGAAGAGCGCGTCGCGGTCGTGGGTCTGGCGTTCGGCGAGGCGGCGGATGCGGCGCTGGGCACTGGTGTTCGTCATGGTCACGCTGCTAGTGTCGCGGGCATACTGGTCGCCTTGACAGTCCAGTTCACGCGGTATCCACCAGTCCAGTTGAGGAGGGTGCATGGACGGCCCCCTGCTCGTCATCGACCGCGACGCAGCGCAGCCGATCGGGGTGCAGCTCGTCGCCGGACTCCGGCGTGGCATCCTCACGGGTGCGCTGCGCCCCGGCGATCCGGTTCCGTCGACGCGGGCGCTCGCGTCTGAGCTCGGCGTCTCGCGCAGTGCGGTCGTCGCGGCGTTCGAGCAGCTCGCCGGCGAGGGGTACCTCGAGATGCGGCAGGGGGCGGCCACGCGCGTCGCCGCGATCGAGCGCGAGCGAGTGGCGGTCGCGGCGATCGAGCACGAACGAGTGGCGGTCGCGACGAGCTCGGGTGCGCGCACGGCACCGGCGGGCCCCGCGAGCCAAGCGACCGGATCGACGGATGCCGCGGCGCCGCCCAGTTCGGCCGGCGCCATCCGTGCGCGCATCGACCTGCTCCCCGGGCGGCCCTCGACGGCGCGCCTCGACACCCGCGCCTGGCGCGCGGCCTGGCGGCACGCCGCGTCGCTCGAGATCCCCGCGGTGCCGCCGCCGCCGTTCGGGGTGCCGAGCCTCCGCGCCGAGATCGCCGACCACTTGCGGCAGGCCCGCGGGGTCGCGTGCTCGGCCGACGACGTGGTCGTCACGGCGGGAACGAGCGAGGCCCTGACACTCGTGGCATCCGCTCTCCGTGTTCTCGTCGACGGCACGCCGGTGATCGCCGTCGAGCATCCCGGCTACCCCTCGGCTCGCCGCACGCTCGAGCACCGCGGCGCCCGCACGGTGCCGGTGGCCGTCGACGCCGACGGACTCGTCGTCGCGTCGGTCGCACGGATGCCGCAGCCGCCGCATGCCGTCATGGTCACGCCGAGTCACCAGTACCCGCTCGGCGGGCGCCTTCCGGTGGCCGCGCGGCTCGAGCTGCTCGAGTGGGCGCGCGCCGCCGACGCGCTCGTCATCGAAGACGACTACGACAGCGAGTTCCGCCACCTCGGTGCACCACTGCCCGCCCTCGCCTCGCTCGATCGCGGCGAGCACGTCGTGCTCGTGGGCAGCTTCTCGAAAGTGCTGACGCCGTGGCTCCGGCTCGGCTACCTCGTGCTGCCGCGGAGCGCGGGGCTTCGCGAGGCCATCGGCGGCATCCGCGCCGACGAGCCGTGCCCGGTGCCCGGTGTCGCGCAAGAGGCGGTCGCGGCGCTGCTCGCGAGCGGGGCCGTGCGCCGGCACATCGCGGTGACCCGGCGTGACTACGCGCACCGGCGGCGGCTCGTGCTGCATGCCCTCGACGGCATAGACCGGGCACCGCTCTCGGGACTCGACGGCGGGCTGCACGCGGTGATCGGGCTCGCGAGCCACGCGGCATCCGTCGCCGTCGTCGCCCGGTTGGCCGCCGAAGGGGTGGCCGTCGCGCCCCTCGCCGACTACTCGGCGGTGCCCGGAGACGAGCAGCCCGGCATCGTGCTCGGGTACGCCGGCCCCGGCGACACGCTGCTCGCCGAGGGGCTCGACCGCATTCGCGAGACGCTGCTGGCGCTCGCCTGAGCAGCCGGGTATTGCAAGAGCATCAATGCCCGGTCAGCTGCCGAAAACGTGGACCGAACTCCCAGCGAATGTCAAGGGACTACGCAAACGGGGCTGGTCGTGGTGCAGTTGGTCTGCAGGCGCGACGGAGATCGCGACCAACCGAAGGAGGCAGACCATGAGCGAAACCAGGAGCGTCGCCGACCGCGGCTACGCAGAGACAGCGGTGCAGAAGGTCGCATTGGTCGTCGGGATCGTGTTCCTCGTCGTCGGCATCGCCGGATTCATTCCCGGGCTGACGACCGACGTCGACTCGATGACCTTCGCGGGCCACGAATCGGGAGCGCTGCTCCTCGGCGTGTTCCAGGTGTCGATTCTCCACAACATCGTGCACGTGCTCTTCGGTGTCGCCGGCCTGGCCTTCGCGCGAAGTGCGGCCGGATCGCGGAACTTCCTGATCTGGGGCGGCGTGGTGTATCTCGTGCTCTGGGTCTACGGCCTCATCGTGACCGGTGAGAACCCCGCGAACTTCGTGCCGATGAACGCCGCAGACGGCTGGCTGCACCTCGTGCTCGGCGTGGGCATGGTCCTCCTCGGCATCTTCGTCGGGCGGGACCTGGCGACCCGGGCGCGCACCCCACGCGGACGCACCGCGGTGTGACGATCGCGTGATCGAGCCAGGTGGTCGGTCGGAAGGCCGGCCACCTGCTCGCGCAGCCCTTCCACAGGCAGGTGTCGGGGGGCGGGGCTAGCCTGCTGGCATGAGCCGATGTGGCATCGTGCTCGCCGATGGGCACCCGTGCTCGGGGCCGGTCGACGCCGATGCGCCGCTGAACCTGTGCAACGAGCACCTGCTCGTCGCCAACGACTGGGTGGCTCACGATGCAGGGGTCGTCGACCTGCTGCCGAGCCCGTGTCTGGCCTGCGGCTCGCGCATCGGCGTGCGGTATCCGTCGGGGTGGCTGTGCGCAGAATGCGAGTGGCGGGTGGGCGACATTCCCGACGACGAGTTCGAGCGTCCGAGGGTCGAGGTCGTCTACTACATCCGGTACCGCGATCAGATCAAGATCGGCACCTCGGCGAATCCTCGGCTTCGGCTCGCGAGCATTCCGCACGACGTGGTGCTCGCGTTCGAGCGCGGCGGCCGCGCCCTCGAGCGGCGACGAGACGAGCAGTTCGCGGCGCACCGCTACCCCGGCACCGAGTGGTTCGCCGTGCACGACGCGCTCCTGGCGCATCTCGCCGAGGTCGGCGCCGGCGTCGACGACCCGTGGCTCGAGTACGAGCGCTGGCGTCTGCGCCAATCCGCCCTCCGCGGGTAGCGGCGCGACGCGTATCGACATCACCACCGCGCGACTGCGGATGAGGCAACATCCGGCGACGCGCCGATCGCGGGCCTCCGCTCGACGGCGTGTCGCGCGAACATGCCTCATCCGGCCGCGACGTCGTCGAGGACGCCCACCTGCGCGAGCGGGCCCGCGACCTCCTTGGTCATTCGCGGTCGCCGCGCTGCTCGACGACATGGTCAGCGGACGCCGCCGCGCTGAGATGTCGGCCGATGGATAGAGTGGTGCGACGGGCGCCGCGACGGGGAGCGCCCTCGGCATCGGCGGGGGGCCGTGTGGGGCACAAGATCGGTAAGGCAGCGGCATCCGCGAGCCTTACGGCACTCGTACTGAGCGGATGCACCGCAGCCCCGATACCCACACCGCCACCGGTGACGATCACGGCGACGGTCACGGCGACGCCGACGCCCACGCCCGAGCCGACGGCCGCTCCCGCGCCACCCGCCGAGCCGGCGCCGCCCGCCGCGCCGGTGCCCAACGCACCGGCGCCGGTCGTCGAATGGGGCCCGGCCTACGACCTGGGCGCAACGCGGGGTGCGATGGGCACACCTGTGACCGACGGCAGCGGGATGCCCGTAAGCTACACCGTCGTCGAGGGCGATTACTTCTTCGACATCGCCCAGCGCTTCGAGCTGCCGCAACAGCAGCTGCTGCGCATGAACCCGCAGATCCACGACTTCGGCGAGACCGTCTACATCGGCGACGTCATCAACCTCGACTGGACGAAGACCGGCTGACGCCGGCTTCCGCCGGGTGGGCCACCTGGCCGGCGTCAGAGGTCGCGGTGGACGTCGCGTCGATTCGCGATCCTGAAGACGGTGACGAGCACGAGCTCATCGACAATCTCATAGAGGACCCGATAGTCGCCGATACGGATACGCCACGCGTTGTCGAGACCCACGAGCTTCTTGACGTCTGGGGGTCGCGGATCCACCTCCAGCTCGGTCAGTACGACGAGCACGCGACGTCGTGCGACCTGATCCAACTTGCGCAGCTGCTTGGCCGCCGAACCAGTGAGCTCGACCGCATACCGCGTCACTCGGCGAGCTCGGCGCGCACGTCGGCAAGCGAGACACGCTCGCCGTCGTCGACAGCCTTCGCGGCCTTGAACTCCTCGACGTCGCGAATCATCTCGAACGCCTCGAGCGCCTCGAGGTCGTCGACGCCGATCACGACCGCAGCGAGCTTCCCGTGACGGGTGATCCCGACCCGCTCATGTCCGAACGCGGCTCGCCCCAGCACGGACGCGAGATCCTGACGCAATTCCCGTGTAGTGACCGATCTATTCACTGCAACCATGCCCAAAGAATAGCAGATGTGTACACAGTGACACTATGGACATATAGTGCCAACCGAAGAAGATGCCTGGTTCAGCGGCGCAGACGGGCCACTGAGTCGCGCTCGACGAGCTCGCAGCGGTACCGCTCGTGAACCACGGGTGGCGGATCCTCGTGCTCGAGCACGCGCTCGACCTGGTCGATCGCCCATCGCCCCATCTCGTAATGGGGCAGCGCGATGGTGGTCAGGCCCGGGAGCAGCGCGCCCGCCACGAGCTCGAGGTTGTCGACGCCGACGACCGAGAGATCGTCGGGCACCTGCACGCCGTGCTTCGCAGCGGTCTGATAGAGGCCCATGGCCATCTGATCGTTGAAGCAGAATACGGCGGTCACGTCGGGATGCCGGTCGAACAGCTGCTCGGCCGCTTCGCGTCCGCCGACGGCCGTCGCGCCCTCGGTGGTGCTCACGATGATCGGCGCGAGCCCGTGCTCCTCCATCGCCGCACGGTACCCGGCGACCCGGCCGTCCCTCCCGAGCCCTGGCTGCTCGATCGTGAGGTGGGCGATGCGTTCGTGCCCGTGGTCGATGAGGTGGCTCGTGGCATCCTTGCCGATGTTGAACGAGTCGGGGACGACCCAACACGTATCGAAGCCCTCGTCTCGCGTGTTCACGAGAACGGTGGGGATCGAGCGCAGGGCCGCCGGCACTGTCGACGGGCGATGGTACATGGTCGCGTACACGATCGCGTCGACCTGCTGCGCCAGCAACGTGTCGATCTGCCGCTGCTCGATGAGCCGGTCGTTGCCGGAGTTCACAACGACGATCAACCAGCCGCGATCGGATGCCGCCTCTTGGGCGCCGAGCACGATTCGACCCGCGAACGGCGTCGTCGCCACTTCGTCGCTCACCAGGCCGATGACTCCGGTGCGTTTCGAGCGCAAGCCGCTGGCAAGCCGGTTCGGAGCGTAGCCGAGCTCAGCCGCGACATCGACGACCCGCTGTCGCGTCCGATCGCTGACCTTGCCCTGGCCGCTCAGCGCATGCGACACCGTGGTGATCGACACTCCGGCAGCGGACGCGACGTCGGTGATCCCGACTCTCTTTCCGCTCATGTTTCTCGCCCCCGATACCATCCTGCACGACCTGGCGGGCAAGTCGTGGGCCGCGCGAACGGGGTGAGCGCTCAGGCGAAGAGCGCCTGACCCACGAACTCGCCCTCGGCGACGCCGCCGGGAACGGCGAAGATCGCCGAGCCGACGTGCTTCAGGTACTCGTTGAGGCCGTCGGCGGCGAGGCTCGTCTGCACGTCGATGAACTGCTGCGGCGACCGCTGGAACGACAGGAAGAAGAGGCCCGCATCGAGACGTCCGAGCTCGTCGTTGCCGTCGACGAAGTTGTATCCCCGGCGCAGCATACGAGCGCCGCCGTTGTTCGAGTGGTGCGCGAGCCGCACGTGCGCCTTCGTGTCGATGAGGGGCTTGTCGGCCGGGCCGGTCGCGTCGAAGTCGGGCTCGGTGAACTCGGTGCCGCCCGACAGCGGCGCCCCCTCGCGCTTCGACCGCCCGACGAGCATCTCCTGCTCGCCGAGCTGCACGCGGTCCCAGTTCTCGATGATCATGCGGATGCGCCGGGCGACGAGGTACGAACCGCCCGCGAGCCACGCGGGCTCATCGGATGCCGCGACCCACACCTGCGCGTCGAGGGTCTTCGTCTCCTCGGCCTTCACGTTGGCGGTGCCGTCCTTGAAGCCGAACATGTTCCGCGGCGTGGTCTGCGAGGTCGACGTCGACGACGTTCGCCCGAAGCCGAGTTGCGACCAGCGCAGGCTCGCGCGTCCGAACGCGATGCGGCTGAGGTTCCGGATGGCGTGCACCGCGACCTGCGGGTCGTCGGCGCAGGCCTGGACGCAGAGGTCGCCGCCGCTGCGCTCGGGCTGCAACGCGTCGCCCTGGAAACGCGGCAGCGGTTCGAGGGCGGCCGGCCGGCGGGCGGCGAGCCCGAACCGGTCGACGCCGTCGGCATCCGTGAAGAGGCCGGGCCCGAAGCCGAACGTGATGGTGAGTCCGCTCGCGGCAAGTCCGAGTGCTTCACCGGTGTCGACCGGTGGCGCGTAGTCGGAGCCGTCGACGGCGCCGCCCTCGGCGACCTCGAGGCCCTGGGTGAGGCGCTCGGCGGCATCCGTCCACTCGGTGAGCAGCTGGATGAGCCCGTCACGGTCGAGGGTCGCGTTCACGTCGAATGCCGCGAAGTGCAGTCGATCTTGCGCCGGCGTCACGATGCCGGCCTGGTGCACTCCGAAGAAGGGGTAGACGGATGCCGCGCTGCTGGATGCCGCGCCCGATTCCGTGGCGGCCATCGCCACCCCGGCGCCACCGGCCGCGCCGACGGCAGCGCCCGCCGCACCGGCCCCGAAGATGCCGAGGAGCTGGCGGCGGCTGACGCGACCTTCAGGGGCCGGGGTCGAAGTCTCGTCGCTCATCAGATGCCCAGCACCGTGTGGGTGAGCTTCGAGAGCGGCTCGGCGAGGGCGTTGACCTGGTCGCTCAGCACCTTCTTGTCGGCGTCGGAGAGCTCGGCGTAGTCCACGAAGCCGGCCTCGATCGAGCCGTACTCCGAGAGCCGGTGCTCGAGCACGCCGAACTGCTCGTCGATCTCGGCGGCGAGCGCCTCGCCCTCGGTGCCCTTCGACTCGGCGAGCGCGCGCACCGCACCGAACGCCACGCCGGCGCCCTGCACGTTCGCGGCGAAGTCGGAGAGGTCGGTGCCCGACCACCAGTCCTCCTCGCCGGTGATCTTGCCGGCCGCGACCTCGTCGAGCAGCGAGATCGCGCCGTTCGAGATGGCGTCGAGCGAGACGGTGAAGTCGTCGGCGGTGACGAGGTCGTGGAGCTCGGTGACATCCGCCACCAGCCCGTCGGCGAAGGCCTGGCGCTCCTCGGGCGTCGAGGGCGCCCAGTTCGCGAGCGCGTCCTGTCCGTCGGAATTCAGGTCGCCCGCGGCCGGCGGCCAGAGGTCCTTCTCGATGCGGTGGAAGCCGGTCCACTCGAGGCCGTCGGCGACCGCGTCGACCTCGCGGAAGTCGATCTTCGGGTCGAGGTCGCCGAACGCCTCGGCAGTCGGCTCGATGCGCTCGTAGGGCACGCGGGTCGCGGCGAAGAGCGACCGAGCCGCCTCATCGTCGCCCGCGGCGTAGGCGGCGGCGAACGCCTCGACGGCGGGGATGAGCTCTGCGGCCTGCGAGCGCACGTAGGCGATGTACTCGGTGACGGCCTGATCGGCGAGCGCCTGCTCGTCGGCCGAGACGGCGCTCGCCTCACCGGTGACCGTGAACTCGGCGAGCCCGACGGGAGCGCCGACCTGCTGGAACTTGCACGCCGTGTAGTACGTGCCGGGCGCGAGCTGCGCGACGAACTCGACCTCCTGGCCGGGCGTCACGTTCTCCTTCTCGCCGACGATCCGCAGCTGGTCTTCGGCGAGGATCTCGAACTCGTTCACGGCGCTGCCGTTGTTCGTGAGTGAGAACGTCACGGCTCCGGCTGCTGCGGTCGGCGTCGCCACGGCGCATCCGTCGTCGGTGATGTCGACGGCGATCGCCGCCGCGAGGTCGGCCTTGGCGACGCAGCCGGTGAGGGCCAGCGCCAGTGCGGTCACGGCAGCGGATGCCGCGAGGGCACGTCGGGTCATGTATTGCTCCTGATCGGGGTGGAGGTGTTGGGGGTGGGCGCGGTGGGGGCGGGCGCCCTCGATACGCTCGCTGCGCTCGCTACTCGGCCACCGGCCACGTCGGTGCTCGGCACTCGACCACCGGCCCGCCGCTGCAGCATGCCGAGGTAGAGCGCCGTCGTGATGGCGACGTAGACGAGCCATCCGATGACCTGCGCCCACGTGGGTTCGGGCGTGAAGTTGAAGATGCCGCCGAGCAGCGTGCCGTACCAACTGCCGGGCGGCACCGCGGCCGCGAGGCTGTACGCGGGGTGTCCCCACCCGGGGATGACGGACGCCTCCTGCAGGTCGCCGATGCCGTACGCGAGCACGCCGCCCGCGACGAGCACGAGGAAGAGACCGGTCCAGGTGAAGAAGACGGAGAGGTTGAAGCGCACGAGGCCACGTGAGATGCCCCAGGAGATGACCACGGCGGTGAGGATGCCGAGCACTGCGCCGGTCGTGCCGAGCACGGGATCGCTGCCGCCGGCCACGTTCGCCCACACGAAGAGCGCGGTCTCGATGCCCTCGCGACCGACGGCGAGCGCGCCGAGCAACACGATCGCGAACCATGAGCGGTCGACCGCGGCATCCACTTGGCCGCGGAGCTCCTTCGACAGGCTCGCGCCGTGCGTGCCCATCCAGAAGATCATCCAGGTGACGAGCGCCACCGCGACGATCGAGAGCGTGCCGCCGAGGATCTCCTGCGCCTGGAAGCTCAGCGCGTAGGGACCCCACGTGAGGATCGCTCCGACGCCGAGCGAGATCGCCACGGCGATGCCGATGCCGAACCAGAGCCGGCCGTAGAGATCGCGGCGCTCGATCTTGCCGATGTAGGCGATGAGGATGCCGACGATGAGCCCTGCTTCAAGGCCTTCGCGGAGGCCGATCAGGTAGTTGGCGAGCACGCGCGTCTCCCGGAACTGAACGGATGGATTAGCACAGGCTAACCTAACTGGTTCGCCGCGGCGAATCCATGTCATGTCCCGCTCGCACGGGGCAGAATTCAGGAGCTCGCGTCGCCTTCCCGCCCCGGGCGAGGTGGATCTGCTCGCTGACCGAGCGGCTCTGCCCACCACCTCCTGAATCCTGCGTGAGGGCGTAGCGTGGAGACGTGCTGACTCCTCCTGCAACCGAGAAGCGACCCATCCAGCGCGTGCACCACGGCGACACCGTGATCGACGCCTACGAGTGGCTCCGAGAGAAGGACGATCCGGCCGTCGTCGCGCACCTCCACCAGGAGAACGCCTACACGAAGGCGAAGACCGAGCACCTCGCGATCCTCCAGGAGCAGATCTTCGAGGAGATCAAGGCGCGCACCAAGGAGACCGACCTCAGCGTGCCGAACCGCGAGGGTGACTGGTGGTATTACTCCCGCACCGTCGAGGGCGAGCAGTACGCCATCCACTGCCGCGCCCCGATCGCCGGCCCCGATGACTGGGAGCCGCCGGTACTGCCGGCGACCGGCGAGGATGAGCTGACGGATGCCGCGAGCGACACCCTGCCCGGCGAGCAGGTGCTCCTCGACGACAACGCCGAGGCCGCGGGCCACGACTTCTACTCGCTCGGCAGCTTCGACGTGACGACCGACGGGTCGACGCTCCTCTATGCGATCGACACCGAGGGCGACGAGCGCTACACGATCCGCTTGCGCGCGATCGACGGATCGGGCCGCGTCTACGACGACGTCATCGAGGGCACGGCGGCCGGCGCCGTCTTCGACCCGAGCGGGCGCTACCTCTTCTATGCGACGGTCGACGAGTCGTGGCGGCCCGACACGGTCTGGCGGCACGAGGTCGGCACCGCGGCATCCGACGACGTCTCGGTCTTCCACGAGCCCGACGAGCGCTTCTGGCTCGGCGTCGGCCTCACCCGCAGCCGCAAGTACCTCGTGATCGAGGCGGGCTCGAACATCACGAGCGAGTCGTGGCTGCTCGACACCGCCGAACCCACCGGCGAGTTCGGGGTCGTGTGGCCCCGCAAAGACGGCGTCGAGTACGACGTCGACCACGTCGTGGCGGGCGGCAAAGATCGCCTGCTCATCGTGCACAACGACGGGGCCGTGAACTTCGAGCTCGTGAGCGTCGCGGCATCCGACCCCCAAGGCGACCGGCGGATGCTGCTGCCGCACAATCCCGATGTGCGACTCGAGGGAGTCGACGCGTTCCGCGACTTCGTCGCCGTGGAGTACCGGCGCGAGGGCCTGCCCCGTGTCGCCATCGCGAAGGTGCCGCCGGCTGGGCTTGCGGCCGACGCTCGCGCCGACGACACCCTGCACGAGCTCACCTTCGACGAGGAGCTCTTCTCCGTGGGCGTGGGCGGCAACCCCTCGTGGGAGCAGCCGACGCTGCGCATCGGCTACACGAGCTTCGTGACGCCGTCGACCGTGTACGACATCGTCGTGGCAACGGGTGAGCGACGGCTCCGCAAGCGCCAGCCCGTGCTCGGCGATTACCACCCGGCACGGTACGCGCAGCGCCGGGAGTGGGCGATCGCCGACGACGGCACGCGCATCCCCGTGTCGCTCGTGTACCGGCACGACCTCGTGAACCTCGGCGAGCCCGCGCCGACGCTCCTCTACGGCTACGGCTCGTACGAGCACTCGATCGATCCGGGCTTCGGCATCCCACGGCTCTCGCTTCTGGATCGCGGCATGATCTTCGCGGTCGCGCACGTGCGCGGCGGCGGCGAGATGGGCCGGCTCTGGTACGAGAACGGCAAGAAGCTCGAGAAGCGCAACACCTTCACCGACTTCGTCGCCGTGGCTCGCCACCTCATCGACAACGACATCACGGCGCCCGATCGGCTCGTGGCCCAGGGCGGCAGCGCCGGCGGGCTGCTGATGGGAGCGGTCGCGAACATGGCGCCGCGCTACTTCAGCGGCATCCTCGCCGAAGTGCCGTTCGTCGACCCGCTCACGTCGATCCTCGACCCCTCACTGCCCCTCACGGTGATCGAGTGGGACGAGTGGGGCGACCCGCTGCACGACGCCGAGGTGTACGCCTACATGAAGTCCTACTCCCCCATCGAGAACGTGCACGAGAACCACTACCCGCGCATCCTCGCGGTCACCTCGCTGAACGACACGCGAGTGCTCTACGTCGAGCCCGCGAAGTGGGTGGCCCGCTTGCGGGAGTGCGGGGCCGACCCGCTGCTGAAGATCGAGATGGCGGCGGGGCACGGCGGCGTCTCGGGGCGCTACAGCGCGTGGCGCGAGCGGGCGTTCGCCTACGCGTGGGTCATCGACGCAGCCGGCGCGCACCCGAGCGGGGAGTGAGCGGATGCCGCGGCATCCGCTCACTTGTGGTCAGCGCTTCACGTCGTAGGTGATGTGGGTGGCGAGTTCGTTGCTCAGCACATCGACGGGCTTGAGCGTGAGGCCGTCGAGATCGTCGAAGAGGCGCGCGCCCGCGCCGAGCATGATCGGCGAGATGCTCACGATGATGCGGTCGATGTGGCCCGCGGCGAGGTACTGGCGCACGGTGCTCGCGCCGCCCGCGATGGAGACGCGACCGTCGCCGGCGGCGCGCTTCGCCTGTGCGAGGGCGTCATCGATTCCCGTCGTGACGAAGTGGAACGTCGTGCCACCGGCCATCTCGACGAGCTCGCGCGGGTGGTGGGTGAGCACGAACACGGGTGCGTGATAGGGCGGGTCGTCTCCCCACCAGCCCTTCCACTCGTCGTCCGGCCAGTCGCCGCGGATCGGCCCGAACATGTTGCGCCCCATGATGAACGCGCGCGGCGCGAGGATCTGGTCGACGATCGCCTGGTTCGCCTCGCGCTGCTGGAACATCCAGTCGTGCAGGCGTTCGCCGCCCTCGCCGAGCGGGTCCTGAAGGGACTGGTTCGGCCCGGCGACGAAGCCGTCGAGCGAGATCGACATATTGGCGGTGACGAGGCCGTCGTTGAACGTCATGTACGGCACCCTACGCCCGTCTCGCATGCATTCGAAGGGATGAATTCCGCGCTGAGCGAGCAACCTTTCGCGTATCGGAGGCCGCTGCCAGACTGACGGAATGTCCATTCTCTCCGAATTGAGTGAGCGCGTTCCAGGCCGGGCGCATGGCCCCGGCGCAACCCACTATGACGCCGGCCGCACCGTCTTCGCGGGCGTCGGCGAGCCCGATGCAGTCGTCCGCCCGCACACGGCCGACGAGGTCGCTGTCGCCGTCAGCCTCGCCGCAGCCGCAGGCCTGCCCATCGCGGTCCGCAGCGGCGGCCACGGCATGATGCCAGTCGACGACGGCCTCATCGTCGACCTCGCCGAGTTCACTTCGATCGACGTCGGCGCCGGCGGCCTCGTCACCGTCGGCGGCGGTGCACACTGGGGCGACGTCGCCGCGGCCCTCGCCGAACATGGGCTCGGCATCAGCTCGGGCGACACGCGAGATGTCGGTGTCGGCGGGCTCGCGCTCGGCGGCGGCATCGGCTGGCTGGTGCGCGAGCATGGCCTCACGGTCGACGCGCTCCGCGAGGTCGAGCTCGTCACCGCGGCGGGCAAGGTGCTCACCGTGAATGCCGACGAGCACCCCGACGTGTTCTGGGCTCTTCGCGGGGGCGGCGGCAACTTCGGGGTCGTGACCCGGTTCGTGTTCCAGGCCTCCCCGGCCGACGGTCTCGTCGGCGGGCACGTGCAGTTCGACCAGTCCGAGGTGCCGGCGGTCCTGCGGGCGTGGCGCGACGTCATGCGCGCCGGGCCCGATGAGCTCAACTCGACGCTCATGGTGATGCCACCATTCGCCCCCGAGATGCCGGCCGGTCCGCAGCTCGCCGTCGCGCTTCGCGGCAGCGAAGAGCGGCTGCGCGAGCTGCTCGAGCCGCTGCTGTCACTGCCTTCGGTGACCAGTGTCTCGCTCGCGCCCGTCGCCTACGGCGACCTGCTCGAAGACGCGCCTCCCGGTCGTCCGCCGTTCCTCTTCGTCGGCGGCAACGGGTTCGTGCCCGACCTCTCCGATGAGGCGCTCGACGCGATCACGGCCGCGTTCGATCGCGAGGTGCCGACGATGATCTTGCTCCGGGGGCTCGGCAGGGCATTCTCACGAGTCGCTCCCGAAGCCACGGCGATCGCCCACCGCGATGCCGAGGCCCTGCTCATCGTGAACGGCGTGCTCCCGGCCGACGCCACACCCGAGCAGGTCGCGGCGGCGAAGGCAGGCAGCGATGCCGCCCTCGCCTTCACGACCGGCACCTACGGCAACTTCTCGGTCGAGCGGGGCGACGAGGTCATCCGGGCGATGTACCCGCCGGCGACGCTCGAGCGGCTGCGGCGCGTGAAGGCCGAGCTCGACCCGGGCAACGTGTTCCGGCAGAACCACAACATCACGCCGGCCGGCTGAGCGAGCGGGCGGCGGCGGTCGGGGCGACCCGGCCGCCGCTGCTCGGCCTCGCTCGAAGAGCTCAGGCGATCGGCGGGTCCTCGTGCAGGTCGGTGTCGAGGGCGAGGTGGGCCCAGCGCGTGAACTTCACCTCGAGGTCGGGCCGCATCGGCGCGCAGAGCAGCGGACCCGCCGATGCCGCGCCGGCGGTGAACGGCGCGACGCGCAGGGTGCGCCATCCGCTCGTCTCGGTGCGCGCGCGCAGCACCACCGCGTCGCCGGCGACCCCGGCGCGGCTCGCGCGAATGGTCACGAGCTGTCCCGCCCACTCGGGCACCGGGGCGAGCGACCAGTCCGAGACGCCATTCGTGACGACCGCACCGAGGTGCAGCACGCCGTCCGACAATTCGAGGCCCGACTTGATCCACTGCTCGGGTCCGACGTGCAGCATGAGGCCGGCTTGGTCGTAGAGGGCGGTGAGGCTCGAGGCGTCGAAGGTCACCTCGACGGCGACATCCGTGGGCCACTCGGCGAGTAGGGCATGACCGTTGTCGTGAACGAAGCCGTAGTGGGTGGTGCGCCAGAAATCACTGTCTTCGATCGCGGTCGCGATGAGTGCGCCGTCGGCTGTTCGGGTTGCGGCGGGCTCTCGCGTCCACGTGCCGGTGGTCCAGTCGAGCGTGCCCTGTTCATGCGTCATGCTCACACCGTATCGAAGACGGATGACGCTATGACGCGGTCGTCGCGGGTGCCGCCTCGGTCTCAGTCTCGGTCTTGGTCGAAGCCGAGGTACGCCCCGGCACCTGCAACAACCACCGCACGAGCGCCAACCCGAGGACTGCGCCTGCAAGCTGCGCAGCAATGAACCACGGCGCCGAGCCCGGCGCGATGCCGGCGAAGCTGTCGCTGAACATGCGGCCGATCGTGATCGCGGGGTTCGCGAAGCTCGTGGAACTCGTGAAGAAGTAGGCCGAGCCGATGTAGGCGCCGACGACGACCGCGGCGAGATGCGCACGCCCCGACCGCACGAGGGCGAAGATCGCGAAGATCAGTCCGGCGGTGGCCACGACCTCAGCGACGAGATGGCCGGGCGACACGCGATCGGTCGTGCTGATCGAGACGACCTCCGCGTCGAACATGACGTTCGCGAGCATCGCGCCGACGATGCATCCGGCGATCTGCGCGGCGATGTACGCACCCACCTCGCGCGCACCCCGGTGCCCGAGCACGAGGTCGGCGAGCGAGACCGCCGGGTTGAAATGCGCGCCGCTGATCGGACCGAGCACCGTGATCAGCACGAAGAGGCCAAGGGCCGTCGAGGCCGCGTTGACGAGCAACTGCACGCCCACGTCGTTCGAGAGCCCGGTGGCGGCGATGCCGGAACCCACGACGATCGCCGCGAGCAGCATGGCGCCGAGGAACTCGGCCGCGACCCGGCGGGTCACGGCCGCGGTGGGCGCGCTCACACCGAGACCAGGGGTGCCGCGACGGCCTCGAGCGCGCCCGGCACGAGCCGGTAGTACGCCCACGTGCCGCGCTTCGAGCGCGAGAGGAAGCCCGCCTCGGTGAGGATCTTCAAGTGATGCGAAACGGTGGGCTGGCTCAGCCCGACGGGCTCGGTGAGGTCGCAGACGCACGCCTCGTGACCCTCGGAGGCGGCCACGATCGACACAAGCCGCAAGCGCACGGGGTCGGCGAGTGCCTTGAGCCGGCGCGCGAAGGTCTCGGCGTCGGCGGGGCTGATCGTCTCGCGGGTGAGCGGCCCGCAGCACGCGGCATCCGGAGCCGAGCCGAGTGCAACGGCGGCGGTCTCGCGCGTGACGAGGGGCAGGTCGATGGCGGTCACGATGCCAGTCTAGCTGAATATTGACATCCATCGATATAGTCGTCACAATCTGTATATCGACGAACGTCAATGAATAAAGGACAGCGGATGACCCTCCTCGACCTCACCACGCCGAAGCCGATCGCCTCGCGACTGCACGGGCTCCCGGTCGCCATCATCGGCGCCGGCCCGATCGGCCTCGCGACCGCCGCGAACCTCACCGACCGCGGCATCGACTTCGTGGTGCTCGAAGCAGGCGACCGCATCGGCGCGAGCGTGCAGGAGTGGGGGCACGTGCAGCTCTTCTCGCCGTGGAAGCATCTCGTCGACCCGGTCTCGCGGCGACTGCTCGCCGACACCGGGTGGACCGAGCCGCCCGCCGACTCGCTGCCGACCGGCGCCGAGCTCGTCGAGCGATTCCTCACGCCGCTCGCCGCGCTGCCGGCGATCGCCTCGCGCACCCGGTTCAATGCCACCGTGTCGGATGTCACCCGCGAGGGCATGGACCGCACCCGCACCACCGGCCGCGCGCAGGCTCCGTTCCTGCTTCGCGTGCACACGCCGGCCGGCATCGAGGAGCTCACCGCGCGCGCGGTGGTCGACGCCTCGGGCACCTATCGGACGCCGAACAGCCTCGGCTCATCGGGCCTCGATCCGCTCGGACTCCCCGAGGTCGCCGACCTCGTGAGCCACGCGCTGCCCGACGTGCTCGGCCGCGAACGCGCCGCCTTCGCCGGGCGTCACACCGTCGTCGTCGGGGCCGGGCACTCGGCGGCGAACACGCTGCTGAACCTCGCGGCCCTCGCCGAGCAGGAACCCGGCACGCGCATCACGTGGGTCATCCGCAATGCCACGGCCGCGCGCGTCTCGACCTCGCCCGGCGACGAGCTGCAGGCCCGCGCCTGGATCGGCGCTCGCGTCGATGCGCTCGTCGACGCCGGCCGCATCGAGCTCGTCGACCGCTTCGAGATCGTGCGCCTCGAGCGCAGCGTCGCCCACTCGGGCGCCGACGCCGACGCCACCGTCGCTTCTGCCGGAGCCGCGCGCATCACGGGCCGCCGCCGCGACGGTCTCGAGACCATCGTCGCCGATCGCATCGTGAACGCCACCGGCTTCCGGCCGAACCTCGCCATGCTGCGCGAGATCCGTCTCGAGCTCGACGAGATCGTCGAGGCGCCGCGACGCCTCGCCCCGCTCATCGACCCGAACGTGCACAGCTGCGGAACCGTGGAGCCGCACGGCTTCGCCGAGCTCACCCAGCCCGAGCGCGACTTCTTCATCGTGGGCATGAAGAGCTACGGCCGTGCGCCGACATTCCTGTTGGCGACGGGCTACGAGCAGGTGCGGTCGATCTCGGCATGGCTCGCGGGCGACGAGGCCGCGGCGCGCAACGTCGAGCTCGTGCTCCCGACCACGGGCGTGTGTTCGACGGATGCCGCGCCAACTGCTGCCGGCAGCGGCGCCAGCTGCTGCGGGTGACCCGCTCCAGTTCGTCGGCCGAACCGGTGGCGGGGCCTGATGCGCGCGTGAGCAGGCGCGTGATGGCGCGCCACGCACGGGCACCCAACCGCCGATCGCGGCGTCGCTTCTCGCGCGAGTCGGGCCTGTGAACTCGACGCTGGCAGCCGCGCGGCACTGCCGATGGCGGCCGCACCCCACTCGCCGAACCGCGCAATGACCAGCCACGTGTCTCATGTGAGATCTGCCTCACATGAGGCGCGATCGACATGAGCCGAGCGGCACGTCGGTTTCTCGCTGGCCACGGCATGAGCTCACGGGTTCCGCACGTGCCAGGGTGGCTCCCGTGCTGCGGGCAGCCCGATTGAGCTGAAATGCAGGAGATTCGCGTGCAGAGGGCGGAATAGACACGTATGACCCCGGATCTCCTGCAGTTTCTCGCGGGTCCGACACGGTCAATGCCGGGAAGGCGGCGCGAGTCATCGCCCGGCCCCGTCGAATAGACTTCGGTCTATGGATGGGATCGACACGGCACGCGGCATCCGTCTGCTGACCGACCCGACGCGGCTGCGCATCCTCGGGCTCATCGAGTCGAGCCCCGACGGTCGCGCGCTCGTCGGCCGGCTCGCCGACGAGCTCGGGCTGCGCCAGCCCACCGTGAGCCACCACGTGAAGGCGCTGCTCGACGAGGGCGTGCTCGAGCGCACCCCCGAGGGTCGCCAGGTCTGGTACTCGATCGCGCCCGCGGCAGCAGAGCGGGTGAGTGAATTGCTGCAGTCGGATGCCGCGAGCCAGGTGTCAGACGAAGTGCTCGAGCGTGTGGCATCCGACCTCGCCCAGCGCTTCGCCGGCGTCTTCTCGCGAGAGACCGTCGAACGCTACGTGCACGAGAGCCACGACCTGCTCGCGGAACGCTCACGCATCACCCGATACCTTCCCTCGCTCACGTCGAAGTTCGCCGCCGACCGCCTGACGGCGCTCGCCCGGGAGCAGGCGCCGCGAGGCGACGAGCCGCCCGAGGTGCTGTTCGTGTGTGTGCAGAACGCCGGCCGCTCGCAGATCGCCGCGGCGATCCTCCGGCACCTCGCCGGCGATCGCGTGCGAGTGCGCACTGCGGGGTCGGAGCCGGCGAGTGCGGTGCGCTCGACCATCATCACCGCGCTCGACGAGATCGGCGTCGCGATCGGCGGGGAGTATCCGAAGCCGCTGACCGACGAGGTCGTGCGCGCGGCCGACGTCGTGATCACGATGGGCTGCGGCGACGCCTGCCCGGTGTATCCGGGGCGGCGGTATCTCGACTGGGAGCTCGACGACCCGGCTGGGCTGCCGCTCTCGCGGGTGCGCGGCATCCGTGATGACATCGAGGCAAGGGTGCGGCAGCTGCTCGACGAGCTCGAGGTGAATGCTGTATGAACACGGCCGCCGCGCCGTCGCCTGACTGGAAAAACGATAGACGCTGATCTATGCTTTGACTGTCGAAAGCGAGGGAACCATGTCTGAAACCCCAACCGTGCTGTTCGTCTGCGTGCACAACGCGGGCCGCTCCCAGATGGCCGCCGGGTATCTGCGCGAACTCGGGCAGGGCCGCGTCGAGGTGCTCTCCGCGGGCTCCGAGCCGAAAGACACCATCAACCCCGTCGCCATCGAGGCGATGGCCGAAGAGGGCATCGACATCGCCGGCAACACGCCGAAGATCCTCACCGTCGATGCGGTGAAGGAGTCCGACGTCGTGATCACCATGGGGTGCGGCGACGCGTGCCCAATCTTCCCGGGCAAGCGCTACGAGGACTGGGAACTCGAAGACCCCGCGGGCAAAGACCTCGAGACCGTGCGCCGAGTGCGCGACGACATCCGCGGCCGGGTCAAGACCCTCCTCGCCGAGCTCGTACCGACGGCGGCGTAGGCCATGAACGATCGCATCGACCCCGCCGCATCTGCAGCCGCTGCATCCGCTGCCGATGCCGAGGCGACCATGGAGGCCGACACCGAGCCCGCCACCGAGCCCGCCGTCGAGAACGTCGTCGTGATCGGTTCCGGCCCAGCCGGATACACCGCCGCCGTCTACCTCGCACGCGCGGGCCTCTCCCCGGTCGTGCTCGCGAGCTCGGTCGAGGCGGGCGGAGCGCTCATGACCACGACCGAGGTGGAGAACTTTCCCGGCTTCGCCGACGGCATCATGGGCCCCGATCTCATGGAGCAGATGCGGGGCCAGGCCGAACGCTTCGGCGCGCAAATCGTCTACGACGACGCGGTCGAGGTCGAGCTCACGGGTGACATCAAAGCCATTCGCACGATCAACGGCGTCGAATACCGAGCGCACACCGTGGTGCTCGCGATGGGCTCGGCCTATCGCAAGCTCGGCGTCGAGGGCGAAGAGCGACTCACCGGTCGCGGCGTCTCGTGGTGCGCGACGTGCGACGGCTTCTTCTTCAAGGGCAAGGACATCGCGGTCGTCGGGGGCGGCGACTCGGCGCTCGAAGAGGCGATGTTCCTCACGCGGTTCGCCGATTCCGTCACGCTCCTGCATCGCCGCGACTCCCTGCGCGCGTCGCACATCATGCAGGAGCGTGCGCTCGCGAATCCGAAGATCATCCCGTACTGGAACGCCGAGGTGATCTCCGCCGAGGGCGACGACGGCCTCGAGCGACTGCAGCTGCGCGACACCACGACGGGCGAGCTTGCGTCGCTCGACGCGACCGGGCTCTTCATCGCGATCGGCCACGACCCACGCAGCGAGCTCGTCGCCGGCCAGGTCGACGTCGACGAAGAGGGATACGTGCTGGTGGAGCATCCGTCGACCCGTACGAACCTCGAGGGGGTGTTCGCGTGCGGCGACCTCGTCGACAAGCGCTACCGCCAGGCGATCACCGCGGCGGGCACCGGATGCGAGGCCGCGCTCGACGCGGAGCACTACCTCGCCGAGCACGGGCTCGCCGATCCGGTGGAGGAGCAGGCCGCCGTCATCTTCGAGGCGTCCTGAGCCCGAAGGCCTGAGCCGTAAGGCCAGAGCTGGGCGGTCGAGCTCCGAGCGGATGCCTCGACCCCCGACGCCTCGCGCAACCGCCCTACGTGAGCCGCGCCGTCGCCGCCGCGACGAGCACCACCCCGGCCATGATCGCCGCCATCGCCGCGTACGATCCCACGCCGACGGCGACGGCCGGGCCGATCGCGGGCGTGAGCGCCGCCGCGATCGTGATCGGTGCAGCGAACGCGCCGTTGATCGCGCCGTAGTTGCGGGTGCCCCAGCGGTCGGCCACGGCGGAGGCCTGCACGAGCGTGTAGGCACCGCGCACCGCACCGGCCGCGATGCCGATCGCGATGAGGAGCCACGCCGGGCCGGGCACGAAGGCGAGTGCGCCGAGCGAGGCGCCCGCGAGCAGGCCCACGAGCATCACCGGCAGCCACGGCCGGCCGGTGCGCGGGCGGATCAGGAAGAGCAGCCGCCCCACCACTTGCCCTGCACCGATGAGTCCGAGGCCGAGCGCCGCGAGCTCGAACGAGAGCCCCTTCTCCATGAAGAGCGGCACGCCGGCGAGGGTCGCGCTGAGCAACGAGACGGTGAGCACGATCATGGTGATCTCGAGCAGCCAGAATCGGCGGCTGCGGATGACGCCCGCCACCGAGTGCATGGTCTCAGTGTGATGCGCGGCGGGCAGGTGCGCCCAGGACCGCTCGAGCGAGAACCAGTGGAGTGGGATCGTCACGACCGCGAGCACGCCGGCGAGCACGAGGAACGCCACGCGCCATTCGAGCACCGAGAGCAGGCCAGCGACGACCGGCGCGAACACGGTCGAGGCGAGTCCGCCCGCGAGGGTCAGGATCGTGAGCGGCGTGCGACGCCGCTCGCCGTAGCGCCGCGTGATGACGGTGAACGCGGCCTGGTAGAGCACCGCCGATTGACCGATGCCGCACACCACCCAACCGGCGGTGAAGACGATGAGATCGGGCGCGAGCGCGACGATCACGAAGCCCGAGGCGCCGATGGCGGAGCCGATCGTCATCACGTGCCGCGGTCCGCGCTCGTCGAGGAGTCGCCCGACCAGCACGCCGCAGATCGCCGACGCGATGAGGCCGCCCGAGAACGCCGCCGTGATGGCGACGATCGGCCAGCCCGTCTCGCTGGCGATCTCGGGTGCGGCGACGATGATCGCGTAGTACAGGATGCCCCAGCTGACGACCTGGCCGACCGAGAGGGCCGCGAGACGCGCAGGCGCACGCGAACTCGTCTCGAGGCTGGCGGTGCGGGTCATCAGCACCACCGTACCGCAGTGCATCGATAACTGTCGATATACGGATGTCGCAGCTGAACGGGCCGCGACCTGCCCCGCACGCCGCGCGTCACCCCACGAAGTCGCGGAAGGCATCGCCCGCGTCCGCACGGCGGGCCCGCTCGGCGTCGGCCTCACGGAGGTCGCGTTCGAGATCGACGAGCAGCTCGCGCGTGCGCTCGTCGCGCGCGAGCTCGTACTCCGCGTCGACCGCGATGTCAGGCCACTCACGGGCGAGGCGCGCGTCGATCGCGGCCGCGATGTCCTCCCACGCGGCGTCGCGCGCGTGCTCGGTGAGCCGCTCGAGGTAGGCGGGATCCTCCCGCAACTCCCAGAGCCGCTTCGCCACCCCGGCGTACACCCGCTCGCGATGGCGGAGGTTCACCGTGTCCGCTCGGTGGTAGTCGTGCTGGTGCGCCGAACGACCCTCGCGTTGCGATGCGCTCTCGCGCTCGGCGGCGGCTCGTTCCGCAGCCTCGTCGGCCTCCTGCACGAGTTCGTAGAGCACGTCGCGCGCCATCGCCATGGCACGGGCCGGCTCGAACCGCTCTTCACCCCGCAACGCGAACACGATGAGCCGGTTCTTCAGCGCCATCCGGCCTGCGGATTCCGCGACGAGCACGCCCTCGGCGAGCATCTCGTCGAACGATGGTGTCGGCCGCTTCGGCAACGCGGCCCGGTCGAACGGCTTGAACGGCGTTCGACGACGGAAGAGACGACGGAAGAAGCGCTTCATCCGCTCACCTCCGCACTCCGATCGTCCGTGCTTCCGAGCCTACCGATCGCCGCACCGACCCGAGCGGGCCGGGGCCATGGGCAGGGGCGGGGGCACCGTGGCGGACCGCGCGCCGAGATGGCCGCGGGCAGTGGACCGGCCGCACTCACGCCGCGAACGCGAGCCGCATGTGATCCGCGGGCAACGCGGGGAAGTGCCGCAGGTTCGCGCTCAGGTCCTGCGGCGGAACCCGGACCTCCTCACTCGCGAGGAAGCGCGCGAACTCCTCCATGAGGGCGATCGTGGCACCCTCTCCGGGGCAGCGGTGGCCGTCGTCGACGCTGCCGGGGCCCTGCGGGATGAGGGCGTTCACGTCGCCGTCCCAGCTCGCGAAGCGATCGGGGTCGAAGCGCTCGGGGTCGCGCCAGATGCGCGGGTCGTGGTTGGTCGCCCAGAGGTCGAGCAGCACCCAGTCACCGATGCGCACACGGCTGCCACGCCAGCCGAACGCCGCGCGGGCGGTGCCGCCGACGATCGGGAAGAACGGCGCCGTGCGCCGCACCTCGTTGACGAACCAGTCAACATGGTTACCGCGCTGGATCGGCTCCTTCCATTCCGGATGCTCGATGAGGGCGAGCGCCGTGAACGCGAGGAATCGGCTGACCGCTGCGATCGGCCGCAACAGGTTGAGCAGCTCCACCCCGGCGTCTTCGGCGGAGAGCGGATGCCCCTTGGCATCACGGTGCCGGGCGAGTCGGGCGATCGGCGAATGCTCGGCGACGGCGATCTGCTCGTGGCGCACAGCGATGATCGCCTCGCTCGCCCATCGCTCGGTGCCGCGACGCCTCGCCCGGGCACGCCAGTTCGAGGGTCCGACTCGTCCGGCGTTGTCGACCATCGAGATGAGCTGCTCGGCGAGTCGCTCGGTGTCGACGAGTTCGATGGGGATGCCGCTCCAGCCCAGAGCCGCCCGCGTGAGCGCGAGCGGGGTCGCGTCGGCGATGGCGAGCGGATGACCGCCGGCCGCGGCGACCTGGGCACCCCACGCCACGGCGAACCGCTCGCGGAGCCGCTCGAGCTCAGTCGGCTGCAGCACGTCGATGAACAGCGACTTGCGGTGCCGATGCTCCGCGCCCTCGAGGGTCTGCACGCTCCCCTTGTCTTGCAGCAGGTGCTGCACGGTCGAGGGCATGGCGCGCTCGCGTGAGAACCGGCGCCCCTCGGTGAACATGCGCGCGGCCTCGGCGCCGAACACCACCGTCACCGGGCGGCCCAGGAGCCGAGTGCGGAAGGCGTCGCCGCCCACCTGCTCGAATCGGCGACGGCCGAATTCGTAGCCGTCGGCCAGGAAGCCCGCGGTGCTGTCGGGCACGCCGAGGGCGGGGATGCCCCCATCGCGCGATCGCGCCACGGTCATCGCTCGCGCCGTGCCCGCAGGAAGGAGACCAACGCGAGCAGCAGGAGCAGCGCCCCGACGCCCACGAACAGCGCGGAGCCGATGATCACACCCGACTGCCACGCGGCATCCGCCGGTGCATCGCCTTCGGCAGGCGTGTTCCGCGGAGTGAACGTGTAGATGGCGACGCCGACGATGCCGATGGCCAGCGCGATCACGCCCGCGACACTGAGCACTCCGGTCTTCGCGCCGCTCGCCTCGATCTCGTCTCGGCTGTCCATGCTCCTGACGCTACGTCGGGCCCGTTCGACTGCACAGGGGGTTGACGTCTGCCGCGTGACCCGCCTCACACGGTCGGGTCGAACCCCTCCACGGTGCCGTCGGCCGACGCGTACTTCACGATGAGGCTGCAGTCCTTGCCCCCGTAGCCCTCGGCGATCAGCTGTTCGAACTGGTCGAGCGCGAGCCTCGCCCCAGGAAGGCGCAGGCCCGCCTCCTCGCCCGCGGCGAGCGCGAACGAGAGATCCTTCTCGGCGAGCATCGTCGTGAACGACGCGTCGAAGTTGCGGTTCGCGGGGCTCGTCGGCACGACGCCGGGCACGGGGTACCACATGCGCAGCGGCCACGAGTCGCCCGACGAGACCGACGCCACCTTCCAGAACGTCTCGGCGTCGAGCCCGAGTTCAGCCGCGAGCTGCGAGCCCTCGGCGAGGCCGACGAGCGAGACGAAGAGCATGAGGTTGTTCGCGAGCTTCGCGGCGATGCCCATCGTGGGGCCGCCGACCGCGAAGACGTGGCCGGCCATCGGCTCGACGAGCGCCGTCGCCTCCCGCACGTCGGCCTCCTCGCCGCCGAGCATGAACGTGAGCGTGCCCGCCGCCGCTCCCGCGATGCCGCCCGACACCGGGGCGTCGACGAAACGGAAGCCGTGATCGACGGATGCCTCGTGGCAGTACTGCGACGTGGCGACATCCACCGTCGACGTGTCGAGCAGCAGCGCCGAGCGCGGCGCGTTCGCCCAAACGCCGTCGGGTCCCTCGAGCACCTGCCGCACGTGCTCGCTGCGCGGCAGCGACGTGAACACGGCATCGGCGCCGGCGACCGCGTCGGCGATCGAGTCGACCACGAGCACGCCGCGCTCGGCCGCCGCTTCGCGCGCGGCCGGCACGACGTCGACACCCCGCACCTCGTGACCCGCGGCGGCGAGATTGCCCGACATCGGGCCGCCCATGTTCCCCAGACCGATCCACGCGATGGTGGCCATGGCCCCTCCCGACGTCGTCGACGCGAAGTGCAGTCGGCACCGGCGCCGCTCGGGCGCCCATGCGCTTCCAGCCTATGGTCGGGGCATGCGGCGGGCAACGGATGCCACGCCGTGGGCCGCGTTCACCCCGCGAGTTGCTCGCGGAACGCCCGCGGACCGCCGGGCACGGCGTGAGCGGATGCCTCGGCCGCGACGAACCCGTCGCGACGCACGAGGTAGACCCGATCGGGTCGCAACCGTCTGTTCGGATCACGACCGAACGCGTGCGCCTCGACGCCGAGCTCGCTCGCGATGCGCTCGACCTCGGCGGGCAGCACACCGTAGCCGTGCACCTGCCACGTCATCGAGCGCAGCACGTCGTAGTTGCCACCCGTCCACGGGAGGCGCCGGCCGACGACGGCATCGCGGCGATGGTCACGGCGACGGCCGCGGTCGCGGCCGCTCGGCCGCGTCATCCGATAGTGGATCCTCGTCTGCGAGATGTAGCCGAACACGCGCTCGCCGCCGACGACGCGCGACACGAGTCGCGCGACGATCGGGCCGATGACCGGCACTACGCGTCCCCGCATGAACCGGGCCCACCGCGAGTCCGAGGTGATCGTCGCGAATGCCCGATCGGTGGTGCCCACGAGTCGCGCCGCGACCGGTCGGCGCTCCTGCTCATAACGGTCGAGGCGCTCGTCGGGCATGCCGCCGACGAGCACGTCGGCGAACGCGCACGCGAGGTTGTGCGCTTCCTGCAGCCCCGTGTTCATGCCCTGGGCACCGACCGGCGAGTGGATGTGCGCCGCGTCGCCGGCGAGGAAGAACGGGCCGTCGCGGAAGCGCGCCGCGAGCCGGTGGTGCAAGCGGTAGGTCGTGAACCAGCTCGAGTCGCGATAGCGCACGCCGAAGCCGCGCTCGACGCGTTCGTGCACGAGCGACTCGGGCAGGGTGCCATCGGCGGCGAGATCCCGGTCGCGCACGATACCGAGCAACCGGGTGTGCCCGCCCGGCCCCATCGGGAACGCGAGCAGGAAGTCGTCGGCGTTGAACCTGATGTTCACCGCGTCGTCGACGAGCCCCGTCACGCCGTGGGCGTCGACCACGTAGAAGGTGTGCACGTTGGTGACACCCTCGAACGGGATGCCGCGGAGGCCCCGCACGATCGAGTGCGCCCCGTCGGCGCCGACGCAGTAGCGCGCACGCACCGTGACGGGTCCGCCGGGCGAGTCGAGCGTCGCGGTCACCGGATGGCGCCGCCCCGCGGCATCCGCTCGCACCGATGCCTCCTCGAGCGACGTGAGCCGATGCTCCCAGAGCACCACCCGCCCGAGCTCGGCGAGCGCGTCGACGAGGATCGCCTCATTGCGGCTCTGCTCGAGCACCGTGACCTCGGGGTACGGCGTGACCCGTGTGCCGAGCCCGCGCAGCGCGATGCTGCCGAACGGCCGGTCGCGGAAGCCGGGCACGGCGTTGCGGGCCGGATAGCTCTCGGCGAGCACCCGGTCGATGAGGCCGAGCTGGTCGTAGAGTTCCATCGACCGCGCTTGCACGCCGAGCGCCCGCGACTCGCGCGTCGGCCCCGATTTGCCATCGACGATCACCGCATCGACGCCGAGCCGCGCGAGGCACACGGCGAGCATGAGGCCGCTCGGGCCTGCTCCCACGATGAGCACGTCGGTGCTGAGCTCGGTCACGTCGCCCATGCCCCAACTCTTTCACCGCCCGGCGGCCGCGACCACCCCGCCCGTGCGTGGCGGCGCAGTGCGATCAGAGCAGGAGGTCGGCGGATGTCTCGAGCCGCCGCCAGCCGGTCGCTGCAATCGTCTTGGGCAAGCGATCGGCCCCGACGAGCTCGGGCATCTCGAGCCCCGTGAGCGCCGCGACATCCGCGATCGGAACCTGGAACGTGCGGAACGGCCCCAAGTCGGGCACTTCGCCCGGCAGTGGTGCCCGAGCCTCGCTCGTGTCGACGAGCGGCGCCTGGTCGACCACGAATGCGGCTGCGGCGAGCTCGCCGCTCGAGTTCCACGCGGCCACCTTCCAGTACCTGAGCGGCACGCGGATGCCGCGATACGCCGGGTCGCCCGCGGCGAGGATCGGCGCCGTGAAGACGCTGAGCCGCAACCCGTTCACGCTCGCGTGCGCGAGCACGTGGTCTTCGAGCCCGAGCCAGAGCTCCTTCGACTGGTTGAAGCCCGAGGCCTGCGGCGCGGCGTTCGGATAGCGGAACGTCTCGGCGTTCGCGCGCGCCGCGACCTCGGGGCTGCCCCACACCGGGTCGCGGCGACGCACGAGGTGCCCGCGGTCGAGGTCGTTGCGCGCATAGACCGCCGGGCCGGCCTGCCAGTCGGCGGGGATGCGCTCGTCGAGCTGCCAGTCGTCGCCGCCGCGATCAAGCTCGACGAGGGCGGCGCCGTCGACATTCACGCCCGTGACCCGCGCGAGGCGCCTGGCGGTGTCGAGCAGCACCGAGAAGTGCACGTAGTCGAGTTCGACGGATGCCGCGGCATCCGCTTCACCCACTCGCGGCATCGGAGCGTGCAACTCGAGGAACCGCGCGTCGAAGCCCATGGCCCCACTCGACCACGAACCGCCGACACGGCGCCACTCGACCACCGGGCGGGTTACTCGAGCTCGCGCAAGCGCGCCGCGACGCCCCTCCCCTGGTTCGTGCGCCGCTCGGAGCCGACCGCGATCGCGAGCAGCACGGCGCCGGCCGTCGAGAGCGTGATCCACCACGGCATCGCCCCGACGGCGCGATCCACCTGCGCCGAGAACACCACGATGTTCTCGATCGGCAGCACCGCGAGGCCGAGGATGAACGGGGCGGCGAGCTTTCGCGACGAACCCACGAGGATCGCGACGAGCGCCAGCGCGATCACGAGGATCGGCCGGTACAGTTGCGGATCGGTGCCGGTCGCGAGCACCGAGGGCAGCAGAGTGAGCACGATTCCGGGTGCCAGCAGGCGCCACGAACCCGTGAACCCGAGCGGCCATGAGCCGAGCGTCGCCCGCGTCGGCAAGGAAGTCGCACGCATCGCGACGATTCCAGCGGCCAGCACCGTGAGACCGAGCGGGAGCGAGAACACCTCGACGCGCAGGTCGCGCTGGCCCCACCCGGCGACGCCGGTCACCCAGGCGAGGGCGTACACGAACCAGAACGGCGGCAGCACCGGCACGGTGGTGCGAGCGCGCGCGACCATGACGAGCGCCACGCCGAGCAGCAGCGCCATGAGGCCCCAGAGCGTGAAGATCGCGAACCAGTCGCGCCGGATCGCCGCGATCGGGCCGACGACGAGGAACACGAGGGCGGGCGCGTACAGCCACCTCGAGCCGAGCAGCCACCGCTCGAGCACCGACCGGCCGAGCGCCACGCGAGCTCCTCTCCGAAACAGCGACGCCGAGGCGACGGCGATCGCGACACCTGCGAGCGTGAGCCCGAGCACCGTCGACATGAGGAAGACAGGGTCGACGACGTCGAGAGGGTCGCGCTCGAGACCGTAGCGCACGGCTTGGACAGGTCCGGCGGATGCCGCGACGAGCGCACCCGCGAGCACGGGAACACGCAGCATCCGCTCACCCCTGCTCCTTCCCGCCCCGCGGCGGGTGAGCGCCCAGCCCAGAGCGAGCAGCACGACGGACGCCGCGAGCAGCGCCGCAGTGCGCCACGCGAACGTCGCCGAGCCCCAGGCGCCGAGCATGATGAGCGACGGAATGAGGGCGAGGGCGAGCCCGCTTGCGAACAGCGGCACCCCACGGCCGCCCCTCGCGACGAGGATCGCCGCGACCACCACGGCGCCGAGCGCCGGCGGCAACGTGTACGGCTCCACCACGTCGACGCCGAGCATCGCCCAGATGCACCAGAGCGCACCGGTCCAGCTCGCCCCGGCGAGCGGCCAGCCGTAGCGGCGGCCGGCGAAGACACTCGTGGCGGCGGCACCGAGCCCGATGATCACGAGCACCGCGATGGTCGTGCCGAGACCGGCAGCTTCCCGCACGACTGCGAGCAGCACCGCGATCGCAGCGGTCACGAGCGACGAGATCTCGATCCAGCGACGCGCGGATGCCGCGTCGGCGACACCGAGTCCGTGCCGCACGAGGGCCGCCTCGATGACCTTCGTCGCCGGCAGCGCCACCGCGACGATCACCGCGATGACGGGGAGCGTCACGGGCGAACCGCTCACCTCGAGGAACTCCGCGCCGAGGCAGACCACCACCACGGAAAGCGCGGGCACGAGCATCGCCGCGGCAGCAGAGCGCACCAGCCGGTTGAGCCCCGGTCGGCGCGTGAGCACGAGTGCGAGCGCGAGCAGGAACGTGACGCCCGTCGAGAGCGCCGTCCAGCCGCTCCGCTCGCTCAGCACCGACGCGACGCCGATGAGGAACGGCACCGCGGTCACGATCAGGATCGCGTACCACGACCGGGCATCCATCCGCTGCACGAGCGTCGCGGCGAGCGCGCTCAGCGCGGCGAGGGTCGTGGTGAGGCAGAGCACCGCGATCGTAACGGCGCCCGCCTGGTCGAGCGCGGTCGCGAAGACGATGAGCGCGTATGCGTACGCGATCGCGACGTGCGCGGCACGGGCGCCGGCGGGCACCGAGCGTGCGAGCACGAGGATCGCGGCGACGATGACAGCGCCGACCGGCACGGTGATCGCAGGCTCCGTCCACGTGATGAGGGCGGCTTCCACGAGCGCGAGATGACCGAACACGATGAAGGGCGAACGGATGCTCCTGCGCGCCCGAGTGAACCGCGACCACGGCACGAGCACTGCGGCGCTCGCGAGCACTGCGGCGGCGATGCCGATCCCGGCCCGGGCAAGTGGCACGAGGCCGGTCCACGCGATGAGTGCGAGCGCGCCCGTCGCACCGAGCCACAGTGCGAGGCCGAGGGTGCCCACGGGGAATCCGTAGCGCGTTTCGGGCGGCGAGACCCGCCGGGCCGCGACCGCGAGTGCCGCGACGCCGAGCGATGCGGCGAAGAGCCCGAGCACTCCGGCCAGGCTCGGGACGACCGGCAACGCGTCGGAGCTCGTTGCCACGGTCCTCAAGCTGAACGGCGCAAGTCCGACGGTCGCGAACTCCTGCACGACCGCGCTGAGGCTGACGAGCGCCAGCATCACGGCGGGCACCGCGACGCCGAGCCCGACCGTCAGCGCGCCGGCCTGCGCGGCCCGGGCGTGAAGGATGCCGCGGGCACGGACGAGTCCTGACGTGCCGACGCCGACGGCGGCAGCGAGCGGCACAAGCATGGTCAGCCAGGCAAAGTCGACGCCCGGCATGGCGAGCGGGAGGACCGCGAGCGCAGCCACGCCGAGAGCGCCCGCCGCGAAGCTCCAGAGTCGGGGCACGTGGTTGCGTGTCGACAGCGACGCGAGGACCGCGAGTACAAGGAGGATCGCCGCGCGCGCGAGCATCGCGGACGACCATGATCCAGACGGCAGCGTCGGCTCCGACGGCAGGAACGCGAGTTGCGCGAGCACCACGACGGTCGCCCCGAGTTGCAGACCGGTGAGCATGTCGCGGTCAGCACGGAGCCCGCTTTCGAAGCGCCCGACCGCGCGGCGCACGACCTCGTGCGCCGCCAGCGCCACCGCGACGACGCCGACGTGTCCCCATGCGGTACTCCACGCGCCGCCCGGGTATCCGAAGAGTGCGGGCACGACCGCGAGACCGATGAGCGACGCCCACAGCCAAGTGCGTATTCGCGCGCGCCACGCGACGACGAGCATGGCGATCGACGCGAGGAGCGTGCCGATCCCCGCGAAGATCCAGCTGCTCATCGCCGCGGGCGCGATCTCGGAGAACGCCCACACGTCGAGGACGAGGAAGACCACGCCGAGCGCACCGATCGCCTCTGCCGAGAACTGCACGCCGCGTCGGCGCAGCATCCATGCTCCCGTGAGGAACAGCACGGTGACCACGGCGATCACCATCGTGCGGACCCCGAAGCCGACGTCGGGATTGAGGAACGCGAACACGATCGCAGCGACCGCGAAGAGGGCGGCGCCCGCAACCGCGAGCACGGATTGCACGCTCACCTGTGATGTCTCGGGCGGTTCGGCGGGTGTCTCCCCTCCCGTCGGTGCCGCGGCATCCGCTCGCGTCGATGGACTCGACCCCGATGCTGCCGCCGGCGCGGTGACCCGAGGTCCGGCCGCCGCGACCGCTGCGACGACCGCCGCCCGCGCGGTGGGCAGCTCCGCAACCAGCCGCTGCCGCTCCAGGACCGCGTCGGCCGCACGCTTCGAGGCCCGCCACACCGACGCACCCTCGGGACCGCCGAGATCGGCCGAGCATGAAGCGCACACCGGAGTGCCTCCGAGCTCGGCGTCGCAGCGCGGACAGATCGTCGTGGCGAGCAGATATCGGGCGGCGTTCTCATTCCATGTGCTCACCATTCGCGAAGTCTATGCACGCGCGTGGCGGATGGGGCGGAGGTGAGGGTGCTCGGCTCGTGGCGGGCTGCGGTGCGATGCGCGTCGGGCTTCGCCCGGCGCTACTCAACCACCGGGAGCCGCTCGACCATCGTGACCTGCAGGCCGTCGAGCGCATCGTGCACCGCCGGCTTCGTCTTGCCGCAGCCGTCGCGCGGATAGTGCACGGGCACGAACCCACCGGATCGGGCCTCGAGCCAGAGCGGCGGCACCATCTCCATGTCGGCAGTGCACATGAGCCCCTCGGGTGGCACGTCATCGGCCACCGCGAGGGCTTCGAGCAGCGGCCCGAGGTCGCCTTCGAAGCGTTCGACCAGCCAGAAGACCTCCATCTCGTCGCCGGCCTCACCAGGCTCGCCGAATTCGACGGAACAGCGAACGGCAGCAGTTGCCTCGAACCCCTCGGGTACCCGGCCAGGCACCGGAATCGACGGGTCGGCGGTGGGCTCCTCCGCGTTCGGCAGCAGGGAGCTCGGCTCCGACTGGCAGTCGATGGCCTCATGGAGCTGGGCCTCGGGGCGGTCGGGCGCGTTCGCTCCAGGGCCGTCGGGTGCATTCTGCGCGCAGCCGCTCGCCAGGAGCCCGGCGAGGACCGCGAGGGTCGCGAAGCCAAGGCCACGACGTCGGCCGTGATCGCTCGTCATGCTCGTCATGTCGTCTCCATCCCGAAGGTGCCCTTACCCTCTGAGACGTGCGACGGCCGGAAAACGTTGGGTCGGAACTCGACCATCGGGGCATCATTGAACTTCCGGGTTCAGTGTCATATACTGAACCACATGGTTCAGCAACAGACATTGGATCGGGCGTTCGCGGCCCTCGCCGACGAGACCCGCCGCGGCATCCTGACCCGGCTCGGAGACGGGCCTGCCACGATCACCGAGCTCGCCGAGCCCTCGGGCATGACGCTCACCGGCATCCGGAAGCACGTCGACGTGCTCGAGGCCGCGGGCCTCGTCACCACCGAGAAGGTCGGCCGGGTTCGGCAGGTCCAGCTCGGCACCGAGCGTTTGGACGACGCCATGGCATGGATCACCTTCTACCAGCGGCTCTGGGAGCGTCGACTCGACGGTCTCGAGGCCTACTTCACCCTCAGGAAAGGAATGGAATCATGAGCGAGACCGAGTCCGGTCAGTCGACGCAGACCGACGAGACCATCGGCCTGCGGATGACGCGGCAACTGCCCGCCACACCCGAGGAGGTCTTCGACGCCTACACCGACGCTGAGAAGCAGAAGATCTGGTATCCGATCCTCGATGTGGAGCCGAGCATCGTCGAGATCGAGGTCGACCTGCGCGTCGGCGGCAAGCAGACCGCCGTATGGGGGCCCGACCGCGACACCCTGTTCCGCGAGACCCAGACCTTCCTCGAGATCGACCGCCCGCACCGACTCGTCACCGAGTCGAGCGGCAGCGACCCGAGCGGCGCCACCATGTCGACCAGGGTCGAGGTCACCTTCGAGGCGCTCGACGGCGGCACCCTCGTGACCGTCGAGCAGACGGGGTTCCCGACGCCCGAGATCCGCGACTTCTTCCAGACCGAAGCGTGGGTCGGCGCATTCGACCGCATCGAGGCGTACCTCACGCGCGCCTGAAGTGGATCATCGGAGGACTGCAACAGCATGCGTGGCACGGTCCGGAAATGCCCTTGGGGCGGTGCGTTGCTCGCACCGCCCCAAGAGTTTTTCGTGTGTCAGGCGACGCCGGTGACGGCCGTGCCGTCGCGGGTCACCGTGAACTCGAGGGTCTTGCCGCTCCAGAAGTGGAACGTCAGGGACACCGGCGAGCCGTCCGTGATGCTGTTCAGGTACCGCTTCGTCAGTTCGATGGTCCCGCCCTCGTAGTCCGGCTTGAAATCGTCCCAGAACTCCGGGAAGATCGTCCAGTTGTGGTACCCGGCCCCGGTGCCGTCAGCGTAGACGGACTCCATCGTGGCCAGCCGGTCGCCGTTGAACGCCGCCGGGATCAGCAGCGAATCGGTGGCGCCGGTGGCGCCTTCGATGACCGGGTCCTCTGAGCTGATCACGTTGAGCTTCCACGGCATGCCGTCGGAGAAGCGGACCTTCAGCTGCGCGGTGGTGCCGACCTCGCGGTCGCCGAGGATGCGCTTCAGCAGCTTGGCCTTGAGTGTCAGCGTGGTGCCCTCGAGCGTGTAGTCCGGCCCGGGCTTCAGCGTGCTGTTCCCGAAGCGGAGGTCCTTGAACTCGAGGTCATTCAGGTTCAGCGTGACCGACTTGTCCGTGACCTTGTCCGAGGCGTCGACGAACACGAGGTCGGACGAGGCGGTGGCTGAGCGCGTGGTCCAGGCAGTGGAGATGTAGTCGAACTGCTCTTGGTCGCGCCACACGCGCTTGTAGCGGTCGAAGTGCGTGCCGTTGTCCCACCACATTGTCGTGATGCCCGTGGTGCGGGCGAGGTAGCCGAAGTGCTCGAAGAACTTCAGAGATTCGCCACGCTCGACCTTGTTCTCGGAGTTGTCGAGCAGGCCGTACTCCCCGATGATGACCGGGACGCCCTTGGAGACGAAGGTGTCGACCTGGCTCTGGAAGTTCTCCACCAGCAGGTCCTGGACCTCTTCGTTGTACGTCGTGTACCCGGCGACATTGACGCTGAAGGGCCAGAAGCTGTAGTTGTGGGTGGTGGCCGCCAGCATCGGGTCGTCGAGTGCCACGATCTCGGCGGCGAGCGCGTCCATGTCGCCCTGGTCGGCCCCGGTATGGAGTGTCGGCAGAACCAGCAGGCGGTCGGCGTTGTTGCCGCCGGAGGGGCGCACGATCTCGTGGAATGAGCTGTTCAGCTCGGCCATGAGCAGGTGGTCAGCTTCCGACCCGCCGGACCAGGTGCCATCGAAGCCCACCTCGTTGACCGGCTCGAACACCAGCTCCTGCGGGTAGTCCTTGAAGGTGTCCGCGATCTGGGTCCAGGTTGCGGTGTACTGGGCCATGACCTCGTCGTGCTTCTCTGGCTTGGCCAAGTTCGTGATCCACTGCCATGAGTCATGGTGCGTGTTGATCATGACGTAGAGGTTCGCGTCGAGCGCCATATCGACGACCTCTTGCACGCGATCCATGGTCTCGGGCTCGACGATGTAGTCGGGCGCCGGGCCGGTGTGGTTGCCCCAGCTGACTGGGATGCGGACCGAGTTGAAGCCTTCGGCCTTGATGTCCTGGAAAAAGGTGTTGTCGACGCGCGGGTTGCCCCACGCGGTCTCGTCATCGCCCTCGCCGCAGCACATGGCGTCGAGGGTGTTGCCGAGGTTCCAGCCCGGCTGCATCGCCGCGACGAGCTCCTGAGCGGACAACTGGGCGGTGTCGGCATCTTCCTGGGCCTGCGCTGTGGTCGGCAGGGCCACCATGGCAAGTGCGAGTGAGGCTGCGACGAGCAGTTTCGAAGTTCTGCGTATCAACGGACGTCATTCCTTCCATCGCGCCAGGGACTGGCTGCGTCGGTGCAGCAGGTGGCGCGCTCCCTAGAGAGAGTGGCAATATTCGCACGCATATGTCAACCAAAGATTGGACCTCTGACGCACGAGAATCGGGCATTTCCGGGATGATCGCGCGCTCATTCTGGCGTTGACCGGGTATTCATACGATCTTAAGTCGGTGAAGCGCTTCGATAACAAAACCCTGGTGACGGTGGGCTGCGGCAGGATGGAGCGGCACCATCCGAACGCCACGCACCTAGGAGCGCAACCGGTGACCGAGCACGTCTTCATCGCCGGGCCCGCCGCCTGGAATCGCATCGTCTACCTCGACCGACTGCCCGAGCCGGTGCCGCACATGCAGTTCGCCCTCGACGACTACGAGACCGTCGGCGGCACCTCGGTTGGCAAGGCGCTCGGGCTCGTCGGCCTCGGCCGCCGCGTCACGCTGCACCTGCTGCTGGGCCGCGACCCCGACGGTGCACGGCTCCGCGGCTTGCTCGAGGCCGCCGGCGTTGAGCTGCTCGCCGAAGACAGCCCCGCAACCGAACGGCATCTCAACCTGATGACCCCGGCGGGCGAGCGCGTGTCGCTGTACCTGTCGACTCCCGGCGATCCGGCCGAGGGCCCCGGCCCGGCGGTCGGGTCCGCGATGACGGATGCCTCGGCCATCGTGCTCGATCTCGGCGAACGCTCTCGCCGGCTCATCCCCGCAGCGCGCGCGACCGGTCGCCCGATCTGGACCGACATCCACGACTACGACGGCGAAGCCGACTTCCATCGCCCGTTCATCGAAGCCGCCGACGCGATCTTCATGAACGCCGACCGCATCGGCGACCCGCAGCCGTTCATGGAGCGCTGCATCCGCAGCGGGGCCCGACTCGTCGTATGCACCCTCGGCGAGAGCGGAGCGATCGCGGTCGACGAGCGGATGACGCTCCACCAGGTCGCGGCGGAGCCCGTCGACGTGCGCGATACCAACGGCGCCGGCGACGCGTTCATGGCCGGCGTGCTCGATGCGACGCTCGATGGCGCCGAGCTGCCCGACGCCTTGCGGGCGGGAGCCCGGCACGCTGCATCCGTACTCGTGACCCGGCACCTGCATCCGAGCCTCGACGCGCTGCTCGCCTGACGGCGAGCCACCGCGCTGTTGCCGCGCTACACCTCGGTGTGGCCGAGGCTCGGTCGGTCGACGAAGCTCGCGCTCGCGCCGGTGAACACGTCGAGCTCGAGCACGACGAGCTCGTTCACGCCGTCGCGCGTCGCGGGGCTCGGCACGTACAGCGTCTGCTGCGGCCCGCGGCGCCAGTAGCGGCCGAGCGCGAAGCCGTTGATCCACGCGAATCCCTTGCCCCATGCGCTCGTGTCGAGGAAGAGGTCGGCCGCCTCGTCGAGGGTGAAGCTCGCGCGCGCGATGACGGGACCTGCGACGGGCGCGGCAGGTGCGACCGCCGCGGCAGGAAGGAAGCCACCGACGGACGACGGGGTCGCGAGTCCCGGCACGCGTTCGAGATCGAGCGGGGTCACGCTCCAACCGGTGATCGGAACACCGTCGAGTGATGCGCCGCCGATGAGCCCCTTCTCCTCGCCGATCCGCGTGCCGTAGTCGACCCGGCCCTGGTCTTCGACGAGCACGGTCAGCTCACCCCGGGTGGCCGGGAGCGCGAGCACTCGCTCGTGCGCATCGCGTGAGAGCACGCCGACCGGCACGCCGTCGAGGAACAGCCATGCGCGATCGCGCACCTCGCCGAAGCTCAGGATGCCGGCCCCGCCGTCGCCCTCGAGGCGGGTGCGGAACAGCGCGAGCCCGCGGTCGTGGTGGAGCTCGTCGAAGGTCGGCAGCTCGTCGTGCTCCCGCCGCTCGCCGAGCTGCGCGTCGACCGCGAGCAGCGAGGCGGTGAGCTCGAGCGGCACGTCGAAGGCCGGGGCGGGAGCGGATGCCGCAGGCTCCTCCTCGGGTACGGGCGCGTACTTCGCGATCACGTCGCGGAAGGCGAAGTACTTCTCGGTCGGGCGACCAGCCTCGTCGAGCGGGGCGTCGTAGTCGTACGACGTCGTGATCGGCACGTAGCGGCCCTTGTGGTTGGCGCCATTCGTGAGGCCGAAGTTCGTGCCGCCGTGGAACATGTAGAGATTGACCGAGCCGCCGACAACGAGGAGCGCGTCGAGGTCGGATGCCGACTGCTCGGCCGACGTGGTGTGGTGGTGGGTGCCCCAGCTGTCGAACCAGCCGTCCCAGAACTCCATGCACATGAGCGGGCCTGTCGGCTGGAACTCGCGGAGCGTCGCCATCCGCTCGACGGAACGCGAGCCGAACGAAACGGTCATGTGCAAGCCGGGAAGCCTTCCGGCTTCGAGCATCTCGGGCACCGGCTGGTCGATCGTCGTCAACGGCAGGGTGATGCCCGACTCGCGGGTCACCCGCACGAGTGCGGTGAGGTAGTCCTTGTCGTCGCCGTAGGCGCCGTATTCGTTCTCGATCTGCACGAGCACGACCGGTCCGCCGTGCTGCACCTGCAGCGGCGCCACGATCTCGTAGACCTGACGGAGGTACTCCGTGACGGCGTCGAGGTAGGTGGGCTCCGAGCTGCGCGGGCGAACTGCGGCATCGCGCAGCAGCCAGGCCGGCAGGCCGCCGTTGTCCCACTCGGCGCAGATGTAGGGGCCGGGTCGCACGATCGCGTGCATTCCCTCGGCCGCTATGAGCGAGAGGTAGCGACCCAGGTCGAGCCCGCCGTCGGTGATGAACTCGCCCCGACGCGGTGCATGGGCGTTCCAGGCGACGTACGTCTCGATCGTGTTGAGTCCCATGAGCCGGGCCTTGCGGATGCGATCGGCCCACTGGTCGGGGTGCACGCGGAAGTAGTGCATCGCTCCGGAGATGATCCGGTGCGGTTTCCCGTCGAGCAGGAAGTCGTCCGCTCCGATTGAGAACTCTGGCATGAGGCTATGTTGCCTTCCGTGTGGTGGGCGAACGTGTGCGGGCCGGTTTCCCGGCCCGCACACGTCGGACTGCGGCGATCAGCCGCGGCGATGAACGGCGCCGGTCAACGGCTCCGATCGGCTGCGATGATCAGCCCTTGACGTCGAAGCCCTGCTCGTTGCCGTAGTCGACGAGCTGCTTCTGCCAGGTGGCGAGTCCGGCATTGAGGTCGGACTTGTTCGCGTAGGCCTGGCCCACGGTGTCGCCGAAGATGCTGTTGGCGTACACCTGGTAGGGCAGGTACGACCAACCGGGCAGAACGTCGCTTGCCGCCTGTGTCAGCACCTCGTTGATCTTCTGGCCACCGAAGTACTCCGACTCCTGATTCACGAAGTCCTCCGATTCGAGCTCGGCGACCGTCGACGGGAACCCGCCGCTCTCGCCGAAGATCTTGATCGACTCGGGGTCGCTGTTGAGCCACTCGAGGAAGGCCGCGGCGAGCGCCGGGTTCTTGCTCTGCTTCAGCACGGCTTGGCCGCCGCCGCCGTTCTCGGCGGACACGGGCTCGCCGTCGTACGTCGGGATCGGCGCGACTCGCCAGTCGCCGGCGGCGTCGGGAACGCTCGACTCGAGCACGCCCGGCATCCACGCACCGACCACGAGGCTTGCGATCGTGCCGTCACCGAGACCCTTGAACCACTCGTCGCTCCAGCCCGGGATGTCGGAGAGCAGGTCCTTCTCGAGCAGCTGGTTCCACGTGTCGGCCCACTTGGCGCTGCCTTCGTCGGCGAGGTCGACAGTGATGTCAGCGCCGTCGACGTCGAACGGGTGGCCGCCGGCCTGCCAGATCATGCTGGTCGCGAAGCCGGAGTCGCCCGTGTCGGAGGTGATGTACTTCGTCGGGTCTGCAGCGTGCAGCTGCTCACCGGCGGCGATGTACTCGTCCCACGTCGTCGGCACGGCGATGCCGAACTGGTCGAACACCGTGGCGTTGTAGAACAGCGCCATGGGACCCGAGTCCTGTGGGAGGCCGTAGAGCTTGCCGTCGATGTTGACGGAACCCCAGGTCGAGGCGGTGTACTGGTCTTCGAGCTCGTCGAGGCCGTAGGCGGAGAGGTCGAGCAGCGAGTCAGAGAGTGCGAACTGCGGCATCGCGTAGTACTCGATCTGCGCCACGTCGGGGGCGCCCGAGCCGGCCTTGATCGCGTTCTGGAGCTTCGTGTACTCCTCGGTGTTGGTGCCGGCGTTCACGAGCTTCACGTCGACCTTGGGGTAGGCCTTCTCGAAGGCCGCGACCTGGGCCTCGGCCGAGGGGGTCCAGCTCCAGTAGGTGATCGTGCCGCCCGCTTCGAGGGCTGCCTCGAGGTCGGATGCCGAGCCCTCTGCGGTGCCGGCGCCGGCCTGGGGTGCACAGGCGACGAGCGCGCCGCCCAGGGCGGCGACGGTGACGACGGCAGTGGCGATCCGGCGGAAGCCGGACCTGCTGCGCTTGGTGGTCATGGTGTTCCTTTCACTTCGTTGTAATCGGTGATCGTGATATCGGGTGTTCGGTGCAGGACGCGCCGGGTGAGAGGGATGGTGCTCGGCAAGACAGCGCCTCTCGTCACTGCTTGACGCTTCCGGCGCTCAGGCCCGACTGCCAGTACCGCTGCAGCACGAGGAAGGCGACGACGATGGGGACGATCGTGAGCAACGATCCGGTGAGCACGAGGTTGTAGATCGGATCCGCGGCGGCACCCGTGGCCTGGTCGTTCCACTGGTCGAGACCGACCGTGAGCGGATACCACGCGGGGTCGCTCAGCATGATGAGCGGGAGGAAGTAGTTGTTCCACGTCGCCACGACGGTGAAGAGCAGCACCGTGACGATGCCCGGCGCGAGGAGCCGGATCGAGATCGTGAAGAACGTGCGGAACTCCCCCGCGCCGTCCATGCGTGCCGCCTCGAGGAGCTCCGTCGGAACGGAGTCGACCGCATAGACCCAGATGAGGTAGAGGCCGAACGGGCTGATGAGCGACGGGATGATGATCGCCCACGGCGTGTTCGTGAGTCCGAGCTGGCTGAACATGAGGAACGTCGGCACGGCGAGCGCGGTGCCTGGGATCGCGATCGCACCGAGCACGATGGCGAACACCGCCCGGCGGCCCGGGAACCGGAACTTCGCGAGGCCGTAGCCGGCCACCGTCGCGAGGAGGGTCGCCCCGCCGGCGCCCAGCACGACGTAGAGCAGCGTGTTGCCGAGCCAGCGCACGAAGATTCCGTCGCGGTAGGTGAGCGTCTCGACGATGTTCTGGCCGAGCACGAACTCGTCGCCGAACCACAGGCCGAACGTCGTGAAGAGGTCGGCCTGGGTCTTGCTGGCGTTGATCACGAGCCAGAGGAGCGGCACGAGCGTGTAGATGAGGAAGACCGACATCAGCACGGTGAGCGTGATCGACTTGCGGGTGCGCGGGCTGGCGTTGCGGGGTGCACCCGCGTACGCGATGCGGCTCATCGTTCTTCCTTTCGCGACCCGCGCAGCTGCACAACGTAGGCGATCACTGCGGTGATCAGGCCCATCACGATCGCAACGGTCGCCGAGTAGTTGTACTGCTGCCCCGAGAACGACAGGTTGTAGGCGTACATGTTCGGGGTGAAGAAGGTGGTGATGATGTTCGGCGCCAGGGGCTTCAGGATGTTCGGCTCGTTGAAGAGCTGGAAGCTGCCGATGATCGAGAAGATCGTCGAGATGACGATCGCGCCGCGGAGGGCGGGAATCTTGATGCCCGTGATCACCCGGAACGGGCCCGCCCCGTCGAGCTCGGCCGCTTCGTAGAGCTCGGTGGGGATGGTGCGCAGCGCCGCGTAGAAGATCAGCATGTTGTAGCCGACGAACTCCCACGTGACGATGTTGCCGATCGAGGCGAGGATCCACTCGCGCGCGAACGGTGTGATCGCCTCGAATCCGAGCAGGTCGTTGATGTTCGCCGCGAGGCCGAAGTTGCCGCCGTAGATGAACCCCCACATGAGCACGGCCACGACCCCGGGCACGGCGTAGGGCAGGAAGATCACGATGCGGAAGAACCCGGCGACGTGCAGCCGCGCGCTGTCGATGGCGAGCGCTGCGGCGAGGGCCATCAGGAGCATGATCGGCACCTGCACGACCAGGAAGAGCAGCACCCGCAGGAAGGACTCCCAGAACTGCGTGTCGGTGAACACCTCGCCGAAGTTCTCGAGACCCACGAACGCGTTGCCCCCCATGAGCTGCTCGCGGAAGAGGCTGAGGTAGACCGCGTAGACGATCGGTGCGATGAACACCAGCACGAACACCGCCATGAAGGGGCCCACGAACGCCCAGCCGCGCCAGTCGAGGCGGGCCTTCACCTTGCGGCCAGGGGTCGGGGCGCCGTGCACTTTGCTCGGGCTGGGGGCCGCCGGGGCATCCAGTTTCGACAACGTCGTCATTTCGCTCTCTCGGGCTCGGGCTATGTTCACGTAAACATGAGTCCAGCGACTGTAGCATGTTGACGTAACCATCACCAAGGGGGACCGATGACCGTTGCCGATGAGGCCACCGACGCAGGCCAGCCGCGCCGGCGGAGTCCTTCGATGGCGGATGTCGCGCGCGAAGCAGGCGTGTCGGGCCAGACCGTCTCACGCGTCTCGACGGGCCGGCCCAACGTCGACGAAGACACCCGCAACCGAGTGCTCGCGGCGATGCGCAAGCTCGGATACCGGCCGAACAGTGCCGCTCGAGCCCTGCGCTCGGGCCACTTCCGCAACCTCGGCGTCATCATGTTCACGCTGTCGTCGTTCGGCAACATGCGCACGCTCGACTCCATCGCCGTCGCCGCGGCGGCGGCCGGCTACTCGATCACGCTCATCCCGGTGCAGCACCCGACGCAAGGGGAGGTGACCGTCGCGTTCAGTCGATTGAGCGAGCAGGCCGTCGACGGCGTGATGATCATCATCGAGGCGCATGCCCTCGACGAGGCCGACATCGAGCTACCGCCAGGGCTCCCGGTCGTCGTGGTCGACTCGAGTGCCCGCTACCAATACCCCGTCGTCGACACCGACCAGGCCGAGGGCGCGCGGCTCGCGACCGAGCACCTCCTCGACCTCGGTCACCACACCGTGTGGCACATCTCGGGCCCGGTGCACTCCTATTCCGCCGAGCGGCGGCGCAATTCGTGGGCCGAGACGCTCGCGGCCCACGGGCGCCCCGTTCCCGACGTCATCGTCGGCGATTGGTCGTCGGATGCCGGCTACCGCGCGGGCCTCGAACTGGCCGCGCGTCCCGAGGTCACCGCGATCTTCGCCGCCAACGACCAGATGGCGCTCGGCGTACTCCGCGCGCTGCACGAGCGCGGCCGGGCGGTTCCCGGCGACGTGAGCGTCGTGGGCTTCGACGACATGGAGGAGTCGAAGAGCTTCTGGCCGCCGCTCACGACCGTGCACCAGAGCTTCGAGGAGGTCGGACGGCACACCGTCAGCCAGCTCATCGAGGAGATCGAGGGCGCTCCCCCCTCGTCGGTGAGCGTGCTGGTGCCGACCGAGCTGGTCGTTCGGGCGAGCTCCGGGCCGGCGCCGCGGCATCCGATCACCGACGCCTAGCCTGACCCCGCGCACGTTGCGCCAGCGGCACTCCGGACACCTCTGGACCGCGCCTCCCGCAGCGCGGTAGCGTGTGCGCGTCAAGCTCTGGAGGTCAGCGATGTCCATCTATCAGCGCACCGGCGACCAGCCCGACGACCTCGGCTGGAACGAGAGCATCGAGGGTGTCGCCCTCGGCTCCGAGGTCTCGGTGATCCTCATGCACACGTCCAGGCCGGGCGCCGGGCCTCGGCTGCACCGGCATCCGTATTCCGAGACCTTCGTCGTGCGCCGGGGCCGCGCCATGTTCACGGTGGGCGACGAGCGGCTCGAGGCCCACGGCGGGCAGGTGCTCGTGGTGCCCGCACTCACCCCGCACAAGTTCGAGGTGATCGGTGGCGAGCCGTTCGTGTCGACGAACATCCACGCGAACCCGACCTTCGAGACGGAGTGGCTGGAGTAGAACGCAGGCCCACCCTGTTGTAAGGGGCGAGAACAGCCTTCGAACCCGGCACAGGACGGAGCACGGATGACCGACTACGGGCACGACCTGATCTTCGGCACGTTCATCACGCCGATGCACGAGAGCGCCGAGCAGGTGGTGCAGGCGGCGCAGCACGCGGAGCGGGCGGGACTCGACCTCGTGACGTTCCAGGACCACCCCTACCAGCGGCGGTTCCTCGACACGTGGACCCTGCTGAGCTACGTCGCCGCTCGCACGCATCGCGTGCGACTCGCGGGCGACGTGCTGAACCTGCCGCTGCGGCCGCCCGCGGTGCTCGCGAAGTCGGTCGCGAGCCTCGACGTGCTGAGCGGCGGGCGCGTCGAGCTGGGGCTCGGCGCGGGTGGCTTCTGGGACGCCATCGAGGCGTACGGCGGCCGGCGGCTCTCCCCCGGCCAGGCCGTGAACGCGCTCGGCGAGGCCATCGACGTGATCCGCGCCATCTGGGACGTCGACGCGCGTGAGGCGACCTCGATCCGCGGCGAGTACTACCGGCTGGTGGGCGCGAAGCGCGGCCCGGCGCCGGCGCATCCGATCGAGATCTGGCTCGGTGCCTACAAGCCGCGGATGCTGCGACTGACGGGCACGAAGGCCGACGGCTGGCTCCCCTCGATAGGTCGCATGAGCATCGAGGAGATCGTGAAGGCGAACGAGACGATCGACGAGGCGGCGACCGCCGCGGGCCGGGATCCGCGACACCTGCGCCGGCTCGCCAACATCATCGGGCAGTTCGGGCCGACGAGCCCGCGGCTGCTGTCGGGGCCACCCGAGCAGTGGGTCGAGCAGCTCACCGCCTTGACGCTCGAGCACGGCTTCTCGGGCTACATCCTCGCTGGAGACAACACCGGCGACTACGACCGCATCGGCCAGGAGGTCATCCCGGCGGTGCGGGAGCTGGTCGCCGACGAGCGCCGACGAAGCGTGGCATCCTGACGCCGCGGGTCGAGACGACGCTTCGCGGCTCCTCAACCCGCGGGCCGCGTCAGATCGCCCGGTGGTCGACGAACGACATGCGCGGGCCGCGCCGCGGGCGCCCGCGCACCCCGGCGGCGCCGAGCAGCCGCACCACGCGATAGCGGTGGCCCGCCCACGGCGTCATCGCCTCGAGCATCTCGTCGTCGGTCATGTCGCGACCCCAGAGCGCGTGGCCGAGGTAGTTCGAGAGGTGGTAGTCGCCGACCGAGAGCGCGTCGGCGTCGCCGAACGCGCGCTGGGCCACTTCGGCCGCCGTCCACGCGCCGATGCCGGGCAGCAGGGTGAGGCGGGCCGCGGCATCCGCCGGGCTCATCCGCACCGCCTCTTCGAGCCGAGACGCGTACCGCGCGGCGTTGACGACCGTGCGGGCCCGGCGCGGATCGACGCCGGCCTGGTGCCACTCCCAGCTCGGGATCGACGCCCAGCCGCTCGGCGACGGCACGACGTGCATGGGTCGGGGCGTCGGGCCGGGCGCGACGCTGCCGTGCCGCTTCACGAGTCGCCGCCAGGAGGCGTGCGCCTGGAGGGTGATCACCTTCTGCTCGAGGATCGCCGGCACGAGCGCCTCGAACACGCGCCCGGTGCGCGGGATGCGCAGGCCCGGATTGCGCCGGTGCGCGTCGGCGATGAGCCTGATGCGCGGCTCGAACTCGGATGGATCGTCGAGCCCGCCGGCCAGCACCGGCGCCGCCTCGACGGCAGCGCCCGCGCCCGGCCCCCAGCCAAGGCAGCGGAGCTCGCCCGCTGACCGCTGCTCGATCCGCAGCGTCGCCGGCCCATCATCGGTGAGCGTCGTGCGCCACACGGCGCCCGCCGAATCGATGTGCAGCGTCGGGTCGCCGCCGCCGCGCCCGAGACCCGAGAGCGTCTGCAGCAGGTCGGTCGGATGCGCCGGGCTCCACGTCAGTGCATGGTCGGCGATCACCCCTCCAGTGTGCAACACCGCACCGACGATTCAGACCGGTGCCTCGACGAATTGCGGCACGAGGATCGCCGGTCCCCCGAGATTCATGAGCAGATCGCTGTTCGCGCGGCCGAGCGGCCGAAAGGAGTGGTTCCCTGCGGCGGTCGGTCTTCCACTCACCGTCACGACGGCGCGTCGCGACGCCGCGGAGAGCGCCTCACCCGGCGCGGACTCGGCGTGCCGCAGCTCGATGCGGAGATCGGGCTCGGCATCGCTCGCGAGCTGTGCCGCCCGCGTCATCCGTTCGTCGCCGGCCTCTCCTCGTTCACCCGCTCGCAACAGCACGAGAGGCTCGTCGAGCGTGAGGGCCTCGGATGCCGCGAACCTCACGATCGGGCCCCAGCCGGGCGCATCGCCGACACCGACGACGACCCCCCTGCGCCCACGAGCCGTGACCACGGGGACCACCGCAACAGGCACCGGGGCCAACACGGCGAGTTGCAGGCTTCGGGAGCCGAGCGCATGGCCGTGGAAGTAGCCGAGCTTGTGCGTGCCGATCGCGACCAGGCCGAACTCGGTCGACTCCCCCGAGAGGGTGAGCATCGGGTTGCCGCTCGCGAGTGCGACTCGGACACGGGCGGACGAGGCCGACTCCCGTGCGAATTCGAGCTCGCGCTCCGCGAGCTGCTCGGCGGACTCGCGAAGCTCCCGCAGCGAGGGATCGCCGATCGTGCCCCATTCGTTGTCGACGACCATGAGCAGTTCGACGTCGACCTGGGAGGAGGCGGCGCGGGCGAGCGCCCACGTGATCGCCGCCCGGCTTGCGATCGAGCCGTCGATCCCGACGAGGAGTGGAGCGTCCATCACCTGTTCCTTCCGCCTCGCCTCGCCCCTGCCGTGCCGTTGTGAGCGGCCGATACCGCATGGGAACAGGCTCGCCGAGGGGGTCGTCGCAGGGCGGGCCTTTGGTCCTTCCACGGCGGTTCCCCCGCGGGATTCCGCCGATGACCGCAGCCCGAGTGGTAGTCTGCGGCCATCACCGCGCCGGAGGTGTCGTGACCGCTCAGCCACCGTTGTCGTTTCCCGATCAACCGCGATCCGAGCTCGACCGGGCATTGCGGGAACTCGTCGAGCGCGCCGGTGAGGTGATGCACACGCAGGGGCGCCTGCGCGCCCTGCTCCGCGCCACCCAGACGGTCGTCGAGCAGATCGAGCTCCCCGTGGTGCTCCGGCGCATCGCCGAAGCGGCGGTCGGACTCGTGGATGCGGAGTACGGCGCAATCGGGGTGCTCGGTCCCGACGGCGGGCTCGAGGAGTTCATCCACGTGGGCATGCCACCCGACCTCGCGAAGGAAATCGGGCACCTGCCAGAGGGCCGCGGCGTCCTGGGTGCGCTGATCGAGGACCCCCGGCCGATCCGCCTCCGTCACATCGACGACGACGTCAGATCGGTCGGCTTTCCGGCGCGGCATCCGCCGATGGAGACCTTCCTCGGCGTGCCCATCCGAGTGCGCGACGAGGTCTTCGGCAACCTCTACCTCACGAATCGACGGGTCGGCGAGTTCTCGCGGGAAGACGAGGAACTCGTGGCGGCGCTGGCCGCGACCGCAGGGTTCGCGATCGAGAACGCACGCCTGTTCGCCGAGACGCGGACGCGCGAGCTCTGGGCCGAGGCATCCGCCCAGATCGCCGCCTCGCTCGCGACGAACCCGAGCACGGCAGCAGTGCACGTGCTCGCCGACGAACTCATCGACCGGGCGACGGCCGACCGGGTCTGCGTCGTGCTCGCGGGCCCGGAGCCCCTCACCCTTCGAGTCGACGAGGCCCGCGGAGTGGGCGCCGACAACCTTGCCGGCGGGGTCCTCGCGTCGATGGACTCCCTCGCGGGAGTGGTGCTCGAGAGCGGAGAGTCGCGCGTGATGAGCGGGGTGCGGAGGGGTGCGGAGCCGGTCGAGTCGCTGGCGATCTCCGACGACGATGCGATCGGGCCGTCGATGTTCGTCGCGCTGCGGAACGCCGCATCCGTCTGGGGGGTGCTCGTCTTCGGCAGGATGCCGGGCGCCCGTCACTTCACGCAGGCGGAGCTCGACATCGCCGACGACCTCGCGAACCGCGTCAGCCTTGCAATGGAGCTCTCGAGGGCTCGCGAGGACCAGCAGCGGGTCGCGCTCCTCGAGGACCGCTCGCGGATCGCCCGCGACCTCCACGACCACGTCATCCAGCAGCTGTTCGGCACCGGGCTCGAACTGCAGACCCTCGCGGCACTGGCGGAGGATGAGGATGTCGCGCGCAGGCTCGAGTCCGCCGTCGCGACCCTCGACCAGAGCATGGCGCAGGTCCGCACCATCATCTTCGCCATGACGCCGCGCGAAGACGACTCCCCCTCCCTTCGCCACCGGATCCTCGACCTCGCCGCCGAAGTGTCGAGGTCGCTGCCACAGCCGGTCGCCGTGAGCTTCAGCGGACCCGTCGATCTCGTCGTCACGGGTCGCGGCTCCGACGACGTCATCGCAGCGGCACGGGAGATGCTCACGAACACGGTCAAGCACGCGTCGGCGAACTCGGTGCGCATCGACGTGGCGGTGCACGACGGCGCCGTGCGGGCAACCGTCACCGATGACGGCGTCGGCATGGCGCCCACCGGGCGGCGCAGCGGTATCGCGAACCTGCGCGAGCGCGCCGAGCTTCTCGGGGGCACGCTCACCATCGAGTCGTCGGGCGCCGGCACGTCGGTCGAGTGGTGGGTCCCCGCCTCGCGGTCGTACGGAGCGCGGGAGTGATCCGGGTCTTCCTCGTCGACGATCACGAGATCGTGCGGCGCGGCGTGGCAGAGCTCCTCGAGCGGGAGGATGATCTCGCGGTCGTCGGCGAAGCCGGCACGGTCACGCACGGATTGTCACGCATCGCCGCGACCCGGCCCGACGTCGCGCTGCTCGACATGCGGCTGCCCGACGGCGACGGCATCGACCTGTGCCGTGAGGTGCGCTCGCGGCATCCGGGAATCCATTGCCTCATCCTCACCGCGCATGACGACGAGGAGGCGGCCATGGCCTCGATGCTCGCGGGGGCTTCGGGCTACGTGCTCAAGAACATCAGGGGTTCCGCCCTCGTCGACGACATCCGCTCGGTCGCGTCGGGGCGCGCCCTGAGGAACACCCCGGTCACCGAACGCCTCGCAACCCGAGCATCGCACCCCGAGCACGACGACCCCCGGTTCGGGGCGCTGAGCCTGCGAGAACGCCAGGTGCTCACCCTGATCGCCGACGGCCTCACCAATCGGCAGATCGGCGACCGGCTGGAGCTCGCCGAGAAGACCGTGAAGAACTACGTCTCGGGACTGCTCAGCAAGCTCGGGTTCGAACGCCGGACGCAAGCCGCCGTGTACCAATCGGAGCGGCGGGCCCGTCCGGGCGGATGACTCGGCGCGGGCGCTTCGGTGCGCCGGTCACTCGCCGGGTCGCACGACGATCGTGGGCGACGGCATCGAGACCAGCACGTCGTGGCTCACCGAGCCGATCAGGAATCGGCCCACCCAGTTGCGGCCGTGGCTGCCGACCACGAGGAGCGACGCGTCCTTCGCGGCGAAAATGAGCTCCGCGGCTGCGCCACCCTCCTCGAGCCGCCCCTCCGCCGCCGCGCCGCGCGAAGCGGCGATGTCGAGCGCGTCGTCGAGGATCTGGCGGTGCATGTCCTGCACGACCGCGACGTCCTCCGCGTAGTCGTCGTAGACCGACTGCCATTCCGTGGGCACTCTCCAGACGTGCACGAGCGTGAGCGGCTCGCCCGAGCGTGCCGCCTCGTCGACACCGATGCCGATGGCCTCGAGTGATGCCGCAGATCCGTCGACGCCCACGACGATCCCCGAGCGCGCGGACCGGTCGAGGCCTTCGGGAATCACGGCCACGGAGCCTCCGCCCGGCCGTCCGGCGAGGCGCGAGCCGAGCGTCCAGCGTGACGAGCGACCGTGGGACGCGGCCCCCACGACGATGAGCGTGCCCTTGGTGAGATAGTCGTCCAGTTCGCGAAGCGGGTCGCCGTGCACGGTCGCCGTCGTGAGCCGAAGCTCCGGGTTGGCCTCCCGCACCTCGTCCGTGACCTCCATGAGGCCGATGCGTGCCTCCGCCGGTGAGCCCTCGGCTCCGCGCTGCTCGCCCGACTGCTCTCGCCCCGGCATCACCTGCACGACGACGAGGGGAACTCCGTCGGTACGATCCACCGCCCAATGGAGCGCGTCTCGAGCCGATGGAGTGTCATCCCAGCCCACCACGATCTTGTCGAACATCGTGATCACCTGCTCTCGGGCGTTGGTCGCCCTCTCCCAATTCTCTCACCGGCGATCGTGCGGCACTCGGTCGAATGTCACGTCGTTGATGTGTCCAGACGGGCCTCGTATCAGCGACGACTGGCGGTCGCTCTGACCCTGGCCTCTGCCGGCTTCATCCGTCGCAGCGCGAGAGCACCGAGGCCGGCGATGAGCAGCAGACCGGCGAGGAGTCCGGCGGGGGCCGGATCCTGCCCCGTCGTGGCGAGCCGAGCCGTTGCGGCGGCTCCGGCCACTGCGGCGGGAGAAGCCACGGACGCGGATGCGGCGGTGACGGTGATGTCCTCCGAGGCGTACCCCCTGGCCTCATCATCGACGAGCACGAGGTGATGCACGCCGGCCGGAGTGGTCACCGGTACTGCAACACTCGCCGTGATGGCGCCATCCGCGTCGGCGACGACCGTGCCGAGCTTGACGGGCGTCGACTGCAGCCACATCGCGAGCGACTGGCCGGGTTCGAATCCCTGCGCCGTCACCGAGAGGAGGCCGCCTGCGGTGACCGTCTGTGCTTTCGTCAGGTTCTTCGGTCCCGCTTCTGCGGGGGGCGTGGTCCCGAACACGACATCGATGCCCGTGACGGACTCCCCGTCTACGACCGTGATGACCGCTGCCTCTTCGAACGTGGAGGCGTTCTTCCACCACCCGAGCACCTGCCGCGACGGCATGTCGAAGTCGGCCACGAAGGAGATCTTGTACGAGCCCGCGGGAATCGAGTCGATGGTGAACGTGCCGTCAGCCTGGACGCCCGCCGCAGTGACGGTGCTCTCCGGCTGATTGCGTACGGAGACCAGGATCGAGTCGGGCAGCTCCGTGCCGGGCGCGGCGCTCACCCGCCCGGAGATCGAGGCGCCACGTACGAGCGTGACATCCGCACCGGTCACGTCGGCGTCTGCGACATCGACGACGAGCGCGTCCTGCGCGTAGGCGTAGCCTTCCGCGGACACGCTGATCACGTACGAGTTGCCGGCAGCAACCGGAACGGCGAAGGCACCGTCTGCGCCTGTCGTCGCGGAAAAGGCCTGGAACGCCGTCGTGTTCCTGACGATCACCGTGGCACCGGCGAGCGGCTCGGTGACGCCTCCGGCGCTGCCGTAGACGATGCCGGAGATCACCGGACGTGCCGGGAGGGTGATATCCACCGTCTTCTGCTCAGCGTCGCCGACGGAGACGATCGGAAGCGTCGCCAGCTCGGCCGCAGTCGGCAGGAACGAGGCGATGGTCGGCACGTTGACCCAGGGGGATGACCCACCCTGCTGCTTGACGGCGATGCGGTAATCGCCCGCCTGGAGGTTCGCGATCGTGAACGTTCCGTCGCCCGCGGTTGTACCCCATCCGGCCGGGAAGGTCGAGTCGCTCCGATACGCCGTGACCTGCGCCCAAGCGATGACCGTGACGTCGACGCCCGCGCCGATGACGACGCCGCTGATCGACGCACCGGAAGTCGAGGCGGCAGCGGGACTCGCGACACCCGCCAATGCCAGTCCGGTCAAGATCGTCGCCAACCAGATGAGCGCGCGTCGTCGAACCGGGATCGCCATGCTTGCCTTTCGCAGGAGCTCGCAAGGCGAGCACGGTGGGTAACTCCGAAAGTCTACGAACATCCCTCGGAAAGCGCTTGTCCCCCGTTCGGGGAACATCGGCGTGGCCGCTTCGATGAAGAAGCGGCCACTCCGGGTCTCGGTCTGCGACTATGCCGCGAGGAGTCGCTCGGCTCGATCGAGGTTGGCCTCGAGCTCTTCGCGATTCTGCCGCACGACATACGCGGGCTGGTCGCGCTCGATCCGCCAGCTCTCGGAGAGCGGGCCGACGTTCACGGTGTCGAAGCCGAACTCGTCGTAGAGCGCGGTGACGAGCTCGATGGCGTCGTCGAAATCGCTCGCGGTCCCGAGGGCGCGGCGGTTCGGTGAACCTGCGGGGCTGCCGTCGGTGAGGATCTCTCCGGCGTTGATGTGGTTGAACGCCTTCACGACTCGCGACTCCGATAGGTGCGCCTGCACGAGGGCGGAGGTCGTGGTGCGGGCCTCGTCGAGATCGGGGATGCGCCCGGCGCTCTCCCAGTAGTAGTTGTTGGTGTCGAGCACCACCTTGCCGGCGAGCGGGGCAGCCGGGATCGACGGGTACGCCTTGAACGGCAGAGTGACGATGACGAAATCGCCGGTTGCGGCAGCAACATCGGGAGTGCTTGCCGTCGCCCGCGGGCCGAGCTCCCCGATGAGGGCGCCGAGCGTCTCAGGCCCCCGCGAGTTGCTGATGGTCACGTCGTACCCGCGCTGGATGAGCCCGCGTGCAAGGGTTCCGCCGATGTTGCCTGCGCCGATGATTCCGATTCTCGTCATGCGAGAGGACAACGCTGACAGGTGGGGTGTATTCCGCCGAAGTCGTAATCCACGAGATGGATGGCTGGATCGAGTGACGCTCGCGGGTGGAGAATGGAGAGGTCCCTGCTGCGTCCGCACGTAGCGCCCGCCGCCGGTGGCCTCGCCCCGATCGCGGAGTCGAAGAGATGACAGCGACACCCCCTGAGCACGACCCGCCAGTGCCGAACACCGATTCGGCCCCGTCCGAGGTGCGCGCCGATCCGCCCGTGCCGCCGAGGCCCAGCATCCACGTGACCGCGCTGATCGTGTGGCTGACGATCTTCCCGCTCGTCGCCATCTTCAGCACGCTGCTCGGCCCGGTGATCATGGACTGGCATCCCGTACTCAGGGCGTTGGTGCTCACCCTCATCGTCGTTCCGATCGCCGCGTACTGGCTCATGCCGCAGATGTTCCGGTGGTATGCGGCGTGGGCGCAGCGTCGAGCGCGGCGCGCACAGAAGCCCGTACCGTAGTCGCTCGTCAGCGACGGGCGTCAGACCGGGCGATAGGGCTCGAGCAGGCGACGCACCGACTCCGACAGCACGCGCCGGAGCGTTGCCCGGTCGACGAGGCTGCTCGCCGGGTCGGCGCCCGTCATCATCAGCCCGCCACCCGCGATGATGAGTGCCGCTCGGGCCGCGGGCGTGGGGTTGTCGCCGATGAGCGCACGATCGAGTCGGTCGGTGAGCGAGGCGAATGAGCCGTCGGCCGCGAGGACCTCGGCGACCGCGGCATCCCTTCGGATCATCGCGGCGATCTCACCGTGCTCCATCACGAGATCGACGAGCCCCTCGAGCACCGTCTCGAAGGCGTGGGCTCGCGAGCCGGCCTGCTCGGCGTCTCGCGGGATGCTCCGCATCTGCTCGATCGCGGGTTCGAGCACCGCTGCGAGGATCTCCGCCTTCGAGGGGAACTGGTGATAGACCGCCGCTTTGGTGACGCCCAGGGCGTCGGCGATCATCTGCAGCGATGTCGCGGCGAAGCCGCGGTCGATGAAGAGGGATCGGGCGGTGCGGATCACCCGGTCTCGCGCCGAGAGCGTGCCGACTCGACCTTCCGCCACGTGCACCTCCTGAGTGTCGGCTGCGACTCTACCCGAACTGTTGAGGCGAACTAGCCGATCGGCTATCCTCGTGATCGATCCTAGCCGATCAGTTAGGCGGTTGACGGATGCCACGGCACCGGCAACCCCGACCACACATCTGAAAGGCGCCCGACCATGAGCCCCGAGGCATCCGTCGCCCCCACTGACACCATGCACGCCGTCTACGTCACCGGTCCCGGAACCGTAACGAAGCTCGAGGTGCCGCGACCCGCGGCCGGCCCGAAGGACATCCTCGTGAAGGTGCGCGCGTGCGGCATCTGCGGATCCGACGCCTTCTACACGCAGATCGGCGGCATCCCCCCTCGGCAGGGCCACACTCCCCTCGGCCACGAGCCGGCGGGCGAGGTCGTCGACGTCGGGGCGGAAGTGGTCGACATTCCGCTCGGCGCCCATGTCGTGATCAACCCGATGGTCGCGCCGAGCGGCATCATCGGCAACGGCGGCGCGACCGGCGCCCTCGCGAACTACCTGCTCATCGAGAACGCCGAGCTCGGCTCGAGCGTGGCGATCGTGCCCGACCACATCCCGTTCGCCGTGGCCGCCCTCAACGAGCCGATGGCCGTCGCGCGTCACGGCGTCAACCGCCTCGACCCGAAGCCGACCGACAAGGTCGTCGTGTTCGGCGCCGGCCCAATCGGCCTCGGTGCGGCCATCGGATTCAAGCTCCGCGGCGTCGAGAGCGTGGTCGTCGTCGACCTCATCCCCGCCCGCCTCGAGACCGCACTCGAGGTCGGTGCCGACGCCGTCATCAACTCGGCAGAGGAAGACGTCGTCGCGCGCCTGGTCGAGCTCCACGGCAACGCGCCACGGCGCCCGGGTGAGTCACGTCCCGGCACCGACCTCTACCTCGATGCCGCCGGCGCTCCTGTCGTGATCGACATGATCCTGAAGAACGCCAAGCACGGCGCGAAGCTCGGCATCGTCGCGGTGCACAAGAAGCCCGTCGAGGTGGACTTCGGCTCGATCCTCTCGACGGAGCTCACGATCGTGATGGCGGTGGGCTATCCGACCGAGATCTTCGAGGTCACGAACGACATCATCGAGCACTGGGAGCGCTACGGCGCCATCGTCAGCGACCAGTTCTCGTTCGACGACGTCGAGGAGGCGCTCACGACCGCGGCGACGCCCGGCGCGGCGGACAAGGTGGTCGTGACGTTCGACTGAAGTCGGTGAGCTCGGCTCAACGGCTCGGGAGGACATAGCGCGATTGGGAGGACACCTGCGCCCGCATTCGTCCTCACCAACCCGCGGATGTCCTCCCAAACCCCCGAGTCGTTGATCACGACATCGTCACGGAGCGCACCGCCCACGGTGTTCGCGCCGTGGAACTTCGGGGTCGGTCACGTCTCGCGAGAAGCCGGCCGCGGCATCCGTCGTACGCTGAAGCCACCATGCGCTTCGGAACGCTCGACTTCACGCCAGCCATCGACTCCCCCGCGCTCCTCGCCGCACCGACGGCTGCGCTGCTCCGATCGACGGATGCCGCAGGCGTCCTGGTCGCGGCGATCGACCCCTCGCTCGCCGATACCGCTGCATTCTGCGAGCACTACGCGATCCCGATGGCCGATGGCGCGAACTGTGTGATCGTGCAAGCCCGTCGCGGCGAGCGGAGCTGGTACGCGGCCTGCCTCGTGCGCGGATCCCACCGCCTCGACGTGAACGGCGCCGTGCGGCGACACCTCGGCGCCCGCAAGCTCTCGTTCGCGCCGATGGACGACGCCGTCGAGCTGAGCGGCATGGAATACGGCGGCATCACGCCGATCGGCCTTCCAGCCGACTGGCCGATTCTCGTGGACGAGTCGGTCGCGGCCCACGATCGACTCATCGTCGGCAGCGGCATCCGCGGATCGAAGCTGCTCGTCACCGGGGCGTTCCTGGCCGGCCTCCCGAACGCCGAGGTACTGCCGATCGCCCAGCGCGACTGAGCGCCGATCGATGGCGACTGTCGGCGGGCGGGTGCAGACTGGGGGCATGTGCGGACGCTTCGCGAACGACGCCAAGGTCGACGAGATGATCCAGGAGTTCGTCGCGCAAGGCAATGACTACCGCGACTGGAGGCCGCAGTACTCGCTCGCCCCCACCCAGCTGGTGCCGATCGTGCGTGAGCGCCAGAACAAGGAGACCGGCGAGATCGTCCGGTCGATCGACCCGGCGGTCTGGAACTTCCATCCCTCCTTCATGAAGGAGTCGAAGCGCCCGCAGTTCAACACCCGCATTGAGACCGTCGCCACGAACGGGCTGTGGAAGGGTGCGTTCGCGTCATCCCGATGCCTGGTGCCGATGCGCGGCTACTACGAGTGGACCGGCGAGCCGGGCAACAAGCAGGCGTTCTTCCTTCACGGCCCACACCCGATGCTCGCCGCGGCCGGCATCTACACGGCGCGCAAAGTCGGCGACGAGTGGGAGGTGTCGACGTCGATCATCACTCGCGAGGCTCGGGATGCCTCGGGCGAGGTGCACGACCGCATGCCGGTCTTCCTCGACCGCGACGCGTGGGACGAGTACCTCGCCCCGGTCAAGCTCGACGACGCCGGCAAAGAGGACATGGTCGCGCTCCTCAACGCCGAGTCCGAGAAGGTCGCGTCGACCATCACGAACTACGAGGTCGACCGCAAGGTGAACAACACCCGCACGGTCGACCCCGAGGACCCCACGCTCATCGAGCCGCTCGAGTGATCAGGTGAGCACCGCCGGGCAGCTGACCTCGAACGGCTGAGCGACACCCGCCGTCAGCGCGGGGCGAATGCCGCGTGGAAGAGCGCCCACGCCCGCCGCGATCGCCCGGATCCTGTCGGCCGCGGGCGACCGCATCGACGCGCTCGCGAACGTCGCCGGCATCATGGACGACATGACCCCCGTCGGCGAGATCTCCGACGCGGTCTGGAAGCGTGTGTTCGCGATCAACGTCGACGGCACCATGAAGCTCATGCGCGCCGTCGTGCCCTCGATGCTCGCGCAGGCGAATGGATCGATCGTGAACGTCGCCTCCGAGGCCGCGCTGCGCGGCTCCGCGGCAGGCGCCGCGTACACCGCCTCGAAGCACGCCGTCGTCGGCCTCACGAAGAGCAGCGCGTTCATGTACGGCCCGAGCGGCATCCGCACCAACGCCGTGGCCCCCGGCCCGACGATCACGAACATCGAGGCGAAGTTCGCGTCAGCGCTCGGGGCCGAGCGGGTTCGCACGGGCATGGCCGTCATGCCTGAGGCAGCAGAAAGCGACGCCCTCGCCGCATCGATCACGTTCCTGCTCAGCGACGACGGCGTGAACGTCAACGGCGTGGTGCTCCCGAGCGACGGCGGCTGGTCGGCCGCCTGAGCATCAGGATCGAACGAGCCGGGCGATGGCGTCGGATGCCTCGCGCAGCTTCTCTTCGGCCTCCGCGCCGCCTTCCTGCGCCGCGGTGAGCACGCAATGCGTCATGTGGTCGTTCAGCAGGCCGAGCGCGACGGCCTCGAGCGCCTTCGTCATGGCCGACACCTGGGTGAGGATGTCGATGCAGTACTTCTCGTCGGAGACCATGCCCTGCAGCCCGCGTGCCTGGCCTTCGATGCGCTTCAGGCGGCGCAGGTACTCGTCTTTGTCGCTGATGTAGCCGTGGTGGCCGGAAGCCGTGTGGCTCATGTGCGTCCTCGTTCCGCTCGTGCGATCTGCGCTGCCTTGTTTGACAGACTACCCCTCAGGGGTATAGTCGAGGTGTACCCCATGGGGGTATATACTTCGATGAGTTCGAGTGAGGACACACCTATGCGCGACACCAACGGCACCTACGAGCACGCAACTGAGCAGGGTCACGCCCACGAACACGGCACTCCCGCGGCGGCTCTGGTGAGCGCCGACTTCGGCGTCGCGGGCATGACCTGCTCGCACTGCGTCTCGTCGGTCACCGAGGAGCTTGCGCGCCTCGACGGCGTGAAGCACGTCGACATCCAGCTCGTGGCCGGCGGCGTCTCCCGCGTGACGGTCGCAAGCGAGGCATCGCTCGACGAGCACCGGGTGGCGGCCGCCATCGATGAGGCCGGTTACGAGCTCGTCGGCGGCCTGTCGCGATGAGCGCTCAGCAGGTCGAACTGCTCGTCGGCGGCATGACCTGCGCGTCCTGTGCCGCTCGCATCGAGAAGCGACTCAATCGGATGCCAGGGGTCGAGGCGACGGTGAACTACGCCACCGAGAAGGCGAGCGTGCACCTGCCCGACGGTGTCAGCGTCGATGACGCGATCGCGACGGTCGAAGCGACCGGCTATACCGCCGAGCTGCCGGCGCCCCCACCGACCGAGTCGACCGAGGCAGGCGGCGCGCGCGAGATCGGCGCCGAAGCGGCATCCCTCCGCCAGCGCCTGTTCATCTCGATCGCCCTGACGATCCCGGTCGTGGCGATGTCGATGATCCCGGTGCTGCAGTTCACGAACTGGCAGTGGCTCGCCCTCGCCCTCGCCGCGCCCGTGGCGGTCTGGGGCGCATGGCCGTTCCACCGGGCAGCGTGGGTGAACCTCAGGCACGGTGCCGCGACCATGGACACCCTCATCAGCGTCGGCGTGCTCGCGGCGCTCGGCTGGTCGCTCTACGCGTTGTTCTTCGGCATGGCCGGAATGGCCGGCATGACGATGGACTTCGTCCTGTTCAGCGAGCCCGGCGGCGGAGCCGACGAGATCTACCTCGAGGTCGCTGCAGCGGTCACGGTCTTCATCCTCGCGGGGCGCTACTTCGAGGCGCGCGCGAAGCGGCGCTCCAACGCCGCCATCACCGCGCTGCTCGAGATGGGCGCCAAAGATGCAACAGTGCTCCGCGGCGGAATCGAGCTGCGAGTCCCCACCGCGACCCTCGTGGTGGGCGACCTGTTCGTGGTTCGCCCCGGCGAGAAGGTCGCCACCGACGGCACGGTCGTCGAGGGCAGCTCCGCCGTCGACGCGAGCATGCTCACGGGCGAGGCCGTTCCCGTCGAGGTCGGGCCCGGCGACGATGTGGTCGGGGCGACCATCAACGCCGGCGGGCGGCTCGTCGTGCGCGCAGAGCGAGTGGGCGCCGACACGGAACTCGCGGTCATGGCCCGTCTCGTCGAGCAGGCGCAGACCGGCAAGGCCGACGTGCAGCGCCTCGCAGACCGCGTGTCTGCGGTGTTCGTGCCCATCGTCATCGCGCTCGCGCTCGCGACGCTCGCCGTCTGGTTGCTCATCGGCGCGAGCCCCGAGGTCGCGTTCACGGCCGCCGTCGCGACGCTCATCATCGCGTGCCCCTGCGCGCTCGGCCTCGCGACGCCCACGGCGCTGCTCGTCGGCACCGGGCGCGGTGCGCAGCTCGGCATCCTGATCAAGGGCCCCCAGATCCTCGAGTCGACCCGCCGCGTCGACACCATCGTGCTCGACAAGACGGGAACCGTCACGACCGGGAAGATGAGCCTCAGCACCGTCATCCCGGCAGCCGGCGAGGATGCATCCGAGGTGCTGCGGCTCGCCGGCGCGGCCGAGACCGGCTCCGAGCACCCGATCGGCGCGGCGATCGCTGCTGCGGCCCGTGACGGCGACCAGCCGTTGCCGGCGTTGGAGTCGTTCACCTCTGAACAGGGACTCGGCGTGCAGGCCGTCATCGACGGACACCTCGTGCTCGTCGGCCGCCCCTCGTGGCTCTCCGCCCAGTGGGGCGTCACGCTTCCGGCCGACCTCGCCGATCAGCAGGCGTCGCTCGAGGCGGGCGGCGGCACCGTCGTCGCGGTCGCCTGGGACGGTCGGGCTCGAGGCATCCTCGCAGTCTCCGACACGGTGAAGGTCACGAGTGCCACGGCAGTCGCGCAGTTGAAGGCGCTGGGTCTCACGCCGATCCTCCTCACGGGCGACAACGAGCGCGCGGCTCGCGCGGTCGCCGCGGAGGTCGGCATCGACGAAGTGCGCGCCGAGGTGCTGCCCGCCGAGAAGGCCGAGGTGATTCGCGCCCTGCAGCAGAACGGTCGCGTCGTCGCGATGGTCGGTGACGGGGTGAACGACGCGGTCGCGCTCGCGACGGCAGACCTCGGCATCGCCATGGGAACCGGCACGGATGTCGCCATCGAAGCGAGCGACCTGACCCTCGTGCGCACCGACCTGGTCGCCGTCGTCGACGCGATCCGCCTCTCCCGGCGAACGCTCGCGACCATCAGGGCGAACCTCTTCTGGGCGTTCGCATACAACGTCGCGGCGATCCCTTTGGCGATGCTCGGCATGCTGAACCCGCTCGTCGCGGGCGCGGCGATGGCGTTGTCATCGGTGTTCGTGGTGAGCAACAGCCTACGGTTGCGCCGCTTCCGCGGTGCCCCCGACACCGCGGCCGCTCCTTCCCTGCGGCAGCGCCGAGGCGAAGTCGCGTTCGCCGCCCCGTGAACCGCGCTGCCGACTCGGCCGTGCATCGGCCACACCGCGGCGGCTCCGATCCGATCAGTACCGACAACGAAGGAACTCACAATGCTGAACACTCGCAACCTTCTCCTCGTGTCCGCCGCGGCGGCGGCCACCCTCGCCTTGAGCGGCTGCGCGGGAGGCATGTCCGGCATGGACATGAGCGGCTCGGATGCCCCGGCCGACTCAAAAACGTCGGCCGGCACCTTCAACGGCGCCGATGTCACCTTCGCCCAGATGATGATCCCGCACCACGAGCAGGCCGTGGAGATGAGCGAAACGCTCCTCGCCGAAGACGGAATCGACGATCGGGTCCGTGACCTCGCAACCCGGATCAAGGACGCCCAGCAGCCCGAGATCGACCAGCTGAAGGGGATGCTCTCCGACTGGGGTCAGGAGGAGAGCGACATGGGCGGCATGAATCACGGCGACGGCATGATGTCCGACGACGACATGACGGCGCTCGAGGATGCGACGGGCGACGATGCGGCCCGGTTGTTCCTCGAGCAGATGACGGTTCACCACGAGGGCGCCATCGAGATGGCTCAGGCCGAGGCGGCCGACGGTGAGAACGCCGAGGCGACGAAGCTGGCCGAGACCATCATCGCCGCCCAGACCGACGAGATCGCCGTCATGAAGGAGATGCTCGCCGACTTCTAGTCGGGTCATCGCCGAGGCGGAACGCGGCGATCGACCTTGTCGCGTTCCAGGCGGGGGCCCTTCCTTCTTATATGGGCTCCCGCTGACCCTTCTTCGAGTGAGATGCTGCAGAAGACCATGCGGAAGGCTCCTCGCCTGAAGGGCGGGTCGCGGCTCGAATGGGAGCCTGCTGAAAAGCCAGGTGGTGCGCGAGGGGGGACTTGAACCCCCACACCCTTGCGAGTACTGGCACCTGAAGCCAGCGCGTCTGCCAATTCCGCCACTCGCGCACGTGCAGCGCGCCGAAGCGCGCCAACCAAGCGAGATTATCACCCTTGGCCGACCAAAGCCATTCGAGCTCTTCCGCGGCATCGCGCGGCCAACCCTTGGCGATTCCTTGGAGTCTGCATTCTGCCTCGCGCTCGCCCGTCCTCGGGAATAGCATCGTCTCGCGGGTTCTGGCGCCCCGGCCGACGCGATGAAAGGAACGCCCGTGACCCCCTCCCCCACCTCAGACGCCGCTGCCGTCGATCTCACCGGCATCCGCGGCTATCTGTTCGACCTCGACGGCGTGCTCACGCCCACCGCCGTCGTGCACATGCATGCGTGGTCCCGCCTGTTCACGCCGATCCTCGAGGCGCATGGCGCCGCGCCGTACACCGACGACGACTACTTCGCCTATATCGACGGCAAGCCCAGGTACGACGGCGTTCGGAGCCTCCTCGAGAGCCGCGGCATCCGCGTGCCAGAGGGTGTGCCGACGGATGCCCCGACCGCCGATACCGTGCACGGCTTCGGCAATCGCAAGAACGAGGCCTTCAACGCGACCCTCGCCGAGGAGGGCGTCACGGCCTATCCCGCAAGCGTCGCGTTCCTCGACGCCGTCGAGCGCGCAGGCCACAGGGTCGCCGTGGTCTCGAGCTCGAAGAACGCACCGTCGGTGCTCGAAGCCGCGGGGCTCGCCCACCGGTTCGATGTCGTCGTCGACGGCGCCGTCGCCGTGCGCGACGGCCTCCCCGGCAAGCCCGAGCCCGACACGTTCGAGCGTGCCGCCGAGCTGCTCGGCCTGCCGACCACCGTCTGCGCCGTCGTCGAAGACGCGGAGTCGGGCGTGAAGGCGGGCGCGGCGGGTGAGTTCGGCCTCGTGATCGGCGTCGACCGCGGCGTCGGGCGCGCCGCCCTCGAGGAGCTCGGCGCCGACGTGATCGTCGACGAGCTCGATGAACTGATTCCCGCGGTCGAGCGTGCCGCCGCGGCATCTGACCCCCATACCAACACCTCTATCCCCCGAGAGGACCCTGAATGAGGTTCGCCGACCACGACCCCCTGAACCGCAGCCGCTTCCCCGTCGACGAGTGGGCGCTTGTCGAGACCGAGTTCGGCATCGGCGACCTCGGCCGCACCGAGACGCTCTTCGCCGTCGGCAACGGCTACCTCGGGCTCCGTGGCAACGTCGAGGAGGGTCGCGACGGTCACATGCAGGGCACGTTCGTGAACGGGTTCCACGAGACCTGGCCGATCCGTCACGCTGAAGAGGCGTTCGGCTTCGCGCGCGTCGGGCAGACGATCGTGAACGCTCCCGATGCGAAGATCATCCGTCTCTACGTCGACGACGAGCCGCTCGTGCTCACCGAGGCCGAGCTGCTCTCCTATGAGCGCCGACTCGATTTCCGGCTCGGAGCGCTCTCGCGTTCGATCGAGTGGCGCACCCCGTCGGGCAAGCGCGTGCTCATCACGAGCCGGCGCATGGTCTCGTTCACCGACCGGCACCTCGCCGTGCTCGACTACGAGGTCGAGATGCTCGACGCGGATGCCGCGGTCACGATCTCGAGCCAGATCCTCAACCGTCAAGACGGCCGCGACGAGTACCGCTCGGGTGTGCTCGAGGCGGCCGGCGCGTTCGACCCCCGCAAGGCCGAGCAGTTCACCGAGCGCGTGCTGCAGCCGCGACTCAAGCGTCGCACCGAGAGCCGCTACGTGCTCGGCTACCAGTGCACCAACTCGGGTATGACGATCTCGATCGGCGCAGAGCACTCGATCACGACCGACAACACGTTCACCGAATCGGGCTCGATCGAAGACGACCTCGCGAAGCACATCTACAAGGTGCAGGCCAAGCAGGGCGAGCCGATCCGCATCACGAAGACCGTGAGCTACCACACGGCGCGCCGAGTGCCCGCGCGCGAGCTCGTCGACCGGTGCGACCGCACGCTCGACCGCGCAGCCGACCTCGGCGTCGCGGAGGTGTTTGCGCAGCAGCGGGCATGGCTCGATGACTACTGGACCCGCTCCGACGTCGAGATCGCCGGCCAGCCCGCGATCCAGCAGGCCACCCGGTGGAACCTCTTCCAGCTCGCGCAGGCCACCGCCCGCACCGACGGCGGCGGCGTCGCGGCGAAGGGCGTCTCGGGCTCCGGCTACGGCGGCCACTACTTCTGGGACAGCGAGGTCTACGTCCTCCCGTTCCTCAGCTACACGGCGCCGATCGTCGCGCGCAACGTGCTGAGATTCCGGCAACGGATGCTCGACGCCGCCCGCGCCCGCGCGCTCGAGCTCAACCAGCGCGGGGCCCTGTTCCCGTGGCGCACGATCAACGGGCTCGAATCGTCGGCGTACTACGCCGCCGGCACCGCGCAGTACCACATCGACGCCGACGTCTCCTATGCGCTGTGCCAGTACGTGGCGGCCACGGGCGACGAGGACTTCCTCGGCCGCGGGGCCATCGACATCCTCGTCGAGACCGCGCGCATGTGGGAAGACCTGGGCTTCTGGCGCACGAACACCGACGACGTGTTCCACATCCACGGCGTGACCGGCCCCGACGAGTACACGACCGTCGTGAACGACAACCTGTACACGAACGTCATGGCGCGCTCGAACCTCGCGGCCGCGGCATCCGCCGTCGACAACCTGCAGGTGCTCGATCCCATCGGCTACAACCGGCTCGTCGACCGTCTCGGCGTCACCCCGGCCGAGGTGGCGAGCTGGCGACGTGCCGCCGCGCACATGCATATCCCGTTCGACCAGCAGCTCGGCATCCATCCGCAGGACTCGGCCTTCCTCCAGAAGGAGCTCTGGGACCTCGAGAACACTCCCGAAGACCGCCGCCCGCTGCTCCTGCATTACCACCCGCTCGTCATCTACCGCTTCCAGGTGCTGAAGCAAGCCGACGTGGTCCTCGCGCTCTACCTGCAGGGCGACCGCTTCTCGACCGAGGAGAAACGCGCCAACTTCGAGTACTACGACCCGCTGACCACGGGCGACTCCACCCTCTCTGCGGTCGTGCAGTCGATCATCGCCGCGGAGGTGGGCTACCACGAGCTCGCGCTGCGCTACTTCCGCTCGGCGCTCTTCGTCGACCTCGCCGACCTCCACCACAACGCCGCCGACGGCGTGCACGTGGCGTCGACCGGCGGCGTGTGGAGCACGCTCGTGTCGGGATTCGGCGGATTCCGCGACCACAACGGCATCTTCAGCTTCGATCCGCGGCTGCCCGACGGCTGGGAGCAGCTGACGTTCCGCATCACCCTGCGCGGCACCCGCCTCCGGGTCGTCCTCACGGGCGATTCGATCACGTTCGCCGTCGAGGAGGGCGTGGAGGCCCGGGTCCGCGTTCGCGGTGCCGAGGTCGTCGTGACCACCCTCTCCGAGGTGTCGGTGCCGCTGCACGGACAGGGCCCGCGACTCTACGGTTCGCCCACGATGCGCGACGTCACGGGCTCGCGGCGGGCTGACGGCACCCTGCTCACCGCGTCGATCCCGACCCTGTCGCTCGACTCCGAAGAGGCGGAATCCACAATCCCTGTCGACTGATCGCAAGTGTTCACAGTCGCTCGGGCTACCATGTCACACAGTCACGGAACCGGATCGGGAGACCTGTGGGCCTACTGGACAACTTCGAGAAGGGTCTCGAGCGCGCCGTCAACGGCGCGTTCGCGAAGACCTTTCGCTCGGGACTACAGCCCGTCGAGATCACCTCAGCACTGAAACGAGAGATCGACACGAAGGCCGCGGTCGTCTCGCGCGACCGCGTGCTCGTGCCGAACACGTTCACCGTGCGCATGGCGCCTGCCGATCACGACAACATGGCGAGCCTCGGGCCGGCCCTCATCGACGAGCTCGTCGACCTCGTGCAGAAGCACGCGGCGAGCCAGCGCTTCCAGTTCGCGGGCGGCATCTCGATCGCGCTGCAGGCAGATCCCGGCCTCAGCGTCGGCATGGTGCAGGTCGACTCGCGCAACGTGAAGGGCCAGGTCGCCTGGACGCCGGTGCTCGAAGTCAACGGCAAGCGGCATCCGATCCTGAAGGGCCGCACGGTCATCGGGCGCGGCAGCGAGGCCGATCTCACGCTCGACGACTCCGGCGCCTCGCGCCGTCACGCCGAGGTGCAGTGGGACGGATCGCGGGCTCGCGTGCGCGACCTCGGCTCGACGAACGGCACCCAGCTGAACGGGTCACCCGTCAAAGACGCCATCCTCGAACCCGACTCGGTGATCACCATCGGGCGCTCCCGCATCACGTTCCGGGTGCTCGCGCAAGCGACACCGGGCGGCACCGACTCCAGGGGTCGCACCGACCCGGCAACCGAACGCCATGACATGGGCGGGTTCTGGGGGCCCGGCGAATGAGCGAACTGACCCTCCTCGTCCTGCAACTCGGCTTCCTCCTGCTCCTCTGGGTGTTCATCTTCGCGATCATCTACGCCCTGCGCAGCGACCTCTTCGGCCAGCGGGTGCGCAAGCTGCAGCCCGATGTCGCCGCCGCACCGGTCGCCGCCGCGGCATCCCCCTTCCCGAGCTCGCCGGTCACGCCCCCGCCGACTCCAGCGGTCACCTCCCCCGTCGGCCGGCCCGGCGCGGCGACCGGAGGACACGACGGCGAGCTCGCCTCCACCGAGAACGCCACGCGGCTCGTCATCACCTCGGGAGCGAAGGCGGGGGCCGAGTTCCCGCTCGGCAGAGACGAGATCACGATCGGGCGCTCGAGCGACTCGGCGATCATCATCCGTGACGACTACACCTCCACGCACCACGCGCGGCTCATGCTGTGGAACGGTCGCTGGATGCTCCAAGACCTCGACTCCACGAACGGCACGTTCCTCGGCGGCTCACGAGTGACGGTGCCCACCCCGGTGCCCCTCGGAGCCACGGTGAAGGTCGGAGCAACCACGTTCGAGCTGCGACGGTAGCCCCCATGGCGACTGTCAAAGCGAGCGCTGCGGTCTCGCACGTCGGCCGGATCCGCGCGAACAATCAGGACTCCGGCTACGCCGGCCGGCGGTTGTTCCTCGTCGCCGACGGCATGGGCGGCCACGCAGGCGGCGACGTCGCGAGCGCCATCGCGACGCGCCGCATCGCCGAGGCCGATGCCGACTACGACGGCGTCACGGATGCCGCGGCCGAACTCCGGTCCGCCCTGATCTCCGCGAACCGCCAGCTCGCCGAGACGGTCGCCGAGCACTCCGAGCTCACCGGCATGGGCACGACCGTGAGCGCGGTGCTCCTGCAGGGCGACCGCGTGGTGATCGCGCACATCGGCGACTCCCGCATCTACCTGCTCCGCTCGGGCGAGCTCAGCCAGATCTCCACCGACCACACGTTCGTGCAGCGCCTCGTCGACGCCGGCCGCATCACCGCCGAGGAGGCGATGGTGCACCCTCGCCGCTCGGTGCTGATGCGCGTGCTCGGCGACGTCGAAGCCTCACCCGAGATCGACTCGATGCTGCTCGACACCCGCGCCGGCGACCGGTGGATGCTGTGCTCCGACGGCCTCTCGGGCGTCGTGAGCTTCGACGACATCCACGAGCTGATGTCGGCCGAGGCCGGCGCGAAGCAAGTCGCCGACCGGCTCGTGAAGGCCTCGCTCGACGGCGGTGCACCCGACAACGTCACGGTCGTGGTCGTCGACATCGGCGAGCCGCCCGCCCCCGCCACCCCTCCCCTCGTGGTGGGCTCCGCGGCGGCGCCGCTCGCGTTCGGCGCCCCCGAACCGGTGCGAGCCCGCGGCATCCGGCTCACGCCCTTCCGGCCGCACCCCGTGCAGGAGACGCACTTCGAGCCCGACTCGGCCGACTACTTCGACGAGATCATCGAAGAAGACGCCCGGCGACGGCGACGGCGCCGCTGGATGTGGGGGTTCTGGATCGTGCTGCTCATCGGCGCGATCTTCACGACCTTCGCACTCGGCTACCAGTGGACCCAGACTCGCTATTACGTGGGCGAGTCGAACGGGCGAGTCGCGATCTTCCAGGGCATCCAGCAAGACCTCGGACCCATCTCCCTGCACGAGCTCCACACCGAGACCGGCCTCGACGTCGCCGACCTCCGAACCTACGACCAGCAACGCGTCGAACAGACGATCAGCGCCGGCTCGTTCTCCGAGGCGTACCGCATCGTGCAGCGACTGGAGGACTCCCTTGACTGACCAGAGCGGGCCCGCAGTTGGCGCACCGCGGTCGGCCGCCCCGCCGACCGCCAGCGTGCGACGCATCCGGATGCCCCAGAAGCTGCGCAACCTCGAGCTCGGCCTCCTGCTCGTCGCGTGCATCATCAACGCCGGTGCGATCGTGCTCGTGCAGCTCGGCGCGCTCGGCCGCGTCGACACCCAGCTCGTGCTGCTCGGCGCGGGGCTCTCGGCCCTCGTCTTCGGACTGCACATCTGCATGCGGTTCGTCGCTCGCGACGCCGATCCGTTCCTGCTGCCGATCGCGACGGTGTTGAACGGCCTCGGCATCGCCATGATCTATCGCATCGACATCGCGTTCGGCGACATCGGGTGGGAGAGCGCCGCCGTGCGGCAGATCGCGTGGAGCGCGATCGCGATCATCGGCGGCATCGTCACGATCATCGTCATCCGCAACCACCGCGTGCTCTTCCGGTACACCTACCTGTCGGGCCTCCTCGCGATCGTGCTCCTGCTCCTGCCGCTCGTGCCGGGGCTCGGCCGCCAGGTGAGCGGCGCCCGCGTGTGGATCGGCTTCGGCGACATCGCGACCTTCCAGCCCGGCGAGATCGCGAAGATCGCCCTCGCGGTCTTCTTCGCCGGATACCTCGTGCGTAACCGCGACAGCCTCTCGATGGTCGGCACGAGGTTCCTCGGCATGCGGTTCCCACGGGCTCGCGACCTCGGTCCGCTCCTCGTGGTGTGGGCGCTGTCGATGGCCGTCATCGTATTCCAGCGCGACCTCGGCACCGCACTCCTCTATTTCGGCCTGTTCCTGGTGATGCTCTACGTCGCGACGAGCCGGCTGTCGTGGGTCGTGCTCGGGCTCACGCTGTTCTTCAGCGGCGCGCTCATCGCGAGCCAGACGCTCGACTACGTGAACGGCCGGTTCCGCAACTGGCTCGACGCGTTCAACCCCGACGTCTACAGCGCTGACGGCGGCAGCTACCAGCTCGTGCAGGGGCTCTTCGGCCTCGCGCACGGCGGACTGATCGGCAGCGGACTCGGCGAGGGCCGACCTGACATCACCCCGGTGCCGCAGAGCGACTACATCATCGCGAGCCTCGGCGAGGAGCTGGGTCTCGCTGGCATCTTCGCGATCCTCGCCCTCTACGTGCTCTTCGTCGCACGAGGCTTCCGCATCGGCTTCGCCGGCCAGGACGACTTCGGCAAGCTGCTCGGCGTGGGCCTCGCGTTCGTCGTGGCGCTGCAGGTGTTCATCGTCGTGGGCGGCGTCACTCGCGTCATCCCGCTCACCGGCCTCACGACGCCGTTCCTCGCCGCGGGCGGTTCGTCGCTCGTCGCGAACTGGATCATCGTCGGGTTGCTGCTGCGGCTGTCCGATACGGTGCGCAACCACCCGAGGCTGGTGATCGACGGATGAATCGCGAGCTCAAGCGAGTCTCGATACTCGCTCTCCTCATGTTCCTGACCCTTCTCGTCGCCTCGACGATCATCCAGTACGCGCAAGCGGAATCGCTCGCGGCCGACCCGCGCAACGCGCGCACCCTGTACGAGAGCTACTCGGTGGAGCGCGGCCCGATCCTCGTCGGCGGCGACCCGATCGCCCACTCGCAGCCCTCCGGCGACGACTACAAGTTCCAGCGGGTGTACGCGAACGGCCCGCTCTACGCGCCGATCACCGGGTTCATCCCCGTGAACGGCGAGGCGACGGGGTTGGAGCGCTCACTCAACGACTTCCTGAGCGGACAATCGAGCAGCCAGTTCTTCGACTCCCTCAACCGCTTGATCTCCGGGCAGGATCCGATGGGCGCGTCGGTCGAGGTCACGATCGACCCCGTACTCCAGCAGGCTGCGTGGGACGCGCTCGGTGAGTACACCGGCGCCGTCATCGTGACCGAACCGAGCACCGGACGCATCCTCGCGATGGTCACGAAACCCACCTACGACCCCAATTCGCTCGCGGTGCACAGCGGAGACCAGGTGGAGGCGACCTACGAGGGGTTGCTCGCCGACCCGGGCGACCCGCTCTTCAACCGTGCGACGGGCGGCGACATGAACCCGCCCGGGTCGGTGTTCAAGCTCGTGGTCACGGCGGCCGCCCTCGAATCGGGTCGCTACACCCCCGACAGCACCTTCCCCAACCCCGCATCACTCACGCTGCCCGGAACCGACGCGGTGGTGCGCAACTCCGGCGGCGGCACGTGCGGCGGCGGCTCAGAGGTCACGATCGCCACCGCGCTGCGGCTCTCGTGCAACATCCCGATGGCGGAGCTCGGCATGGAACTCGGCGATGCCGCGATTCGCGAGCAGGCGGAGAAGTTCGGCTTCAATCGCGAGTTCGAGATCCCCACCCTCACGGAGGCGAGCGTGTACCCCCGTGCCCTCGATGATCCCCAGACGGGGCTCAGCGCGTTCGGTCAGAGCGAGGTTCGCGCCACTCCGTTGCAGATCGCAATGGTGTCGGCGGCGATCGCGAACGGAGGCATCGTCATGAACCCGAATCTCGTCGATGCCATCGTCGCTCCCGACTTCACTCCATTGCAGGAGTTCGAGGGCTCGGAGTTCGGTCGTGCGATCAGCGAGTCGACGGCGAACACCATGGTGGAGATGATGGTCAACGGCGTCGAGAACGGTGCCGCGAGTAATGCAAGAATAGACGGCGTCAGCGTGGCCGGTAAGACGGGTACAGCAGAGAACGGTGAGAGTGACCCCTACACTCTCTGGTTCACAGGTTTTGCCCCCGCCGACGACCCTCAGTATGCAATCACGGTGCTCGTGGAGGATGGCGGGGGACTTGGTCAGGAGGGGTATGGCAATCTCATTGCCGCACCCGTCGCAAAGCAGGTACTAGAGGCGGTGCTGAACAAATGAGACCGAGCGCAGGGCTCACCTTCGGAGGGCGCTACGAGCTGCAATCCCGCATCGCGATCGGCGGGATGGGCGAGGTTTGGCAAGCCACCGACCTCGTGATCGGCCGTCAGGTAGCGATCAAGATCCTGAAGGATGAGTACCTCGGCGACCCCGGGTTCCTCGAGCGCTTTCGCGCTGAGGCCCGGCACGCCGCCCTCGTGAACCACGAGGGCATCGCGAACGTCTTCGACTACGGCGAGGAAGACGGCAGTGCCTACCTCGTCATGGAGCTCGTGCCGGGCGAGGCGCTCTCGACCATCCTCGAACGAGAGCACGTGCTCTCGACCGACAAGGTGCTCGACATCGTCGCCCAGACGGCGGCGGCGCTGCAGGCCGCCCACGCGGCCGGTCTCGTGCACCGCGACATCAAGCCGGGCAACCTGCTCATCACGCCCGATGGGCGCGTGAAGATCACCGACTTCGGCATCGCTCGCATCGCCGACCAGGTGCCGCTCACAGCCACGGGCCAGGTTATGGGCACCGTGCAGTACCTCTCGCCCGAGCAGGCCTCCGGCCACCCCGCATCGCCGACGACCGACATCTACTCGCTCGGCATCGTCGCCTACGAGGCCCTCGCCGGGCGACGCCCCTTCACCGGGGAGTCGCAGGTGGCGATCGCGATGGCGCAGATCAACGAGACGCCGCCCGACCTGCCGGTCACCGTCTCGGAGCCGGTGCGCAATCTCGTGTACGCGTGCATCGCGAAGAACCCGGCCGACCGACCGCAGTCGGCGGCGCACCTCGCCCGTGCCGCGATCGCGCTGCGCCGAGGCGACGTGCAGGCGGCCGCAGCGGCCGTGCCCGCCGTGCTCGGCGCCGGCATGACCGCTGCCACGATGCTCATGCCGAGTCAGGGCGCAACGGCGGCGACGACGGTGCTGCCGTCTGCAGCCGCAGCGGGTGCAGCCGGTGCGGCTGGGCTCGGCGTTCCCGTCGACGAGGAGCCGAAGAAGAAGCGCAGCCCGTGGACCTGGCCGCTCATCGTGCTCATCGCGCTTCTCGCGATCGTGCTCATCGGCACGATCATCGCGCTCGCGCTGAACAACGGCGGCGGCGGCGCGGTGCCGTCCTCCACCACGAGCCGGCCGACGTCGACGGTCGCTCCCAGCACAACACCTCCGCCTCCCCCGCCCACGAGTCAGGCGCCCACGACAGCGCAGATCACGCGCGAGGAGTACCTCGGTCTCACGGTCGACGAGGCGCGGGCCAAGCTCGAGGGTCTCGGAATGGTCGCGAACGCCGTCGAGGGCAACGCGGCCACGACCCCCGACGACGCCGGCCGTGTCTACGAAGTGAACCCCACCGGCCCTGTGCCGATCGGCGACCAGGTCACGATCACGTACTACGTCGACCCCGTCGCGCCGTCGACCCCCACCACCGCGCCGACCACCGACAAGAACACGGTGAACACGGGCGGCACGGTGAAGGTGTCGTGGACCGCGCAGAGCTGCCCTGCCGGGCAGACGCTCTCCGGCTACGAAGTGCAGGTCACCGCAGATGCCGCGATCCAGGGCGGCGGCGTCGTCGGCCCCGGCACGACCACCGTCAACGTCACGGCCGGCACTCAGGCGTTCGACGTCTCGTACCGCTACTTCTGCGGCCAGCTGAACTCGGAGTTCTCGCCGACGACCCACGTCGACATCAACGGCCTCGGCGTCGACGGCTGAGCACGGCACACACTGACGAGACGGCGAGCGGAAGGAACGGGACTGCACGGTGAGCGATGAAGGACGCATACTCGCGGGGCGATACCGCGTCGGTGCCCTCATCGGGCGCGGCGGCATGTCCGACGTGCACGTCGGTTCCGACACGCGTCTCGGCCGTCAGGTCGCGATCAAGCTCCTCAAGCCGCAACTCGCCACCGATCCGGCGTTCCGCATGCGCTTCCGTCAAGAGGCGCAGTCCGCTGCTCGAATGGCGCACCCCACGATCGTGCGGGTCTTCGATGCCGGCGAGGAGACCGTCGTCGACGCCGCCGGGCAGGAGGTGCAGCTGCCGTTCATCGTCATGGAGTTCGTCGAGGGGCGCCTGCTCAAGGAGATCATCCACGACGGCCCCCTCGAGGCCGCCGCTGCCGTGCGCGTCATCGACGGCGTGCTCACGGCGCTCGAGTACTCGCACCGTGCCGGCGTCGTGCACCGCGACATCAAGCCCGGCAACATCATGATCACCACCACCGGCCAGGTGAAGGTCATGGACTTCGGCATCGCGCGCGCCGTCTCCGACGGGTCGACGACGGTCGCGCAGACCACTGCGATCCTCGGCACCGCCTCCTATTTCTCGCCCGAGCAGGCCAAGGGCGAGGTCGTCGACGCACGAACCGACCTCTACTCCACCGGAGTCGTGCTCTTCGAGATGCTCACGGGCCGTCCGCCGTTCCGCGGCGATACCCCCGTCGCGGTCGCCTACCAGCACGTGAGCGAGCGCCCGGTGAAGCCGAGCGTCATCAACCCGAAGGTCTCCCCCGCACTCGATGCGGTCGTACTGCACGCCCTCGCGAAAGACCGGGCCGAGCGGTACCAGTCCGCGGCGGAGTTCCGCACCGACGTCGACGTCGCGGCATCCGGTCGCGTGCCGGTGCATCGGGAACCCGATCAGGCGACCCTGCTCTTCGGTGCGCCCACCGGCTCGCTCTCGACATCCGAGCTCGCACTGCGCCAGCTCACCGAAGACGAGACCATGACGCGCACGCAGCGTCGCCCTCCGGCGATCTGGATCTGGTCGGGCATTATCGCCGTCGTCGTCATCGTCGTCGCCGTCATGTACTGGGCGTTCAACCTGCAACCCACCGACGATCTGCCATCGACGTCGCGTGAGATCCCGATGTTCACCGGCATGACGTTCGAACAGGCCGCAGAGCAACTGCAGGAGCTGGGCCTGCCGGCGACGCGCATCGACCAGACCGACGACACGGTGCCCACTGGCGAGGTCATCCGCACCAACCCGGCGGCCGGCGAGATCGTGAACGTCGGGGTCGCCGTGAGTGTGTACGTGTCCACCGGGCGCGAGGCGGTGACGGTTCCCGATGTCAGGAACAAGAACCTCGAGCAAGCGAAAGCAGACCTCGCGGCGGTCGGGCTTGTTCCGGGCACCGAGACACGCCAGACCTCTCCATCCGTTCCGGCCGACACCGTGATGGGCACCAACCCCGAACAGGGCGCCTCAGTGGAGGCGGGGTCGACCGTCGACTTCACGCTCTCGAGCGGCCTCGTCACGCTCTCCGACCTCACCGGGCAGACGCTCGCCGCTGCGTCGTCCTACCTCTCCGCCGAGAACCTGCAGCTGAACCCCGTGCCGAAGCCCGACGCGACGTGCAAGTCGCAACCCGGGTCACCGGTCACGCAACAGTCACTCGCCCCCGGTGACGTGCCGCAGCACTCCGACGTCGAGCTCACTTACTGCGCAGGCTGACCGCAGGTCGTCCTCCGGTAATTGAGTAGACCGAAGGCCCGTATGGAATCCACCCCCGCGCAGCGCCCACCCCGACGCGCCCGCCATCGAGCAAGCCCGCTCAGCTCACCCGCACGAGCGGGTTCAAGTGGAGGGCGCGCTCACGGGCCTCAGGCAGGCCTGCCACAGCGAGCCAGTTGCCGAGCATGCGATACCCGCCCTCGGTGAGCACCGACTCTGGGTGGAACTGCACGCCGTAGATCGGCGCACGTTCGTGCCGCAGCCCCATGATGACACCGCCCTGCGTGCGACTCGTCACGATCAGCTCACTCGGCACGGTGCTGTCGACGACCGCGAGTGAGTGGTACCTGGTGGCCGTGAACGGCTGCGGCACCCCGTCGTAGAAGGCGCTGTCGTCGTGCGTGATGCGAGAGGTCTTGCCGTGCATCAGCTCTTCGGCGTTCGTCACGACGGCGCCGAACGCCTCGGCAATGGCCTGATGGCCGAGGCACACGCCGAGGATCGGCTGCCCGGTCTTGAGTGCGGCCTCGACGACCGGAATCGACACCCCGGCGTCGGCCGGCTTCCCGGGCCCGGGCGAGATGAGCACCGCGTCGTACTGCGCGATGCGAGCGGGCACGTCGGCTGCCTCGATCGCGTCGTTGCGCACCACCTCGGTCTCGGCGCCGAGCTCCTGCAGGTAGCCGTTCAGCGTGTACACGAAGCTGTCGTAATTGTCGATGACCAGAACGCGGGTCATTGCTCCCCCACCGTGACGTCGATCGGATTCAGGGCGGCGTCGATCAGTGGGAAGACCCACGTGAAGAGCGCGAAGACGACCGCGGCAGCGAGAATGAGCACGAGGATGATGCGCAGCCACACGGGGCCGGGCAGCACACGCCAGAGTGCACCGTACATATCAGGACTCCCAGGTGGCGACGATCGGGGCGATCTCGGCGGGCGGTCCGGCCGAGATCGGCTGCCAGGACTCGAGCACCCCGTAGGCGACGATGCGCTCGTCGGTCGAGTAGAGCGGGTTGCAGGTCGTGAGCGTGATGATGCGGTCGGTCGGCTGCAGCTCGGGGCGATGCGGGACCGGGGCGAGCACGTCGACCTCCTCGGGCACCACATACTCGAAGTCGCGGAAGCGATAGGTGTACCAGCCGTCTTGCGTCTGGATGTAGATCGCATCGCCGAGCTGGAGCTGCTCGACCTCATGCATGCCGCCGCCATACGCACTGCGGTGCGAGGCGATCGCGAAGTTGCCTACTTGGCCGGGCATCTGCGTGCCGGGGTAGTGGCCCACGCCGAGGTAGTTGCTGTTCAGCACGTCGAGCCCCGTGCCCTCGGCCACGCGCCGCTGCGAGTCCTCGCCGAACCTGGGCACGTACATGATCGCGAATGCCTCGCCGTGCGTGCGTTCGGCGGGTCCGACGACCGGGTCGCCGTAGCCCGTCGGCTCAGGTGGCGGCGTCTCAGTTCCGCGCGCGGCGCGATCGGCCTCGATCCATTCGGAGCTGAGATCGGATGCCGCGCTCGATTGCTGCCCGGCCATGATGGCGTCGTTCCACCACAACTGCCATCCGAGGAAGAGCAGGATCAGCGCACCTGCCGTGAGGAGCAACTCACCGAGGATGCCGACGATGCTCACCGGGCGCCGGCGACGCTCATGCCGCCGGGCACGCCGATCGTCACTCACCTCGCCGCTCACCCCGGGCCCCGAATCGGACATACTCGCGATTCTAGCTCGGACCGTGTCCGAGGCCGGCTGTGCGAGCCCAGCTGACTCGGATAGAATCGCCCGCATGGCACGTACGAAATCATCGAAGCCCGCGCGCGCAGAACAGGCAAGCGGCGAAGAGGCGCCGAACCCGGTGTGGTTCAAGCCCGTCATGTTCGGCTTCATGCTGCTCGGGCTCGCCTGGATCATCGTCTTCTACGTGAGCCAGGGTCGGCTCCCCATCCCCGACCTCAGCTCATGGAACATCCTGGTGGGCTTCGGCATCGCCTTCATCGGCTTCCTCATGACCACTCGCTGGCGCTGACCGGCGCTCCTACGACCAAGGGCGGGTGCTGCGGCATCCGCCCTTCTTCGTGGGCTCCACCGAGTTATCCACAGGGTCGTCAACAAGCCGGTGACCCCTTGGCCCCCGAAATGGCCACAACTACACGTGTGTAACTCTCCCCAGCTGTGGAGAGAGCTGTGGATAACTCAGCAGCTAGCTGATCGGTAGAAAGAAGTACCGCAAGCTGAGCAGCACGAGCACCACGACGAGCGCGGCGAGCAGCCACACTTGCAGCGCCTGTTGCGATCGCTTCCGAGTCTCGATGTAGATCAAGCCGATGATCGCGCCGACGATGAGACCGCCCAGATGCGCCTGCCACGCGATGTTCACCCCGGGCAGGAACCCGATCACGAGGTTGATGCCGAGCAGCACCAGGAGCTGCGTCGTCTGCCCTCCGAGCCGCCGCTGGATCACGAGGAAGGCACCCATGAGGCCGAAGATGGCGCCGGATGCCCCGACCACCGGGACGAACGGATCGCTGAGCCACAGCACGCCGATCGAGCCGCCAAGGCCGGCGATCACGTAGAGCGCGAGGAATCGCGAACGGCCGAGCAGGCCCTCGAGCAACTGGCCGAAGATCCACAGCGTGTACATGTTGAGCAGCACGTGGAAGATGAGGCCGGTGGAGTGCACCAACATCGTGGTGAGCATGCGCCAGGGCTCGAAGCTGCCCGGCGCCGAGTAGCCTCCCGCGTACAGCAACTCGCGGGTGACGCCGAGGCCGGGAATCAGCTGCAACAGGAAGACGGCGAACGTGATGCCGATGATCGAGTACGTGACCACGGGCGCCCCGCCCCGAACAGCCGAGCGCAGGCGCGTGAGCGCGACGGGCTTCGTGCGCGGCGCCGAGGCGCGCTGCTCGCGCATGCACTCGGGGCAGATCACGCCGACCGGTGCCGGCGTCTGGCACTCGTGGCAGATCGTGCGCCCGCACCGCTGGCACAGCACATAGCTCACCCGATCCGGATGCCGGTAGCAGGTGTTCGCGCGCTCGGACCCGGCGTCACTCACCGCCGTGTCAGGCCTGCTCGATGGTGACGCTCTCGAGCACGACGTCTTCGAGCGGGCGGTCGCGCCCATCGGTGGCCACGGAGGCGAGCTTGTCGACCACGGCCTGGCTCGCGGCATCCGTCACCTTGCCGAAGATGGTGTGCTTGCCCTGCAGCCACGTGGTGGGGCCGACGGTGATGAAGAACTGGGAGCCGTTGGTGCCGCGGCCGCCCTGGAGGCCGGCGTTCGCCATCGCGAGCACGTAGGGCTCGGTGAAGTCGAGCTCGCCGTTGATCTCGTCGTCGAACTGGTAGCCCGGTCCGCCGACGCCCTGGCCCAGCGGGTCGCCGCCCTGGATCATGAAGCCCGGGATGATGCGGTGGAAGACGACGTCGCGGTACAGCGGGTCGGTGGTCTTCTCGCCGGTGGCGGGGTGGGTCCACTCGATCTCGCCGGTCGCGAGGCCGACGAAGTTCTTGACCGTCTTGGGGGCCTGGTGCCCGTAGAGGTCGACCTTGATCGGGCCGTGGTTGGTGTTGAGCGTCGCGACAGCGGTGGGAATGGGCATGCCCTTATTCTGTCACGCACGGATTCGTCAACCGGCATGCGGTATTCGGACTCCCACCTCGCATCCAGCCGTTTCGGTGGCAAGATGGAGGAGTTCGCTGCACAACGATGGAGGTCGAGATGAGCCTGTCACGCAAGCGCCGGAAGGAACTCAAGCGGCTGCAGAGCAGTGCGGAGGAACTTTGGGGAGACCAGCAGCACGTGCTCGAGCACGCCAACGCCGTCGCTCGCGAGGCGAGCCGCCAGCTCGGCCACATCACGCGCGAAGAAGTCGTTCCACGTGTGCGCACGGGATACGAGAGTTATGTTCGACCGGGATTCGATCAGGCACGCCATGTCGCGCGCAGCACCGGTGAGGTCGTCGAGCGCACGGTCGTTCCGGCGATCGGCAACGCTCTCGGCGCCGTGATGTCGATCGGCGACGTCGCCCACGACGCGCGAGTGCGCCGGGCCGTGTCCCGCTTCGCGCCCCGCTCGCTCGTTCCCCAGAAGAAGGGCCCCGGAGTGGGCACCTACCTCGCCGTCGGCGCCGGCATCATCGCGGCAGCCGGAATCGCATATGCCGTCTGGCAGACCTTCCGGGCCGATGATGAGCTCTGGGTGGCCGACGACGAGCCCTCGGCTGGTGCTGCAACCGACATCTGAGTACCGTAGGTTCACGAACGGCCTCGCCTCTCCACAGGCGGGGTCGTTCACTCGTTAACGCCCCGGTGGTTGAGTAGCGCCGGGCGAAACCCGACGCGTATCGAAACCACCTGCCGCACGCACGCTTCACCTTGATTCTCATCGAATCTGAGAATCGACCTTGCACTCCACGTGAGAACCCCGATAGTGTCTCATTCGGTGTCGAAAGACCGAAGCCCTGAGAGGAGTTGATCCCAATGATGAAGCACATCTTCGTCCCAGCATTCACTGCCGTCCACACGCGGGTCCTCCTCACGTCTCGGGCCGGCTGATACGCCCCGGCGACACGCCCTCATGCGCGTGATCGCCACCTCCGCCCTTCGGGCGTGACCCGCGGCTCGTGCCGCAGCATCCGTCGACCGATCGCGTCGCCACCGCAACGACTGCGGTGAATCGGATGCCGCGCACCTGCTCCTGATCATCCCGGCCTGGCGTCTGACGCCTAGCGCGCCGCTGTGCGGCGCGCTCCGCGTGCCGATCGCTGCACTCTTCCCACCACCGCGCGACAGGTGGCCACGTCACTCGACGCGCATTCAGCACCATCCACGCACAACACACCAGAAGGAAACCGAAGTGAACACCAGTTCTCTCACCGCAAGTCCGCCCCGCTCTGAGCAGGCGACCGTGATCCGTGCCCAGGCACGCCGGCTGCGCGAGCGCATCGCCGTGCGCGCCGGCCTCGCGCTGATCGCGTGGGGTCGACGTCAGGACGAGCACCGCACCCACGTCGCGATGTACGAGCGCCGTCACAACGAGCAGGTCGCGAACCAGCTTCGTGACGACGAGTTCATCCGGGCCGTGCTCCTCGCGCGTCCGTTGATCTGACGCCATGTACGCCAACACCACGATTCCCCGCCGGGTCGACGTCGTCGCCCACCGCGACGGCGCCGGCCGCGGGGCATCGCGACACACTGCGCGGCCGCGTCGCGGATGGTTCGGCCTCTCCGGCCGGAACGTCGGCGTCGCGGTCGCGCAGCGTGCATTCTGTCCGGTCTGTCCATGCACCCCGACAACGGCGACCGGCTTCGGTCGCGCGGTCTCGGCTAGGGGGCAGGCGGCGGCACGCCGTCGGCTGGCTCTGCTGCGTTGAGCCTCAGTGCGATGTCGAGCAGGCTCACCCGCCGGAGCCCCGGCACCTCGTCGAGCGCGAACCAGCGGGCTTCGTCGCTCGAGCCGCCGATCTCGTTGCGAAGCTCACCGCTGACGACCGTCGCCCGGTAGACGATCCGCATCGCATAGAGCGGCGACGCGCCCGTGTGTCGCTTCGATGCGGGCACCACCATCGTGTCGATGCCGAGCAGTCGCTCGACGGATGCCTCGTAGCCGGTCTCCTCGAGGATCTCGCGCTTCACCGCCTCGATCGGGTGCTCCGCGCCCTGCACGCCGCCGCCCGGCAGCGTCCATCCGGATCGGCCGTGTTCGTTCCAGTGCGAAAGCAGGATCTGCCCGTCACGAATGATCACTCCATAGGCGGCGATGCGGATGTCCATCCCGTCACTGTAGCGGGAGCATCGCAGAGCGACGCCGGTCCGCGCTAGGGTCGTGACATTCCGACCACGCAAGGAGCCCGCATGTCCGACATGACGAACGGCGCCGTTCGCTCCATCGAGGTCGACGAATTCCTGGTCGGGCTCGAGCACCCGCTCGCCGCAGAGCTCGCAAAGATGCGCGAGCGGATCCTCGCGATCGCGCCCGCGAACACGGTCGAGAACGTGAAGTGGAAGGCGCCGAACTATGCAATCGGCGGCGTCGATCGCGTCACGCTCGGGGTGGATCCGCGTGGCCGGATGCGGGTGGTGCTGCACCGCGGAGTGAAGCGAGTGAACGCCGACGGCTTCACGTTCGACGACGACACCGGCCTCGTCGCCTGGCCTGCGCCCGACCGGGGTGTCATCACCCTCGCTTCCGGAGCGGAATACTCCGAGCACGCCGTCGCCATCACCGAACTCGTCGCCCGCTGGTTCAGCATCTAGCGGGGCGGAGCCGCCGCGAGGGAGTCCGAACGAGCCGCGCACGGTGGGCGGTGAACGCCATGCCGATGGATACTGTGGAGCCTAGGAGATTCGAACTCCTGACATCCTGCTTGCAAAGCAGGCGCTCTACCAACTGAGCTAAGGCCCCGAAAGCGGAGGCCAGGGCATCCGCGGGTTACATATGGAGTTAGGGAGTGGGGATACGAGGACTTGAACCTCGGACCTCTTCGTTATCAGCGAAGCGCTCTAACCGCCTGAGCTATATCCCCGAAATTGGCCGAGTGAAAGACTACCCGACCTGGCGGGATTCTCCGAATCCACGCCGCTCCTCGTCAGTTGTTCGTGAACCCGACGAGGATGCCGCCCGTGATCTTGACGCTCAGGTTGTAGAGCACAGCGAGAATCGCTCCGAGCGCGGTGATCACCACGAGGTTGAGCAGCGAGGCGACGATGGCGAAGCCCATCACGTTACCGAGCGAGAGCACCGCCGTGAGGTCTCCGCTGGAACCCGCGACGTCTTGCACGAGCGAGTTGACCTGCTCGAAGATTCCGGTCGAGCTCAGCACCGTATGAATAAGGAACGTCGCAACGATGCTGACCACCGCGAGGCAGACCGCAACGAGGAACGAGAGCTTCACCGCCGACCAGAAGTCGATGTAGACGAGCCGGAGGCGCACCTGCTTGGCAGGGGTCTTTCGGTTCGACTTGCGGGCCAGCTTGTCGGCGACGCTACTCATAGACGATTACTCCTCTTCCGCGGGTTCGGCGGCCTCGGTCTCGGCGGCGTCCTCCACGAGGTTGCGCTCGGAATTCTTCGCGATCGCGATGATGCGGTCGTCTTCCGCGAATTTCGCGAACACGACACCCATCGTGTCCCTGCCCTTGGCGGGAACCTCGGCGACGTCAGAGCGTACCACCTTGCCGCTGGCAAGGACCACAAGCACCTCGTCGCTCCGTGAGGCGATGAGCGCGCCGGCGAGGTCGCCGCGGTCTTCACTGAGCTTGGCGACCTTGATGCCGAGACCGCCGCGCTGCTGTTTGCGGTACTCCTCGACCCGGGTGCTCTTGGCGTAGCCGCCCTCGGTGACGACGAAGACGTAGGTGTCGGAGGGGCTCAGCTTCTGGCCGTTGCTCTCCTCGCCGGCGGCGGACTCGATCGCGTCGGCTGCGGCATCCGAACCGGCGACGACGGATGCCTCGAGCAGGCTGTCTCCGCCGCGGAAGCTCATGCCCTTCACACCGGAGGTGCTCCGGCCCATCGGGCGCAGCGCGGCATCCGTCGCCTCGAAGCGGAGCGACATGCCCTTCTTCGAGACGAGCAGGATCTCGTCTCGCTCGTCGGCGAGCATCGCCGAGACGAGCTCGTCGTCTTCACGGAGGCTGATCGCGATGATGCCGCGCGAGCGGTTCGTATCGTAGGCCGTGAGTTCGGTCTTCTTCACGAGGCCGTCGCGCGTGGCGAGCACCAGGTACTGCGCGACGGCGTAGTCGCGGATGTCGAGGATCTCGGCGATCTGCTCGTCGGGCTGCATCTCGAGGAGGTTGGCGAGGTGCTGGCCCTTGGCGTCACGGCCACCCTCTTGGATCTCGTAGGCCTTCGCGCGGTAGACCCGGCCCTTGTTCGTGAAGAAGAGGAGCCAGTGGTGCGTCGTGGTGACGAAGAAGTGCTCGACCACGTCGTCGGCGCGGAGCTGCGCGCCCTTGACGCCCTTGCCGCCTCGGTGCTGCGACCGATAGTTGTCGCTGCGCGTGCGCTTGACGTAGCCGCCACGCGTGACGGTGACGACCATCTCCTCTTCGGGGATGAGGTCCTCGACCGACATGTCGCCGTCGTAGCCCGGCATGATGTGCGTGCGGCGTTCGTCGCCGTACTTCGCGACGATCTCGGCGAGCTCTTCGGAGACGATCGTGCGCTGGCGCTGGGGCGACGCGAGGATCGACTGGTACTCGGCGATGTCCGCCTCCAGCTTGGCGAGGAGATCGAGGATCTTCTGCCGCTCGAGGGCTGCGAGGCGACGCAGTTGCATCGTCAGGATGGCGTCGGCCTGCAACGTGTCCACGCCGAGGAGCTCGATGAGGCCCTCGCGCGCGTCATCCACCGTCGGCGACCTGCGGATGAGTGCGATCACCTCGTCCAGTGCGTCGAGGGCGAGTGAATAGCCGCGCTGGATGTGTGCGTCCGCCTCCGCCTTGCGGAGACGGAATTGCGTGCGCCGCACGATGACGTCGATCTGGTGGTCGACCCAGTGTGCGATGAAGCCGTCGATCGAGAGGGTGCGCGGAATGCCGTCGACGATCGCGAGCATGTTCGCGCCGAAGTTCTCCTGCAGCTGCGTGTGCTTGTAGAGGTTGTTCAGCACGACCTTCGCCACGGCGTCGCGCTTCAGCACGATCACGAGCCGCTGGCCGGTGCGGCCCGAGGTCTCGTCGCGGATGTCGGCGATGCCCGACATCTTGCCGTCTTTCACGAGGTCGGCGATCTTGATGGCGAGGTTGTCGGGGTTCACCTGGTAGGGCAGCTCGGTGACGACCAGGCACGTGCGGCCCTGCAGCTCTTCGACGCTCACGACCGCGCGCATCGTGATCGACCCGCGGCCGGTGCGGTAGGCGTCGTTGATGCCCTTCACGCCGAGGATCTGGGCGCCGGTTGGGAAGTCGGGGCCCTTGATGCGCTGGATGAGCGCTTCCTGCAGCTCTTCACGCGTGGCTTCGGGGTTCTCGAGGTACCACTGGGCGCCGGATGCCACTTCGCGCAGGTTGTGCGGCGGGATGTTCGTCGCCATGCCCACGGCGATGCCGACGGAGCCGTTGACGAGCAGGTTCGGGAAGCGCGCCGGCAGGATGGCGGGCTCTTGCGTGTGGCCGTCGTAGTTGTCTTGGAAGTCGACAGTGTCTTCGTCGATATCGCGCACCATCTCGAGCGCGAGCGGGGCCATCTTCGTCTCGGTGTACCGGGGCGCGGCGGCACCGTCGTTGCCGGGCGAACCGAAGTTGCCCTGGCCGAGCGCGAGCGGGTAGCGCATGCTCCACGGCTGCACGAGGCGCACGAGGGCGTCGTAGATGGCCGTATCGCCGTGTGGGTGGTACTGGCCCATCACGTCGCCGACGACGCGAGCGCACTTCGAGAAGGACTTGTCGGGGCGGTAGCCGCCGTCGTACATGGCGTAGAGAACACGGCGGTGCACGGGCTTCAGGCCGTCGCGAACCTCGGGCAGCGCCCGGCCCACGATCACGCTCATCGCGTAGTCGAGGTAGGAACGCTGCATCTCGAGCTGCAGGTCGACCTGGTCGATCCTGCCGTGCACGCCGGGGCCGTCGTACCCGTCGTCGCCGGGGTTCAGAACATCAGATGTCAAGGAAACGCACGTCCTTCGCGTTCTTCTGGATGAAGTTGCGGCGGCTCTCGACGTCTTCGCCCATCAGCGTGGTGAAGATCTCGTCGGCGGCTGCCGCATCGTCCATGGTGACCTGCAGGAGCGTGCGGGACTCGGGGTTCATCGTGGTCTCCCACAGCTCCTGGTGGTTCATCTCACCGAGGCCCTTGTAGCGCTGGATGCCGTTGTCTTTCGGGATGCGCTTGCCCGAAGCGACGCCTGATTCGAGCAGCACGTCGCGCTCCTTGTCCGAGTACACGAACTCGTGCTCGGAGTTCGTCCACTTCAAACGGTAGAGCGGCGGTTGTGCGAGGTAGACGTAGCCGAGCTCGATGAGGGGCCGCATGTAGCGGAACAACAGGGTGAGCAGGAGCGTCGTGATGTGCTGGCCGTCGACGTCGGCGTCGGCCATGAGCACGATCTTGTGGTACCTGGCCTTCTCCGTATTGAAGTCCTCACCGATGCCGGCGCCGAACGCCGTGATCATCGCCTGCACCTCGTTGTTCGCGAGCGCGCGATCGAGGCGTGCCTTCTCGACGTTCAGGATCTTGCCGCGGAGCGGGAGGATCGCCTGCGTCTCGGGGTTGCGCCCCTGTACCGCGGAGCCGCCGGCCGAGTCGCCCTCGACGATGAAGATCTCGGACAGCGACGGGTCTTTCGACGAGCAGTCCTTGAGCTTTCCGGGCATGCCGCCCGACTCGAGGAGGCCCTTGCGCCGAGTGGCCTCACGCGCCTTGCGTGCCGCGATGCGAGCCGTCGCCGCCTGGATCGCCTTGCGGATGATGTCGCGCGCCGGGCCGGGGTTCCGTTCGAACCAGTCGCCGAGCTGGTCGCCGGTGACCTTCTGCACGAACGACTTCGCCTCGGTGTTGCCGAGCTTCGTCTTCGTCTGGCCCTCGAACTGCGGTTCCGCGAGCTTCACCGAGATCACTGCGGTGAGGCCCTCGCGCACGTCGTCGCCGGAGAGGTTGTCGTCCTTCTCCTTGATGATGCCCTTCTCACGGGCGTACTTGTTCACGAGCGATGTGAGCGCCGCGCGGAACCCCTCTTCGTGCGTGCCGCCCTCGTGGGTGTTGATGGTGTTCGCGTAGGTGTGCACCGACTCGGTGTACGACGTGGTCCACTGCATCGCGACCTCGAGGGCGATCTTGCGATCGGTGTCCTCGGTCTCGAAGGAGATGATCTCCTCGTTCACGACGTCGTTCTTCTTCGAGCGGTTCAGGTACTCGACGTAGTCGACGAGACCACGCTCATAGAGATAGGAGTTGGTGCGAGGCCCGGCGGGCACGGTCTCGGACGCGGCCGTGTCGTCGGGGTCGATCTCGATATGGCCGCTGCGCTCGTCGGTCAGCGTGATGCGCAGGCCCTTGTTGAGGAACGCGTACTGCTGGAAGCGAGCGCGGAGCGTCTCGTAATCGAACTCGACCGTCTCGAAGATGTCGGGGCTCGGCCAGAAGGTGATGGTCGTGCCGGTCTCGTCGCTGGGCCCGGCCTCGATGAGCGGAGCGTCGGGCACGCCGACGGTGTAGGACTGGGTCCACACGGAGCCCTGGCGCCGAACCTCGACGTCGAGCCGCGAGGAGAGAGCGTTGACGACGGATGACCCGACGCCGTGCAGCCCGCCCGAGACCGCGTATCCGCCGCCGCCGAACTTTCCGCCGGCGTGCAGCACCGTGAGCACGACCTCGACCGTGGAGCGACCCTCGGTCTTGTGGACGTCGACCGGGATGCCTCGGCCGTCGTCGATGACGCGCACGCCGCCGTCGGGAAGGATCGTGACATCGATGTTCGTGGCATGGCCCGCAAGCGCCTCATCGACGGAGTTGTCGACGATCTCGTAGACGAGATGGTGCAGGCCTCGGGGACCCGTCGAGCCGATATACATACCCGGCCGCTTGCGAACCGCTTCGAGCCCTTCGAGTACCTGGATCTCATCAGCACCGTATGCCGGCGTCTGGGGCTTCGTCGGTTCCGCTGTCATGGGTGAATCGGGCTCCTGACCGTCGTTCGAGCGACTCTCGATCTTATCAAACGGAGAGTCGCTCCGAGGCCGGAAGCGCCGATCTCCCGCGATGACGCAAGCGGATCGACCGATTTTGTCCGGTCAGCCGTAGGTATCGCGTGGGCCACGCCCTGGAACCGATCTGGGACCCCTTTTCCAGGTGGGGGCGTCGGGCCCTTGGAAGCGGATCGTCTCGACCCCCGCGCCGGGGAACCGCGCGACGATCTCGGTGACCAGTTGCGTGCGCATCAGACGCAATTGCGTGGCCCACGCGGTGGACTCGCAGCGCACCTGCAGCACGCCGCCCTCGATCGCGATCGGCTCGGAGTGCTTCGCGGTCTCCTCGCCGGCGATCTCGGCCCACGACGCGAGCACCTCGTGTTGCGACAGCGGCCCGCTCCAGCCGAGCTGGTTCGTGAGACCGGCGATCGCGTCACCGAGCGGCTTCGGGTCGCGGCCGGGGGTGAACGGCTCGCCGCCCGAGATCTCCTTCGCGCGGTTGCGGGCCCGCGCCGACCGTGGCCGCGACTCACCGCCGAAGACCTCGCGGAAGTGCTGGTACACGCGAGACGCCTCACTCATGGCCCACCTCCACCGCCGTGCCCGATTCGGGAGCGTCGGTCTCGACGATCGTTCCGGCGTCGATGTGCACGATACGCGCCGTGAGGGGCACCGGCACGTCTTCGAGCACCGCGGCGGTCACGAGCACTTGCTCGAACCCCGCGATCGCACGAGCGAGCCGCTCCCGGCGAAGCCGGTCGAGTTCGGCGAAGACATCGTCGAGCACGAGCACGGGATCACCCGTCGTCGAGTCGCGGCGAAGCAGCTCAGCGGATGCCAGGCGCAGCGCGAGCGCGAACGACCATGACTCGCCGTGGCTCGCGTAGCCCTTCGCGGGCAGGCCGTTGAGCAGCAGCACCACGTCGTCGCGGTGCGGTCCGGCGAGCGTGACGCCTCGTTCGAGCTCCTTGGGCCGGAGGCCGCGGAGGGCCTCGACGAATCGGGTGCGCGTGTCACCGCGCGCGCCAGTTGCCGCCGCGGCATCCGCTTCACCGCGCTGGTCATCGGGATCGGCGCCGTCGATCGAGAGGAGCGGGCGCAGCGCTGGGGCGTGGTCGGCGTCGACGATGGAACGGTAGGCCGCAGCGAGCGGATCGGCGAGCTCGGCGACGAGCGCGAGACGCTGGTCGATGAGTTCGGAGCCGAGCTCGACGAGCCGTTCGTCCCAGATGTCGAGGGTCGGCAGCTTCTCGGCCGACAGGCCGCGGGCACGCGCGCTCTTCAAGAGGGAGTTGCGCTGCTTGAGCACGCGCTCGTAGTCGGCCATCACGCCGGAGAGTCGCGGCGTGCGCTGCACGAGCAGCTCGTCGAGCATTCGTCGGCGCACCGAGGGCTCGCCGCGCACGATCGCGAGGTCTTCGGGAGCGAAGAGCACGCTGTGCGCGTAGCGCGGCAGTTCTCGCGTCTTCACCGGCGATCGGTTGAGCTGCGCGCGGTTCGCGCCCTGACGGTTCAGCTGCAGCTCGACGAGCAACTCGCGATCGCCGTGGCTGAGCAGCGCCCGCACGATCGCGGCGTCGGCTCCGGCGCGGATCAGTGCCTGGTCGCCCGAGACCCGGTGGGAGCTGAGGGTCGAGAGGTAGCCGATCGCCTCGACGAGATTGGTCTTGCCCTGGCCGTTGCGGCCGACGAACACCGTGGCTCCGGGGCCGAGCTCGAGCTCGGCCCGCTCGTAGTTGCGGTAGTCGGTGAGGGAGAGGCGAGCGACGTGCACGCTGGGCTCCCTTCGACGACGCGGCATCCGTGGCATCCGGATGCCCCCTGGCGCACCGGATCGCGCTTCACCACGCTACCGCCAGCCGCCGACGGCACCGGGCGTCAGCGCAGCAGGAGGTTGGGCTGAAGGAGGTAGCGGTAGGTGTCGGGGCCGGCCTGCTCGCGCGAGGACTGGCTCGTGATGAGCACGGGGCCGGGCTTGTTCGGGTTCTCGGTCTTCGTGAACGAGATGCGCACGAACTCGGAGTGCACCGCGCCGAGCCCATCGAGCAGGAACTGGGGCTTCAGCGAGACGATCGTGTCGTCACCCGTGAGGATCGCGTCGATCGTCTCGGACGCCTGGGCCTGCTCGCTGCCGATCGCCTCGAGGGTGAGGCCGTCGGCGCTGAAGCTGTAGCGCAGTGCGGCCTCACGCTCGAGCACGAGAGCCACACGACGGGTGGCCTCGATGAGCTCGGCGGTGTTCATGACCGCGTAATTGTCGACCGTCTCGGGGAAGAGCCGGCGCACAGGGGGGAAGTTGCCCTTGATGAGCAGCGACGTGACGGTCTTCTTGTCGGCGCTGAACGCGATGAGCTCGCGATCGTCGCGGCTCGTGATCGCGACCGAGATCGTGCCGGAGTGCCCGAAGGTCTTGCCGACCTCCTGCAGGGTGCGAGCGGGCACGAGCGCCGTGATGGTCTCTTCACTGGCGACGCTGCCGCCGTCCCAGTCGATCTCTCGCACGGCGACGCGGTAGCGGTCGGTGGCGACGAGGCTCAGGCTGTTCTCGCGAACTTCGAGCTGCACACCGGTGATAACGGGGGTGACGTCGTCGCGGGAAGCGGCGACGGCGACCTGGGCGACGGCAGCTGCGAATTCCTCAGCGGGCACGACACCCGACTCGGCTCCGATCTCGGGAATGCTCGGATATTCCTCGACCGGCATCGAGAGCAGCGTGAAGGTGGCGGAGCCGCACGACACCGTGATTCGGCTCTCCTCGGTCGCGATGCGCACGGGAGCATTCGGAAGGCGGCCGGCGATCTCGGCAAGGAGCCGACCGGAGACGAGCACCGTGCCGGTCTCCTCCACGTCGGCCTGGATCTCGGTCTGCGAGGAGACCTCGTAGTCGAAGGAAGAGAGCACGAGTCCGCCGGCATTCGCCTCGATGAGCACTCCGGAGAGGATCGGCAGCGTCGTGCGCTGCGGTAGCAGCTTGACGGCGAAGGAAACGGCCTCACTGAAGACGTCGCGATTGACCTGGAACTTCACGGTTCTCCCGTCGTGGTTGTCGCTTGGTGGTCCCCATGCTATCCGCAGAGCCTCACCCACCGACGGCCATTCTCGACCCCGAATCGCGCCTGCTCGCCCGAGCTCCGATGTGGAGGTTCTTGGCTCCCCCGTTAAACCTCTATCTCTTAACAGTGTTAACCGCTGTGGAAACTGTGGATGGTGTCATGCGATCCGCAGAACGACGCCGATCGGGCGCCATCCGATCTGTGCACAGTGTGTGGGTTCATCGACGGATGCCGCAGGAGGGCGGCGTGGCTCATGCCGAGTTGTGCACAGGCGAGGCATCCGTCTCAACAGCTCTGGCCAGGTTGCTCGTTAACATTCCACAAGTTCTCCACAGCTGTGGGAATCGCCCCGAACGGCCTCCAGATGGCGCCCGAGGCGCGCTGAAGGAGGTCGTGTGCCGGGCGCGTGACTAGCGGTAGCGGCTGACCTGCTTGATGCGCGCCGTGAGTTCGGTGACCTGGTTGTAGATGGAGCGGCGCTCCTTCATGAGCTCCGAGATCTTCTTGTTCGCATACATGACCGTGGTGTGATCGCGATTGCCGAACAGCTGGCCGATCTTCGGCAGCGACAGGCTCGTGAGTTCACGGCACAGGTACATCGCGATCTGGCGTGCCGTGGCGACGGCCTGCGAACGACTCGAACCGTAGAGGTCGTCGACCGTGAGCTTGAAGTAGTCGGCGGTGGCGGTGATGATGTCGACCGGCGCGACGATGTTGTCGGTGTCGTCGGTGATGAGGTCTTTCAGCACGGTCTGCACGAGCGGCATATCGACGGGCGTGCGGTTGAGGCTCGCGAACGCTGTGACCCTGATGAGGGTGCCCTCGAGTTCGCGGATGTTGCTCGAGACCTTCGAGGCCATGTACTCGAGAATCTCGTCGGGCACCTGGAGTCGCTCGGACTGCGCCTTCTTTCGCAGGATCGCGATGCGCGTCTCGAGGTCGGGCGCCTGGACGTCGGTGATGAGACCCCACTCGAAGCGACTGCGCATGCGGTCCTCGAAGCCGGTGAGGTGCTTCGGCGGAACGTCGCTCGTGATCACGACCTGCTTGTTGTGGTCGTGCAGCGTGTTGAAGGTGTGGAAGAACGCCTCTTGCGTCTCGGCCTTGCCTTGCAGGAACTGGATGTCGTCGATCAGCAGGATGTCGATGTTGCGGTAGCGCTGCTGGAAGAGCGAGCCGCGGTTGTTGGCGATCGAGTTGATGAAGTCGTTCGTGAATTCCTCAGAGCTCACGTATCGCACGCGGATGCCCGGGTAGAGGCTCATCGCGTAGTGGCCGATGGCATGCAGGAGATGGGTCTTGCCGAGTCCGGAGTCGCCGTAGATGAACAACGGGTTGTAGGCCTTGGCCGGCGCCTCGGCGACCGCGACCGCTGCGGCGTGCGCGAAGCGATTGGACTGGCCGATGACGAAGCTCTCGAACGCGTACTTCGGATTGAGCCGTGAGTCGCGCGGTCGGTCGGGACCGGAGTGCTCGAAGACCGACTGGGGTGAAGCAGGCATCTCGACCGGATCGGTCAGGTCGTCGGCGAGCATCGCCTGCGGCTCGGCGGCGCGTGACTCCTCGAGTTCGGGGTTCACGACGACGTAGAACGACGTGACAGCCGACGGTGCCTCGACAACGCTCATCGCGGAGAGGAGGGAGACCCGCATCCGCTGGTTGAGCATGCTCGCGGTGAAGTCGTTCGGCACCTCGAGATAGAAGGTGCCGGCGGCGATGCCCTTCGGCTCGACGAGGTTGAGGAATCCCTGCAACATCGGAGTGATCGCGTCGTCGTTTGACAGTCGATCGAGGATCGTGGCCCAAGTATCTGAAATGGGCTGCTCTGTCATCGTTCCCCGCAATCAATCCGGTGCCATCGTCTGCCGCTCATCGATCCCCCGATCGACGGAGCAAGCGGCGCGAGGCGAAGTATTCACAACGTTATCCACCTCCTGTGGGCAGATATCGGGAGTCGCCCGAGATTCCGCGCACGAAGCTGGGGATAACTGGTCTCAAACGCTATCCAATGACGGCCCCCGCGACAAATGCCCGTCGAGGGATTCGACGACGCGGGCGTGTCGGTCCTCAGCCGATCCTGAGGATCGGACGATAATGTCTCTTTTGAGCTGGGTCCGGTTTGACCGCGGGGCCGCGAGGCCGTAGTTTTAATCAGTTGACCCCTGCCCTTATCGGGCACCCAGTTTTCCCGACGCCGCGCTGTATTCACTGTGCGGCGAGGAGATCCGACAGCCGGAGAAGAAGAATGAGCAAGCGTACGTTCCAGCCGAACAACCGTCGTCGCGCCAAGGTGCACGGCTTCCGTCTTCGCATGCGCACCCGTGCGGGCCGTGCGATCCTCGGTGCTCGCCGTCGTAAGGGCCGCACCGAACTCTCCGCATAGCCACTCGGTGCTCGCCAAAGCCAACCGCATCACGAGCGCCGACGACTATCGAGTCATCGTGCGCCGAGGTGCGAAGGTCGCCGGTGCCCACACTGTGAGCTACGTCCGCTCACGGGAGTCGGGCACCGACGCACGCTTCGGCTTCATCGTTTCGAAGAAGGTCGGCACTGCAGTGCGCCGTAACCTCGTGCGCCGGCGACTCAAGGCCGCCTGCGCCGACGCGGTCGCCAACGGCACCACAGGCCTCGACGTCGTCGTGCGCGCCCTGCCGTCTGCCGCCGACGCCGACTGGCAGACGTTGCAGGCCGATGTGGTGGCAGCCATCGCGGCTCGCGGCATTCGCCCGCGACGTGACGCCGGCGTGCGAGGGGTTCCGACCGACGTCTTGGCTCCAACGGCGGCCGCAGCCGCGGCCGCAGGCGCTGCGCACTCCGCGGGGTCCAACGACAGCGTCTCGGTCGGCGTCGTCGAATCGAAGGGTCGTCATCGTGCGTGACGTGGCGCTCTTCTTGGTGCTGATTCCCCGCAACATCGGGGTTCTCCTCCTCCGGGTCTACCGGGCGGTCATCTCGCCGCTCTACGGCGACGTCTGCCGCTACTACCCTTCATGTTCTGCCTACGGGCTCGGCTCGGTGCAGCAACGAGGACTCCTGATCGGCTCGGTGCTCGCGCTCTGGCGCATCGTCCGCTGCAATCCGTGGTCGTCGGGCGGCATCGACGACGTGCGACCGGCCAGGCACGGTCGCTACCGCATCACGAAGTTCGGGTGGGTCGTTCCCGCCGGCTTCGGCAGTGGCGCGGATGCCGCAGGCGCTGCACTGTACGCGTCGCAGTCGCACTCGAACTTGCACTTGCACTCGCACGACGCGGCGGACTCGCACCCGCTCACGTTCTCCTCCCCCACCGTGTCCCGGAAGGACTGATCCACCCAATGCCTGATTTCCTCAGCCTGGTCCTCTGGCCCATCAAATGGGTCATCGAGCTGATCCTCGTCGCGTTCCACTCGATGTGGGAGTACTTCGGTCTCGACCCCGACGCCGGTCTGACGTGGGTGCTCTCGATCGTGGGGCTCGTGATCGTGGTTCGCGCCGCGCTCATCCCGATCTTCGTCCGCCAGATCAAGAGCCAGCGCCGGATGCTCGAGGTCGCGCCGCAGCTCAAGAAGATCCAGGACAAGTACAAGGGGAAGAAGGACCAGTTCTCTCGCGAGGCGATGTCGCGCGAGACGATGGCGCTCTACAAGCGCACGGGCACCAACCCGCTGTCTTCGTGCCTGCCGTTGCTCCTGCAGATGCCGATCTTCTTCGGTCTGTTCTCGGTGCTGAACGACGCACAGCATGACAAGGCCGGCGTCGGCGTCTTCACGCAGGACCTCGCCAACTCGTTCGCGAACTCCGAGTTCCTCGGGGCGCCGCTGAAGGCGACCTTCATCAACGCTTGGAACGAGGGCGGCCCATGGCAGGTCCTGGTGATCGCGCTCGTCATGATCGTGCTGATGACCGCGTCGCAGTTCATCACGCAGCTCCAGATCGTCTCGAAGAACATGTCGCCCGAGACCAAGGCGAGCCCCATGTTCCGCCAGCAGCGCATCATGTTGTATCTGCTCCCCCTCGTGTTCGCCTTCTCTGGTGTCGCGTTCCCGCTCGGCGTCATGTTCTACTGGCTGGTCTCGAACTTCTGGACCATGGCTCAGCAGTTCACCGTGATCCGGAACATGCCGACTCCCGGCAGCGAGGCCGCGAAGGCACGTGAGGCGCGCCTCGCGAAGAAGGGCAAGCTCGTCGAACCCGAGCCGGGAGTGGTCCAGGTCATCGAAGAACCGAAGAAGGCCCAGCGCCAGCAGCCGATCGGCAAGGCGCGCGCCAAGAAGCAGAGCGGGAAGTAACCATGACTGACGTGCAGCACGAGACCGAAGACCGATCGATCGCCCAACTCGAAGAAGAAGGCGACATCGCAGCCGACTACATCGAGGAGCTCCTCGACATCACCGACCTCGATGGCGACATCGACATCGACGCGCGCAACGGACGCGCCTACCTCTCGGTGAACGCCGGTGAGGGGGCGAACCTGAATCTGCTCTCGAAGCCCGAGACCGTCAGCGCGCTCCAGGAGCTGACGCGTCTCGCGGTGCAGACGAAGACCGGTGTCTTCTCGCGGCTGATCCTCGACATCGGCGGCTCGCGTGACACCCGCAAGGGTGAACTGGCGAGCCTTGTCGCTCGAGCAGTCGAGCGTATCGAGGGCGGAGCCGCTGAGGCGTCGCTTCCTCCGATGTCGTCCTACGAGCGCAAGCTCGTGCACGACCTCGTCGCCGAACGTGGGTTCCACTCCGAGTCGCGTGGCGAGGGCGCAGAGCGTCATACCGTCATCACTCGCGTTGGCTGACGTTTCACGTGAAACGATGATCGACGGACTCGAGACAGAGCCAACGGCAGCGCAGGAAATTTTCGGCGACCACCTCGAGGCGGGCCGCGCTTTCACGGACGCGCTCGCCCGCCACGGGGAGGAGCTCGGACTGATCGGCCCGCTGGAACTCCCCCGGCTCTGGACACGACACATCCTGAACAGCGCACTTGTTGCGCCGTTGCTTCGCCCCGGTCGTGTTGGCGATGTGGGCTCGGGCGCCGGCCTTCCCGGACTGGTGCTCGCGATCATGAGGCCCGATGTGTCCTTCACACTCATCGAGCCGATGGAACGTCGCGTTGCGTGGCTCGAGCGCCAAGCAGCCGAGCTGCAGCTCACGAACGTGACCGTGCTTCGCGCGCGGGCTGAGGAATCGAAGCTCTTCGGAGCGCTCGATCAAGTGACGGCTCGGGCGGTCAGCGCGCTGCGCACACTGATCCCCGTCACCGCTCCCCTCCTTCGTCCGGGCGGCGAACTGGTGCTCATGAAGGGCGCCGGCGTTGACGCGGAGATCACCGCGGCCCAGAAAGTCATCCGCAAGTACCGGCTCCACGATGAAGAGGTGCTGGTACTCGGCGAAGGGCTCGTCTCCGAGGTCACCCGCGTGTTTCGCGCGACAGTCGACTGACCGCCCACGCCCGTTGGTCGAGTAGGCCGCTCTCGTCTTTCGCGCAACCGGAGGAGCGCCCCCGGTAGTCGAGTAGGCCACCCGCCCGCGGCTTGGGCGCGATCGGTGGACCTTCCCTGGTGGCTGAGTAGGCCGCTCGCGGCCGTATCTCGGCCACGTCAGTCGGTGCCGATACCTGTGGTGAGCGCACCTGACGACGTATCCCGGTGGTCGAGCACGCTGCTCGCGACCGTGTCGAGGCCACTTCAGTTCTGGCTACCGCCGTCACCCGCTCTGAGCGCTTCCTTACGACCTATCCCGGCCGTTGAGTACGGCCGCTCGCGGCCATATCAAGGCCACCACAGTCTCACCGACGCGTTTACCCGCCCTGAGCGCCTCTCGCCAACGCCGCCGCGTTGGGCGGGTGGGGCCGCGGCCGTATCGAGAGGCCACCAGTCTCGCTAACGCCGATGCCCGTCTCGAGCGCTACCCGAGGATTATCCCGGTGGTCGAGTAGGCCGATCGCGGCCGCAGAGGTAGTTCAGTGTGGCTAACGTCGATATCCGCCTTGATGGCTACTCGGTGATCGCTGGCGGCCAGCCGAATCGATGGCGCCTGCCCACGCAGTTTGCAGGGGGTCTGCAGTCCGCCCCCATACACCGAGTCACTTGTCAGTACACGCCCGCCGGTAATCTGCCGGCCTTCGTCCTTGGCGGTGTGCACATCATTGCCGTCGGCCGCGCGCTTTGTCGGCGCCGCACCTGGCGGGACGGCACTTTGCATGGCGACGATTCTGCCGATCCCATCGGCTGCTTGCATCGTCTCCCGCGCTGGGGCGTCCCCGATGCGGCCAGTTCAGCGGTGATCTCGTACGGCAGCAATTGGACTGGATGTCTTTGCTGCTGTGACTGATCGGTCAGCTGGACAAGTCACCGCCGCCGCCGGGAGAAGGCCGGCTGCATGCTCCGCATCGTTGCGACACACGAGTCCGCGACGTGTGCGAGAGGCAGCGACCGATTGCGTACTCGGTGCTCCCGCCGCACCCCCAGCCGACCCTCCCCAGGCGCTAGTTCCGGCGTCGCCCGGGTTGTGGGATGCTGGGGGCGTGACGTTGGAGGACCTTGTCCGGCTGCGCCGGGCCCGTGACTTGATGGACCGCGACTACGCGAAGCCGCTCGATGTTCCCGCGCTCGCAAGCGCCGCCCTCATGTCGCCGGGCCATTTCTCACGGAGCTTCCGCGCTGCCTTCGGGGAGACGCCCTACAGCCACCTGATGACGCGTCGGATCGAGCGGGCCAAGGCGTTGCTCCGGCGGGGTGACCTGACGGTGACAGAGGTCTGCTTCACCGTCGGATGCACGTCGCTCGGGTCGTTCAGCTCGCGTTTCAGCGAGTTGGTTGGCGAAAGCCCGAGTTCGTACCGGGCGCGCAGCCACGACGAGGCCGCCGCAATCCCGGCGTGCGTCGCCAAGATCTACACACGTCCGGTCAGGAATGGAGAAGCATCCACTGCTCCACGGCCCGTATCGTGAATCGCATGGATATCAAGCTTTCACAGACGTTCATCGCCGTCGATGACCATGACAAGGCACTCGCCTTCTATCGGGATGTGCTCGGCCTCGAGGTGCGCAACGACGTCTCGTACGAGGGGATGCGCTGGGTGACCGTCGGCTCGCCGTCTCAGCCTGACGTGAACATCGTTCTCGAACCGCCGGTCGCGGACCCGAACGCCTCGCCCGCCGACAAGCAGGCCGCGGCGGAACTCCTGGCGAAGGGCTTGCTGCGCGGCGTCATCTTCAGCACCGATGACTGCGACGCGACCTTCGAGCGCATCAGCGCCGCGGGCGGCGAGGTGCTGCAGGAGCCGGCCGACCAGTTCTACGGTGTCCGCGACTGCGCCTTCCGCGATCCCTCCGGCAACATGCTGCGCTTCAGCCAGCCCCGAGTGCAGTGAGCGCGTCGTCAGTTCCGGTTCTTCGAACACACATATATCTGCCCCTGAACTGAGAGAACCAAGACTGGCGGGCTGGAAGCCAGCCACCGCGGCCTGGCCTCGGTGTCAGGGGAATAGCGAGCTGGTCTGTGTCCCCAACTCGGAGCCCGATGTTTCACGTGAAACGTAGTCGGATGGGTCGCCTTCACCCGACCCGTCATTGCGTGAGTAGACGTTTCACGTGAAACATGAACGGGGACCTGGTCGTCCGGTTTGTGCCCCGTGGGTTCACGTGAAACAGCCCTTCTTCCTTGGTCCCCCACATCGGGACACTGTTGGTTGGGTCCCACGGGCCCGTCGACGGCAACTCGTATGAGGTATTTTCGGTGCCCGATCTCTGTTCAGGCCTTCTGTCCCATCGTGGTCTGTTCGGGCTCGGGGCAGCTGCCTCGCTGCGCAAGCTCGAGGCGAACCCACATTCCACTCTCGGGTTACACCAGCTACCGGCCGCTCCGCCGCATCGTTGACGCCCCAAATCACCCTGCGGCTTCCCGTGGATTCTCATGTCCACGCGTTTCACGTGAAACGGCGGCAGTGGTGGGTGGAACCTCAAGCCTCGTGGGTCTTGGACGAGGCGATTGCGCGCCCCGACTTCGAAATGCTGCCCTCCCCCGCACCATCTGGACGCCTGTGGGACCCCTTTCCCGCCGGTCGAAGAGAGAGAACTGGTCGGCTCGCACAGCAGTCGTCCTCTACAACGCGCGGGTGATGGAAATGTCCCGCCAGTCAGTCGGAACACGCATGTGTGTCGATGGGGCCGGTTAGGCTGGACTCTCGGATCGACCCAGGCGGGAACGAACTGGGAATGATGCAAACGCGCAGCGATTTGGAGTAGTCGGCATGGCAAAGGTCGGGGGACGCGGATGGTTTCATCGCAAGCGCTCCCAGCCGAACCCCGACGAGCACGCTGATGGCACGATCCATGCGAGAACTGGTCATGAGCTTCGCGAGACCGCTTCACCAGACCCTGCCTTCGACGACGATGATCTCCAGCAATGGAGTCCCGAGGTACGCCGCTTCGATGAGGTGGGCCAGCTGGCCGGCCGCGACTCCATGCCGACAGTGGATGCGGGGCCGGTGAATCACGGCGAACCGATCGCACCTCGAGCAGACGGTGATCGACTGGACTCGGCGCGCCCATTCGAAAGCACGTCGGTTGATCAGACTCCGCGGCCGCGGGAACAGGAAGAGAAGCATCGCGCAGCATCAGCCGCCCAGGTGGTTCCCACATGGTCGGCGCCGAGCAGCTCGGATCGCACGCCCGACGGAGTCAGTTCCGACCCCGTCGCATCCGACCAAGGATCCACGCCAGCGAGTCCGGTGCTCACTTCAGGCATCGATTGGGACGCCGCGACTGCCGCTGCCTTGGATGAGGAACCGGTGCACGGGCACCCGACGACCTCTGCAGATGTCCATCCTCAATCGAACGCCGACCGCCTCCTTGAAGACATCATTCGCGAGATCGTCGGCGATGCCGCCGCCGACACGGTCTCGTCACTTGGTGCACCGCGCCCAGAAGCTCGGCAGACCCAGCCGGAATCTGCACCCGCTGCGGGAGCAGGGCCGGAGCACGAAGCCGAGGCACGATCGCTTGCGTTCGGCGGTGACGATTCCTGGCCCGGCCCGCAGTTGACATCTGCTTCAACACCTGCGCTCGCGGAGCCCGGAGCGGGCGAGCGTCCCGGTTCGGTTGATCACCCGGAAGCGGGCGGGCACCCGGAAGCAGGCGGGCAGCCCGAAGTGGGTGGGCACCCCGCATCGGGCGAGTATCCCGGAGTGGGTGAGCGCGCCGAACTGGATGACCATCCAGAAGCGGGCGGGCAAGCCGAACTGCGTGGGCAGGCCGAGGTGGGCGGGTACGCCGAACTGGATGACCATCCAGAAGCGGGAGGGCAAGCCGAACTGCGTGGGCAGGCCGAGGTGGGCGGGTACGCCGAACTGCCTGGGCACGCGAAAGCGGGCGGGCAGGCCGAACTGAGCGGGCAGGCCGAACTGAGCGGGCAAGCCGAACTGAGCGGGCAAGCCGAACTGAGCGGGCAAGCCGAATCGGTGGTTCACGGCCGCAATGAGGAACAGGTCCGCGATGCCTCGGGGATGCCCTATGCAGCTTTCCCTGCAGCCGAGTACGGTTCACGCTCGATGGTCAGCGCCGGCGAGGGTGCTTCGGCGCCCGAAGTAGTGGACATCACAGCTGAAGCGGTCGACGATATACCCCACGAGCCGATTGGCACTGCGGCCCCATCGATCACCCCGATCATTGCCCCGACCGCACCCCATGAACGTGATGTTTCACGTGAAACATCCCTCGACTACGGAGGAACTCCCCTGGCCTACGAACTTGCCGATGAGACGCGACGTCGCATCGCGCTCGATGAGGCGGTACTCCCGCTCCCCCCGGCAACGCGAATCTTCACGATCTCGAATCAGAAGGGCGGTGTCGGGAAGACCACCAGTGCGGTGAACCTCGCTGCGGCGCTCGCCCGATCCGGCGCTCGCGTGCTCGTCGTCGACCTCGACCCGCAGGGAAACGCCTCGACGGCGCTCGGCGTCGACCACCGGTCCGAACGACAGAGTGTCTACGAGGTGCTGGTCTCCGATCTGTCCCTGGGAGAAGTCGTTCAGCCTTCGACTGAGCACGAGCGGCTCGATTGCGTGCCCGCGACGATCCACCTCGCCGGCGCCGAGATCGAACTCGTGTCACTCGTCGCACGCGAACAGCGTCTCCGACGAGCACTCGACGCGCATCTCGCTTCGATGGAGAAGCCGTACGACTACGTCTTCATCGACTGCCCACCATCGCTGGGGCTCCTGACGATCAACGCCTTCGTCGCCGCTCGCGAGGTGCTCATCCCGATCCAGTGCGAGTACTACGCACTCGAGGGACTCTCCCAACTCCTCAGCAACATCGAGCTCATCGAGAAGCACCTCAACCCCGAGCTTCGACTCTCGACAATCCTGCTGACGATGTACGACTCGCGTACCAACCTCGCGCAGCAGGTCGCCCAAGAGGTGCGCGACCACTTCCCCACCCAAACCCTCGAAACGATCATTCCCCGCTCGGTGCGGGTTTCCGAGGCGCCCAGCTATGGGCAGAGCGTGATCAGCTACGACTACGCGTCGAGCGGATCGCTGTCATACCGAGAGGCGGCCGCTGAGATCGCTCGGCGGAGCGTTTCGAACCCCGAGGAGTCACACTGATGGCAGCAACGAAGCGAACCGGACTCGGCCGAGGCATCGGTGCACTTATCCCGGGCGGCGATGACGCGAATCGGCACCCAGCACGCCCAGTCGATGTCTTCTTCCCGGGGGCGGAGACCACGGCGACCGCGATGGCGGCGGTCGAACAGGCCGCGGAAGCCGAGGGGCTGTTGACGGTACCGGGTGCTCGCCTGGCGCGACTCGATCCGAACGATATCCTGCCGAATGCGCAGCAGCCGCGAAACAACTTCGATCCCGATGACCTCGCTGAACTCGTGCACAGCATCCGTGAATTCGGTGTGCTCCAGCCGATCGTCGTGCGACCTCACCCCGACCTTACGGGGAAGTACGAGCTCGTCATGGGTGAGCGTCGCCTACGCGCGACGAAGGAGGCTGGCCTCGATACGATTCCAGCAGTCGTCAAGGACACCGCGAACGAGGCCATGCTTCGCGACGCGCTACTCGAGAACCTGCACCGGTCGCAGCTCAACCCGCTCGAAGAAGCTTCGGCCTACCAGCAACTGCTCGCCGATTTCGGCATCACGCAGGAAGAGCTCGCTACGCGCATCGGACGATCCAGGCCTCAGATCTCGAACACCCTGCGCCTCCTGAAGCTGCCCGAGGCCGTGCAACTGCGCGTCGCCGCCGGAGTGCTGAGCGCCGGGCATGCGAGGGCGATCCTCTCACTCGGCGATCCCAGCGAGATGCAGCGCTTCGCCGACAAGATCGTGAACGAAGAGCTCTCAGTGCGTGCCGCAGAGGCGATCGCGACCAGCGCGCCCAAGCCGTCGCGCACGAAACCTGCCGCCGGGAAGCGGCAGGACTTCCTCGACGACCTGTCGTCGCGCCTCGGAGATCGCCTGAACACTCGCGTCAAGATTGCGATTGGCGCTCGAAAAGGACAGATCAGCATCGATTTCGCAACGGTTCAAGACCTGCGGCGTATTCTCTCGGAGCTCGGCGAGGAACTCGAAGGCGTCTGACAGCCTCACCCCGACGCACCGGGGTCGCTCGACCGAGCGCCCAAGCCGATCTGCGCACAGAGAAGAATGCGGTGCGCGGCCGGCCGGCGGGGATCAGCCCTGTGAACGGGCGATCGCCGTTCGCACGAGTCCGTCGTACACGCTCGCCGAGTCGGTTCCCGAGGCTGCGATCGCGAGCGGTACGAGCGACGTCTCAGTGAGACCCGGCAACACGTTCGCCTCGAGGAACCACGGGCGACCGTCGGCATCCACCATGAAGTCGACGCGCGAGAGGTCGCGGAGCCCCAGCGTGCGATGCGCCAGCACCGCGGCATCCGATACCGCCGACACCGCCGTCTCGTCGAGACGAGACGGCGCATAGAACGTGGTCTCCCCCGCGTTGTAGCGGGCTTGGAAACTGTAGACGCCGGCAATGGGCTCGATCTCGACCACGGGAAGCACTTCAGGGCCGGCGCCGGTGTCGATGACGCCGACGGCGACTTCGGTGCCGAAGATCCGGCGCTCGACGACCGCGACCTCGGCATAGGTGAATGCCTCCACCATGGCGCGGGGCAGGTTGTTCGGATCGTCGACGATCGTCACACCCTGCGCCGACCCACCGGAGGCCGGCTTCACGACGAGGTCGCCCTCAAGGGCTGAGCGCACCACCTTCAGCACGCTCGATGCGCCGAGCTCACGGAACGCCTCATGTGAGAGGACGATCGATTCGGGCACGGCGAGGCCCGCTTCGGCGACCAGGGAACTCGCGACCGGCTTCGACCACGCCCGCCGAGCGGCGGCGCCCGATGATCCGACAGTCGGAACGCCGAGCGCAGCGAGGAGTTCGAGCAGCGACCCGTCTTCACCGCTCGAGCCGTGCAGGGCGGGGAAGACCACGTCGGGACGTTCGTTCGCGAGGAACGGCAGCAGTCCGGCATCCGGGTCACGCAACACCACGCGGTGGCCTGCCGCGGTGAGGGCATCGGCGACGCGTCGCCCGGAACGAAGCGAGACATCGCGCTCATGCGAGATGCCTCCCGCGAGAACGACGACGTGCAGCGCGTTGGAATCGCTCATGATCTGGGGTTTCTCCTACTTGAGGTCGGAAGGCGGAGCAGAGTCGTAGCCATTGCCCTGCGGGAGTTGCAGCGACCCCGTGCCGGCGAAGGTGTCGAGCAGGTCGAGCTCCCCGTTCACAACGGTCGCAAGCCGACGGATGCCGAGCCTGATGGCATCCGGCGTCGGATAACAGAACGAGAGACGCATCGCATGACGACCGCGGCCGTCGGCGAAGAAGGCAGTGCCAGGGGTGTAGGCCACGAGCTCCTTCACGGCGCGTGGCAGCATCTGCTTGGAGTCGAGCACGTCGGGCATCGTGACCCACACGTAGAACCCGCCGTTGGGGTTCGTCCAGCTCAGCTGCGGCAGGTACTCCCCCAGTGCCTCGATCATCGCGTCCTTCCGCTCGCGGTAGACCCCACGGAACGTGTCGATCTGGCCGCGCCAATCGGCAGTAGAGAGGTACTCCGAGACCACGAGTTGGCTGAACGAGCTCGGCGAGAGGATCGCGGACTCCGCAGCGAGGATGAGCTTCTCGCGGATCGCGTGCGGCGCAAGCGCCCATCCCACACGGAAACCGGGCGCGAGCGTCTTCGAGAAGGAGCCGAGGTAGATCACCCGGTCCTCATCGAGCGAGCGCAACGCGTTCGGGGCGGGCTCATCGAAATGCAGGAGCCCGTAGGGGTTGTCCTCGAGGACGAGGATCTCGTTGGAACGGCAGATCTCGAGGATTTCGGGGCGCCGCTCAGCAGAGAGCGTCACACCGGCGGGATTGTGGAAGTTCGGGATCGTGTAGAGGAACTTGATGCGTCGGCCTTGACCACGAAGGTGGGCGATCGTCTGCCGCAACGCCTCGGGAATCAACCCGTTCTCGTCCATCGCCACGTGCACGACGTTGGCTTGGTACGACCGGAACACGCCGAGCGCGCCGACGTAGCTCGGCGATTCCGCGAGGATGACGTCGCCCGGGTCGATGAAGAGTTTCGCCACGAGGTCGAGGGCCTGTTGCGATCCGGTGGCGGTCACGACGTTGTCGACCGTGCCGCGGATCCCCTCAAGGGCCATGACCTCGAGGATGTGCTCTCGAAGCTGGGGAATCCCCTGACCAGAGCCGTATTGCAGGGCGACCGCGCCCTGCTCTCGCATCACTCGCTCCATCGCCGAGGAGATGAGGTCGTGCGGCAGCGCCGACACGAAGGGCATTCCACCGGCGAGCGAGACGACCTCGGGGCGGGAAGCAACGGCGAAGAGGGCTCGGACTTCTGAGGCAGCGAGCCCGGCGGCTCGCTCGGCGTAGTTCGCGTACCAGGGGTCGAGATTGTTGCCGGTCCGCTGGGGGACGCCGTCAGAAGTCACAGCTTTTCCGTTCTGCTCAGGATTTCCATGCTAGTTGGGTGTGGGAATGCGAAAGACCCGCCCGGCGTGAGCCGGACGGGTCTTCGAGACCAACCGACTACGAGATGTAGGCGGCGAGGTCGGCTTCGAGAGCAGGCTTCGGCTTGGCGCCGATGACGGTCTTCACGACCTCGCCTGCCTGGAACACCTTGAACGCGGGGATCGCAGTGATCTGATACTTCATCGCGAGCCCGGGGTTCTCGTCGACGTTGAGCTTCACGATGTCGAGCTTCTCGGAGTGCTCGGTCGCGATCTGGTCGAGGATCGGGCTCACGGCGCGACACGGGCCGCACCACTCGGCCCAGAAGTCCACGAGGACGGCCTTGTCGTTCTTGAGGACCTCCTGCTCGAAGGTGGCCTCGGTCACTGCGCGTGCAGTCATTGCATTCTCCTTTTGGTGGAAGCGGATGTCGCGTCGGTCAGTTGACGACGGCGAATTCGGTCTCGAGCACGGCCTCTGCCGCTGCCGGGTTGCCGAGTGCGGCCAGGTAGTGCTCCGCGTCGAGCGCGGCGGCCGCACCGGATCCGGCGGCCGTGATGGCCTGGCGGTAGTACGGGTCGATGACATCTCCGGCGGCGAAAACGCCCGGCACGGAGGTTCGTGAGCTGCGGCCCTCGACGGCGATCGTGCCCTCAGGCGTCAGGTCGAGCTTCCCGTGCACGAGGTGGGTGCGGGGATCGTTGCCGACGGCGACGAAGAGGCCGTCGAGGTCGAGCCCGCGCTCCTCGCCGGTGACCGTGTCGCGCAGCGTCACGCCGGTGACGGCGGTGGCGCCATGGATCGCCGCGATCTCGGCATTCCAGATGAACTCGATCTTGTCGTTGTCGAACGCACGCTGCTGCATGATCTTGGAGGCCTTGAGGGTGTCGCGGCGGTGGATCACATACACCTTGTCAGCGAATCGCGTGAGGAACGTCGCCTCCTCCATCGCCGAGTCGCCGCCGCCGACCACCGCGATGGTCTTCTGACGGAAGAAGAAGCCGTCGCACGTCGCGCACCACGAAAGGCCGTGCCCCGAGAGCACTTCCTCTTCGGCAAGGCCGAGCTTGCGGTAGGCGGAGCCGGTGGCGTAGATGACGGTCGCGGCTTCGTGCTCATCGCCGTTGCCGAGCTTCACGCGCTTGACCGGGCCGTTGAGCTCCAGCGACACGACGTCGTCGTAGACGACCTCCGTGCCGAAGCGCTCGGCTTGCGCCTGCAGTTTCGCCATCAGGTCTGGGCCCATGATGCCTTCGGGGAAGCCCGGGAAGTTCTCGACCTCTGTCGTGTTCATGAGCTCGCCGCCGACCTCGACCGAGCTCGCGATGAGCAGCGGCTTCAGCTCGGCGCGCGCGGCATAGATCGCGGCAGAGTAACCGGCCGGTCCAGAACCGATGATGATGATGTCGCGCAACGCTGACTCCCTAGTGCTCTCGCCTATCACGTGGCATCCGCTGATCTCCGGAGGCCACGACATGGTGAACACAGTCTAGGTGCCGCCTATTCCGCGTCGCGGAGCGCACGCGGGTGGAGAGCGGTGGGTGCATCGCGAATGACTCGTACCCGCTCAGCGGCGGCGAAGTCGAGCCAGCACCGGCGCGGCGAAGCCCCGGAACTCGGGCGAGCGGAGCAACCAGAGGCCGGCGAAGTACAGCAGGGTCATCACCGTTGCGATGATCGCCATGGAGACGATCGCGCTCAACTTGCTCGAGAGCGCGAATCCTGCGGCCTGAGTGCCCCCGAGCGCCACGAGCAACGACACCCCGGCGAACACGGGAATGACGAGCGCAACCAGGGACCTCGCGAAGGTGATCGCGATGCGGCGGCCATCGAGCGGTCCGAGGCGCCTGCGCAACAGCACGACGGCGACGGTGAGCTGCACTGCGCCGGCGAGCGTCGTGACGAGGGCGATGCCGAACGCGACCCAGGAGCTCGGAAGCGCGATGCAGGCGAGCGCGCCGGCGATGAAGAGGATGACCTGCACGAGCGTGAAGATGAACGGCGTCTTCGTGTCGCCGAGCGAGTAGTACGTGCGCTGGACGATGAAGAGCACGCTGAACCCGATGAGCCCGATGACGTAGGCGATGATGACGTTGCCGAACGACCACACGAGCGGTTCGACCTCGGTGAAGACCCTCGCGAACAGGTAGGCGCAGACGATGAGCACCGCAGCCGCGACGATGATGATGACCCCGACTCCGCGTACGGCGCTCGAGAGGTCGGCTCGCACCTTGTCGATGGCGCCGACCGCTGCGTGCTCGCTCATGCGAGTGAAGTAGGCGGTCGCGATCGACACCGTGATCACCGAGTGCGGCAGCATGAAGATGAGCCACGCGGTCTGCAACGCGTACACCGAGGCCTCATCGGAAACGGATGCCGACACCCCGACCACGGATGTCTCGACGAATCCCGCGACGGTCGTGAGCAACAGCATTCCGAAGGTCCAGCCGGCCACCCCGGCGGTCGACCGGAGTCCGACGCCGCGCCACTGGAAGTCAGGGCGGTAGCGCAGTCCGGCGCGTCGCCAGAACCAGAACAGGATGAGCGCCTGGCTCGCCACGCCCAACGTCGCGCTGCCGGCGAGGAGCACGATCATGCCCACGCTCCACTCGCCCGCCGAGCGGAGACCGTTGGGGTCGGCGCCGACGATGAGCGCGAACGCCGCCAGCCCGGCCAGGCCTACCACGTTGTTGAGTACGGGAACCCACGTGAACGGACCGAACACACGGCGGGCGTTCAGCACCTCGCCGAGGAGCGAGTACATGCCGTAGAAGAAGATCTGCGGAAGACACCAGTACCCGAACGCGACCGCGAGGCTGAACACGCCTGGGCTCATTCGCGAACCGATGAGCAGCGTGAGTACCGGTGTCAGCAGCGTGGCGATCAGGGCGGCACCCGCGAGAATCGTGAACCCGAGCGTGATGATCTTGTTGATGTAGGCGGAGCCGCCGTCGGCATGCGCGGCGGACCGCACGATGAGCGGCACCAGCACGGCACTCAGCACACCGCCGGCCACCACGACGTAGATCGTGTTGGGCAACTGGTTGGCCGCCGCGAATGCGTTGGATCCGGCGCCACTCGCGCCGATGACCGCCGCGAGCAGCGCGGTCTTCACGAACCCGAGAACGCGCGAGACGATCGTGCCTGAGGCGAGGAGGGCGCTCGCGCGGCCGATGCGGTCGTCAGTCATCGCGCGGCTCCGAAGCCGGCGAGCCGGTGGTCACGTCAGATGTCGACGCAGAGGTGTCGGAGTCGGATGCCGCTGGCGGCATGGGAGCGTCGGCAGGGCCGTCGGCAGCGGCATCCGATTCGGCCATCTCGGCACGCTGCCGCCGGCGACGGGTGATGTTGCGCCAGATGCCGACGCCGAAGACCAGTACGACGACGATGCCGAGCACGGCTGCGCCGAGTCCCTCCCAATCGGCCTGGACGTTCGCGGGGATGACCACGGGGCTGCCGATCGGAACCCCCGTCGGCGAGCTGAGGGTGACGGAGAGCGAGACCTCGCCGCTGCCGACGCCCGCTGCGACGGGCACGCGCACGGTGCTGCGGGACTCCGCCTCGATGGTCGCCTCGACCCGTTCGCCGACGATCAGCCGCCCGTTCGAAGGATCGACGTCGACGACGATGGTGACGGGGTAGGGCAGCGCGTTCAGCACGGTCGTGGGCACGCCCGTCTCGCTCGAGACGACGTTGATCGGGCTGCTCGGCACGACCGAGACGGCTCCGAGGGTGTCGCTCTGTGCGAGCAACCAGTCGCCGACGGCACTGTGCCACGCCTCCTCGTCGTCGATCCAGGAGACGTCGAGCAGCGCGAGGAGGTTGCGGCGCGTCGGGCCGCTGAGCAAGCGCTCGTCGGCGAGTACCGTTGCGAACGCGGTGATCTCCGCTTCGGTGCGCACTACTCGATCGACGTTCGAGCGGCGGACGTCGGACTCGGGCAGGCTCGTGAGTGCTCGGTCGGTCGGCGAGGCGCCGATCGCAGCGGAGAGGCCCACAGGCTGCGACCAGCCGACCGTGGCGAGCTCGTCGATCGTTGCCGACACGCGGCTGGCCTGAACGCCGGCACCGCGATCGAACGTGGCGAGCACCGTGGTCGGCTGGGTGCGCTCGCCAGCGCCCAGGGCGAGCTCGGCGATGAGCCGGCCGGTCGCCGAGCGCCATTCGATGTCGGTCACCGCGACGGATGCGGCGCGCAACGGCGCGGTCAGTCGCTCGTGGGCGACCACCGCGCTCGAGCCGTTGATCGTCGACGCCGCGTTCGCCCCTTCTGCGGCCGGCTCCACGTTGCCCGGCGCGAGGATCGTCGTCGTGAGCCCGGCGGCATCGAGGAACTCGAGATCACCGGCGGCGACGGTGTCGTCGGCAGGCCACGCGATGTCGGAACGCGTGTACGGCCAGTCGAGGAGGGCCTCGGTGGTCGGAACCTCGCCGGGGGCGGGCGAGGGTTCGGCCGTGGCATCCGTGTCATCGTCGCCCTCGGTGGCGCCGGCATCGTCGCCCTCGCCTTGAACCTCACCTTCATCGGCGTCCTGGTCGCCGTCGCCACCCGTGAAGTTCGCGGGGTCCATCGCGTCGGAGAACGAGGTGGGCGAGAGGATGCCCGCGAGTCCGAGTTGAGCCTGAACGGCAAGGTCGGCGTCGGCATACGCGAGGGGGAATACTTCGTTGGTCACGCCGCGGAGCCGGTCGAGCCAAGCGGTGGCGGTGGCGGGGGCGGTCGTGCCGAGGGCACGGATCGACGCGATGATGCGGGGATCGATCGCGATCGCCACCGAGCGATTGGCCACGGCGTCGAGCTGGCGGGTCAGCAGCCCGAGGGGGCTCGTCCAGGTCTCGAGCTGTTCGGCGTCGAGCAGGCCTGTGGTGCCGGCGGGCACCGTGAGGGGATACGCGAGGGCGAGTGACAGCGGGGCACCCGCCGGTGCGTTCGCGTTCGCGAAGACGTCGGCGCCAGAGGCGACGACGACGCCGTCGACGAGGAGCTCGGCGCCGAGCCCGATGATCGGCGCCTCGGTGACGCCGTCGAGCGCCGCCGGCGGAAGCGTGAAGGAGACGGACGTGACGGATCCGGCCGAGAGCGAGCGGGCCTCGGCCTCGCCGAGCACCACCTCTGCCGAGCCGGATGAGTCGGATGCGCCCGACTCGTTGGCAGCCGTTGCTGCGACCCACGCGTCGATCTCGGGAACCTCGTCGATCGCATGGGCCGACCGCGTGAGCCGCACGGTGGCAGCGGCAATGGACTGCGCCGTCGTGTTCTCGATCTCGACCGAGACCGCGAGGGGGGCTCCGGGCGTGAGTGTCGTGGCGATCATCGGGGCGACGCGCATCGCGATGCCGCCGTCGTCGGTGGATGCGGCTTCGGTGGACGCGGCTTGGCCCGCGCGCTGCGGTGCACGCACCGTGCCGTCGCTCGATGACGCTGTGCCGATGAGTGAGACGCCGGCGTCGTGCACGGAGACGAACGGGAACTCGGCTTCGAGGCTCGCCCCCGCGTTCGCGGCGAGGGGCGCCGCGGCAACGGCGACAGCGGCCGCTGCGGCGAGCCCGATGAGGGCGACTCGCCGGCGGCGCGAGCGAGGCGAGCTGTTGGTCGAGAGGCGGGCCGACGTGGGGCTCGAGATGCCAGACGCCGCGGCATCCGTGGCCCGCTGCGGTCGGCGGTGGTGTCGACGCGCAGGGTTCGACTCGGCCACCATGCAGGCGATTCTATTGCGTGCCACTGGGGCGCCCGCTCGACGTCCACAGGCCATCCACAGGCTGGCGTCGCGGGCGCCACCGAGGCGGAAGCAGCAGCTCGCCGACCTCCCACACCCACGCCGGAGCCGGCCCGAAGCGGCCCAGGGGCCCGCCCGGAACCGGCCCAGAGCCCACCCGGAGCCCGCCGCCCACTACGTCACCGTCACGAGGCGGGCCGCGCGTGCCGCTTAACATAGGGAGCATGCAGACTGTCGCTGCGGCACTCGATCGGCTCGGCGAGCTGGCTGCTTCGCCGACCGTCGCCCGACTCGCCGCGGCGTTCGAAGCCGGTGGTCACGAGCTCGCCCTCGTCGGCGGCCCGGTGCGCGACGCATTCCTCGGCCGGGCGGTGAGCGACCTCGACTTCACGACCGACGCGACGCCCGACGAGATCCTCGCGATCGTGAAGCCCATCGCCGAAGCCCATTGGGACATCGGGCGAGCGTTCGGCACGATCGGCGCGAAGATCGCCGGCGAGACCGTCGAGATCACCACCTACCGTGCCGATTCATACGACGGTGCCTCCCGCAAGCCCGAGGTCGTCTTCGGCTCGAGCCTCGAGGGCGATCTCACCCGCCGCGACTTCACCGTCAACGCGCTCGCCCTGCGATTGCCGCAACTGACCCTCGTCGATCCCTCGGGTGGCGTCGAAGACCTCGTCGCCGGAGTCCTTCGCACGCCTGCGACCCCCGAGCAGTCGTTCGGCGACGATCCGCTGCGGATGCTGCGAGCCGCCCGGTTCTCGTCGCAACTCGGGTTCACGCTCGACGACGACACCCGCGCGGCGATGTCGGCCCTCGCCGGTGCGATCGAACGCATCTCGGCCGAGCGAGTGCGCGATGAGCTGTCGAAGCTGCTCCTCACAGGATCGCCCCGCGGCGGCATCCGTCTGCTGGTGGAATCGGGCCTCGCCGAGCGGGTGCTGCCCGAACTGCCGGCGCTCAGCCTCGAGATCGACGAGCACCACCATCACAAAGACGTCTACGAGCACAGCCTCACGGTGCTCGACCAGGCGATCGACTACGAGGTCTCGCGCGGCAACCTCGACTCCCCCGACCTCATCGTGCGCCTCGCGGCGCTGATGCACGACATCGGCAAGCCGGCCACCCGGCGGCTCGAGCCGGGCGGCGTGGTCTCGTTCCACCACCACGACGTCGTCGGCGCGAAGCTCGCACGCAAGCGCCTGCGCGACCTGCGCTTCGACAACGACACGATCGCCGCCGTCTCACGGCTCATCGAGCTGCACCTGCGGTTCTTCGGGTACGCGGATGCCGCGTGGAGCGACTCTGCCGTGCGCCGCTACGTTCGCGACGCCGGCGAGCAGCTCGAACGCCTGCACATCCTGACTCGGGCCGACGTCACGACCCGCAACCGGCGCAAGGCCGATCGGCTCGGATTCGCGTACGACGACCTCGAGGCGCGCATCGGCGTGCTCGCCGAAGAGGAGGAGCTCGCCGCGGTGCGCCCCGAGCTCGACGGCGAGCAGATCATGGCGCTGCTCGACGTGCCGCCCGGCCCCGTCGTGGGCGAGGCCTACCGCTTCCTGCTCGAGGTGAGGCTCGACGAGGGCCCGATCGGTGCGGATGCCGCAGCCGAGCGCCTGCGTGAGTGGTGGGCGACTCGGGGCGCACGCCCCTAGCGGCTTCGCGGGATCACTTCCCCGCAACGATGCGCGATCGGCAGGTGCACCCCGCACTCGCGGGAGTACGCTCGGAGCAGGAGTGAAGGCGACCCCGCGCATGTTCATTCGAGGCACGCTGGCGCTCGCGGCCCTCGTCGCCGCGGCGGCGCTGACGTCGTGCTCACCGGGGCTCAGCCAGTCGCCGACGCGGTCGCCCACCGGTGCCCCGACCACGAGTGCGCCTGAGACGACGGCGGCTCCGGCGATCTCGATCACGAGCCCGGCCGAGGGTGAGACCGTCTCGGTTCCGTTCACGGTGAGCGGCGAGGCGAACACCTTCGAGGCCGCCCTGACCATCGATGCCGTGGACGATGGGGGCGCGCTGGCCTGCGTGCGCCAGCTCACGGCGACGTCGGGAAGCGGCACGCCGGGCACGTGGGAGGGCACGCTCGCCTTTCCTCCGGAAGTGAACGACCTGCGCGTCACGCTCCGGGCGTATGCGCACAGCGCCAAGGACGGTTCGATGATCGACGTCGTCGAGGTCCCGATCACCATCGCGCCCGATCGACCGACGATCTTCCTCACGAGCCCCACGTGCGGCCAGGTGTACGAGCCCGGAGGCCTCATTCTGCTGACGGGCCTGGCCGCGGTCTTCGAAGCCGCGCTCAATGTCGACGTGCGAGACGCGTCGGGCACGGCGGTCGTCACCCTGCCGGTGCTTGCGGACGCGTGCTGCGAGCACTCGAACTTCAGCTCGAGCATGACGCTGCCAGCCGACCTTCCGCCGGGGCTGTACGACGTCGTGGCGTACAACCTGAGCCCGAAGGACGGCAGCGTCGAAAACGAGTTCCCGGTGCAGATCGAGGTCCGCGGGTAGGCGGTCGGGCGGGCTCGCCTCTTTCGAGCGCGTCAATTCCCGCCACGGATGGCTCTCCAGCTGTGCAGTTTGGCGAGAAGTGACGCGTTCGCCGCTGCGATGGCGGCCGACGCGCCAGCACTCGGCCTCCACAGGCTGCGAATGGATGTGGGCGCGTACAGGTAGGGAAGGGTCGTCGTGTCCGTCGTGCCGATGCGTCGACGCTTGCCAGATGAGTCTCTTCGATCCTGACGCGCCTCCCCTCGACGTGGAGTTCACCCGAGCACCCACTGGGCGGTCAGCCCGGACCCTGCAGCGCCGGACGGCCTCCGGCGACGGGGTGGTGCGTGTCCGGGCTGGTGCGTTCACTGACGCGAGGGAGTGGCACGCGACGTCTTCGCTCGAGCGGTATCGAGCGCTGATACGTGCGGTGGTCACCACCCGATCGGCGCCTCCCGTGCTCTGCCGCGAGTCGGCCGCGGCGATCTGGGGCATCCCGCGCCTCGGCCGATGGCCGGATGCGGTCCACCTCGCCGACGTCGGGCGCACCCGACCTCGATCGCGCAACGGCGTCGTATGGCACCAAGACCGGCTCGAGGCATCCGAAGTGGTCGAAATCGGGGGTGTGTTCGTCACTGACCTCACACGCACGCTCGTCGACCTCGCACGCGTCACGCCGTTCCTCGGGGCGGTGGTCTCGCTGGACTACGGGATGCGGGCTCGGGTGATGCTGCCCACGGGTGGGTGGGTGCGCGGCGCAAGCCGCGATGAACTCACCGAGCGACTGGAGTGCGGAGCATCCCCGCGTGGGCGACATGGGGCGCGCACCGCGATCGCGTTCGGCGACCAAGCATCCGGCTCGGTGGGTGAATCGCTCAGCCGCGGACAGATGCACCTGTTGGGCTTCCCGGCACCACGATTGCAGGTGCGGATGCCACGGCCCGACGGCCGAGACGACATCGTCGACTTCGACTGGCCGGAGTTCGGGCTCTTCGGAGAGTTCGACGGACATGGCAAGTACCTTCGGAGCGAGTACACGCGGGGCCGGGCGATCGCCGACATCGTCATCGCAGAGAAGCGGCGAGAAGACCGGATCCGCCGGCGACACCGGCCGTTCGCGGTGCGGTGGGAGTGGTCGATCGCCCGCCGCCCGCGGCTGCTCGCACAGCATCTCGAGGAGGCCGGGCTCCCTCGCGTCAGGCATCGAGCACGTCATTTCGCGACGGGATCCACCGATGCAAGGCAAGCGAATGGCGGAGAGTGACGCGCTCGCGTCTGGGCCGAACTGAGCGGTCGGGCACGAGCGGGAATGTGCGTGGTGCAGGCGGGCGAGCGAGGCATCCTCAGCACGGAATGGCATGCCGGGGCGGCATCCGCTACGATAGGCAGGTTGCCCGTGCGCCGCAGTTGCGGCCTCCTCGGGTCGACGTATGCACAACCCTCCTGCTGCAGAGAGTCTGTAGCCGTTTTAGTCCGAAGGAGGTGGGTTAGTCATGCACCAGTACGAGCTGATGGTAATCCTCGATCCCGAGATCGATGAGCGCACCGTTGCTCCCAGCCTTGACAAGTTCCTCAACGTCATCCGAAATGATGGCGGCACCGTCGACAAGGTCGACATCTGGGGACGTCGTCGTCTGGCTTACGAGATCAACAAGAAGGCCGAGGGCATCTACGCCGTCGTCGACTTCACCGCTGAGTCCAAGACCACCGACGAGCTCGACCGCCAGCTGAACCTCAGCGAGGCGGTCATGCGCACCAAGGTGCTCCGCGCTGAAGAGGCCATCGCCCAGGTCGCCGCTCACGCCAAGGCGCAGGAGGAGAAGGCCGCGAAGAAGGCCGCCGCTTCCGCCAAGGCCGGCGCGAAGGCTGCAGCCGCAGCCAAGGCCCCCGCCCAGAAGGACGCCTAGTCCCCATGGCCGGCGAGACCATCATCACCGTGGTGGGCAACCTCACTGCAGATCCCGAGCTGCGTTACACGCAGAACGGGCTGGCGGTTGCCAACTTCACCATCGCATCCACTCCCCGTACGTTCGACCGTCAGGCGAACGAGTGGAAAGACGGTGAAGCGTTGTTCCTGCGCGCGAGCGTCTGGCGTGAATTCGCCGAGCACGTGGCCGGTTCACTCACCAAGGGATCCCGGGTCATCGCTTCCGGGCGTCTCAAGCAGCGTTCCTACGAGACGAAGGAAGGCGAGAAGCGCACCACCATGGAGCTCGAGGTCGATGAGATCGGCCCGAGCCTGCGCTACGCCACCGCGTCCGTGACGCGTGCTGCTTCGTCCAACCGCGGCGGCGCTGCCGGCTCCTTCGGGGGCGGCGGCGGTTCCGACGAGCCGTGGGCGCCGAGCGCTCCCGCGACGCAATCGGGCGGTTCCGCCGGCGGCGATGTCTGGAACACCCCGGGCACCAGCTTCGGCGACGAGACACCCTTCTAGTACTCAGCGGTTTCGAGACGGTCGCCGCGCGACCTCCTCAACCCGCACCTCATCAAGACAGGATCAGAAATGGCTGGAAAGAGCAGCGGCGATCGCCGCAAGCCGACCCGCGGGAAGGGCGCGAAGAACGCCGCCCCCGCGAAGTCGATCAAGGTCGGCGTCATCGACTACAAAGACGTCGCGACGCTTCGCAAGTTCATCTCGGAGCGTGGAAAGATCCGCGCCCGTCGCATCACCGGTGTCTCCGTGCAGGAGCAGCGCCTCATCGCCCGCGCCGTGAAGAACGCGCGTGAGATGGCCCTCCTGCCCTACTCGGGCTCCGGCCGTTAAGGAGCACGACAATGGCTAAGGTAATTCTGACGCACGAGGTCACCGGCCTCGGCACGGCCGGCGACGTTGTCGAGGTCAAGAGCGGTTACGCTCGCAACTTCCTCGTTCCCCAGGGCTTCGCAGTGGCGTGGTCGCGAGGTGGCGAGAAGCAGGTCGAGCAGATCAAGGCAGCCCGCGCGGCTCGTGAGCTGCACTCGCTCGAAGACGCGCAGGCCCTCAAGGCCAAGCTCGAGGGGAGCCGGGTCCGCCTCGCGGTCAAGGCCGGCCTCGGCGGGCGCCTCTTCGGTTCGGTGAAGACAGCGGATGTCGCGGCTGCCGTCGCGGCCGCCGGACTCGGCGAGCTCGACAAGCGCAAGATCGAGATCCCGACGCCCATCAAGGCGACCGGCGACCACGAGGCGACCGTTCGCCTCCGTGACGAGGTCTCGGCGACGATCACCCTCCAGGTGGTCGCGGCGAAGTAACTCGCACGCACGAACACGGCGGCGGTCCGGGCTTCGGCTCGGGCCGCCGCTTCGTCGTCTGTGAGAGGTGGGCTGCCGTCTTCTCGGTACCTTCCCGCTGTCTGCAAGCGCCGTCTGGCGGGCGGTTCGACGGAGCCTTCGGATGTGCGTGGTGGCCGCGTCTGCGGGCGCTTTCGACGGAGCTTCGGGGCCCCCGTGCCGGCGAAGTCTGCGAGTGCTGTGAGCGGTGCGGAACCGCATTCCTATCCGCCTCAGGCCTACACCCGCGGCGCCGGTGAGCGCAAGTCCACGTTCGCGTTTCCCACGATGTTGTACACAGGTGGGGGACACGTGAGGGTGGACTTCTGAAGAACTTTTCATACACAGGTGTGGAAACATAGAACACCTGATCGTTTCAGAATTCAACCCGTGTAATTCGCTGGAATTCCACAGTTTTCCACAGGCTGAGTGCACACCTTCTCCGGCGTTTCGCTCAGTTTGTCCCCAGAGTTATCCACAGGCTGGCTTGTGGTGTTGGCAGCGCTTCCATATCGTGAAGCAGCGTCCTTCGATCAGCGGGTTCCCACCCGGTCGGCCACTCATGTCAGAGGGTCAGACCACACTGGAGTTGCGGGCGCGGGTTGCTCGCCCGGCGGAGTCGAAATCGGAGGTCATCGAGTTGTCGATCGCTCACATCGGGCTCGCCGAACCACACGACGGCGAAGCCCGCAGAGGCGGCGAACGCACTCCCCCGCACGACCTTCTGGCCGAGCAGAGCGCGCTCGGTGGCATGATGCTCTCGAAAGACGCCGTCGCCGATGTCGTCGAGACGCTCCGCGGCGTCGACTTCTACGTGCCGAAGCACGAGCTCGTCTTCAACGCCATCCTCTCGCTCTACTCGCACGGCGAGCCCACCGACGTCATCGCCGTCACCGACGAGCTCACGAAGACCGGCGAACTGCAGCGCGCCGGCGGTGTCGAGTACCTCCACACCCTCACGAGCCTCGTGCCCACAGCGGCGAACGCGGGCTACTACGCCTCCATCGTGGCCGAGCGCGCGCTGCTGCGCCGCCTCGTCGATGCGGGCACTCGCATCGTGCAGATGGGGTATGCCGGTGAGGGCGAGGTCGTAGAGCTCGTGAACAACGCCCAGGCGGAGATCTACTCGGTCACGGGCTCGGTCGAGAGCGAAGACTACGTTCCGCTCACCGATGCGGTGACGGCCGCGATCGACGAGATCGAGGCAGCTAAGCACACCGACGGCAAGTTCACGGGAGTCCCCACGGGCTTCGCCGACCTCGACGACCTCACCAATGGCTTCCACCCCGGCCAGATGATCATCGTCGCCGCCCGCCCTGCACTCGGCAAGTCGACGCTCGCGCTCGACTTCGCTCGAGCTGCTGCGATCGGCAACGACCAGCCCACGATCTTCTTCTCCCTCGAGATGGGGCGCAGCGAGATCGCCATGCGCCTGCTCGCCGCCGAGGCATCCGTTCCCCTGCAGAGCATGCGCAAGGGCACGGTCGACGCCCGCGACTGGACCACGATCGCGTCGACGCGCGGGCGCATCAACGATGCCCCGCTCTACATCGACGACTCGCCGAACATGACGCTTGTCGAGATCCGAGCGAAGTGCCGGCGCCTCAAGCAACGAGTCGGCCTGAAGATGGTCGTGATCGACTACCTCCAGCTCATGACGAGCGGCAAGCGAGTCGAGAGCCGCCAGCAGGAGGTCTCGGAGTTCTCGCGTGCGCTGAAGCTGCTCGCCAAGGAACTGCAGGTTCCCGTTATCGCGCTCTCGCAGCTGAACCGTGGACCCGAGCAGCGCGCCGACAAGCTGCCCGCCCTCTCCGACCTGCGTGAGTCGGGCTCGATCGAGCAAGACGCCGACATGGTGATCCTGCTCCACCGCGAGAGCGCCTACGAGCGTGACAACCCACGCGCCGGCGAGGCCGACCTCATCGTGGCCAAGCACAGGAATGGCCCGACGCGCACGATCACGGTCGCGTTCCACGGACACTTCTCGCGGTTCGCCGACATGGTGCAGGTCTGAGCGCCCTCAGTGTAGGTTCTTACGCAACTTGTCATGTTCTCAGGTGAGTTGTCACGCACTTGGCAAATTGACAAGTAGAGATTCTGCCCGCTGTTGCGACCACGCAACTTGGCCAAAGACTGACCGTCGTGGATCTGGCCTAGCCCAGCGGCTACTGGGCCCCCGGCCCCGACGCCTCGCGCTCGACGAGTTCACGGAACGCCTCCAGCTCGCCGCGGAAGCTGCCCCGATACGACCCCGTCGCGAAGAGCCGCGCGAAGATCGCCGACACGAACCCGCGGGTCACGAACACCTGGTGGATGCGCGTGCCCTCGCCCTCGGCCGCGAACGTCACGTCGGACTCGCCCTTCAGGATCGCGTTGCCGAACCGGGTGCGGATGTGCCGAGGCCGCTCGACCGCGAGGATCTCGGTCGGGCTCGCCATCCGCCCGAACCACACCGTGTAGCGGCTGCCGGCCTCGTCGATCGAGCCGACGCGGTCGGTCACGCGGGTGACTCCGCCGATCCATTCATGCAACCGGTCGAGATCCGTCCAGGTCGCGAAGACCCGCTCTGGCGGCGCCGCGACGAACGTCGACAGGCGGTACGTTGCCATATGTCCAGCATGCACTCGTCGCCGCGCGAATGCGAGGGGTGACGGATGCCCCGTGGTCGGCCGCATCACTCCGCACGAGCCCGAGGCGCACCAGGCTCTCGGCCGACGCGATGATCGCCTCGTCGAGCGGGCGGGTGGATGCCACTGAGGAATCGGCCACCTTCCGCGGGATTCCCGTCCGTCAGATCGAGGACAAATCCCGTGGATTCCGGCGGAGTACGTCATCTCCGAGTGGAACCTACATCACCGGACGCGGCTCGGCTTGTCGCCGCCTGCGCAGCGGATTGGACGGCCGACCTGCCGGGCGCATACCTCGCGTTCGGCGAGACCTACGCAGGCGAGCGGATGCGGGCTGCAACGGTCGGTTGGCCGACTCGCACGTTGGAGGTCGGACACCTCGGCTTCCTCGAGGATCCGGCGACGGTTCGCCGGGAACTGCTCGCGGTCATCGCCGCCATGGCCCCGACCGGCTGAGGCTGGCGCGGCGGTGGCGCTGACTAATAGACGCCAAGGTCAGGATCGACCGCCGCTCGTGGCCAACGCGACGAGCTGGACGACCATGGCGACGGTTGCCCCCACGATCCACCACGGGCCGTTGTCGGCGAGGACCGACCAGATCACTTCCGCAAAGGCGAGCACCAGAACCAGCGCCAGGACGAGCACGCCGCGGCGTCCGACGCGGGCCGCGATCGTCCGGCGACGGCGTATCAGCCACCACCACAGTGTGACAACGCCGATCGTTATGACGCTGATGCCCACCACGTCCAGCAGTCCTGGCCCGTGCGTGCGGCTGATCCGGATCAGCGGCGCGCCGGTGTCCGGCAGCGCCACGAGAATCGATCCCGCGACCAGTGCGGCCAACCATGCGATCAGGATTCGGTTCGCGGTCACCGTCCGAGGCTAACGCGACGCTCGATCGCCCGACCTGCGACGCCTCGAGATGCGAACGTCGCCGCACCCGTGAGCCCCCGCTGACCCACTTCCACCCATTGACGTCACGGGCACTGCGTCGTCGTCGAGACGCTCATCCGACGGCACGATGGCATCCGGATTTGAGTCGGTGTAGGAATTTGCCATCTTCCGTGGAATCCGACGGCCCGAACCGGTGACATTTGCCGTGGATTCGGCCCCGTAGATGCCAAGTCAGCGTGGAACCTACACATACATACACATAGATCCTTTCGGCGCACGTCCACCGATGTGGACGGGGTGCCCTCTCGAGGTGTAGGTTCCACGCGAAGATGGCATTTTCCACGGCACTTGTCATACAGCTGGCATTTCTGCCATCTTCCGTGGATTCCATAGATGAGCCGACCGTGCCGTTGCAGTAGGCGCATCCATGCCGGCGTTTTCACTGGCAGGGTAAACGGGCACCTCATTCGTCAGGCCCCGCGAGTTCACTCGACGGCCAACTGGCGCCCGCTGCCCGACCGTCTACCGGGCATGCACCTCTGGTCTGCCTAGACTCGATCGCGTGGTCGACGAGGTTATCAACGCATACTCACGCCGGGCAGCGGAGTACATCGAACTCTTCGGGTCGATGAGCGCCGTGCACCCTTCAGATCGTCAACTCGTGTCGACATGGGCCAGCGGGATCGAGGGCAGCGTCATCGACGCTGGTTGCGGTCCGGGTCAGTGGACGAACTTCCTCGCCGAACGAGGGCTTCCTGTCCGCGGCGTGGATCTGGTCCCCAAGTTCATCGAGCGCGCCCGCAGCACGTATCCCGATGTGCCATTCACGGTCGGCAGTCTCGACGCCCTCGATGCCGAAACAGGCTCCACGGGCGGGGTTCTCTCCTGGTACTCCCTCATCCACCATGAGCCTGGGACGATCCGGGTTCCCCTCCTGAATTTCAGCCGCGTGCTCAGGCCCGATGGCACGCTGCTTATCGGATTCTTCGAGGGCCCGGTAGTCGAACAATTCGCTCACGCGGTCGCTCCTGCATACCGATGGTCCGTGGATGACCTCAGCGACGAGCTGATCGAGGCCGGCTTCGACGTCGTCGAATCCCACGTCAGGAAGGCTACCGGCCAGCGTTCCCAGGCAGCGGTTGTTGCCCGACGACGAGACGCCCGCTGAGGGAGCCCTCGCGGGCATCGGTACTCGAGTGTCGAGTCTGAGAATCCGGACGCGAGCCTCACTGAGGCCGGTGTAGGAATCCGCCACTTGCGTGGAATCCGAGCTCTCGATCCGACGACAAATACCGTGGAATCGCTGCCCCGGATGCCATCTCGACGCGGAACCTACATCATTGTAGGATCCACGCGAACGTGGCCAATTCCACGAAAGATGGCCACTACTTGGCCAATTGGCCATGTGGCGTGGACGGCAGCGTATCGGGCACTGCTGAATGTAGGTTCTCACGCAACTTGTCATGTTCCCAGGTGAGTTGTCACGCACTTGACAAATTGACAAGTAGATGAGAATCAGATTTCAGCGATCAGGATGCGCGCTCCCCACCGGGGCGGACTGACCACGCCGAGATCCTCGGCGCACGTCTTCCCGATGAGGACCCACGGACCTGGCCAACGGGTGAAGATGGCCAGACGGCCTGCTGTACGTTTCACGTGAGCAGCGATCCGCTGAGGACATTCGCGTGCGGCGGTCGAACATACATACGTATGGAGTCTTACTCACTGTCCTCTTGTGGCCCCCAGTGTTCCTACGAGGGCGTCCACCACCGCCCGCCGCGGCTGTGTGGGTATCGGCGGGCCGCTTGCCCCTACTATGAGGCATGCCAATCCTCTCGTCTGTGTTCGCAGGTGGCCACGAGGGCGCCTGGCGCGTGCGCTGTATCTCCGTAGTCCAGGGGGCGACTCTTCCGATGGTCGAGCGTGTCGCGGTCCTTGAAGGCGAGCGGGCCGCTCCTGAAGCAGCTACCTGGGCGCTGCGCGGCGTGGTCAGTCACGAGAGGTACGTCACGAAGCGGGAGCACGACGAACTGGTGTCCAATTCGCCGCGCCTTGGGCGGCGCGAGGCGACCCGCGCCGCCCTCATCCCGATCAAGAAATCGCAGGCGTGGTGGGCACTTTCACAAGACGAGCGGCGGGCGATCGTTGAGGATCGCTCCCACCACATCGCTATCGGCTTGAAGTACCTGCCAGCCGTGGCACGCCGACTCCACCACAGCCGGGACCTCGGTGAGCCGTTCGATTTTCTGACGTGGTTCGAGTTCGCCCCTGCCGAGGAAGCTGGGTTCGACGAGCTGGTCACCATGCTCCGAGCGACCGAGGAATGGACTTTCGTCGAGCGCGAGGTCGACATCCGCCTCGAGCAGTAGCTACCACGGCTGCGGGACCAGCGTGATCGGCGCGCCGCACCCTTGGGGGCTGGTGGCATTGGCGGTGTGGCGGACGCATTTGACGAGCCCATGGGTATCTCGTCGCCTTGGTAGAGTCGCCGCAGCGCGGGAGGTTGCGGGGTACTAGCGTGGTTGAGACTCAGACGATCGAGCGCCAGGCGCCCGAAAAGGTCGATGACCGGCGAGAGCGCGGGCACGCTCGCTCCGAGTGACGGGCGCGGCATCGCTGCTCGGAGCGGTGCTGATCGGCGCGATCGCATCTTGGTCATTGGTCGTGCCAGAACAGCCGCGTCCTTCGGCGCTCGAGGATTTAACGCTGATCCTCGGTGGCTGGTTCCCCACGTTGTGGGATCTGGAGCTCGCGGCAGTCGCGATCGGGGTCGTGTCTCCTTTTATGGCCTCGTCGCTCGCTTCCCCAACTGGGAGCCGGGCTCGCCTGCGCCTATGGGTCGCCTCGATATCGGTGCTTTCGATCCTTGTGGTCCCCTCGCTCGCGGTGACGTCGTTCACCTCCGGCGTGCTCACCTCGAGGTACTCCGTGCTGCCGGAGGAGAGTGAGTACGTGGATGTTCCTTGGCCTGCTCATCTTGTTCGCCGGGTTAGTGCTTACCGGCCGGCCATTGGGAGACCATCGACTGACCATCGTGAGCCTCGGATGGTTCCTCTCGGCGACGCTGCTGTGCTTCCTACCTCAAGTCGCCCACCCCGGCAGGCTCGCCCTGCAGAACCCGCTCTGGCTTGACCAAGGCGTGATCGGATGGATGCCGCTCATCCTTCTGGGGTGCGCGATCCTGCTCTACGCGCTCGGGAAGCAGGAATGGGCGGCCGCGACGCTTGCGCTCGGGCTGCCATTTGCCGCCCTCGCGGGCGGCGGGTCAGCAGGCGTTCGAATGGCGGCAACCGCAGCGATCACCATTGCGGGCGCGGCGATCGGCGTCGGTCTCACGCTCTGGGCCGTCCGCCGTCAGCTCAGGGTGGCGGGTGGCCGACGATGAACGTCGGCCCGCTCTGGGGAATCACGTACGGGTCACGCTCAGTCTTCGCTTGCGATGAGTGCCACGTCGAGCGCCGGTTGCGGCGCTGTTAGACGCGGTGTGGAGATGACGGCAGAGTCCAGCGCTTACAAGCTTGAGCGAGCGCGCGCATGACCGGGATGCGACCGGCTATCGGGCGCTTCCAGGGGCGGACTCAAGTTATGAGCTGCTGTCGCAACTTCATGCAGACGCTGAGGGGCGCTGCACTGGCGGTAGCGGTCAGTGTGATCGCGTTACCCAGCGTCAGGTCGTACGAGAGGTCTTCGTCTCCGCCGATTTCCTCGGCCGCGACGACCTCCGTCCGCGTCGCCACGCCACCGACGCCGAGGCCGATCAGCACGAACACGAGCGATGATGACACCATGGATCTTGGGAGATCAACTGCGCGGGGTCCGTGCAGTTGAACTTCCGCCATGCACCCGGGCAAATTCCCGGAGCTTGCGGCTCGGCATCTGTCGATGCGGTACCGATGCCAGCTAGCATGCTGACATGGAACGTTCCCGGCAATCGACGTCAGGTGACGTCCTATGAGTAGGCCGAAGTCGCCGACGATTATCGACGTCGCTCGAGAAGCGGGAGTGTCGAAGTCCGCGGTCTCGCGCGCGCTGCTCGGTCAGGGCGACGTGAGTCCGGACACGGTGGAGCGGGTTCGCGCTGTCGCCGATCGGCTCGGCTACGTGCCGAACGCGATGGCGCGAGGTCTGGTTTCGCAACGAACGAAGACGTTGGGCGTGGTTCTTCGTGACACCACCATCCAGTTCTACGGCTACCTGCAGGCTGCGATGCAGCGGCGTGCCGCCGAGCGGGGGTACGAGGTCGTCTCGGTCACCGGTGTCGACGAGCTGACCGTGGAAGATGCTCAGGAGGCGTTGCGGTCGTTGATCGCCCTGCGAGTCGACGGTTTGATCGTGTCGTCTGCGCAGCTGTCCGGAGAGGATCTCGTGCGCTACGTCGACCGTGTGCCGATCGTCGTTGCCGGTCGCGCGGAGTACGCGGAGGGCATCGTGAGTGTGCACTGCGACGAGGAGGACGGCGGGGCGCGCATCGCCGAATATGTGGCCCGTCTGGGCCATCGGGATGTCGCGGTTCTTCTGGTGTCGGACCGGGAGTCCGCGAGTCAGAACGCGCGCGGCACGGCGATGATCCGAACTCTGCGGGCGTCGAATGTGAAGGTCCGGGTGATCGAACTCGATTCGTACCGGGGTCCGGTCGGTTCGGCGGTAGTGACGGCGCTGGCAGACCCAGCGATCACGGCCTTGATGTGCCCGAGCGATGTCGCGATGGTCAAGGTTCTCGAGGAGCTCCGTGTCCGCGAGATTCCTGTCCCGGAACAGATTTCCGTGACTGGCTACGACGGATTCGGCTATTTGGCCGAGCCGCTGTTCGGATTCACGAGCTTCCGGCAGCCGATCGAGGAGATTGGTCGAACGGCGGTAGACCGCCTGATCGAGTGGGTAGAGCAGGGCGCTCCGGTGGAAGCACGAACGGCGATACCGGGGACGGTGGTGCCCGGGCGCACGACAGCTCCGCCTCGGAGGTGATGGGTCGCATCCGAGAGTCGGCGTCCCGTTCGCGGCGTCAATAGTCCCGTATGACCTCACCACGACGCGGTGGGTCGGCCCCTTGCCGCGATACCATGACCGCGGCCGCGCGTGATGCCCAGCTCGCGGCTTCACGGAGCGTAGGTTCGGCGAGTTGAGCCAGCACGTCACGGCTCTGAGCGCCTACCGCGCCGTACGCATCAACGCGTCGAGAAGCGCTCCGGAGAAAGTGTCCCGCGCGCCGATCGTGTCGGCCACCGCCGCCGGTCGACCGGCGATCTCGACGACAGAACCGTTGTGGGAGAGAAAGGATCCGGAAGCCGCGGCATTCCCGGGACCGGCGACGGTTCGATCCGCGGATGTTCAGATGGCGCGTTTGATCAGCCCATCCAGGAGCGCGTCGGCGCCTTCGGCGAGGCGCAGCCCGATGACGTCGAGGCGTCTGAGGAGTTCGCGGGTCTTCAGGGTGTCCATGGTGAGCTCGCTATCGAAGATCTGGGCGAGTCCTTCTTGGTAGGCGCGGCGAACCTGGCCGGCTTCTTTCCGGGCGGCGAGGCAGTTCTCTCGGACGTGGACCGGATTGGTGCTCGCCACAGCGTCACGCAGCTTCTCCAGCGATGCGACGACCTGCTCGAGCGCGGTCTCGCCCAGCACCCCGGGACCGGCGTGCCACATGGCCATCTCGCGCACGAAATCGCGGGTGTTGTCGAGCACGTCGTCGATGGACCGAGATGCGCGGAACAAGTCTTCCCGGTCGAGCGGCGTGGTGATGCGAGAGGACATCACCCGGATCACCTCCGCGCGCGCTTCGTCTCCCTGGTGCTCGATGTCGACCATGGACGCTCGAGCGTCGACGCGATCTTCCGGGGTGTGGATGGCCTCCTGAGCGAGGGCGACACCGTCGATGGTGATGTCGATCTGGTGCGCGAGGAGATCGCGAGTGGACCGCCGAGCTGTGCGATTGCGGATGAGGCGTTTCATGTTCTCTCTCCTCGAGGTTCTTCAGTTCGCCAGCAGACCGGTTGCGAGGGTGAGCGCCCAACCGGCGACTGCTGCGACCGGCAGGGTCCACAGCCACGCCAACACGACCCGGCGAGACTGCTCCCAGCGGACGCGCCGCCACTCGCGGGGCGGGGCAGATCCGATCAGTGCCCCGGTGACGGACTGCGTCATACTCATCGGCGCGGCCAGAGCCGAACCGACGAGCACGGCCGTCGCGCTGGACCACAGCGTAGATGCGACCTGATACGGCTTGGGATGCAGAACGCCCTGTCGCAGGCCGTTCGCGCTCCGACGCAAGCCGAGCATCGTCCCGATCGCGAAGCAGGCGACCACCAGCCCGATGACTCTCGGGTCGACCGCTCCGCCCGCCACGTTGATACCGAACATGACCGCGAATACGGCCAGGAGTTTCTGGCCGTCGTTGGCGCCGTAAGCGACCGCGGTCGCCACGAATCCCGTGATCTGCTGCCACCGAACCGTCCGCTCGAGCGAAGGTCCGCGCGCGAGCATCAGAAGGCGGGTCACCGCCAGTGCCAGTAGCCACGCCACCACCGGCCCGGCAGCCGCGAGAACCAGGACGCGGGCGATCCGTTCACCCTCCAGCACGCCGTGAGCGACCTGCGCTCCGGCAGACGCGCCGACGAGCGCCAGCGTGATCGAAGTGGGGATGCCCGTGACCGTGGAGATCAATAACGTCGAGATCGTGGCCAGCAGCAGCACCGCGAGCCCCAGCCCCGAACTTCCGGCCGACGAACGGAACAAATCCGCGAGCGTTCCCCCCACCGCCTGCACTCCGACGGCAGGAACCACAACGGTCGCGGCGATGAGAACAGCAGGCGGCCACGACGAACGTCGATGAAGCGGCCTGAGGGCGAGCGCAACCAGAGGCGCCCCGTCGTTGCGACCGACAAGAACGGCGAAAACAAGTGCAAGACCCCCCGTCAGATACTCCACGTCACCTCCAGTCCGGGAACCTTCCCGCTTGGCGCAGCCAATGAACTGCGATTCCGGCGCGAAGACCCACTCTGGCGAGCAGATGTCGAACCGATGAAAAGTCGATTACCCCGTCGGAATCGGGTTTGCATGCCAGTTCGGCGGGTGTGTACAGTGTTGCACATGACCGGGAACGTTCCCGCAAAGTTGCAGATGCAATGGCAGCAACCCCGCCGACGCGGCGGACGCTGCCGAGCGGGCGCAACGGAAAGCGTCTCGGCTCGTCTCGGCAGATCTGCGATCACTGCTTTCCGCACTCGCAGTCGGCAACCTCATCGATCGAAGGAGCTCGAGCATGATGCGCTCGCTGAACATCCGTGGGGGGCGCTCATGCTAACCGTCCCCGATAGCTGGGCGTGGGATTTCTGGATCGCGCAGGATGACGGTCGCTTCCATCTCTACTTCTTGAACGCTCCCCACAGCCTGGGGGATCCGGGACGCCGCCACCGCGCCGCCCGCATCGGTCACGCCGTCTCGACTGATCTGCGCGACTGGGACATCGTCGGGCGTGCCTTCGAAGGTGGTGACGAAGGAGCGTTCGACGCCACGGCGACGTGGACCGGCTGCGTCGTCCGCGGCGACGACGGCCTGTGGCGCATGTTCTACACCGGGTCGCGATTCCTGCACCCGGAACCCGAATACGCCAACATCGAGACCGTCGGGGTCGCTGTGTCGTCGGACCTGACCAACTGGGAGAAGCTTCCCGGCCCGATCACCCGGGCCGATCCGCGCTGGTACGAAACGTACGTGCCCGGCGAGGGGTGGAAAGAGGAGGCTTGGCGGGACCCGTGGGTCTTCCGTGACCCGAGCGGCTCCGGATGGCACATGCTCGTCACCGCCCGCGCGAAGGAAGGCCCGCTCGATGACCGCGGTGTGATCGGACACGCGTACTCACCCGACCTTCAGGAGTGGGAAGTCCTCCCGCCGCTGTCCGATCCGGGCGCCGGATTCGGCCATCTCGAGGTGCCGCAGGTTGCGCAGATCGATGGGCAATGGGTGCTCGTGTTCTCCTGCGGGCCTAACACGCTCTCTTCCGGCAACTCGGCACGTCAGGACAACCCGGGCACGTGGGCGCTCCCCATCTCCGCGCCCCACGAGCACATGGATGTGGCGGCGGCTCACCCGCTCACGACGTCGCAGCACTACTCCGGCCGTCTTGTGATGGATCGTGACGAGAGCTGGGCTCTCATGTGCTTCCTCGGCGCCGCGCCCGGTAGCGACTTCCGGGGCGTGATCAGCGATCCCGTGCCCGTCAGCGTCGACGCCGACGGTTATCTGGTCGTCGACGATGACGCCTTCGATCCCTCGCCGCTGAAAAGCGGCCCCTCCCCCGTTCGTCCCGCCGCAGAAGACGCCGCGGGATGACGACTCAAAGACCCAACCCGGGAACTCAACCCAACGCACGATAAGAGGAGAACCATGCAGAGCAATCGCGCTGCGCGTCGAGGAGGCCTCGCAGCTCTCGCCGCGCTCACCGCACTCACTGTCATCACCGGCTGCAGCTCGGCCGGCGACGGCAACCAGTCCGGGGCCGGCGACGGAACCGGCCCGATCGAGATCTGGGCTCACCAGGGCAACGACGCCGAGGTCGCCGCGCTCCAGGCGACCGTCGACAGCTTCAACTCGTCCCAGTCTGACATCGAGGCAAGCCTCCGTTTGATCCCCGCCGACACGTACACGCAGACGATCGCCAACACCCCGGCGGACAAGCTCCCGGATGTGCTGGACATCGACAGCCCGACCCTGGCGTCCTTCGTCTACAACCAGAAGCTCAGCCCACTCAGCGAGTACGTCGATCAGACCACGATCGACAACGCCACCCCGGGGTCGATCGCGGAGGGAACCTACGACGGAGAGCTCTACGGGCTCGCGCAGTTCGACGCTGCCATCGGTCTGCTCGGCAACCGGTCGATCCTCGAAGCGGCCGGCGTCACGATCCCGACGTCCGTCGACGAGGCTTGGACGGCCGACGAGTTCGCCGACGTTCTGGAGAAGGTCGCCGCGGTCTCTCCGTCTGGCAAGGCGATCGACCTGCGCGAGGGCGGCTTCTCCGGCGAGTGGGGAACCTTCGCGTTCTCGCCCCTGCTCTATTCCGCTGGAGGAGCGATCCTCGAGGACGGCAGGGCGTCCGGCGCCCTGGACTCGGACGCGAGCATCGAGGCTCTGACGACGTTCGCGTCGTGGAAGCCGTACGTCGCTTCCGGCCAGGACGGCAAGGCTTTCCCGAGCGCGCAGGTCGGCCTGCTGTGGGGTGGCCACTGGCTGTACCCGAACGCCAAGGCCGGCCTCGGCGAGAACGTGGTCGCGTTGCCGCTGCCCGACCTCGGCAACGGGGCGAAAGCGGACGCCGGCTCGTGGACGTGGGGAATCGGCGCCAGCACACAGAATGGCAAGGCCACCGGCGTCTTCCTCGACTACCTGCTGAACGACGACAACGTCAACGCCATGGTCGAAGCGAACGGTGCCCCGCCGGCTACCCAGTCCACGTTCGCCGACGCGAGCCTGTACCAGACCGGAGGCGACTTGGCGCTGTGGGGCGAGCAGCTGGCGAAGGCCTGCGCCGCCGACGCGGTGACCGACGCCTGCGTGTCCGTCTACCGGCCGATGACCCCGGGCTACCCGACCATCACCGCAAGGTTCGGAAGCGCCCTGGCTGCCGTCTACCGCGGCGCCGACCCGAAGACCGAGCTCACCAACGCCGCTCAGGCGATCGACTCGAACTTCGCCGACAACAACGACTACAAGTAGGAATGACGGGTGTGGGCGCCGGCGTGCGCCCACACCCCACCTCCTGAAAGAGACCTCATGGCTGAATCAGCCCTCGCTCCCGCCATCGCCGCGTCGAGCTCCCGCTTTCGCCGCGTCCGGCGGCCACGCTCGAACCGAGACGATACCGCGGGTATCCTCATGTCCCTGCCCGCCGTCCTCGGTCTGATCGCGTTCATCGCCGTCCCGTTCTTCGCGGCGGTCGCGCTGTCCCTATTCAACGTCCAGGTCAATCAGATCCGACCGGCCGTATTCGTCGGTCTCGACCAGTACATCCGACTGTTCACCGACCCCGTTGTCTCCGGCGCGTTCCTTCGCTCGCTTCTGAACAACTTCGTTTTCGCGATCGTCGTCATCCCGGTCCAGACAGGACTCGCGCTCCTTCTCGCGGTGCTGCTCAACCGCAAGCTGCGGAGTGTGCGGTTCTTCCGCACGTTCTTCTTCATGCCGGTCGTTTTCCCGATGGCGCTCGTGGCCGTCATCTGGCGGCTGATCCTCGACCGCAGCTCCGACGGCCTCCTCAACTCCTCGGTCAGCTTCATCACCGGCGGCCTGGTGCCCGCACAGGACTGGCTCGGCTCGTCCGCGACCGCACTGGGCTCAGTCATCCTGCTTTCGATCTGGCAGGGCGTCGGATTCCAGATGGTCATCATCCTCGCCGGCCTCCAGGACATCCCCGAAGAGCGGTACGAGGCCGCGCGTCTTGATCGCGCCAATGGGTGGCAGCAGTTCATTCACGTCACCATTCCCGGTGTCCGAAACACGCTGATCTTCGTGTTGCTGCTGACGACCATCATGGCGTTCCGCGTCTACGACCAGGCGTACATCCTTATCCGCACCGGAGGTGCGAACGAGAACGCGACCCAGACAGTGCTCTACCAGGCGACGAACGCTCTCTCCGCGGACAACAACCTCGGCCGCGCCTCGGCCATCTCCGTATTCCTGTTCGTCGTCGTCGTGATCATCACCCTGATCCAGCGGCGCATGCTTCGTCAAAGGAGTGAAGATTGACTACCTTGAACCTCCGCCCGAGCGCCGTGCGGCGCCGGCTCGCGGCCGCCCGCGACTACCTCATTATGGCGGTCGTCGCGATCATCATGGTCGCTCCGATCTACTACCTCATCATCGGCAGCTTCAAGCCATCGGAGGAAGTGCTCAACGGCTTCGGTGGCTTCCTCCCGGTCAATCTGTCCTTCGACAACTACCTCGCCGCGTTCGAGGCGTTGAGTTCCGACGCCACCGGCTACTTCTGGCGCTTCTTCTTCAACTCGTTCGTCATCTCGTTCGTGATCGTCGTCGCCGGGCTCATCGTCAACTCGATGGCCGGTTACGCCTTCGCACGACTGAACTGGATCGGCCGCGACAACGTCTTCGTGCTCATCGTGCTGCTCATCATCGTGCCGTTCGAGTCGATCGCGATCCCGCTGACATGGCTCATGTCCGGACAACGCGACACCCTGTTCGTGCAGATGATCCCGTTCATCGGGAACGCCTTCTCCGTGTTCCTCTTCTACACGTTCTTCCTCAACATCCCCAAGAGCCTGGAAGAAGCCGCCCGGCTGGACGGGCTCGGATCCTGGGGAGTGTTCCTGCGCATCGTGGTCCCGAACGCCAAGCCTGCTTTCGCGACCGTCGCGATCCTCACCTTCCTCAGTTCCTGGGGTCAGTTCCTCTGGCCGCTGCTCATGACCTCCGACCCGGCTGTGCGTCCTCTGCCGCTCCAAATGAGTGTCTTCTCCGGACAGCTGCCTCCGGACTGGGGTGAGGTGTTCGCGTTCGGAACGCTTCTCGTTCTTCCGGTGCTGATCGTCTTCCTGATCTTCCAGCGGTTCTTCATCCAGAGCGTCGCCGGATCGGCGCTGAAGGGATGAGCCCGGTGCGCCGACGCTCACCCTCGCACTCCACCATGCGCCCTCGACACCAAGACCACCCTGCACACAGGGGCACACGAAAGCCGCCGAACGGACCCCTCAGTTGACCAACGCCGACCCCCTGAACCTGCTCGAGACCGCAACTGCCGTCGCGACCGAGGCCGGAGCGCTGGCCGCGAGCATGCGCAGCGCCGGAATCAGCGTGGCCGCGACCAAGTCGAGCCAGCTGGACATCGTCACCCAGGCCGACACTGCCGTCGAAGCGCTCATTCGGGAACGGGTGCGACGGGCGCGGCCAGACGACGGCTTCTTCGGCGAAGAAGGCGGCGAAATCGCCGGTACCAGCGGGGTCACCTGGATCGTCGACCCGATCGACGGGACCGTGAACTACCTGTACGGCTCGCCGTACTACGCCGTGTCCATCGCCGCGATGGCAGTGGATGCCAACGGCAGGCGCACCGCCGTCGCCGGCGTCGTCCACGCCCCCGCACTGTCAGCAACCTACACCGCAGCCGCCGGCCACCCGGCCCGCCTGAACGGCACCCCGCTGCGTGTGAACACGAACGTACCGCTCGACAAGGCGCTGGTATCCACCGGCATCCCGTACGACCTCACCAAACGTGCCCGCGTATTGCAGGACATCAACACCCTCACCCCGCGGATCCGTGACTTCCGGCTCGTCGGAGCCGCGGCGCTGGAAATCTGCGGCGTCGCGGAGGGCCGAACCGACGCGCACTTCCAGCGTGGGCTTCCCATCTGGGACTACGCCGCAGCCAACCTCATCGCCACCCGAGCCGGCGCTGTCGTCTGCGGCACTGACAGTCGATCGACCTCGACGGACTTCCTCCTCATCGCCGACCGTCGCCTCGGCGACGACATCGACACCCTCATCGGCTAGCCACCGGCCATCAACACGTACGGCACACACACAGAGAGAGAAGGATTGATGATGACAGACTCGCGCAGGTTCATACTCTGCGGACACCGCGGAAACATGGCCGATGCACCCGAAAACACGCTCCTGGGGTTCGCCAGTGCAGAACGCGTTGGCGTCGACGAAATCGAGCTCGACGTCCGCATCACGCGCGACGGTGTACTGGTCGTCATCCACGACCGAACCGTCGCCCGAACGGCCGCCACCTCGACCCCGCACCTGCTCACCCCCGTCGAAGAGCTCACGTACGACGAACTGCGCAGCGTCGACCTGGGCTCGGGGGAACGAGTCCCCACCTTCGAGGAAACCCTGAACGCCACGTCAGCCCTGCTCCAGGTCGAGATCAAAGCACCGGGCGCCGCACGCGCCCTCGCAGCATTCCTCAAGAACCGACCCGAACGCGACCAGGCCCGGTGCGTCGTAACGAGCTTCGAGCCGCTCTCCCTCGCGGACTACACCGACGTATGGGCAGACACCCCCCGCGGAACAGCCCTGCACGTCCCCGACGCGGACAGCAACTGGAGAGACGACGCCAAGCGACTCGGCGTCTCCACCGTGCTCCTCCCCCTCTCGACGCTCAAGCGCCCTCTCGTCGACGAGCTGCACGACGCGGGCTACATCGTGGCCGCCTCGCTGATCGAAGGCCCTGGCGAGATCCGGCGCATCCTCGAGCTCGACATCGACATGTCCGCTTCCAACGCACCCGAACACGCACGCCGGCTCCTGCTCGCCAACGACGAGTTCACCGCCAAGTTCCCGGCGTTCGGATCCGACAACCGGGCCCCGGTCTCCGGAGCGGCGTGACGCCCCGGTAGTCGCCCGGGCCGGCCGGCGCGGACGACCACCCCATCATCGGCAAGAGTGCCTTCGAGCGCGAAGTGCAGGGCATCGCCGTGACCGACTGCTCGGTACGCGCCGCGACTCGGCGATCGCCAACGGAACGGCCTGGTCGCCGTCAGGCGCCGTGGGCCGGCCATGACCGCCCCACTGTTCGTCTGGACGTCGCCGTGTTGAAGCGACGCAATGCACGTCGCGTGGGTACCTTCCGCGCCATCAACCGCGTGTGCTCTGCCTTCAGAGAGCTCAGTCCTCGAGTTCGAGGGTCATGAAGACGCTGTACGGATCGAGCTCGTAGCCGCCGAAGGGGCCGCACTCGCGGAATCCGTACTTCGCATACAAGGCGCGAGCGGGACGGAAGAACTCCTGCGGCTCCGTCTCGAGGCTGACGCGCCGGTAGCCACGGCGAGTCGACTCCGCGCACGTGCTCGAGCAGGCGAGCCCCCAGCCCACGGCCGCGAGCCGCGGCATCCGTGCGCTCGCGAGCCGGGTGCGCGGCTACGCCGTTGTCAGGGAAGCAGTTCGCGGGATGCCGTGTTCAGCCAGCCGTCCCAAAGGTCCGGCGCCGCGATCGCCGTCGTCGACGCGATCTGCATTGGCGCCGAGTGGTTGTCCGTCACTACGGAGGGGCTTATGATGACTGAGCGATATAAGAACCCATAGTTCTATTATCGAACAGACCGCCCCCACGCATCCAGTGCCCACGACGAAGTGAGGAGAAGCCGTGCAGTTCCACCACTACGGCTACGTGTCCGGTGACCCGCGCGTGCAGCCCCTCGCGGGCGTCGGCATCGACCGCCCCGAGGAACTCCCCGATGAGGTAGACGTCCTCATCGTCGGCGCGGGCCCGGCGGGCATGATCGCCGCGGCGCAGCTGTCGCAATTCCCCGACGTCGTGACCCGCGTCATCGATCGCCGCCCCGGCCGGCTCGAGATGGGCCAGGCCGACGGCATCCAGGCCCGCAGCGTCGAGACGTTCCAGGCGTTCGGGTTCGCCGAGCGCATCGTCGCCGAGGCCTTCTGGCAGACCGAGATGGTGTTCTGGAAGCCCGATCCCGCCGATCCGTCGCGCATCGTGCGGGCGAAGCGCACCCCCGACGACCCCAGCGGCGTCAGCGAGTTCCCGCACCTCCTCGTCAATCAGGCACGCGTGCTCGACTACTTCGCCGAGGTGATGGCGAACTCGCCCACGCGCTCGAAGCCCGACTTCGGGCTCGAATTCGAGAGCCTCGACGTCGCCGAGCACGGCGAGTACCCGGTGACGGTCACGCTCGTGCACACCACCGGTGAGCGCGAAGGCCAGCGCCGCACCGTGCGCGCGAAGTACGTGATGGGGGCGGATGGCGCGCACAGCAAGGTGCGCGCGGCGATCGGATGCCACATGGAGGGCGACCGGGCCAACCACGCGTGGGGCGTGATGGACGTGCTCGCGGTCACCGACTTCCCCGACATCCGCCTGAAGGCCTCCATCCAGTCGGAGGCGGGCAGCATCCTGCTCATCCCGCGCGAGGGCGGCTTCCTGTTCCGCATGTACGTGGACCTCGGCGCGGTTCCGCTCGACGACCACCACCATGTGCGCGAGACCACGATCGAGCAGGTCATCGCCAGGGCGAATGAGATCCTGCATCCGTACACGCTCGACGTGAAGAACGTCGCGTGGCACAGCGTGTACGAGGTGGGCCACCGCCTCACCGACCGGTTCCACGACGTCGAGACGGAGGCCGCCGGCACGCGCACGCCGCGCGTGTTCATCGCCGGCGACGCCTGCCACACGCACAGCGCCAAGGCCGGCCAGGGCATGAACGTGTCGATGCAGGACGGCTGGAACCTCGGCTGGAAGCTCGGCCACGTGCTCGAGGGGCGCGCCCCCGAGAGCCTGCTCGCCACCTATTCCGCCGAGCGGCAGGTCGTGGCGCAGAGCCTCATCGACTTCGACAAGCAGTGGTCGGCGATGATGGCGAAGAAGCCCGAGGAGTTCGCCTCGCCGTCGGAGCTCGAGGAGTTCTACGCCCGCACATTCGAGTTCCCCGCCGGGTTCATGACGCAGTACGCGCCCTCGTTGATCGTCGCCGACGCGACGCACCAGGCGCTCGCCGAGGGGTACCCGATCGGCAAGCGGTTCAAGTCGGCCATGGTCACCCGCGTGTGCGACGGCAATCCGGTGCACCTCGGCCACCACGCGACGGCCGACGGCCGGTGGCGCATCTACGTGTTCGCCGACGCGGCAGGTGTCGGCGTGTCACGGCCGGGAGCGGCATCCGCTGTCACCGACCTTGCCGAGTGGATCGCGACGTCACCGGACTCACCGGTTACCGCCACCCCCGAGGGCGCCGACCGCGATGCGTGGTTCGACGTGAAGGTGATCACCCAGCAGCCGTACACCGAGGTCGACCTCGGGGTCGTGCCCGACCTGTTCCTGCCGCGCACCGGGCCGTTCCAGCTCATCGACTACGAGAAGGTGTACGCCGCCGACCCCGACGACATCTTCGAGACGCGCGGGATCGACCGCGCCGGCGCGGTCGTGGTGGTGCGTCCCGACCAGTACGTCGCGAACGTGCTGCCGCTCACGGCGACCGACGAGCTGGCCGCCTTCTTCCAACCGATCCTTCGTGCCGGCCGGCCCGCCGTTCAGGCGCCGTAGGCTCGTGCCACGGTCTCGGCGGCGAGCTTGAGGCGGTCGGCGATCTCGGCCTCGGATCGGGGGAACGAGACATGGATCACCGCGATCGCCGCGGGCGGCTGCCCCGGCAGCGTCAGCGGCACGGCGACCGACCTGAGCGACGGCACGACCTCGTCGTGGCTCCGCGCATAGCCGCGTGCACGGCTGTCGGCGATCTCGCGGCGGAGCTCGTCGGGCACGTCTGACGGCCATGCGCTCTCGGGAAGGCCGAGCAGGATCGCCTTGCCTGGGCCGCCGCGAGTGATCGGATGCCGGTGGCCCGGCCGGTACGACACGACGGCCACGGTCTGGCGCGGCGACGCGCTCACGAGCGTGACGGCCTCATCGGTGTCGACGAGCACGGCGAGCAGGCACGTCATGCCGAGTTCGTTCGCGACGTCGTTGAGCTCGGGCAGCGCGAGCTGCTGCAGGTCGCGTGCCACGCCCGACGCGAGCGCCGCGAGACCCGTGCCGAGAGCGAGGCGGCCGGCGGCATCGCGCGAAACGAGGCCGTGATCCTCCAGCGTGCGCAGCAGTCGATACGCCACCGAGCGATGCACGCCCAGTGCGCTCGCGAGCTCGTCGATCGAGAGGTTCCGGTCGGCGGCGGCGAGGATCTCGAGCATCCGGATGCCGCGGCTCAGCGTCTGCGACCCCGCCGGCGTTGCCGCGCTTCCTGCCATGATCAGCCCGTGCCCTTCTGCCGGTGCGAGGCGCGATCATCGCGTCTCTTCCCTGTCCCGTTCGTTCGATACTAGGACGACTCGACCAGTAATCGAACACGAAGGCGGCGTGTACCGGGCGAAGGAACCCGCCATCTTTTCGCGCGGGAATCGGGCGAATCATCGAGCGGATGCCGCGTCGGCACGTACGCTGAACGACACGTGCAGCGCCGCCGCCCGGGGCCTTCCCCGCAAGCGACACCGCTGCACTCCCCTGTCGAGAGGAGCGCCCGTGAGGGTCGGCATCGCGAGAGAGCGACGAGGCGGCGAGCGGAGGGTCGCCGCCACACCGGATACCGTGCGCCAGTTGGCCGGTCTTGGGCTGGAGGTGCTCGTCGAGCACGGCGCGGGCGAGGAATCCGGTCATTCGGATGCCTCGTACGAGGCGGCCGGCGCCGACGTCGTCGACGCCATCGAACTCGGTGATCTCGACGTGCTCCTGCACGTGCGTCCGCTCGAGCCCGAGACGCCGGCGCGCTTGCGGCGTGGCGCCGTCACGATCGGGCTCGCGTCGCCGTCGACGGAGTTGCCGACCGTGGAGGCCCTGCGCGTCGCGGGCATCACGGCCTTCGCCCTCGAGCTCGTGCCGCGCATCTCCCGCGCGCAATCGATGGACGCCCTCACGAGCCAGGCGCTCGTCGCCGGCTACCGGTGCGTGCTCGAGGCCGCGATGCGGTTGCCCCGGTTCTTCCCGCTCTACATGACGGCGGCGGGCACCATCCCGCCCGCGAAGGTGCTCGTGCTCGGCGCCGGGGTCGCGGGCCTCCAGGCGATCGGCACGGCGAAGCGCCTCGGCGCCAGGGTCTCGGCGAACGACGTGCGCGCGGCATCCGCCGACGAGGTGGCGTCGATGGGCGGCACGTTCGTGCACCTCGATCTCGACGCGGCCGACGCGGGGGGCGGCTACGCCAAGGAGCTCGGGGCCGATCGCGCCGCGCGGCAGCGGCAATTGCTCGCCCCGCATGTGGCCGACGCCGACGTGCTCATCACGACCGCTGCGATCCCCGGACGCCCTGCGCCGCTCCTCGTGACGGCCGAGATGGTCGCCGCGATGCGGCCGGGCGCGGTCGTCATCGACCTCGCCGCGGAGTCGGGCGGCAACGTCGAGGGCTCGGTTGCGGGATCGGATGTCGCGGTGCCGACCGCCGACGGCGGCGGAACGGTCACCATCGTCGGCATGAAGGATGCCGCGTCGACGATGCCCGGCGACGCGTCGCGTCTCTACGCGAAGAACGTCGCGAACCTGCTCGCCCTCATGACGCACGACGGCTCGGTCGAACCCGACTTCAGCGACGTGGTGGTGCTGGACGCGTGCCTCACCCACGACGGCGAGGTGCGGCATCCGGCGACGGCAGATGCGCTGGAGGCGGTAACCGCCGAGGGTGGTTTCGATACGCGTCGGGCTTCGCCCGGCGCTACTCAACCACCGGGGGCTCCCGACGAACAGGAAGGAACGCGCTGATGGACGACGGCATCGCACTCCTCACGATCACCGTGCTCGCCGTGTTCGTGGGCTTCGAGGTGGTCTCGAAGGTGTCGAGCACCCTGCACACGCCGCTCATGTCGGGCGCGAACGCGATCCACGGCATCATCCTCGTCGGCGCGATCATCGTCGCCGGCCAGGCGGGCGACGGCTGGACGCTCGCCCTCGCGCTGCTCGCGGTACTGCTCGCGACGGCGAACCTCGTCGGCGGCTTCGTCGTCACCGACCGCATGCTCGAGATGTTCCGGGGGCGCAAGAAGCCCCCGGAGCCCGCGGCACCTACGACGCCCGCGGCACCTACGACGCCCGCGGCACCCGTGGCATCCGACGCCGGCACGAAGGAGGCCGGCCGATGATGCTGCTCTCCCCCACCTGGACGGCGATCCTCTACCTCGCGGCGGCGGTGTGCTTCATCCTCGCGCTCAAGGGCCTCAGCTCGCCCAAGACCGCCCGGCGCGGCAACCTCATCGGCGCCGCGGGAGCGCTCGTCGCGGTCGTCACCGTGTTCCTCTCGGTGAAGCTCGACAACATTCCGTGGATCATCGCCGCGATCGCCGTGGGCTCCGCGATCGCCGCCCCAGTGGCACGCCGGGTGCAGATGACGCAGATGCCGCAACTCGTCGCGCTCTTCAACGGCGTCGGCGGCGGCGCGGCGGCCCTCGTGGCATTGCTCGAGCTCGGGCATTCGGATGACCCGTGGGTGCGCCTCGCGATCGCCTTCACCCTGCTGGTGGGCTCCGTCTCCTTCGCGGGCTCCATGGTGACGTTCGCCAAGCTGCAGGAGCTCATGACGACGCGACCCGTGGTCTTCCCGGGGCTCCCGATCATCATGGCCGCCGTGCTCCTGGCGGCGATCGCGGCATCCGTCGCCGTCATCTTCACCAGCGCCATCTGGATCGCCGTCGTGCTCATCGTGCTCGGCCTCGCGACGGGCGTGCTGCTCGTACTGCCGGTCGGCGGCGCGGATGTGCCGATCGTCATCTCACTGCTCAACGCGTTCACCGGTCTCGCCGTCGCGGCCTCGGGACTCGTGCTCGGCAACGTGCTGCTCGTCGTCGCGGGCACGCTCGTGGGTGCGAGCGGAACGATCCTGACCCGCGCGATGGCGTCGGCGATGGGACGCAGCGTCGCGGGCATCCTCTTCGGCGCCTTCCGGGGCGGTTCGACCGCCGGGTCGACCGTGGCATCCGATCGCCCGGTGCGTTCCTCGAGCGCTGAAGACGTCGCCGTGCTCCTCGGCTACGCGCAGCGCGTGATCATCGTGCCGGGCTATGGGCTCGCGGTCGCGCAGGGCCAGCACACGATCGCCGAGCTGCAGGCGGCGCTCGAGGCGCGCGGCATCGAGGTGATCTTCGCGATCCACCCGGTTGCCGGGCGCATGCCGGGTCACATGAATGTGCTCCTCGCCGAGGCGAACATCCCGTACGAGGCGCTCAAGGAGATGAGCGAGGTGAACCGCGAGTTCAAGACGGCGGATGTTGCGCTCGTCGTGGGCGCGAACGACGTCGTGAACCCCGCGGCGAAGACCACGCCGGGCTCGCCGATCTACGGCATGCCGATCCTCGAGGTCGATGCCGCCCGGCAGGTCGTGTTCCTCAAGCGCTCGATGCGTCCGGGCTTCGCGGGCATCGAGAACGAGTTGCTCTTCGAGCCGCAGACGACGCTGCTCTTCGGCGACGCGAAGGACTCGCTCGGCAAGGTGCTGACGGCGGTGAAGGCGCTGTAGGTCGGGCGCGGGCGGGTGCGGGAGGGTGCGCGTGCGCGTGCGCGCGTGCGGCCGCTGGCCGCTGGCCGCCTCCCGCCTCCGACGGCGGCGCCCAGCCCGACGCGTAGGATGGATCGGTACCCCATCGGATGAAAGAGGTCGCCGTGGCCGCCGCCCGCGATACTGCTCCGGAGCTGTCCCGATTCTGGACCGTTCCGGTCGTCCGCGGCATCTTGGCGATCGTGCCGGCCGTGGTCATCACGTTCTCACCGAATCATTCGCCGGGGTTCGGCCTGCTCGTGTTCGGCGCGTGGGCGATCGTGTCCGGTCTCGTCGTCGGCGCGCTCGCGATGCGGTTCACGGCTGATCGCGGCATCCGCTCGCTCTTCGTCATCACCGCGATCGTCACCGTCGTGGCGGGCCTCCTCGCCGTGACCGTGCCGGGCGGCCTGCCGTTCCTGCTCTACCTCGTGAGCGTGTGGGCGGCGGTGACCGGGTTCGTCGAGCTCTACGCTGGCCTGCGTGCCCGCGGGCGCACGCCGGCCGCACGCGACTGGATCGCTGCGGGCGGGCTCACGGCGCTGCTCGCGCTCGTGTTCCTGCTGCTGCCGCCCGACTCGGTGACGGCAGTCGGACTCTTCGGCGGATACCTCGTGATTCTCGGCGTCTACCTCGTCATCGGCGGGTTCTCGCTGAAGTGGGCCGCGGCACCGCGCGCCGACGCATCCCGATCGGAGCCCCAGTCGTGACCCAGCCCTCCGGTGAGTACAAGCCGAGCCGCCGCGACGTGCTGCGGCCGGCCGAGTACGTGGGCGGCGCCGCGATCTCCGCGATCTTCACGGGCGTCGTCGTGCTCATCGTCACGCGTGACCTCACGCTCGCCCTGATCGTGGCGGGCGGCGTGTTCATCGTGGTGCTCGTCGTGCTGGCGCTCCTGGCGATGACCGTGAAGCCGGATGCCGCGGAGTCCGCCGAGCTCGATGGACCGGGCCCTGACGGGCCCGACGAGCCGGGCGCGCCGGGTCGCGGCGGACACTGACGAGGCGCGATTCACATGAGCCCGGCGGCACACCAAGTGTCGCCGCCGACGTCTGCGTCTCGGCCGTCTCCACGGGCCGAGGGGCGGCTCACCTAGGTGCGAAATGCAGGAGATCCTGCCCTATGGCGTCGATGTCGGGCGCATGATCGAGCATCTCCTGCAGTTCGAGCCGGCGGTAACAGCCGGCGCCTCATGGGGGATCTGCCTCACGTGAGGCGCGACTCACATGAGCCGAGCGACACGCAAGGTCCGACTCCACAGGCGGGACGAGTGGAGACAAGGGGGCCGGCGAGCCGAGGCCGGAGGTCGGCGAGGGAAGGCCGGCGACCGAGGAGCTGGCGAACGCGGACCGGCGAGCGGGCGAGCGCGCAGCGCCGCCGCGCTCAGCCGAGCTCGTCGACGAGCTTCGACGCGATGCCCGTGTAGCCACCGGGCGTGAGGGCGAGCAGGCGCGCCTTCGCATCTTCGCCGATCTCGAGGCTCTCGACGAAGGCGGCGAGCTCGGCGGCGCCGACGCGCTTGCCGCGCGTGAGCTCCTTGAGCAGCGCGTAGGGGTCGGTGATCGACGAGCGCCCGGCGACGACCTCAGCGCGGATGACGGTCTGGATCGCCTCGCCGAGCACCTCCCAGTTGTCGTCGAGGTCTGCGGCGAGCAGGGCTGTGTCGAGGTCGATCTCGCCGAGGCCCCGCTCGATGTTGTCGAGCGCGAGCAGGGAGTGGCCGAAGCCGACGCCGATGTTGCGCTGCGCGCTCGAGTCGGTGAGGTCGCGCTGCATGCGTGAGGTGACGAGCGTCGCGGCGAGCGAGTCGAGCACGGCCGACGAGAGCTCGAGGTTCGCCTCGGCGTTCTCGAAGCGGATCGGGTTGATCTTGTGCGGCATCGTCGAGGAACCGGTGGCGCCGGCCTGCGGGATCTGGCGGAAGTAGCCGAGCGAGATGTAGGTCCAGATGTCGGTCGCGAGGTTGTGCAGCACTCGGTTCGCGTGCGAGACGCGAGCGTAGAGCTCCGCCTGCCAGTCGTGCGACTCGATCTGGGTCGTGAGCGGGTTCCAGGTGAGGCCGAGCGACTCGACGAACTCGCGCGACACGGTCGGCCACGCGACATCCGGAGCGGCGACCACATGCGCGGAGAACGTGCCGGTCGCGCCGGAGAACTTGCCGAGGTACTCGGTGGCCTCGACCTGCGCGGCGATGCGCGACAGGCGGTGCGCGAACACCGCGAGCTCCTTGCCCATGGTCGAGGGCGTGGCGGGCTGGCCGTGGGTGCGCGAGAGCATGGCCGCGTCGCGGTGCTCCACGGCGAGGGCGGCGATGCGGTCGATGACGCGGCGGTACTTGGGGAGCCAGACCTGCTGCACCGCGTCGCGCACGGTGATCGCGTACGAGAGGTTGTTGATGTCTTCGCTCGTGCAGGCGAAGTGCGTGAGCTCGGCGATCGAGTCGAGGCCGAGCAGCTCGAGGCGGCGGCGCACGTAGTATTCGACGGCCTTCACGTCGTGCCTGGTCGTGGCCTCGAGCCCGGCGAGCTCGTCGATGTCGACCTGCCCGAACTCCGTCACGACCGAGCGCAAGCGCGACTTCTGCTCATCGGAGAGCGCGGATGACCCGAAGAAGCCGCGATCGGTCTGGGCGATCAGCCACTCCACCTCGACGTGCACGCGGGCGCGGTTGAGGCCCGCCTCGGAGAGGTGCTCGCCGAGCGCGCCGACCGCCGAACGGTACCGTCCGTCGAGCGGGCTGAGCGGCTGGGGAGGCAGCGAAGTCATCGATTTCCTTGTCTGAGTGCTGGTGCGAGTTGCCGGAAGAGCGCCGACGTCGACCGCTCTATCATCTCAAGCACTCGATCGAACATGACCGCGTCGGAGTAGTAGGGGTCTGGCACGTCCTGCAGGGCCGCGAGTTCGGGGTCGAACTCGAGCAGCAGCCGAACCTTGTCCTGCTCGAGCGTGCTCGGCGCCCAGTTGCGCAGGATCCGCATCTGGCCGCGGTCGAACGCGACGATGAGGTCGAGCGTGGGAAAAGCCTCGGCCTCGAACTGCCGCGCCCGGTGATGCGAGCCGTCGTAGCCGGCGCGAGTGAGCGCCTCGATCGTGCGAACGTCGGCGGGCTCGCCGACGTGCCAGTCGCCGGTCGCCGCGGACTCGATCGCGAGCCGGTCGGCCAGCCCGGCGCGTTCGGCGAGGGAGCGCAACACGACCTCGGCCATCGGGGAGCGGCAGATGTTGCCGGTGCAGACGAACGACACTCGGAAGGGCTGCGCGGCGTCCCCGGCGGGTTCCGCTCGCGTCATGCTTCCATTGTGGACGAGATGCGGCGTGTGCGCAGCACTCGATCCGCTGGCTAGGCTGGCCGTCCGGCCGGTGAACCGCCGGGTCTCGCGCGCGACGAGGGAGCCACGAATGACGGATGCCCCGAGCGCCGACATCCACGTCGACGCCGAGCTCGCGGCGGGGCTCGTGGCTTCGCAGCATCCCGACCTCGCCGGGCCCGTGACGTTCGCGGCGAGCGGCTGGGACTGCGCCCTGTTCCGCCTCGGCGACGACCTCGCGGTGAGGTTGCCGAGACGCACCCTCGCTGCCGGGCTCGTGCTGCATGAGCAGCGCTGGCTGCCCGAGCTCGCCGCGCTCTCGCCGGTGCCGCTGCCCGCTCCCGTGCGCGTGGGGCGCCCGACGCGGGAATTCCCGTTCGCGTGGAGCATCGTGCCGTGGTTCGAGGGGGTCGCGGCGTACTCCGTCGAGCCGGCGTGGCGCGCGGCTGCCGCTCCGGGGCTCGCGGCGTTCGTCGCCGCCCTCGGCACCGGTGCACCGGCGGATGCCCCGCTGAACCCGTTCCGCGGTGTGCCGCTCGCGGCGCGCGACGACGTCGTGCGGGTGCGGCTCGCGAGCGGACGGCTTCCCGACGCGGTCGCACTCACGGCGGTCTGGGAGCGTTCGCTCTCGGCGCCGACGTGGCACAGGCCGGCCGCGTGGGTGCACGGCGACCTGCATCCGGCGAACCTCGTGCTCGCGGCGTCCGGAGCCCTCGCGGCCGTGATCGACTTCGGCGACGTGTGCGCCGGCGACCCTGCGTGCGACCTCGCAACCGCGTGGCTCACGTTCGACGTCGCCGGGCGGGCGGCCTTCCGCGCAGAGCTCGAGCATCGACAGGAGACGGATGCCGCGACGTGGGACCGCGCCCGCGGCTGGGCGCTCGTGCTCGGCAGTGCGATCGTCGACTCGGTCGGCACGTCGGGCGCGCTCGGGCGCGTCGGGGCGCACGCGCTCGCGCAAGTGCTGCTCGACTGACGGCCGCGCGGCACGCAGAGCTGACGGACTGGCGGCTCGGCTCGGCGACCCACCCTCCACAGGCCCGGCGCCGCCCCACTTGTGTACGGCTCGGCAAGGATGCGGCGAGCGGATGCCGCGGCGCGGCCACACTCGTCGCATGCACGACTCCGACTTCGACTCCGCGATCGCCGCACTCACGGGCAACCCCGTGACCCCGTCGCGAATCGACGCGGCCGAGCGCCACCTCGGGATGCTGAGCGCCCTGCGCGACGAGGTGCGCGATCGACGCAGGTCGCTCGTTCCACGAGGTGCCGACGGCTGGCGTTCGACGGCCGCCGATCGATACCTGGAGCGGCTCGACGAGCTCCGTGGCCTCCTCGAGGCCGTGCTGGACTCGCTCGAGTCGGCCCGGTCGCAGCTCGCCGACCGCGTCAGCGGGATGCACTCCGAGCTCGAGGCACGGGAGGCGGCGGTGCGTGCCGAGGCCGAGCGCGCGGAGGCATTGCGGGAGAGCCTTGCGCGCTCTGACGCGGCTCTCGCGGAGCGGGGCAACGGGGGCATCGAGCGCGGAGCAGCGCCAGGAGGCGCCACGGCATGGACGACTCGCTGACCGTCTCCGGCGGCGGGTCGACCGCCGTCGCGACCGACGAGCTCTTCGTCGACGCCGCGCGGCTCGGTGCGGTCGAGACCGTGATGACGGAATGGTCGGAGCGGGCAAGTGTCATCTGGCGCGGCCTGGTGCACCTCGACCTCGACGAGCCGCTGGTGACGTGGGGCGTCGCTCCGGGCCGGCAGGTGCAGGAGACGATCGGGCGCCTCGCGGAGGCGGGTGAGCAGGCCGGCCGCCTTCGGGTGTCGCTCATCGAGAGCGCCGAGCGGTATGGCGCCACCGAACGCATGATCGACGCCCTCTGGGCGGCGGGCGGCCGACTCGGCGGGTGGACACTGGGGTGGTTCGCGCCGGCGATCGTGGGCGCCGGGCTCGCGGCCGCCGCCGCACAGGGCATGGTGCGGCTCTTCGGCATCGGGCAGACGCCGACCGAAGCGTGGCTGGCCGAGCACCGGGAGCTCCTGTCCGACCCCGCATTCGTGCGGGTCGTTCGCGCCGCCGCCGATTCCGCCGACGAGTTCACCGCCGGGCTTCTGCATCTTCCGAGCACCACGGCCCCGATCGGCACCATGATCGGCGCCCCCGAGAACGCGTCGGTGCTGCTCGCGCTCGCCGGCGGTCTCGGCCTCGCCGGGGGGCGCCTGCTCGTCGATGGGCCGGTGCAGGTGTCCCGTGTGGGGGTCGGTTCATCCTCCCCCGGTGCCGCCGGCGACGGCAGGGCGGGCCCGCCCGACCCGGGCCGCTCCGTGCCGGCGCCGAGCGGCGTCGGCGATCTCGCGGAGCGCGTGCCCGCGAGTGGCGACGCGCAGATCCGCATCGAGCGCTACGGCCCGCCCGGCGATGCGCGCTGGATCGTCTACATCAGCGGCACGATCGAGGTCGGGCTCGACGCTGGCGAGCAGCCGTTCGACATGACCTCGAATGTGCACGGCATCGCCGACGACTCCGCGCTCGACGACCTCAGGTTCGCCGGTGCCGACTCCGGCGCCGGCGAGCGGGCGGTGCGCCAGGCGATGGCCGATGCCGGCGTCGCGCCGGGCGAGCCGCTGCTCGCGGTCGGCCATTCGGGCGGCGGCATCATCGCGGCGAGTCTCGCCGGCGATCCCGAGCTCAACACGGTCGGTGTCCTGAACCTCGGCGGGCCGGTCGCGTCGGCCGAGCTGCGCGAGGGCGTGCAGCTGCTCTCGATCGAGCACGAGGAAGACCTCGTTCCGGCGTCCGGCGGCGCGGGGCATCCGTCAGATCAGCGCACGACCGTCTCACGCAGCGTGCTCGACCCGAGCGTGGAGTACTCCTCGATGCTGCCCGCGCATGAGCTCTCGCGCTACCGCGAGACGGCAGCACTCGTCGACGAGTCCGAAGAGGAGCGGCTCTCCGCGTTCCGCACGCTCGTCGCCGACGTCACCGGCGACGGCGAGGGCCGTTCCACAGAGTGGAAGGCCCGGCGAGACCTCAGCTGCTCGACGACGACGACGGCCGCACGATGAGGCCGATGAGCCAGCTGATGATGCCCATCACGAGCGCGCCGAGCACGCCCCACCAGAAACCCTCGATGACGAGCCCGAAGCCCATGAGGCCGCTGATCCATGCGACGAGCAGCAGCAGCAGGCCGTTCACGATGAATGAGATGAGGCCGAGCGTGAGCACGTAGAGCGGGAACGCGACGATCCTGATGAACGTGCCCACGATCGCATTGACCAGCCCGAAGATGAGCGCGATCAGCAGGTAGGTGAGCACCGTGGCGATGTTGGTGTCCTCGTAGGGCACCACGTTCACGCCGGAGACGATGAATGTCGTGAGCCACAGGGCGAATGCGACGACGATGACCTTGACGATGAACCGCATGGCTCAACTCTGGCAGAACGCCTCGACGGAGCGAAGGGGTACGGTGGAATCCGTGACCGCACCGGAGCCCACCGGGGCAGGCGTTCGCCTTCGCCCCGAGATCGCATCCCTTCCGCCGTACCGCCAAGGCCGGCCCGCGCCGGCCGATGGGTTCAAGCTCTCGAGCAACGAGAATCCCTTCGACCCGCTGCCCTCGGTCGTCGAAGCGATCTCCGCATCGGCGAAGTACGTCAATCGGTACCCGGATGCCTCTGCCCTCCCCTTGCGCGAGGCGCTCGCCGCACGATTCGGCGTGAGCGCCGACGAAGTGCTCGTGGGCGCAGGATCCGTCTCCCTCCTCGCCCAGTTCATCGCGGCCGCCGCCGGCCCCGGCGACGAAGTGGTCTACTCCTGGCGCTCGTTCGAGGCCTACCCCGGGCTCGTCTCCGTCGCCGGCGCGACGAGCGTGACGGTGCCGAACCAGCCCGACCATCGCCACGACCTCGAGGCGATGGCCGCGGCGATCACCGATCGCACCCGCGTCGCCATCGTCTGCTCGCCGAACAACCCCACGGGCACCATCGTCACCGCGGCGGAGTTCGACGCATTCATGGCCGCCGTGCCCGCCGACCTGCTCGTGCTGCTCGACGAGGCGTACATCGAGTTCGTACGCGACGAGCCAGAAGCGGCAGGCAGAGCCGTCGACGGCCGCTCGCTCATCGGCCGGTACCCGAACCTCGTCGTGCTGCGCACCTTCTCGAAGGCATACGGGCTCGCTGGTCTGCGCGTCGGCTATGCGATCGGTCCGCTCGACATCCTCGACGCCGCACGGTCCACCGCGATCCCGCTCGGCGTCACGGCCGCCTCCACCGCAGGCGCCCTCGCGTCACTCGAGCCGGCCGCCGAAGCCGAGCTCCTCGCGCGCGTCGACGCCATCACCGTGCGCCGGAGCCGCCTGCACGAGGCGCTCCTCGCGCAGGGCTGGCCGGTCCCCGTGCCCCACGGGAACTTCGTGTGGCTGCCCACGGGAGCCGCGACCACGGAGGTCGCCGATCGGCTGTTCGAGGCTGGACTCGTCACGCGCGCGTTCCCGCCCGAGGGCATCCGCATCTCGATCGGCGAGGAGGAATCTGGAGACATCCTCCTCAGGATTCTCGGCGAGCTTGTGCCCGCTTTACAAGAACAGCTCCCGTCATAGCTGTAGCGTGGAACGGTGTCTGCCCGCGAAAGAGACTTCACCGCACCGACGGTCCAGCTTCTGACCCCTGAGGGCGAGCTGCGACCGACGCCCGAGGCTGAGGCCTATCTTCCCCTCGTCGAGGCACTCGACGACACCATGCTCGAGCGGTTCTACCGCGACATGGCGATCTCCCGGCGCATCGACATCGCCGGCGCGAACCTGCAACGGCAAGGCCAGCTGGCGCTCTGGGTGCCGAGTCACGGGCAGGAGGCGGCGCAGGTCGGCTCCGCACACGCGGCCCGCCCTCAAGACCACCTGTTCCCGTCGTACCGCGAGCACATCGTCGGCATCATTCGCGGGCTCGACCCGGTCAACATCCTGGCGCTGCTCAGGGGGGCGACGCTCGGCGGCTGGAACCCCGCCGAGAACGGCAACTTCCACCTCTACACGCTCGTGCTCGCCTCGCAGACCCTGCACGCGACGGGCTATGCGATGGGCCTGCAGTTCGACGGCGCCACGGCCACCGGCGATCCCGAGACGGATGCCGCCGTGCTCGTCTACTACGGCGACGGCGCTTCCTCCCAAGGAGACGCGAGCGAGGCGCTCGTGTTCGCGTCGAGCTACCAGACTCCGCAGGTGTTCTTCATCCAGAACAACCAGTGGGCGATCTCCGTGCCGGTCTCGCGACAGTCGCGCAGTCCCCTCTCGCTCCGCGGCGGCGGCTTCGGCATGCCGGGCGTGCGCATCGACGGCAACGACGTGCTCGTGAGCTACGCCGTGACCCGCCAGTCCCTCGAGGAGGCGCGTGCTGGCGAGGGCCCGAGCCTCATCGAGGCCGACACCTACCGCATGGGCGCGCACACCACCGCCGACGACCCCACCAAGTACCGCACCGACGACGAGGTCGAGTACTGGGCCCGGCGAGACCCGATCACGAGGTACCGCACGTGGCTCGAGGGCCGCGGGGCATCCGCCGCCTTCTTCGACGACGTCGACCGTGAAGCGGCCGATGTCGCCGCCGACCTGCGCCGCCGGGCGCTCGACCTGGTCGCGCCGACCCGCGAGGTAATCTTCAAGCACGTGTACAGCGAGCCGCATCCGCTCATGACCGAGCAGTCCGCGTGGCTCGAAGCCTACGAGTCGAGCTTCGAGGGCGGGTCGTCGGCATGAGCGCACGAACCGAAGAGGAGCTCCGGGTGACGGATGCCACACAGGGGTCCGCCGAGGCTCTCGAGACGCAGACCGCCGCAAGCGAGACCACCGCGACCGATGCCTCCTCGAGCGACACCGCGGCAGCGGCATCCGCGCCGTCGTCGATCGAGCCGGGCGTGCCGGGCGTGCAGACCCTCTCGCTTGCGAAGGCGATCACCGCCGGCCTCCGCGAGGCGATGCGCGCCGACCACAAGGTGCTGCTCATGGGCGAGGACATCGGCCCGCTCGGTGGCGTGTTCCGCGTGACCGAGGGGCTCCAGGCCGAGTTCGGCGACAAGCGGGTGCTCGACACGCCGCTCGCGGAATCGGGCATCGTCGGCACCGCGATCGGCCTCGCGATGCGCGGCTACCGGCCGGTCATCGAGATCCAGTTCGACGGATTCATCTTCCCCGCCTTCGACCAGATCACCACGCAGCTCGCTCGCATCACGGTGCGCCACAACGGCACCGCGTCGATGCCCATCGTGATCCGGGTGCCCTACGGCGGCCACATCGGCTCGATCGAGCACCACCAGGAGAGCCCAGAGGCGTACTTCGCGCACACGCCGGGCCTGCGCGTGGTGAGCCCGTCGAACCCGCACGACGCGTACTGGATGATCCAGGAGGCGATCGCCTCGAACGACCCCGTGCTGTTCTTCGAGCCGAAGAGCCGGTACTGGCCGAAGGGCCCCGTCGACCAGGCCCACGCCGGCGTGCCGCTGCACGCGAGCCGCGTCGTGCGCGAGGGCACGGATGTCACGGTCGTCGGCCACGGCGCGATGGTCGCCACCCTGCTGCAGGCCGCCGACATCGCCGCCGGAGAGGGCCGGAGCCTCGAGGTCGTCGACCTGCGCTCGCTCTCCCCCATCGACTACGGCCCGCTGCTCGACTCGGTGCAGCGCACCGGGCGACTCGTCGTCGCGCAAGAGGCGTACGGCAACGTGAGCATCGGCTCCGAGGTCGCCGCCACCGTCGCCGAGCGGGCGTTCTACTCGCTCGAGGCGCCGGTGCTGCGCGTGTCGAGCTTCGACACCCCGTTCCCTCCGGCGGCGCTCGAGACCGAGTACCTGCCGAGCCCCGATCGGGTGCTCGAGGCCGTCGACCGCGCACTGGCATATTGACCCGCGGCTTCGGCCGCGACCTGAGAGAGGCGTGAGATGAGCGAGATCCGATTCCCGCTGCCCGACGTCGGTGAGGGACTCACCGAGGCCGAGATCGTGCAATGGCGCGTCGCCCCCGGCGACCGGATCGCGCTCGACCAGGTGTTCGTCGAGATCGAGACGGCGAAATCGCTCGTCGAGCTGCCGAGCGCCTTCGAAGGCGTCGTCTCCGAGCTGCTCGTCGACGAAGGCAACACCGTGAACGTCGGTACGCCGATCCTGGTGATCCAGACGGATGCCGCGGGGTCGGCGGATACCGCGGCCGTCGCGCCTTCCGCCGCCGCAACGCCCGCCGCACCTTCCGCCGCCGCACCGACGGCGCCCGCAGCGCCCTCCGCTCCGGCAGCACCCGCCGCACCGGCTGCCGAAGAGGGCGGCGGTGCCGTGCTCGTCGGACACGGGAGCTCGGGTCCCTCGGCGACTCGCCGGCGGCGGCATCCGTCTCCCGGGGGTGCGCACGAGAACTTCACGTCGCCCACTCCCCCGCCGCCCCCGGCCTCAGCTCCCGCGGCGCCGGCTCCGGCCCCGGCGACGCCCGCCCCCGCTGCCGCACCCGGTCCTGATCGGCGCCTTCCGGTGATCGCGAAGCCGCCCATCCGCAAGCTCGCGAAAGACCTCGGTGTCGAGCTCTCGCGAGTCACCCCCACCGGACCCATCGGCGACATCACGCGCGACGACGTGATCCGCGAGGCGAGCCAGGCGAGCGTCTTCCGCAACATCCAGACGCCCGAGTGGCCCGAAGGCCGGGAAGACCGCATTCCGGTCAAGGGCGTTCGCAAGGCGATCGCGAATGCCATGGTGCAGAGTGCATTCCAGGCGCCGCATGTGAGTGTCTTCGTCGACGTCGATGCGAGTCGCACGATGGAGTACCTGAAGCGGCTCAAGGCCTCACCCGACTACGCGGGCGTCAAGGTGTCGCCGCTGCTCATCATGGCGAAGGCGATGATCTGGGCGGTGCGCCGCAACCCGTCGGTGAACGCGCAGTGGACCGACAGCGAGATCATCGTCAAGCACTACGTCAACCTCGGCGTCGCCGCGGCGACCCCCCGCGGTCTGCTCGTGCCGAACGTCAAGGAGGCGCAGGCGATGACGCTCGTCGAGCTCGCGGCCGCCCTTGAACGGCTCACGCTCACGGCTCGTGAGGGCAAGACGCAGCCGGCCGAGATGCAGGGCGGCACGATCACCATCACGAACATCGGCGTCTTCGGCATGGACACCGGCACGCCGATCCTGAACCCCGGCGAGGTCGCGATCGTGGCGCTCGGCACGATCAAGCAGAAGCCGTGGGTCGTCGACGGCGAAGTGCGCCCGCGCTTCGTCACGACGATCGGCGCCTCGTTCGACCACCGGGTCGTCGACGGCGACGTTGCGAGCCGATTCCTCGCCGATGTCGCATCGATCATCGAGGAGCCCGCGCTCCTGCTCGAGTGATCGGGGCCGGCGTTCCGCGGGTGCCGGCTGTTCGACGTGAGCTGCCTCTCCCCCGCTGATCTCAGCCGTGCGGGGTACTCAGCGGCGCGTCTCGTAGACAACGGATGCCGCGTCGCGACGCACCTCGACGAGCCCGGCCTTCTCGAGCACCCGCTGCGATGCGAGGTTCTCGGGCGTCGTGTCGGCGCGCGCGCCGAGCGCACCGTGAGCGGCTGCCGTGCTGAGGGCGGCGACGACCGCCTCGGTCGCGAGGCCGGAGCCGCGAGCGCTCTCGATGAGCCCATAGCCGAACTCGACGAAGCCTTCGTCGTCGGGAGGGCCGAAGAAGCCGAACCCGCCGACCGCATGGCCGTCGCCGTCGAGGCGGATGACATAGGGCCCGAAGGGCGCGGGGTCGCCGTGCGGCCCGATGATGCCGAGGTACATGCGTGCGACGTCGAGCTCGTCGGCGGTCGGATATCCCGGCGCCCACGAGTCGTCGTGCGGCTCGCCGTCGAGCAGGCGTCGCGCGTGCGCCGGCGTGTAGGGCACGAGCCGGAGCCGATCGGTGCGGATCACCCGCAGGTCACCGTCCGGACGACTCGAGGCATCGGCTCGGAAGGACTCAGAGCCGGATCTCATAGGTGACGGCCGCCTTGGAGCGCCCGGCCTCGAGCATGCCGGCGTGCTCGAGCGCTCGGCGGGCGGGCAGGTTGGCGATCTCCGTCTCGGCACGAGCGATGGTTGCGCCCGCCGAGCGGGCGAGCTCGAGCGTCGCCTGCACGATGTGCCGGGCGAGGCCACGACCGCGTACGGCGGGCACGAGGCCGAAGTCGAACTCGACGACGCCGTCAGCGCTCGGAGGGCCGAACAAGTTGACGCCGCCGATGGCGGCGCCGTCTCTGCCGCGCCGCACGAGGTAGGGCCCGAATGGGGCGGGATCGCCGCTCTCGCGCACGGTCTGCACGAAGGCGCTGAGGAGCTCGGGCTCGTCGGTGAAGGCGTAGCCGCCCTCCCACCCGTCGTGCGGATCTACTTCGCCCGAGAGCACGCGCAGGGCATCGGCAAGGGTGAACGGATGCAACGTCAGAGGGGTTGTCGTCGTATCCACGGGCATCACTCTCGCACGTCGATCCGACACTTGCCAGATCATTTCCACAGGATCGGGGGAATGACGGCAGGTACCGCGCGTTGCACTGTCACGTGATGGAGGGTGCGTGCTTTCCCTGATTTTGACAACCATTATCAATAAGCGTAGCGTCGGAGACATGAGACGACGCCACGCTGATTCCCGCCGCCCGCTTGCACCCGTAGCGGGAGTCGCGATGCTGGCAGCAGCTGCGCTCGCACTCACAGGATGCGCCGACTCGGCGGCATCCGGCAGCGGCAGTGACAGCGGCGCCAAGATCGTCGTGACGACCACGCAAGTGGGCGACTTCACCCGAGAACTGCTCGGTGACGATGCCGGGATCACCCAATTGCTCTCCGCCGGCCAGAGCGCCCACAGCTTCGACCCGTCGGCAGCCCAGCTGCTCGCCCTCACCGAGGCCGACGCGCTCGTCGTGAACGGCGCCGGCCTCGAGAGCTGGCTCGACGACGCGGTGAAGGCCTCGGGCTTCGACGGCGAGCTCATCGACGCGAGCTCCGGCATCGAGCTCTTCGGCACCGACGACCACGAGGCGCACGCCGACGAGGGCGCCGCGGAGGAGCACGCCGACGAGGCGGAGGAGCACGGCGAGGAAGCGGAGCACACCGAAGACGAGCACGGCGAGGGAAACCCGCACATCTGGACCGATCCTGAGCTCGCCGAGCACATGGTCGAGAACATCACCGACGGCCTCGCCGCAGTCCCCGGAATCGATGCCGCCACGGTGGAGTCGAACGAATCGGCCTATCTCGACAAGCTCAGCGCCCTCGACGACTGGATCGAGGAGAACGTCGCCAAGGTGCCCGTCGAGCAGCGACTGCTCGTGACGAACCACGACGCGTTCACCTACTTCATCGCCGCGTACGACCTCACCTTCGTCGGCAGCGTCATTCCCAGCTTCGACGACAACGCAGAGCCCAGCGCCGCCGAGATCGACGAGCTCGTCGCCAAGATCCGCGAGACGGGCGTCAAGGCCGTGTTCTCCGAGGCATCGATCTCGCCCAAGGCGGCCGAAACCATCGCGACCGAATCGGGAGTGAAGGTCTACTCCGGCGAGAACGCCCTCTACGGGGATTCGCTCGGGGCCGCCGGCACCGACGGCGAGACCTACCTGAGCAGCCAGGAGCACAACGCACGACTCATTCTCGAGTCGTGGGGCGTCGAGCCTTCCGCGCTCCCCGCCGTGCTGCAAGGATGACTGGATGAGTGACGCCACCGTGCTCCGCCTCGACGGCGCCGCCTTCACCTACCCCGGGGGCGCCGGAGTGAGCGAACTCGATCTCGCAGTCGAGGCGGGCGAAGCGGTGGCGCTCATCGGTCCGAACGGCGCCGGCAAGTCGACGCTGTTGAAGGGCATCCTCGGACTCGTGCCGCTCACCGCGGGCCGCGTTCAGGTCGGCGCCAGTGCGGCGCCGGTGAGCGCGGACGCGCCGAACGACCGGGCCGGATCGCCCGAGCCGGCGACGCATGCCCGGAACGGCATGGTGGGGTTCCTCCCCCAGTCGGCCGAGCTCGATCCCGACTTCCCGATCAGTCTCGAGCAAGTGGTCATTCAGGGCAGGTACCGAGGGCTCGGGCTGCTGCGCTGGCCCGGCCGAGCCGATCGGCAGGCGGCTCGCGAGGCGATCCAGACCGTCGGCCTCGCCGCGCTCGCGAAGCATCGCTTCGGTGAGCTCTCGGGCGGGCAACGCCAGCGCGGCCTGCTCGCTCGCGCCCTGGCATCCGAACCTCGACTCCTGCTACTCGACGAGCCGTTCAACGGCCTCGACCAGGCGAACCGCGATGCACTCATCGACACCATCCGCACCCTCAAGCACCGGGGTGTGGCAGTGGTCGTGTCGACGCACGACCTCGAGCTCGCGCGGCTCGTCTGCGACACCGTGGTGCTCGTGAACGGCACCCAGCTGGCGAGCGGGCCCGTCGACGAGGTGCTCACGCTCGGCAATGTGCAGGAGTGCTTCGACGGCGTCGGAGTCGAGATGGACGAGCACACGCTCGTGGTGCCCGGCCACGAGGGCCACTGAATGCCGCACGCTGCATACATGGCGGATGCCCCGGGGGAGTGGTGACCGATGAGCCTCGTCGACGTGCTCTTCGGCTCCTTCGCGATCCCGTTCATGGGGCGGGCCCTCCTCGTCATGCTCGTGCTCGCGGTGGTCGCCGGCGTCGTCGGGGTGCTCGTGAACCTGCGCGGACTCGAGTTCATCAGTGACGGACTCACCCACGCGGTCTTCCCCGGTCTTGCGATCGGGTTGGCCGTGGGCGGCACCACCGGCCTCATCCCGGGCGCCGCGATCGCAGCCCTCGGGGGCGCCCTCGCGCTCACGTGGCTCGATCGCGCTGGCATCACCTCCGATGCGGCGATCGCCATCGTGCTCACGGCGACGTTCAGCGTCGGCGTCATCGTGGTCTCCCGCAGCTCCGACTACGCAGGCGAGCTCGAAGCGCTCCTCTTCGGACGGGTGCTCACCATCCCGCCGTCGGAGGTCGTGCCGCTCGTCGTGGTGAGCCTCATCGCACTCGCGGCCGTCGCGGTCACCCTGAAGCAGCAGCTCTTCCGCGCGTTCGATGCGCGCGGCAGCCGCGCCGCCGGCGACTCGTCGCTCGTGCTCGATCTCGTGCTGAACGCCGCGGTCGCACTCGTCGTGGTGGCGGCAGCGAGCACGATCGGCACGCTGCTCGTGCTCGCGCTGCTGATCGTCCCGGGCGCTGTGGCCCGGCTGGTCACCGAGCGCATGTGGTGGCTGTTCCCGACTGCCGCGGCCTTCGCCGCCATCGCCGCATGGCTCGGCCTCGCGGCAGGCTATGCGATCTCGGTCGGCGGCGGCTTCGATCTCCCGGCCGGGAGCACCGTCGTGGGCGTGTTCGTGATCGGCTACGGGATCGTGCTGCTCGTGCGTCTGCTCCTCGACCGGCGTGCCACGCGGCCCGGGCGCCGGCGACAGGCTGCCGGAAGGGCTCGCGACGCCAGCGGCGACGCGGGCATGGAGGACCTCCTCAGCACACCCTTGCTCTCCTCCCGGAAGGCGCGCTGATGGGCTATTTCGAGCGTGCGCTCTTCGCGGCGGTCGTGATCGGTGCAGGGGCAGGATTCGTGGGCGCTCTCGTGGTGCTGCGTCGCCGCACGTTCTTCGCGCAGGCGCTGACGCACGCCACCTATCCCGGCGCGGTCGCTGCGGCCGCGCTCGGCGTGAGCGTGCCGCTCGGCGCGGCAGTGGCATCCGTCGTGCTCGTCGCCGTGATGGCGGCCATCGCGCGGGTGCGGCGGCAGGGCGCCCAGGTCGCGGCCGGCATCGTGCTGACCGGTGGCTTCGCTGCCGGGGCGCTCCTGCAAGCGGCGATCCCCGGACTTCCGGTGCGTGCCGAGTCGCTGCTCGTCGGATCGATCCTCACGGTGAGCGATGGAGATATTCTGATTGCGGCATCCGTGGCGGTCGTCGCCGTCGCGCTCATGGCCGCTTTCGGCAAGGAGATCGCGTTCTCGACCTTCGACCCGGCAGGATTCCGGGCTGCGGGGTTCCGTGAGTGGCCCGTCGAGGTGCTCGTGCTCGCCCTCATCGCCGCTTCGGTGGTGAGCTCGCTGCCGGCGGTCGGCGCCATCCTCGCGATCGCCCTGCTCGCCGCCCCGGCCACGGCCGCGCGACTCCTCGTGCCGGGCTTCCGAGGCATCCTGGTCGCCGCTCCGATCATCGGTGCGGCATCAGGCGTGCTCGGAGTGCTCGCCTCCCGCACGTTCGCGATCGCAGCCGGTCCCGCGATCGCCCTCGCCGCCACCGCGTTCTTCCTCCTGGCACTGGGAATCTCCAAGCTCCGCGGGCTACCGTTGAACCGAGTCGCCATACCTGTGGAGACCGTAGAGGACGCACGAACCGCATGAAGAGAAACACCTGGCAACGCGAAGCCGTACGCGAAGCGCTCGACGACACCGAGGGCTTCATCAGCGCGCAGGCGCTCCACGGGGCGCTGCACCAGACGGGCTCGCCGATCGGCCTCGCCACCGTCTACCGTGCGCTCGGCGACCTCGCCGCCAACGGCGAAGCAGATTCGCTGCAGTCGCCCGATGGCGAGTCGCTCTACCGGGCGTGCAGCACGACGGGCCACCACCACCACCTGATCTGCCGCAACTGCGGACTCACCGTCGAGATCGCCGCCGACGAGGTCGAGACCTGGGCACAGAAGGTCGCCGCCGATCACGGCTTCACGGGCGCCGCCCATGTCGTCGACGTGTTCGGCCTGTGCGCCAACTGCACGAAGCTGCTCGCAGCGGGGGAGTAGCCGAGCGAGCGGATGCCGCAGGATGCCGACGAGGTGTTCACGGATCTCGAAGGCCGGTCCGTGTGGTTGCGTAAGGCAGCGCTGCGGCGGAACTCCTGATCGCGCATGGTTTCACCGGGCAGCATTTGGGTCGCGCTCGGATCGTCGCTACCGTGGTCCACGGTCCTGCAGGACCCAACCGCCCAGTCCGCGCTCACGAATTCCCAATTCGGAATCCGTGAGCGTATGGTTCGGCGGCGTGGCATACGGTCCCGATGGCCGTCTGTGACGAAGCCTGGATTCGCCCGGAGACGACACCTCGTCCCGCGCTTGAGTCCGGGTTCCGATTCGCCGTCAACCCGGTCGTCAACCATGAGCTCGCCCCACCGAGCGATGATGGCGCACGTCTTCGTGCGTGTCATCCGGCGTGCCTCCCGGAGCACCGATATGACCGAACCGCCCGCAATCGCGGCACGCAACCTCAGCAAGTTCTTCGGCCGCAAGCAGGCCGAAGCGATCGAGCGCCTGCGCGCCGGCGCCAGCCCCGCCGAGCTCGCGCCGCTCGGCACGCCGGCCGTCGTCGACGCCGACTTCACCGTCGAGCGCGGCGAGATCTTCGTCGTCATGGGGCTCTCGGGCTCCGGCAAGTCGACGCTCATCCGCATGCTCAACGGACTCATCGAGCCGACCGGTGGCACCGTGACGGTGATGGGGGAGGAGCTCACGGGCATCTCGCCGAAGCGACTCCGGCAGCTGCGCCGCAGCCACGTGTCGATGGTGTTCCAGCACTTCGCGCTGCTTCCGCACCGCAGCGTGCTCGAGAACGCCGCCTACGGACTCGAGATCCAGGGCGTCGCCGAGGCCGAGCGCCGCGAACGCGCCGAGCGCGTGCTCGATCGCGTCGGCCTCGCCGGCTGGGGCGAGCGCATGCCCTCCGAGCTGTCGGGCGGAATGCAGCAGCGCGTCGGGCTCGCCCGCGCCCTCGCTTCCGACACCGACATCCTGCTCATGGATGAGGCGTTCTCGGCGCTCGATCCGCTCATCCGCCGCGAGATGCAGGAGCAGCTCGTCGAACTCCAGCAGGAGTTCGGCAAGACCATCGTCTTCATCACGCACGACCTCAACGAGGCGATGTTCCTCGGCGATCGCATCGCCGTCATGCGCGACGGTCGCATCGTGCAGCTCGGCACCGCCGACGAGATCCTCACGGATCCCGCCGACGACTACGTCGCCCAGTTCGTGAACGACGTCGACCGCGCGCGAGTGCTCACCGCGGCATCCGTCATGGAGGCACCGCGCGCGCTCGTCTCGTCATCGGCCGGGCCGCGCACCGCGCTACGGACGATGCGCGACCTGCAGACCTCGTCGGTGTTCGTCGTCGGACAGGGACGTCGCCTGCTCGGCGCCGTGCAGGACCGCGACGTGATGCGGCTCGTGAAACGCGGCGACCGCTCACTCGACTCGGTGATTCGCGACGACGTCGCGTTCGTCGACCGTCAGACCTATCTCTCCGACCTGCTCGAGAGCGCCGTCGAGAGCGTGCTCCCGCTCGCCGTCGTCGACGACCAGCATCGGCTCATCGGCGTCGTGCCTCGCGTCACGCTGCTCGCCGCGCTCGGCAATGTGTCGTCCGCGACGGGCGAGCACGCCGTCATCGAGCCGCCGGCGACCATCGCCGTCGAGACGATCACCGCCACGCTGCACGAGACCGCCCTGCTGGGCGAGTCGGATGTCGCAGGGGAGAGGGCCTTCGCATGAACGACTTCCGTCTCCCCCTCGGCCAGCTCGTCGAAGACGCCATCGACTTCGTCACGGAGGCCTTCGGCGGACTCTTCGACGTGATCCGCATTGTCTTCGCCGGACTCTACGACACCGTCGACCTCGTGCTCTCGACGCCACCGTTCTGGGTCGTCATCGTCGCGATCGCCGCGCTCGGCTACTTCGCCCGCGGTTGGGTGCTCGCCGCCGGCAGCACGCTCGGACTGCTCATCGTCGTCGGCGTCGACCAGTGGGACAACTCGATGGACACCCTGGCCCTCGTGCTCGTCTCGAGCCTCATCGCCGTGGCGGTCAGCGTGCCGCTCGGCATCCTCGCCGCGCGATCGGAGCTCGCGTCGCGAATCATCCGGCCGATCCTCGACTTCATGCAGACGATGCCGGCCTTCGTCTACCTGATTCCCGCACTCATCCTGTTCCGGGTCGGCGTCGTGCCGGGCATCGTCGCGACGATCGTGTTCGCGATGGCACCCGGCGTGCGCCTCACCGAGCTCGGCATCCGCGGGGTCGACAAGGAAGTGGTCGAAGCCGGCCACGCCTTCGGGTCGTCACCCTCGCGCATCCTCCGCCAGATCCAGCTGCCGCTCGCGATGCCGAGCATCATGGCCGGCGTCAACCAGGTCATCATGCTCTCGCTCTCGATGGTCGTCATCGCCGGCATGGTCGGCGCGGGTGGTCTCGGCGGCGAGGTCGTCGCCTCGCTCGGTCGCATCGACATCGCGCTCGGTTTCGAGGCCGGCCTCTCCGTCGTCATCCTCGCGATCATCCTCGACCGCCTCACCGGCGCGCTCGGCTCCCGGCGGCGGAAACCGACGCGCCGGGTATCCGACGACCCCACGAACCGGATCGGCACCACCGATCCCCGTCGCGCGGAACCGCGCGACTCCGCATCGCCCGTGCCACAGCACGCGGGAGGAAAGGAACACCTATGAGAACGCGTCAACTGACGAGGCTCATCGCCCTCGGGGCAGCAGGAGCGCTCGCGCTCACGGGCTGCGCGAGCGGCGCCGGCGCAGCCGGCGGCGACCTGCTGAAGAACGGCGATCGCAGCGAGCTCACCATCGCCGTGTTCAACGGATGGGACGAGGGCGTCGCCGCGAGCGAGCTCTGGAAGGCCATCCTCACCGAGCAGGGCTACGACGTCACCCTCGAGTACGCCGACCCCGCGCCCGTCTACTCGGGCCTCAGCACCGGCGACTACGACGTGACCCTCGACACGTGGCTGCCGATCACCCACCAGGACTACATCGAGCAGTTCGGCGACGACCTCGTCGACCTCGGCGCCTGGAACGAGGACGCCAAGCTCACCATCGCGGTGAACGAGGACGCCCCGATCGACTCGCTCGAGGAACTCGCGGCGAACGCCGACAAGTTCGGCGACCGCCTCATCGGCATCGAGCCGGGTTCGGGCCTCAACCGGGTCACCACCGACAGCGTCATCCCGACCTACGGTCTCGACGACCTGGAGTACCTCACCTCCTCGACGCCGGCGATGCTCGCCGAGCTGACGGCGGCGACGGATGCCGGTGAGAACGTGGCCGTGACGCTCTGGCGCCCGCACTGGGCCTACGACGCGTTCGCGCTCAAGGACCTCGCCGACCCCGAGGGCACGCTCGGCGATGCCGAGGGCATCCACTCGTTCGGCGGCAAGAACTTCGAGACGAGCTTCCCGACGCTCTCCGAGTGGTTGTCGGACTTCACGATGGACTCCGAGCTGCTCTACTCGCTCGAGAACGCAATGTTCAACCAGACCGAGACCGACGACTACGGTCCCGCCGTCGAGAAGTGGATCTCCGAGAACCGGGAGTACGTCGACTCGTTGACGTTGTAGCGCAGATCATCGGCGGGTGAACGGATGCCGCGGCATCCGCTCACCCGCCGATGTCATGCCACTTCGAGCAGCATCGCCCGTGCGCGCGTCGCTCAGCGGAGATGCCCACGATCTGTTCCTCGAGCTCGGGATGAGGCGGCCGTCGCCTTGACCGCCGCCAACTTTTATGCTTAAAATCCTCCGCGGCATCAGACCCGGAGCGCCGAAGGGAGGCGGCGAATGAGCGGCGAATCGACCCGTGCGGGGCGCAAGGCGAGCATGTCCGACGTCGCCGAGCTCGCGGGCGTCTCGACGATGACGGTCTCGAACGTCATCAACCGGCCGGAGGTCGTCTCCGAGGCGACCCGCGGGAAGGTCCACGCCGCGATGCGCGAGCTGCGCTACCGCAACAACCTGGTCGCCCGCAGCCTCAGACTCGCGCAGCCGCGCCAGATCGCCTACGTGCTCCCCGCCCAGGACACCGGGGGCAACCAGTACATGGACACGTTCCTCCACGACCTCGCCGCCGCCTGCCAAGCGGCCGAGCGGAACCTCACCCTCGTCACCGAGCGGGACGCCGAGGCGCTCATGACGGCGTGCGAAGACCTCTACTTCGGACAGTCGGTGGCGGGCTTCGTCATCTCCAACGTGTGGTCGGCCGACCCGCGCCCGGTCGGTCTGCGCGAGCGCGGCATTCCGTTCGCGGCCTACGGAAGGACCGCCGAGGCCTTCGCGACCCCGTGGAGCTGGGCCGAAGGCGACGCCGCACTCGGTATCGCGCTCGCCGTCGAGCATGTCGCCGAACGCGGGCACCGCGAGCTGGCGTTCGTGGGCGCCGTCCCCGCCAACGTCACCATGGCCCTGCGCGAGATCGGCTACCGCGAGGCCTGCGTGCGACTGGGGCTCAGCGGATCGCTCGACGACACCCGGATCGTCCCATGCGACGGCGACCTCGCCTCCGGCGTCCGCGCAGCCGCCGACCTCCTCGACGCCCCCTCGCCCCCGACTGCGATCATCTGCGTCTCGGACCCCCTCGCGGCGGGCGCCCTCATCACGCTGCAGCGCCGCGGTCTCGCGCCGGGCCGGGACGTGGCCGTCACCGGCTACGACGACACGACGCTGACATCTTTCGGCACGGTCGGCATCACCTCGGTCCGCCAGCAGTCGGCGGCCATCGCTTCGGCACTGGTGCGCCTCGTCATCGAACCGCCCGAGGAACCCGAGCACCTCCTGCTGCCGCCCACCCTCGTCACCCGCTCCAGCACTGACCCGACGGCGTGACCGATCTTCACCCAAGGAATTTTCAGCTCACAGAGCACCAACACCCAGAAGAGGAGAAGGTCCACATGGCCAACCAACCGATCCGAGTCGTCGTATGGGGCGAGAATCGGCACGAGCAGGTCGAGCCGTCCGTGGCCGAGCGCTACCCCGACGGCATGCACGGCGCCATCGCCGACGGCGTCCGTGAATGGCTCGGCCACAAGGCGAGCATCACCACCCACACCCTCGACGAGCCCGAGCACGGGCTGACCTCCGATGTGCTGGACGAGACCGACGTCCTCGTCTGGTGGGGCCACGCGGCCCACGGCGAGGTCGCCGACGAGATCGTCGAGCGCGTCCACCGGCACGTCCTCGCCGGAATGGGCCTCGTCGTTCTCCACTCCGGGCACTGGTCCAAGATCTTCATGAAGCTCATGGGCACCACCTGCACGCTGCGCTGGCGCAGCGAGCACGACCGCGAACTGGTGTGGACGGTGAACCCGCAGCACCCGATCGCCCGCGGCATCCCGAACCCGATCGTCATCCCCGAGCAGGAGATGTACGGCGAGTACTTCGACGTGCCCACCCCGGACGAGCTCATCTTCATCAGCGGCTTCACCGGCGGCGAGGTCTTCCGCAGCGGCATGACCTACCGCCGCGGTTTCGGCCGCATCTTCTACTTCAGCCCCGGCGACCAGGACTTCCCGGTCTACCACCACCCGGACGTGAACCACGTGATCGCCAACGGCATCGAATGGGCCCGGCCCGACCGCGAGCGCGAGACACCGACTCTGCTGCGCTACGAGACCGACGACTTCTTCAACGGCCAGGGCTACCGGGGAGCGTTCGAGCGATGAGCTTCCGAACCATCGAATCCGAAGGGCCCCTTCGCCTCATTGTGGTCGGCGCGGGCGGCATGGGACGGGCCTGGGCCCGTACCATCAAAGCCAGCCCCGATGCCGAACTCGTCGGGATGGCCGACCTCTACGTCGAAGCGGCCGAATCCGCCGCCGCCGACACCGGCATCCCCGGCCTCGCGGTGGGCACCGACGCGGTTGAACTCGCGCAGCGCGTCGGCGCGGACGCCATCGTGAACGCCACCATTCCAGAAGCGCACCACCCGGTCACGATCGCGGCCCTGCAGGCGGGCTTCCCCGTGATCGGGGAGAAGCCGGTCGCCGCCACCGTGGCAGAAGGCCTCTCGCTCGCCGCGACGGCCGAGCACACCGGGCAGCTGTTCATGGTCAGCCAGTCCCGCCGCTACCACCCGGCGCTGCACCAGGCCAAGCGTCAGCTCGCCGGGCTCGGCGCCGTCGGGATCGTCGCGGTCGACTTCTTCCGGTCGCCCCGCTTCGGCGGCTTTCGCGACGAGATGGCCAGCCCGCTCCTGCTCGACATGGCCATCCACCAGTTCGATATGGCCCGGTTCCTGCTCGACGCGGACCCTGTCTCCGTCTCCTGCGAGGAGTACAACCCGGGCTGGAGCTGGTACGCGGGCGACGCGGCCGCGAACGCGGTCTTCGCGATGGAAGGCGGCGCCCGGTTCACCTACAACGGCTCCTGGTGCAGCCCCGGCCACGAGACCTCCTGGAACGGTTCCTGGCGGATCTCGGCCGAACGCGGCTCCGTCCTCTGGGACGGCGAGAATGACCCGAGCACCGACCCCGACGAGGAGGCCGACCCCGGCGAAGACCCCGGCAAGGACATCGCGGGATCGCTCCGCGAGTTCATCGCCGCCGTCCGGCACGGCCGAGAACCGATGGGGCGCGTGCACGCCAACATCATGAGCCTCGCCATGGTCGAGGCGGCGACGCAGAGCGCGTCCCAGGGGCGGCGGGTCGCGATCGACGACGTGCTCGACCGCTCCTACGACGCCGCGCTCGCGACCGAGCGCCACGCCGAAGCGCTCGCCGTCCTGGAATCGTGGCCGTCCGTTCGAGAGGCCCTGAGCCCTCGAGCGGAGCGACCGTGAGCGAAACCCCCAACGTCGGCATGATCGAGTATGTCGACTCGTTGACGTTGTAGTGGTCGTTTCGGCCGACCATCCGCTGTCTGGTAAGCTACCTCTTTGGCTGGGCACTTCCACTGCCCAGACCGCGACAATCCCCTTCGAACCTCGCGAGAGATCGCGGGCATTCGTGCGGGATCGTCAGCAGACAAGAGACCTTGGGAGGGGCATCCGCCCCTCGGTATTGGAGGAAACCACTATGGCCGCAGTGTGCCAGGTGACCGGAGCCGTTCCCGGCTTCGGACACAACATCTCGCACTCGCACCGCCGGACGAAGCGCCGCTTCGACCCGAACGTGCAGAAGAAGACCTATTACGTGCCGTCGCTTCGACGTAACGTCACCCTCAAGGTGTCCGCCAAGGGCATCAAGGTGATCGACGCTCGTGGCATCGAGTCCGTCGTGAAAGACATCCTGGCCCGCGGGGAGAAGATCTGATGGCGAAGCAGCAGGACATCCGTCCCATCATCAAGCTCCGTTCCACGGCCGGCACCGGGTACACCTACGTGACCCGGAAGAACCGCCGCAACAACCCCGACCGTCTCGTGCTCAAGAAGTACGACCCCGTAGTGCGCAAGCACGTCGACTTCCGAGAGGAGCGCTAAGACATGGCCAAGAAGAGCAAGATCGCGCGCAACAACCAGCGCCAGGTGATCGTCGACCGTTACGCGGCCAAGCGCCTCGAACTGAAGAAGGCGCTCATCGACGAGAACGGCACCGACGAGAGCCGCGAGGCCGCTCGTCGTGGCCTGCAGAAGCTTCCCCGCGACGCGTCGCCGGTGCGTCTGCGTTCGCGTGACGCCATCGACGGACGCCCCCGTGGCATGCTCACGAAGTTCGGCGTCTCGCGCGTCCGTTTCCGTGACATGGCCCACCGCGGCGAGCTGCCCGGCATCACCAAGTCGAGCTGGTAAGCCACAGCCTGTGCCGAGAGGGGCGTCCCGCAAGGGGCGCCCCTTTCGTTGTCTCCGAGGGCCCCGGATGCCGCGGTGCGGGTGCCCGGCATCTGCGACACGCCGGAGCGAGTCTGCGAGATGCATCCGGAAATCCGCGGGATTCCGCGGATCTCTGCTACATTCAAGGCGGCCCGATCGGCCACGGGGGCGGTTGAACGATCGTTCCCGAGAACTCACAATTGCTGTACCGAACAGCGAAGGTCCGAGGAGGACATTCAATGGCTGACAAGTCGCTCAACAAGACCGAGCTCGTCGCGAAGGTCGCTGCATCGACCGGGCAGAGCCAGGCCACCGTCGACGCCGTGCTCGGCGGCCTCTTCGAGGCGTTCGCCGAGTCCGTGGGATCCGACACCAAGGTCTCGATCCCGGGTTGGCTCGCTGTCGAGCGCACCTCGCGTGCCGCTCGCACCGGTCGCAACCCGCAGACGGGTGCCACGATCGAGATCCCGGCCGGTCACTCGGTCAAGATCTCGGCGGGCTCGAAGCTCAAGGCTGCTGCCAAGTAGCATCCGAGACTCCCGAAGGGGCGCCGGCGCGAGCCGAGCGTCCCTTCGTCGTCTCCGGGGCGCACCGGGGCCGCTCACGGTAGCGCCGTCTAGGCTGGTTCGGTGCCCCGCTCCGTACGCGTGCTCGGCCCTGCCGTGCTCCTCGCCGTCGCGCTTCTCGCGACGTTCGCCTCCCTCGCCTACGGCGGGGGAGCGGAGCCGTACCTCATCCAAGATCCGGGCCCCATCGCGCGATTCGGGGTGCCGGTCGCGAAGCTGCTGGTGAACCTCGGTGCGGCGGGCATGCTCGGCGCGCTCGTGCTCGCGGTGTGGGCACTCACCCCCGAGCGACGCGAGTTCGATCTCGCGCTCGATGTGGCCGCGGCATCCGCAGCCCTGCTCACCGTCGCGAGCGCGGCGACGGGGTTCTTCACCTTCCTCGTCGTGACCGCGGTGCCCTTCGACCTCAGCGAGTCGTTCGGGCAGAAGCTCGGCCAGTTCGCGACGACCATCGAGCTCGGCCAGGCCTGGCTCACCACGACGCTCGTGGCGGCTGCCGTGACCGTGCTGTGCTTCGCGGTGCGCAACCAGACCGCGCTCGTGTTCGTCACCGTGCTCGCTGCGGCCTCCCTCGTGCCGCTCGCGCAGCAGGGGCACGCCGCCGGGGCGGCCGGACACTCCGAGGCGATCACCGCGCTCGGGCTGCACCTCGTGTTCGCGGCAGTCTGGGTGGGCGGGCTCGTCACGATCGTGCTGTTGCGCCGCGAGCTCGGCCTCGACCGGCTGCCGGCGGTGCTCTCGCGCTACTCCACCGCCGCCCTCATCTGCTTCATCGTCGTGGCACTGTCGGGGTATGCGAATGCCGCGCTGCGAATCGGCACGTGGGACGAGCTCGGCACTCCTTATGGTTCGCTCGTGCTCGTGAAGCTCACGGCGCTCATCGCGCTCGGGCTGTTCGGCGCGGCGCAGCGGCGATTCCTCATCGGGCGGATCGTGGGGACCGCGGGGGGTGGTGGCCTCGGTGGCCTCGATACGCCTGCTGCGCTGGCTACTCGACCACCGGGGGGCGCTGCGAGGGCTACTCGACCACAGGGGGCGTTCTGGCTGCTCGTGGTCGCCGAGCTCGCCTTCATGGGGCTCGCGTCGGGCGTCGCCGCAGCCCTCGCCCGCACTCCGACCCCCGTGCCGGAGCAAACGGGTTCCCTCGCCCGCACACCGGCCGAGATCCTCACGGGCGAGCCGCTGCCCCCATGGCCCGACTTCTCCCGGTTCTTCACCGAGTGGAGCCCCGACCTCATCTGGCTGCTCGCGTGCGGCTTCGGCATCTTCTTCTACCTCGCCGCTGTGCGCCGGCTCGACAAGCGCGGCGACCGCTGGCCGATCTACCGCACGGTGCTGTGGGTGGCCGGCCTGCTGCTGCTCGCCTACATCACGAGCGGCGGCGTGAACGTGTACGAGCAGTACCTCTTCTCCGCGCACATGGGTGCGCACATGGTGCTCACCATGGCGGTGCCCGTGCTGCTCGTGCCGGGCGCGCCGATCACCCTCGCGGCGCGCGCCATCCGCCCCAGGAAAGACGGCAGCCGTGGTGGTCGCGAGTGGATCATGCTCGCCGTGCACTCCAGGTTCGCGGGGTTCATCGCGAACCCGATCGTCGCGGCGCTGCTCTTCGCCGGCTCGCTCTGGGTGTTCTACTACTCGCCGCTCTTCCGCTGGACGATGATCGACCACATCGGCCACGAGTGGATGATCGTGCACTTCCTCATCACGGGCTACCTCTTCGTGCAATCGCTCATCGGCATCGACCCGGTGCCCTACCGGCTGCCGCACGCCTTCCGGCTCGTGCTGCTGCTCGGCACGATGGCCTTCCACGCCTTCTTCGGGCTCGCGATCATGTCGGGCACCGGCCTGCTGCTCGCCGACTGGTACGGCGCGATGGGTTGGGGCACCGACGCGCTCGTCGACCAGCAGCTCGGCGGCGGCATCGCCTGGTCGATCGGCGAGATCCCGACCGTGGCACTCGCGATCACCGTCGCGGTGCAGTGGTCGCGAAGCGATGAGAAGGAATCCCGGCGCCGAGACCGCCACGCCGACCGCACGGGCGACGCCGAACTCGAGGCGTACAACGCGCGGCTCGCAGCGATCGCCGAGCGCGACGAGAGCAGGTCGTGAACCCGCCGACCGATGCCGCAGCTGGCTCGAAGTCCTGACACTCAGCGGGTTGCGCCACTGACGGCTCGAGCGGGAGTCACCTCAGCTGGATCGCGATATTGCCGTCGGGCTTGATCACTGCGGTGAGCGCCAGCGTGAACGGCCGATCTTCTTCAAGGGTGAAGAAATCGCCGTCGAAGAGCGACTGCACGTCGACGGTCATGTGCGCGACCCCCTCGGTGGGCGGCATCTCGAACGACGACTCGCCCGGCGTGAGCACCACGACGGGTGTGGACACCATGCTCCACTTCGGTTCGCTCACGACGCGGTCGTCGATCTCGATGCCGAAGGGGCAGTCGGTGGGCTGCAGCACCGGCTGCTGGGCGCACGTCTGGAGGAACTCGTCGACCTTGACCTGCACGCGATCGACGAACTCGGCGGTCGGCTGGGCATCGACGATGACCGACGTGCGTGCCGACGCCTCGGCTTGCACCGCGACGTGCGGGGCGTCGAGCAAGGTCGAGTCGTAGTGGAACTCGTACACCGCAGGTGCCATCGCGAGGTAGGAGGTGATCTGCGTGAACGCGGTGAGCTCCTCGCCGGACTTCGCCGCCCGCGTGTCGAGCGACAGCGAGCCGACGGTGAAGAGCGGGTTGTGCGCGGCGGTCACGTCGATGACGGCGAGCGGGCTGACCGCGAACTCCCACCGATTGAGGAACCCGTAGAGCGGATCGATCGGTCGCACGTCGAAGGTGGACTCGATGATCGCGGCCTCGAGGCGGTAGCTCGCCGTGACCGAGTGGGAGCCATCGGCGAGCGTCTCGTCTTTCACGATGCGAACGTCTTCGGGGCCGGCTTCGACGACCCCCGAGCGGAGCATCGCGGTGGAGATGTTCGCGGGCAGGCCGAGCTCCTCGAGCTCCGCGGCGTCGAGAGCGACCCCGGGAGTGGTCGACGCGGTCGCGATGTCGTCGTCGGCGATCGCCTCGAGATAGCGGTCGACGAAGCTCGAGGCGCCGTAGATCGTCTGGTTCAAGCCGCCGAGGGCCGCGAGGAAGGCGCCGACGAGGAGCACCGCGAGCCCCGCCCATGCGGCGACGGCCAGCGGCGACACCCGACCGACACGCACGCGAGAGCTCCCCACCCGCACAGTCTATGTTGGGTCGCAGCGCGAGCCCGCGCTATCCCCAGCCCCGGGGAACGCAGGCCGGTGCGGGGTTACAGTGGGAGCGCGCCCGCGCACGGGCGTGCTCGCCGCGCGGCGCCGGCTCGCGGCATCCGCCAGCCCCCTCGGAAAGAACCGTCGTGCAGAACGTGACCCTCTCCCGCGAACAGGCCGCGGTGTTCCAGGCCATCGAGGGCACCCGCGAGCACGTGTTCGTCACCGGGCGCGCCGGCACCGGCAAGTCGACGCTGCTCAATCACTTGAACTGGAACACGAGCAAGCAGATCGTCATCTGCGCGCCCACGGGCGTCGCCGCGCTCAATGTCGGCGGGCAGACCATCCACTCGCTGTTCCGGCTGCCGATCGGGGTGATCGCCGATCACGACATCGATCAGAACGACGCCGTGCGCAAGATCCTGAACGCGATGGACACGCTCGTCATCGACGAGGTGTCGATGGTGAACGCCGACCTGATGGACGCGATGGACCGCTCGCTGCGCCAAGCGAGGCAGCGCCCGCATGAGCCGTTCGGCGGTGTCCAGGTCGTGCTCTTCGGCGACCCCTACCAACTCGCGCCGGTGCCGGGCGACGGCGATGAGCGCGCCTACTTCGCCGACACCTACGAGTCGATGTGGTTCTTCGACGCAAAGGTCTGGCGCGAGGCCGACCTGAGGATCTTCGAACTCGGCGAGATCCACCGCCAGCACGACGACGAGTTCAAGCTCATGCTGAACGCGGTGCGACACGGCATGGTGACCGCCGAGATCGCAGGCGTGCTGAACAGCATCGGCGCGCGGCGGCCGCTGCCCGAGCACGGCGCCATCACGCTCGCCACTCGCAACGACACGGTGAACCGCATCAATGCGACCCAGTTGCATCGGCTGCCCGGCACCTCGCAGGCCAACGCGGCCGACGTGACCGGCGACTTCGGCGGCAGGGCGTTCCCCGCCGACGAACGGCTCGAGCTGAAGATCGGCGCGCAGGTGATGTTCCTTCGCAACGACAACGCCATCGGTCCCGACGGTCAGCGCTGGGTGAACGGAACCATCGGCACCGTGACGCACCTCAGGCGCGCGGTGCGCGTCGAGATCGACGGCGACGAGCACGAGGTCGAACAGGTCACGTGGGAGAAGTTCAAGTACACCTGGGACCCCACTCGCAAGAAGCTCGAGCGACAGGTCGTCGCCGAGTTCACGCAATTCCCGCTGCGGCTCGCGTGGGCGGTCACGATCCACAAGTCGCAGGGCGCCAGCTACGACACGGCGATCGTCGATCTCGGGCAGCGCGTATTCAGCCCCGGCCAGACCTACGTCGCCCTCAGCCGCCTCACATCACTCGACGGCCTCTACCTCTCGCGGCCGCTGCGCCCGAGCGACATCATCGTCGACCGCAACGTCGAGCGGTTCATGGCGGGAGCGACGCGGGAGATCGGCGCGGCAGCCGAGCTGCCCAGCGCGGGGGCCTAGGGCGAGTCCCCTACTGCGTCGGCCTCGTCCGGCGGGAATCTCGGTCCGTGCGGGGATGGGCGCGTGCGGGGATGGAGTCGGGCGACGCCGCTGCGTATTCTCGTAGGATGCCGTACCCCCCGAACGGGGTTGGTGCAGCGACGACGAGGTGAGGTGAGCACGTGTCCTACGGGGAGCAGCGCCACGAGCCGATGCGTCGAGCCCGCGGTCGTCACGCTGCACCGACGGCAGACCCGACGGTGGCCCCGACCGCCCCGACGGCCGCCCCGGTGGTTGCAGGAGGTCGGCGAGCGCGCCGCGCTGCAGTCGCGGCTCCGGTCGCGGCCCCGGTCGCGGCATCCGTCGAACCGCGCATCTCCGCCGCGGCCGCGTGGCTCTTCGAACGCCGTGTGCACGTGCTGATCGCCACGTCGGTGGTGACCGTCGCGTTGATCGGTGGCGCGCTCGCGCTCAACCCCTTCGCGAGCGCACCGCGGCCCGTGGGTGAGGTCGCGACCGTCGCCGACACCGACCGCCCGACGCCGTTCGACCCGGCGGCGCCGGGCAGCTCTGCGCCGATCGTCGCGAGTCCGGGGCCGACGCCATCGATCAGCCCGACGAGTCCGGCACCGCGGCCCGAAGCGCCACCGGCGGCTCCGGTGACCGACGCGCCCGTCGCACCGCCGGCCGAACCGGGAGCCACCGAGCCACCGGAGCCCGACACCGCCCCGGCTCCGACGAACCCGACCGAAGATTCCACGCCTCCCGGCCCGGCGGAGGACTGCGAGGAGCCCGACGGACTGCTCGGCCAGCTCTTCGCGCCGCCGTGTCCGTGAACCACCGGTCTTGTGGAAGCGAGGCGCTGAAAGATCAGCACTCGCACGCGCCATCCGATCCGGGCTTCGCGGGATAGAATCGAGTCGGACACGCAGCTAGGGGGCTCGGTGGCTGACCGCCTGGGGAAGAGGCGGCGACGAAGCGCATTCGCCGCCGTCATTGCCACGACATTGGTGTTCTCCGGATGCACCGGAGGAGCCGCAGACCCCGGGGCGCGGTTCGACCAGGTCGACGCCGCATTCGGCGACGAGGTGAGCAGCAGCCTCGAGGCGGTGCTCGACGAGGCCGTCGCGCTCAGCGGGTCGAGCGGCGGCGTCGCAGGGGTCTGGGCACCGTGGGCGGGCGAATGGTCTGGTGCGTCGGGTGCGCTGGAGTTCACCGAGGGCGCGCCTGCCGTGGCATCCGAAACCCGGTTCCGCATCGGCACGCTCACGACCGAGATCACCTGCACCATCCTGCTGCGGCTCGTCGACGCCGGCAAGGTGGCGCTCGACGACGAGGTGGGCGACTACGTCGAGTGGATACCCGACCTCGACGGCATCAACCTCGAACAGCTCTGCCGGCACACGTCGGGCATCGCCGACTACTACCCGCCGCTCCGCAGCCATTTCGTGGCGAACCCCGAACGCGTGTGGCCGTCGAACGAGCTCCTGTCGAACGCGCTCGCGATGAGCCGCGTGGGCCCGCCCGGCGAGCAATGGTCGCAGTCGCGTTCCGGCATCCTTTTGCTCGGCATGGCGCTCGAACGAGCGACCAACCGCTCGTGGGCCGACCTCGCGAAGCAGTACGTCTTCGACCCGCTCGGACTTGAGAGCACCGGCATCCCCGCGCCCAATGACACCGATCACGACGGCCTGCTCGGTGCGTACTCGGCGTCGATCGCGCAGGACGGCACCGTCGACTGCGCCGTGCTCCTCGACGATTCATCGCAATCGAGCTCGATGGGCGGTGTCGCGGCGGGCGCAGTCTCGAACCTCGAAGACATGCGAAAGCTCAGCGAGGCGTTCGCGACGGGAGTGCTGCTCGACGAGGGCACCGTGCGCCGGCAATGGAGCCCGACTCCGATGGGCGGCGATACGCCCGCGTGGCAGGCATGGGGCCTCGGCGGCGCCCAGTACGGTTCGATGCGCGGCACCGCCGGCGAGACCGCCGGAGCCCTGACGGCCGGATTCACCGACCCCGCTAGCGGACTCACCGTCGTCGTCGCGCTCAACAACTCGACGTCGGGCGCCGACTTCGTGCGCGAGGTCGCGTTCGCCCTCGCATCGATCGCGTCCAAGGCCGAAGCGCAGGGTGAGCGTGAACGCCCCCTCGTCGAGCTGCCGTGGTCGATCGAGCAGGCCACCGAGAACATGCGCGCGCTCGCGAAGTGCCCGCGCGAGACGGAAGCGGCGCCGGCCGGAGGCTGATCCGCACAGGAACGAAGGAGGCGAGTCATGGGAAAGCTGATCTGCAGCGGCATCATGTCGCTCGACGGATACATCGCCGACGAGCACGGAGACTTCAGCTGGGCTGCACCCGACGAGGAGGTGCACACGTATGTCAACGAGCTCGAGCGGCCGGTCGGCACCTACCTGTACGGGCGCCGCATGTACGAGGTGATGCGCTACTGGGAGACCGCCGACGAACAGCCCGAGCAGGCCGAGGTCGAGCGCGAGTACACGGCGATGTGGAAAGCCGCCGACAAGATCGTCTACTCGTCGACGCTCGAGCAGGTGACCACAGCGCGCACCCGCCTCGAACGGCAGTTCGACCCCGAGGCGCTGCAGCGGATGAAGGATGTATCGGAACGCGATCTCTCGATCGCGGGCCCGAGCCTCGCGGCGCACGCGATCCGGGCTGGACTCGTCGACGAGTTCCGGATGTTCCTGAGCCCGGTCTTCGTCGGTGGAGGCACGCGATTCCTGCCCGACGGTGTGCACGTGCGACTCGAGCGGATCGAGGAGCGACCGTTCGACAATGGGTTCGTCTTCTTGCGCTACGGCATTCGGGAGGGCACCTGAGCGCCGGCCGCAGAGCCGCGGCGTTCCCGATCAGATCACCTGGGCTCCACGGTCGCGCAGGGCACTGGCGAGTGCCGGATCGAGCTGGGCGTCGGGGTCGACGATGATGCCCGCCGTCTCCTCGAACTCGAGCACCGGGAAAGCCGATGCGACCCCGAGCTTCTCGGCGCTCGCCAGGATGTAGGCCTCGGATGCCTGGGCGGCGAGGGCGCGCTTGGTGGCGGCATCATCGAGGTCGCCGGTCGTGAGCCCGGCGTCGGGATGCACACCGGTCACGCCCAGGAAGCAGATGTCGGCCCTGATGCGCCGGATCGCCTCGTCTGCGAGCGGCCCGCTCGTCACCATCGAGTGCCGCGAGAGCCGGCCGCCGATCAGCACGATATCGACGAGCGGATGCTCCGCCAGCGCGATCGCCACGGTGGGGCTCGGCGTGATGACGGTGGCCTCGAGGTCGGTGGGCAGCAGCCTCGCCATCGCGAGGGTCGTCGTGCCGGCGTCGAGGATCGCACTCGTGCCCGGGCGGATGAGCTGCAGGGCCGCGCGCGCGACCCGCTCCTTGCTCTCGGTGGCGAGCGAGAGCCGATCACTGTAGGGCCGGATCGCGGCCGAGACCGGCAGCGCCCCGCCGTACACGCGCTGGCACAGCCCGGCCTCGGCGAGGGCGCGCAGGTCGCGGCGGATGCTGTCCTCCGAGATGCCGAGTGCGGTCGCCACGTCTTTCGCGACGATGCGCCCATCGGCCGCGAGGATCGCGAGCAGATGGTCTCGACGTTGCGCACTCAGCATCCGCACTCCTTCTTGGTGTTGCACGATTGTGCACGGTTAACGCTACGCTACCCGACATGGAAACTCCACTGCTCATCCTCATCGCCGGCCCCTACCGTTCGGGAACGAACGGCGACCCCGATGCCATCGCCCGCAACCTGGCACGACTCGAGGAGGCCGCCTGGCCGATCTTTCGCCGAGGGCACGTGCCGATGATCGGCGAGTGGGTCGCGCTGCCCGTGCTCCGCGGTGTTGCAGAGGCTGCCCAGGCCGACGAAGGCGGCGACGTCATGTACGAGACGGCCGCGCGCTTGCTCGAGCATTGCGACGCCGTGCTGCGACTGCCGGGGGAGTCGAGCGGCGCCGACACGGATGTCGCGATCGCCCGGCGGCGCGGCATCCCCGTGTACTTCGACCTCGACGAGATCCCGCAGCTCGAACAGATCCCGCCGCGGGTGAGCCCGTCAGCGACGCGGATCGGTCGAACGAGCGGGCAGGCTCAGCGGAAGCCCTCCGCTTGCGTGCTCTCCTCAGCCACGCGAACGCCGTACCGGTAGGCGAGCTTGCCGCCGAGCCATCCTGAGACGCCGATGATGGCAAGCCCGATGATGCTGAGCACCAGGCCGACGACGCTCACCTCGTCGTGGTCGGATGCCGCGCGCACGAAGTAGTTCACGGCGAACAGCACGGTGGCCGTGAGGTTCAGCGTCAGGTGGATCACGGCGGTTCGCTTTGCGGGAGTCCTGATGAGGGATACGGATTCATATTCCGGTGCCGGCATAGGCCTGGCGGGTCTCGATTGCCTTGTGGATGATCGGATCGCGTGAAGGATCGCTGTCCTATGCTCTCTGGTCATGGCTGACTTCGAGGGCGCCCTCCCCCGCTCAAACCTCCGCCGGATCCCCTCATCACGTTCGGCTCCCGGCAGGGGTATCAACGCAGACGCCTTCCCCGCCGTGCTCCTTGCGGCGCAGTCGGGTGCGTCGTGGGCGTGCACGAACCTGTGGGTCGACCATGCCCCGGCGGTCACCGCTTTCCTGAGGGCTCGCGGGTCGTACGAACCCGAAGACCTGACGAGCGAGGTGTTCCTTGCCGTCTTCGACCAGCTCGACCGCTTCCGCGGCGGCGAGGCGGAGTTCCGCACGTTCGTGTTCACGATCGCGTACCGGCGACTCGTCGACGAGCTGCGCAAACGGTCGAAGCGAGGCCATCACGTGGAGTGGAGCGACGAGCTCGATGCGCGTCGAAGCCCGAGTGCCGAGCACGAGGCGATCGGGAATCTCACGGATGCCTCGGCCCGCGCCGTGCTCGACGGGCTCCCGCCCGACCAGCGGAACGTCATGGTGTTGCGCATCGTCGCCGACCTCACCGTCGAGCAGGTCGCCGAGATCCTCGGCAAGCGGCCCGGCGCGGTGAAGGCACTGCAGCGACGCGCGCTCCAGACACTTCGAAAAAAGTTCTCCGCAGGGCGTACCCCTGCGGCGGCATCCGGCGATAGCAGGGAGTGAGATGAGAGACCACCGGATCACAGACGACGAGGCTTCGGCCGTGCTGCGCGGGGAGACCCCCGAAGCACGCCGCGACCTCGCCGCTGTGGCAGACGCCGTTTCGATGTTCCGGCAGGCCTCTTTCGGATCGCCCCCTCAGCCGTCGGCTGAGTTGGCGCTTCGCCTCGACCTCGAGAGAGCGCAGAGGATCTCGGCTTCTGCAGACGGAATGACCCCATCGACATCGGTGATGGCGCCTCTGGCGTCGGCACCGAGAACAAGGAGAAGAAGAGTGTCTTTGAGTGGATTTGTCGGCCTCGGCCTGGCAGCGAAGATCGCGATCGGCGCGGGCGCCGCGGCGGCAGTGGGCATCACCGGCGTCGGCGCGGCCGGCGCAACCGGCGTGTTGCCGACCGACGCCCAAGTGGTCTTCGAGCAGGTCACCGGGGTGCACCCGGGCGGCGAGCACGTGAGCGACGCCGGTATCGAGAACAGCGAGTTCGGCATCACGACGTCCGAAGAGGCTCAGCTGAAGGCCGAGGTGAAGCGCGAGGCTGCGCTGGAGAACGCCACGGACAAGGTCAAGGCCGGCCTTGAGTCCGCCACCGACAAGGCCCAGGCCGGCCTTGAAACGGCCACCGAGAAGGCCCAGGCCGGGCTTGAGACGGCCGAAGAGGTCGGACAGACGGGCCTCGAGGCCGTCGAAGGCGCCGGTGACATCGCCGACGAGGTGGGCGGAGCTGTCGACCTCGACGGAGACGCCGGCGTCGACGCCGGAGCAGGAGTGCAGGGTCACTGACCCGCGGCCGAATCACTCGAGAACGGACCCTCGCCGACTGGCGGGGGTCCGTTCTCGCGTGTGGATCTTCAGAGGCCGCGCGCGGCCGCGCGATCGCTCCTGGCGAACTCGATCGCCGTCCGTATCGCTCCGGGCTCGTCGTCGTGCAAGCTGATCGCATGAGCGCCGAGCACGACGAACACTCCCGCACGCGATCCGCGCGGTTACGCATCGCGAGTGCCCCGAACCGGGTCACGACGTTCGAGTTGTTCTTCGATCTGGTCTACGTGTTCGCGTTCACCCAGCTGAGCCGGCTCATGGCCGAGACGCACTCGGGGCTCGGCATTCTCCAAGCACTCATCCTGCTCGGCCTCCTCTGGTGGACCTGGGAGTCGTACGGCTGGCTCTCGAACCAGGCGCCAGCCGACCAGGGGGTCATGCAGGTGGGCATGAGCATCGCGATGATCGCGGTGTTCGTCACGGCGCTGACGATTCCCGAGGCGTTCCATGACCTTCCGGGAGGATGGCACGCTCCGCTCGTGCTCGCACTCGCCTATGCGCTCGTGCGTGTCATCCACACGACCTTGTACATGGTGGCGGCCGGCGATGACGCGGCCCTGCGTCGGCAGGTGCTGCTGACACAAGCTGTCGCGATGGCGCCCGCGACGGCGGCCCTCATCGTCGGCGCCGTCGTCGGAGGACCGGCGCAGACGTGGATCTGGCTCGGCGCATTCCTGTACTACGCCGCCCTCACGTATGCGAGCTCCCGCGGCGGCGGTGGCTGGCGCCTGCACTCGCCGGTGCACTGGGCGGAACGGCACGGACTCATCGTCATCCTCGCGCTCGGCGAGTCGATCGTCGCGATCGGCGTGGGCGTCGCACGTGAGCCGATCGACGGCCCGATCACCATCGGAGTGGCCCTCGCCGTAACGCTCTCGATTCTGCTCTGGTGGGCGTACTTCGCTCGCGCCTCGGCGGCCGGGGAACTTGCCCTCGAGCGCCGGAGCGGTGCCGCGCGAGTGGTGCTCGCTCGCGACGCGTACACGTACGTGCACGTGGTCATCGTGGCGGGCGTGATTCTCGCAGCACTGGGCGTGGAGGAGGCGATGACACACATCGGCGCGCCCGAACCCCTCGGTTGGTTCGGCGCCTCGGCGCTCGCCGCGGGTCTCGCCCTCTTTGCGTCCGCGACCGCGTTGTTCGGCCGCCTGGTCGACCTGCCGTGGCCCGGGATCCGGCTCGTCGCGGCGCTCGTGCTCGCGGCATCCGTTCCCGTGCTGGCCGCGGTGCCTGCCGTGTGGGCGCTGGTGATCGTGGTGGCGGTGCTCGCGGCGATGGTGGCGCTCGAAGCTGCGCAGCGAGCCCCGGTGGTCGAGTAGCGCCGGGCGACGCCCATGCATATCGAAACCACCCGCCCGGTGCGACGCCAGTCGGTCTCACCAGCCGCGGGGGGAGTCCTCGTCCATGCGGCGCAGCGATCTCGGCCGCCGGTCGAGGTGGATGCCCGCGATCATGCAGCGGATGGAGCCGCCGGCGAGTTCGATCGTCTCGACGTCGACGGCGAGGATGCGACAGCTCCGCTCGATGATCTCGCGCTGGGCAGTGGTGAGGCTCGCCTGCGCCCTGCGGGACATCGCGAGGATCCGCCCTCGCGAACCACGAAGCTCGATCGCGTTGCCGGCGAACTCGTGCACCTGGCTCCCGCTGAGCGCGACGACCTCCTTGCCGGATTCGGCCAAGCGAGTCGCGACCTCGTCCCGGCGCTCTGCGGGCGTGATCAGGTCGAGTCCGACCAGTGCGAAGTCAGTGGCGACGGCCATCATCACGTTCGTGTGATAGACCGGCACGCCGTGCTCGTCGATCGCGTCGAACAGCATCGGCTGATACTCGAAGTCCGCGCAGAACCGTTCGAGTGCGGCCGGGTCGGCCCGGTGCGATCGCGCCACGTAGGCGACCCGGTTGACGTGGTCGAGCACCATCGCCCCGGTGCCCTCGAGGAAGATGCCGTCGCGTTCGAGCCCCGAATAGTCCACCACCTCGCTGACGACGTACTCGCGCTCGAGGAACTCGATCACATCCCAGCGTCGCTCGGCTCGGCGATTCGGGGTGAACATCGGATACGTCGCGACGCGACCGTCGGGGTGGGTCGAGAACCAGTTGTTCGGGAACACGCTGTCGGGGCGACCGCCGTCGGGATCCTCGAAGAGATGCACGCCGACGCCGGCGCTCTCGAGTGCCGCCGCCACGGCGGTCACCTCGTCGTAGGCGGCCTGGGCGATCTCCTCGTCGCTGCGGCCGGGGTCGAGCGACTGAAAGGCGTTGTCGACGGCCGTCTCGGGATTCGGCCTGAATCGGTGCGGGCGGATGAGCACGACCGCGCTCGGCGCCTGAACGGACAACGACACGCCTCCTCTCCTCGTTGCTCTCACCGTACGAGTGTGCGATATGCAGCGGCAATGCGCTGAATGCGTCATTTCGCCCAGTCGAGTGCGCAGAAATGCATCGGTTGTTATACGGTCTGAGCATGGCTCTCCCGCTCGACGACCTTGACCGAAATCTCCTGGCGGCCTTGCGGGCCAACGGCCGAGAGCCGGTCGCCAGCCTCGCCCGCAAACTCGACGTGACCCGGGCAACCGTCAACAGCCGGATCGATCGACTCATCGCCTCGGGTGTCATCGTGGGGTTCTCCGCGGTGATCCGTGAGCAGGACGACCTCGACTCGGTGCGGGCGATCGCGCTCATCGAGGTCGAGGGGCGAACCACGACCGACGTGATCCGGCATCTTCGGGGCATCCCCGAGATTCGCTCGCTGCACACCACGAACGGGAGCTGGGATCTCGTGGCCGAGATCCAGACCGACAGCCTCGGCAATTTCGATCGAGTGCTCGGCGCGATCCGGTCGATTCACGGCGTGCAGAACAGCGAGACGAGCCTGCTCCTCAGCTCAGTGATCGCGTGACGACTGAAGAGCGCTGTCTGCGTGACGCGGTCGTCGAGCGGATGCCGCGGTGGGCCCTACCTCGACGACATCAGAATCCCGTCGGCTCCGTCTCGAACTCGGGTTCCTCTCGAGTCGAAGGTCCTGCGGTTCGGTACCTACTTGGCGTTCACCGCGCCGGCGGGGCGGGCGCCGACTCGGTGACGTCAGTCTGGGTGCTCGTCGTCCGGAAGCTCCGGCCACCGACCGTCAGCACGACGGCGAAGCTGACGAGCGCCGACATGAGTACGACGCCCGAGCTCATCGCCGGCGACCAGTCGAGCCCGAGACGGGCTGCGATCGCGATGAGCTGACCGGTCCAGACGAGCAGCGGCAGAGCGGATGCCACGATCAGCTCCATGGCCCGCTCGCTCGCCCGTTGCCGGAATCCCACCACGACGAGATCGAGCACAACGGCGGAGACGAAGGCGGCGACGACGGACGACCCCAGCGTCTGGAAGCCGGTGAGCACCGACGCCATTCCCGCAATCGCAGTCACGAGCACGGTGAGTGCGCCCGGGAACCAGGCTCGGGTGCGAAGCAGGGAGATCGCGGGGATCACGAGCACCAGGGAGGTGAGGATGAAGCTCCCGAGGCCGGCGGAGGCCAGGCCCTCGGACACGACGTGCTGCTCGGTTCCCTCGGGCGCGTGCGACAGGGGAATGGTGGGAGCGTCGGTGACGAAGGCCGAGAGGAAGGTGAGCGCGAACGCGGCCACACCGGTGATGCCCACCACGGCGAGGAGCGCTGGGATGCGAGCCGCAAGTGGCGCGGTCTCGCCTCGGCGGAACGCGAGGAACGGGCCGCTCAGCAGCAGCGAGCCGCCGACGAACAGCAACAGGTGCGAGGGGCTGAGCAGGGCATCGATCCCGAACTCGACACCGAAGATCACGTGCCAGATCATGTCTGCGACGCCGCCGATGGCGAAGAGCGCGGCACCGACCGTCGCGAACCCGTAGCCGGCGGGAATCACGACGATTCGCGGCGAGCCCGAGCGCCGCGAGGCACGGAGGCTCATGACCGCAAGCCAGAGCACGAGGAGCGCGAGTCCGCCGTAGAGGAACGCGTGCCACGGTGTGAAGAACGAGTCGGGAAGGCCCATGATGTGCGCCCGGCCATCGGCGTACACCGCCGAGACGACGACGAGGCCGAGCACCGCGGAGACGGCGTCTTCGGGGAGGGTGCTCTGCGGGATGAGGGATTCGCTGGTGGCAGCGTTCATGAGGCTAACATATACCCCCTAGGGGTACATCGTCTACGGGCACACCTGACCGTTTCGGTTCGCTCCGCAAAAGTCTACGCGTGTTGCGTCGTGCTGAGAATCACTGGCAGCCCCCCAGCAAAGCCGGGGATGTCTGCGAGTTGTCACGAGTAGATTTGCGTGTCAGGATGACTCTACTTCGCGATCACACCGACGCTCAGCTCTCCAGTTTGCGACGAAGAGCCCATGAGCATTGCTCCCTGAAAGGCTTCACATGATTTCCATCGGAGTGGTGGGAGCTGGGCAGTTCGCCGCCCAGTTCGCCACCCTGTTCAAGGTGCACCCCGATGTGAGCACCGTCTTCGTGACGGATCTGCTGCCCGAACGGGCAACGGAGCTCGTCGATCGCGAAGATCTGGACGGCACGGTTGCCGACTTCGAAGCTCTTCTTGCCTCCGACGTCGATGCGATCGCACTCTTCACCCAGCGCTGGACGCACGGGCCGCTCGTCGTCCAGGCGCTTCGTGCCGGCAAGCATGTGTACTCGGCTGTCCCGATGGCCATCTCCCAGGAGGAGATCTCGGCGATCATCGAGGCGGTACGCGAGACCGGCCTGACCTACATGATGGGCGAGACCAGCCACTACAACCCGGCCACCGTCTTCGCGAGGAAGAAGGTCGCCGAGGGAGCTTTCGGCCGCATCTTCTATGCCGAGGGCGACTACGTCCACGACATGGACCTCGGCTTCTACTCCGCCTACCAGTACAGCGGCGGCGCCGAGTGGAAGAAGACCGCCAGCTACCCGCCGATGCTCTACCCCACTCACTCGGTCGGTGGGGTGCTGGGCGCCGTCCAAGGCCATGCGGTGAGTGTCAGCTGCATCGGAGTCCGAGACGACCGCGACGACGGAGTCTTCGACAAGGAGATCAGCCAGTTCGACAACGACTTCTCGAACGCCAGCGCCCTCTTCGAGCTCGACAACGGCGGCGTCATGCGCATCAATGAGATGCGGCGCGTGGGCTACCCCTCGCACATCAGGGAATCCCGGTTCCGGTACTTCGGCACCGAGGCCAGTTTCGAGCAGCTCGCCACTGTCAGCGTCTGGCAAGACAAGCACGATGTCTTCGACATCAGCGACAAGATCGCGACCAAGCCGACCATGTCGCTCGACGACCCCTCGCTTGCCAACGTCGCCCCAGAACTGCGGGAAGCGTTCGTGTCGGGCTACGCCGAGGTTCACGACGTCGATCGACTCCCCGAGGTGTACCACGGCATCCCGAGCGGACACGAAGGCAGCCACCACTTCCTCGTCGACGACTTCGTCCGCGCCGTTGTCGACCGCACCCTCCCTCCAGTGAACGCGTGGGTGGCGGCCCGCTACACGCTGCCCGGCATCATCGCCCACCAGTCCGCTCTCCAGGGCGGCGCTCGCCTCGAGATCCCCGATTTCGGTGATGCCCCCGCCTCGGTCGACGCGTCGAATACACTCGACCGACAACGAGGCTGAGGGGTCTGTGAAGCCGTGACGAACAGTGCATCGTCGCACGAGCGAGTCACGCGTGCCGACGTTGCCCGCTATGCCGGAGTGAGCACCGCTGTCGTCAGCTACGTCGTCAACGAAGGGCCACGACCGGTCGCCGCCGCCACGGCAGAACGCGTCCGCAACGCGATCCGCGTTCTCGGCTACCGTCCCAACGTCAGCGCTCGAGCCCTCCGAACAGGAACCACACGGCTCCTCGGGTTCATCTTCCCCGAGATCGACAACCCGCTCTGGGCGGAATTCGCGCTCGCCGTGGGCGGCGCGGCGGCCAAACGCGGCTTCGACCTGATCCTCGCCAACAGTGAGGGCGATGCGACCGTCGAGCGGCAGCACATCCTCAACCTGGCAGCACGACAGGTCGACGGCATCATCATCACGAGCGTCTTGGCACGCCCGGATGTCGCAGCCCTTCCCGACACCGGGGTACCCATGATTCTCCTGAACACGTTCCGCGAGGTTCCAACATTCAACAGCGTCGGTGTCGACGCATTCCAGGGAGCCTACGAGGGTGTGCAGCACCTGATCAGCCACGGTCACACCACGATCGGCCTCATCATCGGTGGCAGCGGCGGCGCCGACATCGAGCTCCGAGAGGCAGCCTGGCTCCAGGCCATTCGAGATGCTGGCCTGCCTGACGGGCCGATCGCTCGCGATGCGTTCTCCCGCGAGGGCGGCTACCGGGCCGGCCTTCGACTCTTCGCCGGTCCTAACCGGCCCAGTGCCGTCTTCGTCAGCTCCGATATGCAGGCCATCGGCCTGTACCGCGCACTCTACGAGTCGGGACTCTCCGTTCCGGGCGACGTCGCAGTGGTCGCCTTCGACGGCACGAAGGAATCAGAGTTCACCAATCCCCAACTCACGGTCGTGCAGCAACCGGTGCAGGAGCTGGCCGCCACCGCCGTCGAACAGGTCCTCGCCGGGGAGTCGGTCCATGCCCCCCGGCGCTTCGTGCAGCCGGCGACCCTGGTGATTCGTCAGTCCTGTGGGTGCGAGTAACCCCCGCCACTTGGCATCCGCTGCCGTCAGGAACTCTCCTCCTGCGTGTGTTCCCCGGCGTCATGGAGCTCGAGCAGATGGCGCCGCTGCGAGACGGAGAGCTTGGTCGTCCCTATTCGGTAAACACCTTCTTCGCTATCCCCATCGCACCCATCCCCTTGGGCCAGCCCGCATAGAAGGTGACGTGAGTCAGAGCTTCGATGAGCTCTTCCCGGGTCACGCCGTTCTCAACGGCACGGCCGAGGTGGAACTCGAGCTGGGGAAAGTCGCCACCGGCCGCGAGCACCGCAACAGTGATGAGGCTGCGATCGCGGGCGGAGAGCTCGGGGCGGTTCCAGACGTCCTCGAAGAGCACGTCGTCGGTGAGGGCGGCGAGCTTCGGAGCGAAGTCGCCGAACATGCGGCGTCCGCCGCCTATCTGCTTGGGCTGGTCAGTCATGAGGATCCTCTTTCATTGGTGGGTGGACGGGTTGGTCCTACTGTTGCAGCAGCGCTTTGATGGCGCGGCGTTCGCCTCAGCGGGTGGTCGGGAGGGCGACGCCGGTGTGGTCGGCGAGCTGTGCGATCAGTTCGTCCTGAAAGCCTTGGTTCAGGGTGGCCGGGTGGGGTGCCTGTTGGTGCATGTGGTGCCAGTACCCGCCGGTGACTTCGGCTCCGGGGTCGTCGCTTCCGGCCAGCCATGCCTGGGTGAGGTGGCCTTCCCGGAGGTCATCCGACGCCGCGGGCCCACCCATGCGAGTGGGCACCCAGCCGGGGTCGACGGCGTTGCTGAAGGTATTAGGCCAGGCGCGGGCGACGAACATCGTGAACGCGGTGATGAACAGTTTCGAGTCGGAGTACGTCTTGGTGGCTCGGGTCCCAGACCAGTCGACGCCGGTCAGGTCAGCCCGCCCGCCGCGATGCATGCCACTGCTGAGGTACACCAGCCGGTCCGGACGCTCGATCAGCGCCGTGAGCAGGTAGGGTGCGACGACGTTCACCGGGAGGAGCGGGGGTCCGTCGACGACGCCGGCGTTGTGAATGACGGCGTCCATCCGGCCGATGCTGTTCAGCTGTTCTGCGATCGCGCGGACGTCGTCGGTATGGGCGAGGTCTCCGACGACGACTCGAACACCGCGCGCGGTCAGATCGCTGAGGGCGTCGGCCCGGTGGGGGTTGCGGGCGTGGAGGACGAGCTCATGCCCGTCCTCGATGAGGTCGAGGGCGGCGTTTCGGCCGAGACCTTCTGAGGATCCGGTGATGAAAATGCGAGACATTCGGGGATCTCCTTGCTGGTGTCGAGCGGTGTCAGTTCTGGTCGGTGAGAGCGCCGCGGCGGGTGAGAACCCAGACCAGGAGCGCGACGATGATGATGGCCAGGGCGGTGCCGGTGACGGCGGTCCACCCGCCGGCAGCCCACAGCGGCCCGGCGAGGGCGGAGCCGATCGCGCCGCCGAGGAAGTTGCTGACGACAAATGCGGTGTTCAGGCGGCTGCGGTTCTGGCCGGGCAGGGACAGCAGCCGGGTCTGGCCGAGTACGAGGGTGGCCTGCGCGGCGAGATCCAGCATGATGACGACCACGATCAGGCCGATGACGGAGGACTGTGCCAGCGAGGCGCCGACGAGGGAGGCGGCCAGGAGGCTGAGCGCGATTCCAGAGGATGGCACTGACCAGCCGCGGTCGTGGAACATGCCGGCCCGCCGTGCGGCGACTGCACCCACGAGGCCCGCGAGGCCGAACAGGCCAATCTGGCCAACGGATAGCGAGAACGGCGACGCCGAAAGCAGGTAGGTCAGCGAGGTCCAGAACAGGGAGAACACGGAGAACACCGCTGCGCTGATGAGGAGCGTGGGCGCGGCTGCTCGGTGCTGGGCGACGGTGGTGAACACGGAACCGAGCAGGCGGAAGTAGTTCGTGGCCGGGCGCTTGTCCAGCCGGGGGATCAGGAACGACAGCACCACGGCGAGGGCGACGGTGAGGATCGCGGCGAAGACGTAGATGGCGCGCCAGCCGATGAACTCTGCAACGGCTCCACTGATCGTACGGGACAGAAGCACGCCGATGAGGGCTCCGGAAGCGATGGTTCCCAGCACGCGCCCGCGCTGATCTGGTGCCGCGAGCTCACTGGCGAGCGGGGTCAGAAGCTGCGCGGAGACCGTGGTCAGGCCCACCCCGCCGAGCGCGGCGAGCAGCAGCGAGAAGGTCGGGGCGACGGCCGCACCGAGAAGTGCGAGCGCTGACAGTCCGAGGATCAGGGGGATCATCCGCTTGCGGTTGAGGACATCGCCAAGGGGGACGATCAGGAAGATTCCGAGCGCGTAACCGATCTGGGTTACGGTCACCAGCGAGGCGGCGACCGCGGAGGAGACGTCGAGCGAGCGAGCGATCTCCTCGATGAGGGGCTGAGCCCAGTAGAGGTTTCCGACGGCAAGACCGCCGGCGATCGCGAAGATGATGGTTCGCGTGCGCGTCATGCCACTGGTGGCGAGCGTTGTCATGATGTCCGTTCCTGATGATTGCGTGACACTCACGGCATCGATGAAACAGACCTGAGCCGGCCGCCGAACAGATGCGGCCCGCCCAGGGTGTTGGTAGGTCTCAGGCCTCGTCGATGACGATGCCGAACGACTCCGTGTCGAGGTTGTCGATGTCGAGGGTGTCGCCGGTGTCCAAGGCATCGACCCGTGCCAGCTCATCGTTCGTCAGTTCGAAGTCGAATACGTTGAAGTTTTGGGCGATGCGTTCGGCGTTGATGGACTTCGGGATGGCGGAGCGGCCCTGCTGGATGTGCCAGCGCAGGATGACCTGTGCGTTCGACTTGCCGTAGCCCTTGCCGATGGCGCGGATCGTGGGGTCGTTCAGCGGGTTGGTGGGTTCGCCGTTGTAGCTGCGGATGCCGCCGATCGGGGACCACGCCTGGGTAACGATGCCGTGTGCGGTGTTCTTCGCCTGCAACTCGGCACGGATGTTGTACGGATGCAGTTCGATCTGGTTGACCGCCGGCACGATGTCGGTCTCCGCGAGCAGAGCGTCGAGGCGGGCCGGCACGAGGTTGCTCACGCCGATGGCGCGAACAGCCCCGTCGGACAGGAGCTTCTCGAGCGCCTTGTACGCCTGGATCGTGCGCTCGAACTTTGCAGTCAACGGCTGGTGCAAGAGCAGCAGATCCAGCTGCTCGACGCCGAGCTTCTTCGCACTCTTCTCGAACGCGTGCAGCGTCTGTTCGTACCCGTAGTCGGTGACCCACACCTTGGTTTCGATGAACACCTCTTCCCGCGGCACCCCAGAGCGGCGCAAGCCCTCGCCAACCTCCCGCTCGTTCAAGTACGCGGCGGCGGTGTCGATGTGTCGGTACCCGAGCTCCAGCGCCGTCTGCACCGCGGCGACCGTCTCCTCCGGAGCAGTCTGGAATACGCCTAGGCCGATCGCGGGCATGGTGACGCCACTGTTGAACGCGACTGTCGGGGACATCTCTTCTCTTTCCATCTCTCGGTTCATTGTTGAAGGCTGAGCGCGTTCCGCCGGCAAGGGGTCGAGTCGCATCCGAAGCTGCTGAACAACTCTTTCGGCAACGGTGTGTCTCCTTCTTCGGCGGTCCACGACCGCAGGATGGCTGGCGCTGTGCTCAGGAGGCCTCCGCCGGAATACCGGCAGCGGGCTTGTGGTGGGCTCGCATGTCGCCGACGCCGTCAGCATCGACAACTCGCTCGTGAAAACGCCACGACCCGTCTTCGAATACGAACGTGTCGAGATAACGCCCCTGGAAGATCAGCTGCAGTGGGAAGTCTTCGGTCACCTGGATCGAGTCGACGTACGAAACACTTTGAGCGGTTGCGCCGTCCTCCGCGATGTCGATGAGCAGGTTGCTCACCACATGCCGGGTGCCAAGCCGGTCACCATAGACACGAATGACCTCGAGGGCAGCGAGATGCTCCGCGGCGCCCTGGCAGATCACATCGGGCGATAGCTGCCAGCGCGCGTGCTCGAACAGTGCGGCGGCGCCGGCCAAGTCGGCGCCATCCAGGCGATGGCAGTAGGTGTAGATCAAGCGTGTGATCGCCGATTCGGCATCGCGACGCTGCTCAGATGTCAGCATGTCTTCCTTCACTTCTCATCGGCAGCACAACTGACCCGTTCACGCTGGGCGTCGGAGCGTTGACTGCGACGAATCTGGAATACCCGAGTCAAGACGCGGGCATGGGAGGCACCGGTTTGGGTGCCGAACTTCGACTTTGGACGCACGCCGCCGGACGGCAGCAAAGTTGAGCTCAAAGCGGATACGGCGCATCCGTATATAAACTATCACACAAGCGGATACCTCGCAACCGCTTTGATAGGGTCGTGCACATGACCGATGTCAAGCTGCGCAAGGATGCTGCCCTCAACCGCGCACGACTCTTGGAAGCAGGGCGCGAGGTCTTCGCCCAGCGCGGGCTCGACGCGACCCTGAACGATGTCGCCCACCATGCCGGCGTGGGCGTGGGCACCGCGTACCGACGATTCGCGAACAAGGAAGACCTCATCGACGCGATTCGATATCAACAGGACAATGAACTCGAGGCAATCCTGAACGAATCTCTCGCCATGGGCGACCCCTGGGACGGACTCGTGCTCTATTTGGAGAAGTCGCTCGCTCTGCATGTGAGCGATCGCGGGATGGCTGAACTCCTCACCGGTCGGCGCGTCAGGCCGGAAATGCACGATCAGAGCCGCAACCGACTGGCGCCACTCGTGAATCGCGTCGCCGAACGTGCACGAGACGCCGGAGTCATACGTGCAGACGCTACCGGTACCGATCTGATCTTCCTCCAGATAGCCTGCATCTCCATCAGCACCGTCGTGCAGGACGGACCCGAAATCGAAGAACGCAGCGATACCCGCGACCTCTACCGCCGCTATCTCTGGGTCATGCTCGATGGCCTGACCCCCCAACGCGGCGACACCGCACCACTCCCCGTACAGGCACTTACGACGGGCCAGCTCCACGCACTCCTCAGCGACCCCATCGCCGGGGACAACTCACACGCGGCGCGAAGCACCTGACCCGCCCCTGGCCCACAGCCGCCACAGCTCATCATCCTGCTCGATCGTGAACAGATACGTACCTTCGGACCAATTCTTCCCGGGTGGTGCGTTGACCGGTTGACACCGCCCTCGGAATCGACCGATCTCATTCGTCCCTGGTCGACTCGCGTTCGATGATGCGGAACGGCGACTGCAGTTCGCGCGGCGCGACGTCGTCGGAGGTGGCGCCGCCGATGCGCTCGAGCAGCAGCTCGACCGCCATCGCGGCGATCTCAGAGCGACCCGGGTCGACGGTCGAAAGGCTCGGTCGCGAGAAGCGTCCATCGTCGACGTTGTCGAATCCGATGAGTGCGACGTCCGACGGCACGTCGATGCCATCCTCCTGCAGCACTCGCAGGGCGCCGAGCGCGAGTTCGTCGTTCATGGCGAACAACGCATCGAAAGGCTCGCCGCGCGCAAGCAATTCGCGCATCGCCTTGGCGCCGTTGCTGCGATGCCAGAGGTCGACCTCCACGACGAGCTCGTCGCGCAGCTCGATGCCGTGCGCACGGAGCGCCTGCACGTATCCCTCGTAGCGAAGAACGGCGGAACCAAGGCGTGCGTCGAGATGCGCGCCGATGACGGCAATCCGCTCACGCCCGAGCTTCAACAGGCTCGCGGTCGCCGCGGCGCCAGCCTCGACGTTGCGCATGGTCACGCGGTCGACGTTCGCGTCGGGCAGCCGCTCGCCGAGCAGGACGAGCGGCGAGCCGATGTCGAGGAGCTCGGTGTCCTCCTCCGTCATGCCGAAGGGGCTGAAGATGAGCCCGTCGGTGAGCTGTCGTCGCGGGCCGCGCAGGAGTTCGAGTTCCCGGGCACGGTCGCCGCCACGCGTCTGCTCGATGAGCACGACCAGGTCGCGTCGCTCGGCCTCCTCGATGACCGCATCCGCGAGTTGCGCGAAGTAGGCGAGTGACAGCTCGGGGACGGCGAGTCCGATGACGCCCGTTCGACCGGATCGCAGGCTGCGGGCGGACAGGTTGGGTCGGTAGTCGAGCTGGGCCACCGAGGCGAGCACCCGCTCGCGCGTTGCCGCGCTGACCCTGCCGAGCCCGTTCACGACGTTCGAGACGGTCTTGATGGAGACGCCGGCGTGCTGCGCGACATCGTGCAGCGTCGTACTCACGCGTCCTCCGATCTCGTTCGACACCACGCCAGCGTACAACGTTGTACCTACCGCTTGACAGTCGATCCGGGTTGGGTTTAGATGCTGGTACAACGTTTACCATACAACGTTTACCCTCGCCGCAACGGGAGAGGGCGCCCCCACCCCGACGAAGTCGAGCGGGATGACGACGACGTCACCACAGAAAGGCAACTTCGATGAGGAAGACGGCAACGGCAGTACTTGCCGCGGTGTCGGCCGGGGCGCTTGCGCTGGCCGGATGCGCCCCGACTCAGCCCGCATCAGATGGTCCGACGACGCTCACCTTCTGGCACGGGTACACGGAAGCCGATGGCGACGTGCTCGAGCAGATCGTCGACGACTTCAACGCCTCGCAGGACGAGGTGGTCGTGAAGACCGAGGTGAAGACCTGGGATGTCATCGACGACACGCTCCTTCCCGCCCTCTCAGCAGACGAAGGTCCCGAGATCGTCGCGATGCCCGCCGAGCGCATGCCCGTCTACGCGGACAAGGGCGCGTTCGTCGACCTCGGCGAGCTGTACAGCAGCGATGAGAACGTCGCAGAGATCGTGCCCGCTGCGATCGACATGGTGACGGCAGATGGCACCCAGTTCGGCGTGCCGACCGGGTTCGTGCCCCTCTCGGTGTTCTACAACCGCACGCTGTTCGACGCCGCAGGGATCACCGAATTCCCCAAGACGTGGGACGAATGGGTGAACGTCGCCACGCAGCTCACCGTCGACGAGAACGGCGACGGCACTCCCGAGCAGTACGGCCTCGCCCTTCCCGATCACGCCACCGTCGCGAACGGCCTCTGGCCGAGCCTCTTCTACGGTGGCGGCGGGGACCTCGTCACCGACGGCGAGGCCGTCATCGACTCACCCGAGAACGTGGCCACCCTCGAGTACTGGTCATCCGCCGTCGCGACGAACAAGATCTCCCCGACCGGGCTTGACGGCATCGGTGCCGACGAACTGTTCAGCTCGGGCAAGGCGGCAATGCACGTCGGCGGACCGTGGATGGCATCGATCTCCGAGGCGAACGACATCGACTATGGCATCGCCGCGATCCCAGCCGGCCCCGAGGCGCAGGCGGCGAGCGCGATCGGCGTCGGCATGGGCATCACCGCACAGGCCGACGACGCCCAGATCGCAGGCGCCGAAGCGTTCTTCTCGTACTTCTTCAGTGAGGATGTCGCGACTGAATGGTCGCTCGGCTCGGGCTGGCCCCCGCTGCGCGGTGATATCCCCGCGACCGCGGTCGAATCGAACCCCGTCGTTGCGTCGCTCACCGAGATCGCCGCGACCGGCCGGCCATTGCTGCCGGGCGTGACCGCGAGTGTCGACGTGCTGTCCGCAATGGACACGGCGACGCAGAAGTCGCTCGCGGGCGGTGATGCCGGCGCGTTGCTGTCGGACGCTCAGGCCGAGATCGAGGCTGCACTCGCCGGCTGAGCCTTCGGCATCCCGGGTGGGGGCGGGAGCCCCGCGGCAGCCCCCACCCGATCGAAACGGAGAACCATGTCCATCACACTGCACAAGCCGGCGACGCGATACCGGCCGCCCGCACCGCTCGGCGGGCGCGGAGCAGGCCCCCGACGCGCCCGCCGCAGCCTGCTCGCGCTGCTGTTCCTCGCGCCGGCGCTCGTCCTGCTCGGGGCCTTCGTCGCCTGGCCGATGCTCTCGGCGTTCCGGCTTTCGTTCACCGACTCGAGCGGATTCGGCCGTGAGAGCTGGGTCGGCTTCGCGAACTATGCGAGGGTCGTCACCGACCCGGCGGTGCTCCGGGCGCTCGGCAACACCGCGCTCTACGCCGCCCTGTTCACGCCAGCCGCGGTGATCGTCGCGCTCGTGCTCGCGCTTGCCCTGAACCATCCCCGCCTGCCGCTGCGCGGCGCATTCCGCACGGCGCTGTTCCTGCCATTCGTCGTGTCCCTCGCGGTGGCTGCGTTCGCCTGGTCGTACCTGCTCGACCCGCAGATCGGGTTGCTCAACTACTGGCTGCGCGGTGCCGGCATCCAGCTCGGCAACGTGCTGCAGGATCCCGCGCTCGCCATGCCGACCGTCGCACTCGTGGCGGTCTGGAAGAACTTCGGTTTCTACATGGTCATCTTCCTCGCAGGCCTGCAGGAGATCCCGGCAAGCCTCCGAGAAGCCGCCGTCGTCGACGGCGCCAGCGCCTGGCAGCGACTCGTGCACATCACCCTGCCGATGCTGAGCAACACCTTCGCGTTCGTGCTCATCGTCGCCCTCATCGCCGCCCTGCAGGCGTTCGACCAGATCTACGTCATGACAGGCGGCGGCCCATTCGGTTCCACGCAGACGATCGTCATGGAGATCTACGAGTCGGGCTTCCGCGAACTCGAGCTCGGCTTCGCCTCCGCGCTGTCCTATGTGCTGCTGGCGATCACGCTGCTGCTGAGCCTCGTGCAGTTCGTCTTCTTCGGCCGACGAGAGCAGGATATGCAATGACCGCGACCGATCACCGTCGCCCGCGCCGCGTGCACGCGGCATCCGTCATGCTCGTGCTCGGCATGCTGCTCGCGGCCGCAGCGTCACTGCTCCCGATCGCCATCATCGTCTTCACCGCATTCAAGCCGATCGCCGAGGTGAACGCCTACCCGCCGACCCTGATTCCGGGTGAGTGGACGCTCGAGAATTTCTCGCGCATCTTCGACGAACTTCCCTTCGCCCGGCTGATCCTGAACAGCGTCGTCTTCGCCGGCGGTGTCACCCTGTTCGCGCTCGCGTTCGACTCACTCGCCGCCTACGCGCTCGCCCGAATCGACTTCCGTGGCAGCCGGGTGCTGCTGATCGCGATCATCGCGAGCCTCATGATCCCGTTCCAGGCGACGCTGATTCCCATTTACCAGCTCGTTGCCGACCTCGGCTGGGTCAACACTTTCGCCGGGCTCATCGCGCCGCGCGCCGCCGACGCGTTCGGCATCTTCTTCCTGCGGCAGTTCTTCCTCTCGCTGCCCCGCGACCTCGACAACGCCGCGCGGATCGACGGGGCGAGCGAGTTCCGGATCTTCCGCAGCGTCATCCTGCCCAATGCGGTGCCTGCGCTGCTCACACTCGGCATCTTCACCTTCGTCAACAACTGGAACGACCTGCTGTGGCCGCTCGTGTTCACGACCGAAGCCGAGATGGGCACCATCACCTCGGGTCTCACGCTGCTGACGGGGCCCGGCGGGATCATCCCGCAGGGCGTGATGATGGCGGGCTCGCTCATCGCGGTGCTGCCGCTCGCGGTGATGTTCCTGATGATCCAGCGACGCTTCATCGAGAGCGTCGCGACGACGGGAATGAAGTAAGTGGCGACGAAAGCTCAGTGGTGGAATGACGGCCGGTTGCACTTCGGCGCGGGCATCGAGAACACGTTCGTGCCGCAGGAACGGGCGGGCGAGCGGCCGATCGACGAGTACGAGCTCACCGAGCATTACGACCGCTGGCACGACGATCTCGCGCTCGCGCAGTCGGTCGGCGCGGAGTTCCTCCGCTGGGGCATCCCGTGGCATCGGGTCAGCCCGGCCCCGGGCACCTGGGACTGGGATTGGACCGACCGCGTCATGGCACGCTTCGGCGAGCTCGGTGTGCGCCCGATCGTCGACCTGCTGCACTACGGCACGCCGCTCTGGCTCGACGACCAGTTCCTGCATCCCGACTATCCGAAGCACATCACCGAGTTCGCGTCGCGAGCTGCCGAGCGGTATTCGGATGTCGCGACCGACTGGACCCCGGTCAACGAGCCGATGATCCACGCCCTGTTCTGCGGCGAGTACGGATACTGGCCACCGTATGGGCGCGGACCGGCCGGGCTCGTGGCGGTGTCGGCGGCGCTCGCCCGAGGCTTCGTGGAGACGCAGCGCGGCATTGCCGACGTGCAAGCCGATGCGACGTTCGTCCACGTGGATGCCTCGCTGCGATACGTCGGCGACATCGATGCGCCGGAACACCGCGCGGAGGCACGGCGACTCAGCGAACAGGCGTTCCTCGTGGAGGACCTCGTGACGGGACGGGTCGGCGGCGACCATCCCCTCGTACCGCTGCTCACCGGGCAGGGCGTCGGCGATGACGAGCTCGCCTGGTTCGCCGACCACGCGGTCACGCCAGATGTCATGGGAGTGAACTACTACCCGCGGCATTCCACCGAGGTCTTCGAGGCCGGCGTCCATCACAGGGGCGGGTTCGCCGATCCGCGGCCCACGCGCGACGACGGCACCAACGGATTGACTGAGATGCTCCGCCTCTACGCCGACCGATATGGCGCGCCCGTCATGGTCACCGAGACCTGTGTGACCGGAAGCCCGGCCGAGCGAATCGAATGGTTAGAGGCGTCGCTCGCCGCGGTCGAGCGCATTCGCTCGAGCGGCGTCGACGTCGTCGGCTACACATGGTGGCCCTTGTTCGACATGATCGAGTGGACCTATCGCCATTCAATGGAGCCGCCGTTCGCGCATCGGCTGACGATGGGCCTCTTCGACCTCGTCGAGACGCCGACCGGGCTCCAACGACGCCGCAACGCCGTCGCCGCCCGGTTCGAAGCGCAGGCGCGAGCAGCGCGCCACGCCTACGCGCGGCTCGACTAGGGCGTATGGCCAAGCGCGCCTGCCTCCCCGCGCGGGGGAGGCAGGCGCGCTTCAGGATCGGCCGACCGCTATCCGCGAGTCCACTGCTGGGTGGTGGTGGTCGCGTCGCACGGTGCGAGCGCCACGCCCCACTCGTTCTCCGGAGTGGCGAGGCACAGGCCGGCATCCGCGGTGCTGCTGATCGTGAGGTCGGCGTTGAGCTCCCACTGCTGTTCGGGCGTGCCGGTGCAGTCGGTGATCATGAGCTTGCTGCCAGCAACCACCCCGCCGACCGGCGCGATGCACATGTCGCCGTAGACGGAGAGCTCGTGCTCGGCCGTCCAGTCGAACGACTGGTTCCCGCCGCCGTTGCAGTACCAGAGTCCGAGGGTGGTACCGGCCGTGGTCGAGAATCCGGGAACGTCGACGCACACGCCGTGCTTCACGCTCACGAGCGGCTCGCCGGGAGGGGCGGGGGGCAGGTCGTTGAGCTGCTCCTCGTCGAGGAGGCCCCAGCCCCACTGGATCTGCGCGAGGCCCGACTCGTTGGTCACCTCGAGCTCGCCATCGGCGCTCAGGGTCGTGAGCGTGTAGGCGTCGTTCGTGCGCAGGCCCGGCCAGTAGACGAGGCCGATGCCCTGGTCGCGGGCCACCTCGGTGAGGGCGCCGAGATACGACGTGTAGACGTCGCCATCGTGGTTGCCGTAGTTGAGTCCGGTCGTCATGGGTGAGCCCGCCTCGGAGACGACGGTGCGCCACCCATACTCGCCGATTCGGGGCAGCAGGTTCTGCTTCCACTCGTCCTCGGTGGTGTGGTTGGCCCAGAACCCGTAGAAGTGCAGCGAGAGCAGCGTGCCCTCGAGCTCTTCGGCCGCGCCGACGCCGGTGACATCGTCGTTGTAGCCGGTGCCCGAGATGATCACGCGCTTGCGCGGGACGTCACTATGGTCGTCGAGCCAGCCCGAAGTGAGAGAGACCCACTCGTCGAGGGTGTAGCCGAACGGTTCGTTCATCGGCTCGAAGTACACCAGGGGGTTCTTGCCGTACTCCGTGACCACCGTGTCCCACATTGCGTCGAACGCAGCCGGGTCGTCGGCCCGGCCGTCCTTGGCGTTGTCGCCCTCCCAATAGCTGAGGATGACCTTGAAGCCGTGGCGGGTGGCAGCGTCGATGGCGCCCTGGTAGGACTCCCACCAGTCGGTGCCGACGCTCGACGGATTGATGGGAAGCCGCACGGTGTTGGCGCCCACCTCGCGACGGAACTCCTGGACGATGTCCGACGCCTTTGCGTAAGTGGTTCGGTAGTCGTCGTCGGTGTCCAGACCGGAGGGCACGACCTCGTCATCGGCATAGTTGTCGCGCGGATCGGCCCAGTTGACCCCGCGGAACTCACTCGTACCGGTAGGGCCGGTCGAGGGAGCTGCGACTGCCGGGAGTGGGGCGGCCACCGCCGTGAGCAGGGCCGCGGCGAGGACGATGCCCATTGGGTTTCTCATCGGTCTCCAATCTTCGCGGAGCGTCGATGCGCCGCGATCTCGGGATGTTGACGTCAACATCGTTGCCGAAGGTCTCACATCTCGGCCCCTCAGCGCAAGAGGTCTCGTCCGACCGTCCCGGATTACGTCGGTGGCGAGTCTGGTGCCCCCCGACGCGGTGAGGGCCCCGGCCGTTCGGCCGGGACCCTCACGTCAGGGGCGGTTCGCTACTTCCTGAACTGGAATTTCGCGGTGTGCACCGTAGAGGGTGCCACGCTGATCGCCCGGCGCGGACCCCCGGGTCGAGGATCTCCGCGTGCGGGCGCTCAGAACACGATCACGGGCTTGACGGTGACGCCGTGGTGCATGTCGTCCGCCGCGCGACCGATCTCGTCGAGCGGGTAGCGCTTCTCGAGCCTCTCGAGCGGCAGCTTCCCCTCGGCGTGCATCGCGATCAGGAGCGGGATGAGCGTCGCCGGGTCCGTGTCGCCCATCGTGACCCCGCGCAGCACCTTCCCTGACAGGATTCCCTGGATGTCGACGGGGATCTCGGTCCCGGGAGGCGGGGCGCCGCACACGAGCACCGTGCCGCGCACCGATGCGGCATCGAGGGCTCCGCGCGCGACCCTCGGGCTGCCCGTGGTGTCGAAGCTCAGGCTGACGCCGCGACCCCCGGTCAGCTCGGCGAGCCGCGCGCCGACGTCCTCGGTGCCGGCGTTGATCGTCGCCGTCGCGCCGAACTCCTCCGCGAGCCGCAACCGCTCATCCACGAGATCGATCGCGATCAGCTGGGACGGATTCCCCTGCGCCGCCGCGATGACCGCTGACAGCCCGACGGCGCCGGCCCCGTAGACCGCGACGATGTCACCCTCCCCGGGATCGAGCACGTTCCACATCGATCCGAAACCGGTGAGCACCCCGCACCCGAGCGGGGCGAGCACCGTGAGATCCGCCCCCGCATCGACCTTCACGGCCGAGCGCTCGTCGGCGATCGCGTACTGGCCGAACGACGACTGGCCGAAGAAGTGGCTCGCGACGGGGGCGCCGTTGCGCGTGACATCCGCAGAGCCCTCCGGACGGAGCATCCCCAGGAGGTTCCGCGGCAGCCAGGTCTCGCAGTAGGCCGGGTGCGCCGAGTCGCATGCCTCGCACGATCCACACGAGGTGAAGCTCAGCAGCACCTTGTCGCCGACGGCGAGGCCGGTCACGCCCTCGCCGACACGGTCGACGATGCCGGCGCCCTCGTGCCCGATGATCCCGGGCGAGGGGAAGGGGATGCCACCGGCGATCACGCCGAGGTCGGTGTGGCACAGGCCCGAGGCCACGAGCTTGACGAGCACCTCCCCGGGGCCGGGGTCGGCGAACTCGACGTCACTGACCAGCAGTTCGCCCGGCGCCTCGAGGACGGCGGCGCGTCCCGCCGTCACTGGGCGGTCCCCTGCTCGAGGTTGAACACCATCGAGTGCGAGCGCTGATACGACGCCATCGCCTCTGGTCCGCCCTCGCGACCCCAGCCCGAGGCCTTGACCCCGCCGAACGGAGTGGCGGGGTCGAGCAGGGCCCAGCCGTTCACCCAGGTGATCCCCGCTTCGAGCCGCGCGGCGACGCGGTGCGCCTTCGCCAGATCCGAGGTCTGGATGCCGCTCGCGAGCCCGTAGCGCGTGGAGTTGACGAGGTGGATCGCCTCCTCTTCGGTGTCGAAGGGCTGCACGGTGAGCACCGGGCCGAATACCTCCTCCGACACGGCCTCGGCGTCGGCACCGAGATCCGCGAGCACCGTCGGGCGGTAGTAGAAACCGTCGAGCTCGGCCCTCTCGCCTCCCGTGATCACCCGGGCGCCGGCCGCCTTCGCACGGTCGACCATCGCCGAGACCTTCTCGAGCTGGGTCGCGCTCGCGAGCGGCCCGATCACCGTCTCGGGATTCGTGATGTCGCCGAAGGGCACGTGCGGCACCGCCTCGGCGAGGATGCCGAGCACGACGTCGTAGATCGGACGTTCGACCAGGAGCCGGGGTCCCGCCATGCAGAACTGCCCGGTGTTGAAGACGAAGGCGGCGATGACGGTGTGCATCGCCGTGTTCAGGTCCGCATCCGCGAAGAGGATGTTGGCGGCGTTGCCGCCGAGCTCTGCGGTGAACGGCTTGAGAGTGCTGCCCGCGAGCTGCGCCGCGTGCGCGCCGATCTCAGTCGACCCGGTGAAGGCGACCTTGTCGACGCCCGGATGCGCGACGAGGTGATCGCCGATCGCGCCGCCCGAGCCCGTCACGACGTTGAAGACGCCGTCGGGCACGCCGGCCTCCTGCAGGATCTGCGCCATCAGCAGCGCACTCAGCGGGGTACCGCTCGCCGGCTTGTGCACGATCGTGTTGCCGGCGATGAGCGCGGGGGCGATCTTCGTGCTCGACAGGATGAGCGGGAAGTTGAACGGTGTGATCGCCGCGACGACGCCGATCGGCTCCTTCTTGACATAGACGTGGGCGTGGCCGGTGATCTCGCGCACCGAGCCGTCGAGGTGGTGCCCGAGGCTCGCGTAGTACTCGTACAGTTCAGCGGCGTTGTTGACGTCGACGACCCGGGCGAAGGTGATCGGCTTGCCGACGTTCGAGCTCTCCGCCTGGGCGAGCTCCTCGGAGCGCTCGCGCATGAGCGTGTAGGCGCGCTGCAGGATGCGCGCCCGTTCGCGACTGGACAACCCCGACCACACTCCCGAGTCGAACGCGGCGCGCGCGGCCGCGACCGCGGCATCGACATCGGCGGTCGTCGCCTTCGCCACCTCGGTGAGCTTCTTCCCGGTCGCGGGGGCGATCACGTCCATGCGGCCGCCGTCCGAGGCGTCCCGCCAGTGCCCGCCGATGAACAGTCGTCCGGGCGGGGGAGCGGTGGTGGATGCGGGGGTCGGGGTTTCAGTCAGGGTCATCGTCCTGCTCTTCTCTGAGTGGTGGATGCGGTAATGGGTCTGGTGCTCGGTTGTCTGAGTGGCGCGTTCAGCTCGCGACGGAGGAGAGAGCTGCGACGCGCTCGAGCAGGTCCGCGAAGCCGGCGGGGTCCTCCTGGAACGGCGCGTGACCGTGAGGGATGCGCACGATCTCGGCGCCGCTGCGCACGGCGAGCGACTCCTGGAATGCCGGCGCGACGACGCCGTCGTTCTCGGTGAGGATGTAGGTCGCAGGCTTCACCCGCCACGCGACGCGTGAGACCTCGTCGCCGAACGAGGCCAGCGACTGCGGCCGGAACAGATCGGCGAGCTGCTCGGATGCCTCGCGCGGAACTCCGGGGGGCATGTCCGCGGCGATCAGGTCCACGCGCTCGTCTCGGCTGCGGCCCATCGTCACCTGACCGTCGGCGATGCCCCACGCCTCGGGGAGGGAGCCGCCCACCGAGGCAATGACGCTCTCACCGGCGTCGAGCGCGAACGCCGCGACGTACACGACGCGCTCGACCGCGGGGTGATCGCCCGCCTCCGTCACGGGCACGCCACCGTAGGAGTGCCCGACGAGCACGACCGGCCCGTCGGCGCGATCGATCGCGGCGGTGATCGCCGCGGCATCCTGGAGCATGCTCTCGGTACTGCCGGTCGAGGGAAGATCGAGCGCGTCGACCTCCCAGCCGCGCTCGCGCAGGATCTGCTCGAGTGGGCCGAATTCCCACGGGCCCACCCAGGCGCCGTGGACGAGGATGATTCGGGGGCGGAGTTGCGCAGTCATCGGGATTCCATGCCTTTTCGGACGGGATGCGCACGGGTTCGCTCTCGCGATGCCCGACGTTGCGCATCTGCTGGATCGACGTCGGTGTCGTTCCCCCAGCGTGCCGCCGCGCGCCGGGCTGCGGTATCCGTAGGACTACGTAATCGGCGACGCGGACGCGAACGTCGCCTCGTACCAGGCCGCGATCTGAGCGCGCGACGAGAAGCCGAGCTTGCCGAGGATGCGCTGCACGTGAGTGTCGACGGTGCGCACCGAGAGCACGAGTTCCCCGGCGATCTCGCGGTTGCTCATCCCGCGATGGATGCGCATCGCCACCTCGCGCTCCCGCGCGCTGAGCCCGCCGGCGACCGTGGCCTTCGGCTCGAGGGCGAACGCGACCGCCTCGTCGGAGTCGAGGTGTCCGCCGGCACCGACGAGCTTGTCGTACCGCTGGGGGCCGAGCCGCCGCCGGAGTTCATCGACGCATCGATCGTGATGAGCCGCGAGCTGCGGCCCGTGCACCGTGATCGCCGACCCGATGAGCTGCCAGCGGGCATCAGTCGCCCCCAGCAGGATCGCGGCCCGATCCGCCAGGCCGCGCTCTGCGCCGACCCAGCTGAGCACCTCGAGCATGAGGCACTCGCCGACGGGATCATCGAAACCGCGATCGGTCACGATGGCCTTCCGCGCGAAGCGCTCCGCGGCATCCAGATCACGCTCGACGAACGCAGCGAGGCTGAGGGACCACAGCGCGTGCGCGCGCATCCAAGTCTCGTCCACGGACTCGGCGTAGGCGAGCGCGTCCCTCCCGGCTCGGGCCGCGTCGGGCTCGCGGAGATGGCTCAGCGCCGTGGTGAGCTGGAACTGCGCGAGGAGAGCCTCCTCGGGATGGCCGCACTCCTGAGCGGCGCGGATCGACGCTTCGAACTCGCCGACGGCATCCCGCGGCCGGCCGGAGAACATCGCGTGCGTGCCGCGCCAGCGGTGGAGCTCGACGCGGATCGTGGCGGCCCGGTCCGTTGAGAACGAGGCGCCCTGCCTCTGGCTGTCCGCCTCGTCGAGTCTCGCCGCGGCTTCGTCGAGGTCGCCTTGCAGCAGGCACAGCCAGGCGGCGTTGATGAGAGCTGGAACCCGGTGGGTGGCGGACCCTCCCGGCAGGGCGAGCACGCGGGTCGCCCAGCCGCGACCCTCGGGGATGAACCCGCCGACCGCCCAGTGGTAGCAGAGATCGGAGAACAGGGCGAGGGCCGTGTCGGTGGCCATCGCGGTGGCCACGCTGAGAGCGGACTGCAATTCGGCCCGGTCGGCGCGCAGTCGCGCGAGTACCGCGGTCTGCCCCGGGCCGTACCAGTCCACTCGCGAACTCGCCGCGACTGACGCGAAGTGGTCGAGGTGTCGTCGGGTCAGCACAGGCGACCGCCCCTCCTCCTCGGCGCGCTCCCGTCCATACCCGCGGATCGTCTCGAGCATCCGGAATCGACCGGTCTCATGGTCCGCCTCGACGACGGACTGCGCGACGAGCGCGTCGAGTGGATCGACGATGTCCTCGATCGTGTAGCCCCCGACCGCCGCAGCGGCCTCGAGGTCGAACGGGCCGGAGAAGACCGCGAGCGCGCACCAGAGTTCGCGCTGCTCGGGCGAGCACAGCTCGTAGCTCCAGTCGACCACCGCCCGCAGGGTGCGTTGACGCCCGACGGCGCTGCGGGAGCCGCTGCGAAGAAGCGTGAACCGGGAGGAGAGACCGCTCGCGAGCTCCGCGATCGAGAGGGTCCGCAGCCGCGTCGCGGCAAGTTCGATCGCGAGCGGCAGCCCATCGAGGGATCGGCACAGCTCGGCGGCGGACTCCTCCTCGGTCGGACCGAGCTCGAAGGCGGCGTCGGCGGCACGTGCTCGGGCCACGAGGAGGGACACCGCCTCGGACGGCCCCTCCGACGCGGCCTCCATCGACAGCGGCGGCACCGCGTAGACGAGTTCGCCGTCGAGCTCGAGCGGACGACGGCTCGTCGCGAGCACGGTGAGTTTCGGGAGCGCGAGCAGAAGTTCGTCGGTGAACGAGGCGGCGGCATCGATGATCTGCTCGCAATTGTCGAGGACCAGGATCGCGGGTGTGTCGCGAAGCGCGGCGACGACGACCTCGAGCGGATCGCGCCCCGATTGGTCCGCGAGCGGAAGGGCGCGCACCACCGCGAGCGGCACGCGTTGCGGATCTTGCACGGACTCGAGCGGGACGAACCAGCAGTCGATGCCCTCGTGTTCCGCGTACCGGTTCGCCGCGCGCATCGCGAGCCGGGTCTTGCCTGCACCGCCGACGCCCGTGAGGGTCACGAGCGAAGATGCGTCGAGGAGCGACTGGAGAGCCTCCAACTCGCGATGGCGACCGACGAACGCGCTTCGCGGCTCTCTGATCATCACGACTCCAGCGTCGTCGCCCGCGACTGGCGCGGGTGAACTCGGGTGGGTCGATTATCGCAGTGTTCCAGCGCCGATCGGTTATGGTGCCCACATGACGACTCTCGTGGGAATCGCGCCGAGCGGCGAACGGCGCAACCCCACTGCGGTCGCTGCGTTCGTGCTGGGGCTGCTGGCAATCGCGGGTTTCGCGACCTTCCTGCTCGGCAAGGCCCTTCCCGACGCGATGGTGTTCGCGGTGATCCAGGGGATCCTCATTGCCGCGCCCGCGCTCTGGCTGATCGTCGTCGTGCTCGCGATCGCGCTCGGGCACTTCGGGTTCGCGCAGGCCCGTCGGCACAGCGGCGCGGGGCGCGGCCTGTCGATCACCGCGATCGTCCTCGGCTACGTCGCGCTCGTACCGATGGCCATCATGGTGTGGCTCACGGTGTCCGGCCTGGCGCTGTGGGGGCCGTGGTTCGGGATGCTCCGCTGAGCAACCTCGCTCGACGGTGGGCACCGGCTCGACTCAGTGCGCCTGCTCGATCCACCCGTCGCCCGTGACGGGCTCGCCCTGGAACGTGCCGTCCACCGAGCCGATGCCCTCGTATACGGGTGCGCCCTGCGTCGGGAACTCCTGGTCGGCGACCGGCGCCGTCACGGTGAAGTCCGCGTCGAAGAGCGGGATCTGCACCCGGACGCCCGTGTAGTACGTCTCCCCCGTGACCTGGCTCGTCCACGTCGGCGCGAGCGGCGTCATCGTGCTCGCGACGTAGTACATCTGCCCGTCGGGGCTCTGCACTGTCGAGAACGACGGGACCGCGACATCCGTGGGAGGATCCTCGCCGGCCTTCGAGAGGAAGTAGTTCTGCAGGGTCCAGCCGTTGTCGAGCTGCTGGTCGGTGAGGTTCCATTTGACCGGGTTCGCCGAGTCTCCGAACGCGCCGTATTCGTGGTCCATCCAGGTCTCGCCGGTGACGGGGATCTTCTCTCCGTCGAGCGTGATCGTGCCGGTCGTCTGCAGGTGCGTGAGCGAGAAGTAGTAGTTCTTGTGCTGCAGATCGAGCGCGTGATCAGTCGAGTTCACACCGGTGCCCCATACGGTGAACGGGCTGCCCTGTTGCGTCTCCGTCAGGTCGAACTGCACCGGCGTCAGCGTCACCTCGTCCGCCATGACTGCCTCTATGTGCAGCCCCTGCGTCGGGTCCTCGCCCGGCGCCGACATCGAGACGTACGAGGGGGCGGCAACGGCCTTCGCGCCGGTCCCGTCGCCGCCGATCAGGATCTCGGGCGTCGAGGTGTAGCCCGTGCCAGGGTCGCTCACCAGCACGACGCCCACCCCGCCGTCGGTGCCGAGTGTGGCGATCGCGGATGCCCCGGTACCGCCGCCGCCGCGGATCGTCACCTTCGGCGCGCTCGTGTACCCGGTGCCGGGGTCGGTGACGACGATGCTGCCGAGCTGGCTCGCCGAGTCGCCGAGGCGGGCGAACCAGTCCTTCGTCGGGTCCGACTCGGCCCAGTGTTGCGGGTCCCATGACTTCGGGGGGAGGTAGACGGTGGTCGCCTGGTAGTGCTTCCCGTTCTGCACATCGGTGAGCATCACCTGGGTGAAGGCCCAGCCGTTGATCGGGAACGCGGCCGCGTTGATCTCGAAGCCGAACTCCCGGTCGCCCGCCCGGAGCGTTCCGATATTCCACCACCACTCGGTCGGAGCGCCGAGGTGGAGGTACATGTCCTTCGGCAGTCCGACCGCGGCACTGTCCGCTGGCACCGGAATCGGCGTGCCGGTTGACTGCGGTACCGCCGGCGGCGCGGGTGAGGCGCACGCGCTCACCGCCGCGATCGTGGCCGCGACGATCACCGTGCCGACCATGCGTCGCACCCGGCCCGCTGCTCGCACGTACGCCCCCCAGCGTTGGTTGGTGCTGAACGTACCATGACGGGAATCAAACCCGCGCTATCAGCCGTCCTTCCGCCGGGGGTTCGGCGGTCGGCGGCGCTCCCACGCGTCGACGATGTGCGCACGCATGGCAGCCTCGGCGGCATCGGGATCGGCCGCCTCGATGGCAGCGAACACCGCCTCGTGTTCGTCGAGGGTGAGCTCGAGCTCACTGTGCCTGCTGAACCGGGCGCTGAGCCGTGCCTGGTAGAAGAGCGTCTTGACGATGTTGTCGGCGAGGAGATTGTCGGTCATCTCGCCGACAACGGCGTGGAACACCACGTCGGCCTCGCCGAACGCCGGCTCGTCGCCGATCGTGTCGCGCATGAGCTGGAGGGCGTTGCGCAGACGCTCGAGCTGCTGTTCCGTGCGCGATTCCGCGGCATCCTTCGCGATGATCGCTTCGAGCGCGGCGCGCACCTCGGTCAGATCGTCGAGCACGCCGAGCGTCGCGTCGTTCGCCACGAGGGCGGAGAGCACGGTCGCGTCGAGCATGTTCCATGAGCCGGATGGGGTCACCTGGGTGCCACGGCCTTGCGCCACGGTGACGAGCCCCTTCTCCTCGAGCCGCTTCACCGACTCTCGGATGACCGTTCGACTGACGCCGAACTGCTCGCAGAGCACCGCCTCAGGAGGGAGCGTTCCCCCGGTCGGGATGTCGCCGCGCACGATCGCGTCGACGAGCTCGGCGACCACCGTCACCCCGAGCCTCGGCGAGCGCGCCCGCGTGGCCATCGATGGCGACCAACCCGGCTGGACGGCCTCGTCAGACGCGCTCGATTCAGGAGACATGCGCACAGCCTAGCGAGCATGATGTCACACCTATGATGTTCACTCTTCGCTCCTCATCCATGTCCTCTTGCAGATTACATCACATGTATGATGTAATCACTCTTGCTCCCAAGGGTGCTTTGTCGTCAGAGACGCCGACCAGAAAGAAGTTGCGAGATGTCACAGCCAATGTCCCCCCGGCGCCGTTCCATTCGGCTCCTCTCCGTGGCCGCACTTGCGGCCGGCGGGCTCCTCGCGCTCAGCGGGTGCTCCCCGAGCGACGCGGGCGGGGGTGACAGCACGTACGGCTTCACCCAGGCCGAGCAGGTCAAGGACAGCGAGATCACCGTGTGGGTCGATGCGTCTCGTGAGCCCGCCGTCACCGCCTTCGAGAAGGCCTACCCCGACATCAAGATCTCGTACGAGACCTACGACGGCTCGTCGGGCGGCAGCGGAAGCTTCCAGAGCAAGATCGCCCTCATGGACCAGGCCGGCGAAGGCTGGCCCGACGTCGTCTTCTCCACCCAGCAGAACGATGCGATCTGGGCCTCGAAGCAGACCGCGAACGGCGAGCAGGGCTTTGCGGCCCCGCTCAACAAGGGACTCTTCGACCAGGACTTCCTCGACGGTTTCGCCGACGGCGCACTCGACTACGCCACGATCGACGGCACGGTCTATGCCCTGCGCAACGACCTCGCCCAGACCGTCTTCTACTACAACCAGGCGCTCCTCGACGAGTTCGGCTACGAGGTTCCCACCACGTGGGAAGAGTACGCCGAGCTCGGCGACAAGCTCGCCGCCGAGCACCCCGGTTACATCCTCGGCACCATGGGCGACACCTTCATGACCTACGTCTACTACGGCGGATCCGAGTCGCCGGTGTTCCAGTCCCCTGAGCCCGGGGTGTTCCACTCCGACGTGAGCGACGAGCACGCGCAGAAGATCTCGAAGATCATCGACGGCATGCTCGCGAACGGCACGCTCGTGCAGGACAGCTTCTTCAGTGCCGACTTCGCGGCCAAGTACGCCGACAAGCTCGTCGGCGTGCCGGGACCGGTCTGGTACACGGGGGCCATCTTCCAGGGCGGCCTCGCCGTTCCCGCCGGTCAGATCGGCGTCGCGCCGCCGCTCACGTGGGAGGGCGGCGACGTGGCGGCCGGCAACGTCGGCGGTGGCCAGTGGTACGCGTCGAGCCACTCGAAGAACCTCGAGGCCGTCAAGACCTTCCTCGAGTTCGTGACGAGCGCCGACGAGTTCCAGGTCGACGCCTCCTCGGGCTACCCGGCCTACACGGATGCCGCCACCAAGTGGCTCGCCAAGCAGGCCGAGGCCGGCTACTTCGTGAACGACGACTTCCAGACCGTCATGAGCGACGCCGCAACGCAGGTCTGGGACGGCTGGAACGTCACGAACTGGAGCCCCGAGACTGCCTGGGCGAAGGTCGTCATCCCGGGCATCGCCGCCGGTGAGACCGTCGAATCCCTCCTGCCCGCCTGGCAGAAGGAGCTCGAGAACGAGGCGACGGTCAACGGCTACACCGTCAAGTGATCATGACCGTCATCTCACCCCCGGCTCCCGCCGGCGTCGTCCCCACGGGGCGGCGCCGGCCGGCCGGCCGGCGCGGCACGAAGCTCAACTCGGGCCAGTCGCGCTACGGCTACCTGTTCGTCAGCGGCTACACGCTCCTGCTGATCGCCTTCGGGCTGCTCCCCACCCTCTACGCCGTGTACCTCGCGTTCACGCGCAACGGCGCGTTCGTCGGCGTCGACAACTTCGTGCGAGTCTTCAACGACTACCGGTTCCTGCCGGCCGTGGCCCACGTCGCGCTGTACGTGCTCTTCTGGCTCGTGAGCCTCATCGTCTTCGTCGTGATCCTCGCGATCGTCGTGCATGGCATTCGGGTCCGCTGGCTCGGCAACAGCGCCAGGTTCCTCTTCTACATCCCCGGCGCCATCGCCGGCGCTTCGAGCGTGCTGCTCTGGCTCTTCGTGCTCGATCCCACCGTGAGTCCCGTCTCGGGCCTGCTGCACGCCATGGGCTACGAGTCCCTCGTGAACGTCGTCGCCGTGGGAAACCTGCCCGTCGTGTTCACGGCGATCGCCTTCTGGGCGGGCGCGGGTGGCTGGATCGTGATCATGTACGGCGCGCTCAACAACATCAGCACCGACGTGATGGAGGCCGCCCGCATCGACGGCGCCTCGCACGTGCAGACCGCGTGGCACATCCAACTGCCGATGCTTGCCAAGTGGATCAGCTACATGGGCATCATGTCGCTGGCTGCCGGCACCCAGCTGTTCGTCGAGCCGAAGGTCCTCGCCCAGGCGACCAAGAACGTGGTGCCTGAGGACTACTCGCTCAACCAACTGGCCTACCTGTATGCGTTCCGGCAGAACGACTTCTCGGGATCCGCCGCGATCTCGATCACGCTGCTCGTGGTCGCGCTCGGCCTGTCCACCGTCTTCATCTTCCGCGGAAGGCTGTTCGAACGTGACTGATCACACCACCCGCAGGCGGCGGGCCACGCTCACCCCCGGTCAGTGGATCGGGCGGGCGGTCGTAGCGGTCGTGCTCGCCGTGTTCACGGCCTTCTTCATCCTCCCGATCATCTGGCTGATCCTCGCCCCGACGAAGACCAACAACGAGCTGCTCCTCAGCGGGCCGTTCAGCGTCGGAAGCCTCGACCAACTGGCGGCCAACTGGAACGAGCTGTTCGCCTTCGGCGGCGGGGTCTTCGCCACCTGGCTCGGCAACTCGGCGTTCTACTCGTTCGCCGCGCTCGGCATCACCCTGCTCGTGAGCATCCCAGCGGGCTACGCACTCGCGCTCATCGAGTTCAAGGGCCGCAGGCTGCTGCTCGTCACGACCCTCATCGTGATGCTCATCCCCAACACCGCGCTCGTGCTGCCGATCTTCCTCGAGCTGAGCGCCGCGAAGCTCATCGGAAGCCCGCTCGCGGTCATCCTGCCGTTCTCCTTCTTCCCGTTCGGCGTGTACCTGACGTACATCTACTTCTCGACCGCCGTCTCGCGCGACCTGCTCAACGCGGCCCGCATCGACGGCGCCGGTGAACTGCGGGTGTTCGGGCAGGTGGCGATGCCGCTTGCGACGCCGGTGATCGCGCTCGTCGGGTTCTTCAGCTTCGTGGGCAACTGGAACAACTACTTCCTGCCGTTCCTCGTGGTCGGCGGCCAGAAGATCCCCGTGCAGGTGGGGCTCTCGAACCTGCTCGCGAACGTGCCGGCCTTCAACCCGACGACCGCGACGAGCATCGTCATCCAGCTGCCGACGCTCGCGCTCGCGACGCTGCTCTCGGTCGCGCCGATCCTGATCATCTTCCTGTTCGCCCAACGATTCCTCGTCGAGGGCATGACTGCGGGAGGGACGAAGGAATGACCCGTCACGGATTCGTGGTCGGCGTGCGACCCGAGAAGCGCGAGGAGTACCTCGAGCTGCACCGCGCGGTGTGGCCGCGGGTCGAGCAGGCGATGCGCGAGAGCAACATCCGCAACTACTCGATCTTCATCATCGACGACGTGCTGTTCGGCACCTACGAATACGTCGGCGAGGACTACGACGCCGACATGGCGCGCATCCAGGCTGATCCGACGAGCCGCGAATGGTGGAGCCACACGAACCCCTGCCAGGTCCCGTTCGGTGCGGCGCCCGCCGGAACCCTCTGGCGCGAGATGGACCTCGCCTGGCACATGGATTGACGATGAGGACGACATGAAGATCACCGGGTATCGCACCCTCTCGAGCCGCCACCATTGGGGCCGCGCCGTCGGCGACATCAATGGACACATCCCCGACGCCGTCACCGAGGTGCCCATCGTGCTCATCGACACCGACGAGGGCATCACCGGCGTCGGTCTCGGCTCGCACGCCGACGTCGACCGGCTCTTCCCTGCGATCGAGGGAGAAGACCCGCGCAGTGTCGCGGCCCTCTTCGACCGGATGCTGGCGCAGGTGTTCAAGTCGGGTCATGCCGGCGCCACCTACGGCGGACTCGCGACCATCGACTCGGCGCTGTGGGACATCAAGGCCAAGGCTGCGGGCGAACCCCTGTGGCGCCTGCTGGGCGGACGCGACCGGTTCGTGCCCGCCTACGCGTCGGGGCTCGACATCGCCCTCGACGACGACGAGCTCGCGGCGTTCTATGTCGAGTTCGCCGAGCGGGGCTACGTCGCGGGCAAGCTCAAGGGCGGGTTCGATCTCGACACCGACCTGCGCCGCCTTCGGGTCATCCAGGACGTGCTCCGGCGCAACACCGAACGACCTGGGCTCATGCTCGACGCCAACGAGTCTTGGCAGGTCAAGCAGGCCGCCCGCTACGTGGGCGCCATCGAGGCCGAGCTCGACCTGCTCTGGGTCGAGGAGCCGCTGCGACGATGGGATGCCGCGGGCCACGCCCGGCTGAGCAACCTCGTCGGTGCGGCCATTGCGACGGGCGAGAACCTCACGGGCGTCGACCAGTTCCGCCCGTTGTTCGATGCCGGGGCGCCCGACATCGTGCAGGCCGGAGCCGTGTGGGGCGTCACGCACCTGCTGCGCCTGGCGACGGTCGCCGCCGCACGCGACCTGCCGATCAGCCCCGTTGGCTACAACGCGAACCCCGCGGTCGCGGCCGTGATGACCGCGGTGCCGAACCACCTCACGACCGAGGTGCAGGACGTGCGGTTCGCGGCCGGCGTGCTCGTGGACCACGAGTTCGCCGACGGCGGCATCGTCCTCGGTGAGGCACCCGGGGCGGGAATCGCGATCGACGAGGCCGCGATCGAGGCCGCAGCGGCGGGCGAGGGCTGGCTCCAGCCCTCAGGGCCTCACGTCCGACCGGCTCGCGCGGGCCTGCGCCTCCTGCTCGACGGCGTTGAACGGTAGGCGAAGCGGTGCACTCGGAAAAGCAGTCGTCGCCCTGCGGAGCGGCGTCGAGAGCCCGCTGCGACGGAGCGTCCTTTCGCTAGGTGGAGTTTGCTCCGCGCAAGTAGCTCGGACTCACACGGGGATCCATCGGCAGTTCTCGAGCTGTGACCTCTAGGCTGCTGCGATGACCTTTCGGCTCGCTGCCTATGCCGTCTGCATCGACGTCGGGCGCGTACTGCTCGTTCATCACCGCGCACCGATCATTGGACGCTGCCCGGCGGAGGCGTCGAACGCGGTGAGGATCCCATTGAGACGCCAGTTCGCGAGCTGTGCGAGGAGACGGGCTACTCCGGTGCAGTCCAGCAACTGCTCGGCGTGGACTCTCGGATCATCCCGGCATCAGAACGACTCCAGCCTGGACCCGAACACCAGAACGTCGGCATCTATTATTACCGAGTCACGATCACCGGCGGCGTTCTGCGGACAGAGCCCGACCATGAGATCGTCGCGGCAGCCTGGATTCCGATCGATGACGTCGCGAACCTGCGTCGCTCGTCGCTCGTCACGATAGGGCTCAATTTGAACGAGCGGATGCCTGCCGACGGTCATGTTGCGCCAGTTCCCGTTGGCGGCCTCCTCGAGCACTAGGCCGAGTTGCTAAAGCTGGGAGTGATGGCACTCCCCAACAGAGATCAAGAGCTCACCCAGCGACGATCCCGGGAGCCAGGAACCAGAGAACCAACACCCGGCGTATGCACGCAGGCACTATTAGTGAAACCGGCATCCGCCAAAAAACGGAGATTAAATAAAACGGAGATGAAATGGAGACACGGCCCAGTATTACCCGGGAAAAAGAGACGCTGGACCGGCCGCGATCCCAGTATTGGAGCGGATGACGGGAATCGAACCCGCGCTATCAGCTTGGGAAGCTGAAGATATCCAGTAGTGATTCACTCGGCTTCACCAGGGCTCACGAGCCCCGGAATCACGGGGAAGTGTGAAGTCGAGTGAACCAACGTGATGCCGAAATTGTGACTATTAAGTGACTACGAAGGGTCCACAACCGGGTTCGCAACGAGTCACCAACTTATCGATGGCAAGCGTCGCGGTCCGCCACCGCACCAGCCGGAAGAGGCCGGGCAGGAGGAAAGCCCCGCTTCCCGGCAGGTCCGGTTCTTTAGGGCGGAATCCCCAGCCCGGCATGGGCGAACGGGCCGGGGATTCCGCATGCACTGAACGGCCGCGGCCAATGAACACCGGCCCGGACCCGGACAGCGGTTCCAGGCCTTCGTGCCGTTATGCACCGGCCGGCTGCCGGCCGGGCCGGAGCAGCAGCACGACGCTCGTGGCCAGGACCCAGACCATGAAGAGCAGGAAGCCGACGAAACCGACGATGCCGACCACGCCTTCCCCGGGGGTGGTCTGGAATATTCCCACGAGAGAAATGAGCAGCAGCAGGGCCGTGGCGGCAGCCAGCCAGCCCAGCCACTGCGGTAGCGCCCGGGTGGTCAGGATGGCCACCGCCGCCCCGAGGAACATTGCGCCACTGGCGGGGATAATGGCCGCACCCACCCATTCGTTGAGGGCGGTGAGGGCGAGAAGCGCCGCCGGGTCGGGCTGGCCGCCGGAGGCGTACTGGAGGAGCGCCAGGTTCAGGCCCCCCGAAACCAGCATGAGCGCCACCACGGCAGCGCCGGCGGTGAGGAACAGCGCGGCGAACATCCCGGACGGGCCCTCCCATCGGCGCAGCCTGCTCCAGAGGCCGGCCAGGAATACCAGGAAGGCGACGTCGGCGAGGAATCCCAGCAGCAGCGACAGCCGGTGGGCGGTGCTGTCCGCGGCAAGCTGGGCTGCGATGTCCTCCGCCGGGCTGTTGGTACCGGGTGGGGCGGGCGTGAAGATGCTGGCCACAACCAGGGCGGTGAACACCAGACCAGCCACCGCAGCCCAGCGGTCCGGCCTCCCCGTCGCCCTTTCGGGTCTAACCTGGCCGGGCGTGGGGCCACCCGACGGCGCGGAATTCGCTCTGGCATCCATGGCGTTCCTCCTGGCGCTGCGCCCTGAGCGTACTGCAAGCACGAAGGGTGCAAACCTACGAATCAGTGTAGACCGTTCGGGGATCGGTCAGCGGGCCGCAGACGATTCCGCTACGACCGTCGCCCGGGTGGGGCCGCGTCGGAATTTGTGACTATTAGGTGACCACAAGGTCGGTTTGCAATCGAAACTCGCGGGCCTCACAGGCGATGAAATCTTTGATCAGAGATGCGAACGTGTGCGGTCGCGACATCGTGAGTGGGGTTCCTCAGCATCTCCGTCAACGCAACTACAAGCGGTAGCGCTTCTTGTTGCCAGAAAACTGACCTGATCAGGGCCTTCGTAAGGAGCGGATGACGGGAATCGAACCCGCGCTATCAGCTTGGGAAGCTGAAGATATCCAGTAGTGATTCACTCCGCTTCACCCGGGCTCGCGTGCCCCGGGATCACAGGCGATCGTGAACTCGAGTGAACCAACGTGATGCCGAAATTGTGACTATTAAGTGACTACGAAGCATCACCGAGGTGGCGGAGCAACTCGGCGGGCACCGGCGACTGTGCACTATCGCCTGCGACGCGCGGCCGTCTCCATCGGCATAGACATCGACGCCAACGACGCGCGATTCGTAATCGGGCATGGTTGCGACAGCGATCGTCACGGGGATGAGCCGACCTCCACCGCAACCGCCCCGGTGTTTCTCGTGGCCACAATCCGAAACGTTTTGGGTTACAGTGGGCGCCACGAGTGTGTGAGGGAGCCCAATGGCGGGGGAAGGTGCCACGATCAAGCCGGTTGGTATTGAGGATGTCGCGCGCGCGGCGTCGGTGTCGATAACGACGGTTTCGCATGCCCTGAGTGGCCGCGGTCAAGTGGCTCAATCGACTCGTGAGCGCGTGCGGCGGGTGGCGAGTGAGATGGGGTACTCGCCGAATCGTCTCGCCAGCGCGCTTCGTAGCCATCGGTCACAGATCCTTGGGTTCGTATCGGACGATATCGCGACGACCCCCTTCGCGACGCGTGTTGTGCTAGGCGCTCAGGATGCTGCCGCCGAGAATGATCAGCTCCTCGTTGTCGTGAACTCGAACCGAGACAAGGCGATTGAATCCAAGCAGATTTCGGCGCTCCTGGCCGCACAGGTGGATGCGGTCGTCTACGCACGCATGTTTCACCAGGTACCGTCCGCTCTGCCGCGGGAGCTGGACAGTATTCCGGCGGTACTCGTGGACACGACTGACACTCGGCGGATCATCCCGTCGGTCGTTCCCGACGAGGAACAGATCGGGCGTCTTGCCACAGAGAAGCTCATCTCGTCTGGTCACACGAAGATCGCTCACTTGACCGTCTCGGCGTCTGGTCGCGGCAGCGTCGGTCGGCTTGCCGGGTATAACGCAGCGATGCATGCAGCGGGGCTTGAGCCGCGTGTGTTTCGTGGGAGCGACCCGGGTGATGCCGCCGCGGGCCGTGCAGCGTTCGCCGCGATGCTCGCGGCCGACGTGCGAGATATCACTGCCGTGTTCTGCTTCAACGATCCGATGGCCATGGGGATCTATCAGGCGGCGATGCGCGCCGGTGTGAGCATCCCTGATGACTTGTCGGTGATCGGCGTGGACAACTTCGAGCCGGTTGCCGCGGCGTTGCTTCCCGGTCTCACCACCATTTCGCTTCCTCACTATGAAATGGGTCGATGGGCGGTTCAGTCCGCTTTGGCCACTCTGGACGGTAGGGCGCCCGATGCGTCTACCGAGACCCGGATCCCGGGACAGTTGGTGATCCGGGATTCGGTCACTTCACCCCGCTCAGGCAAGGGCCTGGGTCTCTAACCGCCGCGCGGATACTCCCGCGCCTTCGATGTCCCATTCGCTGCCGAACGGGTGAATCGGTGAGGCGAACGTTCCCGCGGCAGAGGAGATCTCCAGCACAGGCCCGTCTACGACGACCCGGATGCTACCGGCCCACGGAACACGGTACGAGGCGTCCGTCAGCGTCACAACGAGATCCTGGCTGTCGCGTTCCAGCTTCAAGACGACAGCACCGTCCCGGATGATCTTCACGACGTCGTCTGCACGGGTCGGCCACGTGATGTCCGACGCGATGCCGCCCGGCTGGGCCGGGCCGTAGTACTGAGTGAGGTCCGGGTGTGGCTCCAATGCGAGGACCTCGTCTGTGATCGTGATGCGGTAGGGGATCGAGTGAGCTCCTGCCCATCCGTCACCTGAAACGTCTCGCAGCCAGAACATGAGGCAGGGCCTGTCCTCCGCGTCACGGAAGACCGTCGCAGCGTATGGCGACGGGCCGTAGCTCAAGCGTGCCCAGGACTGGGGCGAGAAGACGCCGTCCGCATAGTCCCCGAGAGCGTAGACCACGTCGTAGAGAACGTTCGAATCCCACACCGAGATGATGAGCGCGTGCCGCCCATTCACCTCCACGATCTGCGGACATTCCCACATCGACCCCGTCCACACAGGATGCTGCTCGGATGCGGGCCGGGCGAGCACGATCCCGTCTTCGTTCCACTCGACTCCATCCGAGGACGAGTACCCGACCACGGCGGCCACGCCGTCAGCCAGGCCGGCTCCGACGAGCATCCGCCAGTGGTCGCCATCTTGAACGATCATCGGATCGCGATACATGAGCACGCGCTGGTCGCTGAGCGGCGCTGATGCCACCACCGGCCCCTTCACCCACGTGACCCAGTCCTCGTCTGCCGGTGTCGCGCTGCGAATGCGCCCGATCGCCGGATCGTGGCCGGCGACGGAGGTGTACAGGATTCGCGTGTTTCCCTCGGCGTCGGTCATCAATGACCCTGACCAGACTCCGGCATCGCCATCTCCCGGGCTCAGCGCCGGAGGGAGTTGTCTCAGTGAGAACAGGTCATTCCCGCTGGCGTGACCCCACGAGCACGCCGGGTTCCACTCTGTGACACCGGGGACGTGCTGGAAGAACAGGTGACAACGTCCGCGGGCGAACGTGATGGCATGGGGATCGTTGATCCATCCGTTCGCCGTGAAGTGAAATTCGGGTCTCATGATGTCTCATTTCGGGCCAGGTCGCATCGTTATGTTTCTGTGACCTAAAAGGTTTTGGGTTGCGTCTCTTGGGTGATTATAGTCACAGCTACAAAACGTTTTGGGACTTATCCCCGACGAAAGGATGAAGCGAAGATGCTTCGACGACGCATGATCGGTCTCACCGCCGTTACGGTCGGCGCCCTCGCGCTGGTGGGCTGCACCGCAGGCGACGACAACGAGCGGGACGACGCCACTATCACCATCATGGGCGCATTCACCGACGCGCAGGCGGATGCCTTCCAGGCCGACCTCGACAAATGGGGCGAAGCCTCCGGGATCAAGGTCGCGTATGACGGAAACTCCGACTTCCAGACGGCGGTGGTGGCCCGAGCCACGGCGGGCAATCCGCCCGACATCGCGATCTACCCGCAGCCCGGCGTGCTCAAGAGCCAAACCGCGAGCCTGTTCCCCCTGGAAGATCTCGGCATCGACGTCGAGGCGATCACCGCCGATGAGGCCAACGGTCTCGGCACGATCGCCCAGGTGGACGGGCAGACGTTCGGCCTTCCGTATTCGATCAACGTGAAATCACTGGTCTGGTACAACCCCGCTGCGTTCGAGTCCGCCGGTCTCACCGTGCCCACGACGGACGAGGAGGTCACCGCCCTGCAGGAGAAGATCATCGCCGACGGTCTCGGCTACCCGTGGTGCGTTGGCCTAGAGTCAGGCGCCGGAACCGGCTGGCCGGCAACGGACTGGCTCGAGGAGTACGTGCTGCGGTACGGCGGACTCGACGAGTACAACGCGTGGATCGCCGGGGACGTCCTCTTCGAGAGCGATCTCGTGACGCAGGCCGGTGACAAGGTCGCCCAAGAACTGCTCGAACCGGACAAGGTCAACGGTGGCGGCGCGGCCGCGGCGACAACCTCGTTCCAGACCGCCGGCAACCAGCTGTTCGTCTCCGGCAAAGAGAACGGTCAGTGCTTCATGATGCGTCAGGGATCGTTCATCGCGGACTTCTTCCCCGATGACATCAAGGCGCAGATCGCCGAGAACGACCTGTCGAACATCAACTTCTTCCAGCTGCCGTCCCCGGATGGCACGGACGTCGCGATGCTCGGCGGCGGCGACCTGGTCGGTGCCTTCACCGATTCCGACGCGACAAAGCAGGTGGTGGAGTACATCACGGGGCCGGACTTCGGCACCAACGGATACGCCAGCCAGGCGATCTTCCTGTCCCCGCACAACGACTTCGACACGTCCAACTACACGACGGAGTTCCAGAAGAACGCGCAGGAGCTGCTGAAGAACTCGACACTGTTCGGGTTCGACGCATCCGACCAGATGCCGGGTGAGGTCGGAGCCGGCACCGAGTGGAGCGAGCTGACCAACTGGTTCGCAGGTCAGAAGACGATGGAGCAGGCCTTCCAGTCAATCGACGCCTCCTGGCCTCGTTGATTCGGACCCGTCGCTCCACGGGAGCGGAGCGGGAGCGGCGCCGGGGCAACTGCGCCGCGCCGCTCCCCACCAGGTCCCCAACATCCTCACAACGACGTCAGGCGGTTCCGATGGCCATCCTCAGCGCAGTCATCTCCGTGGTCCTGGGCCTCGGAGTCTCGTTCCTGATCTTCTGGAGTCTCAACTGGCTCGTCGAGCGCGCGAATGACAAGACGAAGGCCCGGCTTCTGCCGTACGTCTTCCTTCTGCCAGTGATCGTGCTGGTCGCGGTCTTCCTGCTCTACCCGGCTCTGCGTACCTTCGTGGAGAGCTTCATGAAACAGAGCCAGCGGCGCGGCGAGGGTGCGACGTTCGTCGGGCTGGACAACTACATCTCGCTGTTCACCGATCCGAACTTTCTCGGCGTCCTCTTGAACAACCTCCTCTGGGTACTCGTCGTGCCGGCCGCGACCGTCCTCATCGGACTTCTCGTGGCCATCCTCACCGACCGACTCGGTAAGCGTCGCGAGCAGTCGTTCAAGGCGATGATCTTCGTGCCCATGGCCATCAGCGGTGTCGCGGCCGCCGTGACCTGGCGGTTCATCTACTTCTACGCTCCGCCGGGCAACCCGCAGATCTACTCGCTCAATGCGATCTGGACGGGCATCACCGGCCAGGACCCAGTGCCCTGGCTCACGATCGACGCGGCACGTCTGAACAGCTTCCTGCTGATGTTCATCGTCATCTGGCTGCAGGTGGGCTTCGCGATGGTGCTGCTCTCGGCCGCGATCAAGGGCGTACCCGAAGAGACGATCGAAGCCGCGCGCATCGACGGCGCGACGGAACGGCGCACCTTCTTCCTGGTGATCGTCCCGCAGATCCGCGGCACGATCCTCGCCGTATTCGTCACCGTGGTCATCTTCGTGATGAAGATCTTCGACATCATCTACGCGATGACCGGCGGCCAATACCAGACAAGCGTGCTGGCAGTCGAGTTCTATGCCCAACTGTTCAGCTTCCAGAACCCGGGCAAGGCCGCCGCCGTCGTCATCGTCCTGATGATCGCGGTCGTGCCGCTGATCATCTATCAAGTCCGCAGCTACAAGTCGCAGGAGGAACTCCGATGACGATCATCCCCACCCCGGTCGTCGACGAACAGGGCCACCGCGAAACCGTCGAAGTCGAGAAGAAGACCCGCCGCAAGGCCGCGGTAAGCGGCGAGAGGCCCAAGCGCCAGGTCCTCATCACGATCGTGATGGGCATCATCGCGGTCGCCTGGCTGCTCCCGCTGCTCGGTCTCCTCATCACAGGTTTCCGCAGCAAGGCCGACGTGGATGCCACAGGATGGTGGACAGTGCTCCTCAACCCGTTCGGGCAGGACTGGACCGTCCAAGCCTTCTCCGATGCCTGGGTGGCACTGGATGCCGGCACCACGTTCTGGAACTCGGTCGCCGTCACCGTCCCGGCGACGATCCTGCCGGTAATGATCGCGGCCATGGCCGCCTACGCGTTCACGTTCTTCCAATTCAGGGGCAAGGAGATCTACTTCGCGATCATCCTGAGCCTGATGGTCGTGCCCATCCAGCTCGCGATCATCCCGGTCCTCCAGCTGTTCGTCTGGTTCGGGAACGCGACCGGAATCCAGATCATCGGACAGTACCCAGCCGCGTGGATCGTGCACGCGACGTTCGCGATGCCGTTGGCCATCTACATCCTGCGCAATTACATGCAGACGCTACCCAACTCGCTCATCGAAGCCGCGCGCGTCGACGGGGCAAGCCACTTCCAGATCTTCTGGAGACTGATCGTCCCGATGTCGGTGCCTGCCCTGGCCTCGTTCGCGATCTTCCAGTTCCTCTGGGTATGGAACGACTTCCTCGTCGCCTATATCTTCATCCAGAGCGGGCCAAACCAAGTCCTCACTCAGGGGCTCTACACCCTGCTGGGCCAATACGGTCAGGGCTGGCAGCGAGTAGCGGCCGGATCGTTCATCACGCTCGTCGTTCCGCTGCTGATCTTCTTCGCACTTCAGCGGTTCTTCGTCCGCGGACTCACTGCAGGTTCGGTCAAGTAGGCGGGTGGCTTCCCCTGGGGTGCTGCCACCGACCTTATGCGATCGTTTGTTGCCTGAAGGGCAACGGATGTGCCGCTCGGAGGTCCGTCAGTTTGAGAACAAAGTGACGAGTAAGTGACTACGAAAGGGCCTGGGCCACTAAGATTGCGGCTCCCTCCGCGTGTAAAATCCCTGATCAGAGCGGATGACGGGAATCGAACCCGCGCTATCAGCTTGGGAAGCTGAAGATATCCAGTAGTTGTTCACTCGGCTTCACTCGGGCTCACGGGCCCCGGGATCACGGGGGAGGGTGAACTCGGGTGAACCAACGTGATGCCGAAATTGTGACTATTAAGTGACTACGAGGGGTTCACGACCGTCTCTGGCCTCGACCCTGCTGATCGATTTAGTTAGGGCGTGGCTTGCGGAGAGCTCGAATGGATCATGTCGAATCAACGGCGCTACCTGATGACGATCGCGGTCGGGCGAGCGGCGTTGCGTGGAGGGTCCCCCAACCGGGCAGAAAGGCGGGCGGGTCAGGATGCCGCGACTTCGCACTCTGGCTCGCGAACGAGCCGACCGTCTCGGTCGGCGACCGGCTCGCGGGCATGCGGATATTGGCGACCTCCGCCGCTGGTGCCACAAACGTTCAAACCCGGGTTTCGAGCTCGCTGGTCGCGCCGCCCCTGAGCTCGGCAGAATCAAGCATCTCCAGCTCTCCCCGCGAGGTTCTGACCACCTCGACTTGACGGGTCAAAAACCATCGTTCGTGGCGGGTCGACGTGGTCAGACCACCGCTTTCGCTCAGGGAAATGTACTGGAGGTTTGAACGAGCGGACTGATCTTCTCGACGTCGGCTCCTGAGGCGATCGAGGGGTGAGCGGAGAACCCAAGGAGAAGTGGGCCAGCCATCAACTGCCGATCGTGGAGACCAGCACGCCGCCCTCGGCCGGCAGCACCCGCCAGACGCTGCCCCTCCCGTCGACCCGGAGCTCGCCGTCGCCCACGATCAGGGCCGTGCGCTCGTCGATGCCGAGCCCGCCGGCGACCAGCCCGGATTCGACCGCGGCGACCAGGCGGGACAGCATGCCGCGCTCGGCCACGTGCACCTCGATGGCCACGTCGACGAGGCCGATGCCGGCCTCGATCTCCAGCTCGTCGCCCGGGTCGTCGGGGTCCTCGGGTGAGACGACCACGCCGCCGATGCGCGAGCCGCTTCCGAGCGAGCCCTCCGCCGCGATCATCGCGCCGGCCGAGACGCCGAGGTAGGGCACGCCGCCGGCGACCAGCCGGCGCAACTCGCCGAACACCGGCTCGAGCCCGGCGCGCACGTCCTCGACGAAGCCGCCCCCACCGCGATGCCGTCGACGTCGGCGATCGCGCCGAGCCCAATCGGCTCGCCGGGCCGCCCCGCGGTCAGGTGCACCTCGATCTCGGCTCCCCTTCCGGCCTCGGCCAGGAGCTCGCCGAGCGCAGCCGCCTTCTCCTCGGCCTCTGGGTGCAGTGAGATCACGGCGACGCGCGGCCGCGCGCGGCCCGTGGCGCCCGCCCGCAGCGCCGCTTCGGCGACGAACGGCGCGTAGAGCGCGGCATCCGCACCCGTGGTCGCGCCGCCGCCGATGAGGTGCACGCTCACGCGGCATCCTCCCGGTCCCAGGTGAGGATCTCGCGGTGGATCCCGTCGACGCAACTGCCCGCGTCGTTCGCATCGGAGGTCATCCGAACAGGCTACCCGGGGGGAGTCTGGGCTCCACTGCGGCGACGCTGCCCGCACGTCCGAGCGCTCGTGGCAGTGGGAGCATCTAGCACCCGAGCTGCGCTCGATCGGCTGTGAGTGTGACACGCGTGCGCAGAATCTATTGCTCGGGACGAGAGGGCTGCCAAAAACGATCGTTTGTGATCGCCTTCAAGGTGTCATCGAGCGTCTTCGTCTGTCCGCGTCGAGGATGGCGACGGGCGTCGCTCCCTCGCGGTCACAATCGATCGTCTTTGAACGCGAGCGGGGCTGTTGGGATCAGCTGTCGATAAGGAGGTCGCCGCCAAGTTCGGACCAGGAACTGAGGAAGTCGCTGGTGAGGGCGTAACCCAATTGTTCGTGCTCTTCGGTGATGAAGCTGATCCTCAGTGACAACCCGGCTCCATCGGCGGGCAGCGAGATTGATTGCGCCTTGGCATCCTGGACGACGCTTTCAAGCACCCGGTTGAGTTCACTCTGGCGCTTTCGCCAGTCTTCGCCCGGGATCCGGATCATCGTAGCGAGGTCAACGAACCGATGATCGCGGCCCGAGCGTGGCCGCGTCAGCATATCGACATCGACACCGAGTTCCTCGGCTTGCGCCTCGTTCTCGAACCAATAGTGGGCGGAGAGCAGCAGGTACCCTGCTCCGGATTTCTCGATGTCATCTTCCCTTCGGAGGCCGATCTTTGCGTGGATGCAGACTACCGTCGCCGGCAGCTGAGTAGAAGGAGGGCGCGGAACGATGCGCTCTCAACCGCGTTTGCTAGTGCGCTGGCGGGCGCTGGCCGGGCTGGTGCTTAAACGATCGATTCTGAGCCCCCCAGCGGGCTGCCGGTCGATCGATACCCTCGGCACCATGGAGATCTCACTGATTGACCCACGGGACACTACGTGGGAGCTGCGCGATCCGACGTATCGCGTCTATTTCTGGACGGTCCCGGACAGTGTCAGCTACGAGTGGCGCATCACCGACGCCGCCGATGTCCACGAAGTAATCGCCTGGGCGGAGGCGGAACGCGGTGAACGCACGTACGAGCTCTTCATCGAGCACGTCGATCGCAGAGCTTCCGGAGCTGGTGAGTGGATCGAGGAACCTGGCCTTATCCGTCTCGTCGGCGACAACCCGACGACTGGGAGGATAGGCGGCTCTGTCTCGATCAGTGAGGGCTAAGGCCGAACTACGTCATAAACGATTCGTTTGTGACACTGACCATGTTCGAGATCGAGGTCAGCGGCGGACTCGGTAACGGATGTGTGTCGCCTCCGGGGTGTCGATCACCCGAACGATGTCCAACTCGATCCGTGACGGCAGGACGTCGAACAACCGACGCCCACCGCCGAACAGCACCGGGATCTGATGGACCTGCAATTCGTCCAACACCCCGGCCTCGAGCGCCCGCTGGGCGGTATACGCACCATGCACCAACACGTTCCGGTCGCCAGCCGCTGCCTTCGCCTGCGCCATCGCACTTTCGATTCCGTCGCTCACGTACGTCACCAACGGATAGTTCGCCACCGTGGGACCCGGCGGCCGGTGGCTGGGCACGAAGATCGGAACACCGTGTGTGTCACCTCCCCAGTGATCGACCTGCTCCACGGTCCGCCGACCCGCGAGCACCGCACCGGTCGCATTCCCCTCGTCGTGAAAGTCCCTGGCCGGCCCGGACGGCCGGACGTTCCAGCCCGGATCCGCAGTGAATATCCACTCGTGCAGCCGGTCGAAGCCGTCGCCGCCGGGGTTGTCCGGTTCGTCGTTCGGACCCGCGATGTAACCGTCGAGGGACATCGACATGTAGAGGACTGATGAGGACATGAGCAAGCTCCTTGTTTCCGACGACGCAACCCCTTCAGCCGCGCCTCCTACTCTGGCGTCGAACAACGAGATACAGGATCGACACCGTCGACCAATAACGATCGGTTCTGGCGTCCTCCGTTGCGGCAGGCTTTGCGCTGCCCAGACTTGAACGATGAGAGTTCAATCCACAAGAGGAGCCCGTCAGCCAACTCCTCCCACGTCACCCGGCTCGCTGGGAACGAAGCATGATTGCTCCATGACCTCTCAGCGCTGGAGCGCCTCATTTGCCGTCGCCGTCGTGGTGGTCTCCGTGCTGGCCGGGTGCAGCTTTCGGACCGAATATCACGGCATGGATCGCGTCGACGGCAGGCTTTGGCGGCAATTGGTGGCATTCAAGGAGCCGCTCTTCCACCAACTGTTGCCGTACGGGCCGACGGTGGAGATCGCCGGTAATCCCCCTGCGGAAGTGCGGCCGGCCTCGATCAGGGAGTACCTGGCGAACATTGACGCGAACTGGTGGGATGGCACGTCCGAGGTTGATCCGGCCTGGGTCGAGTCGGGTGGGGTTGTCGTTTACGACGTCCGAGAGAGGCCGTCGGCGGTGAGCATGTCGATTTTCATCGGATCGGGCCCGCGTCCCGAGGGAGCACCCACAGACGATCGCCGTTTGTACTCTGGACCATCGGAACTATTCACCTGCTTCGGATTCGTCGCCGGATTCGACCGGTCGGACGGCTTCGTCGACCTGATGAGTGAACGAGTCGCCTATTCGTCTTCGGAGTGCCCGCCCGAGCTCGCTGCGGCCGTCTCAGCCGATGCCGCATTCGGAAGTATCGAGGTCTTTGACGGCTGACGCTGGGTCCGTTGCGGAGAGTCGCCTTCACCCATCGCCGGTCATCCTCGTCGTCAAGCGTGGCCGGGTGAAAGCTCGTTGACGCCGCGTCGCAGGGAGCGGTCGATCCTGCCGTAGCACCGCGACGAACTCATGCGTTCGGTGAGCGCGGCTTCGGATGCACGAATTTGGGCCGTGAACGCAGGGATGGCACACAAGTCCGCGCGGCATCACGAGCGTCCCGCTCATGATCCATTAGCGGTCCATTTCGAGGGGCGCGGCGCGGGCGGCCTAGGGTGTGTTGATCAAGTCCGGATAGTCCAGCCCCAGCCATTCCGAGACTTACAGCCAAGTCACCGGAGGAGTTCCTCCCGCGCCAGACCAGAAACGGGTAGACGATCCCACCACCACAGTCGGTCGGCGAGAGGGCGCTCGGCGAATGTCCTCAGCGCACCCGTTAGGTCCGGCTCAGTGAACCCCCGGTACTCATCGTCAATCGCGGCGAGTTGCTCAGCGACGAGCGACAGTTGGCTGTCGGTCAAGGACGTCATGCCGCCTGCGATGAAGTCCCGCAAGGTCAGCGCCGCGACCAGGTCGTGGCCTCCCCAGTCAGTGTCGGTTCGCGGACGACTCGCCTCGAGCGCCAATCGATGAACATGCTGCCTCCAGCCGGACATGAGTTCGGCCATGCTCAGCGCTCGCCCGTGCGGGAGTGCGACGATGATCCCACTCAGCTCATCGGCCATCTTTCACTCCCCGGACAGTGCGGCGTGCTTCGGAACGCCGTCCTCGTTGCTGACGCGGACTTCGTTGAAGTCAGCGTTGGACAGCATTATGCCCTTCGAGCCGGCTACGTCGCGTGGACCAGGTCGGTCTTGATCCAGATCAGCGTGGCGGCGAGGGCGATCGCGGCGCGGTAGCTGCGGGCGGTCTTGTCGGAGCGCATCGCGATCCCGCGCCACTGCTTGAGCTTGTTGAAGCAGCGTTCCACCACATTGCGGCCCCGGTAGCGGGACTTCTGCTCGTCGCCGAAGTCGATCGGTCGGCCCGGTTTCTTGCGGCGGTGAGCGATCTGGTCGTCGCGTTCGGGGATCGTCGCGGCGATCCCGCGCTGTCTCAGCCAGGCACGGTTCGCCTTCGACGGGTACCCCTTGTCCGCGAGCACCCGGTCAGGGCGGCTGCGCGGCCTGCCGGATCCGGTCCGCGGCACCCGGATGTGCTCGAGCACCGTGGTCATCATCGTGGTGTCATTGACGTTGCCGCCGGTGAGCACCCACCCCAACGGGCGTCCCCGACCATCAGCTACCAGGTGGACCTTGCAGGTCAATCCGCCGCGGGAGCGGCCGATCGCGTGATCAACCGGCTCGAACCAGGGATTCTTGTGATTCGGTGGAGCCCCCTGTGTCCCGCTTGAGGGTCGCACCGTGCTGATGCACGCGCGTGATCGTCGAGTCGATCGACACGACCCAGTCGAGCCGCCCGGCGGCGTCTGACTGTCGCTGCACCTCAGTGAGCAGCTTGTCCCACGTGCCATCGTGAGCCCAGCGGGTGAACCGCTTGTAGATCGAGTTCCACCTCCCGAATCGCTCGGGCACGTCCCGCCACGGCGCCCCGGTGCGGTACTTCCAGGCCATCCCCTCAATCGCGAGCCGGTGATCCGTCCACGGCCGCGACCGGCCCGTCACCGCCGGCATCAACGGCTCCAGCACAGCCCACACCTCGTCAGAGACCTCGCGACGCGCCACCCGTCAAGACTCGCCGACCGACACCCGAAACCACTTGATCAACACGCCCTAGGGGGACTGCCTCAAAACTCCCAGCATGACTCCAACCGGCATGGCAATCCACCCCAGACCTATCACCACCGCACCCGCACCTACGAGCCGGTAGATCCGCAGTGGATACTTCTGGCGATCTATTGACTTGCTGATGAGGTTGTTGGGGCCCCAAGCCCGATCCAGGTTCCGCCTGTTCCATTCGGAGATCCAGAGCGGACTCACGATCATGATCACGCCTCCGGTGACGATCAGCCCGCCGCTGAGTCCGATGAGTGCGAGTGGAAGCATGAAACATCCGTCCGAATGACTACGCCGAAGGTCTACTCGCCACGCTACCGGCCCCGGCACGCTGCGGGGAGTTCGACCTTTGACGATGGACTCGGCGACGTCCAATGGCGGGTCCCCACCGGTGCTCGCGCTCGAGGCAGAGCGCGCATGCAGTTGCGAGTCGCCACTGGCTGTGGCGTCGCGTGCGGCGAACGCCGCTCACCCCGACCTGCGGGCACCGCGAGGAGAGGTCGACGCCGGAATTTGTGACCATTAAGTGACTACGAAAGCGGTTTTGCAACTGAAAGCCGCGGCTCCGTGGGAGGTGAGGGCCCTGATCAGGGCTGTGAATGTGTTCGCAGGAACCATCGTGGACTGGTTCCTCATCGCATTGCCGCGCCCGCAACGGGCGGCGCATTCGCGACGGGACCGAAAAGAGCCCTTGATCAGGCAATTCACGAAGAGCGGATGACGGGAATCGAACCCGCGCTATTAGCTTGGGAAGCTGAAGATATCCAGTAGTGTTCACTCGGCTTCACAGGCGCTCACGTGCCGCGGAATCACGGTGGAGTGTGAACTCACGTGAACCAAGGTGATACCGAAATTGTGATCATCAAGTAACTACGAGGCTTCCATCAAGGGACGCGGCCGCGGTTAGGCGGCCAGCTGCCCGGACCGAGCGTCGGGTTACATGCGCGGGCTGCTGACCCTCCAATTGGGGCTGCGGAAAGTTCGGATTGGGGTCTCTCCGAGGGCGTTCCAGACGTTATCGTTCGATCGCGGCACAATTTCAGGGCCGACGTTATGTCTCGCCCTACCGAGGAGTGCCCGTGTCGGCTCGTCGTCTGTTGTCCCCTGCCCGCGTCGGCCTCGTCGGCGCGCTCTCGATGGCGCTGGTGGCGGGGGTGGTGTCGCCGGTCGCGGCAGAGGAGCCCGCCGTTGATCCGCTGTCGTCTGAGGAGATCGTCTCGGTGCCGGTGGAGGAATCGGCGCCGGTGGTTGAGGATGGCCCTTCGACACCGACCGATGAGGCGTGGTCGGATCCGGTCGAGGCCGTGCCGGAGGCACCGTCAGCTGACGATGACGCTGTCACGCCGTCAGATGTCGATGTATCCGAGCTGGTGAATAAGCCCGGTGAGGCCCCCGATGGTGGGGTGGTGACGGATCGGTCGGAGTTCGAGACGACGTACGAGCTCGGTGATGGGGTGATGTACACGGAGCTGTCGCGGGAGCCGGCGAATGTGCGGGTCGACGGGGAGTGGGTGCCGATCGAGACGGATGTCCTCGGAACTGAATTCTGGTCGTTCCTCGGCGGTGGCGGGGGTGTGGTGGAGCGGCACCCGCTGGAGCCTGAGTTCGCTGATTCCGCAGCGGATGCGGACCTGCTGCGTTTGTCGAAGGCCGGGTTTGACGTGTCGTTCGAACTCGTCGATGCAGCTGATTCGGGACTGCAGCGGGAGTTGAACCCGTTCGCCGGCGACAAGTCGGTAGTGCGGTACCCGGACGTGTTCCCGGACACGGATCTGCGGTTCGATGTGGAGCGCGCCGGGGTGAAGGAGGTCTTCGAACTCCGTGAGCGTCCTGGCGGCACTGGCCGGACGGAGTGGGAGTGGCTGGTCGACGCGGATGGGTTGGAGTTGGTGGAGACCGAGACGGGAACCATCGAGTTGCGGGACGGCGAGGAGGTCGTGCTCGTGATGCCGACGCCGCACATGTGGGATTCGGCGGGCAAAGATGGTGAACGGGCGAACGCGGAGCGGTCCGTGGCCGCAGACGTCGAGCGCGCCGGGGATCGGTGGCGGTTGACGTTGAGCGCCGGCCGGGAGTGGCTGAACAGCCCAGACCGGGTGTACCCCGTGTTCGTGGACCCGGAGGCCTGGTACGGCGTCGGTGCCACGCACGCGTACAAGACGAACGGGCAGTACAACTACAACTACGGCCTGCAGATGGGCAACACCAACCAGAACGGCACATGGCGCACGGTCGCGTACTACGACTATCCGCAGTTGTTCGGCAAGCAGGTGATCGATTCCGCACTGGTGATGGGCGGGCTGTCCAGCGATTCGACGCAGGGTTGGCGGGCGAACACGGTGCACCAGGCGTCGTGCTTCTGTTACGACCAGGCCGGATACGGCGAGGTCGGCTGGTTCAGCACTGGCGGCGGCGACGGGTACTCGGTCGTTGAGGACGACCGGTTGACGACGAAGCTGGCTGGGTGGGTCGCAACCCGAGGAACGGGCGGCAACTTCCTGTTCAAGGGCACCGAGATCAACGACTACACGTATAAGCACTTCACCGGGTCGAGCCTCGGCATCGCATGGAAAGACTACCCGTCGGCGGGGCGTGCAGAGACACCACTGAATGGGTCGATCGTGTCGCAAACGCCGACGCTGACGTCTGCTGCAGCGACCTCCGCGCCCAATTTTCCGATCACTTGGCGTTTCCTTGTCGGCACTTCGACGAACGTGGAGGCGTCGCAGGTGTGGAGCTCGGGGTGGGTCGGCACGACCGGGATCGGCGCGTCGGCTGCGACGGTCAGCAAGGGCGCGTTGCAGCCTGGAACCAAGTACTACTGGAAGGTCCAAGTGCACGACGGCACCGACGGATGGTTCGGCGTCGGGAACGTTCGCGAGTCAGGGGTTGCGAACTTCACCACGAACACCCCGGGTATGCCAGCACAAGCGAGCGCGGTACCGGTGGACGGGTCGCGAGTGGCCTCCACCACACCGTCGTTCTCGACTGGCACCGCGACGGACCGAACCGGGGCGCCGGTGAAGTACAAGTTCCAGGTCGCGACCGGAGCCGACGCGTTGACAGGCCTGGTGGCGTCGTCGGGATGGCTCGACGCACCATCGTGGACCCCACCGCAGGGAGTTCTCCAAGACGGCGGCACGTACACATGGTCGGTGCTCACGAAGGACAGCATCGAGGAGTACGGCCCCAGGTGGGTGAACAAACTCACCGTTGACCTCCGGCTCGGCACCGCGGGGCCAGCGCCCACGGACGCGGCCGGCCCGGTGACCGTGAACCTCGCCAACGGCAACGCGAACCTGACGTTCGCATCGCCGACCGTCTCGACTGTCGGCGGGCCGATGGGGTTGTCATTCAACTACAGCTCCCGCGCGACCAGCAACCGAGGCTTGACTGCCAGCTACTACGACATCAGCCCAATCTCCTCGAGCGCCGCAATTACCACGACCGGAAAGCAGCCGGCCATCGTCAGGACTGACCCGATGGTGAACTTCAACTGGGCTGCTGACGCGCCGTCACCGGCGCTGAAATCGGACGGGTTTTTCGTGCGCTGGAGCGGGTTCATCACCGTCCCGGCCGCCGGGAACTATACCTTCGGCGCCGCCCGCGACGACGGTGCTCGAGTGTTCGTCAACAATTCCAAGGTGTACGAGCACTGGTGGGGCGGGCAGCTCCAAGGCGCCTGGGGCACCCCGGTGTCGATGACTGCCGCGGCCACGCCGATCACGGTGGAGTATTACGACATCACGGGGCAGGCGGACATGCAGTTGAAGGTCCGGGACTCCCAGGGGCGCGAGTTCATCGTGCCGCCCGAGTGGTTGACCCGCACGGTGCCGACCCTGCCCGTCGGCTGGTCCGCGTCCGCCCCGATCGCGGGCGGCCTCTCCGAGTTCGTCGCCGTGAAGACCAGCGAATCATCACTGATCTTCACCGACCGCACCGGAGGCTCGCGCACCTATCCGAAGACGTCGACTGGTGGGTACATGGCACCAGTCGGGGAGCATGGCACCGGGAGCCTCGACGCGGCAGGCCGAGCCACGCACACCTCATCGGATGGGACCGTGTCGGTATTCGACGCGAACGGCAACCTCGCCGACTCGGCAGCGCCCGCTGATGGGAAGAAGCCGGCAACGCCGAAGATCACATACGGCAGCGACGGGCGGCTGCTTCGCATCTCCGACCGCGCCTCACGTGACGGCGACAACTACGGTCGCGAGGTGCGATTCGGGTACGGCTCGGACGCAGCGAACCCATTCGGTCTTGGGGCTGGGAGCGTCTGCCATGTCCCTGACGGGTATGTCGCACCGCTGCCACACCAGATGTGCCGGATCGTGTACCCCGGCTCGACCGGGTTGAACGACACCACAAGCCTCCTTTACAAGGAGCGCGACGTCACCATCAACGGTCAACCTGGCAAGGAGTTGTACCTCGCGGCGATCGTGGATCCAGGCGGCGAGATGACCTCGTTCGAATACGACACGCAACGCCGGCTCGTCGGACTCCGCAACCCCCTCGAGAACGACTGGCTCAAACACACCAGCACCGCGCCCTCGGACGCGAACCGCACCACGATCACCTACAACAACGACGGGTGGGCGGCATCGGTCGCCCTGTCCGCGCCACAGGGACAGAACCTCGACGACCGGCCCATCCGCCGGTACGAGTATCTGACGAGCCCCGACGGGTCCGGCACCAGCTTTGTCAAGATCGACGGACTGGACGTACCCGACAACGAAACGTCAAACGGTAACGCGCGCACCGTCACCTACGACGCGGGGCTCCGGCAGACCTCAGCCACCTCAGCGGCCGGACTCACTGCGCATACAGCGTGGAATGAGAAGGACCAGGTGAAGTCCACGACCGACGCCCTGGATCGCATGTCGACGACTCTGTACGACCCACTCGATCGACCCGTCGAGAGCTATGGGCCAGCACCCAGCGATTGTTTCGGAGAGGATCGCCGCCCTGTGCCGACCTGCCCGATCATTCCCGCGGCGACCACCACAGGCTACGACGAGGGAATGCAGGGACTCTCCGCCGAATACTTCGACAACGCCACCCTGTCCGGCGTACCGGACGTGCACGCGCTCGGAGTCGGCGCACCAGACGGCTCCATCAGCCGCACCTGGGGGACGACAGCACCAGCCAGCGGCATACCAGCGGACAACTGGTCGCTCCGATTGACCGGTACCATCACCTTCCCGGCGATAGGGACCTTCAAGCTGCGCACCCTGGCGGATGACGCCACTCAGGTGTGGATCAACGATGTGCTGATCATCGACAACTGGGTCGATTATCGCAATGAGGGCTTGTCCTCTCCCGGAACCTTCACCGCGACCCAACCCGATCAAGTCGCCCGTATTCGGGTGCACTACGCGGATATCACCAACGATGCGAAACTCGAACTCCAGTGGACTCCGCCGGGCGGAACCGAGTTCGTCAAGGTGCCGAGCTCGGTACTGCGGCCCGCCTACCACCTTGCAACGTCATCGACGAGTTTCGACAGCGTGCCGGCCGGCTCGGACCTTCCGGTGGACGCGGTCGCGCCGCTGCGCACAGCGACCACCTACGGAACCAGCCCATGGCTCGGACTGGCCCACGATTCAATCGTGGACCCCGGCGGGCTCGGTTTAACGACCAGAACCGAGTATCAGTCCGCTGAGGACTACTTCCGCCGCGCATCCCGCATGCTGCCCGCCGGAGTCGCCGGCGGCCAGACCGTCGCCCAAGCCGGCACGGATTATCGCTACTACGGCGACACGCAGACCATCGGACAAGCCTGGTCCACCGATGACCCGATCTGTGGCCTGCCCGCGTCCACTCAGCAGTACGGCGCGCTCAAGCAAGCTACCGCTCCAGCCGCGGCGGGCGGCGGCAGCGTCGTGAGTCAGTTCGTGTATGACCGGTTTGGCCGGCAGATCGGCTCGAAACGCACCGGCGACACTGGGTGGACGTGCGCCACACTGGACGCTCGTGGCCGCACCACGAGCATCACCTACCCGGCGACCGGTGACACGTCGGAGCGCACCGCGACGTCCACCTTCGCGGTCGGCGACGATCCGCTGACGACACAGGCTCAGGATTCGACCGGCACCATAACCACGGTTACCGACCTGCTCGGCCGTGTGCTGAGTTACACCGACGTATGGGGCACGACCTCGACTGCCGTGTACAACCGTCTCGGGCAGGCCACACAGGCTACAGTCGTTCCGCCCGGTGGGATCGCGTCGACGACCGAGCTAACCTACAACCTCGACGGGCAAGTCGAGACAGTCACAGTCGACGACGTCCTCCTCGCCGACCCCACCTACACGACCGGACAATTGACCGGGGTCACCTATGCGAACGGGTCTTCGCTTGCGGACCTGCAGCAGAGTCCAGCGGGCGCGCCGACCGGTATGTCGTGGTTGTTCCCGCACGGGCAATCGACGGTCTCGGACGCCGTAGTCCGGTCCCAATCCGGTCGAATCGTCGCGAACACCCTCACTGACGGGTCCACTGACTACGACTCGCGGTATGGGTTTGACGCTGCCGGGCGACTCGTGAGCGCAGTAATCCCGGGACACACTCTGACATATGGTTTCGCGGCGGGAAGCGGGTGCGGGGTGAACACCCGTGCAGGGTTGAACGGGAACCGCACCAGCATGACCGACCTGCCCGATGGCGGCACCCCGGTGACCGCGGCGTACTGTTACGACCACACCGACCGGCTGACGTCGACTGCCGTGACCGGAACGCCAGCAGGGCCGGACGTCTCACCGGTCGCACAAGCGATCCCGGCATCCCAGCTCGAGTACGACGCGCATGGGAACACGACGACCCTCGCGGATCAGACGCTCGAATACAACGTGTCCGATCAGCACGTCACAACGGAAGTTGACGGCATGGTGATCGAGTATCTGCGGGACGTCACGGGCCGGATCGTGCAGCGCACGGAGACCACGGCGGGGGAGAACCCTGACGTAACGGTGGTGCGGTATGGGTTCTCTGGTAGTGGAGACAGCCCGGCTCTCATCCTTGACGGCTACAACAACGTTGCGCAGTCCGTGATCGGACTGCCAGGCGGCGTCACCGTGTCCCGACTCGGCGGTGGCGAGGCGTGGGCATACCCAAACATCCATGGCGACGTCGTCGTAATGGCGGGCGGCACGGGAGTTCGAACCCCGCAGGTGTCACTGTATGACCCGTTCGGGCAACCCGTCGACCCGGTTACCGGGCAGATTGGCACACAGGCGGCGGATGACGCTGGCCCCGACACTCTGGTCGGTAATGCGGACTGGGGCTGGCTCGGTTCTACCCGGAAGCTCACCGAGCACGCCGGGAGCGTCCACACGATTGAGATGGGGGCGCGCCAATACGTGCCCGCGCTGGGCCGATTCCTGGAAGTCGACCCAGTCGAGGGCGGTGTCACCAACAACTACGACTACCCCTCTGACCCGGTGAACAAGTTCGATCTCACGGGCGAACGCCAAGACTGCGGCTCAGCTGCGTGCAACAGGCGGTATTACAAGGAATTCAAGAACATGCCACGCCGGTTAATGCCGACGCCTTATATCAATAGACCCAGTATTGACAGGGGAGCCTGCAGTACGGACCTGAATCGTTCTTGCAAGACGACCGACGTTGCTCTCAATCTCTGCACTTTCTTGTGCGTCTCTTTTACATATTTCTATCGCCATGAGGACGGTCGCCAAGGGATCGGGGCGGAGTTTGGCGCGGGACCGAGGTCGTCCGTAGATCTCTCCATCGGCGGCTCCGAGGGAGTGGGTGTAGGCGGCGGCCGTGCTCTAGGCTGGACCTGCAGTGTTGCGAGCGGTGGAGGCACGAGCTGGAACCAGCAATATGCCATGGGTACATGGCCCTGGGAGCTCGCCACCACGCCAACCACAGGGGGCGGGGTCGTGATAGGCGGCGGCGGTGGGTGTTCGGCCACCTACTCAGTTACTGGACTTGAATGGTAAGGGAAGCTCGATGACAGGTATGCCTACTCAGCTTCTTTGGTTTCTCGTGGTCTGGTGGGGCTTCGTCGCGATCGGACTCGCGGGTGCCCGTTTCCTTGTAGTCGAACGGCTAAGGCTGAATGCCGGCGGTGTTGAGCCTGTTTGGGTTCGGCGCAGTAAGCGCGTCGTGGATACCCTCGTCGTTCTACTGCTCGCCTTCTCCGCGTTCTGGCTGGTGCTGGCGGTAATTCGCGTGCTCGGGGGTGAGTAGCAATGAAGCGGCTCCTGGCGTCGGGGCTTAGCATTCTAGACAGATTCGGCCCCCTCGGGCCCGCTGGCGTGGTCGGCGCTTCGATCAACTTGACAGTGGCCTCCGCGTTCTTCGTGACTCGTCCTTGGGGCACCGAGCCGTTCTTCATTTCAGCTGCCGCTGGCTTGGTTTGGATAGGCCTCGGAGTCATGGCCATCCGTGCGTGGACAAGGTTTGGTCGTGACCGTCGGGTTGGGCCGCCGCCTCTGGAAGTTGAGTTCGAAAGACCTGTGGAGCCAGTCCGGGACAAACCGAGCGAACCTCCGGTCTAATGACCGCACGACCGAGATCGCGTGCGTCTCGAACAGTCGACGTGTCCTCGTGGCTGGATCGCTTGAAATTGGAAGACGACGAGACCGGATGGACGCCCAGTGACAAGGATGCATGATGGTCGTATCGGATTCCCCTGCTGAGTTGGGTCGTGCACGATTGAGCGTTTCCAAGATCGCCGTGTCGTTGGTACTCGGTGTCCTCACGGGCGTCGTGGTCTACTACGTCATCGCGGTGGTCGCGACGGCGCAAGTCCCTGGGCCCTTCACGGTCAATCCTTTGACCCTGGCGTTGATCGCCCTCGTCGGCGCCCTCGTGGTCGCCATTGCGTGGCGCTGGCCCGTAGTAGGCCTGACGGCCGGCGTTGTCATCGTCCTCGTGGTCGTCGCCGTTGTGGCAGCACGAATCGGATGGTCGGCGTCGGGTTCGGATTGGCTGAATCCGTTCAATGCGGTGGCCTTCGGCGCAGCGAGCGGCTACCCGGCGCTCGTCGGCGCCGTGATGGCCATCGTGTCCGGGTTGAGACTGCGCTCCCGACCCGCGTGACACCGAGCCACGGATCCTCAACATGGCCCCCGGTCGCCTTGGGCGACCGGGGGTTGCTTGCCCGTTGATGGTCGCTTCTGCTGAGTCAACTAGCGGGCGGGCGGTTCCCTTCCCACCTGTCTGCCACTCCCTCGGAAGCGATGAGGAAGCGTTCGAGTGTCTGCGCCCAGTCCGGCTCGTGACCCCAGCCGCCGCTGAAGGAATCATAGTCATCGTCGAGCTCGACGAGTTCCTGAGCCCAGTCAGGGCCCTCATGCCCGATCCTCGAGTGCGCCCAGCCGGCGCACTCGCGCGCTGACATCTGGCCTCGGAGCACGCACCTGACATAGTGGCGCGCTGAGAGCTGCAGGGCCTGGTCTTCGGTCATCTCGCTGACATCGATCCCGGCGCTGCTCAAGGCGGCGTCGATCAGCGCGCCTAGCTCGAACACGTTCATGTCGGTCGCTGCGCCCGCGAGCTCGCGGAGCGGTGAGCTATCCACGCCTTGAACCAGCGCCCGCGTGGCGGCATCGATCGCGGTCGGCGCCGCGTCGCCCTGCACCATCCAGAGTGCCCGAGCGACGAGAAGGCCCAGTACGCCGTCCGACTCCATCTCTGCATCGCCGCTCATCTGCGCCAGTCTGCCAGCACGTGCGTCCGTCGTTGACAGATCCGGGTGGGAAATGTCCCGCGTTGCGGAAGCTGAGTTCGGAGCTCCGAGCTGACGCACTCTGAAGCATCCGTAACCTGCGGGCACCGCGAAGAAAGGTCGTAGCCGGAATTTGTGACTATTAAGTGACTACGAAAGCGGTTTTGCAACTGAAAGCCGCGGCTCCGTGGGAGGCGAAGGACCTGATCAGGGCTGTGAACGTGTTCGCAGGAACCATTGAGGACTGGTTCCTCAGCGCATCGCCTCGCCCGCAACGAGCGGCGTGTTCGAGACGCGACCAAAAATAGGGCTTGATCAGGGAATTCGCGAAGAGCGGATGACGGGAATCGAACCCGCGCTATCAGCTTGGGAAGCTGAAGTTCTACCATTGAACTACATCCGCGCGCGGCATCCGTCTCAGGATGCACGGTGACCATGCTAGCAAGACGGGCCGCGCTGTGTTCGCCGATCGCAAGCGGCTACGGCAGCTCCGACCCGAACTCGAGAGCTTCGACGAGCGGGCGTATCGCATCTTCGAACGCGTCGTCGACGAAGTACGCCTTGAGGCGGTTGCGCAGCAGCTCGTTGCCGATCGCGCCCATGATCATCGATTGGTCGAGGCTCAGGTACCGGTCGGCGATCGTGCCGCTGCCCACGGCGACGGAGTCGTAGAACCCGCCCGGGCCGTAGGCGCCAAGCTCGTTCTTCAGTCCGTCGAGGTTCTCGAGCACCGCGTCCTTCGCGTACGGGAGGGCGAGGAACGCGGCGTGCGTCGTGACCACGCCGTCGCCGAAGTCGGGCGTCGGGTTCGTGGCCTCGCGGCATCCGTCATATCCGGCGTCGACGTTCGTGCGCTCGACGTCGCTTGCGTAGCCGTCGGAGCTGATGCCGATCGCCTCGACGCCGTATTCGCGGTATTCGGCGAATGGGTCGGATGCCGGTGAGAAGCCCCAGTATCCGTAGCCAGCCTCGTCGAGCCCGTGCTCGATCTGCGCGCGCACGGTCGCCGGGTGGTTGACCGCCCAGGACTCGGCACCCCACTCGGCCTCGGGGATGAACAGGTCGGGCATGAGCGCCTCGAACATGCTGCCGCCCCATGCGGGCACGAGCTTCAGGTCGCGGTATTCATAGACGCCCTCGTAGACCGGCACGCCGAGGTACTCGCGCCACTCGCCCGCGGGCTTCTGCTCCTGCCAGGCCCAGCCGCAGCCCTGGTCGGGCATCGTGCGGAGCGTGCCGTAGTAGCTCTCGGCGGGGATCTGCCCGTTCGCGATGCCGAGGTAGGTGGCGATGCGCGACTCGCTCACCGTCGTGTCGTACCAGTGGCAGGTGTAGAAGACGTCGGGGCCTTCGTCGCCGTAGTTGCCGGGCACCGAGCAGCCCGGAGGCGCTTCGACCCAGAAGCCGCCGCGGTTGATGCCGACCTCGGGGCGGGCAGCGAGGTCGTGGAACCAGCCGAAGTCCATCGAGGCGTAGAGCGCCTCGGCTTCGTCGGCGAGCTTCGGCTCGGCGCCGGCGACGACGCGCAACGCGGTGGCGAGCCATCCGTTGTCCACGGTCGAGAGGAACGGATGCACCGTGCTGCCGTTGGCCGGCCAGGTCGTGAGCTTCGTGCCGTCGGCCGGCGAGTACCAGTTGTAGTACATGCCGCTCGGCTCGTCCCGTTCCATCGTCGTGAGCGTCGAGAGCGTCGTGCTCATCCGCTCGCGCGCTTCCTTCTTGGAGATGAGCTCCAGGTCGCGCGCCACGACCGTGGACCAGAGGTAGCCGCCGATGTTCGTCGGGCTCGTGTAGCCGCTCGCCGCGGTGAGGTCGCCCTCGATGTTGTCGGCGACGAGCCCGGTCTCGTCGTCGGTCATGGCGACGAGCGAGGTCCAGGTGTCGGCGGCGTAGCCGCGCAGCACCCGGTCGGCGGATGCGCCGCCGCGGGCTGCGCCCTCGTCGGCGGCGGCGGCGGACGACGCGGACGCGGCCGTCGGCGGGATCGCGAGTGCCGCGAGCGCCACCACCATTCCCGTGATGGTCATCGCGCGCAGGGTCGATCGCATGTGAACTCCTTCGTTCGCGTCCTCGACAGGACGTCGTCCTGACAGGGTCGCATTAAAACCTGCCACATGAAAGGTATTGTCGCGAGGTCGGGGTGAGGTCGTCGTGGGGGTCGACGGATGACGCATCCGCAGATCGACGCGGCACGCCGTTGCTACGCTGGCACCGTGCTTCTCTCGGATCGCGACATCAGGGCCGAACTCGACCAGGGCCGCATCGGTCTCGCGCCCTATGAACCGGGGATGATCCAGCCGTCATCGATCGACGTGCGCCTCGATCGCTACTTCCGGTTGTTCGACAACCACAAGTACCCGTTCATCGACCCCGCCGAAGACCAGCCCGAGCTCACCCACCTCATCGAGGTGCGTCCCGACGAGGCGTTCATCCTGCACCCCGGCGAGTTCGTGCTCGCCTCGACGTTCGAGGCGGTCACCCTGCCCGATGACGTCGCGGCTCGCCTCGAGGGCAAGAGCTCGCTCGGTCGCCTGGGCCTGCTCACCCACTCGACGGCGGGGTTCATCGACCCGGGCTTCACCGGGCACGTCACGCTCGAGCTGGCGAACGTCGCCACGTTGCCGATCAAGCTCTGGCCGGGCATGAAGATCGGCCAGATGTGCTTCTTCCGCCTGTCGTCGCCGAGCGAGCGGCCCTACGGCTCGGCCGAGTACGCGAGCCGCTACCAGGGGCAGCGCGGGCCCACGGCGTCGCGCTCGTTCCAGAACTTCCACCGCTCGGATGTCGGCGTGACCGAGGCCGGCGCGCAGGGGCGTTGAGCGAGCGGATGCCGCGGCCGACCGCAGGCGCAAAGCGCGCATCGCTGCTGCGGTGGTCGGCGATCGGCGCGACCGTCTTCGTTGTGCTCTACGCCGTGCATCGGCTGCTGCAGGGCGCCGGGCCGGCGAGCACGGATTCGGCCGCGCTGGCCGAGTGGATCGCCGCCCAGCGCGGGGCCCTGCTCGGCAGTGAGATCGCCCTCGGCGCTGCACTGCTCGCGTGCTTCGTGTTCGTCGCACCGCTCGTGGTCGTGCTGCGCGCCGATAGCGGAGCAGTGACCGCCACGGCCTTCGCGCTCGCCGGAGGCGTATTCATCGGCATGGGTCTCGTCTCCTCCGCGGTCGAGACCGCGCTGTTCGCCGCAGACGGCGCCGATCCCGGCGTGATCGCGGTGCTCGACGGTCTGCAGGCCCGCGTCCCGAACGTGCTCGCCGGCGCCGCGCTCGCCGCGAGCATCGCACCGGCGTTCCTGCAGCGACGCCTGGCCTGGCGATGGGTCGGGTTCGCAAGCCTCGTGGCCGCGGCGGTGTTCGCCCTCGGATTCGTCTTCGGGGTTCTCGGGTCGGCTCCCGAGTCGAGAGGGTCCCTATTCGGTGTCGCGGCGTTCATCGTGTGGATGGCGCTCGTCACTGTCGCGCTCTGGCTCTCGTCGGCGCGCCCGGAGTCGGAGTCGGCGTCACCTGACCGTTCGTGACCACTCGCCGCCGCGAGGGGGACGCGATGACGACAAGGTACGCCCTCGCGCGGGCGGTCCTCGCGCTCGCCGGCTCAGAGCTCAGCTGATCGCGGCGCGCTTCGCAGCTCACGCGCGCCATGGCGAACGTCGATCCGGCCTTCCGTCGGATGCGTCTTCGCGTTCAGCCGTCGGGGTGGCCGCCGTAGCTGCGGAGCTTGTACTCGGTGGTGACGAGGGCGAGGGTGAGCTCACGCAGCTGTCGACGGATGCGGTCGCGCTGGGCGAGCATGATCTCCCGCCGCTCGGCTTCGGTTTCGGTGCCTCGTTCGACCAGGGCGATGTAGCGCTTGAGATCGTGCATGGTCATGCCCGACATGCGCATCCGGGTGAGGAAGACGAGACGGCGCAGAGTGAACGCCGAGTACTCGCGGTAGCCGGCGCTGTTGCGGCCGGGCCGGACGAGACCTTCCTGCTCGTAGTAGCGCAGGGTGTGCGGCGAGAGGCCGACGAGCGCGGCCGCTTCGGCGACGCCCTTCGGCGACCCGCCGGGTTCGAAGGTGGAGTCGTCGAGCGCGTGAAGCGCGTCGACGACACCTTCGAAGGCGTCGCTGTCGGTCGTGTCGAGCAGGCGCTCGATCAGCTCGTTCGTTGCCATCTGCACACCCTAATCCGTGCCTTGCTGTCGTCAGAAGGCCCGCACTGCAGGCGCGACGCCCGGGAAGTCGGCCGACTCGCTCAGCGAAGCCCAGCGCCGTACTTCGTCGAGGGAACTCCGGTAGGTGGACGAAAGGTTGCGTACCGCCTCGGCTCCGAGCGGCAGCCGCAACGGCGCATCCGGGTCATCGAGGACGTGGCGGATGATCGACGCAGCCCGCACCGGGTCGCCCTCCTGGAGGCCGTCGGCATCCGCCATGTTCGCCCGCACTGCGCCGATCACGTCGTCATAGTCGGCGCTCAGTGCGGCGGCCCGTAGCACCCCGCCCGCGTTGAACTCGGTGCGGAACCGGCTCGGCTCCACGATCAGCACACGGATTCCGAACGGGGCGACCTCGCCGGCCAGCGCCTGCGACCAGCCCTCGAGCGCGAACTTGCCCGCTGAGTAGCTGCCGACCGCGGGGAACGACATTCTGCCCCCTTGGCTGCTCATCTGCACGATCGCTCCCGACCGAGCGGCACGCAGGTGCGGGAGCACCGCGCGCACCAGGGCGGCGGGGCCGAACAGGTGCTGTGCCAGCATGTCCCGAAGCTCTGCGTCGCTCACTTCCTCGGCGGCGCCGACCTGACCGGCGCCGGCGTTGTTCACCAGCACATCGACGCGGCCGAAATGACGGATCGCACCGCCGACCACCTCTGCCGCTGCGTCGGTATCGCGAACATCATGGGCGAGCGGGAGCAGTCGCTCGGGGAACCGCTCGCGGAGCCCGTCGAAGCGTTCGAGCCGCCGCGCCGTGGCGACGACGTTCTCACCCGCCTCCAGCGCCGCCTCGACCAGCGCCCGGCCGAGGCCTGAGCTGCCACCGGTGATGATCCACGTCTTCTGCGTCTCGTTTCCGTTCATGCACCTGACGCTACGGATTCGAGTGCGCTCGAAGGCAAGCCCTGCTTCCGCGTCCGGTTCACCTGCTGGCGTTGATGCCCGCCGGCATCACGCTGCTGTTGTGAGCGGACACCACGAGCAGTTCCTGTGGCTCCGCATCCGACTCGACGCGGATGACCTCCGGGTGGGGCCGATCGACTCTGAGCCCCGACCCGCGTCAAGCGGGTCGTAGGGCACGAACGCGGTCGCCGGCCACGAACAGGACGCCGACCACGATGAACAGCCAGGCTCCCGACACCGGCAGCAGGCTTGCGCACACGACGCCCCAAGCGGCCAGTATCCAGCCGAGCACCCCCGGCACCCGGTGGCCCCTCCTGGTGGCGAACACCACGAGGATCCCGAGCGTGAGCAGCGGCACGGCGAAACTGCCCAAGTTGAGCCAGAACGCCTCGGCGACCCGAAGTTCATCAGCGTCGGGCCGCAGCGTCACCGTGTTCCACCAACCGGCGGAGACGACGTCGCGCCAGACATCCGCGCGCGCGACGGACGTCAGCACGAGATGGATCACACCCCCGACGATCGCCACCCAGCCGCCGGCCGCAGTGAGCCCGACGCTCTTCACCATGCGTTCTGCTTGTCCTGCTTCGGTCGCCGTCATGGTGTGATCATCGCAAATACCCGCGAGCGAAAGATCACCCGTTCGGCGGATGTGCCCGAGGTCGCCGACCGCGAGAGGGCTCCCTCAGGTCACGCGACGGATGCCGCAACACCCGCTCGCGCGAGACCCGCGCGATCGAGCGCCTCGATGCCGCCGCTCACGAACGCCGTGACCGCGTCGAGGGTGGCGTCGGCTCCGAGGATGCGGGAGTGGCCGGCGCCCTCGGTGACGAGCAGGCGGGAGCGCTCGCCGTGGGCGGCGTGCAGCCGCATGCCTTCACTCGCGGCGACCTCTCGGTCGCCCCGGTCGTGCACGACGAGCAGCGGAACGTCGGCGGGGAGCGGTGTGGCCACGGCGTCGAACCGCCCATAGGGATCCTGTTGCTCGGGCATGACGCGCTGGGTGAACTTGCGAGCAAGCACGTCGGCCGTAGGCGCGCTGAGTCCCAAGCGGCCGGCGAACGAGTCGACGAGGAAGCGGGCGTCGGCCATGCCCGAGATCGCGACGACGCCCCCGGTTGCCGTGCCCTCGCGCACCGCGGTGAGTGCGGCGAGCCCGCCGAACGAGTGGCCGATCACGGCGCGGAACCTGCCGTGGCGTGACTGCAGCGCCTCGATGGCGGCGAGGTAGTCGCGGATGTCGGTGCGCCGGCCCGCCGACTCCCCGTTCGCCGGCGCATCGAAGGCGACGAGTCGATACCCCTCGGCCCGGAGCTCCCGCACGATGGGCGCGAACTGGGCGGCGCGGCCGCGCCATCCGTGCACCAGCAGCACGGTCTCGGGGCCGTGGCCCCACTCGTAGGCGACGACGTCGCGACCGCGAATGTTGAGCAGGCTGCGGGCGGCGGACTCGTGCACTCCGCGCTCGCTGGGGCGCACAGGGAGGGCCGGTCGCACTTTCATGAAGAGCGGCATCGCCAGTTGCGCCGCGAGCTCTGGTGAGACGCGATCGGCGGCGCGGATGGCGGCGAGCGAGGCGGTGATGGCGGGGTGCATGGGTGGCTCCGATCCGGGGAAGCAAGGGCGCTGCGGCGCCATTCTCAATCAATACGAACGGTCGTACGTACACTATACGAACGATCGTGCGTAAACTGAAGGGCATGGACGAAATCGACGGCCGACGCGTGCGTGGCGACGCCTCACGGCGCACCGTGCTCTCGAGCGCGGCCGACCTGGCCTCCATCGAGGGCCTCGACGGGCTCTCGATCGGGCGCCTCGCGACGGCCGCCTCGGTGAGCAAGAGCGGAGTCGCGACGCTCTTCGGCAGCAAGGCGCGGTTGCAGCTCGCCACGGTGGAGGCGGCACGCGAGCGCTTCGTCGCCTCGGTGATCGAGCCGGCGCGTTCCGAGCCGCGCGGCCTCGGCCGCATCGTTGCGCTCCTCGACCTCTGGATCGCCTACTCACGCGACCGCGTCTTCCCGGGTGGCTGCTTCTTCGCCGCTGCGGCGGCTGACTTCGACTCGAAGCCGGGCGACGTGCGCGACGCCCTCGAACGCGCGCTCGACGACTGGAGCGGCTACCTCGCCGCCTCGTTCCGCTACGCGATCGAGCTCGGCGAACTCCCCGCGCTCGACGACGCCGATCAGCTCGCCTTCGAGTGCACGGCGCTCCTCGACGCGGCCAACACGCGCTCGGTCATGCACGGCTCGACCACGCCGTACCGATTCGCGCGCGTCGGCCTCGCCGATCGCCTCACGTCACTCGGCGGTGCGCCCGAGGTGATCGCGAAGTTGCGCGACGTCGACGACGAGGCGGTCGCGGCGCGCCGCTGATCCCCGGGCCAGCAGGCCCCGTCCTCAGTGCGCCGTCGTGACCCCGAGCAGGTCGTGCGTGATCACGGCCGCCACACGCGCGCCCGCGCCCGCGGCGACGATGAGCTGCTGCGGTCCGGGAGCGGCGACATCGCCGGCGGCATAGACGCCCGCCGCGTTGGTGCGCCCCGATCCGTCGGTGAGCAGATGCCCGTCGCCGTCGGTGTCGAGCCCCAGCCCGTCGAGGTATTCGACGGCCGGATGCCACAGCGGCCGCACGAATCCCGCCGTCACCGGCACGACCTCGCCGTCGGCGAGTCGCACGGCGCTGAGGGTTCCGCGATCGCCGTCGAGGTCGGCGATGGGCCTGCGGTCGACGCGGATGCCGCGGGCTGCGAGCGCTGCGGCATCCGACTCGTCGATCGTGGCCACGCCGTTCGTGAACACCGTGACCGAGCTCGACCAGCGCGACACGAGCAGAGCGCGAGCGAAGAGGTCGTCGCTCTCGCCGATGAGGGCGAGCGGCTGGTCGCGCAGCTCCCAGCCGTCGCACGCGGCGCAGCTGAAGAGGCTCATGCCGTAGTAGGCGCGGATGCTCGGCAGGGCGGGCAGCGTCTCACGCAGCCCGCTCGCGGCGAGCACGGCACGAGTCGAGACGGTGCGCACGGATGCCGCAGCACCGGGCCCGGCCAGATCGACCGCGAAGCGCGCGCCGACAGCCGCGTCGGGCGCATCCGCGTCGAGTCGCCGCACCGCCGACACGGTGTGCCGCTGCAGCACCTCCACGTCGGGATAGGCCGCGAGCTCCTCGCGCGCGAGGCGCCGCAACTCGTGCGGCGGCACTCCGTCGCGGGTGAGGAACCCGTGTGCGATGAGCGTCGCGGCGTTCCGCGGACGGTTGCCGTCGACCACGAGCACGCGGTGACGGGCACGCACGAGGTTGAGCGCGGCGGAGAGTCCGGCGGGCCCGCCGCCGACGATGACGACGTCCCAATCGGGAGTGGCCGGCGCAGCGGCATCCGTGTCAGTCATCGTCGCCTGCCTGCGGGGGCAGCGCGGCCACGACGGGGTGGTCCTTGGCGATCATGCCGACCTTCGCGGCACCGCCGGGGGAGCCGAGGTCGTCGAAGAACTCGACGTTCGCCTTGTAGTAATCGGCCCACACATCGGGCAGGTCGTCTTCGTAGTAGATCGCCTCGACGGGGCACACCGGCTCGCAGGCCCCGCAGTCGACGCACTCGTCGGGGTGGATGTAGAGCGAGCGCTCACCCTCGTAGATGCAGTCGACCGGGCACTCGTCGATGCACGCGCGATCCTTGACGTCGACGCACGGCAGTGCGATGACGTACGTCACGAGCCGACCAGGGCGCCGTCGCGGGAGATGCCGACCTGCTCGTCGCGGGGCACGACCTTCACGCGCTCGCGCACGAAGGCATCGGTCTCGCCGAGGGCGCGCTCGTGCGCGTCGAGCGCGAGCCAGCCCTCCCACGTCGTGTAGTGGATGCCGCGGTCGTCGAGCAGCCCGAGGAGCGCGTCGGGCTCGACGACGGTCGGAGCCGGCAGCGCGTCGCGGTCCTCGATGAGGTTCGCGATCGTCTCCATCGCGTCGCCCTTCGTGTGGCCGATCAGGCCCACGGGCCCGCGCTTGATCCAGCCGGTCGCGTAGAGGCCTGGCACGGGCGTGCCGTCGGCGTCGAGCACGCGCCCGCCGTCGTTCGGGATGACGCCGTTGCGCTCGTCGAACGGGGCACCGGGCACGGGCGAGCCGTAGTAGCCGACCGCGCGGTAGACCGCCTGCACCGGGTAGTCGACGAACGTGCTGGTGCCGACGACGGCGCCCGATCCGTCGCCGACGGGGGCGTTCCGCTCGAAGCGCATGCCCTCGACGCGTCCCTCGCCGAAGACCTCGACGGGCGTGTGGAAGAAGTGCAGGTGGAGCCGGCGCGACGCGCTGCCCACCTCGCGGGTGCGCCAGCTCTGCAGCGTGCGCAGCATGACCTTGATCTGGTTGTTCGCAGCGGACGCGGCATCCACGCCCGCGAAGTCCTCGTCGGAGACGACGATGTCGACATCGGGCACCTCGCCGAGCTCGCGCAGCTCGATCGGGGTGAACTTCACCTCGGCGGGACCGCGGCGGCCGAAGACGTGCACGTCGGTGACGGGCGAGCCCTCGAGGCCTGCGTAGACGTTGGCGGGGACATCCGTCGACTGCAGGTCTTCGGGGTGCTTCGCGAGCACGCGGGCCACGTCGAGCGCGACGTTGCCGTTGCCGATCACGGCGATGTCCGTCGCGTCGAGCGGCCACGTGCGGGGCACGTCGGGGTGGCCGTCGTACCAGGCGACGAAGTCAGCCGCGCCGTAGGAGCCGGGCAGGTCGATGCCCGGGATGTCGAGATCGGCGTCGCGAATCGCGCCCGTTGCGAGGATCACGGCGTCGTAGTGCGCGTGCAGCTCGTCGAGCGAGATGTCGCGGCCCACGGTGACGTTGCCGATGAGCCGGATGATGCCGGCATCGAGCATCTCGTGCAGCGAGTTCACGATGCCCTTGATGCGGGGGTGGTCGGGCGCCACGCCGTAGCGGATGAGGCCGTAGGGGGCGGGCAGCGACTCGAAGAGGTCGATCGCGACCTCGCCGCCGCGCTCGCGCACCGCGTTGTTCAGGATGTTGCCGGCGTAGATCCCGGCGGGGCCGGCTCCGACGATCGCGACGCGAAGGGTCGGGAGGGTCATGGCTGTTGTGCCTTTCGGTTGGAGATGGCCTCGGGGGCGTAGGGGCTGAGGGTGACGACATCGCCGACGACGATCACGGCGGGAGAGCGGATGCCGCGGTGCGCCGCTTGCACCGCGATCGTCTCGAGGGTACCGACCGTGACCCGCTGGCCGGGTCCGTAGCCGTCTTCGACGATCGCGACGGGGCAGTCGCGGCCGCGCTCGCCGCGGGCGAGGGTGGCCGCTGAGTTCGCCAGGGTGTTCATGCCCATGAGGAGCACGACCGTGTGGTCGCGGCCGCCGCTGAGCTCGCGGAGCTGCTCGTGGCCCGTGACGACGCTGAAGGCGGTGGCGAGTCCGCGGTGGGTGAGCGGGATGCCCGCGATCGCCGGCACCGAGATCGCGCTCGTGACGCCGGGCACGACCTCGACATCGATGCCCGCAGCGCGGCAGTACGCGACCTCTTCGCTGCCGCGGCCGAACACGTAGGGGTCGCCGCCCTTGAGACGTACGACGCGCTTGCCCTCGAGGGCGAGCGAGACGAGCAGCTCGTTGATGCCGTCTTGCGGCACCGGGTGGTGGCCGGGGAGCTTGCCCACGTCGATCACCGGGGTGTCGAGCGCGAGCTCGTCGAGCACGGCGCGAGCGCCGAGCCGGTCGGCCACGATGACGTCGGCGGCCTCGAGGGCGCGGAGGCCCCGCACGGTGAGGAGACCGGGGTCGCCCGGTCCGGCGCCGACGAGGGTCACGCGGCCCGCGATGGCGGCGCTCACTTCGCACCCGCCTGGAGGAGACCGCGGCGTCGGAGCATGCGTCGCTCGAGCGGGGCGAAGAACGCGAGTTCGATGAGGATGCCGATGGCGAGGATCAGGAGGATCGTCGCGAGCACGCCCGCGAGGTCGGCGAGCTCACGACTCTGGTCGAGCATGGAGCCGACGCCGAAGCCGATCGTGCCGCCGGTCGCGATGATCTCGGCGGCCATGAGCGAACGCCACGAGAACGCCCAGCCCTGCTTGAGGCCGGCGACGTAGCCGGGAAGGGCGGCGGGGAGCACGACCAGCGCCGCGAGACGTCCCGGTCCCGCGCCGAGGACCGTGCCCACCCGCCGCAGCTGCGGGGGCACCTGGTCGACGCCCGCGATGAGTCCGTTCACGATGGAGGGGACGGCGCCCATGAGCACGACGAAGTACACCGTGGCATCCGTGAGGCCGAACCAGATGATCGCAGCCGGTACCCACGCGACCGACGGCAGCACCTGCAGACCCGAGATGATCGGCCCGATCGCGCGGCGAAGCGGCTTCACCTCGGCCAGAAGCAGCCCGAGCGGAGTGCCGACGACGACCGCGACGAGGAAGCCGAGCACGCCGCGCTCGAGACTCGTCGTGACGGCGAGCTGCAAGCGACCCGACTCCCACGCCTGGCCGATCGCGGTGACGACGTCGAGCGGGCTGGGCGCGAGGTCGGGACGGGGCTGGGCGATCACGATGTACAGCTGCCAGGCGACGAGGAGCGCGACGACGAAGACGATGGGCGGCAGGACGCTCGTGGTGAAGCGCTTCCACGCGCTCGGGGCGCGGTCGGGGTCGGTCTGCAGCCGGTCGAGGCCGGCTTCGAGGCTGCGGAAGTCGTCGGGCTCGGTGGTCGAGTAGGCCGCCTGCGGCCGTATCGAGGCCAGGTCGGCCTCAGTGGTCTCGACGGGCTCGACCAGTAGATCTGCGGTGTCACGCGGCATTTCGGCGGATCTCCTTTCGGAGCTGCTCGGTGATCTCGATCGAGAGCGCCGCGACTTCGGGCGACTCGATGCGGCGGCCGGTGGTCTCGGCGATGCGCCATTCGCCGGCGACTCGGCCCGGCCGGCTCGAGAGCAGCACGACGCGCTGCCCGAGGCGGGCGGCCTCACGCACGTTGTGCGTGACGAACACGATCGTGCGGCCGGTGCGGCGCCACACCCGCTCGAGTTCCTCGTGCAGGAGGTCGCGCGTGATCGCGTCGAGCGCGGCGAACGGCTCGTCCATGAGCAGGACGGGCCGGTCCTGGGCTAGGGCGCGAGCGAGGGCGACGCGCTGTCGCATGCCGCCCGAGAGCTCGTGCGGGCGCTTCTCGGCGGCATCCGCAAGGTTCACCGTGTCGAGGAGTTCGAGCGCTTCGCCTCGGCGAGCCGCGCGCGGCACCCCGCGCAGGCGCAGCGCCAGCTCGACGTTCTGCCGGGCGGTGAGCCACGGCATGAGCGCCGACTCCTGGAACATGACGGCGGCGCCCTCGGCGGGCACGTCGATGCTGCCCGTGGTGGGTCGGTCGAGACCCGCGATGAGGTTCAGCAGCGTCGACTTGCCGCAGCCGGAGGCGCCGAGCAGGCAGACGAACTCACCCGCCTCGATCGAGAGGTTCACGTCGTCGAGCACCAGGGGTCCTGCGCCGAAGCGCTTGCCCAGCTGCTCGATGCGGATGGCCGTCTGCCCGCTCATGTGGTGCTCCTACTCCTCGCCGAGGCCGCCGGCGGAGACCGGCTCCTCGCCATCGGTCTCGAGGAGGCCGTTCAGCAGGCGCAGGTCGAAGAGCCCGTCGATCGAGCCGTCCTTCTGCGTGCCGGCCGCAAGGCCGTTCTTCACGAGGGTCTCGAAGGTCTCGGCGTGCGGGTCGACCGAGAAGGTCACGTGCTCGAGCGCGCGGGTGATGACGTCGTCTGCGAGCGGCTTGCCCGTCTCGGCCTCGAGCGCGGCATTGATCACGGCGGGAGCCTCGTCGGCGTGGTCGCCCAGCCAGGCGACGGATGCCACGTGGCCCTCGAGCAGCGCCTCGACCGTCTCGGGGTGCTCGGCCAGGAACTCGGCACGCACGAGCAGCACCGTCGTCGGGAAGGCGCCGTCGTCCCACAGGTCGGCCTCGTCGACGAGCACGTGAGCGCCGGCGTCGACGATGAGACGGGAGACCCACGGCTCGGGCAGCCAGGCCCCGTCGATGCCTCCCTGCTGGAACAGGGTGAGGGCCTGGGCGTTCTCGGTCGGGGTGATGTGCACGTCGCCGCCGCCCGTGGTGTCGGTCTCGAAGCCCTCGTCGGCGAGCCACGAGCGGAGTGCCACGTCTTGCGTGTTGCCGAGTTGCGGCGTCGCGAGGGTCGTGCCCTCGAGGTCCTCGACCGAGTCGATCCCGTCGCGCACGACGAGTGCAGCACCACCGGTGGCCGCGCCGGCGACGATGTGCGCTGACTGGCCTCTGGACTGGATGAACGTGTTGATCGACGGGTTCGGGCCGATGTACGTGGCATCGATCGCGCCGGCCGAGAGCGCCTCGATGGCAGCGGGGCCGGCATTGAAGACCTGCGTGCTGAGCTTCGTCTCGCCGAGCGCGTCGGCGAAGAGGCCCTCTTCGAGCCCCACGAGCGCGGGCGCGTGGGTGACGTTCGCGAAGTAGCCGAGGCGCAGCTCGTCGGCAGGCCCGGAGGAGGCGGCATCCGTCTCGGACGCCGCGCCCGCGGAGGCCGAGCAGCCCGTGAGCATCATCGCCGCCACTCCAAGAGCGGTGATCGTCAGGGTGGTGCGGGTGGGTCGAATGTTCACGGTTGTCGCCTCCTTCTACTGTTCGGTGATGCCGGCGGCGAGGGTCTGGCCGTCAGCGGGGTGGATCACGAGGAACGAGCCGGCGTGCCGATTCGCCCCGTACGGTTCGAGCGGCAGCGGTGCCGCGAGACGTAGGCGAGCGCGGCCGATGTCGTTCGCCTCGAGCGTCTCGGCGGGCTCATGGGCGAGCGTGTCGAGGTCGCGCTTGGAGTCGACGGATGCCACGAGTGCCTGCACCGTGGCCGTGCCGTGCTTCACGAGCACGCGTGCCCCGGGCAGCAGCGGCCGCGGGTCGAGCCAGAAGAGCTCGGCGTCGACGTCGCGGCGCCCCTCGGGGAGGGTGCCCGTCTCGACGATCACGGCGCCGCGGGCGGCGTCGATGTCGTCGGCGAGGCGCAGCGCAACCGACTGGGGTGCCACCGCCTCGTCGAGGGATGCGCCGGCCTGGTCGATGCCCGCGACGGTGGTCTCGATGCCCGAGGGGAACACGCTCACGCGGTCGCCGACCCGAACCCGGCCCGAGCCGATGCGGCCCGCGAAGGCGCGGTAGTCGCGGAACGACTCGGCGCGCTCGGGGTCGCTCGCGACATCCGCAGCCAGGCCTCCCTGCGGGCGCAGCACGAGCTGCACCGCGAGGCGGAACGCGTCGAGCTCGGTCTCGAGCTCGTCGAGCGAGGGCAGCTGCTCGAGCAGTTCGAGGAGCGCGGGGCCGTCGTACCAGGGGGTGCGCTCCGAGCGCGTGACGATGTTGTCGCCCTCGAGCGCCGACACGGGCAGCACGTGCACGTCGTCGAGGCCTAGCTCGGCGGTGACGCGGCGCACGTCGGCGTCGACCTCGATGAACGCCTGCTCGTCGTAGCCGAGCAGGTCGATCTTGTTGACCGCGATGATGACGTGCGGCACTCGCAGCAGCGCGACCACGGAGAGGTGGCGGCGGGTCTGCTCGAGCACGCCCTTGCGGCCGTCGATGAGCACGACGACGGCGTCGGCCGTGGTCGCGCCGGTGACCATGTTGCGCGTGTACTGCACGTGGCCCGGGCAGTCGGCGAGGATGAAGCTGCGCGCCCCCGTCGTGAAGTACCGGTAGGCGACGTCGATCGTGATGCCCTGCTCGCGTTCGGCGCGCAGGCCGTCGGTGAGGAGTGCGAAGTCGAAGCCCGTGCCGTCGCCGAACCCGCGCTCGGCTGAGGTGCGCGCCACCGCCTCGAGCTGGTCGGCGAGGATCGCCTTCGAGTCGTGCAGCAGGCGGCCGACGAGCGTGGACTTGCCGTCGTCGACCGAGCCGGCGGTCGCGAAGCGGAACAGCGTGCCGGTCATCAGAAGTACCCGTCCTTCTTGCGGTCCTCCATGGCGGCCTCCGAGATGCGGTCGTCGGCACGCGTGGCGCCGCGCTCGGTGAGCGTGGACTGGGCCACCTCGCGCACGACGTCGGCGACGTCGGCGGCATCCGATTCCACGGCCCCGGTGCAGCTCATGTCGCCGACAGTGCGGTAGCGCACCGTGCGCAGCTCGACCGTCTCGCCGGGACGCGGTGGCGAGACCTCGCCGACCGCGCGCCACATGCCGTCGCGACGATAGACCTCGCGCTCGTGCGCGAAGTAGAGCTCGGGAAGCGGGATGTTCTCGCGCTCGATGTAGCTCCACACGTCGAGCTCGGTCCAATTGCTGATGGGGAACGCGCGCACGTGCTGGCCCGGGGTGTGGCGCCCGTTGTACAGGCTCCAGAGCTCTGGGCGCTGGTTGCGCGGATCCCACTGGCCGAACTCGTCGCGCAGCGAGATGATGCGCTCCTTGGCGCGCGCCTTGTCTTCGTCGCGGCGGGCGCCGCCGAAGACCGCGTCGTGCCGGCCGGCTGCGATCGCGTCGAGCAGCGGCTGCGTCTGGAGCGGGTTGCGAGTGCCGTCGGCGCGTTCGTGGAGGCGACCGTCGTCGATGTAGCTCTGCACCTCGGCGACCTCGAGGCGCAGGCCGAGGCGCTCGACCGTGGCGTCGCGGAACGCGATGACCTCGGGGAAGTTGTGACCCGTGTCGACGTGCAGCACCGGGAACGGCACGCGTCCCGGCCAGAACGCCTTCGCGGCGAGGTGCAGCACGACGACGGAGTCCTTGCCGCCCGAGAACAGCAGCACGGGACGCTCGAACTCCGCGACGACCTCGCGAATGATGTGGATGGCCTCGGACTCGAGCACGTCGAGCGCGTCGAGTTCGGCCCGCCCGTTGGTTGAGTAGGCCGCCTGCGGCCGTATCGAAACCACTTCGTTGACGCTGGTGGTGGCCTCGATACGCGCCTCCGGCGCTACTCGACCACCGGCAGTGACGATCTCGGTCATAGGTGCAATCCGCATTCGGTCTTGGCGAGGCCGGCCCAGCGGCCGGACCTCGGGTCTTCGCCCTCGGCGACGGGCTTCGTGCAGGGCGCGCACCCGATCGAGGGGTAGCCATGCGACATGAGGAGGTTCACGGGCACCTGGTGTGCGCCCGCGTAGTCGAGCAGTTCGTCGAAGGTCCAGGCCGCGAGCGGGTTCACCTTGATGAGCCCGTTGCGCTCGTCCCACTGGAGGAGCGGCGTGTTCGCGCGGGTCGGCGCCTCTTCGCGGCGCACGCCCGTGAACCACAGCTCGTAGCCCGCGAGGGCCTCCTGCAGCGGCGCGACCTTGCGGAGCGCGCAGCACTGGCCCGGGTCGCGCGAGAACAGCTCGGCGCCGAACTCGGCGTCCTGCTGCGCGACCGTCTGGCGCGGCAGCACGTCGACGATGCGCACGTCGAGCGCGCGGGCCACCTCATCGCGGGTCACGTAGGTCTCGGTGAAGTGGTAGCCCGTGTCGAGGAACAGCACGTCGATGCCGGGCAGCTGGCCCGCGACCACGTGCGGCAGCACGGCGTCGGCCATCGAGCACGCGACCGCTGCGGCGTCCGCCGAGAAGTTCTCGGCCACCCACGCGACGACCTCGGCAGCGGATGCCTCGGGGCCGCCCTCGGGCGAGAGCAGCGCGTTGCCCGACTCGACGAGCGCGCGCAGGGTATCGGCGTCGCGCTTCACGGCGACGCGGGGGGCCAGGCTCACGCTCACTGGAGTGCCTCCTCTTCGGCTCGGTGCGCCCATTCGGCGAACGTCTCGTCGATGGCGGCATCGCGGTCGGCGAGGAACCGTCGCACGAGGCGCTCGACGTAGTCGACGAGGCCGTCGGCGGTCACCTTGAGTCCGCGTACCGTGCGGCCGAGACCGGCCTCCTCGCGATCCTCGGACGCGAGTCCACCGCCGAGGTGCACCTGGAAGCCGGGCGTCTGACCGCCGTCGCCGTCGGGGAGGAGCTGGCCCTTGAGCCCGATGTCGGCGGTCTGGATGCGAGCGCAGGAGTTGGGGCATCCGTTGACGTGCAGGCTGAGCGGATGCGGCAGGTCGAGGCCCGCGAGCCGCTCCTCGAGCGCGAGCACGGCGTCGGTCGCGGTCTGCTTGGTCTCGACGATCGCGAGCTTGCAGAACTCGATGCCGGTGCACGCGATCGTGCCGCGGCGGAAGACGCTCGGCCGCGCCGAGAGTCCGAGTTCGTCGAGCTCGGCGACGACCTGCTCGACGTCGCGTTCCTCGATGTCGAGGAGCACGAGCTTCTGGTGCGGGGTCGTGCGCAGGCGCCCAGAGCCATGGCGCTCGAGGAGGTCGGCGAGGGCGGTCAGCTTCGAGCCCGAGACCCGGCCGACGAACGGCGTGACGCCGATGTAGTAGCGGCCGTCGTGCTGGCGATGCACGCCCACGTGGTCGCCCTGCGTGCGCGGCTTCGGAGCGGCCGGGCCGTCGGGAAGCGGGGCGTCGAGGTACTCGGTCTCGAGCACCTCGCGGAACTTCTCGGGCCCCCAGTCGGCGACGAGGTACTTGAGGCGTGCCTTGTTGCGCAGCCGCCGGTAGCCGTAATCGCGGAAGATCGCGGCGACGCCGAACCAGACATCGGGAACCAGCTCGGGGGCGACGAAGGTGCCGAGCCGCACGGCGAGGTGGGCGCTCGTCGAGAGTCCGCCGCCGACCCACAGGTCGTAGCCGACCCCGAGCTCGGGGTGGTTCACGGCGACGAAGGCGACGTCGTTGATCTCGTGCACGACGTCTTGGCTCGGGTGGCCCGTGATCGCGGTCTTGAATTTGCGCGGCAGGTTCGCGAGCTCGGGGATGCCGATGTAGCGCTCGGTGATGGCGTCGATCGAGGGCGTCGGGTCGATGAGCTCGTCGGCGGCGATGCCGGCGACCGGGGAGCCGAGCACCACTCGGGGCACGTCGCCGCACGCCTCGGTCGTGCCGAGCCCGACGGCTTCGAGGCGCCGCCAGATCTCGGGCACGTCTTCGACGCGAACCCAGTGCAGCTGCACGTTCTGCCGGTCGGTGAGGTCGGCGCTGTCGCGGCCGAACTCAGTGGAGATCTCGCCGATCACGCGGAGCTGCTGGGTCGTGAGCTGCCCGCCGTCGATGCGGACCCGAAGCATGAAGTACTCGTCTTCGAGCTCGTGCGGTTCGAGGGTCGCGGTCTTGCCGCCGTCGATGCCGGGCTTGCGCTGCGTGTAGAGGCCCCACCAGCGGAACCGGCCGTGCAGGTCGGTCGGGTCGATCGACGCGAAGCCGCCCGCGGCGTAGGTGTTCTCGATGCGCTCTCGCACGGCGAGGCCGCCGTCTTCCTGCTTCCACACCTCGTTGGCGTTGAGCGGGGTCGTGCCGTCGATCTTCCACTGGCCGTGCGGGCGAGAAGCGGGGCGCGGCGGGCGGTTGCCACGGTCGGTGCTGGCCGGGCGCTGGGGAGCGGCATCCGTCGTCGTAGGGGTCGTCACGGGCTTCCTCCTTCCTCAACCGGCGCAGGGTGCGCGAACGGTGGTATTCGCTCGAAGCTAGGCGAGGTCGGCGGGTGCCGACAATGCGTGTTGTCATGCCCGGTCACGTCGTGTCGCATTACGTCACAGAGCGACCCGAATGACATCGGGGGTTGCGCAGCGCAGAATGCAAGCCGAGGCAGACGCGCGGCGCGCGGTAGAGGACGAACTCCGGGCCGCTGAACCGGCTGGTGCGACCGGCCGGCCTGACCGGTCGACGAGTTCAGTCGAGCTGAGCGGATGCCGCGGCGTAGCGATCGAGCACGATGTCGACGAGCTCGGCCGGGGCCGGCTCATCCGGCAGCAGCAACGGGCGCGCGGTGATGTCGGCTCCGGCGCGCACGGCGAGGCGGTCGAAGTAGCCGGGAGCGAGCAGGTAGTTCGCGACGACGACGCGCTCACCGTCGTCGGCGGCCAGACGGGCGGTGGCAACGGCGTCGGGAAGCGCAGGCTGGGCGGCCGACAGGAAGCCCAACGCCACCTCGCGGCCGGATGCCGTGGCGAGCCTCGCGGCCATGTCGCGGCAGTGCTCGACGGCTCGAACGTCGCTCGACCCGGCGACGGCGAGCACGACATGGTCGCCCTCGCGGAGCCCCGCCTCGTGCAGGCGGCGCAGGAGCACGGCGACGAGTCGATCGTCGGGTCCGAGCGCGCCGGCGAGCACGACGGTGCGGTCGGTCTCCGCCTCGACGGCCTCGGTGAGGTCGACGTGCACGTGGTAGCCCGCCGAGAGCAGGAGCGGCACCACGACCGCGGGCTCGCCCGGCGCCAGGGTGGCGAGCGTCGCCGGCACGTCGGGCTGCTCGACGTCGACGTGTCCGAGCCGAACGGAGGAGGCAGCCGACGGATGCCGCGCGGCCACGGCCGCCTCGACGGCCTCGTGCAGGCCGCGCACCGCCCGTCTTCCCTCATCGGAGGACGTGCCGTGCGAGATGCCGACGAGTGCAGGGGGCCGTGCAGTCATCCGCCCATGGTGCCAAATTCCCCGCTCATATGCATTCTGCTGCGTCATCACGTGACGTCGGGCGCCTCCATCTCACCGAGACAGGACGTGGGCGCCGGGAGTGAGCCGCGGACGTCACGTGCACGTCATTCTCAGAAGCTCGTCACGAGGTCGCCGAGCACGTCGCCGACCTTGGTGGGGTCCGTCGCATCGTAGTAATGGGCGCCCGTCGTGCTCGAGATCGACTGCAGCGTTGCGACATCCGCGTCGGCGCCGTAGGCGAGGGTGAACACGAGCACCGGAGTGCTGTGGTGCAGGGCGTCGAGGTCCGCGACCATCTGCGCGGGGTCGACGGTCGGACTCGCCGTCTCGTTCTTGCCGTCGCTGAGGAGCACGATCGCGTTGATGCGATCAGGATCCCAGTTCTGGGCCCGCTGCTGCGCGAACGTGTCGACCGCGGAGTAGAGCGGCGTCCACTCCACGGGTTGCAGCGTGCCGAGCGCCTGCAGGAAGCCGTCGCGTCCGGCGCCGATGTCGGAGACCGGGCTCACGATGCCCGGCGTGATCGCACCGTCGTCGTCGGCGGAGAACGCGGCGAGCCCCACGTCGTCGCCGGCGGAGAAGTGATCCAGTGCCTTGGTGATGGCATCCTTCGCCGCAGCGAGCTTCGTCTGCCCGGTCGCGATCGGATCACCCATCGACCCCGAGACGTCGAGGAGGAAGAGCACCTCCGCGCGCTTGCGCACCTCGGGGAACGACTCGTGCACCGCGGCGACGACCTTCTGGCCGGGGAACTCCAGGGCGCCCTTCGGTGCGTCGGCGAGCTGCCCGACCTCCTCGGCGAGTGGGCTCAGCGCGCCGTTCAGGTCGCGGTAGCCGGCGTCGCGCACGATCTGCTGGCCCTCCTTCGTGCCGGCGAAGCGCACGAAGTCGTCGGCGGCGGCCTTCTCGTCGTCCTCGACCCACGCGCCGGTCAGCACGACGGCGGGATTGTCGGCCACATAGAAGCCGTCGGTCGGGTAGATGGGCCGGAGTTTCTCCGCGGGCGGAGTGCTCTCGATGCGGGTGACGCCGTCGCGGCTCGTGATGCCGCGGTTGTAGTCCCAGACCGACTTCTCGTCGACGATCACGGCGGACAGGAAGTCGGCGACGGAGCCGCCCTTGTCCTCGGATTGGCGCGCGTGCCAGAGGAAGTGCTCTGGCGTCGCCATGTAGTGGCTCGTCGCGAGCTCGTTCTGCTTGACCTGGTCGGTGACGTCGGCGTCGCCGATCTCGTCGGCGGTGAGCTTGGCCACGGAGCCCGCGGCGGAACCGTAGGAGGCGAGCAGGGCGGCCTCGCCCGAGCTCGCGATGAGCGGGCTGGTCTTGCCGAGCTTGAACGCGCCCCACTCGGGATGTCCGAGGTCGCTCCAGGCGTTCTCGTCTCCGGCGGCGGCGAAGACGTCGCTCCAGGTCGGCGGCTTCTGGTCCCATCCGATGGCGGACGCGAGCGCGTCGGGCATGGCCAGGACGATGTCGGATGCCCCGACGCTCGTGCCCTCCTTCGGCACGTTCGCGCTGCCGCCGGCGTCACGTGCCACCGAGATCCACGAGCGCGCGTCGGGCAGCCACACCGTCGGCTTCGCGGGTTCGGCGACGTCTGGGAAGCCCACCGCGGCGTCCGCGGCGGCGAGGCCCGACTTGTCGGCCTTCGCGACGACGGTCACGCAGGCGCCGTCGATGTCACGGGGTTGCGCGTTGTAGCCCTCGACGAGCTTCGCCACCATCTCGGCGTTCTCGAGCGAGGAGAGCACGTTCACCGTGATGCACGGCTCGGCTCCGGATGCCGCAGCGGGCTCGTCATCGGGGAAGACGATCGGCTGCGCTGCGGCTTGGGTGTTCGGGGCCTCTGCCGCCCCACCCTGACCCAACAGGAGCGCCGCGGTGGCCGCTCCGCCAGCGACGACCAGCACGCCCAGCGCGGCGGCGATGGCGATCCAGAAGATGCGACGACGACGACGTCGTTCCTCCCGGAGCCGGCGCCGATCGCGCCGGCCCGGAACGCCGCCCGCGCTCATGCGGCCGCCTCCGGGCGCGGGTCACCGGTCGGCGGGCGGCAGGCGCCGCGGGCCGACGCGGCATCGGGTGTATGACGCATCGTTCATCCTCAGGTCGGGTACTGGGATGGGGTGAGCCTATCTCGACGATCTGAGTGCGCCCAAAGAACTGCGTCGACCCGCGGTGGGGGTCGACGCCGGCCGATGTTCACGTGGTGGAGTTCACCATGCCGATGAGCACCGCGGTCCACCAGGCGATCTGCGACACGATCGCGCTCGTCATGAACGCGATCCGAGCGCTCTTCGGCAGCGCGGCGAAGCGTGCCTTCGAGGGCAGGCGCGAGAGATCCCTCGTCCACCGCGTGAGCGCGACGCCGTTCAGGGACAGCACCAGCACCGCGACGAGCTTGACGATGGTCCAGGGGTGGTCGAGGTGCGGCTGGAGGAGCGCGCCGCTCAGGAGCAGGCCGCCGAGCCCGACCCAGATCGGCAGGATCAACGTGCGGTCGGCCTGCCGCAACTCCCGCACGCGGCCCCAACCGGTGGCCCAGAGGAGCGCGTGCCACTCGATCATCAGGACCGCGCCGAGGCCCACGACGAGCGAGACCAGGTGCATGAACAGGACGGGCAGGTGCAGCCAGTCGGGGGGTTCGAGCACCGTGCTGAGCCAGACCGAGGTGGCCCACGCCGCCGTGACGCCCACGTAGGCGGCGATCCGACGACGCAGGCGACGGCGCTGCTTCTCTCTCAGGGTCATCGTCACGAGCTGATCGCGGCCTCTCGCTCATCGCGACCGCGATCGCGACAGCGACCGCGTACTCCAGTCCCCCGCGTACACACTATCCGAGGCGACCACGGTTCCTCCCCGGCGTCGGGAGTGGTCGGATGCCTCAGGCTTCGAGCACGAGCGCGAGCGACGTGTCGCCGCACGGCACGAGGGTCGCGCCGCCCGGCAGCGCCGCTGCATCGGTCGCCGTGACCGCATCGCGCAACGGCGTGAGCGCGTCGACGAGGCCGTCGAGCCGAAGCAGCGCACCGGTGGCCCGATGCGGGTCGGTCGACGTGACGATGCGGCCCGAGGCGTTCACGAGGGAGCACGGATGCCCCGACTCGCGGATCACCGGAAGCAGCACTCGCTCGAGGCGCGCGACGTACAGGTCGGTGCCGACCATGCCCGCGAGCTCTCCGGCGGCCATTACGGGCGTCGTGATGGTGACCGTGTAGTCGTCGGTGCAGAGGTAGTCGACGTACGGGCCGGTGAGGTGCCGGGTGCCGGTGCGCTCGGGCACCCGCCACCACTCGAGCGTCGTGTAGTCGCGGAACTGCTCGGAGTCGGGGTCGTTCACCGTGGCGAGGCGACGCAGCCCGGCGTCGGGCGCCGCGCGGAAGGTGTTCGCTCCGCTCAGCCACCACGCGAGGTGCCACGGCGCATCGGGGAGGAACCCGGGCGACGCCACGAAGCCGGCGCCCGTGATGAGGCTGCCGGGTCGCTCGAGCTCGGGTGCCACGAGGGCGGCGATGAGCGGGTCGAGGCTCGCCGCTCGCGGCTCGGGCTCGGTCGCGATCGCGCGCTCGACCGCGTCGCGCCAGCCGTCGATCATCGCGAAGACGGGGTCGATGGTCGAGGCGATGCGCTGCGCGATCAGTTGCGCGGTGACATCGACGGTGACGGTCATGCCGCGCCTCCTTCCGTTCGTTCGGCGACGGATGCCTCTGGCGACCCGGCAGGCCCGGGCGCCTCTGGCGGTTCGCTCGCCTCGAGCCGCACCTTCTCTTCGATGAGCCATTCGACGGCCGACGCGATGTGATCGGTCGTCACCCGGCGGGCCCGCTCGGGCTCCACCGAGCGGATCGCCTCGATCACGTCGAGTCGCGCCTGCCTGCTCCGGTCACGATAGTCCTGCTCACGCAGGCAGAGCCAGAGCAGGCTGCCGGTCTCGGCCTGCAGGCGCAGCTCCTCGTGCACGAGTCGCGGCGACTGGCTGACCGCGGCGATCTCCAGCTGGAAGCGCCCCACGGCCCGGCGTGCGCCGCCGGGCGTGGTGAGGTCGGCGCGCTCGTCGATCTCGACGAGGCTCTGCACGTCGTCGTCGCTCGCGCGGTCGGCCGCGACCTCGGCGGCCATGCCGGCGATCGCCGCGTAGTGCAGCGAGAGGTCGCGCAGCTCGATGCGGCTCTGCGCGCGCACGCGCTCGTCGATCATTCGCGTCGTGGCGTCGCGGTCGTGGGTGACGAAGCTGCCGCCGTCGCGGCCGCGACGGGTGAGCACGAGGCCCTTGTCACGCAGCGACTCGAGCGCCTCGCGGGCGGTCACGACGGCCACGCCGAGGCTGCGGGCGAGCTCGGATTCGCTCGGCAAGCGCTCCCCGTCGCGCAGCACGCCCGCGACGATGGCGTCGGTCAGGCGCTGCTCGACGAGCTCGGCGCGACCGGCGCCGTCGAGCGGCGAGAAGACGACCGCGCGCGTGGCGTCGCCGCGGCCCGTGGTCTGCGGCATCCGACCTCCCGGCATCCGTGCTGGCGAATCTGTGACATGACCGTAACACGGGCCTCTGGACATTTACATCTGGAGCCATATGATTTTGACCACGAACAACTGGTTCCAGATGTTTTGTGCATGTCGAAGGAGAACACATGACCGACTCGCAGCCGGCCATCCGCCTGACGGGGCTCACCAAGGAGTTCGGCTCGGTCACCGCGGTCGATCACGTCGACCTCGAGATCGCGGCCGGCGAGTTCTTCTCCATGCTCGGCCCGTCGGGATCGGGAAAGACCACCGTGCTGCGGCTCATAGCGGGCTTCGAACAACCCAGCGGCGGCACGATCGAGCTCTTCGGGCACGACGTCACGAAGCGCGCCCCGTTCGACCGCGACGTCAACACGGTGTTCCAGGACTACGCGCTCTTCCCGCACATGAACGTGCTCGACAACGTCGCCTACGGTCTCCGCGTGCGCGGCATCGGCCGCAAGGAGCGTAACGAGAGGGCGATGCGCGCGCTCGCCGCCGTGAAGCTCGAGCAGATGGCCGCACGCAAGCCCTCGAAGCTCTCGGGCGGCCAGCGGCAGCGCGTCGCGCTCGCCCGCGCCACCGTCGTCGAGCCGAAGGTGCTGCTGCTCGACGAGCCGCTCGGCGCCCTCGACCTGAAGCTCCGCGAGCAGATGCAGGTCGAGCTCAAGGAGATCCAGCGCGCGCTCGGCATCACCTTCATCTTCGTCACGCACGACCAGGAGGAGGCGCTCACCCTCTCCGACCGCATCGCCGTCTTCAACGACGGCCGCATCGAGCAGCTCGGCACGCCCGCCGAACTCTACGAGCGGCCCGGTTCCCGATTCGTCGCCGACTTCGTCGGCACCTCGAACCTCCTCGACACCGAGCGCTCGCTCGCGCTGCTCGGCCGAGCGGGCGAACACTCCGTGCGGCCCGAGAAGATGACCGTCGGCGCGGGCGAACTCGCGGGCGACGGAGTCAGGAACGCGTGGGGCACCGTCGTCGAGGCGATCTACCTCGGCAGCGGCATCCGGCTCGTCGTCGACCTCGACGCCGGCACCCGCGTCACCGTGCTCGAACAGAACGACCGGCACCGGGCGCACGACGACGAACGCGGCGACCGCGTCGTCGTGAGCTGGCACGACGCCGACGTCGTCGCGCTCGCTGCAGCGACGGATGCCGCCGCGTGAACAGACCCGCACCACACGGCACACCACACAGGAACAGGAGAGAACCATGAAGCGGATTCCCCCCACGGCACGCCGTGGCGCGACGGTGGGCCTCGCGCTCGCCTCGATCGCGCTACTCACCGCTTGCGGCACGACTGCTGCCAACAACGACGCAGGCGGCGAGGCGGCCGACGAACTCGGTGAGTTCGAGGGCCAGGTCTCGCTGCTCGCGTGGCCTGGCTACGTCGAGGACGGCACGAACGACCCCGAGGTCGACTGGGTCACCCCCTTCGAGGAGGAGACCGGCTGCGAGGTCACCTCGAAGTCGTACGGCACCTCGGATGAGGCGTTCAACCTCATGAAGACGGGCGACTACGACGTGGTCGCGGCTTCCGGTGACGCCTCGCTACGTCTCGTCGCCGCGGGCGACGTCGCGCCGATCAACACCGACCTCATTCCGAACTACGAGGGCATCTACGACTTCCTGAAGATGCAGTCGTGGAACTCGGTCGACGGCGAGGCCTACGGCGTGCCGCACGGGTACGGCGCGAACCTCCTCATGTACAACACCGAGCTGTTCCCCGAGGCGCCCACGTCGTGGGACGTCGTCTTCGACAAGGCGAGCGAGAACACGGGCAAGGTCACCGCCTACGACTCGCCCATCTACATCGCGGATGCCGCGGTGTACCTCATGGCCCACCAGCCCGAGCTCGGCATCGAGAATCCGTACGCGCTCGACGAGGAGCAGTTCCAGGCGGCCGTCGACCTGCTGAAGGAGCAGCGTGCGTCGATCGGCGAGTACTGGTCCGACTACCTCAAGGAGATCCAGGCGTTCGAGACCGGCGACACTGTCGTCGGCACGAGCTGGCAGGTCATCCAGAACGTGCTCGAGGGTTCGGGAGCGCCGACCGCGGTCACGCTGCCCGAGGAGGGCACCACCGGTTGGTCGGACACCTGGATGATCGCGTCGAAGGCGAAGAACCCGAACTGCGCGTACGCGTGGCTCGACTACATCGCGAGCCCCGAGGCGAACGCCGCCGCCACCGAGTACTTCGGTGAGGCGCCGTCGAACGAGGCCGCGTGCGAGTTCCGTTCCGAGGGATCCTGCGAGGCGTTCCACGCCGGTGACGAGGACTACGCGTCGCAGATCTGGTACTGGTCGACCCCGATCGCCGAGTGCCTCGACGGACGCACGGACGTCGAGTGCGTCGACTACTCCGGCTGGACCGAGGCCTGGTCGGAGATCAAGGGCTAGCCCCGGTGGTTGAGTAGCGCCGCCGCAGGCGACGCGTATCGAAACCACCACGGGCCAACCCAGTGGTTTCGATACGCCTGCCGCGCTGGCTACTCAACCACCGCCACCAACGACACGACAGGACATGCATTGACCCACGCAACCGTGCCGCGTCCACGCGACTCCGCCGCCCGCAAGGGGTCGGTGTTCCTCAGCACGCACCCGCGGGCCCGGCTCGCGCTGCTGCTCAGCGCGCCGCTCTTCTGGCTCGGGCTCGTCTACATCGTGGCGCTCGTGCTGCTGCTCGTCACCGCGTTCTGGACGGTCGACAGCTTCACGGGGAAGATCAGCCAGACGTGGACGCTCGACAACATCCTCACCGTCGTCACGGGTTCGCTCTACCAGACGGTGACCCTGCGCACCCTCGGCGTGGCGCTGCTCGTGACCCTCATCGACGTCGCCCTCGCCCTGCCGATCGCGTTCTTCATGGCGAAGGTCGCGACGCCGCGGATGCAGCGCATCCTCGTCATCGCGGTGCTCACGCCGCTCTGGGCTTCGTACCTCGTGAAGGCGTACGCGTGGCGCTCGGTGCTCTCGCAAGACGGGATCCTCGAGTGGCTCGTCGCGCCGATCGGCGGGCACACTCCGGGTTACGGCCTGCCCGCGACGATCATCACGCTCGCCTACCTGTGGCTGCCGTACGTGATCCTCCCGATCTATGCGGGACTCGAGCGCGTGCCCGACTCGTTGCTCGAGGCATCCGGAGACCTCGGGGGCAAGACTTGGTCGACGCTGCGGCTCGTCGTCTTCCCGCTGGCACTGCCGGCCATCATCGCCGGCACGATCTTCAGCTTCTCGCTCTCGCTCGGCGACTACATCACGGTGAACATCGTGGGCGGCGCGAACCAGATGCTCGGCAACCTCGTCTACACGAACGTCGGTGCGGCGAACAACCTGCCACTGGCATCCGCGATCGCCCTCATCCCGATCGTCATCATCTTCGGCTACCTCTTCCTCGTGCGCCGCACCGGTGCGCTCGACAACCTCTAGGGATCACGGATGCGACTCTCTCGCCTTTCCCGCACGACGCTCGGTCTCGTGACCGGCCTGATCCTCCTGGTCGTCTACGTGCCGCTCTTCGTCGTGCTCGTGAACTCGTTCTCGACGTCGACGTCGCTCACGTGGCCGCCGCCGGGCCTCACGCTCGAGTGGTGGGGGCGCGCGTTCCGGAGCGCAGGAGCGCTCGAGGCCGTCGGGACGAGCGTGCAGGTCGCGATCGTCTCGACGATCATCTCGCTCGTGCTCGGCACGCTCATCTCGCTCGCGCTGCAGCGATTCGAGTTCTTCGGCCGCGAGGCGATCAGCCTGCTCATCATCCTGCCGATCGCGCTGCCCGGCATCATCACGGGCATCGCGCTCAACAACTTCTTCCGCACGATCATGGGCGTGCCGCTCTCGATCTGGACGGTCGTGATCGCCCACGCGACGTTCTGCATCGTGACGGTGTTCAACAACGTCATCGCGCGGCTACGGCGGCTCGGCACGAATCTCGAGGAGGCGTCGGCCGACCTCGGTGCCGGCGTCTGGACGACGTTCCGGCTCGTGACCTTCCCGCAGTTGCGCTCGGCGCTCCTGGCTGGTGGTCTGCTGGCGTTCGCGTTGAGCTTCGACGAGATCATCGTCACGACGTTCACGGCGGGGTCGGGTGTGACGACGCTGCCGATCTTCATCCTGAACAACATGTTCCGGCCGAGCCAGGCGCCGATCGTGGCGGTCATCGCGGTGGTGCTCGTGCTCGTGTCGATCATCCCGATCTACATCGCGCAGCGGCTGTCGGGGTCCGAGCAGCAGCGGCGCTGAGCGCGAGGAGGCAGAATAACCGGTATGGATGCCTCCCTCGCCACCGATTTCTCCGCGTCGCTGCCCTCGTGGCTCGTCGACGACATGGCCGCGCTCGCCGCGTCTCCGCTCGCCACGCCCGAGGATCGGATGCGCCTCGTGAACGAGCTCGCCGATCGCAACTGGCGTGCGGGCAACGGTGGGCCGTTCGCGGCGATCGTCGTCGACGCGGCATCCGGAGCTCTCGTCTCGATGGGCGTGAACGTGGTGCTCGCGAGCGGGATCACCTCGATGCACGCCGAGGTCATGGCGCTGAGCCTCGCGCAGCGCGCGGTCGGCCGGTGGGATCTCGGGGCGGGCGGCGCGGATCTCGAGCTCATCGTCAACTGGCGGCCGTGCGTGATGTGTTACGGCGCGACGATGTGGTCGGGCGTGCGGCGGCTTACGATCGCGGGCGAGGGGGCGGAGCTCGAGCGGCTGACGGGGTTCGACGAGGGGCCGATGACCGAGGACTGGGAGGGCGAGTTCGAGCGGCGCGGCATCCGGGTGTCGGTCGGCGTCGGACACGACGACGCGCTCGAGGTGTTCCGCGCCTATGGGGCGTCGGACGCGGTCGTCTACAACGCGCGCGGCGTGACCGAGACCGGCGGCGCGTAGCGGGAGGCGCGGCAGGCGCGGCAGGCGCTGCAGGCGCGGCAGGCGTGAAGAGGCCCGATGCTCGGTGAGCATCGGGCCTTTGCGGTGGCGGGCGTCGAAGGCTACTGCCATCCAAGGGGATGTCTCTCTGCAAAATCGGTAGATTCGTCGACTTGTCTACTGATCTGCGAGGAAACTCACGACCGCTCATCCGAGGCGGATGTCTCTCTGCAAAATCGGTAGATTCGTCGACTTGTTCAGCGATTTTGCGGAGAGAACATCCCCTGGATCGGACCGGGGTGCCGGGTCACTCGGCAGCGTCCGTGCGGTCGGTGTCGGTGTCGGTGCCGCGGTCGCGATCGCTGTCGCGACCGTGCACGTGATCGCGGTGGCCGAAGCGGTGGCGGTGTTCACCGTCGTGACGGTGGTCGAACCCGTGCCCGCGCTCGCTGTCGTGAGAGAGGTCGAACCCGTGCCCGCGCTCGCCGTCGTGAGAGCGGTCGAACCCGTGCCCGCGCTCGCCGTCGTGAGAGCGGTCGAACCCGTGCCCGCGCTCGCCGCGGTGGCCGACGCGGTGCTCGTGCTCGCTGTCGTGAGAGTGGCCGAACCCGGGGCCGCGTTCGCCGGGGCGACCGTGGCCGAACCAGCGGCGGCGCTTGCGCGGCATCCGCTCGTCTTCGCTCCAACCGAGCTTGCGGGCGATCGCCTCGAGCGAGCTCATGGTGGTGGCGAAGTCCTCGGGGCTGACGGCCTCAGCGACGGTCGCGCGGAGTGAGGAGACCCGCCCGTGCAGGGACTGCAGGGCGGCCTCGCCGGCCTCGGTCAGGCTCCAGGAACCGGGTTCGCCGGTGACCCAGCCTCGTTCGACGAGCGGAGCGATGCGCTCGGGGCGCGCTGCCAGCCGCTCGGTCATGCCCGGGTCGGAGACCGTGCCGGCGATGAGGTTGAGCCGGCGCCAATCGCGGCGGCTGATGCCCTCGGCGGCGAAGAGGTCGCGCATCGCGTCGTCGAGGCGACGGTCGATGACGCGGAGCCAGTAGCCGAGGGGCCGCGGGCTCGTGGGGACAGTGGTTTCGGTGTGGTTGTCGTGGGTGGTCACGCGTGTTCCTTTCGTGACGCGGTGCGCGTCGGTGTTGCGGGCGGTACTCGAGGCTCGCCCGCTCGGGGAGGTGCTCACAGGCGGCGGATCCGCTCACGCCCGTGTCGGGCACCTGATCAATTACATGCACTATTACATGTGTATGTAGAATGACATACATGAACGGATCGCGTCAAGTCCCGCCCGGTGAACGCTCAGGGTCCGATGACGCGCCCGACCCGAACGACCCGGTAGCCCTCATCGAAGCGGCCCTTGTCGCGATGCGTCGCGACCAGGGCCGGAGGCGGCTGCAGCGTCGCGCCGAGGCGAACGAGCACGGGCTCGGGCGCGGACATGGCGATACCCACGGTTTCGGCTCTGCCCACGCGCACATCGAGCACGCGCATGACGAGCACGTTCGCGGACACGGCCACCGACGTGGCGGTCGCGGGACGGGCGGCCCGGATGCCGATGACGCCGAGGAGGGGACCGGGCGGGGGCATCCGCACCTCCGTGGCGGTCGCCGAGGCGATGGGCTCGCACAGGCTGCGCGTTTCCGCTTGCTCGACGCCCTCGAGGGCACCGAGCGCCCGCCGTCGGTGAGCGAGCTCGCCGACGCGATCGGGGTCGATCAGCCGCGCGCGAGCCGTCTCGTGCAGGCGGCCATCGACGCCGGCCACGCCCGGCGCGAGGTCGACCCCGCCGATGCGCGTCGCAGCGCCATCGTGCTCACCGCGGCCGGCCGCAAGATCCTCGCCGACGCAAGGGGCACGCGGCGCGACGCCGTCGTGACCGCGCTCGCCGAGTTCACTCCCGAGGAGCGCGCCGAGCTCGCCCGCTTGCTCTCACGCTTCGTGGCGGCCTGGCCACGCGACTGACCGTCTCTCTCGGACCGCCGGGAGCTCGGCAGGCCAGGTTTGGAGGACTTCGGGCGCTTGGGAGGACGGATGCGCCGCTCCGCGTCCTACGAATCGGCCGACGTCCTGCAAACCTGAAGCAAGGTCATGCTGCCGACCTCAGGCACGGTCGGCAGCCGGCACCTTCACGAAGAGCATGAGCACGAGGCCCGCCGCCACCACGATCATGATGCCGAGGATGCCCCAGTACGTCGCTCCGAACGCGGCGATGAACGACGCCCACAGCAACGGCGAGAGGAAGCTCGCCGCGCGACCGGTCGTCGCGTAGAGGCCGAAGATCTCGCTTTCGCGGCCGGCGGGAGTCACGCGCGCGAGGAAGGAGCGCGACGCCGCCTGGGCTGGGCCCACGAACAGCGTGAGCACGAGACCGAAGATCCAGAACACGAGCTTGCCCGAGTCGTGGAAGAAGAAGACCGTGAGGCCGGCGACGAGCAGGCCGCTGAGCGAGAAGATGATGACGGCTCGCGGTCCGAAGCGGTCGTCGAAGCGGCCCGCGAGGATGGTCGAAAGACCGGCGATGAGGTTGGCAGCGATGCCGAAGGTCAAGACCTCGTCCCTTGTGAAGTGGAACGCGACCGCCGCGATCACCGCGCCGAAGGCGAACACGCCCGCGAGGCCGTCGCGAAACACGGCGCTCGCGAGCAGGAACCAGAACGTCGGCCGGGTGCCGCGCCAGAGCGCGATGACGTCCCTGACGAGCACCGCGTAGCTGCGGAAGAACGACACTCGCTCGCGGCGCGGTGCGGGCGGTGCCTCGGGCACATACACGAGCACGGGCCAGGCGAAGGCGATCGTCCACACGGCGCATCCGACTGCGATCACCCGGAACGCGAGCCCGTTGTCGGTCGGCATGCCCCACCAGTCGAAGGTGGTCGCGACGACCACGAGCACGAGCGCGATGATGCCGCCGATGTAGCCGAGGCCCCAGCCGAGACCCGAGACCCTGCCCACCGTCTTCGGCGTCGACACCTGCACGAGCATCGCGTTGTAGTTCACGCCCGCGATCTCACTGAACACCGTCCCCGCGGCGATGAGCGAGACGCCGAGCACGAAGTACGCGGGCGCGCCCTGCACGAAGAACAGGGCGAACATGCACAGCACGAGCGCTGCGGTGGCGCCGCCGAGCCAGAGCTTGCGCCGGCCCGCGACATCCGCTCGCTGACCGAGCACCGGGGCGAGCACGGCGATGAGGATGCCCGCGATCGTGATCGCCCATCCGAGCCCGCTCGCCAGGTCGGCGAGCCCGCGCTCGCGCAACGGGTCTCCCTCGGCGAGCTCCGCGACCGCCGGGTCGAGGAACGTATCGCTCGTGAGGTACAGCGCCGTGAACACGAACGTGAGGATCACCGAGTTGAACGGCTGCGTCGCCCAGTCCCACAGCGCCCACGAGAACACCTGTCGGCGCGGGATGACCCGCCCCTCCTGCAGCTCGAGGCCCATCACCTTCACGGCGTCGCTGTCGATCGGGGACGGCTCGGGGGGAAGGGTCATGACTGAAGCCTCGTTCGGTCGGATGAACGGCAGGTGACGCGAGCGGCCGGGCGTGGCATCCGTCTCCGTTTCGATCGGCGCTGATCTTCGAGCACTGTAGCGCTCACGGATGCCGCTGCGGTAGCGGCTCGCGCACGCGCGTTCGCCCGCGGCGATCACCTGCGAGACGTCCTCCGGATGCTGCTTCATTGGACATGTGGCAGAGCACGACGAACTGTTCGACTACCTCCGCTCCACCGACACGGTGCACATCGTCACGACGACCCGCGACGGGCGCACGATTCCGACGCCGATCTGGGCCGTCGCGGTCGACGACGGGATCTACGTGCGCTCCGCGTACGGGCCCGACGCCAAGTGGTACCGGCGTGCCACCAGCAACGGCGGCGCCGCCTTCGACACTCCGGCCGGGGCGCGCGCGGTCGCGATCGAGGCGCCGAACGATGCGGAGCTCGAGGCTCGGATCGACGACGCGCTCCAGGAGAAGTACGCGGCAGAACCGGCATCCGTCGCCGAGATGCTCACCCCGCTCGCCCGGGGCACGACACAGCGGGTGACGCCCGCGCCGTAGCCCCGACCGAGCGCGCCGGCGCGCCGCCGCTCACCGGCACCGGCGCCGGTGCACCGCCGCTCACCGGTACACCTCGGCGATCAGCTCGCTGAAGAGCTCGTCGGCGTCGCACTCGAGGCGCTGCCGGGTGAACCAGTCGCAGACGTTGACGCAGTCGCGGTGCAGCAGGTCGAAACCCTGCGGATTCGAGACCAGGTCGACGACCTGCGGCAGGTCGATCGCGACCACCCGTCCGTCGTGCACGAGCAGGTTGTACGGCGAGAGGTCGCCGTGGGCGAGTCCCGAGCGCGCGAGCGTGCGCGTGAACTCGACGATCTGCTGGAACAGCTCGCGCAGCTCGTCGGGTGTCGCGCGCACCTGGGCGAGCCGGGGTGCAGCGACGCGGCCCTCGCCGATGAACTCCATGAGCACCTCCGTGCCTCCCACCTGCACCGGGTAGGGCACGGATGCCCCGAGCTCGGTGAGTCGCTTCAGCGCCTCGAACTCGGCATACGCCCACTGCACGCGGGCGACCTCTCGGCCGAACGTCGTGCTCTTCGCGACGGCGCGGGCGTCACGGCTCCGGCGGGTGCCGCGGCCCTCGGTGTAGACGGTGGACCGGTGGAACTGGCTGTGCTCGCTGCCGCGATAGCGCTTGGCCGCGAGCAGCACGCTCTGGCCTGGCGTGCCGGGCTCAGCTCCTGGCACCGCACGTTCGATGAGGTCGAGGTCGGCCTCCTTGCCGGTCTTCACGACACCGAGCTCGGTATCGATCGCCGCGGCATCCGTGACGAGCCAATCGGGGCGCGGCAGCGGGCCGCGTTCGGATGGAGTGGTGGCCGGCCAGGTCGACCAGCGCTGGTCCTCGCCGGGTTCCGTCAGCTGGAACGCGAGGTCGCCCGCGTCGAAGCGCGGGGTCGTGAAGGGGTGGGATGCCACGTGCGAGCGCACGACGGCGGATTCGTCGAGTGACGGGGTGATGTGCAAGGTGGGTTCTCCGAGATTCACGGAGGCCACCGAACGCCGGAGTGAATGGGCTACAGGCGGGCGGCCTCAGAGGGAAGGGTGTCTGCGATGCGCACGACAATGACGGTGTTCATCGATTTCTCCTTCCGGTCTCGGGCGACGGATGCCGCGACAGGCGGCCCGCACGCGAGCCTACGCCGCCGGGCAGCGCCGTGTCTACAGAATCACTCCCGCTGTCCCCGCCCGAGCCGAGTTGCCATTTGCGGCCGCTCCGCGGCCCGACATGCGGCCGAAAGTGGCAACTCAGCGCGCCGGCCCGCTCCAGCCGCGCGCTCGAAGCGCCCGATCGAGCTGCGCGAGCGCGCGCCGAAGAGGCAGTCGACGACCGACGCGGATGACGATCCAGCCATCGGTTGCCAGGTCGTTGAGCCGCTCCACGTCTCGGTGGAATTGTCTCTCGTCGGTGCGGTGTTGCTCGCCGTCGTATTCGAGCAGCACGCGGTACCGGCGGAAGACGAGATCGCCATGCGTCATCCGGCCGGCTGAGAGCTCGATCGCGCCGTTGCATTCGGGTTCCGGGTAGCCGTGGCGCGCGACGTTGAGTCGCAACAAGGTCTCCCTTCGTGATGCAGAGCGCGGTCGGAGGTCGATGCGGGCACGGCGCAGCGCCACCACGCCGGGTCTCGAGCCGAAACGAGCGATCGCCAGGTCGAGCTCGTCGAGCGTGGCGACGGGGTCTCGCCAGCCGAGCAGCCGGTCGCCGGCGGCGACGAGGTCATCGTGACCGAGTGAATCGGCGAGCTGACACCACGCGTCGCATGGCGCGACCACGGGCAAGCCGGCGATGAATCTCGTCTCGGCGTGGGTTCCGAGCCGGTGCCCCACCACACCCTTCATCCGCGGCTGCCGCATCGGGGCGGGAACAGCAACGTGAAGCGGAAGCGGAGTCGAGCTCGGAAGCGGCAGCTTCCACAGCATTGCGGCGGTGCGATGGCTGAAGACCTGGCCCTGCGGCATCCGCGTGGCATACGCCGTGCAGAGACCCGCCAGGTCGAGGTTGTCCAGGGAGGTGCGGACGCCGCGGAACGGTGTCGTCAGATCGTGCGCGCGAGTGCGCCGACGCGTGAGGCCGTAAGCGGCCGCCTGTCGCACAGTGAACGGCGCGGTTTCCAGCTCGGCGGGGAGTCGAGACGCTTTCGGCACGCGCGATATCGTCTCCCATCCGCGGCTCGCGGATGCCGCATCCGCTCCAGGCGTGGTCTGCCTGCGCCATCTGTTCCTGTCGAGGACCAGTCCAGCTGCCCCGAGTTGCCAGTTGAGGCCGCCTTCCGGCTGGCGGGGCGGCCGAAAGTGGCAATTCGGTTCGGTGGACGGCCGAGATGCGGGATAGGGTCGGCGGCATGCGGGGAGGCGAGCGGAACGGGGCATCCGCTACCGTCGTGCTCGTCGAGGGCGAGAGTGATCGGCTCGCAGTTGAGACGCTCGCGGCGCGGCTCGGGTGTGACCTGGTTGCAGCGGATGCCACGGTGGTCTCGATGGGCGGCGTCACGAACCTGCGTCGGCACCTTGCCGAGCTGTCGGCGGCTCCGGTTCGTCCGCGGGTACTCGGCCTCTTCGACGCTGGTGAGCTCGCGTATGTGCATGCCGTCGTCGAGCGTGACGGCCTTCGAGACGCGGGCGCCGGCATCGGCGCCGGCGGCGGCACGCCGGGCACGCTCGCCGGGCTCGCGTCGCTCGGCTACTTCGCGTGCGAGCCCGATCTGGAGGGTGAGCTCATTCGCGCGCTCGGCACCGACCGCGTGGAGCAGTTGCTGGCCGAGCACGGCGAGCTCACGCGCTTCCGCGGCTTCCAGCAGCAACCGGCGCAGCGATCGAGGGCGACGGATGCGCAGCTCAGGCGCTTCATGGGCACGCACAGCGGCCGCAAGGCGCGCTTCGCACCGATTCTCGTCGACGCGCTCGAGGAGTCGCGTATCCCCGTGGCCCTCGCCGCGCTCGTCGCGGCGGTCGGCGATGGCGCGGCCTGACCGGGGTGGTTTCGATACGGCTGCTTCGCGGCCTACTCAACCACCGGGCTGCTTCGCGGCCTACTCAACCACCGGGGATGCGTCGACGAACGGCCGGAGGGCGTCGACCTCAGCCGGGTCGAGGTCGTCGGCGTAGAAGCGATAGATGTTCTCCACCTGCACGGCGGCGGCGCCTTCGGCGTCGCGAGCGCTGATCGCCTCGACCAGCCGCGCCCCGTCGAGGGCGCTGCGCTGCACGATCGCGAGCTGGTCGGCATCCGTGTGAAGCCGGCGCACCATGAGTTCGGCCGTGATTCCGCCGATGACATTGCCGCAGATCTCGATGAGCTGGTTGCCGGAGGCGCGCCGGATCGCGGCATGGAACCGGGAGACGTGCTCGCTGAAGAACTTCGCGCCATCCGCCTGGATGCTCGCCTCGAGCTCCCTGAGCCGAGCCGTGATCAGGTCGAGGTCGGCCTCGCTCCGATTCCTCGCGGCGAGGCGGGTCGCGCTGCCCTCCAGGAGCAACCGGAACTGGAGCACCTCGACCCGCGAGACGCTGTCGAGCCGGGCGAGCTGCGACATGGACTTCTCCAGCAGGCGGGGCGAGTAGTGCGAGATGACCGGCCCGCGAGGGTCGCCCGGGCGGGACTCGACCACACCCGTCGCCTGCAGCACGCGGAGCGCCTCCCGCACGGTCGCGCGGCTCACCGAGAAGTCCGCCATGAGCTTGCGCTCGCCCGGCAAGCGGTCGCCCGCCTTCAGGTCGCCGTTCGCGATCGCGCTCTCGATCTGCAGGACGATCGACTCGTAGGCGCTGACCTTCTGCACGGGGGTGAATGGCACGCGGCTCCTTCGATCTCGGGGGTCGAACGTAAATAGTGTGTTTCACGGCTTGACCCCTGCGGCGGATTCATCATAGCGTTCCGTTTACTGGTCAGACCAGTAAACCCGCCCCACCCACATTGGAGCCGTGCAGTGTCCCCCACCACTCGAACTCTCGCCGCCACGGCCGCCGTGGGCGGCCTCCTCGCCCTCACCGCCTGCACCGCCGGCGCGACCGCCTCATCTCCGAGCGGCGACGCCCACGACGCATCCGTCACCATCGGACTCACGGGCGAACCCGTGAACTTCGACCTGACGACGACCGCTGGATCCGCGATCCCGCAAGTGCTCATGAACAACGTCTACGAGGGCCTCGTCGCGCTCGATCAAGACGGCGAGCTCCAGCCGAAGCTCGCCGAGTCTTGGACCGTGAGCGACGACGGCACGACCTACGACTTCGTGCTCGAGGAGGGCGTGACCTTCGCGAACGGTGAGGAGTTCACCGCCGACGACGTGAAGTTCTCGCTCGAGCGCATCGCGACCGACTGGGCGATCAACCAGGGCAAGATGGCCCTCCTCGACCACGTCGAGGTCGTCTCGCCCACCGAGGCGAGGGTCGTGCTGTCGAAGCCGAGCAACATCTGGCTCTACGACATGGCCGGCACTGTGGGCCTGATGTTCGACGCGAGCGGCATCGGCGATCTCGCCAACACTCCTGTCGGCACCGGGCCGTACACCGTGACGGAGCGCGTCACCGGCGACCACATCAGCCTCGCCGCTCGCGAGGACTACTGGGGCGAGGCGCCCGCGATCACCGACGTCGACCTGCGCTACTTCGCCGACGTCGTCGCGAGCACCAACGCGCTGCGTGCGGGCGACGTCGACATGCTCTACAACATGCAGGCGCCCGACCTGATCCCGCAGTTCGAGGCCGACGACGAACTCCAGGTGATCCAGGGCTCTTCGAACGGCGAGATCCTGCTCTCGATGAACAACAAGGTCGCTCCCTTCGACGACGTGCGCGTGCGCCAGGCGATCGCCTACGCACTCGACCGTCAGGCGATCATGGATGCCGCGTGGGCCGGCTACGGCGAGAGCATCGGCGCCATGGTGCCGCCGACCGATCCGTACTACGAAGACCTGAACGACCTCTACCCCTACGACCCCGAGAAGGCCCAGGACCTGCTCGCGGAGGCCGGCGTCGAGGACCTCGAAATCACCTTCGACGTGCCGACCCGTCCGTACGCGACGGCCGTCTCCGAGGTCGTCGTCTCGCAGCTCGCCGAGGTGGGCGTCACCGCGACGATCGCGAGCGACGAGTTCCCGGCAGTGTGGCTCGACAAGGTGTTCACGAAGCACGACTACCAGATGTCGGTCATCCTGGCCGTCGAAGCCCGCGACCTCCTCGCCACCTTCAACAACCCCGACTACTACATCGGCTACGACAACAGCGAGATCGCGCCGATCGTCGCGGCCGCCGATGCGGGCTCGGAAGAGGAGTGGGTCGACGGCATGAAGGAGGTCGCCGAGATCACCGCAACGGATGTCGCGTCGCTGCCGTTGTTCCTGTTCCCGAACATCGTGGTCGCCGACGCGCAGCTCGACGGGATCGCGGGAAACGCCGTGACCGAGTCGCTCGTGCTCTCGGGACTTCGCTGGGACTGACCGCCCGGCCGCGCCCGCCCGGCGCTCGACCGCGCCCGGCCGGGCGCGGCATCCGCTCCACTCGATCCTGAAAGGGGGTGACCGTGGCCGTTCGACTGCTGAAGCTCCTCGGAAGCTTCGTCGCCACGGTGCTCGTCTCCACCGTCGTGGTCTTCCTGCTCCTGCGCGTCTTGCCCGGAGACCCGGCCACGGTCGCCCTCGGTATCGAGGCGACGCCTGAACAGCTCGCCGCCTGGCGCGAGCAGCACGGCATGAACACGCCGCTCGTCGTGCAGTACCTCGAATGGCTCGGCGGGCTCCTCCGCGGCGACTTCGGAGTGTCGTACGTGACCGGGCAGAACATCAGCCCCGTGATCACCGACCGGCTGCAGGTCACGCTCATCCTCGTCGGGCTCGCCATGGTGCTCGCGATCGCGGTGGCCGTGCCGCTCGGCACGATCGCCGCGATTCGTCACCAGCGGCCGTCGGGAGCGGTCATCTCGGCCGTCTCGCAGTTCGGCGTGGCCGTTCCGAGCTTCCTCGTCGGCATGCTCCTCATCGTGTTCTTCGCGATCGAGCTGGACTGGCTCCCGTCGGGCGGCTGGGTGCCGCCGTCGGAGCCCGGCGAGTTCCTCCAGCACGTGACGCTCCCCGTCATCGCGCTGGGCACGGTGCAGGCGTCGATCCTCACGCGCTACGTGCGCTCGGCCGTGCTCGAGATCCAGCGTGAGGACTTCCTGCGCACGGCGCGCTCGAAAGGGCTCACCGCGAACCTCGCGCTCGTGCGCCACGGCTTGCGGAACGCGGGCATCCCGGTGCTCACCGTCGTGGGCCTGCAGATGGCGGGACTCCTCGTGGGCGCGGTCGTCGTCGAGCGCGTGTTCACGATTCCCGGGCTCGGCAGCTATCTCGTCGACTCCGTCGGAAACCGCGACCTGCTCGCCGTGCAAGCCGTCGTCGTGGTGCTCGTCGTCGCGATCGTGCTGATCAACTTCCTCGTCGACCTCGCCTTCACCCTGCTCGACCCGAGACTCCGGAGGGCCGCATGAGCATCCTCACCACTCCGTCGGGGCAGGCATCCGCGTCCGCCCCAGCCGACGCCGCCGTTCCTGAACCTGACGCGATGCGGGAGCGGAGCACGAAGCCCGGCGGCAGCGCGCGTCGGCGCCGCCGTGGCCCGAACGCACAGCTCGTCGTGGGCGGCGGTCTCATCGCCCTCATCGCGCTCGCGGCGCTCGTCTCCCTCGTCTGGACGCCGTACGACCCCACCCACGCGGTGGCGGCCGACCGTCTGCTGTCGCCGAGCCTCGCGCACCCGATGGGCACCGACCGCTACGGGCGTGACGTGCTCTCGGGCATCATGGCGGGCGCCCAGATCACGCTCCTCGTCGGCACCGTCTCGGTGCTCATCGGCGCGGCGATCGGTGTTCCGTTCGGAATCCTCGCCGGCATGCGGCCGAAGCGGCTCGGCGTGCTCATCATGGGCGGCAGCGACGTGGTGATGGCCTTCCCGGGCCTCCTCCTCGCCATCGTGTTCGGCGCCGTGTTCGGCGGCGGCACGCTGAGCGCGATGATCGCGCTGGGCATCGGCTCGGCGCCCGCCTTCGCGCGCGTCGCCCGCTCGGGAACGCTCCAGGTGATGTCGATGGACTACATCTTCGCCGCACGGGCGGCCAACCGCTCGGGCCTTGCGATCGCACTCCGACACGTGGTGCCGAACATCGGCGGCATGGTCATCGTGCAGTGCTCGGTGAACTTCGCGATCGCCGTGCTCGCCGAAGCGGGGCTCTCCTTCCTCGGCCTCGGCACCCTGCCGCCGACCCCGTCGTGGGGCCGCATGCTGCTCGACGCGCAGCAGTTCCTCGCCACGAGCGCGTACCTCGCCATCTTCCCGGGCGTGGCCATCGCCCTCGCAGTGCTCGGGTTCAACCTCCTCGGCGACGGGCTCCGCGACCGCTTCGACCCCAAGATGAGGAACCGATGACCTCCACTGCGCACCCCTTGGCGAGCAGCGTCCCCGTCGCCGACCACCCCGCACTCGAGGTGTCGGGCCTCACGGTCGCCACCGACGAGCACGAGCTCGTCTCGAACCTCGCCTTCCGCATCGAGCGCGGCGAGCGGGTCGGCCTGATCGGCGAATCGGGCTCGGGCAAGTCCCTGACCTCCCTCGCGGTCATGGGCCTCCTGCCCGACTCGCTCACCGCGACCGGCCGAGTCAACGTCGGCGGCGACGACCGCAACGTCATCGGGCTCGGCGAGGCGCAGGCCGCGAAGCTCCGCGGCGCGAACATGGCGATGGTCTTCCAGGAGCCGATGACCGCGCTCAACCCGCTCATGCGCGTCGGCCGGCAGATCGCCGAGTCCATGCTGATCCACGGCACGCAGCCGAACCGGGCGGCAGCCGAGCGGCGTGCGGTCGAGCTGATGACGGATGTCGGTCTGCCGACGCCGGCCGAGACGGCGCGCGCCTACCCGCACCAGCTCTCGGGCGGCCAGCGCCAGCGCGTCGTGCTCGCGATCGCCCTCGCCAACGACCCCGAGCTGCTCGTCTGCGACGAGCCGACGACCGCCCTCGACGTGACCGTGCAGAAGCAAGTGCTGAACCTCGTGCTGGAGACGGTGTCCCGCAGGTCGACCGGGCTCCTCTTCATCACGCACGACCTCGCGGTCGTCGGCGAGACGTGCGAGCGGGTGCTCGTCATGAACAAGGGCGTCGTGGTCGAGGAGGGCCCGATCGACCGGGTGTTCACGAGACCGCAGCATCCGTACACCCGAGGCCTGCTCGCGGCATCCGACCTCGATGCCACCGACGCCACGGGCCGCCTCTTCACGGTCGCGACCGCCGCCGACTACGTGCCGGGCCGATCGGTGACGCGCGTGGTTGCCCGGCCGGCCGCGCCGGAGGCACCCGCCGGGCACCCGAGCGATGCCGAACTCCCGCCGCTCCCATCGTCGACGGTCGTGCGCGCCGAGCAGCTCACCAAGCAGTACCGCCGCGACCGCACGTCGCTGCGCGCACCGGCGCCGACGGTCGACGCCCTGCGCGGGGTGTCGTTCGAGATCGAGGCGGGGCAGCGCTTCGGCATCGTCGGCGAGTCCGGGTCGGGCAAGTCGACGCTCCTCCGCATCCTCTCGGGCCTCGACCAGCCGACGTCGGGAACCATCGACGTCGTCGGGCGGCGCCTGAACGGCGCCCGTCATGCCGACCTCGCCGAGCTCCGCAAGAACCTGCAGATCGTCTTCCAGGACCCGATGGCGTCGCTCGACCCGCGGATGCGCATCGGCGAGATCATCGCCGAGCCGCTCATGAACGCCGCGAACCTGCAGGGCGGAGTCGCCGTCTCGCGCAAGGAGCGCGCCGCGCTCGTCGCCGAGATGGTGCACGCCGTCGGATTGCCGACGGACTCGGTCGAGCGGTTCCCGCACCAGTTCTCGGGCGGGCAGCGCCAGCGCATCTCGATCGCCCGTGCGCTCGTGTGCCGTCCCCGCATCCTCGTCGCCGACGAGCCCGTGAGCGCCCTCGACGTGTCGGTGCGCGCCCAGGTGCTGAACCTGCTCGCCGACCTCGTCGACGAGTACGAGCTCACGCTCGTCTTCGTCTCGCACGACCTCGGCGTCGTGCGTCACCTCTGCGACCGCGTCGCGGTCATGCAGCGGGGCGAGATCGTCGAGCAGGGGGAGACCCGTGCGATCTACGAGAACCCGTCCGACCCGTACACGCGCAGTCTCATCGAGGCGACGCCGACCATCCGACACAAGCAGGAGCAGGAATGACCGAGTCCGCCGCCGCGGCGACCTCCACCGCCGCCACGACCGCCACCACCGGCTCGGCCCTCGCCTCGCTCTCCGGAGCGGCCCTCGCGGCCGCCTACGCCTCGGGCGACCTCTCGCCCGTTGAGGTCGCCGGCGCGATCCTCGACGACATCGACGAGCGAAACCCGATCATCAACGCGTTCAGCGATCTCGACCCGGAGCAGGTGCTCGCCGACGCGCGCGCGAGCGAAGCGCGGTGGATGCGCGGCGAGCCGCTCGGCCGCCTCGACGGAATCCCGTGCACCGTCAAGGAGAACCTGTACCGTGCGGGCATCCCGGCCTATGCGGGGTCCGGCGCGAGCGTGCCGGTCATGCCGGCCAGGAACTCCCCGGTCGTCGACCGCATCCTCGAGGCGGGCGGCGTCATCATCGGTTCGACGACGATGCCCGACTGGGGGATGCTCTCCTCCGGAGTCTCGAGCGTGCACGGCATCACGCGCAGTCCGTTGGACTCGACGCTCACGGTCGGCGGATCGAGCTCAGGAGCCGGTGCGGCCGCCGCTGCGGGCTTCGGCACGTTCCACGTCGGCACCGACATCGGCGGGTCGGTGCGACTTCCCGCAACGTGGCTGGGCCTTGCGACCCTCAAGCCGAGCGACGGCCGGATCCCGATCGACAACCCCTACCTCGGTCGAGCGGCGGGCCCCATCGCGCAGTCCGTCGCCGACGTCGCGCTCGGCATGTCGGTGCTCTCGCGTCCCGATGCGCGCGACTACACGTCGCTGCCGCCCGAGGACCTCGACTGGGACGACCTCGATCTCGACGTGCGCGGCAGGCGCATCGCAGTGCATCTCGAGCCGGGCGCCGGCATGGACGTCGATCCCGAGGTGCCATCCGCCATCGAGCTGGCCGCGGCCGTGTTCTCCGACGCGGGCGCCGAGATCGTCGAACTCGCGCCGTTCATGAACGACCGGTTCCTCGACGAGCTCGACCTGTTCTGGCGCGTGCGCTTCTGGCGCACCTACGTCGACCTGAGCCCCGAGGCCAAGGCCCGCGTGCTCCCGTTCATCTCGACCTGGGTGCACGGAGGTGCGGATGTCTCGGGCCGCCGGACGCTCGAGGCCTACGACTCCATCGCCGAGATGCGCCGGGTCACGGTGGAGGCGACGCATCCGTTCGATGCCGTGCTCTCGCCGGTCTCTCCGGTCGCCGCGTTCCCGGCGGAATGGCCCATGCCGTGGGGAGACGACGATCAGCGGATGTCGCACATCGCCTTCACCGCGCCGTACAACATGACCGGCCAGCCCTCGTCGAGCGTCAACTGCGGTTTCACCGCCGACGGACGCACCATCGGGCTGCAGATCACGGGCCGGCGCTTCGCCGACCTCGAGACGCTGCGGTTCACCGCTTGGTACGAGCGTGCCCGGCCGGCGTCGGCCGTACCGGAGTTCCCGATGGCGATTCGTTCCGGTGGTTGAGTAGCCCGCGAAGCCGGCGTATCGAAACCACCGGGCTGCCGGGGTCACTCCGGCTCGTCGAGGAGCGAGGCTCGCGCCACCGCGATCACGAGTCCGATCTCCTCGAGGTGCACCGCAGGATACGGCGCGGAATCAAGCCCCGCGGCGCCCGCGGCCGCCGAGTCGGAACTCGTTGCGGAACATGAACAGCATCCGGATGCTGCGCAGTGGCGACATCCCGCCGGCGAGGTAGCGGAACATCTGCTCGGTGCGGAGGGCTGGTGTGACCACCCACGCGGCGCGCACCGGGACGTCACCGGCGTTCCACATCGCATGCGGCGTGCCCGGCGGCACGTCGAGCACGTCGCCAGGGCCCAGCGTGCGCATGTCGCCGGCGACCCGCACCGTGAGCCGACCCTCGAGCACCTCGAAATGCTCGGTCTGCCGCGGATGCCAGTGGGTCGGCGGCGGCTTCCCGCCCGGTGCCCAGGTCGACTCGAGCCGGAGGACATCGGTGGTGGACGAGGTGACGTGCAAGACCTGCGCCTCGCTCAACCTGATCTCACCGACGTTCATTGCCGCAGCATATTGCATCGCCACGCGGCGTGTCTCAGGACGGCGACCGGTGCACGCGGGCCGACCGGGGTGCTTTCGATACGGCTGCTTCGCGGCCTACTCAACCACCGGGCTTCGCGGCCGACTCAGCCACCGGCTCGTCGCCGACCGACGCTCGAGCCGCCGCGATCACGACTCCGATCTCCTCGAGGTGCACGGCCATCGCCCGTTCAGCCGCGTCGGGATCGCCGGACTCGATCGCCGCGAGGATCCGAGCGTGACCCCGGCGGGAGACATCCCGGCCGCGCGGTTCCAGGTGTGAATACGCGCGTTCGCTGATCGTCCAGCTCGCCGTGAGCCCGCTCAGCGAGGAGAGCAGGCGGTTGCCGGCCGTCTCGGCGACGGCCAGGTGGAACTCGATGTCGAGCGACATGGATGCCTCGACGTCGAGCTCGGTCGCTGAGGCGTCGAGGATCCTCCGCATCTCGGCGACGGTGTTCGGGGTCGCGCGATTCGCGGCGAGACGCGCGATCTGCGGCTCGACGACCGCGCGGAGCTCGGCCGACTCCGCGAAGTCGCGCTCCTCCTGCGAGAGATGCGCCACGAGTCGCGCCGATGACGACGGATCGTGCGTGACCCGCGTGCCGCTGCCCTGCTGGCTGTGCACGAGTCCGGCGCTCTGGAGCTGTTGCAGGGCCTCGCGCAGCGCCGCCCGCGAGACGCCGAGCTCTGCCGCGAGCGCGCGCTCGGCCGGCAGGCGCCCGCCGTTCGGGAACGCGCCGGTGACGATGAGCCGCTTCAGGTGCCGCGCCACGTCGTCGGCGACCGACGCACCATGCCTCGGCATGGGCCCGATCGGTTCGGTGGCTGCTGGCATCGAACTCATTCTCGAGGTGATGACGGAACTGGTGGATGCCGTGAAACGGCATCCACCAGTCTCCCACGTGGACGTTACGCGTTCACGGTCTCGAGCTGCACGGCGTCGACATTCTCGCTGGAGAACGCGGCCCGCATCTGGTCGTAGTCGAGCTGCTTCTCCCATCGCGACACGACGAAGGTGGCGACGCAGTTGCCGAGCAGGTTCACCGAGACGCGCATCGAGTCCATGATGCGGTCGGCTCCGAGGAGCAGGGCGACTCCCGCGACGGGGAAGAGGCCGAGCGCCGTGGCTGTCGCAGAAAGCGCCAGGAACGACGAACCGGGAACGCCCGCCATCCCCTTCGAGGTGAGGAGCAGGATGCCGAGGGCGCCGATCTGCTCGCCGATCGAGAGGTCGACCCCGAACGCCTGCGCGAGGAACAGCAGCGCGATCGACAGGTAGATGGCCGCGCCGTCGAGGTTGAACGAGTACCCGGTCGGCACGACGAGGCCCGTGATCGAGCGCGGGCATCCGGCTGCCGTGAGCTTGGCCATGATGCGCGGCAGCACCGCTTCGCTCGACGCGGTGCCGAGGGCGAGCGCGAACTCCGAGCGCGAGTACGTGATGAACTGCCAGAGCGGCACTCGCGCGAAGCCCCACGCGACGAGGAACAGCAGGCCGATGAAGATGATCGCGGCGCCGTAGCAGGCCGCGATCAGCACCGCGTAGGTACCGAGCGTCGCGATGCCGTACTGGCCGATGATGAACGCCATCGCACCGAACGCGCCGATGGGCGCAACCCTCATGATCCATCCCATGATCTTGAAGATGATCGTCATTCCCGAGTCGAGGAGGTCGACGACGGGCTTCAGCTTGTCCTTGCCGATCACCACGATCGCCGCGCCGACGAACACGGAGAAGAACAGCACCTGCAGCAGGATGTTGTTCGCGAATGCGCCGATCACGCTCTCGGGAATGACGTTGAGCAGGAACTCGGATGCGGTCGGCAGCGCGCCGCCGGCCGTCTTCGCCTCGAGGGCGGAGGCGTCGAGCGACGCGGGGTCGATGTCGAGCCCGGCACCAGGCTTGACGATGTTCGCGACGATCATGCCGAAGACGAGCGCGAACGTCGACGCGATCAGGAAGTAGGTGAGTGCCTTCACGCCGACCCTGCCGACCGACTTCACATCGCCGACGTGCGCGATTCCCGTGACGATGACGAGGAAGATGAGCGGCGCGATGATCATCTTGATGATCCTGATGAAGGCGTCACCCAGTGGCTTCAGCTGCGAGCCGAGGTCGGGGAAGAGCCATCCGATGCTCACACCGAGCACGATCGCCACGATGATCTGGAAGAACAGGGACTTGTAGATCGGTTGCTTCACACGGAGTTCGTGCTCGGGTGTCTCTTCGAACAGCCCGTCAGAGGTCTTCGCCATTGGTCGTTCCTTCGCGTCGGTCCGAGTGGACACGGAAAGTGGTCTGACCAATTAAGGCGTTGCGATGTTGCCCAGGCTTCGCCTCGGTGTTACGAAGGCGTAAAGCTTTCGGCTCCCTGACACGCGTTCGACGAGTCGGCGCCGCCGTTCCTGAAGACGTGCGCGAGCGCGTCGCGCACCGCGGCGACGCTGCTGCGTTCGAGGGCAGCGCTCCGGGCGATCGCGACGATGTCGCGTGTGGACCCGCCTGGGAGCGGGGCGACCGGAGTGTCCGTCGGATGCAGGATCATCATCAGTGGCGTCGCCAGCGTGATCCCGATGCCGGATTCGGCCATGGCGATCGACACCGCCGTGTCGGTCACCGTGTGGATGACGTGCGGTTCGATGTCGGCCGCCGCGCACGCCAAGCGGGTGGCCCTGCCGAACGACGAGCCGATGGGCGGGAGGATCCACTCGGCCTCGTTGGCGTAGGCGAGCAGCTGCCCAGGCGCATCGAGCAGCTCTCGAGCGGCCGGTGGAAGCACCATGTGGAACGGTTCCCGGCGCAGCAGCGTGCTGACGATGCCGCGTTGCGGGGGCACGGGAGCGTCGGAGTAGTTGAGCCCGAGTGCGATGTCTATCTCGTTGGCGAGGACTGCTTGCGGCATCCGCTCGACGTCGACCTCGAGCGCTCGCATGTCGACGTTCGGGGCAACCCGGCGCAACTGCTCGGTGACCGGGCGAATCGCCGAGACCGCCGCCGAACCGAACACCCCCAGGATCACGACCGTCTCGTGTGCCGTCTCGGGGCCGCTCAGTGCCGCCTCGGCTCGGTGCTCAGCGTCGAGCACCAGTCGAGCATGGTGGCGCAGGATCCGCCCGGTGTCCGTGAGGGTCAGCACGCGCCCAGATTTCACGAACAGCGGTCGAGCCAGCGTCGACTGCAACGCGCTCATCTGCTGGGAGATGGCTCCCGTCGTGTATCCGAGTCGTTCCGCCGCCGCCGTCATCGTTCCGAGCTCGGCCACGACCGAGAACGTGCGGAGCTGGTCGAGCGTCCAGTGCATATAGCAATGCTAAACGGTTGGTGAAAATCGCATCGATTGTTCTCAACGCGTCGCGAGCGCATGCTGGAACAAGGCTCGGCGAGAGGACGCCATGGAAACCGACCACCTCGAGAACGTCGTTCCCCTGGTCGAGCAGCCCGAGACGAAGCTGCCCTCCAGCGCGGAGATCGTCATCATCGGTGGCGGCATCATGGGCACGAGCATCGCCTTCCACCTCGCCGAAGCGGGCGTGCGGAACGTCGTCCTCCTCGAACGCAACACGCTCGGGTCGGGCTCATCGGCGAAGCCCCTGGGAGGAGTCCGCGCAACATTCTCCGACCCCGGCAACATCCGGCTCGGCCAGCGCAGCCTCGAGGCCTACGAACGCTTCGACGAGACATTCCGCACCGACATCGGTCTCCGACAGGTCGGCTATCTCTTCCTCTGCCGTGACGAGTCCGAGATGGCGTCCGTCGAGTCGAGCACCCGGGTCCAGAACGGCCTGGGGTGCTCCAGCCATATGGTCACGCCGGCCGAAGCGCGAGAGATCAACCCGTTCCTCGATCCGGAGGCGCTGCTCGGCGGCTCGTTCTCGCCGCGAGACGGATTCGCGCAGCCCTCACGCGTCGTCAAGGCCTACGCAGAGGCTGCCGCACAGCTCGGTGTCTCGATCTGCGAGCACACCGAGGTGCTCGACATCGACGCCGAGGGCGGCGCGGTGCGCGAGGTGCACACGAACCGCGGATCGATCACCACGAACTCGGTCGTTCTCGCCGCCGGCGCGTGGTCGACGAGGCTGGGTGAGATGGTCGGGGTGTACCTGCCCGTCGAGCCGGTGCGCCGCCAGATCGGCTTCACGCGGCAGCAAGCCAGACCGCTTCCCACGGTTCCGTTCACCCTCGATCTCTCGACCACCCTGTACTTCCACAACTACCGCAACGCGATGCTGCTGGGCATCTCCAACCAGGATCAGGAACCCGGCTTCGACCGCGAGTTCTCCTACCGGTGGAAGCCGTCGTTCGATCGGGCCGCGGAGATCATCGCTCCCGCCCTGGCCAACCTCCCGCTGGAGGCCGGCTGGGCAGGGCTCTACGAGAACACGCCAGACCACAACGCGATGATCGGCCGGTCCGACGATGTGCAGGGGGTGATCTATGCGACGGGGTTCTCGGGACACGGCTTCCTGCAGGGCCCGGCCGTGGGAGAGCTCGTCTGCGACCTCTACCTCGGACGCGACTCATTCATGGACGCCACCTCGTTCAGCGCCATCCGGTTCGAGGGCCTGCAGGCCCGTCTTGCCGAAGTCCACATCATCTAACCGGTGCAAGGAAGGGAGAACCACCGATGACCACCACCGAGCTGACACTGTCGGATCTGCGAGCAGACTTCGCACTCCGCCTGGCGACGCTGTACGGCAACGAAGTGCCCGCCTACAACACCCTCGTCGACGTGTCCAAGGAGGTCAACGAAGACTTCATCCGCAAGAACGGGGCCGATGCCGAGCGACTCGGCAGCATCGAGCGGGTCACCGCTGAGCGCCACGGCGCCATCCGCGTCGGCTCAGCCCGTGAGCTCGCACAGGTTGCCCGGGTGTTCGCCGGGTTCGGCATGCACCCGGTCGGGTTCTACGACCTCCGTGACGCATCCGCCAGTTCCGTTCCGGTCGTCTCGACCGCGTTCCGTCCGATCGATGCTGCCGAGTTGGCCAAGAACCCGTTCCGCGTGTTCACCTCGATGCTCGCGCACGACGACCGCCGGTTCTTCGACGAGGAGACACAGCAGCAGCTGGAGACGTTCCTCGACTCACGCACCCTCTTCGGCGAGGAGCTGCTCAGCCTCGCCGACAGGTCCGCTCGCGACGGTGGTCTGGAGGAGCCGGATGCGTCGCGGTTCCTCGATCTGGCAACCGCCGCGTTCGAACTCTCGCAAGAGCCCGTAGACCATGACTGGTACTTCAAGCTCGAGAAGATCTCCGCAGTGGCGGCGGACATCGGCGGCGTCCCCTCGACGCACATCAACCACCTCACGCCCCGGGTTCTGGACATCGATGACCTGTACGCGCGGATGGAAGCGCGCGGAATCACGATGATCGACGAGATCCAGGGCCCGCCCGACTGGGACGGCCCCGACGTGCTGTTGCGCCAGACCTCGTTCAAGGCCCTCGCCGAGGAGCGCCGGTTCCGCCACGCCGGGGGTGAGGTGCGCACGGGGTCCCTCCGCGTGCGATTCGGCGAGGTCGAGCAGCGGGGCATCGCCCTCACCGCGAAGGGCCGCGACCTCTACGACCGCCTGGTCGCCGAAGTCGACGCGCGTCGTGCCGGCGCCCCGGCAGGAACCACTCGGGTCGAGGTCGCCGAGGTCGTCTGGCGAGAGAGCCTGCCCGCCACGGAACACGAGCTCGCCCTGCAGGAACTCGCCTTCTTCACCTACCGTGTTGCGGATGCCCCTGCGCCGCAGACGCAGACGGAACCCGCGACATTGCGCGCGCTCGTCGAATCCGGCGCGCTCATCCCGGAACCGATCGTCTACGAGGACTTCCTGCCGCGTTCCGCTGCCGGCATCTTCCAGTCGAACCTCACCGACGACGGATCCCGCGACGACGACCAGGAGGGCACGTACTACGACATCGAGCGGCTCTCCGAGGTCATCGGAATCCGCATCAGCGACCCGACCGACCTCTATGCCGCCCAGCAGCGAGCCTCCCTCAGCGCTGCTGAGACCGCCCTCGGGCTGCGCATCTCCACCGACGCCTGACCAACCGGGTTCGCCCGGAACACAGAAAGCAGACATCCATGACGAACTTCCCCAGCACCGCCTCCATCACCGACGACGTGCGTCGCGCGCTCGAGGCGACCGGCGTCGACCTCGACGCCATCGGGGGCGACGCCGAAGTGCGCTCGCCCATCACCGGAGAGGTCATCTTCCACACTCGAACCCACGACGACGAGGAGATCGACGCCGCCATCGCCGGAGCGGCGGAGGCGTTCAAGACCTGGCGTGAGGTTCCGGCGCCGGTGCGCGGGGCGCTCGTGAAGCGCTGGGGGCAACTGCTCACCGAGCACAAGGAAGACCTCGCCACCCTCGTCACCGCCGAGGTCGGGAAGATCCGCTCCGAAGCGCTCGGCGAGGTGCAGGAGATGATCGACATCGCCGATCTGGCCGTCGGGCAGTCCCGCCAGCTCTTCGGCAAGACGATGCCCTCGGAGCGTCCGGGCCACCGACTCGCTGAGGCGTGGCATCCGCTCGGCGTCGTCGGCATCATCTCTGCTTTCAACTTCCCCGTCGCCGTGTACGCCTGGAACACCGCGCTCGCCCTCATCGCGGGCGACACCGTGGTCTGGAAGCCCGCTGACGCCGTGCGGCTCTCCGCCCTCGCCACCGATGCGCTCCTCGCGCAGGCGGTGCACGATGTCGGAGCCCCCGAGGGCCTCCACCATGTGTTGCTCACCGACCGCGTCGGCGGCCAGCGACTCGTCGAAGACGAGCGAGTCGCCCTCGTCTCGGCCACCGGATCGGTGCGGATGGGGCGCGAGATCGCGCCGCTCATCGCCAAGCGGTTCGGCCGGGCACTGCTCGAGCTCGGCGGGAACAACGGCGCCATCGTCGCGCCATCCGCCGATCTCGATCTCGCCCTGCGAGGCATCGTGTTCGCCGCCGCCGGCACTGCCGGCCAGCGCTGCACCTCACTGCGTCGCCTCATCGTGCACTCGTCGATCGCCGAGACGCTCACCTCGCGCATCGTCGACGCCTACAAGACCCTCAGCATCGGCAGCCCGACCGTTGAGGGCACCCTCGTAGGACCGCTGATCAACAAGGCCAGCTTCGAGGCGCAGCAGGAGGCCCTCTCACGGGCGGTCGCCGAGGGCGGAGAAGTGCTCTACGGCGGCACCCGCGTGCTCCACGACGAGCATCCCGATGCGTACTACGTGGAGCCCGCCGTGGTGCGCGTCCCCTCGCAGTCGGGCGTCGTGCAGGAGGAGACGTTCGCGCCCATCCTGTACGTGCTCACCTACGACACGCTGGACGAGGCCATCGATCTCCACAATGGAGTCCCGCAGGGCCTGTCGTCGGCGATCTTCACCAACGACCAGACCGAAGCCGAGCGGTTCCTCTCCGCCGGCGGCTCGGACTGCGGCATCGCCAACGTCAACATCGGAACCTCCGGAGCCGAGATCGGCGGCGCGTTCGGTGGCGAGAAGGAGACCGGTGGGGGCCGTGAGTCCGGCGCCGACTCGTGGAAGCAGTACATGCGCCAGGCCACCAACACGGTGAACTTCTCGGGCCAGCTGCCGCTCGCCCAGGGCGTGAAGTTCCTCTGACGGTGAGCCCTCTTCCCGACCTCATCCGCAGGCTCGGCAGCCAGGTCCTCACCGACCCGGCCGACCTCGTGGGCTACAGCTCGGATGCCTCCCGGGCCCGGCCCGAGGGGCTTCCCGCCGCCGTCGTCATCGCCCGCAGCAGCGCCGTCGCGGCCGCCGTCGAATGGGCGAGCAGCAACTACGTCAGGGTCTCGGTCCGCGGCAGCGGCACCGGCCTTGCCGGCGGAGCCGTGGCGTATCCCGGCGGCCTCGTCATCTCGCTCGCCGAGCTGAACAAGATCGTGGCGATCGACCCCGCCAACCGGCTCGCCGACGTGCAGGCCGGGGTCATCACGGCGAACATCGACAGGGCCGCTGCGGAGCATGGGCTGATGTACGCGCCCGACCCCGCCAGCTCCCGTGAATCCACGATCGGCGGCAACATCGCCACCAACGCCGGAGGACTCCGCTGCGTGAAGTACGGGGTCACCGCAGACAGCATCGCCGCCCTCGAAGTCGTCCTCGCCAGCGGCGAGATCATCCACACCGGGTCGAGGACCCGCAAGAACGTCGTCGGCTACGACCTGACGAGTCTCTTCGTGGGGTCCGAGGGCACGCTCGGCATCGTCACCGCCGCAACGGTTCGCCTTCGACCGCGGCCCGTCGGCACGACGGTCACCTTCCGCGCGGCGTTCCCGACCATCGCGGCGGCCGGCCGCGCCGTCACGGCGATCATGACGAGCGACGTCGTGCCAGAGGTGCTCGAGCTCATGGACCGCACGAGCGTCGAACTCGTCGAGAAGTTCTCCCCCACCGGACTGAGCACCGACGGAGCCGCCGCGCTCCTCGTCGGCCAGTTCATCGGAAGCACCGCGACCAGCGATCTCGAGCAGGCAACCACGATGAGTCGGCGAGCGGGGGCGATCAGCGTCGAGCAGGCTGAAGGCGACATCCTGCTCGAAGCGCGTCGCGTGTCGAGTCGGGCCCTCTCGGCCGAAGGCCCCCGGGTGTCATCTGATGTCGCGCTGCCCATCGCTCGCCTCGCAGACATGTTCGAAGCCATCGAACGGATCAGTGCGGAGGAAGGCGTCCCGATCCCGACGTTCGCGCACGCCGGCGACGGGAACCTGCACCCCTCCGTCATCGTGCGAGGCGACAGCGACGAGGTCTCCGACGATGCCGAACGCATCCTCGACCGGATCACCGACACCGCCCTCAGCCTCGGGGGCACCATGTCCGGAGAACACGGAGTCGGCTCCCTCAAGCACGGCTCGCTCGCCAAGCAACTGGATCCGGCGACGATGGCCGCCCACCGCCTCATCAAGAGCGTCTTCGACCCGAAGGGAATCCTGACGCCGGGGCGCGGCATCTAGGGCGTGTCTCCTAATTCTGCGTGAGTCGCGCGCCGAGGAGGGCAGCAACGGCCGGATCCGATCCCACTGGGCATCAGTCAGAACAACATCACGCGTCACCTGACATCATCCCGATCTCTGACACCGCTCCCGAACTCGGCGCATGTCGAAGCAAATGTCAGGCGAGAGACTAGCCCGGCGGTAATGGTAAGCGCTGTCCTCATTAATGACGAGTGTTGTCGGAGACTTTTCTCCGATTGAATGTGCCCACCCAGGCGGGGACCCTGCCGCGAAGGAGGTAAATGCAACGGCGCATGAACCAAAACCAGTTCACTGGGGCGACGAAGGAGTCGGGTCAGGTGAATCAAAGGTGGATTGAAGCAACTTTTATGAGAGGGCAATGAAATAAAATGAACACATTCGCGAGAAGGACAATTGCCGGTCTGGGGGTGGCGCTGGCCGCACTGCTCTTCGCTCCGGTCTTGTCATCTCCTGCCTACGCCGAGGACACCACGCCCGAGGAAGCCGTTGTAGTGACGGTGCCCATGACTTTCGACTGCTCAACCCTTACGCCAAGAGGACGCGCTTACGCGATCGCCAATAATCTGGACGTATGTGGTGTTCTCTCCCAGGGTGGATCTAAGCCCGGCACCGTCACGCCATATAACACCGTCTACGGAAACTGCGGCAGCGCAAGCGTGAGCATCTCGGCTTATGGCAGCGGAAAGGCATACATTTGGTGGGAGATTGAGTCCAGTACAGGTCCGATCATTACTTACAACACAACCCTGTACTACGCAGGCGCAGCAGGGTCTTTCAGCCGGCCATATAGCGGATGGTGGCCGGGTAACTCCGCAGACGATGTTGCCATTCCATACCTCGGCTCCGGTTGGGCGACTACACAACTTGCGGGCAGCGTGGAGACCCTCTTGGCCAGTTGCGTCATCGGCAATCCAAGCTCCAGCGCCTACCTGTAGAGGGCTTTAGCCCACAGTCGATGTCGAGAGGGGCGGAAGAATTGAGTAGTGGATCGGAACCAATGTGGGGAGTCCCGCTCTCCGTCGAGGAGGTCGCGAGGCGGAGAGCATTGCTCGACGAGTTCTATGCGCAGAACAAGCTCCCGCCCCTCTACCGGACGTCGACGATGAACGGGGGGAGCATTCGCCGTGGCACAAGCAAGGGTCCCGGGTTCGTTAGTCATCGCATTTATGAATCCGAGTTCTCTGGCAGCGGGTCGGGTCTTGAGGTTCATACGATCGAACAGGGTGGAGTTGCAGATCTTGCACGCTCGCTATGGCGACGCAGGTTCGGTGGAGACATGCCTTCGCCATCCCCCAGCAGCTCCTCTGTCGACGTTACGGTCGAAGGCGATCTCCGACCCGCGCAGGTGCTCGGTGAGAACTCCGAGGGGTGGATGATCGCAGTAAACCCGCCCGGACATCAGGTACTGATTCTGGGGACGAGCCCCACGCCTGTATCGCTTTTCCTTGAACGCGTTGCATTGCACGAAGCGGAGTAGAGCCTGACGAGAGTCCGGAACTGCGCAGACTCACTATGAGTCCCGTCCGTATGGGGATCGTCTACTGAGACAGCCAGGCCCGGCCGTCGCCACCGCGGCGAGCCGGGCCTGTTGCTGTCTCAGATGAGCTGTACGCTCCGAATCTCACAGATGGTGCCCTAATTTAGACGAGGAAGCATGCTCATCGGCTTCGCGCGAGTCTCGACGGTGGAGCAGGACGAGGCGACGCAGATTGCCAAGCTCCTGACGCTCGGCGTCGACCAAGAGCGCATCTACATCGACCACGGCTTCACCGGCAAGACCATGACGCGGGCCGGCCTCGACCAGGCGCTTGCAGCGTGCCGAGAAGGCGATGTGTTCGCTGTGCCGGCGATCGACCGTCTCGCGCGAAACGCGCTCGGCACGCTCGAACTCCTCAAGGAGTTGCACGAGCGCGACATCGTGTTCAGCCTCAACGGGATCGTCTACGACCCGAACGACCCCATGGCCAAGCTCTTCTTCACGATGCTCGCCGCGGTGGCCGAGGCCGAAGGCGGCTGGATCAGCATTCGCACACGCGAGGCCATGGCGCGGCCGAGCGTTCGCGCGAAGCTCCGCGGCCGACAGCCACGGCTCACGCCGAAGCAAGATGCCGCGGTGACCGCGCACTACGAGGCCGGCGACATGTCGGTGCCCGAGATTGCTGCACTGTTCAACGTCTCGCGGCCGAGTGTCTATCGGGCGATTGAGCGCCACCGCCTGACGCTCGTCAGCTCGAGCCGTTGACACGTACGTGTCAACGGCGCCGCGACGGAAGCACTTCCACGTCGGGACCGCGAAAGCGAGGAGGCACCGTGCCAGTTCATCGCACGACGATTCGGCAGGAATCACCGGAGTTGGCCGAAGCGGGAGCGCGACTCCTGCAAGAGTGCTTCGCGCGCATCGAGTCGTTTCCCGAGCGCTTCGAGGTGCACAAGATCGAGCCGGAGAGCCGTCTCGCGGAGGCGAACAGGTGGACCGAGGCAGTTGATCCGTTCTCCTCGCAAGTGATGCACCTTGCGGTCAGCGCGCAGCAACACCTGCACTTCCTGAGCTCGTATATGTCGACAACACACGATGCCCCCACCATGGGCGGCTACACGCTCGCCCGGTCGGCGATCGAGTCGTCAGCCGTCGGCCTCTGGCTCCTGAATGCGGGCACGCTGAACGCCCGCGTCATCTCCTCGCTACGCCTTAGTTGGCGAAACGCTGTCGACACGGAGGAGTTTGCCGCGGCATCCGGGGTCGCTGAGCCTGAGAATCTTGCAGAATTCAGGACGCGTGTTGAGGCATGTCGAGATGCGCGGAAAAGTCTCACGGGGAAATCCATCGACTGGTTCCCGCCATGGAGCAAGATCGTTCGCGAATCGGATCGATGGGGCATTCGCACGCACGCAATCACGGCGATTCAGGCGTGGAAGATGGGGAGCGGCTTCGTTCACGCGAATCGCAACCTGACTGTGCAGGTCTTGGAGCATCGCCTGGAAGGCGACGGGTATCGAATGGCGACGCGACTTTCGACGCTCGCAAAGGTCGTCGAAAAGGCCACGGACCACACCGAGAGCCTGCTCGATCATCTCGACCGTTCCGCAACAGCGCCCGGTCAGCGATCGAACTAGGGTGTGTCTGCTAAATCGTGGGCTGCTACGGAGTCAGACCTCGCGGGGGTGAGCCGGCCTGTCTCAGTGAATAGTCTTTGCCTATGACAGATCAGGCTGTGGTGCTGGACGCTCACGAAGCCATTGTCCTCTTCGAGATATTGCACCGGTGGGAAGACCAAGACCTCGACTTGCAGCTCTTCCCCAGCGAGCAGACCGCGTTGTGGGCGCTCTCAGCTGCGCTCGAGCGTGTCCTCGTGGAGCCGTTCGATCCGCGCTATGCGGACATCCTGCAGCAGGCGTGAGCGATTGTTCGCTCGCGGGGGAGCCTAGGTCACGGTTGATAGATGTCTCGCCCAGGCGATGACCGCGTTCAGGACCGCGCCAGCACGGTAGACGATGGCGAGTTTGTCGTAGCGGGTGGCCAGTCCACGCCATTGCTTGAGGTGGCAGAAGCGGCGTTCGATCACGTTCCGACCACGGTAGTCCTCGGCGGCGAATGATGGTGGGCGGCCCCCTTGTGAACCGCGCCGTTTCCGATGTCCGGCTTGGTCTGCCGGTTCCGGGATGACCGCCTTGATACGCCGATTACGCAGGTGCGCGCGGATCGCCCGTGAGGAGTATGCCTTGTCGGCCCAGACCGCGTCCGGCGTCGTTCGCGGCCGGCCGATCGTGCGGGATACCCGGAGCTGGGCCATAAGCGGCAGGAACATCGGCGAGTCCCCGGCCTGGCCCGGAGTGACTGCGATCACGAGCGGCAGCCCGCATCCGTCGACGAGTTGGTGAATCTTGGTCGACAGACCGCCGCGGGAACGGCCGAGCGCGTGGTCAGCCGGTTCGAGGAGCGGATTCTTGTAGTTCGACCCAGCCCCCTGTGTGCCGGGTGAGATTCGTGGCGTTCTGGTGCGCGCGAGCGATCGTCGAGTCGACTGACACCGACCAGTTCACGGCGCCGACGGCATCGGCTGCGGCAATCAGCCTTGCGAGCACATCATCCCAAGTGCCATCGGCGGCAAGCCGCCGGTGCCAAGTCCAGACCGTTTCCCACGGCCCGAACACAGCGGGGAGGTCTCGCCAAGCGATCCCACAGCGGTACCGGTAGACGATCCCCTCGACCATCGTGCGGGCATCGGAGAACGGTCGACCTCGTCTGCGCGTTCGGGCCGGTAGCAAATCAGCGACCAGAGCCCAATCGGCATCAGAGAGCAACTGGAAGCGCGACACGTTACCAGCATCACGCCGCGCCAGCCCCGCGTTTGTCAGACACGCCCCAGGCGGCGCAGGGGTCGCCGCCCATGCGTCGGTTCCGTTGCCCCGTGTCGAGGTGGCTCTGCCTCCCGACCGTCAATACCGTGGATGACGAGAGTCGTCCCCATCGGCGCGACGACTGAAAGGATGTTTGCTGATGAAGGTCACCGTGAACCCCGTCACGTGCATTGCCTCCGAGAACTGCGGGCGCATCGCTCCGAAGGTGTTCGGCAACCCGCCCGAGCAGGGCGGTTTCGTGGAACTGCTCGACGCGAACCCGCCGGAGTCCGAGTGGGCGGCGGTCCGCGAAGCGAAGGAGCTGTGCCCGTCGGCAACCATCTCCATCGAAGCCGACGACACGCACACGGCGCGACGCTGAGCGAAGTGCCGTTTCCCGCGGGCGTTGTTCTCCTCCCACATCCCCGCGAATTCGGGGCTCTTCACCTGTGGTGATCACACCCAGGGCTGCAGGTCCTTCTGATGGATCACGAGGTCGCACGGGGTCACCAGATGAGCAGCGAGAGCGGGGTAGGACTCCTCGAGACGACCTGTGCGCACTGGGCGATAGCCGATTCGGGTGTACCAGGCAGTGAGGAACTCCTTCGACGGATGCGACCACTCGCGCGGCACCAGAAGCTCCAGTTGCATGATCTCCCGGCCGTGCTCCGCCGCGAGCGCCTCGGCGAACCGAACCAGCTCGCGACCGATTCCGGCCCCTCGCCGGTGCGGGGCGGCGGCAAGCAGGCCGAACTCGCAGATTCGATCGGAGAGCTCGTGAATCCGGATGCATCCGACGAGCTCGTCGTCGAGGAATGCGACGGTGATCTCACCTGAACGGATCAGCGTCGCGACCTCCTCAGCCGTCGTCCTCGCGCTCTCGGGCTCCCACAGTCCCTGTTCCGCGACCTCGTAGACGCCGTTCACCAATCGCGAGAGTGTCGTGACGAGCTCGGCGTCGTCGGCGTGAGACGCCGAGAGGGTGGTGAGGCGAAGGTCGCTGTTCATTCGCTCATTCTTGCGGGTATCACTCGTCGAGCAATTCGCGAGCGGCGGCCGCGATGTGGTCGGCGTCGAGGCCGGCCCACGCGAGAAGCTCGGGGCCGGATCCGGAGCCTGGCATGTCGCGAACCGCGAGGTGCGCGAGCGACAGGCTCGTCGGTCCGGAGGTCAGGAGCGCGTCGGTGACGGCCGAGGCGAGTCCGCCTTCTGGGTGGTGGTCTTCGGCCACCACGATCCGCCCCGACGTGGCACCGACCGCGGCGGTCAGGGTGTCGGCGTCGATCGGCTTCACCGAGTAGCAGTCGATCACCCGGGTCTCGATCCCTTCCTCGGCCAGGATCTCGGCGGCGCGCAGGCAGGCGTGCAGCGTCACGCCGGCGCCGACCAGGGTCACCCGGTCGTCGTCACCGGAGCGCAGCACCTTGGAACCGCCGACCGGGAATGCCTCCCCGGACGGATACAGCACGGGGTAGGCGCCACGAGTGGTGCGCAGGTAGCTGATGCCCGGAGTGGATGCCATCGCCTCGACGAGCGCGGCGGTGCTCGTCGCGTCGCTCGGGTAGAGCACCGTCGACCCGTGCACTGCGCGCATCATGGCGAGGTCTTCGAGCGCCATCTGCGAGGGTCCGTCGGCCCCGATCTCCACGCCCGCGTGCGAGCCGACCAGCCGGAGATCGACGCCCGAGATGGCGCCCATCCGGATGAAGTCGTGCGCACGGGTCAGGAACGCGGCGAAGGTCGACGCGAATGCGCGGTAGCCGCGAACGCTGAGGCCGGTCGCTGCGGCAACCAGCTGCTGCTCGGCGATGTACATCTCGAAGTACCGGTCGGGATAGGCGTGCGCGAACTCGTTGGAGTAGGTCGAGTTGCTCACCTCTCCGTCGAGCGCGACGATCCGCGGGTCGGCAGCGCCGAGTGCGACGAGCGCGTCTCCATAGGCCTTGCGCGGGGCCACCTCGTCGCCGAGGTCGTAGTGCGGCAGCGTCGCGACGCCCGCGCCCGCGCCGGCGTCGCCACCTGCCGGCTCGGCCGTCGCGTCGATGGCCGGGGCGGGCTCAGGACCCGGGCCGCGAAGCACCAGATTCCGGATGCCGCCGAGCTCCGCGATCGCCCGGTCGGCCATGTCGGCGGGAAACGGCTTGCCGTGCCAATCGGGACGATCCTCGACCTCGGAGAAGCCGCTGCCCTTCACGGTCTTGGCGAGGAGAACCGTGGGCCGGCCATCCGTGGGAGCGGCGGCCGTGGCCAGGGCGTCGTCGATGGCGCTCAGATCATGGCCGTCGACGACGAGCACACGAGCACCGAAGGCCTCGGCACGGCGGGCATACGCGTCGAGATCCCAGCCCAGCTCGGTCGGCCCGCTCTGGCCGAGGCGGTTGACGTCGACGATGGCGATGAGATTCGACAGCTCGTAGTGGGCGGCCTTGTCGAGCGCCTCCCAGATGGATCCCTCGGCGAACTCGCTGTCGCCGCACAGCACCCAGGTTCGGTAGGGCTCCCGATCCAGGTACTTGCCGGCCAACGCGATCCCGACGCCGTCGGGCAGTCCCTGGCCGAGCGACCCGGTCGCGACATCGACCCATGGCAGCACTGGGGTCGGGTGGCCTTCCAGCCGTTGCCCGAAACGTCGGTACCCGTTCATCAGCTCGTCGTCCGAGACGACGCCGACGGACTTGAACACCGAGTACAACAGCGGCGAGGCATGCCCCTTGGAGAAGATCAGGTGGTCGTTGCCGGGCGCCGTCGGGTCATCCCAGTCGAAGCGCAAGTGCCGGGTGACGAGCACGGCGAGCAAGTCTGCCGCCGACATGCTGGAGGTCGGATGCCCCGAGCCGGCGCTCGTGCTCGAGCGGATCGAGTCGACGCGCAATTGGGCGGCGAGCTCGGCCACCGTGTCGAGGTCGATCTGGGAAGTCTGGGTGATGGTCACGGTCGCTCCTTCATGACTGCGCCGCCGACGGATGCGCCGACGACGCTCCTGACTACGATGCGAGGAATCTGTTCACCACACCCTTATTCACCCACGACCTTGATGCCGCCTGAATGCATCCGATGCGTACCATGTGTCGCGGGGTATCGGCCGCGTCCAGGGCCGGAACACTGGGCATCCGCTGTGAGTTGAGTCACTTGCACTCAAGTTTCGCGGCGCCAACTTGACACGTCGAAACGGCGTTGAGACACTTGAGTCGTCAGGGCTCAAGTCTTGACACACCGACTTCGGTCGCGGGCCAGCACGGCCGGGCCGACCGCCGATGGAGCGCTGCGGCATCCGCTCGCGAAGCCTCCAGGCAGAAGGAGAGACAACATGTCACGAGCAGTAGGAATCGACCTCGGCACGACCAACTCGGTCGTCTCGGTCCTCGAGGGCGGCGAGCCCACCGTCATCGCCAATGCAGAGGGCTTCCGCACCACCCCGTCGGTCGTCGCATTCACGAAAGACGGCGAGGTGCTCGTCGGCGAGACCGCCAAGCGCCAGGCCGTCACGAACGTCGACCGCACCATCGCGTCGGTCAAGCGGCACATGGGCACCGACTGGAAGTCGTCCGAGATCGACGCCAAGAACTACACGCCGCAGGAGATCTCGGCGCGCATCCTGCAGAAGCTGAAGCGCGACGCCGAGCAGTATCTCGGCGACGCCGTCAGCGATGCGGTCATCACCGTGCCGGCGTACTTCAACGACGCCGAGCGCCAGGCCACGAAGGAGGCCGGCGAGATCGCGGGCCTCAACGTGCTGCGCATCATCAACGAGCCCACGGCGGCCGCACTCGCCTACGGTCTCGACAAGGGCAAGGAAGACGAGCTCATCCTCGTCTTCGACCTCGGTGGCGGCACGTTCGACGTCTCGCTCCTCGAGGTGGGCAAAGACGACGATTTCTCGACCATCCAGGTGAAGGCGACCGCCGGCGACAACCGGCTCGGCGGCGACGACTGGGACCAGCGGGTCGTCGCGTGGCTCATCAAGCGCTTCAAGGACTCCACCGGCGTCGACGTCTCGAAGGACAAGATCGCCCTCCAGCGCCTCAAGGAGGCCGCTGAGCAGGCGAAGAAGGAGCTGTCCTCGAACATGAAGGCCAGCATCCAGCTGCCCTACCTCTCGCTCACCGAGAACGGCCCCGCCAACCTCGACGAGACGCTCAGCCGCGCCGAGTTCGAGAACATGACGAGCGACCTGCTCGACCGCACGAAGAAGCCCTTCGACGACGTCATCCGCGAGGCCGGCATCAAGCTGTCGGATGTCGCGCACGTCGTGCTCGTCGGCGGATCCACGCGTATGCCCGCCGTCTCCGACCTCGTGAAGCAGGAGACCGGCCAGGAGCCCAACAAGGGCGTCAACCCCGATGAGGTCGTCGCCGTGGGCGCCGCCCTCCAGGCGGGCGTCCTCAAGGGTGAGCGCAAAGATGTGCTGCTCATCGACGTCACCCCCCTCAGCCTCGGCATCGAGACCAAGGGCGGCATCATGACGAAGCTCATCGAGCGCAACACCGCCATCCCCACGAAGCGCAGCGAGACCTTCACGACCGCCGACGACAACCAGCCGTCGGTCGCCATCCAGGTCTTCCAGGGTGAGCGCGAGTTCACGCGCGACAACAAGCCGCTCGGCACGTTCGAGCTCACCGGCATCGCGCCTGCACCCCGCGGCATCCCGCAGATCGAGGTCACGTTCGACATCGACGCCAACGGCATCGTCCACGTGTCCGCGAAGGACAAGGGCACCGGCAAGGAGCAGCGCATGACGATCTCCGGCGGCTCCGCGCTGCCGAAGGACGACGTCGAGCGCATGGTGCGCGACGCTGAAGAGCATGCCGCCGAAGACAAGAAGCGCCGTGAGTCCGCTGAAACGCGCAACTCCGCCGAGCAGCTCGCCTACTCGATCGACAAGCTCATCAGGGACAACGACGACAAGCTGCCCGCCGACGTCAAGTCCGAGGTGCAGGGCGACGTCGACGCGTTGAAGTCGGCGCTCGCCGGCGACGACGATGAGGCCGTGAAGACCGCGTTCGAGAAGCTCTCGCAGTCGCAGGGCAAGCTCGGCGAGGCCATCTACGCCCAGAGCCAGACGGCGGATGCCACGGCCGGCGCCGGAGAGGACTCGAACCCGACCGGTGAGCAGGCTGCCTCCGATGAAGACGTCGTCGACGCCGAGGTCATCGACGACGAAGACACCTCGACGAGCTCAGAGGCCAGGTAATCATGACAGACGAGAACCAGATCCCCGAAGAGCCGGTCATCCGCGACAAGCGGCGGATCGACCCCGAGACGGGCGAGGTTCGCCGTCCTGCGGAGGAGGCCGAGACTGCCGAAGCAACGGAAGCGGCGGAGTTTATCGAAGGAGCTGATGGCCCCGAAGCGGCCGCCGGCGCGGACGAGATGATCGAGGAGACGGATGCCGCGGCATCCGAATCCGACGACGACGACACGCCGCTCACGGTCGACGACATCCTGAACGCGGCCACCGCCGAGATCCGGGAGCCGAGCGACGAGCACCTCGCCGACCTCAAGAGGGTCACCGCCGAGTACGCGAACTACCGCAAGCGCACCGAGGCGAACCGAGAGGTCGAACGCGAGCGCGCCGTCGGCGCGGCCGTCGCCGTGCTGTTGCCCGTGCTCGACGACCTCGACCGGGCCGAGAAGCACGGCGACCTCGAGGGCGACGCCCCGTTCTCGACGATCGCGGCGAAGCTCCGTGCGGCCGTCGAGAAGCTCGGGCTCTCGTCGTTCGGCGAGATCGGCGAGCCGTTCGACCCGCAGCGCCACGAGGCGATCTTCCAGCAGCCGAGCGACGAGGTCGACACCGACACCGTCGCCGACGTCGTCGAGACGGGCTACCTGCTCGGCGGCACGCTGCTTCGCGTGGCGAAGGTCGTGGTGAAGACCCCGCAGTGACCGTTCGGCCGGCTCGCGGCATCCGGCGAATCGGATGTCGCGAGCCTGCCAACACCGTTTTCCGCCAGACTCATGAGAGGAGGTGCCGATGGCCAGTCAGGATTGGTTCGACAAGGACTTCTACGAGGTGCTCGGCGTCTCCAAAGACGTGAGCGACGCGGAACTCAAGAAGGCCTACCGCAAGCTCGCGCGCAAGTACCACCCCGACTCGAACCCCGGTGATGACGCGGCGGAGGCGAGGTTCAAGGAGATCAGTGAGGCGCACTCGGTGCTCTCCGACCACGAGCAGCGCAAGGAGTACGACGCGATCCGGGCGATGGGCTCGGGTGCGCGATTCACCGCGCCCGGTGGCGGCGGCGCGGCAGGTGGCTTCGAAGACGTCTTCGGCACGATGTTCGGCGGTCCTGGCGGTCGCACGTACCAGCAGGGCGGCCAATACGACGACCTGCTCGGCGGCCTGTTCGGCGGCGGTCGCTTCGGCCAGCCTACCGGTGGATTCCGAGGTTTCGGCGGCCCCTCGAAGGGCCGCGACGTCACCGCCTCGACGACGCTTGACTTCATCACCGCCACCAAGGGTCAGCAGATCACCCTGCAGGCGTCCGACGGCAAACCGATCACCGTGAAGATTCCCGCCGGGGTCGCCGACGGGCAGAAGATCCGGCTGCGGGGCAAGGGCCAGCCCTCGCCCGACGGCGGCGAATCCGGTGACCTCGTGCTGACCGTCTCGGTGCGCAAGCACCCCGTGTTCGAGCGCGACGGCCTCAACCTCCGCGTCACCGTGCCCATCACGTTCGCCGAGGCGGCGCTCGGCGCGACTATCCAGGTGCCCACACTCGGGGGCGACCCCGTGAAGCTGCGCGTCACCCCCGGCACCCCCAGCGGCCGCGTGCTTCGGGTGAAGGGCCGCGGCGTCGAGACCTCGAAGGGCACGGGCGACCTCCTCGCCGAGGTGCAGGTCGCGGTGCCCTCGCACCTGTCGAAAGACGCCGAGGAGAAGCTCCGCGACTTCATCGCCGAACTGCCCGACGAGAATCCACGCGACGGGCTCATCGCGAAGGCCAAGGGCTAGGTGCGACCATGAACGAGCTGAGTCCGCTCTTCGTCATCTCCGTCGCCGCGGAGCTCGCGGGAATGCACCCGCAGACACTGCGGCAATACGACCGGCTCGGTCTCGTCTCTCCGACACGCACCGCCGGCAAGTCCCGCCGGTACTCGATGCGCGACGTCGTGCAGTTGCGCGAGATCGCCCAGCTCTCGAGCGAGGGCGTGAGCCTCGAGGGCATCCGGCGCGTGCTCGGCCTCGAAGACCAGGTGGCGTCGCTCGAGACCCGTGTGCGCGAGCTCGAGGCGGCGCTCGCCGACGAGATGCTCAACCGCCCGGGTCGTCGCGTGTTCGCCGCTGGTGCTGCAGGCGAGGTCGTCTCGATGCGCGCGGGCACGCGCGTGCGCCGCGAGAACGCCGTCGTGGTGTGGCGTCCGCTCGAGCGCGAGTAGCCCGCGAAGCAGGCGTATCGAAACCACCAGGCCGGGGATATCGCCGGCGTATCGAAAACCGCATACGTCCTGATAACACCAGGCTGCCTTGACTGGAGGCATGGCCTACCGCGAACATGCACGAACAGCGCCCCCCGGCATCCGATCGCTGATGGCGTCGTCCTCGTCAACTGCCCTCGACCGCCGTGATGCGCTTGGTGAGGCAGACGCCGTCGTCCCGAGAACGGGAATCTCGATCTACGGATGCGGGCGGGACGAGGCCGTCGTGTTCCGCGAGGTGGCGCCTCGTTTCGGCGTCACCCCGACGATCATCGACACGGCGGTATCCGAGGTGAATATCGGGCTGGCAATCGGGAATCGATGCATCAGTGTCGGCCACAAGACTCCGATCGCCAATTCAACGCTTCGCTCGCTCAGCGAAGCCGGCGTCGCCTACATCTCCACCAGGAGCACGGGGCACGACCACATCGACGTGGACTTCGCGCGGAGCGTCGGCATCTCGGTCGAGGGTGTCGTGTACTCGCCAGACGGCGTCGCCGACTACACGCTGATGCTGATGTTGATGGCGCTGCGGAACGCACGATCGATCATCACCCGCGCAGAAGCTCATGACTTCAGGCTGAATCGCGTGCGCGGCAGGGAACTCCGCGACATGACGGTCGGAGTCATCGGAACAGGCCGCATCGGTGCAGCAGTCGTCGACAGGCTGCGGGGCTTCGGCTGCCGCGTACTGGCCTACGACCGCAATCCCAAGACCACTGCGGATTACGTCGATCTTGACGAGCTGCTCCAGCGGAGCGACCTCGTCACGCTCCATACGCCACTCAGTGCGGAGACGAGACATCTCCTGGATCGTCAGCGGTTCGAGCAGATGAAGCATGGCGCGATCATCGTCAACACGGGCCGCGGTTCGCTTCTCGATACCGAGTCCCTGCTTTCCGCGCTGGAGAGCGGCAAGCTCGGCGGTGCGGCGCTCGACGTCCTCGAGGGTGAGGAAGGCATCTTCTACACCGACCGGCGGAACAGGCCGATCGAAAGCCGACTCGTCCTGCGACTGCAGCGGCTGCCGAATGTGCTCATCACTCCGCACACCGCCTATTTCACGGAGCACGCCCTGCGCGACACGGTCGAGAACACCATTCTGAATTGCCTCGAGTTCGAAGGCCGTGCAGCATGAGTCGGTGGAAGCTCGCGGTCATATTCGGAGGGGCCTCGGAAGAGCACCCCGTGTCAGTCAAGTCTGCGCAAGAGGTCGCACGAAACCTCGACTTCGGCAAGTACGAACCGTTCTTCGTCGGGATCACCAGGAGCGGCGAGTGGAAGCTGTGCGAGAGCCCTGACGCGGGCTGGGAGAACGGCAACGGCCGTCCGGCGATGCTGTCACCGGACAGAGGCGTCCACGGATTGCTTGTCCAGACGGATGGCCGATACGACACGGTCCACCTGGACGTGGCGCTTCCGGTGCTGCACGGCACACTCGGTGAGGACGGCGCCATCCAGGGCCTGTTGGACCTCTCCGGCATCCCCTATGTGGGGTGCGATGTCCAAAGCTCTGCGCTGTGCATGGACAAGTCCCTTGCGTATCTCGTCGTTCGAAGCGCAGGAATCGCGACCCCGAGGTTCTGGACGGTCACGGGCGACGGGCACGTCGACCCCGACCGACTGACGTATCCCGTATTCGTGAAGCCGGCCCGATCGGGATCGTCCTTCGGCGTCAGTCGCGTGGATCGAGAGGAAGACCTGCCGAGCGCGGTGGAAGCCGCACGACAGTACGACGCGAAGGTGCTGATCGAGGAGGCGGTCTCCGGCAGCGAGGTCGGATGCGCGGTGCTCGAGACCGACACGGAGCTGGTCGTCGGCGAGGTGGATCAAATCCGTCTGTCGCACGGCTTCTTCAGGATCCATCAGGAGAGCGCGCCCGAAGTCGGCTCCGAGAACTCGACCGTGGCCGTTCCCGCCGACATCACCGCAGACGCGCGCCTCCTCGTGCAGCAGACGGCGAAAGCCATCTATCGCGCATTGGGATGCAGGGGACTCGCACGGGTGGACATGTTCCTGACGGACGACGGCCAGGTCGTACTCAACGAGGTCAACACCTTCCCAGGCATGACCTCGTACAGCCGCTACCCGCGAATGATGGCGGCCGCCGAGCTCCCGCTTGCCGAGGTGATCGACCTGCTGGTGTCATTCGCACTGAGCGGACAACGTCGATGAACGACGACTTCGTCTTCGTGGACGAGCTGGTTCCCGGAATACGCTGGGACGCGAAGTACGCCACCTGGGACAATTTCACCGGCAAGCCTGTCGACGGATACCTCGCCAATCGGGTCGTCGGCACGAGGGCTCTGTGTGGAGCTCTGGAGGGCGCGCGCGACAGAGCGGCATCCTATGGCTTCGGCTTGCTCCTGTGGGATGGATATCGCCCTCAGCATGCCGTGGAGAGCTTCCTGCGCTGGTCACGGCAGCCGGAGGATGGCCGGACGAAGGCACGGCACTATCCGAACATCGACAGATCCGAGATGTTCGAGCTCGGCTATGTGGCCGCGAAGTCGGGCCACAGCCGGGGCAGCACCGTGGACTTGACGCTCTACCACCTGGCGACCGGCGAACTCGTTGCCATGGGTGGCGACCATGACCTGATGGATTCGGTCTCACATCACGGAGCCGAGGGAATCCCAGATGCCGAGGGCCCGAAACCGTCGACACCTGCGTTCGATCATGGAGGCCTGCGGGTTCAGTTCCTACGCGGCCGAGTGGTGGCACTACACGCTGCGGAACGAACCGTATCCCGACACCTATTTCGACTTTCCCATCACATTGGCCTCTGGGGCGCGGCTGGTAGTTGCACGGTGACGCGGAGCCCGCCATCGGCCCGGGGAGTGATCGTGAGGTTCCCGTCGTGTGCTTTGGTGATGCTCTTGACGATTGCCAGGCCGAGGCCGACACCTGCGTGGTGAACGCGTATGCGTCCGGTGCCGCGCTGGAACGGCTCGGTGAGGGTCGAGACCAGTTGCGGAGTGAGCATCTCGCCGCTGTTCTCGACCGTCAGCATGACGGACCCGGGGCCCATGGCGGTGTCGACCTGAATGGTGCCGCGCGCGGGGAGGTTGTGGACGATGGCGTTGTGCAGGAGGTTCGTGGTCATCTGCAGCAGGAGCGCATGCGAGCCGATGGCGGGGGCGATGTCCCCGCCAGTCTCGATGGTGACGCCGTGCAGTTCTGCGAGGGGAAGAAGTGTTTCGGTGGCCTCCTCTGCCAAGAGGGAGAGGTCGACGTGTTCTCGGGTGAAGGACCGCTGGTCGGCGCGGCTGAGCAGGAGCAGCGCTTCGGTGAGCTCGATCGCTCGGGCGTTGACGGCGTGGAGGCGTTCGACGAGCTCGGCATTGCCGTTCGGATCGTGGCGGGCGACGTCGAGGAGCGTCTGCGTGATCGCCAGCGGAGTACGCAATTCGTGCGAGGCGTTCGCTGCGAACCGCTGCTGTTCTGCGACGTGCGCTTCGAGCTGTGCGAGCATGGCGTCGAAGCTGTCGGCGAGCTCGCGGAACTCGTCATTCCGGCCTTCCAGCTCGATCCGGTACGAGAGTGACCCGTTGCCCGCCCTGCGTGTGGCGTCCCTGATCCGGGCGAGGGGCACGAGCATGCGGCCGGCGAGGATCCACCCTCCCAGCAGCCCGAACACCAGCAGGAAGACCAGCGCCCAGGCTACGGCCGGGACGAAGGCGCGCACGAGGTCGTCGCGGTTGGGCACGCCGCCCCCGATGGCCATGATCGGACCGTCCGGGACGTAGCGCAGGAGGAACACCCACACGACCGCGAGCAGCAGGGCACCTGCGATCATGAGGAATCCCGCGTAGCTGAGGGTGAGCTTGAGGCGAACGCTCAACCCAGGCGCTCTATCCACGCTCGACTTCCTCACTGCCGGCGTCCGATTCTGGGTCGATGCGGTAGCCCACGCCGGGCACCGTGGAGATGATCCAGGGTTCGCCGAGCCGCTTGCGAAGTGCCGAGACGGTGATCCGCACCGCGTTGGTGAACGGGTCGGCGTTCTCGTCCCATGCCCGTTCCAGCAGCTCTTCGGCGCTGATGACTCCGCCTTCGGCGGCGACGAGAACTTCGAGCACGGCGAACTGCTTGCGCGTGAGCGCGACGTACCGGCCGTCCCGGTAGACCTCGCGGCGGAACGGGTCCAGACGCAGGCCTGCGAGCTCTCGCACGGGCGGTCTGTTGTGTGCGCGCCTCCGGTCGAGTGCTCTGAGCCTGAGCACGAGCTCTCGAAGTTCGAACGGCTTGGTGAGGTAGTCGTCTGCTCCGAGCCCGAATCCGGACGCCTTGTCGTCGAGCCGGTCGGCAGCGGTGAGCATCAGGATCGGCATGCCGCTGCCGGAGGCGACGATGCTTTCGGCGATCTCGTCACCGGAGGGTCCGGGGATGTCGCGGTCGAGGACGGCGATGTCGTAGGCGTTGATGCTCAGCAGCTCCAGCGCAGCATCCCCATCCCCAGCGATGTCCGCTGCGATCGCTTCCAGGCGCAGCCCATCACGGATGGCTTCTGCCATGTAGGGCTCATCCTCGACGACCAACACGCGCATACTCGCAATGCTAGGAGCCGATGCATATCGCCGGCGTATCGAAAGCCGCATACGGGCTGGCAACACCACCCTGCCTTGACTGGCAGCATGACGCGAAGCGCAGCAGCACGAACACGATTCCGCAGGACTCTCTGGCCAACCGCGGTCGGCCTGGTCGTCGTCACCACTGCGATCATCGGAACCCTCGCGTCTCAGTCAGCGTCGTCAGCGGCGACCGAGGCAGACGGTGCGATCACCGAGCATGACGGCGCCGTGCCTGACGGCGTGACCGTCTTCGATGATGAGTATCCCGGCGTAGCCAACGTCGAGCCCGATCTGCTCGAGGCCCTGCGCCGAGCGGCGACGGATGCCGCTGACGACGGCGTCGAGTTCTCCGTCAACAGCGGCTGGCGTTCCGCGGAGTACCAGAGTCAGCTTCTCCGGGAGGCGGTCTCGGAGTACGGGTCTGAAGAGGAAGCCGCCCGATGGGTCGCGTCCCCGGGTACGTCCGCTCACGTGTCCGGGGACGCGGTCGACATCGGGTCCTTCGATGCCACGGCGTGGTTGTCAGAGCACGGCGCCGAGTACGGGTTGTGCCAGATCTACGGCAACGAGCCATGGCACTACGAGCTGCGTCCCGAGGCGATTGATCGTGGTTGCCCTCCCGTGTATGCCGACCCCACGGAGGATCCGAGGATGCAGGAGTGACCGTAGCGGTGTTGAGCAGGATCGCGCCGGGGCGGGCCTCACCAGGCGGAGGCCGGGGCCTCGACGATGGGCACGGGCGAGGTCGTCCAGTTCGCACCGTTGCCGTAGTGGCTCGACGCCCACGGCGACGCCCAGATCGCCTGCGCCACGGCCGCGGCCGACGTGCCGTCTTCGAGCGCCGCGACGATCGCGGTGTAGAACGAGCGCTTGAGCAGGTTGTCGGCGGCGTAGAACGCGGCGGTGTCGAGGCTGTCGTAGCTGCCGAGCCCGCTGCCGCCGCCCGATCCGTGGCCGTTGTTCAACGGGTTGTTGCGGTTCCACCAGTTGTCGGGGCCGTTCTCCTCGCGCATCCACTGCATGATCACGGCGACGTTCTCGTCGGTCACCGGCCAGTCGCCGTAGATGAGCACGAGCTTCGCCCAGTCCTCGTTGGTGCCGTTGGCGATGAGCGTCTCGGGGCCGGTCGCCGCGGTGTACGACTCGTGCGAGATCGGCGGCGCCGTGACATCCGGAGCGACGGTCACCGTCTGTGCCGTACCCCCGGCGATGCTGGTCTCAGCGGCCGATATCTCGATGCCGGCCGGCGTCACCGGCGCAAGCGCGAGCGTTGCGACGATCGCGATCACGGCGATCGCGGCGGCGGGGGCGGTCGAGCGGTGCTTCGAGGTGCGGGCTCGACCGCCGCGCGCTGCGGCCGAGTGCCTGGCCGCGCGCGATTCCGCTGGTTGTCGTTCGATTGCGCCCCGCATGCGGACCCGAGGGTAGCAAACGCGCCGGAGAAACGCATGCATTCGTACTCAGTTTCATCGTCACGAAGCTCGCAGCCGTCGCCCCGCCAACTCGGCCGGCCAGAACAGCCCGGCCCCGTACCCTTGGGGGCATGGCCTTCGACTTCGGCGCCCTGCGGCGTCATCCCGATGTCGAGGGCCACGGACTCGAGGCGTCGGATGCCGCAGACCGCCTGATCCTCGACGAAGCCGCCGCGCGCATCCGCGCAGCCGGCCCGGGCGAGCTCGTCATCATCGACGACGCGTTCGGCGCACTCGCGCTCGCCGCCGCGGCGGCCGGAGCCCGCGGCATCCGCTCGCATCAAGACCCGATCACCGGCGAACGCGCGCTCGCCGAGAACGCCGAACGCATCGGCCTCGCGGGCGCCGTGCGATCGATGCCGCTCGACCCCGAGCTCGTCGCGGGCGCACGACTCGTGCTGCTGCGCCTGCCGCGGTCGCTCGACCGGCTCGACGAGGTGGCGGGCCTCATCGCCGCGCACGCGGCCTCCGACGTCGCCGTGGTCGCCGGCGGGCGCATCAAGCACATGTCGCTCGCGATGAACGACGTGCTCGGCGCGTGGTTCGAGCGGCTCGACGTGAGCCACGCCAGGCAGAAGTCGCGCGTGCTCACCTCCACGGGGCCGCGCGCGTCGCGGCACCCGGCGGCCGAGCCATGGCCCCGCAGCGAGTGGCACGACGATCTCGACCTCGCGGTCGTCGCGCACGGCGGCGTGTTCGCGGGCACGGGCGTCGACATCGGCACGCGATTCCTGCTCGAGCAGCTCGGCGACGCGGTTCCGGATGCCGCAAGCGCCGTCGACCTCGCGTGCGGAACCGGGATCGTGGCCGCGTGGCTCGCGCGCGCGAGGTCGGCGCTTTCGGTGACGGCGAGCGATCGCTCGGCGGCGGCCGCGGCATCCGCTCGCCTGACGGCGGAGGCGAACGGCGTCGCCGATCGCGTGCACGTGCACCGGGCCGACGGACTCGAGCCGCTCGCCGACGCGAGTGAGCCGCTCGTCGTGCTGAATCCGCCATTCCACAGCGACGCCGCCGTGCACGCGGGAATCGCCGCCCATCTCTTCACGGATGCCGCGCGGGTGCTCGCCCCCGGCGGCGAACTGTGGTGCGTGTGGAACTCGCACCTGCGGTACCGGCCGCTGCTCGAGCGGCTCGTCGGCCCCACGCGCCAGGTCGCCCGCAATGCGAAGTTCACCGTGACGGCGTCGACGAAGCGCGACGACGCACCCTGACGTGCGCGGCGACACGCCGCGACACGCGGGTTTGCACGATCGCAACGACATCCGGGTTCCCTCGCGAGAGCGGTCGTGTCAGGCTTGTGGGATGACGGACACACTCGAGCAACTCGACACGGAAGGCCTCGCGCACACGGCGACCGACGTGCCGTGGAGCACGATCGTGTGGGACGACCCGGTCAACCTCATGACCTACGTGAGCTACGTGTTCCGCAGCTACTTCGGCTACCCGCGCGAGGAGGCCGAGCGGCTCATGTTGCGTGTGCACCAAGAGGGCCGTGCCATCGTCGCCACTGGCAGCCGCGAGGCGATGGAGCGGCACGCTGAGGCGATGCACGGCTACGGCCTGCAGGCGACGGTGTCGAAGGCCGCGCCATGATCGTCGCGGGCCGCGACGGCGGCGAGGGGGTGCGGCTCGTGCTCGAGACCGAGGAGGCGATGCTCCTCTCCGAGCTCGCCGACCAGGTCGACTCGGTGCTCCTGCTCGGCGAGGTCGACGACCCGGCGCTCGGCCGGCTGCTCCCGAACGCGTATCCCGACGACGTCACAGCTGCTCAGGACTTCACTCGCTACACGCGCGACAGCCTCGTCGACGGCAAGCGGCAGGCCGCCCAGCAGGTGCGCGACGCCACGGCCGTCGAAGACGACACCGGCCTCGTGCAGATCGAGCTCGACCAGGCCGAGGCGTGGAGCTGGCTCACCTTCCTCACCGACTTGCGGCTGATCCTCGCCGAGCGGGTCGGCATCGTCGAGGAGGGTAGCGACGAATCCGACGAGACCCGCGACGACTATCTCCGGGCCGCCTACGAGTGGGCGGGATTCGTGCAGGGGTCGATGCTCGAGGTGCTCGACCCCATCAAGGGCTGACCGCAGCGCCCCGACGCCGCTACGCCAAAGCTCGCTCGAGGCGTTGTTTGCGAGGCTCCCAGTCGGGCATGATCCGGCCGAGCAGTTCGAAGAATGCCCGCCCATGATGGGGCTCGATCATGTGGCAGAGCTCGTGCGTGATGACGTAGTCGATTGCGTCGACCGGGGCGTGCACCAGTTCGGGGTTCAGCGTGAGGCATCCGCCTGGCGACATGGATCCCCAGCGTGCCGGCATCGCGCGAAGCCGGATGCTCGTTGGCGTCGGGCGGGATGCCTCGGGGAACCGCGCGGCGCAGGCCTCGAGTCTGCGACGGAACTGCACGTCTGCGTGCTGGCGATACCACGTGCGAACTACCCGTTCGATGCTGTCGCGGTCGTCGAATGCGCAGCCGTCGATGAGGAGGAAACCGCGGATCAGTCGCACCCGCCGAACCTGCGCAGCTCGTTCGCCGATGCGCAGGCGATATTGCCGCCCGAGATAGAGATGCGTCTCCCCGGGCACCCATTCGCGCGGCGGAGTGCGCGGGAGGAACTGCACGAAGTAGCGCTGTTGCCGCAAGATCCACCGCGCTCGCCGCCTCACCCGTGCTTCGACGGCGTCGATGTGGGCATCGACAGGCGCGACGACCTCGACCACACCGTGGGGCGTGACGGTGATCTCGAGGGTGGCTCGTTCGCGTCGCTCGAGCGAGTACTCGATCGTGTGCTCGCCGTACGTGACGGCTGGATTCATCGGTGCCTGGCTTTGGTGATTCGGATGACCTCACCTCTGATCACGTCTTCATCGTCGGGCGTGAGGGAGAGGCCTCGTCGCCCTTCGAGCTCGTCCCAGAGGTAGTCGTCGATCGTGTTGAGTAGTTCGTTCTGTGCTTGGTCGTTCTGCCAGATGCCGACGATGAGGTGGGGCCGCACCAAATCGACGAGGGTCCGGGCGACTTCGGCGACCTGATCGTCGGGCAGGGCGTCTCCGTTCGCCGCGTGCACGAAGCGGGCGAGGATGGCTTCGAAGACGGATGCCGCGTGCTCGTCGTGTGCCACCGCGGCGGGCACTTCGCGCCGTCGTTCTCGCCCGGCCACTCCCTCGGCGATCGACACGATGTGCTTGAGGTACTCCAGCTCAGACATCCGATGGGCGCGGAACTCGTCGATCGTCTGCTGGAGCAGTTCTGAGAACCGGGCGTAGAGCGCCGGGTCTTGGTCCATTCGCTCGGTGATGCGATGCCGGGTCGCGGTCGCGATGCGGTCGGCTCGGGATGCGGCGGTGACGCCGGTTTCCTCGACGACTGCCTTCAAAGCGGCCGGGTCGTTCAGGTTGAGAGGGTCGATGATGACCTCGGCCGGGAGGGCCGAGAGGTGATCATCGAGGAGTTTCTGGATCTTCGGCTCGTAGTCACGCAGGTCGACTCGCTCCTGGTATCGGAGCTGCGCTGAGCGCCGGAGATTCGAGAAGAATTTCCAGTCGCTGCGGTAGCGCACGAGTCGTTCTCGCGGCACGATGTCGTCGACCTTGTCGCTCGAGAGTGCGATGTGCAGCGTGCGCGAGAAGTCAGCGAGCCGTTCGTAGAACTCGTGTCGCACCGGCTCGTCGATGAGGAACTGTTCGAGCGCCTCCATGTCGCGCGGTACGCCCTTGAAGAGATCCCACACCGCCGACCAGCGGGATGGAAGCAGCCGGATCTGCTCGCGGATGTCGATGACGGCGCCGATGAGCTCGTCGTCGTCGAACCCGTCGAGAGCCGAGTAGGTGGTGAGCGCAGCATCCAGTTCGCCGAGTAGGCCTTCGTAGTCGATGACGTAGCCGAACTCTTTGCGATCGGTCTCGTCGCCGTCGTCGAAGAGGCGGTTGACTCGGGCGATGGCTTGCAGCAGCGTGTGCTCGCGCAGGTTTCGGCAGAGGTAGAGCACGGTGTTTCGCGGTGCATCGAACCCGGTGAGGAGCTTCGAGACGACGATGAGGATCTCTGGGTGGCCGACACCCTTGAACCCGGCGATGATCTGCTTGTTGTACTCCGCTTCGCTACCCCACCGCTGCATCGCAGCTTCCCAGAACCGTTGCACGAGGTCGCGTGAGTCGCGGTCGACGGCTTCTCGGCCTTCGTCGTCTCCGGGCGCGGAGATCATCACCTCGCTGGTGACGTGACCGATTTCGTCGAGTTCTTGCTTGAAGCGGATCGCCGCCGCCTTGTTCGGCGCGACGAGCTGCGCCTTGAGCCCGGTGCCCTGCCAGTTCTGGCGGTAATGCTCGGAGATGTCGTACGCCTTGGCGCGCACCACCTGGCCGGCGCCGGCGAGCGCGTCGGCTCGCGAGAACTTGCGTTTGAGGTCGCGCTGCTGCTCGACCGTGAGCCCCTGACTGATCTTGTCGAACCAGGTATCGATCACGTTCTCGGCGATCTGTTGTTCGACCATGCGACCCTCGTAGAGCAGCGGGAGCACGGCCTCGTCATCGACGGCGTCGGCGATCGTGTAGCGGTGGATGAGTCCGCCGAACGTTCGGAAGGTGCTCTTCTCCCGTTTCAGCAGGGGAGTGCCAGTGAATCCGATGTAGTTCGCGCGAGGCAGCATCCGTCGCATCGCTTTCGCGAATGCGCCGTACTCGCCGACGCTCGCCGAGTGGCTGCGGTGGCTCTCATCGACGAGCACGAACACGTCGGGATCGTCGTCGCGGATGTCGCCCTGCTTCACTGCGTTCTCGAACTTGTTCACGATCGTGGTGATGAGACCAGCCCGCTCTGCGATGAGTTCGGCGAGGTGCTTGCCGCTCCGCGCGCGTTTGGGGTCTTGTTTGCACGCGCGGAACGTGTCGCGAATCTGCACATCGAGATCATCGCGATCGGTCACGAGGATGAGTCGAGGGTTCGTGATGCTCGCTTCGAACTCGAGTGCCTTGCCGAGCATCACCATCGTCAGCGACTTACCCGACCCCTGGGTGTGCCACACGACACCACCGGGGCGCTCTTCACCGGCGGCTCCCGATGTCACGCGCTCGAGAGCCCGCTTCACCGCAAAGAACTGCTGGTGGCGCGCAATCTTGCGCTTGCCCTCGTCGAACACCGTGAAGGTGCGCACGAGCTCCAGCAGGCGCTCAGGCCGGCAGAGGGCGTGCAGCATCCGGTCCTGTTCGCTCACCGCGCGCGGGCCGGCCCCCGCGAGTTCGTCGAAGTAGGCTCTCGCGCCGGCGAACTCGCCGCTGAAGAGCGCGTCGCGGGTCGCGTGATCGAGCGGATGGTTCGCCGCGTCGATGACGGATGCGTCGTCGTCGTCTTCTTCGCGCCAGGCGTGCCAGTATCGGCGGGGGGTACCGATGGTTGCGTATCGCGCGTCGCGTCGGTTGGTGGAGATCAGCAGCTGGGCGAAATGGAACAGCTGTGGAATCTCGCCGGCCCCCTGGTACTTGATGAGTTGGCTGTCGGCCTTCTTCACCTCGTCGGAGGGGCGCTTGTTCTCGATGACGATGAACGGGATTCCGTTGACGAACGCCACGATGTCGCAGCGCCGGGTCGCGCTGCTGCCCGTGCGCTCGACGCGGTACTCGGCGGTGACATGGAACACGTTGTTCGCCGGCACAGCCCAGTCGATGTAGCGCACCGAGTGGCTCTTGGTGTCGCCGTCGATCGCCTTGGCGAGGGTCGCGCCGCCGACGAGCTTGTTGAACACGTCGAGGCTCGTCGCCTGCAGCCCGCGCTGCTGCTCAGGCTCGGGCAGCAGTTTGCGAATGACCTCGCGCGCGTCTGCCGGGTCGAGCGGGTACTCCTTGCCGCGGAACTCGATCGTGTTGAGCCTGACGAGTTGCTCGGCCAGCACGTCTTCGAGCACAGCATTGCGTCGTCGGCCACCGCGAAGGGCGAGCGCTTCGGATGCCGCGAGCGGACGATACCCGAGCCCCGCGAGTAGTTGCAGCGCGGGCACTTGCGATTGGTATCGCTCGCTCGGGTCGATCGGCCCGTCAGTCATTGCCGGCCTCCTCGTTGCTGTTCACACGGATCTCGCCGGTCAGGAGCTTCTGCATGAGGCCGCGCTTCTGGGTGCGCAGCAGCTCGATCTCGCGGTCGAGCAGCGCGAGTTCGCGAGCACGTTCATCGAGTGCCGAAGCAATTTGCCGCTGTACGCGGATTGGTGGGAGTGGAGCCGTGAGCTCGAAGAAGTCGTCCTTGGCAATGTTCAGCAGACCGTGATTTCGCGCGCCTTCGTGCGTTATCAGGGCAAGCTGACGATCAAGGTACCCGCTTCGGAGGAGATGGTCCAAAAAATCCGCGTCCGCGAGTTCGTCGTTCGTGTGTCGAAAACATATGTAAAGCGTCGAGATGACGCCATGCGAATACTCGTTGAGTCGTCGAATCGCACCAAATGGTGAGTTGATCGATGAACTCCGGTTGTACGCGAAATCTCCGCGCTCGAGCAGGTAGTACCCAGAGAGGTCGACGCTCGCGATCCCCTTCTTGAAGTAGGCGCGCTGATCGACAAGACCTCGCGCTGCCGACGACGTCAAAACGCGCGTCTCGCTGATGGTGTTCTTCGCGGTGATCGGGCGCACAAACCGCGCGAGTGGTGTCGAGTGCGCATCATGTCCGGCGGCAATGAGTCGCGTAATGAGCGAGCGATTCCTCTCGCCCTTATGGTGCCGATGCCTCTCTGCCTTCTCGATCGCGTCGTCCCAGGAGCGGAGGATCTCGACAATCTTGCGTTGCTCGGACAGTGGCGGGAGCGGGACTCGGAACCCCTGAACGTCCGAGCGGGTGATATTAGGGTCCTTGCGACTACTCGCCGCGAATCGCTTCCAGTCCTCGACCGCGTGATTCAGATACTGCTGCACGAAGGCGGGAACCGCGATTGCAATGTCGAGCTGGACGGCGGAGATCGCCTGATTGACTGCGGCAGGGCTCGCGAGGAGACCAGTTCTGCCGATTTGCTTGTAACCGCCGTACATCGCGACGAGAAGCGTGCCTGCGGGGTAGAGGGTGCAATTCGCCTCGTACACGGCAGCATCCGTGATCTTCTCATTGGTCGTAAGAATGACCGAATTGTTGAGATCACCAGTCTTGACCCAAGCATGGCCCGCTTCACTGAAATAACGCGAAGCCTTCGCCCGAGCAGGCGTCGTTCCGGACCCGATTACTGCAATGTCCCCAATACGCCTGACGTCGAACCTGACCGACCCACTCACTCTGTCTCCCCCGAAAGGCGCTCGAGGGCTGCGAAGTCGGCGGCGTCGGCCGCCGCGGCATCCACTCGCTTGCGGTTCGCGTCGAACTCGGCGTAGCGGGTTTCGGCGAGGCGCTTTGCGACGGCCGACTGCACCTGGCCCGCATTCGTGAGCAGATCGCGCCCGTTGAACTGCAGGAACGCGTCGAGCTTGTCGCTCCATTCGGCCATCGCCACGACCTGGCGGCGTTTCGCCTGATCCTCTGCGAAGTCAAGGTACATCGTGACGATTCGGTTGAGCTCGGTGACCTCGTCGGCGGAGAGGTAGTTCTTGCCGGTCGTCACATCGCCCTTGCGCACGATCGGCCCGGCCCAGCTGGTCAGACCCATGTTCGGGGCATCCGCATCACTCCGCATCGCGATGAGTTCCGCCGCGGTACGACCGGTTACTGCCCAGAGCATCTTGTTCTGCACCTTCGCGAAGAACACCTGCGCCGCGTCGGACTTCGGGTCATAGTCGACTGCGGTCGTGTAGAGATCGCGCACCTTCTGGTAGAACCGCTTCTCTGAGGCGCGGATGTCGCGGATGCGCTCGAGCCACTCGTCGAAGTAGTCCCACTGCGGCGAATCCTTGAGCTTCGCGTCGTCCATCGCGAAGCCCTTGACGAGGTACTCGCGCAGCACGGTCGTCGCCCAACGGCGGAACTGGACGCCGCGGGGCGAACGCACGCGGTAGCCGATGGCGAGCATCATGTCGAGGTTGTAGAACGTGAGCTTGCGCCGCACCTCGCGATCGCCCTCGATCTGAACTGTCAAGGAATCCTTGACAGTTGATGCCTCGTCGACCTCGCGCTCGTCGAGGATATTCCGAATGTGGAGGCTGATGTTCTGCTTGGTCGAGTCGAACAGCTCAGCGATCTCGAGCTGTGTGAGCCACACCGTGCCGTCGATCGCCCGCAGTTGTACTGCTGCGAGCCCGTCGTCGGTCGTGTAGAGGATCACCTCGCCCGATGCGCCTGCGCCCGAGGCATCCGCTGGTTCAGTCATCGAGACCCAGCTCCTTCAGGTAGCCCTTCATGCGGGCGCGTACCTCGACGAGCTCGGCTTCGATCTGCTCGATCTCACGCTGCACCGCTGCGACATCGATCTCGGCCTCGGGCTCGAACGTGTCGACGTAGCGGGGGATGTTGAGGTTGTACTCGTTGTCGACGATCTCGTCGTGGGTGGCGAGGTGCGAGTAGCGTTCGAGCTCGGCGCGCAGCTCGTAGGTCTCGACGATCTTCGCGATGTGCGCCGCCTCGAGGAGGTTCTGCGACTTCGCCGGCGTGAACTCACGGCTCGCATCGATGAAGAGCACCTCGGTGCGGGACTCGTTCGCGCCACCGGCCTCTCGTGAGCGGTCGAAGACGAGAATCGCGACCGGGATGCCCGTAGTCGTGAAGAGGTTCGCGGGCAGCCCGATCACCGCGTCGAGCAGGTTCTCTTCGATGAGGGCCGAGCGGATGCGCCCCTCTGCAGCGCCTCGGAACAGCACGCCGTGCGGCACGACCACCGCGACGCGACCGGTCTGCCGCTTCGCCGTCTCGATCATGTGGGTGATGAAGGCGTAGTCGCCCTTGCTCTTCGGTGGCACGCCGCGCCAGAAGCGCTTGTGCTCGTCGCTCGCCGCCTCGTCGGCGCCCCACTTGTCGAGCGAGAACGGCGGGTTCGCCACCACGACGTCGAAGGTCTTGAGTCGGTCGTGTTCGAGCAGGGTCGGGCTCGTGAGTGTATTGCCCCACTGGATGTCGGCGGAGTCGATGGCGTGCATGAACATGTTCATGTTGGCGAGTGCCCAGGTCGCACCGTTCACCTCTTGACCGAAGAGCGCGAAGTCGCGCGAGCCGACCTCGTCGGCGGCTTGGATCAGCAACGAGCCCGAGCCGCAGGCCGGGTCGAAGATCGTGTTGCCCGCCTTGGGCTTCGCGAGTTTCGCGAGCAGGGTCGAGACCGACCGGGGCGTGTAGAACTCCCCGGCCTTCTTTCCAGCATCTGACGCGAAACGCCCGATGAGGTACATGTAGGTCTCACCGATGATGTCGCCGCTCACGCGAGAGGGGCGCAGGTCGAGGTCGGGCTTGTGGAAGTCCTCGAGGAGCAACTTGAGACGGCGGTTGCGTTCTTTCACCTCGCCGAGGTTCGCCTCGGAGTTGAAGTCGATGTTGCGGAAGACCCGGTCGAGCTTCGAACGGTTCGTGTCTTCGATCGCTTCGAGCGCCTTGTTTATGAGTTCGCCGATGTTGTCGGCCTTGCGGCTCTCATAGAGGTCGTAGAAGCCCGCCCCCTCAGGCAGGGGGAACCTCTCTCGTGCGAGACGTGCCTGGATCTTGCGGTCGTCGCCCTCGAAGCGCGCTTCGAGCTCTCGCGCGTGATCGACCCAGATGTCGGAGACGTACTTCAGGAACAGCATGACGAGGATGTAGTCCTTGTACTGCGTCGCGTCGACGACCCCCCGGAATGTGTCGCACGCCTCCCACGCGGCCCTGTTGATGCGTTCTTGGGTGACGGTGTGGTTCATCTGGGGTTCCTGTCGTACTGCTCGGTCGAGTGGGGAGAGGCTTCACTGGCTAGACCAACGAGTCGAATGTCATTGAGCGCATGGCGGAGTTCCGCGACGCGCACGACAAGGCTCTGTTCATGCGATGCGAGCCGAGCCGCCTCGGCAATGCGCCGCTGCAGCTGGATCGGTGGAACAGCCACGTCAAGTGTTTCGAGCACGGATTTCGTGATCATGCGGACGTTGCTGCCCATCGACTCCGTGGAGAAGTACCACTGGGCGGAGGACTGCATGAGGTACCAAGCGAGATACCCGGAGTCGAGAATGTCGGGGGTCGGACGCAGGATGAAGACCGGGGCAACTACCAGCAACGGCTCGCCGAGATCCGTCACTTCCCAAGCGGACCAGAAGGGTCCGCGCGAGCGGAACAGCACATCGGCCGGGGTGGCGACGTGGCGAGGAGAGAAAGTTGGAGCAGTGATGCGGAGTGCCCGATCCGGATCGTAGGTCCCTTCGGGAGAGAGGTCTCCCTGCTGCGCTGTCAGCAAACCTCGATCGCCCCCCGCTACAAGACCGCCTCGGGGAGTATGCCCCGAATGAACGCTGCAGATATCACCTAGCTTCATCGGCAAAATATCCAATTCCTCATACTGTCCACATTAGCACGAAGCAGCAATAAATAGGATATTGCAATGTCGGTGACTTTGGAGGGGTAGTGCGTGTACCCAAACACGACTGGTTCGACCTCGCGGCCCTCGCCATCGCGCACGGCGGGAGTTTCGACGCCATCGAGCCGTGAGTCGGCTGAAACGGGTGCCGACGGGGCTGTCGGTGCACGGCACGTCGTGTCTAGGGTGAGGCATGGCCATCGCGCTGAGGGGTATCTCGACCGCCGTTCCGTCCACCGTGCTCGTTCAGGAGGAGGTGCGAGACGTCTTCGCGGCGCAGCCGGGCCTCAATCGCCTCGCCCAGCGCATCGTCGCCACGTCGTTCAACGTGTCGGGCATCGAGACCCGGTACACCGTGCTCGACGAGCTGAGCTGGGACGCGCATCCCGAGGAGCCCGTGTTCTTCGACATCGCGAGTGGCGAGCTCCTGATGCCGGGCACGAAGGCGCGGAACGAGGTCTACGCGGCCGAAGCCACCAAGCTCTACGTCGAAGCCGGTCGCGCTGCACTCGATGAGGCCCAGGGCATCGAGGCATCCGATGTCACGCACGTCATCACGGTCTCGTGCACGGGCTTCTACGCGCCGGGCCCCGACTTCATGCTCGTGCGCGAGCTCGGGCTCGGCCCGGCCGTGCAGCGCTACCACCTCGGATTCATGGGCTGCTACGCGGCGATGCCCGCGCTGCGCACCGCGAAGCAGTTCTGCGAGGCCGACCCGAACGCCGTGGTGCTCGTGGTCAGCGTCGAGCTCTGCACGCTGCACTTGCGCTCGTCGAACGACCCCGACACGATCGTCGCCTCGTCGCTGTTCGCCGACGGTGCTGCCGCTGGCATCGTCTCGTCCCGACCGCTCGCGGCGGATGAGCGCGCACTCGACCTCGACCGGTTCGAGACCCGCATCACGCCCGTCGGCGAAGGCGACATGGCCTGGAAGATCGGCGACCACGGCTTCGAGATGGTGCTCTCAAACGCGGTGCCCGCGATCATCGACGAGCACATCACGGGCGCGATCGAGCCGCTCGTCGACCACGATCCCGAGCTTGCCGAGGCGCTCGCCACCGATGCCGCGGGCGACGCGATCGAGCACTGGGCGATCCACCCAGGCGGGCGCAGCATCCTCGACAAGGTCGAGTCCCGCCTGCGGCTCTCGGAGGCACAGCTCGTGCCCGCCCGCGAGACGCTCCGCGACTTCGGCAACATGTCGAGTGCGACGGTGCTCTTCGTGCTGAAGAACATCCTCGAGTCGGATGCCGCGGGCGACGGTGATCGCGTCGTGGCCATGGCGTTCGGGCCGGGCCTCACCGTCGAGTCCGCACTCATGACGGTTCGCACCTGACGTGATGACCCACCGCTCACGCTCCCTTCGGGAACGCGACGCCGAGGCGGCCGAGCTCATGGACGACCCGGCCGCCGATCCCGTGGCGCTCGAGCGCACCTACGATCGGTTCCGTCTCGTGAACGTCGTCGTCTCGAACATGCGCGCCGTCTACCGCCGCTGGATCCGGCCGCGGTTGTCGCCGACGCGCACCTGCCGGGTGCTCGACATCGGAACGGGCGCTGCCGACGTGCCGCGCGCGCTGCTCGCCTGGGCGCGGGCCGATGGGGTTCGGCTCGAGGTCGTGGCGATCGATCCCGATCCGCGCGCCCTCGATTGGGCGCTCCGCCAGCGCGCCGATCCCGGCCTCTCGCTGCGTCGCGTCTCGAGCCGCGAGCTCGCCGTCGCGGGCGAGCGCTTCGACGTCGTGATGTCGAACCACGTGCTGCACCACCTCGACGGACGCGAGTTCGGCGAGCTGCTCGCCGACTCCGAACGCCTCACGGCAGAGGGCGGCGTGGCGGTGCACTGCGACATCGAGCGCTCCCGGCTCGGGTATGCCGCGTTCGCCCTCGGCACGTGGCCGCTCGCCGGCAACCTGCTGGCGGGTTCGTATATCCGGGCCGACGGGCTGACCTCGATCCGGCGCAGCCACACCGCGGCCGAGCTCGCGGCGTCGCTGCCGCCCGGCTGGCGAGTGCGTCGCGGCTTCCCCTCGCGCCTCGAAGTGTTCTGGAGCGCGGATGCCGCCGGCTGACGCGCGCCGCGAGGCTGAAACCGAACCCGGCACGCCGAGTCCCTCTGCTGCGCAGCCACTCCACGACGTCGTCATCGTCGGCGCGGGCGCAGTCGGACTCCTGCTCGGATGCCTGCTCGCCCGCCGCGGGCTCGACGTCGTCGTGCTCGAGCGCCGCACCGAGCGCGGCGGGCGTTCGCGCGCGATCGGCATCCACCCGCCGGGGCTCCGTGCCCTCGGGCTCGTTGGACTCGAGTCGGCGGTGCGGTCGTACGCCGCGGAGATCCGCTTCGGCCGGGTCATGTGCGGCGGCCGTGTGCTCGGCGCCCTGTCGTTCGCGCGTGCCGGCTCGGTGCTGTCGCTGCCGCAGCTCCAGACGGAGGACCTGCTCGAGCGTCGCCTCGAGGAGCTGCGGCCCGGGAGTCTGCGCCGCGGCGTCGAGGTGATCGGGCTCCGCGACCGGGGCACGCACGTCGAGGTCTCGGGCACGGCCGGCGGCGAGCCGGTGCGCGTGAGTGCGCGCTACGCGGTCGGGGCCGACGGGGTGCGCAGCGGCATCCGGGACCTGCTCGGACTCGGCTGGACGCAGCGGCGCGGACGCGCGCATTACGTGATGTGCGACACGCGTGACGACACCGGCGAGCCGTCGACGGCGTTGCTGCACTTCGAGCCCGCCGGCGTGGTCGAGTCGTTCCCGCTGCCGGGCGGCGGGCGTCGATGGGTCGCGTGGGTGCGCCGGCCGCCGGCCGAGCCGTCGGCGCAGGAGCTCGAGACGATCGTGCGCTCGCGCACCGGCGCCGACTTCGACGTCGACGAAGCGGGGGTCGCGAGCGCCTTCGAGGCGCGCCAGCACCTCGCCGAGCGGATGTCGCGCGGCCGGGTCGCGCTCGCCGGCGACGCCGCGCACGAGATCAGCCCCATCGGCGGCCAGGGCATGAACCTCGGCTGGCTCGACGCGGTTCGCCTCGACCACGAGCTCGCCGCCGCGCTCTCGGCGGGCGCCCCGTTCGAGGCGTTCGAAGCCTACGACGTGGTGCGTCGGCGGGCCGCCACGCGCGCCATCCGGCAGGCCGCGTTCAACATGGCGATGGGGGCGCCGGCGCATGGCCTGCGTCTCACCGCACGCAATGCCGCGGTGCGCGTGCTCGCGATGCCGCCGTTGCGCGCCCTGCTCGCCAACGCGTTCACCATGCGCTGGCTCTGAGACGCCGCGCCTCCGCGCTCGTTGCCGGGGCGGATGTCGCCCCTGCATCCGCGGGCGAATCAAGGGATTTTCCGATCGGCTCTTGACAACGATGTCAGCGCGTGGTCAGAATGAGTCCGCTCAATCGTTTTAGCAACCACGACGTAGTGGAGGTGCCGTCGAAATGCCACGAGTTCGAATCTCGGATGTCGCTGCTGCAGCGGGCGTCTCCAACTCCACCGTGTCGCTCGTCATGAACGATCGCGACGCCCGGATCCCAGTCGAGACGCAAGAGCGCGTGCGGGCGGCCGCGGCGGCCACCGGGTATACGCCGAACTCCGTCGCCCGAGGCCTGCGGATGCAGACCACCCGCACCATCGGCCTCGTCTCCGACACGATCGCCACCACGCCCTATGCCGGTCGCATGCTCGCGGGCGCCCAGGATGTCGCACGGCAGCACGGCCACCTGGTGATCCTCGTCGACACCGGCGACGACCCCGAGGTCGAACGCGACGCGATCCGCGCCCTCGCCGACCACCAGATCGACGCGCTCATCTACGCGTGCATGTGGCACCGGGTCGTCGACGCGCCCGCTCACCTTCCGGCCCGCACGGTGTTCCTCGACTGCCGTCCGGTCGACGGCGGCCACCCCGCAGTCGTGCCCGACGACCGCGCGGGCGGCGCCACCGCCGTGCGAGAGCTCGTCGCGGCCGGCCACCGACGCATCGCCTTCGTCGACGTCGACGAGCCCAACCCGCCGATCGCCTCGGCGCTCCGCTTCGCGGGCTATCTCGAGGTGCTCCGCGAGGCGGGCATCGAACCCGACCCCGAGCTGCACGTGCACGGCGCCACCACCACCGCGGCCGGCGGCCGCAGTGCTACGGAGCTCCTGCTCGACCTGCCCGAGGCGAGCCGCCCGACGGCGTTGTTCTGCTTCAACGACCGCATGGCCGCGGGCGCGTACGTCGCCGCGCGCCACCGAGGTCTCGAGATCCCGCGCGACCTCTCGATCGTCGGCTTCGACGACCAGCAGCTCGTCGCGGCCGAACTCGACCCGCCGCTCACGACCGTTGCCCTGCCCCACTACGAGATGGGGCGATGGGCGACCGAGGTCGCGCTCGGCGTACGGACACCGGATGACCCCGGTGCCGTGCACCTCATGGAGTGCCCGATCATCCGACGGGGCTCCGTGAGCCCGCCGCCGGCAGCAGGTGGTGACCCCGACCGACGGCGGACCTGACGAAACCCAGAGACCGCAGAAGGCGGTCGCCGAGTGGTACCCGACCTGGACGTCGGGCACCGTGAAAGGAATCCAGCAATGAAGCGCAGATCCCTCCCCGTGATGGTATCGCTGTGCGCCGCGTCAGCCCTCGCGCTGACCGGGTGCGGCCAGGCCGGCCAGGGCGGCGGGTCCGGAGACGGGCCCATCGAACTGACGATGTGGACGCACTCGGCGGGCAACCCCGCCGAGCTCGAGGTCTACGAGAAGATCATCACCGAGTTCAACGCGTCGCAAGACGAGTACAAGGTCGTCGAGGAGTCGTTCCCGCAGGGTGCGTACAACGACGCGATCACCGCGGCCGCCGCCGCGGACGACCTGCCGTGCCTCCTCGACATGGACGGCCCGATCATGCCGAACTGGGCGTGGGCCGGATACCTGCAGCCGCTCGACCTGCCCACGAGCATCACCGACGAGCTCCTCCCGACCGCGGTGGGCACCTACGAGGGCGAGATCTACTCGGCCGGATACTGGGATGCCGCGCTGTCGATCTTCGCCCGCAAGTCGGTGCTCGACGCGAACGGGATCCGCATCCCGACCGTCGACGAGCCGTGGACGATCGACGAGTTCGACGCGGCGCTCGCCACCCTCCAGTCGGCCGGTTATGCCACGCCTCTCGACATCGGAGCCGAGGACGCGGGCGAGTGGTGGTCGTACGCATACTCGCCGATGCTGCAGAGCGCCGGCGGCGACGAGATCGACCGCGACACGATGCTCACCGCTGACGGAGCCCTGAACGGTCCCGAGGCCGTCGACTTCTTCACCTGGTTCCAGGAAGCCTTCGAGAAGGGCTGGGCGAGCAACGCCGGCACGATCGGCAACCAGGAGTTCGTCGACGATAAGGTCGCGCTGAGTTACACCGGTGTCTGGAATGCGCTGGCTTCGATCGAGGCGGTCGGCGACGACCTGCTGATCCTTCCCCCGCCGGACTTCGGCACCGGACCGAAGATCGGCGGCGGCTCCTGGCAATGGGGCATCTCGTCGAACTGCTCCGAGGAGCAGACCGAAGGTGCGCGCCAATACCTGGAGTTCAGCTTCCAAGACGAGTACATCGCCGAGTTCGCCGACAAGCAGGTCGTGATTCCCGCGACGGCGGGCGCCGAGGCGCTGACGGAGCACTTCAGCGAAGACGGCGCTCTCCGCCCCTTCGTCGAGCTCTCGCAGCAGTTCGCGCTGGCACGCCCGGAGACCCCGGCGTACCCGGTCATCTCGAGCACCTTCGAGAAGGCCGCGAAGGACATCATGAACGGCGCCGACGTCAAGTCGACGCTCGACGGTGCCGTCAAGGAGATCGACGCGAACATCGAATCGAACGACGGGTACGGCTTCTAACCGTCCGTCCTGAGCGGTGGGGGTGGCGCGAGCCGCCGCCCCCACCGGATCGGAATTATCAGCCATGCTCGACAACTCGACGCCGGCAACGGAGATCTCCGCCCTCCCGGCAACGAAACCCCCGAAGGCGACCGCACGTGCACAGCGTGGGAGCGGCCGCCGCAACAGCCTGGCCCGGCGACGCGAGTTCCGCGCCGGTCTGGCGATGTCGACGCCCGCGATCCTCCTGCTCACGTTCTTCCTCGTGATCCCGGTGCTGCTCGCGTTCGGGCTGTCGTTCACCAACGCCAGGCTCATCTCCCCGAACCCGCCGCGCCTCGTCGGCTTCGACAACTTCTTCCGCGCGTTCGAGGACCCGGTGTTCCTGCAGTCGCTCTGGAACACCTTCGCGTTCGCGCTCGTCATCGTGCCCGTGCAGTCCGGCCTCGGACTGCTGCTTGCCGTGCTCGTCAATCAGCGGATCCGCGGCGTCTTCCTCTTCCGGGTCATCTACTTCATCCCCGTCGTCACCTCGATCGTCGTGGTCTCCATCCTCTGGAAGCTCATGTACAGCGAGGACGGGCTCATCAACTCGTTCATCAACACGGTCACGTTCGGGGCTTGGAACGGTATCGACTGGCTCGGCGAGCAGAGCACCGCGATGCCGGCGATCATCGTGCTCTCGATCTGGCAGGCCGTCGGCTTCCACATGGTCATCTGGCTCTCGGGTTTGCAGACGATTCCCGGAGAGCTCTACGAGGCGGCGCGCGTGGACGGCGCGAGCACGTGGCGGCAGTTCACCAACGTCACCTGGCCCGGGCTGCGCCCGACGATGATCTTCGTGCTCATCACGATCACGATCGATGCACTCCGGCTGTTCGTCCAGGTCGACGTGATGACCCAGGGCGGGCCGAGAGACGCGACGACCACGCTCGTCTACCACGCGGTGCGTGCCGGCTACCGCCAGCAGGAAGTGGGCTACGGCGCGACGATCTCGCTCATCTTCTTCGTGCTGGTGCTCATCATCGCGCTCGTGCAGCGCCGGCTCACTCGAGAGAAGGACTGAACCATGGCCCTCACCACCACCAAGCCCGAGGTCCGGCCCGCGGGTCGCGACCGCGAGCCCGGCGAGGGGCGGCTGCGCCGCCGCCGCAAGCTCTGGGCGTACCTCGCCATGTCGGGCATCGGGATCTTCTTCCTCTTCCCGCTCGTGTTCATGTTCGTGTCGAGCCTCAAGCCATCCGGGCAGATCCTTTCCGACTCGGGGTCGCTCAACGCCTTCCTTCCCGTCGGCGACATCAGCCTCGACAACTACTTCGGCGTCTTCGAGCGGGTGCCGGTCGCGCAGTTCCTGGTCAACTCGGTATTCGTCACGGTCGCGACCGTCGCCCTCGGGCTCGTCGTGAACTCGATGGCCGGGTTCGCGCTCTCCCGCCTGGAGTGGCGCGGCCGCGGGCTGCTGCTCAGCGTCGTGATCGCGGCCCTCATCGTGCCGTTCGAGACGATCGCGGTGCCGATGGTCTACTGGGTCTCGAAGCTGCCGACGCTCGTCTTCGAGGGCGGCGTGCTGAAGTACGACTTCGGATGGCTCAACTCCTACCAGGTGCAGATCATCCCGTTCATCGCGCACGCGTTCTCGATCTTCCTGTTCACGCAGTACTTCTCGACGATCCCGAAGTCGCTCGACGAAGCCGCCCGCATCGACGGCGCCGGGTGGTTCACGATCTACCGCCGCATCATCGTGCCGCTGTCGGGACCGGCGTTCGCGACGGTCGCGATCCTCACCTTCCTGCCCGCTTGGAACCAGTACCTCTGGCCGCTCATGGTCGTCCAGCAGGAGGAGCTGCGCCCCGTCATGGTCGGCATGCAGTACTTCTTCCAGCTCAATCCGGCGTGGGGCGAGGTCATGGCGTACACGACGCTCATCACCCTGCCCGTGCTGATCGTGTTCCTGTCGTTCCAACGTGCGTTCGTCTCGAGCGTCGCCGCGAGCGGCGTGAAGGGCTAGCGGATGTTCGCGCTTCCCGACTCCTGGGTGTGGGACTTCTGGTTCGCCGACGACGGCGAGCGGTACCACCTGTTCTTCCTCTACGCGTCACGTGCGCTGCACGACCCCGACGCCCGGCACTACCGGGCGTCGATCGGACACGCGGTCTCCGACGATCTCAAGGAGTGGACCCGCGTCGCCGACGCGCTCGTGCGCGGCGACGCGCCCGCGTTCGACGACGTCGCGACGTGGACGGGCTCGGTGGTACGGCATCCCGACGGCACGTGGTTCATGTTCTACACGGGCACGAGCCTGACGCCCGACGGCAACATCCAGCGGGTCGGCTACGCGACCTCGGCCGATCTCATGGAGTGGCAGAAGTCGGCGGCGAACCCCGTGGCACAAGCCGACGCTCGCTGGTACGAGACGCTCGGCACGGGCGAGTGGCGCGAGGAGGCGTTCCGCGACCCATGGGTGTTCGCGGACCCGGCGGGCGACGGATGGCACATGCTCGTCACCGCGCGCGCGAACACCGGCCCCGCCGACGACCGCGGGGTCGTCGGCCATGCCTGGTCGCTGGACCTGCGGAACTGGGAGGTTCTTCCGCCGCTGAGCCAGCCGGGTCAGGGCTTCGGCCACCTCGAGGTGTTCCAGGTCGAGGTAGTCGATGGCCGGGCGGTGCTGCTCTTCTCGTGCACGGCGGCCGACTTCGCCGCGAGCCGGCTCGCGACGGGCACGACCGGCGGCGTCTGGGCGAGCCCCGCGGCATCCGTGCTCGGGCCGTATGATCTCGCGGGCGCGCAGCTCGTCACCGACGACTCGCTCTACGTCGGGCGCCTGCTGCGCCGTCGCGACGACGGCGAGTGGGTGATGTTCGCGTTCCACAACATCGCGGCCGACGGGTCGTTCATCGGCAGCATCAGCGATCCGATGCCCGTGCGGTGGGAGGGCCGCGACCTGCGCGTGACGCCGGCGGCCGTCCCCGGCCCGAGCGCGGGGTGAGCCCGCCGCGAGTGGGCTGCGGCAGGGCGAGCTTCGTCAGCCGTCGGTGCGCGTGAGCAGGAACACCGGGATGACCCGGTCGGTCTTCGTCTGGTAGTCGGCGTAGGCCGGCCAGGTCTCGAGGGACCGCGCCCACCAGGTCGCACGCTCGTCGCCTTCGAGCTCGCGCGCGACGTAGTCGTGCTTCTCGGCGCCGTCTTGCAGCTCGACGTGCGGGTTCTTCTTGAGGTTCCAGTACCAGGTCGGATGCTTGGGAGCGCCGCCCTGGGAAGCGACCACCGCGTACTCGCCGTCGTGCTCGACGCGCATGAGCGCGGTCTTGCGGAGCTTGCCCGACGTGGCGCCGACGGTGGTCAGCACGATCACCGGTCGGCCGCGCAGGGTGTTGGCCTTCTGTCCGCCCGAAGCCTCGAAGGTCTCGGCCTGCTCGCGAGCCCAGGCTGAGGTGCTCGGCGCGTATTCTCCCTTGAGTGGCATGTGTCTCCTCGATGATTCGGGTCTGCTCAGCTCAACGACGCCGCGCCGGCGGGAATTCCTTCCCGCCGGCGCGCTCGATCGTGAAACGTCACGCCTGCCGGATCACCAGCGAGAACTCCACGAAGCCGTCGGGCTCGACCGAGACGAACCCGAGGTTCGGCGCTTCGACGCCGTAGTCGGCGAAGGTGATGGGGATGCTGCCGGCGACCTGTCCGCCGGAGCCGTCGAACACGGCTTCGAGGTCGACGGTGATGGTCTTGGTGACGCCCGCGATGGTGAGGTCTCCCGTTGCGGTGAGCTTCTGCACCTCGCCGGCGACGGGAGGAGCCTCGGCCGTGACCGGCCCCGTCAGCTCGAACTTCGCGGTCGGGAACTCGGCGACGCGCAGCGCGGTGTCGCGGAAGTATGCGTCGCGGTTGTCGGAGTCGGTCGCGATGGAGGCGACGTCGACGGTGAACTCCGCATCGGTGAGCGTGAGATCGTCGACGGTGAGGGTGCCCGTGACCTGTTCGGTGCGGCCGGTGACCGTGACATCCGTTCCGTTCAGCACCTCGTCGACGCGGTAGCCCGCGTACGAGCCCTCGCCCACCGCCCACGAGCCCGAGAGCTCTGAGGGGTCGACCGCGGCATCCGTGGTCGCAGGCGCCGCCGTCACCGAGGGGGCGGCGTCGGCCGGGCCCACGATGAGGTCGCGGTAGACGATCGGGCCGGCCACGGCTGCCGTCGTGCCGAGGACGACGACCCCGGCGATGATCGAGACGATGACGGCAGTACGTTTGCGCATGGGCGGCTCCTCAGAGTTCGGGGAGCGGTGGGTGCTCCGCACTCGAGCCTGCCGAAACTCTATTTGAACTCTCTATGTGTTGCCTTCGGTGTCACTGGGAGGGAGTCGAGTGTCTCGGCGAGATGCCGAATACCGTTCGCCGCCGGAACCATCGCCGACGGCGCCACCATCACGATCGACTCGAGTCGACTGCGGACGCGCCTCGGGGCTGCGGGGCCGGTCAGGCGAGCGGCCTCGCGCCGGGACCGCGGACCACCGCGACCTCCGCAGCGCCCCGCTCGATGCCGTCGGCGTCGAGGAACGCGAGCCGTAGCGGTGCGCCCGTGTCGCGATCGGCGTAGAGCGCCGCGGGACCGAAGCCACTTGGCCGGTACTCGTCGCCCCAGGCGCTCATCGCAGCGAGTACGGGCAACAGCGCCCACCCGGCATCCGTCAGCACGTACTCCTCGCGCTCGCGCTCGCCGTCTTCGCGGTAGGGGCGCCGTTCGAGGATGCCGGCGTCGACGAGCCGGCCGAGGCGATCGGTGAGCACGTCGGGCGCGACGCCCAGGCGCGCGCGGAACTCGGCGAAGCGGGTGCGCCCCCACATCGCCTCGCGCACGATGAGCAGCGACCACTTCTGCCCGAGCACCTCGAGGCTGCGGGCGATCGAGCATCGCTCCGCGCCGGTTTCCACTGCGCGCTCCATACCTCGATCATACCAACTGAGTAGGAAAAACGAATCCAGCATGCTAAGTTGTGGATTCCAATTCAGGTGGACACGAGAGGCGGCACGCATGGCACTGTCGGAGCGCGCAGCATTCTGGACCGCGGCATCCGTCGCCGGACTCGCGCTGTGGGCGAGCGGAGCCCCGTCGGTCGTCTACCCGCTGTACGCGCAGGAGTGGCAGCTCCAGCCGTCGGTGACCACGGCGATCTTCGCGATCTACCCGATCGTGCTGGTGCCGGTGCTCATCGTCTTCGGCAACCTGTCCGACGTGATCGGACGCCGCGCCGTCATCCTCATGGGACTCGGCGCCCTGACCGCGGGCTCGATCGCGTTCGGCCTCGCCCCCGACCTCACCTGGGTGTTCATCGGGCGGGCGCTCATGGGCGTCGGCGTCGGACTCGCGCTCAGCCCCGCGACGGCGGCCATGGTCGAGCTCGGGGGCCGAGACGGCGCCCGTCGCGCGAGTTCGGCCACGACGGCCGCCACCGCGACAGGGCTCGCCCTCGCGACGATCGTCGGGGGAGCCCTCGTGCAGTACGCGCCGGCGCCGCTGCACCTCAGCTTCTGGGTGCTCACCGCGGTCACGGCGATCGTTGCCGGGTTCGCATTCTTCCTGCCCCGCCACACGCGTGATGAGGCCGCCGGTCCGTGGAGACCGCGACGGCCCCGGATGCCCCGGGAGGAGCGTGCCGCGTTCACGGCGGGCACGCTCGGCATCTCGGCGGCCTTCGCGATGGGTGCCATCTTCCTTGCGCTCGGCGCGCAGATCGCCCGCGACCTCGTGCGCAGTGACAACGCGTTCCTGGATGGCGCGATCATCTCGCTCTCCGCGGTGACGATCGGCGTGGTGGCCGTGCTCGCGAGACCGCTCCGCCCGCGCGCAGCTGTCACGTTGGGCCCGGTGCTCGCGATCGTCGGCCTCGGCCTGCTCATCGTCGCGGGACTCGACCACTCCCTGCCCGCGTTCATCGCATCGTCGCTCGTGGCCGGCGCCGGGTACAGCCTCATGTTCTCCGGCGGTCTCGGACTCGTCACCTCGAGCGCTCCCGCCCACCATCGCGCCGCCGTGATCTCAGCCGCATACGTCGTGGGGTACCTCGTGCAGGCGGTCGCCGCGCTCGGGCTCGGCGTGCTCGCCACGACGTCGGGCCTGCAGTTCGCGCTCGAGCTCGGGGCGCCCCTCATCCTGCTTCTCGGCGTGGCCGCGCTCGTCGTGGCGAACACGGCGCGGCGTCGCGCGCCGGTGGCGGCCATCTAGTCCACTCATCGAGGCGAAGGCGTCAGGCAGCAACGGGCGACTCCGGTACTCGCAGCTCTCCGAGAAACTTGACTCTAGTAGACTCAAGTTCGTCGAAGGGAACAACTGTGGCCAATATGCAGGGTGCGCCGGGCACGCAAGAGGAGCAGAAGTCCGCGCTCGAGCAGTTCGGCATCAATCTCACCGAGATCGCCAAGGCGGGCAAGCTCGATCCGGTGATCGGGCGCGACGCCGAGATCCGCCGTGTCAGCCAGGTGCTGACGCGCCGCACGAAGAACAATCCCGTGCTCATCGGCGAGCCCGGCGTGGGCAAGACGGCCGTTGTCGAGGGGCTCGCCCAGCGCATCGTCGCCGGCGACGTCGCCGACTCCCTGAAAGACAAGCAGCTCGTCGCGCTCGACATCTCGGCGCTCGTGGCCGGTGCGATGTATCGCGGCCAGTTCGAGGAGCGCCTGAAGGCCGTGCTCAGAGAGATCAATGACGCCGAGGGCCAGATCATCACGTTCGTCGACGAGCTGCACCTGCTCATGGGTGCAGGCGGCGGCGAAGGCTCGGTCGCCGCATCCAACATGCTGAAGCCCATGCTCGCGCGTGGCGAGCTGCGGCTCATCGGCGCCACGACCCTCAACGAGTACCGCGAGCACATCGAGAAGGACGGCGCGCTCGAGCGGCGGTTCCAGCAGGTGTACGTCGGCGAGCCGAACGTCGAAGACACGGTGGCGATCCTCCGCGGGCTCAAGGGGCGGTACGAGGCGCACCACGGAGTGACGATCTCGGATGCCGCGCTCGTCGCCGCGGCATCCCTCTCCAATCGCTACATTCCTGCACGCCAGCTGCCCGACAAGGCCATCGACCTCGTCGACGAGGCCATGTCGCGCCTCAAGATGGAGATCGACTCCTCCCCTGTCGAGATCGACCAGTTGAAGCGCCAGGTCGACCGCCTGAAGCTCGAGGAGCTCGCCCTCAAGAAGGAGAAGGACGAGGCGTCGAAGGAGCGGCTCGCGAAGCTGCGTGAGACGCTCGTCGACCAGGAACGGGAGCTCGCGTCGCTCGAGGAGCGGTGGGCACGCGAGCGCATGAGCCTGAACCGGGTGGGCGAGCTGAAGAAGCGACTCGACGAGGCGATCACCGAGCGCGACCGCGCGATGCGCGAGGCCGACTACCAGAAGGCGTCGAGGCTCGAGTACGAGACCATCAAGCAGCTCGAGCGCGACCTCGCTGAGGCCGAGCAGGCCGAGAACGCACCCGACGAGCCGCGCATGGTGAACGAGCAGGTAACCGAGGAGGACATCGCACAGGTCATCGCCGCATGGACTGGCATCCCCGTCGGCAAGCTCCTGCAAGGCGAGACCGAGAAGCTGCTGCAACTCGAGAGCGAGCTCGGCAAGCGGCTCATCGGCCAGAAGCGAGCGGTCATGGCCGTTGCCGACGCCGTGCGCCGCTCGCGGGCAGGACTCAGCGACCCGAACCGCCCCACCGGCTCGTTCCTCTTCCTCGGCCCCACGGGTGTCGGCAAGACCGAGCTTGCGAAGGCGCTCGCCGAGTTCCTCTTCGACGACGAGCATGCGATGGTGCGCATCGACATGTCGGAGTACGGCGAGAAGTTCTCGGTCTCACGGCTCGTAGGCGCGCCTCCCGGCTACATCGGCTACGAGCAGGGCGGCCAGCTCACCGAGGCCGTGCGTCGGCGACCCTATTCGGTACTCCTCCTCGACGAGGTCGAGAAGGCGCACCCCGAGGTGTTCGACGTGCTGCTGCAGGTGCTCGACGAGGGCCGATTGACCGACGGGCAGGGCCGCACGGTCGACTTCCGCAATGTCATCCTCGTGTTGACGTCGAACCTCGGCTCGCTGTACCTCATCGACCCCACGCTCAGCTGGGACGACAAGGAGCAGGCCGTGCTCGCCGCCGTTCGCGAGGCGTTCAAGCCCGAGTTCGTGAACCGGCTCGACGACATCGTCGTGTTCTCCTCGCTCTCCGAGGAGGAGCTCGGCGAGATCGTGAACCTCTATGTCGACCGGCTCTCGGCACGGCTGCACGAGCGGCGACTCGAACTCGGCGTCACGCCCGATGCGCGGGCCTGGCTCGCGGAGCGCGGCTACGACCCCCTCTACGGTGCTCGCCCGCTGCGCCGCCTCATGCAGCACGAGATCGACGACCGGCTCGCGCGGGCGCTCCTCACGGGCGAGATCCGCGATGGCGACACGGTCACGGTCGCGCTGGCCGACGACGGCGAGTCGCTCACGGTCGCCAAGGCGGAGGTGCTCGCCGACGCCGGTGATGCGGGTGCCGAAGGCGACGAGATCGTCGACGACGAGATCGTCGACGACGAGCTGTGACGATGCGCGGCGTCAGCCGCTGACGGTCTCGGGCGCCGGCACGCCGTTCGCGCTCGCCGGGATCCGGCGTTCGAGCGCGGTCGCCAGCACGCCGATGCCGAGGCAGCCGACGACCATGATGAGGATGTACACCGCGTCGAGGCCCCAGTCGAGCAGCAGGCCCGCGGCGATCGGCCCGGTGATCGCGCCACCTTGGAACGCCGCCGAGTTGATCGCGTTGTAGCGGCCGCGGTTGTGATCGGAGGCGAGGTCGTTGTAGATCGCGGGCACCGTCGGTTGCAGCAGGGTCTCGCCGAACGCGAAGACGCCCATGAACGCCAAGACGCCGATCGCGGCCGCCAGTGAATCGGGCAGCAGCCCGGCGATGCCCAAGACCAGCCACGAACACGCCCACACCGCCGCCATCACCCACATGACGCGAGTGCGACGGCGCCCGCTGATGCGCGTGAGCACGGTGAACTGCAACAGCACGATCACCGCGGTGTTGACGGCGAACGCGAGGCCGACCACCCGGGTCGAGACCTCGGCCACCTGCCGCGCGTAGGCCGGGAACCCTGCCTCGAACTGGCCGTAGCCGACGAAGACCGCGAGGAAGGTGAGCAGCGTCAGCCAGAGCACCGCGGGCTGCCGGAGGATCTCGCGATAGCCGCCGACCGGCGGGGCGTCGTCGGCGGGCTCGGTGTGGGTGCGGACGTGCCGGAGCGGGCCGAGCAGCAGCGCCACCGGCACGAGGCAGCTGATGGCGTCGACGAGGAAGATCACGGTGAAGGTGTCGGGGGCGTCGACATCGACGAAGAACCCGCCGATGACGCCGCCCACGCCGATGCCGAGGTTGACGAGCGCGAAGTTGACGCCGAAGTACTGCTGGCGCAGGTCGCCATTGACCACTGCTGCGATGAGCGCGTTGAAGCCCGGCCAGGAGACGCCGAAGTTCACGCCGATCAGCACGAGCGCGACGGCCGCGACCGCGGGGTGGGTCGCGAACGCCAGCAGGGTGCAACCGGCGATCATCGCAGCCAGCCCGGTGAGCAGTACCTTGCGGGCGCCGAACCGGTCGATGAGGGTGCCGCCCGGGCCGGTCACGACCAGCCCGACGATCGCGATGAGGCTCATCAGCCCGCCGGAGAGCCCGAGATCGAAGCCCCGCACCTCATGCAGGTAGATGATCGTGAACGGCAGGGTCAGCCCGCGGCCGAGCGTCTGGATCGCGACGGTCGACAGGAGCCATCTGCCCTCGACGGGGAGCGCGCCCCAGAACCTCCTGATGCCGATCACCACAGCATTCTGCCGTACCCCGCCGACATCGCATACGTGTACCCCCTGTTGGGTCTGGAGGTCCCGTCACCGGAGTGCCATCGTGGTTTGATGACGCGCCTCGTCGAAGCGGACTACCTCGTGGTCGGAGCCGGCGCCATGGGGATGGCCTTCACGGATGCCCTGACCGACCAGGCCGACGTCCGCGTCGCCCTCGTCGATCGCCGCCATGGCGTGAGCGGGCACTGGCTCGAGGCGTACCCCTTCGTGCGGCTGCACCAGGCGTCCGCCTTCTACGGCGTCGCCTCGACCATGCTCGGCGGCGGGCAGGTGCAGCAGCGCGGGCCCGAGAAGGGCCTGCAGGAGCGCGCCACCCAGTCCGAGATCTGCCTCTACTACGCGCGGGCGCTCGACCGGATGGTCGAGTCCGGCAAGGTCGAGTTCTTCGCCAACAGCGAGTACCTCGGCGGCCGCACCTTCGTCTCGCGCATCTCCGGCGATCGGTTCGAGGTTCCGGAGCACTGCCGGATCGTCGACGCCCGCTACCTGGCACCCAGCATCCCGGCGGAGAAGCCTCCGCCGTTCGGGGTTGCCGACGACGCACGCGTGCGGCCGGTCAACGATCTCGCCCGGCTCGAGGACCCGGCGAGCCAGTACGTCGTCGCCGGCGCAGGCAAGACGGCGACCGACGCCTGCATCTGGCTGCTCTCGCGCGGTGTCGACCCCGACGCGATCTGCTGGGTGCGGCCGCGCGAACCGTGGATGATCAACCGCGCGGTGGTGCAGCCCGACCCGGCCGTCTTCCTGGGCATGGCCGCCGACGTGATGGAGGTGGCAGCGGGCGCCGGCTCACTCGACGACCTGTTCCTCCGACTCGAGGACGCCGGCGTCATGCTCAGGATCGATCGCTCGAGAGTGCCGACCATGGCGAAGGCGCCCACCCTGGCGACGTGGGAGCTCGACCAGCTGCGGACCCTCGAGAACGTCGTGCGTCGCGGGCGCATCATGACCGTCGAACGGGGCAGGCTCGGGTTCGCCGAGGGATCGGTCGCCATCGCCGATGACGCGGTCGTGGTGCACTGCGCGGCCGACGGCTTGAAGTATCCGCCCCTGGTCCCCGTCTGGCGGCCCGAGGCGATCACCCTGCAACCGATCCGGGCCGGCTTCCCGTGCTTCGGCGCGGCGCTGATCGGGTACGTCGAGGCGACTCGCGACGACGACGCGGAGAAGAACCGGATCTGCGCGCCCTCGCCGTACCCCAACTCGCTCGCGGAATGGGCGCGGATGACCCTCGTCGGCACGCGGTCCTCGATGTCGTTCGGTGCCGAGCCGGACATCGCCGAGTGGTCTACTCGCGCGGCGATCAACCCGGCGCGGATCCCGCCGGGGCATCCCGGATCACCGGCGCTCGACGACGCGCGGGCGCGGCTGCAGCAGCATGTCCGGCCGGGGCTGGAGGGGCTCGCGAGGCTCAGCGGTGAGCCGGTCGCGTAGCTCCTGCCGCGCCTCGACCGTGACGCGTCAGACGCACTCCGCCGACATCCCTTCGACGAACGGCGGAGGACGTCGTAGTCGGCTAGCGGGGCGCAGCGCGGCGCGGCCTGCCGCTCACGGCCCGAGGAACGTGGCGATGTCCTCGCAGAAGTCGCGCTCGCCGGTGTCGAAGCGGCCGTGCAATTCGGCGTCCTCGACTATTCCGAGGAACGTGTCGTCCTCGGGATCCGACAGCGTGCCGTTGTAGTCGATGAGGAAGGCGCCCTCGACGAGCCCGGAATCATGGAACAGGAACTCGCCGTCAAGCCAGGTGCTTGTCTGCACCGAGTCCTTGAACCAGATGGTCAGGGTGCCGTCACCGTTGTCGACGATCTTGTGGTCTCGGGTGTTGCCGTGAGCCTCGGTCACCAGCGTCTTGTCGTTCGCGGTGTACGTGTCCACTCGTTCGAACGTGCCGGCGAAGCTCACGATGCCGTCGGGTCCGGTCGTGATGCGATCGATGCCGCTCGCCTCCCAACTCTGAACGACGTCGAAGTCGACGATTTCGGGCGGGCACCAGCCTTCCTGGCCGACCTCGACCACGACGGAGTCGCTGTCCTCCCAGGGAATGATCTGCACCGGGCCCGCGAAGGCCGGTGCGGGAGCGGCCATCGTCAGCGCGGCCGCGACGGCGATCCCTCCGATGAGTGCTGAGCGCTTCATTGTCGTCTCCGTCCAATATCGGGCCAACCTGAGCAATGCTCGGGAACAGAGTACGCGCCCTCGGGTCGAGCGTCCATGCTGCGATTCCTTCGGACCTCGCCGTAGGCTCGAAGCATGCTGCTGATCGGCGCGACTCGCACCGACGGCGCCCTGGTCGCGGATCTCGCGGAGGGCGCGGTGCGCGGCATCCGCCGGCGAGGGGTGCGCCTGTGGCGGGGCATCCCGTATGCGGCGGCGCCCGCAGGTGACCTTCGGTTCCGCGCACCGCGCCCGTCGCCCGGCTGGCACGGCGTGCGCGACGCCTCGGCGTTCGGCCCGGTCGCGCCCCAGAAGCGAAAGGGCCAGTTCATCGGCGCCGCCGACCATCTGCCGCGCAGCGAGGACTGCCTGAGCGTGAACGTCACCGCGCCCGACGACGGCGAGGCGCCGGGTCGGGGACGCCCGGTGATGGTGTTCGTCTACGGCGGTGCGTACGGCGTCGGGTCTTCGGGCGAGTATCCGCATCAGGGTGAACGCCTCGTGCGGCGGCACGGTGTCGTCTACGTGAGCCTCAACTATCGCCTCGGCGCGCTCGGATGGCTCGACTTCCGTGCCTATTCCACCGCCGATCGCCCCATCGAATGCAACCTGGGGCTCCGCGACCAGGTGGCCGCGCTCGAATGGGTGCGCCGCAACGTCCGTGCCTTCGGCGGCGATCCCGACAACGTCACCCTCTTCGGGGAGTCCGCAGGCGCCAACTCGGTCACGACGCTCATGACGGTGCCCTCCGCCGATGGACTGTTCACGCGGGCGATCGCCCAGAGCTCGCCCGCGAACGCGGTCTACCTCCCCGAGACTGCGGCGACCTGGGCGCGGGAGTACGTGGGCATCCTGAGCGGCATCGTCGATGACGACGACCTCGAGAGCGAGTCGACGGATGCCGCGGCGGCGATGCTCTGCGCCGCCGACCCGATGGTGCTCGCCGAGGCGACGACCGCCCTCACGATCCGCACGCCCGACGAGAATCCGGGCACGATCAGCCTGGCACCCGTCATCGACGGGGAATTCCTCCCGCACCGCCCGCTCGATGCATTCCGCGACGGACTCGCGCACCGCGTACCGCTCCTCATCGGCACGAACGACCGCGAGGGTTCGCTCTTCGAGGGACGCATCAACATCCTGCCGACGACGAAGCCGCGCATCCGTGCGATCTTCACGAACACGAGGAAGAAGTCGCGCAAGGCGATCAAGCGGCTGTATCCCGGCCTACCCGAACGCCGGCCCGCCGCCGACTTCGCCGGCGATTTCACGTTCTGGTTCCCGACGGTGAAGGCCGCCGAACGGCACTCCCGCTACGCACCCGTGTTCTTCTACCGGTTCGATGCCGCACCCCGGACCGCTCGGCTCATGGGTCTCGACGCAACCCACGGGCTCGAGCTCTTCGCCCTCTTCGAGAGGTTCGACACGATCGTCGGCACCGGGCTCACCCTGCTCGGCGGGCGGCGGATGTTCCGCGAGGTCGGGCTTCGGATGCAGCGGCACTGGACGCGATTCGCGGCATCCGGTTCGCCAGGGCCCGAGTGGCCGCGCTACGAGGAGGGCGAGCGGCGCACGCTCGTCTTCGATCGCGTCGATCGCGTGGAACTCGACCCACGCCGCGACCGGCGGCTCGCGTGGCAGGCGTTCGTGCCGCACGTCTGAGGGATGCGGCCCCGATCAGCCGGATTCGTCCCCATTCAGCCGATGAACTCCAGGATGTCGGCGCAGAAGTCGCGGTCCGCAGTCTCGAAGTGACCCGTGCTCTCGCCGGGGAGGAAGGAGACGAACTCGTCGTCCGAGGGGTCGCTCGGCGTCCCGCTGGTGTCGATGACGATCGTCGCGGTCGTGCGGCCGGCGTCGATGAAGAGCCGGTTTCCGGCATCGTCGTAGTACGTCGTCGGGCCGGTGAACTGGATTTCGAGGGTGACCGTGCCGTCGCCGTTGTCGGTCACGAGCAGATCCTTGTCGGCGCCGTGCCTGGTGGCGCTGAGCGTCGCGCCGGTCTCGACATTCGTCCACGAGAAGTCGCTCGTGACCGAGCTCCCACCGTAGTAGTTGCCGTCGCCGTGCTGCACGAAGCGGAACGTTCCGTGGGAATCCTCGGTGTACAGGACGTCGAACGGAACGTCCGGACACCAGTCGGGTGCGTGTTCGACCTGTTCGATGTGCTCGATGTGGTCGCTCCAGTGGTCGATGATCGGCGTGGCGGCGAACGCCGGCGCCGCAACCAGCAGAGCAAGGGCGGATGCCGCGGCGAATCCCGCGGCGATGGGTGTGCGGTTCATGAGGGCCTCCCGCCCGATCGGACGTCCACTCGGGTCGTGGGCGCACACCGCGCACGTTACTCCGATCCGACCCAAGATGAGAGTCCCTCATTTAAATTGCTGGTGTCCGGCGGCAGCCGTTGAATCCGCAGTTCACGGCGCGCGTAGGCTCGGAGACATGCTTGCGACCCTCATTCACGCCGAACGTGACATCCGCGTCGAGACCGTGCCCGACCCCGTGCTCTCCACGGGCCCCGATGCGATCGTGAAGGTCGTCGCCGCCTGTGTCTGCGGCTCCGACCTCTGGCCCTACCGCGGAGTCACGCCGACCCGCGAGCCGCACCGCATCGGGCACGAGTTCGTCGGGGTCGTGGAGGAGATCGGGCCGGATGTCGCGCACGTCGCGGTCGGCGACTTCGTGATCGCCCCCTTCTACGTGTGCGACAACACGTGCGCGAACTGCCGCAACGGCGTGAGCACCTCGTGCCTGGGCGGCGGCTGGTGGGGAGGCAACGACCGGCAGGGCGCCTTCGCCGACGCCGGCCAGGGCGAACGAGTGCGGGTGCCGCTCGCCGACGGCACGCTCGTGGTGGTGCCGGGCCCGATCCCCGATGAGCTGGTGCCGGGGCTGCTGACCCTCAGCGACGTGATGGGCACCGGCCACCATGCCGCGGTGTCGGCCGGCGTCGCCGAGGGAGACACGGTCGCCGTCGTCGGCGATGGTGCCGTCGGGCTGTGCGCGATCATCGCGGCGAAGCGGCTCGGGGCATCGACGATCATCGCGATGTCGCGGCATCCCGAGCGTCAGGCGCTCGCGCTCGCGTTCGGCGCGACCCACATCGTCGAGGAGCGCGGCGACGAGGGCATCGCCCGGGTGCGCGAGCTCACCGGCGGCATCGGCGCCGACCAGGTGCTCGAGTGCGTCGGCACGAAGGAGTCGATGGACCAGGCGATCCGCTCGACTCGCCCGGGTGGCATGGTGGGCTATGTCGGCGTGCCGAACGGAGGGCCCGAATTGCCGGTGCGCACCCTGTTCGATCGCAACGTCGGCGTCAACGGCGGCGTCGCGCCCGTGCGCGGCTACATCGAGGAGCTGCTGCCCGACGTGCTCTCGGGCGCGATCGAGCCCGGCCGGGTGTTCGACCTCGAACTGCCGCTCAGCGAGGCCGCCGAGGCGTACGCCGCGATGGACGAGCGCCGGGCGATCAAGGTGCTGCTGCGACCCTGACGCCCGATCGATCAGCGGCACGTCGAGCTGCGCCCGCGCGCGCAAGATTCGGTCATGCGGCGCAAGATCGCGCCGCTTCCACGCACGGCGGCGCGGATTCGACGGTGGCTTGCGAGCGTCCCTTGTCCCTCCTTCACGGGGCGTGGAAGGATCGCGCTCATTGACCGCCCACCGATTGGACACCGATGCCCAGATTCAGATCGATAGCCGCGACATCCACCCTCGCACTGGCCCTGACGGCGCTCGTCGCCGCGCCGGCCGGTGCGAGCACTTCAGCTGAAGGCGGGGTGACGGGCGAGCAGCAGTACGTCGTGCTCTTCGCCGAGGGCGCCTCCGCCTCGGCGACACGAGCCGCGGTCGAGGCCGCCGGCGGCACGATCGTCAGCGAGAACACCGAGGTGGGCGTCGCGACGGTCGTCACGACCGAGGCGGACTTCGCTGCCGAAGCAGCCGCCCAGTCCGTGATCGAGGGCACGGCCCTCAATCGCGTGATCGCCGACGTGCCCGAGGCGCAGAAGGGTGCAGGGGCCGCCGAGAAGTTCGACGCGGCGAAAGCCGACCTCCGCGGCGCGGAGGCAAGGGCATCCGCCGGCGCGAGCACTGCGACGGGACCGGCGAAGAAGCCGGTCGCCGAGCCGCTCGCCGGGCTCCAGTGGGACATGCAGGCGATCGGTGCGACGGTCGACGGCTCGTACCGCTACGACAAGACCGAAGGCGTGCTCGTCGGCATCCTCGACACGGGCGTCGACGGCTCGCACCCCGACATCGCGCCGAACTTCGACGCCGAGCTGAGCCGCAACTTCACGGTCGACGTCGAGGTGGACGCGAACGGCGACCCGATCGACGGCCCGTGCGCCGATGAGCCCGACCAGTCGTGCGAAGACGCCGCCGACGTCGATGAGAACGGGCACGGCACGCACGTCGCGTCGACCATCGGCTCACCCATCAACGGCATCGGCATCGCAGGCGTCGCGCCCGGCGTGACCCTCGTGAACCTGCGCGCCGGCCAGGACTCGGGCTACTTCTTCCTGCAGGCATCCGTCGACGCGCTCACCTACGCCGGTGACGTCGGCATCGACGTCGTGAACATGAGCTACTACGTCGACCCGTGGCTGTTCAACTGCGCGTCGCACCCCGCGGACTCGGCTGAGGACCAGGCCGAGCAGCAGGTGATCGTCACCGCCATGCAGCGCGCCCTCGACTACGCGCGCGGCCACGGCGTCACGCTCGTGTCGGCAGCCGGCAACGGCGCGTCGGACTACACGAAGGTGCTCTCCGACTCCTCGAGCCCCGACTTCGCGAGCGAGCCCGGCGAGGTCGCCTACACGCGCGACCTCCTCGACCCGGCTTCGTGCATCTCGATGCCGAGCGAGGGTGACGGAGTGATCTCGGTGAGCAGCACCGGCCAGAGCGGCCGCAAGGCGTACTACTCCGACTACGGCAACGGCTACGTGGATGTCGCCGCCCCGGGCGGCGATGTGTACGACAACGCGGAGGGCACGCGCCAGTACCCAGGCGGCATCCTCGCCGCGTTCCCGGCCGCGCTCGCCGCGGAAGAGGGCGCGATCGACGAGAACGGTGACGTCATCGTTCCGTGGGCCGTGAAGAGCTGCGACGCCTCGGGCGAGACGTGCGCGTACTACCAGTACCTGCAGGGAACGTCGATGGCCTCCCCGCACGCTGCCGGTGTCGCCGCGCTCATCGTGGGGCAGTACGGCAAGTCCGACAAGGTGCACGGCGGCAGGACCCTGTCGCCCGCGAAGACGGAGTCGATCCTGTTCTCGACGGCCGTCGACACGGCGTGCCCGGTTCCCGCGGAGTTCACCTACGTGCGGCACCTGCCGAGCGGCGCGACCGCGACGGCGACGCACACGTGCGAGGGCGGGCCGACGAAGAACGGCTTCTTCGGCGACGGCATCGTGAACGCGCTCACCGCGATCGGACGCTGATCCGCGGCATCCGCTGACGCACCCTGACGGGCCGGTCTCCTCGGAGGCCGGCCCCGTTGGGTTGTGCATGGGGGCCATGACGTGTCGTGGCGCCCGTGCACAAGTCCGGATGAGGGCGGCGACACGCCGCGCTCGCGGCGCGAAGGGACGGCGTGTCGCAGGGAGCTCCGGAGTTGTGCACGGGGTCAGGCGGGTGAGGGCGGGCGGTCAGAGCCCGCCCGGCGACTACTCGCCGGCGAGCACGAGCTCCCCGAGCGGCTTGCGCAGGCGCGGTGCGACCTCGCGCTCGCGCAGTGCGTCGGGCAGGGTGTCGACGTCGCCGAGCACGCCGATCGCGGTCATCGAGACGACCTCGAGGCTCGCGTCGAGGCCGAACGCGGTGTGGAGCCTCGCGGCGTCGAACCCGCCGAGCTGGTGGGTGTGCAGGCCCTCGTGCTGCGCCTGCACGGTGAGGTGGGCGACGGCCTGTCCGAGGTCGTACCGGGCCCACGGGCGCGCCTTGCCCTCGGGGTCGATGATCTCGGCGACGTTGACGATGAGCACGGCGGCCGAGTCGGCCCACGCCTTGTTGAAGCCCGCCATCGCGTCGTGCGCCGTGGCGAACGCGTCGGTGCCGCGCCGCGCGACGATGAAGCGCCACGGCTGGGTGTTGTTCGCCGACGGCGCCCAGCGGGCGGCCTCGAGGATCGTACGCAGCACATCGGTCGAGACCTCGGCGGTCGGGTCGTAGGCGCGCGGGCTCCAGCGCTCGACGAGCGGGGTGATGAGCGGGGCGTCGGTCTGGGCGTTCCGGGAGGTGACGTCGGTGATGAGGGTCATGCGAACACAGCTTTCATGGGGGATGAACGGATGCCGGGGCGCCGTCGTCCCGCGTGCTGCAACGCTGCGCGGCATCCGCTATTCCATGTATCTGCATACTCTCAGGCAAGGTGCCTGTTCGCGGGCTTTGCCCAAGCCGCCCTACGCGCGCGCGAGCTCCTCGCGGATGCCCGCGACGAACGCGTCGATGTCCGCCTCGCTCGTGTCGAACGAGCACATCCAGCGCACCTCGCCCTTCGCGGCATCCCAGTCGTAGAACCGGAAGCCACGGTCGCGAAGGCGGTCGGCAACCCCCGCCGGCAGCGTCGCGAACACGCCGTTCGACTGGGTCTCCTGCGTGAACCCGAGACCAGGCAGTTCGCCGGCGGCGATGCCCGCATCGAGCGCGTCGCGCAGGCGCCGCGCCATCGCGTTCGCGTGCCCGGCGCTCTCGAGCCAGAGGTCGCCCTCGAGCAGCGTGATGAGCTGCGCCGAGACGAAGCGCATCTTCGACGCGAGCTGCATGTTGAGCTTGCGCAGGAACTTCAGGCCCTCGGACGCCTCGGGGTTCAGCACCACGATCGCCTCGGCGCCGAGCGCCCCGTTCTTGGTGCCGCCGAAGCTCAGCACGTCGACGCCGGCGTCGCGCGTGAAGGCGCGCAGCGGCAGATCGAGGGATGCCGCGGCGTTCGACGCCCGGGCGCCGTCCATGTGCAGCTTCATGCCGCGCTCGTGCGCGTGGTCGGCGATCGTGCGGACCTCGTCGGCCGTGTAGGCCGTGCCGAGCTCGGTGGTCTGCGTGATCGACACGACGAGCGGCTGCGCACGGTGCTCGTCGCCCCAGCCCCACGCCTCACGGTCGATGAGCTCGGGGGTGAGCTTGCCGTCGGGGGTCGGCACGGTGAGCAGCTTGATGCCGCCGACCCGCTCGGGCGCCCCGCCCTCGTCGGAGTTGATGTGGGCGGTGGTCGCGCTGATGACCGCGCCCCAGCGGGGCAGCATCGACTGGAGTCCGGTGACGTTCGCGCCCGTGCCATTGAAGACGGGGAAGACCTCGACGCCCTCGCCGAAGTGCTGCGCGAACACCTCCTGCAGTCGGTCGGTGTAGACGTCTTCGCCGTAGGCCACCTGGTGCCCGCCGTTCGCCGTGGCGATCGCCGTGAGGATCTCGGGGTGCACGCCGGAGTAGTTGTCGGAGGCGAAGCCGCGCACGGCGGTGTCATGGAGCTGCTCGGTCACCGAACCATCCTCCCACCCGTCAGGAGCGCAATGCCTCCAGTACGGCGAGCACCCGGCGGTTGTCGTCGGCGGAAGGCGCGAGTCCGAGCTTGGAGAAGATCTGTGCGCACATGGACTCGACCGTCCGGTCGCTGATGAACAGGGCGTGCGCGATGCCGGCGTTCGAGCGGCCTTCGGCCATGGCCGCGAGCACCTCGCGCTCTCGGGTCGACAGCCGATCCAGCGGCGAGTCCTGCCGTCTCCGGCGCATCAGGCGCGACACGATCGAGGGGTCCAGCACGCACTCGCCGGCGATGACCCGGCGAAGGGCGTCCACGAGCACCGCGATGTCGGAGACGCGTTCCTTCAGCAGATAGCCGAGCCGCTCCGGTTGCTCGGTGAGCACTCGCTCGGCGTAGCGCGGCTCGAGATGCTGGCTGAGGAGCACGACCGCGGTAGCGGGGAACCGCTCGCGGATGCGTCGCGCGGCGACGAGGCCCTCGTCGGTGTGGGTCGGTGGCATGCGGATGTCGACGATCGCGACATCCGGATGTTCCCGCTCGACGAGCCGCATGAGCGATGCGGCATCCTCGGCCTCGCCGACGACGTCGACCCCTGCCGTGCCGAGGAGGAGGGCGAGGCCGCTGCGGACGAGCATCACGTCGTCGGCGATCACGACGCGCATGGCACCTCCATCGTGATTCGTGTGCCGACCTCGGTCTCGCTGACCGAGAGTCGCCCGCCGAGGGCGCCGATGCGATCGGCGGCGTCCGTGGTCTCCTCCGGTGCGAGCCGCGGCCCGGCCACGTCGACGACGGCGTACAGCGCGCCGTCGCGCACGCCGCCCGTGATGACCACGCGCTCCGCTGACGCTCGCGTCGCGAGGTCGACCGTCGTCGAGACGCCGAAGTGCAGCACGGCGCCGGCGTCGTCGTCGCCCGGCCGCTCGGTCGGTACGTGCAGTTCGACCGGGACCGACGCCCCGGCGGCGAGTTCTTCGACCGCCGCCCAGACCCCCTCGGTACGGAGAACCTCGGGGGCCAGCCCGTGGGCGATCGCCCGCAACTGCTCGAGCGCCGTACGGATCGCCCGTTCCGCCTCGGCGAGCTCGCCGAGTTCCGGGTCCGTCCTGCGGGCGACGGCCAAGTAGAGCATCGAACTCACGAGCCGCTGCTGTGCCCCGTCGTGGAGGTCGCGTTCGATTCGGCGGCCCTCGGCGTCGGCGATCTCCACGATCCGGCGTTGCGACGCCCGGAGTTCCGCCACGCGGGCTCGGGCAACGGCTGCGAGTTGCGCGTTGCGGAGCGCGAGCAGCCCCGACGCGCCGAACTGCGATGCCGCGTCGGACACGTCGCGGCCCGGTGCCGCGATCCGTGCGATCGGGACACCGCCGCTCTCGATGATGAGGGCGTCCTCACTGTCATGGACCGCTCGCCCGGTTGCGTCGACCCAGCGGCCCTCGCCGGGCACCGCGAAGTGCGCTGAGGTCAGCGGCGCCACGCCGGCATGGGTGAGACCCCGGGCGAGGCGCACGGCGGCAGCGCCCTTACGTGCCTCGACGAGAACCGCGGCGAGGACGGCGAGCCCGATTGCGAGCATTCCTGCAGTCGGGAGGTCGACCGGCGAGAGCTCCATCGGCCTGGCGTCCCAGCGCACGACGCGCCATGTCGCCGAGATCGCGATGGCGGCGGCGCAGGCACTCGCCCCCGCTAGGACCACGATCGGCGCCGCGCTCCGTCCGCGTCGAATCGCGACGATGGCGAGGCCGACGACCGCGGCGCTGGTGAGGATGCTGGCAGCAGCGAGCGCGAAGCGGGTCGAGAGGAGATCGGCGAGCAGGGCCGGCGCGTCGACGCAGCCGTGAAGGCAGCGTGGTTCGCGGAGGGGGTCGAATCCCAGGGCGAGGATCCCTGCCGCAGCGAGCGATGGCACGGCAACCAGCCACCACGCGCGTCCCACAGGGCCCCGCCAGCCGAGGGCGACGCTGCCGGCTCCCGCAACCGCGACCGGCAGGGTGCTCGCGAGGATCGCCTGCAGCCGATCGGGGAACGCGAGCACTGATGCGCACGCGGTGGCTGTGCCGACCGCAGCGACGATCGCGACGCCGGCTGCGGCGACGGACCGGCGAGCGGAGAGCAGCCACGCGTCGATCGCCAACAGCACCACCGCCGAGAAGTGCGCGGCGACCATCACCGGCTCATCCACGCGGACGGCCACGCCGAGGCCGCTCAGCACCGAGACGGCCGCGGTCGAGACTGCTGCGATCGTCGCGACAACCGCGGCGGCTCGACCTTGCGTCACCGCGGCGAACGAGTGAGGGACCCCGAGAGCTTGGGTCATGGCAGCGATCGTACCGGGGTGGTGACCGGACGGGACCGGACACCCGTGTTTTCCCCGGGCGCATACCGTGGAAACCCGCTGCCGCAGTGGCAGTTCGAGGCCGACACTGGTCGCATCACGCGGGACAATGGAGGTCATCATGTCGAAGACAGCGCGCGGTTCGGCTGTGCTCGCAGTGGCGATGCTGCTGGCGGGATGTGCTGCCGGTGCCGACAAGGCGGGCTCGGAGACGCTGGTGCTCCGTCTTGCCACGATTGACGGCGGACTCGATCCGACCGGCATCCAGCACGGACAGGCGGCATTCGTCGAGGCGCTCAGCGAGGTCTCCGACGGCCGGATCGAGGTCGAGATCGCGTGGGAGTACGGCGAGGGCCGCGCAGACGCGGAGTCCGACCTCGTTCGGGCGATCGCCGACGGCGATCTCGATGGTGGTTGGCCGTCGACCCGGGCGTTCGCGGCCGCCGGCTTCACCGGGATGAAGGCGATCGAGGCACCGCTGACACTGACGAACTACGAGGCGCTGGGCGCCGTCATCGACGGTCCGGCGGGTGAACAGCTTCTGGCTACGCTCGACAGCACCCCGATCATCGGGCTCGGCACGACGATCAGCGAGCTGCGCAGGCCGTTCTCCACAGAGCCGCTGGCCGAGCCATCCGACTGGGAAGGTGTGCGCTTCCGCTCGTACAACTCTCCGGTCCAGTCCGAAGCGATCACCGCGCTCGGAGGTGAACCGGTCTCAGCCGGGCTCGACTGGCGCGAGCGCGTCGAAGCAGGCGAGCTCGACGGCGCCGAACTGGGTCTTGGCATCGGCTCGCTCGTCGGAGGGGATGCACTTCCCAATGTCACGGCGAACGTCGTCCTCTGGCCGAAGCTCGTGGTGTTGTCGCTGAATCGGGAGCGCTTCGAGTCGCTCTCCGACGAGCAGCGAGGGTGGATCGAGCAGGCGGCACGCATCGGCGTGGGTGCCGCCGTCGCCGGCGACTACGACGAGTCCGAGTTCGCGGAGGTGGCGTGCAGTGCAGGCGTGCGTTTCGTAGCGGCTTCCGACGACGCCATCGCAGCGCTTCGCGAACGGGTGCAGCCGGTGATCGACGCGATTGCCGCCGACCCCGCCGAGCGTGCGCTGCTCGATGAGGTCAGGAAGGTGGCGCAACAGCATCCCGCACCGTATATTCCGGTGATTCCAGCCGGCTGTGGCGAAGGAGGCAGCGGCGCCTTGTCCGATGACGATGTCGCGTTCGCGTTGATTCCCGACGGCATCTACCGCACCGATGTGACCCTTGATGATCTGAACGCCGCCGGCGTGAGCAACTCGAACGGGTATACCGGCACCTGGACGATCACCGTCGACGCTGGCACATACGCATACACGTGCCAGCCGAACGCGCTCCCGGGCACGGACTGCGGGCACTCCACGTACGCGTCTGAAGCCGAGTACGCCAATGTGCTCGAAGCGGGGTACCTGCGCGGCGACGAGCGGATCGTGCGGTTCGTCTACGACGCCGCCGTGCACGATCGCCTCGCCGGGTGCGGGTCGTGCCATTCTCATCCGACGAAGACGGTCGGCTGGCAGCTCCAAGGCGAGACGCTCACGTTCACGGATGTCGGTGAACCGGTGATCGACGAACTGCTGGTCATCGAGCCGTGGGCGAAGGTCGGCTGACCGGTATCGATGCCGTTGCCGTCGTGCCGGCTCCCGCGGGGCTGTTCACGATCAGGCGCCCGCCTCGCGACCGGACACGGCCGGCGAGGCCGGTGAGCCCCGATCCATCCGGATCGGCGCCGCCGGCGCCGTCGTCCGAAACAGTCAGCACGAGTTGCCCGTCGAGGAGCGCCAGACGCACCAATACCCGTTGAGCGGACGCGTGCTTGAGCGCATTCGTCACAAGCTCGGAGGCGACGAATCGAAGCGCCGCCTCCGTCTCGGCGTCGCCGATCGCGTCGGGACCGACGAACAGCTCTACCGTCGCGTGCCGGGCAGCAAGCGATCGCAGCACGCCGTGGAGGCGTCCACCGCCCAGTTCCCGTAGCGAGCCGTCGACGATCCCGCGGACCTCGCGCTCCGTGCCGGCGAGCTGCTCGGCGACGACTGCGAGCGCGCTCTTCGAGTCCTCAGAACCGGCGCGGCGCCTCGCGCTCGCCACTGCAGCTCGGGCCTCGTCGAGCGGCGCCAGGACCCCGCCGCGCAATCGCGACGCGAGGTCGTGCCGACGCCGCTCGGCCGCCACGCCGATACGCTCCTGGGCGGCGGCGAGTGCGGCCCGCTGGCGTTCGAGCTCGACCGTCGTCCGTTCGTGGACGACGGTCAGGCGTGCGGCCTCGAGGATCGACCTGGCAGTGCGTTCGTCAGGGATGCTGCCCGGTCGGTGCACAAGCGTGCCGATCCGCTCCACGCCGTCCCGCACCTCGATCCGCTCGAGCCTGGCCGGCTTCGGCGCGTCGGGATCGAGCTCGGCTGGATCGGCTTCTCCATCCACCGCCATGATCCGCAGATCCGGATCGCGCAGCACGTGGCGGAGGATCGAAGAGAGCCCCGCGACGCCGACCCCGCCGGTCGCGAGGAGCACATCCGGGAGGTCGGCAGTCCGGAACTGTCGCAGGCGAGTGGACGTGACGAGCGCTGTGGCGACGCTCAGCAACGCGGCCTCATACAGGAGGAGCACGGTGACCGAGTCGAGTGGTCGCGGCACGATCGACGCCGCTGCCGCAGAGAGGGCGATCGCGATCGCTCCGCCGACCGATGCCGTGGTCGGCCCGCTGAGTCCGCGGCGACGTCCGCGCTGCCCGGGGGGTTCCCCATAAGCGATCCTGGTCGCTGCGACCGCCGCGAAGACGCCGGCGACCAGGAGTTGGGGCACGAGACCGGTCGCGATCGGAAGCGAGAGCGCGACGAGCGCCCACGGGATCACCCCTGAGATCCGCGCGGCAGGAAAGACGAGCAGGCAGATGGCGAGTGCGGTGCGGTGCGCGGCGCCGAGGTCCGGCGCGATCGACCCGAGGAGCCAGAGCACGCCGACCGCCGCTGCCAGCAGGCGCGGCAGCGGCGGGGCGATCGCCGTGGCTGCGGCGAGGAGGAAAGCGAAACCGACTCCGAGGTCGATGACGATCGCCCATGGCGGCGATCCGGAGGCGGCGCCTGAGATGCCCGCCGCGACCGTGAGCGCCACAGATCCTGTGATCGCGGAAACCGCGAGCACAACACGCCCGCCGTGTGGCAGCTTTCCGGCCATGACCCGCATCCTGCCAGTGGCCGGGCGCCGCCGCCAGCATGCGGGTACGGCTCTGTGCCGGATCGGGCGGGCGGATGCCGCGAGCACCCGCCGGCATCCGCACCGAGCGCGTCACATTCCGACCGCCCGAGCGCCCATGGGCGCCCGACGTGGCGGGAAGTGACGCGTTCGCAGCGGCCGGGCGCCGCCGCGGCATCCGCTCAGCCGCGCAGCGCCTCGGCCAGCTTCACCCGCGAACCCGGCGCCGTTGCCGCCGACGAATCCCGTGAGGCGACCGTCGCCGACGGTGAAGCTCACCGCATCGAGGGCCGGCCGGTCGCCGTAGCGCTTGCTGACGTCATGGAGTTCGAGCATGGCTCCACGCTACGGATGCCGCATGGCCGAGGCATCCGTCGCACGACGGGTTCTCGTGCTCCGTCGTGCGGCGGAGGGGCTTTCGGATGTCGCCGCCGCTGGGTACGATCGCACGGTGACGAACGGATTCGACGGATCCGAGGCGGGGGAAGTGCCGACATCGAAGCCGACGCCGACTGTCGGCGTGTCGCCACCGCCGGGCGGCATGCGGATGTTCCTCCACGTGCTCGCGAACACGATGATCGCGAACGTCACGACGAGCTTCCTCTGGTTCGCGCTCACGTTCTGGGTGTACCTCGAGACCCGCTCGGTGCTCGCGACGGGCATCATCGGCGGCGCGTACATGCTCCTCATCGCCGTCTTCTCGATCCTCTTCGGCACCATCGTCGACCGCCACCGCAAGCATCGGGTCATGGTGCTCTCGAGCGTGATCACCCTCATCGCGTTCGTCGCGGCCGGCCTCCTGTACCTCGCGCAGCCCGAGTCCGCCCTCGTCGATCTGGGCGGGCCCTGGTTCTGGGTGTTCGCCGGCGTCATCCTGTTCGGCTCGGTCGTCGAGAACATGCGCAACATCGCGCTGTCGACGACGGTCACGCTGCTCGTGCCCGAGGAGCGGCACGCGAACGCGAACGGCATGGTCGGCACGGTGCAGGGGCTCGCGTTCATCGTCACGAGCGTGTTCAGCGGGCTCGCGATCGGCTTCGTCGGCATGGGCTGGACCCTCGCGATCGCGATCGCGGCGACCCTGGTGGCGCTCGTGCACCTGCTGTTCGTGCGCATTCCCGAGGAACATCCGGTCGCCGAAGGCGGGCGGCCCCCGGCGGTGGACCTGCGGGGCAGCATCTCCGCGATCCGCTCTGCGCCGGGGCTCTTCGCCCTCATCCTGTTCTCCACGTTCAACAACCTCATCGGCGGCGCCTACATCGCGCTCATGGACCCGTACGGCTTGACGCTCTTCCCGGTCGAGGCGTGGGGCGTCGTGTTCGGCGTCGCCTCCACGGGGTTCATCCTCGGCGGCATCGCGATCGCGAAATGGGGCCTCGGACGAAACCCGATCCGCACGATGCTGCTCGTGGTCGTCGCCATGGGATTGATCGGTGCGCTCTTCACGATCCGCGAATGGTGGCTGCTCTACGCGATCGGGATCTGGGCCTACATGGCCCTCATCCCTGCGGTGGAGGCCGCCGAGCAGACCGTCATCCAGAAGGTCGTGCCGTTCCGTCGCCAGGGTCGTGTCTTCGGCTTCGCGCAGGCCTTCGAGGCGGCGGCCGCGCCGATCACGGCGTTCCTGATCGCCCCCATCGCGCAGTTCTGGATCATCCCCTACATGGAGTCGGAGGGCGGGCAGGCGACGTGGGGACGGCTCCTCGGCGAAGGTGACGCTCGCGGCATCGCGCTGGTGTTCCTCTTCGCCGGACTCGCCCTCGTCGCCTTCGCCCTCATCGCCTTCCGCACGCGCTCCTACCGGCTCCTGTCGGCGGAGTACCAGGGCGAGGCGCCGTCGGATGCCGCGACCGAGGCATCCGGCACCGAGGCATCCGGCATCGAGGCATCCGGCATCGAGGCTTCCGGCACCGAGGCATCCGACACCGAGGCATCCGGCACCGAGGCAGCTCAGCGCACGAGGTAGCGGAGGCTGACGACGCCGCCCGGCCTCGCCTCGACGTGGTCGAGCTCGAGCCGGCGGTCGCCGACGTCGGCCGGGGTGAACGAGCGGCCGTCGCCGAGCAGCGCCGGCACGATGCGCAGGTGCAGCTCGTCGACGAGTCCCGCGCGAAGCAGCGCGTCGGCGAGCGTGAGGCTTCCCCACACGATGACGGCGTCGTAGCGCTCCTTCAGGGCTCTGGCCGCGTCGGCACCGTCGCCGCGGAGGATCTCGATCTGCCCATCGCCCCATGGTGCTTCCGCCAGCGTGTTCGAGACCACGAGCTTCGGCAGCCGGCTGATGAGCTCGGCGACCTGCTCGACCTTCGGGTCGACCTCCGGCCAGTAGTCGGCGAACATCCGGTAGGTCGTGGCGCCGAAGAGGATCGCGTCGGCCTGCGAGACGTAGTCGAGCTGCTCCGCGTCGTTGAGGTCGACCTCGCCGTTCTCGCCGGGGCGCACGAGCGCCTCGAAGAACTCGATGCCGCCCTCGGGGTCGGCCGCGTAGCCGTCGGCGGTGACCACCTGCTCGACGATGAGGCGGCCCATCAGCGCTGCCCTCCAGCGCCGAGTCGCTCGTCGAGCACGTCGAAGGCGCTCGCCCAGCCGTCGTAGACGTTGTCGTCGCCGGGCACGCCCGCGATGCCGTCGAGGTGGAAGGTCATCTCCGTTCGGTCGCCGAGGTCGGCGAGCGTCACCGTGATGAGCGGTGCCGCATCGTCGGCATCGCCGGGGGAGCCCCAGGTGAAGACGAGTCGCTCGGGCTCGACGACCTCGCGGTAGACCCCGGCGGTCGGGTACTCGGTGCCGTCGGGCGCGATCATCGTGTAGCGGTAGCGGCCTCCGGGGCGCACATCGATCTCGACCGACTCGCGCGGAGTGGTGACCCCCCGAGGGTGCCACCAGGTTGCGGCCTCGTCGGGGTCTGTCCATGCGCGCCAGATGGTCTCGCGGGGCGCATCGAACACACGCGTGATGGTGAACTGCTTCTCGCCGGTGGCGGTCTGCTCAGGCATCCGTCTTCCCTTTCAGTTCGCGGAGTCGCTCGTCGAGCAGGTCGAAGCGCTCGGTCCACTCGCCACGGTGGCGATCGACCCAGGCGGATGCCTCGTCGAGCGGCTCAGTGCGGATGGTGCACGTGCGCCACTGCGCCGAGGCGGTGCGCTCGATGAGGCCCGCCCGCTCGAGCACGTTGAGGTGCTGCGAGATCGCGGGCCGGCTCATCGCGAAGGGCTCGGCGAGTGCGCCGACGGTCATCGATCCGTCGCGGAGGCGCGAGAGGATCTCGCGCCTCGTCGGGTCGGCGAGCGCCTGGAACACGCGACTGAGCTCGTCGGGCGAATCGACCAAGGTAAGCAACTCCTTACGTAAGGATTTCCTTAAACATACGTCGGGATGCCGGCGCCGTCAACCCCCACCGTCAACGCTCGACGCAGAATGGGAGCATGACGTCCGACGTGCGAAACCTCACTGCCGCCCTCGACTCATTCACCGAGCACTGGGCTCCGCGCCGGCTCGTGACCGTGAACGACTACGACGTGAAGGTCTTCAAGGCGCAGGGCGAGTTCACCTGGCACACGCATCCCGACACCGACGAGCTCTTCCTCGTGATCTCGGGCCGCCTCACCATCCAGCTTCGCGACGGCGACGTCGAGCTCGGACCGAACGACGTGTACGTCGTGCCGCGCGGCGTCGAGCACTGCCCGCGAGCCGACGGCGAGGTCTCGGCGATGCTCATCGAGCCGCAGGGCACCGTCAACACGGGCGATACCCCGAGCGAGCGCACTTCGCCCGTGCAGGACATCGGCCTCGACTAGCAGGCACGTAACGGCACGCACAGTGCGTGTCAGCTTGCCGGGGCGTGCAGGCAGCACGAACAGCAGGAGCAGCGCGCGTCAGCTCGCCGCGCGACGGTCTCGGTCATCTCTCCACGCGATCGAGAGGGGGGCTCGGCCCGGATCCGTCGCGCGGCGGAGATCGGCGGCATCCGCTCGGTTCAGGCTCGCGCCCTGCGTTGCTCCCGCGGCCGGTCCTTCAGGAAGATCAGCGGCAGCAGCCAGGTGCCGAGCGCCGTGACGAGCCAGACGATGACGGTGGCGAGCACCCATGTGAGCAGCCCGTCGATGCGCAGCCCGTTCGCGATGACCGTCGCGAGCAACAGGGAGATGAACGTCGAGATGAGCCCGACGCCGCCGAGCACGGCCGGCGCGTGCCGCGCGGCGAGCTTCGAGACGAGGGGACTCAGCAGCGACTGCGCGATCGCGAACACGATCATCGCGACGAGGAAGCCCGCCCACTCGATGTCGAAGCCGGGCAGGAGGATCCATGCGACGAGGAGTCCGAGGGCGGCGGTTCCGAGGAAGATCGCCACGCGGATCAGGAAGCGCACCATGCCCGGAGAATATCGGTGCCCGTGCGGCCCGCTGGGCGCAACACTCGGCGTTCGTGTGATGGGCGCGAACGTTGGCAGCGCCGCGCGCCGTGTCTCTTGGCATGGGGCGCCGAGTCGAGGAAGATGAACCCATGAGTCGTCGGGGGCAGCGCACGAGCCGGTCCGTCACGCCTGTCGCACCCAACCCGGCCGCCCGCCGCGTGCAGACGATCTACTTCACGCTGCTCGTCGGCAACACCCTCGCGGCATCCTTCATCTGGGGAATCAACACGCTGTTCCTCCTCGATGCCGGCCTCACGAATCTCGAGGCGTTCGCCGCCAATGCGTTCTTCACCGCCGGCATGGTGCTCTTCGAGGTGCCGACGGGCGTGGTCGCCGACACCTGGGGCCGGCGCGTGTCGTACCTGCTCGGCACCGTGACCCTCTCCGTCACGACCTTCCTGTACTACCTGATGTGGGTTGTGTCGGCGCCGTTCTGGGCCTGGGCGGTCGTCTCGGTGCTGCTCGGGCTCGGCTTCACGTTCTTCTCGGGCGCGGTCGAGGCGTGGCTCGTCGACGCGCTGCACGCGACCGGTTACCGCGGCAGCCTCGAGCAGGTGTTCGGACGCGGCCAGGCGGCATCCGGGGCGGCCATGCTCGGCGGCTCGGTGCTCGGCGGCGTGCTCGCGCAGTTGACCGACCTCGGGGTGCCGTTCCTCGTGCGCGCGGGCATTCTCATCGTGATGTTCATCGTCGCCGCCGTCGTCATGAGAGACCTCGGATTCACGCCCGCCGGGCGGGCCCATCCGCTGCAGGCGACTCGCCAGGTGTTCAACGCATCCGTCAGGTACGGGCTCGGCAACCCGCCCGTGCGCTACGTGATGCTCGCCTCGTGCTTCAGCGCGGGTGTCGGCATCTACGTGTTCTACGCACTTCAGCCGTACCTGCTCGAGCTCTGGGGAGACAAGGACGCCTACTCGATCGCCGGCCTCGCCGCCGCGATCGTCGCCGGCGCGCAGATCGCGGGCGGATGGCTCGCACCGAGCGTGCGCCGGTTGTTCCGCAAGCGCACCACGACGATCATCATCGCCACCATGTCGAGCGCGACGATCCTCGTGGTGCTGGGCCTGAACCGCAGCTTCTGGGTCGCGATCGTGCTGCTCGCCCTGTGGGGCCTCGTGTTCGCCGCAGCCGGCCCGGTGCGGCAGGCCTACCTGAACGACATGATCCCGTCGACCCAGCGCGCGACGGTGCTCTCGTTCGACTCGCTGCTCGGCAGCGCGGGCGGTGTCGTGATCCAGCCTGCGCTGGGGCGCTCCGCCGACGTCTACGGCTACCCGGGATCGCTCCTGATCGGCGGCCTCGTCGACGTGCTCGCGGTGCCGTTCCTGATCGCGAGCCGGCGACAGGGGTCGGCGTCGGATGTCTCGACCGGCGTCGCGCCCGAGCCCGAAGCCGATGCCGCACCCGAACCGGATGCCGCACCCGATGCCGCTCCAGGGGTGCCGCCCGCGTCACCCTCCTGACCGTCGCCGTTCACCTCCGCGTCATCGTCAAGGCCCCCGTTCGCGGGTCGGACGTGTAACATGACCGGACACGCCGGAAGGCCGAGGGGCTGAGCGGTGCAGGCGAGCTGGGGGTGCGCGGTGCGAAAGGTCATGCTGGCGAGCGTCGCCTCGGTGGCCCTGCTCATCGGCGCGGTGTTCATGGGCGTCGCCGCCGCCACGACGGGCGCCCCGATCCGTGAAGACGCCCGCTACGTGCAGCCGCCTCCCGGGGGGCCCGACAGGTTCGGCGTCGTCGAGGGCGATGACGGCGGGGCTGCTCCCGGCGCGCCTGCGCCCGTCGACGAGGCGGGCTCCGACGCGAACACACCGCCGAGCCCCGCGCCGGCTCCGGAGCCGACGCCGGCCCCGGCCCCGACTCCCGAGCCGACTCCCACTCCGACGCCGGAGCCGACTCCCACCCCGACTCCCACTCCGACTCCCACGCCCGGTCCCGACGGCGCGCCGAGCCCCGATGCCACCCCCGATGCCACCGCGGCACCGACCGCGGCCGAACAGGAGGCGTGGCGCGCGTTCCAGCAGGTCGTGCGCGACTGCATGGCCGAAGCCGGCCAGGGCTACGTGATGTGGGAATGGTGGAACAACGACCCGTCGGCCGGCACCCACCCCGGCATGCCGGCCGGCCTCACCGACGCGCAGGCCGCCGCTTGGGAGCTCGCGCTCGACGGCAATACCGGAACGGGCGCCGACTACCGCTGGGAGGACGCCGGCTGCTGGGGCTACGCCGTGCACGTTGCGGCCGGCGCGAGCTGAGCCGCCGCGACGACTCCCGGGTCAGGCGGTGAGCTCCGTCACGGTTCCGTTGAGCGTCGCGGCATCCGCTCGCCACAGGTCGACGACGGATGCCGCGAGCCGGCCTTCGAGCCCCGCGAGCGCGCGCACGCGGAACGTGACCGCCGCGGCCGTCGCACCTGCCGTGGCCCCCGCCGTCGTGAACCCGTGAGCGAGCGACCGCATCCACGTCTCGCTCGCGGCCTTGACGGCGGCGTAGTTCGCCCCGCCCGCGGTGGGAGCGGCGACCGTCGTCGAGGAGACCATCGCGATGCGACCCGCGTGGGAGGCGAGCAGGTCGTCCCAGAAAGCGCGGCTCACGTGCCGCAGCGCCGCGAACGAGCGCTCGAGGAACCGGTAGTCCTCGTCGCTCTGGCCGGGGATGCCACCTCCGCCGCGCCAGCCGCCGACGAGATGGATGACTCCGTCGATGTCGCCGACCCTGGCGTGCACGCGCATCGCGAGCTCGAGCACGTCGTCGCCGTCGGCGAGGTCGGCGCGCTCGCCGACGGCGCCGGGCAGCTCGGCCTCGAGGGCGTCGAGGCGGTCTTCGTCGCTGCCGACGGCGACCACGCGAGCGCCCGCTTCGAGCAAGGCGCGAACGACGACGCGGCCGGCCGATCCGGTCGCACCGGTGACGAGCACCGTGCGGCCGGCCACACCCGGCTCAGCCATCGCCCTGCGAGCCCGTGATGCCGACGGTCGACTCGATGACGGGCTTCATCTTCTTGTCGAGCGCCTCGTAGAACATCGAGAGCGGGAACTCGTCGTCCATCACGAGGTCGGTGTAGCCCTTCGGCGGGCCGGCGAGCACCTCGCGAGGCAGGCCGGCGGCCCACACCGACGCCGGGTTCGGCGTGAGTACGCCGCGCACCAGTTCGTACGCCGCGAGCCAGTGCGCGGTCTTCGGACGGTCGATCGACTTCCAGTACAGCTCGTCGATCGCATCGCCGAGCGCCACGACGGCGTCGGGCACGGCGTCCCAGTCGAAGCTCAGCGAGACATCCGTCCACTCGAGCACGCCCTTCTGGTGCAGCCATGCGAAGAGCAGCTGCCCGCCGAGCCCGTCGTAGTTGCGCACGCGCGAGCCCGTGATCGCGAACCGGAAGATGCGATCGAAGATCACCGCATACTGCACGAGCGTCGCGTGGTGCAGCGTCTCGGTCTCGAGGGCACTGAGCGTCTCGCCCGCGGCGGCGCCGGCGCGCAGGGCCCGGGTGATCTTCACCGACTCGCGGAACGCGGTGAGGTCGCACCGCAGCTCCTCGAGCGAGTAGAGGAAGAACGGCATGCGCTGCTTGATCATGAACGGGTCGAACGGCAGGTCGCCGCGCATGTGGGTGCGGTCGTGGATGATGTCCCACATCACGAACGTGCGCTCGGCGAGCTCCTGGTCGTCGAGCAGGCGCGCAGCGTCGTCGGGCAGGTCGAGCTTGGTGATGCCGGATGCCGCGCGCACGACGGTACGGTACCGCGCGGCCTCGCGATCCTGGAAGATCGCCCCCCACGTGAACGACGGGACCTCGCGCATCGCGACGGTCTCGGGGAAGAGCACCGCCGAGTTCGTGTCGTATCCCGGCGTGAAGTCCACGAAGCGCAGGCTCACGAACAGCTTGTTCGAGTAGTCGCCCGCCTCGAGCGCGGCGATGAACTCGGGCCAGATCGTCTCGACCACGAGCGCCTCGACGTGCCGGTCGGTCGACCCGTTCTGCGTGTACATGGGGAAGACCACGAGATGACGGATGCCGTCGACGCGATGCCGTTGCGGCTGGAACTCCTGGAGCGAGTCGAGGAAGTCGGGTACGCCGAGATCCTCTGCCTGCCAGCGCCGGAAGTCATGAACGGATGCCGCGAGGTACGCCGCCTCGTGCGGGAACCGCGGCGCGAGCGCCTCGATCGATTCGACGATGGCGTCGACGAGATCGGATGCCGCGGGCCGGTCGCCGGGCTCGGGGACCGAACCGTCTTTCGCCTGCAGCGACTGGAGCTTCGTCGCCGACTCCTTGAGGCGGAGCCACGCCGGGTCGTGCTCGACGCCGTCGGCGAGGGCGAGCTGCGCGGACGTGATCTCGTCTTCGAGAACCTCGGGTTCGCCGATGATGGCGTCGACGCTGGTGTTCGACATGTGAACCTCCGTTCCTCGGGATCGGTGCCGATCGGCACGCTGCCGGCAGCGGGAAATCGCCGCTCGCATCAAGGCTACGAGGCAAGTGTCCGCGATTGCTTGCAGTCCTGCGCGAGATTCCCGCGTCCGCGCGCGATATCGCAGCGAACTTCGCCGCACTCCCCCGACCCGTGCGAGTGGGGCCGATTCGTGCGGCGAGCCTCCGTTCGGAGCATCCGCGGAGCGAACTTCACTGAGGAATTCTCAGGACTATTCCGAGGGCGAGGGCGTGGAGGTACTGATCCGGCGCCGCTGCGCGCCGCATACCTTCAGGGCATCCCCACTCGGAAAGGAATGGAGCCATGAACAGAAAGACAGCGGCCGCGGCGGTCATCACCGCGTCGCTTGCAGTACTCCTGAGCGGTTGCGCCGGTGCGGCGGCGCAGAGCCAGGTCAACGACGATCTCAAGCCGTTGGCCAACTCCGTTGCGATCGGTCTCGCCCGCGGCCGCGTCATCGTCAAGGACGACCTCTCGCCGACGCGCCCGCAGACGATCGCGCAGCAGGCGGACGCATCCCGCCCCTGGAGCGCTGACGAGCGACGTGAGTTCCACGCGCAGTCGGTGCTGTCGGTCACGGTCGAGCAGCCGTTCAGCGCCGAGGTATGGCGCGAGCTGAAGGGCACCGCGCCGGCCACGGTCGAGCACCCGTTCAGCGATGCCGCGAAGCGCGAGCTGAAGGGCACCGCGCCGGCCACGGTCGAGCACCCGTTCAGCGATGCCGCGAAGCGCGAGCTGAAGGGAAGCGCACCGGTCGCCGTGAGTGCTGCAGACATGCAGGGCACGCGCCTCAGCGCGTTCGCCGAGGCATACGCGGCCGTCGCCGTTCACGACGACCTCTCGCCGCTTCGCGACGGAACACGCCCCGCCCCCACCCCTGACACGGTCGACGACGACCTCTCGCCACTGGGAGGCGACCGCTGACCGGCCACCGGGAATCTCCCCTCACGGGCGCGATGAGTCGACAACGACCATCGCGCCCGTTCACGTGCCGTGCGATCCGTCGTATCGCCGAGCGGCGGTTCCCGGCTCGCCTCACAGGGCCGCGTTGAACCGGATGAGCGCCCCTCGCTCGACCAGCGCGGCAGCATCTGCGGCCGACGGAAGCTCGACCGTGGTCACTGCGGTGTTCGCGAGCCCGGGAAAACGGCGCCGGTACTCGTCGAGCGGCAGCCCGAGCACCCGGCACAGCACGAGCCGGATGAGCGTCGAGTGCGCCACCACGAGCACGGTGCCGTCGGCTCCGGCGACTCGCGTGAGGTCGGCGAGGGACTCGAGCCCGCGCGCGACCGCCGTCGTGCCGGGTTCGCCGCCCGGGAGCGGCGACGAGGCCGGCGTGGCGACGAACGCTGCGAGCTGCTCGGGGAAGATCGCGGCCATCTCGGCGCGGGTGCGGCCCTCGCCCGAACCGAAGTCGACCTCGCGCAAGCGGGCATCGATCACGAGCTCGACGCCGAGCAGCTTCGCCGCCGCGTCCCCCGTCTCGACCGCTCGCGAGAGGTCTGAGGTCGCCACCACGTCGACGCCCGCTCCCGCGGCCCACCGGGCGAGGGCGTTCCCCTGCTCCCGGCCGCGGGCGGTGAGCGGCACGTCGCTCGAGCCCGCGTAGCGGTTCTCCGCGTGCCATGTGGTCTCGCCGTGGCGAGCGAGGTGCACGGTCGTCATCGGGTGCTCCGTTCCCGAGCGGATGCCGCGAGCCCGGCGCCGATCCAGCCGCGCTCGTCGAGCTCGTCGACGAACCGGACGTACGTGGGCATCAGGCGCTCGTGCCGCTCTGCATCGGCGGGCACGATGCGTGGCGCAGGGAGCATCCGCGCCGCTGCCGTCGCGAGCGGGTCGACGTTGGCCGCACCCGCCGCCGCGCCAACGCCCGCGCCCGCACCGGCGGCTGCGAGCACGGCCATTCCGGCAGCCCCCTCGCCGTGCTCGGGCACATGCACGGGCCGGCCGAGCACGTCGGCGCGGAGCTGCGTCCACACGGGATTGCGTGCGCCCCCGCCCGTGACGAGCACGGGCCCGCTGACGTCGTAGCCCGTTGCGGCGAGGAGATCGAAGGCGAGGCGCTCGACGTACGCGACGCCGTGCAGGATCGCGGCGAACATCGAGGCGTCGTCGCCGGCACCCGGCAGGAACGCCTCGGCGTCGGAGGAGACGAACGGGAACCGCTCGCCGCGCCCGACGAGCGGGTAGGCGACCGGCGGCGGAGCAGCGGCGTCGAAGCCGCGGGTCAGCGCGTCGAGGTCCCGGCCGGGCAGCCACGCCGAGATCGCTCCCGCGCCCGTGCTCGACGCGCCGCCCGGGTACCACCCGGTGCCGAACGGGGCGCGGTGCGAGTACACGGCACCGCTCGGGTCGACCCGGCGCTCGTGCGCCACGCCCTTCAGCACGAGCGTCGTTCCGAGCACGGAGTTCCAGGCGCCCGGCCCGAGTGCTCCGGCCGCGATCTGGGCGGCGCAGCCGTCGGTCATGCCGGCCACGATCGCGCACCCGGCGGGCAGGCCGGTCTCGCGCGAGGCGGCGTCGCTCACCTCGCCGATCAGCGCTCCCGAGGGCGCGAGCTGCGGCATCCGCTCGCCCGCGAGGCCGAGCTCCTCGAACACGGCGACCGGCCAGGAGACCGTGTCGAGATCGGCGCCCGACTTCAGCGCCGAGCTGAGATCGCTCGGCATGCGGCGCCCGGCGAGCCGACTCGTGATCACGTCGGGCTGGTGGGCGACCGCGCTCGCCGACGGCAGCACGCCCTCGTCGAGCAGTGACAGGAGCTTGGGGAGTGCCCACGACGCCTGCATGCGGTAGCCGAGTCGTGTCCAGACCGCGGATCCCGCGGCGGCGACCCGCTCGAGGTGCGCTGCACCCCGGCGGTCATCGTACATCACCGCAGGCCCGGTCGCCCGGCCGGAGGCGGCGTCGACGGGGACGACGGTGCCCGAGGTTCCCGAGACGGCGAGCGCCCGCACCTCCACCCCGGGCGGCAATTGCGAGGTCACGTCGCGGAGCACCGCCACTGCGGCCGACCACCACTCCCCAGGGTCTTGCTCATGCCGGTCGCCGTGCCTCGAACTGTGCAGTGGCGACGACGCCATGGCGAGGCTGCGACCGTGGTCGTCGAGTGCGATCGCGCGCACGCTCTGCGTGCCGAGGTCGATGCCCACCCAGGCCGGCTCGCTCACCGGCGCGGCTCCGCGGCCCATGCGGTCCACCGCTCAGCCAGTGCGGTGCGGGTTGCGAGGAAGTCCTGGTGGCGCTCGTCGAAGAACGCCCGGCGGGAGGCATCCGGCTCGAAGGTGCCGCTCGTCGCGACGAGCCCATCCGCCGCCTCGGCGAGCGAAGAGTAGCGGCCCGAGGCGACGAGCGCGGCGAGCAGCGCCCCCTTCGCGCCCACCTGGGTGCCGTCGACGCGCCTCGTCGTCACGCCCGTGATGTCGGCGATGCTCCGGCACCACAGTTCGCTCGCCGAGCCTCCGCCCGAGAGCACGAGCTCCGACGGCGATGCTCCGGATGCCGCGAGGCAATCGCGGATCACGTGGCCGAGCCCCTCCACCGTGGCGCGCGCGAGGTCCGCCCTGGTGTGTTCGAACGACATGCCCGCGATGACGCCGCGCGCCGCCGGGTCGAGGAAGGGTGCGCGCTCGCCGGCCGGGGAGAAGTACGGCCAGACGCGCACGCCGGATGCCCCGGGCTCCGCCTCGCCCGCCAGGGCGGTGAGCTCTGCGGCATCCGCGAGACCGAGGAGCGCGCGCATCCACTCGATGACGCCCGTGCCGGCGAGCGTCGGGAATGCGCGCACGACGGCGCCGTCGCGACCGCCGAGGAGGGTGAGCCCCGAGGGTTCGACCGTCGTGTCGGGGGCGTCGAGGAGGATGCCGGTGCAGAGCGTCGTGCCGAGGATGCAGAACGCCGAGCCGGGTGCCACCGAGCCGCCGCCGAAGGCCGTCGAGACCACGTCGTAGGCGGCAAGGGTGACGGGAATGCCCGCGGGGAGGCCGAGTCGCTCGGCGACGTCGGGCCGGAGCGGCTGGGTGAGTTCGTCGTCGTGCATCACGGCGGGCACGAGCGATCGCAGGTCGGAGAGTCCGTAGCGTTCGAGGAGGTCGTCGGAGATCGTTCCGGTGGTGATGTCGAGCCAGGGCGCGGATGCCTCCGACGCGTGCAGCCCGTGGGTGCCGGTGAGGGAACCGAAGATCCAGCTGCCGCACGTCGTGACCTCGGCGACGCCGTCGAGCGCGGAGGGATCGTTCGCGCGGGTCCACGCGAGGATCGCGTGCGGCAGTCCGAGGTTGCCGAGTGAGCCGTTGAGGCGGAACGCCGCCTCCAGCACGCCGTCGCGAGTCCATCGATCGATGACCTCGTGGGCGCGCGCGTCGTTCCACAGCACGGCGTTCCCGACGGGGCGACCGTCGGCATCGAGCATCCAGGCGCCGTCGCCCTGGGCGGTGAGGGCGAGCGCGCCGATAGGCAGGGGCGACTGGTCGGCGGCTTCGGCGACGCACCCGAGCACCGCGGCCAGCACCTCGTGCATGTCCTGCTCCGACCAGCCCGGGTGCGGGGAGCGGATCGCGGTGGTGCGGCGCGTGACGACGAGCTCCCGGCCGGCATCGTCGAAGACCACTGCCTTGATGAGCGTGGTGCCCGCGTCGACGCAGAGGGTGGCCGTGGTTCCGGTGGTCATCGCGCGACTCCGGGCCGCAGCCGCTCGAGCACCGCGGGATTGGCGAGGTGCTCGGGAGTGCGGCCTGCGAGGAAGTCGGCGACGTCGCCGGCGACGATGTCGGCCGCGCGCATGGCCGTCTGGCGGGTGGCGCCGGCGAGGTGCGGCGACACGACCACGTTGGGTGCGCCGAAGAGCGGCCAGTCCGCGGGGGGCGGCTCGACGTCGTACACGTCGAGGGCGAGCGCTCCGAGGCGCCCGGATCGCAGCAGGTCGGGGAGTGGGGCGTAGTCGAGCAGGCCGCCGCGGGCCGAGTTCACGAGCACGGCGCCCTCGGGCATCAGGTCGAGTGCGCGCCGGTCGATGAGGTGGCGGGTCTCTTCGGTGAGCCGGGCGTGCAGGCTCACGACCGAGCTGCGCCGGAGCAGATCATCGAGCTCGACGGTCGCCACGCCGTCGGCCGCGAGGGCCGCCGGGTCGGCGTACGGATCGAACGCGAGCACGTGGGCGCCGAACGCGCGGAGGATCCGGGCCACGATGCGTCCGATCGCGCCGTACCCCACGAGCCCCACGGTGGCACCGCCGAGCTCCCCGCCGACGTTCTCCCACGCGTAGTGGTCGCCGCGCCAGTCGCCCTGCTTCAGCGCGGCATCCGTCATCGGGATGCCGCGCATGGCCGCGAGGATGAGGCCGATGGTGAACTCGGCCGCCGCCTGGGCGTTCCGTCCCGGCGCGAACGTCACGAGCACCCCGGCATCCGTCGCCGCGTCGAGGTCGACGTTGACGGGGCCGCCGCGGCACACGCCGATGAAGCGGAGTTCGGGGCTGGCGGCGAACACCTCTGCGGTGAACGGCGCCATCTGCGTCACGGCGATGTCGACGCCGTCGAGTGCGGCGATCGTCTCATCGATGGTGCCGCTCGCCTCGTGCACGCTTGCGACGTCACCGAAGGGCTCGTGCGGCCAGGGAAGGGTGAGCTCGCGATAGCGCGGCCGCGGTTCGGTGTCGGGCAGCTCACGGTCGAGCGCGGCCCGGAACAGTCCAGGCGTGACGAAGTGGTCGCCCGCGATCAAGATGTGCGTCATTGCGCGCCTTCCTGCAGTGCAGCAGACCGTGCTGGTGCATCGGTCGAGTCGAGCCGAGCGTAACACGCAGAATGTTACTTCTACCAGTCGTGGTGTTGGGCCTTCTGATCGAGGGTCAGCGGATGCCGCCGCGCGAGGGGATCGCCGCGACATGCACGGTCGCGTGGTCGGCGATGCGCTCGACCATGGCGGGGTCGACATCGTCGGTGAGGATCACATCCGTGAACTCCGCGATCGGCACGAATCGGTGGAGCGAGGTGTGCCCGACCTTCGAGCCGTCCATCATGAGCACCCGGCGCCGGCCGCTCTGCAGCATCACGCGCTTCATGCTCACGACGTCCTGCTCCTGGTGGTACGTCATGCGTTCGTCCATGGTCGACGTCGACTGGAACGCGACGTCGACCGCGTACGCCTCGAGGTTCGTCTGGTCAGGCGGCCCGATGAACGAATCGTGGGTGCGCGAATACGCGCCGCCGATCATGATGAGGTGCACGTCGGGCGCTTCACGGAGCGACTCGAGCACCTGCCGATAGTTGGAGACGACCGTGAGCGGCGCCTTGTCCTTCACGAGGCCGGCGAGAGCGAGCACCGTCGTGGAGTCGTCGAGCATGATCGCCATCCCCGGCTCGACGAACGACTGGGCGACCTGGGCGAGCGCCGCCTTCTCCTCGGCACGGCGATGCAGGCGGAACTCGGAGCTCGACTCGAACACGCTCGTCGGCAGGGCCGAGACGCCGCCGTGGAACTTTCGCACGAGCTGGCGGGCCGCGAGGTCCTCGAGGTCGCGGTGCACGGTCATCAGGCTGCGTCCCGTGAGCTCGGCGAGCTCCGCCGCGGTGGCGGATCCGGCGGCGAGCACGTGATCGAGGATCATCCGTTGCCTGGCGCTGCGTGTGGACGGGCCATTGGCGTTCGAACTCATGGGTCTCCTTCGAGTTGCCGAACTTTACCAAGCTGATCGGGAGAACGACCAGCGTGGAGCCAGGATGGAACTAAGGTTTACCACAGAAGTTGACAGTTCTAACGTCATGTTTGGTAGAGTTCCCGGCAACGGTTCGGTAGATGCGTCGCGACACCGCCGAGCCGCCCCCCTGCACCACCCGTTCCCCGCACCGGGGACTCACCGAGGAGATTCAATGAAGAAATCCCACGTGCGACTCGCAGCAGTACTCGGGTCGATCACGCTCGCCACGGCGATCGCGGCGTGTTCGCCCGGAGGCGCCACCGCAGGCGGCGACGGCGCCGGAGACGGCGCGGCATCCGGCAAGATCGCGTTCCTCATGCCCGACCTCGCGTCGACCAGGTACGAGCAGCAGGACAGCCCGCTCTTCACGGCGAAGATGGAGGAGCTCTGCCCCGACTGCGAGGTCATCTACCAGAACGCGGACTCCGATCCCGCGAAGCAGCAGCAGCAGGCCGACTCGGCGATCGCGCAGGGCGTGAAGGTCATCGTGCTCGACGCGGTCGACACGAAGGCAGCGGCATCCATCGTCGTGAACGCCCAGTCGCAGAGCATCCCGGTCATCACGTACGACCGGCCCATCGTCGACACCCCGGCCGACTACTACGTGTCGTTCGACAACGAGGGCATCGGCGAGCTCATCAGCACCTCCCTCGTCGAGGGCCTCACGGCGGCGGGCGCGACCGGCGGTGTGCTCATCGTCAACGGCTCGCCGACCGACGACGCCGCCCAGCTCATCAAGAAGGGCATCCACACCGGCGTCGACTCGAGCGACTTCAACGTGCTCGCCGAGTTCGACACCCCGGGCTGGGAACCCCAGAAGGCGCAGGACTGGGTCTCGGGCCAGATCACGCAGTTCGGCTCGCAGATCGTCGGCGTCGTGGCCGCGAATGACGGAACGGGCGGCGGATCGATCGCCGCCTTCAAGGCAGCCGGCGTCACCCCGACGCCGCCCGTCACGGGCAACGACGCCGAGATCGCCGCGATCCAGCGCATCATCGCCGGCGACCAGTACAACACCATCTCGAAGCCGATCCGCATCGTTGCCGAGGCGGCGGCCGAAGTCGCCTACGCCTTCCTCACGGGCAACCCGCCCGAGGGCGAGACGACGCTCTTCGACACCCCCTCCCAGTTGTTCACGCCCGAGGTCGTGACGCAGGAGAACGTCAAGGAGGTCATCTTCGACGGCGGCATCTACACCGTCGACCAGGTGTGCACCACCGAGTACGCTTCCGCCTGCGAGGCGCTCGGCATCGCCTGATCGATCGGATGCCGCCCGCGCGCGTCGCGGGCGGCATCCGGCATCCGGCAAACCACCACCACCACCCGTTCAACGCAACGCTCCCCACCTCACCAGCACCGCACCGACGAAGAGGTCACACCGTGAACGCAAGCCCCGCAACCGACACCGCGGCCGCGCCGGACGGCGCCCACCCGAACATCCACACCGTGCTCTCGATGCGGGGGATCTCGAAGAGCTTCGGTGCAGTGGCGGCCCTCACCGACATCGACCTCGATGTCTCCTCGAGCGAGGTCGTCGCGATCGTCGGCGACAACGGCGCCGGCAAGTCCACCCTCGTCAAGGTGCTCTCGGGCGTGCACGCGCCCGACTCGGGCACCATCGACTTCGGCGGGGAGCGGGTGACCCTGCCGACGCCGATGGCCGCGCTCGAGCGCGGCATCGCCACCGTGTTCCAGGACCTCGCCCTCTGCGACAACCTCGACGTCGTGCAGAACCTCTTCCTCGGCCGTGAGCGGGGCCCGTTCCGGCTCGACGAGGTGGGCATGGAGGTGCGCGCGTGGGAGCTGTTGCGTCAGCTCTCGGCGAAGATCCCGTCGGTCCGGATCCCGATCGCGTCGCTCTCGGGCGGCCAGCGCCAGACGGTCGCGATCGCCCGCTCGCTCCTCGGCGATCCGAAGCTCATCATCCTCGACGAGCCCACCGCGGCGCTCGGCGTCGCGCAGACCGCCGAGGTGCTGAACCTCGTCGAGCGGCTGCGCGAACGAGGACACGGGGTCATCCTGATCAGCCACAACATGGAGGACGTGAAGGCCGTCGCTGATCGCGTCGTCGTGCTGCGACTCGGCCGCAACAACGGCGAGTTCCGCGTCGGCGACGTCTCGACCGAGGAGATCATCTCCGCCATCACCGGCGCGACCGATAACGCCGTCACCCGACGCCGCTCACGTGGCGACGCGGCATCCCAGACCCCCGACGCCATTACCACCGAGGAGGCGGCACGATGACCACCACGACCACTCCGAGCCCCTCCACGCCCACCGACCTCCAGGACGAGCGGCTCCGTGCCGACACCGGAGTGGGCGGCGCCATCCGTGCCGGCATCGATCGCATTCGCGGCGGCGACCTCGGGTTCCTGCCCGTCATCGCCGGCCTCGCGATCATCTGGACCATCTTCCAGATCCTGAACCCGTACTTCCTCTCGAGCGGCAACCTCACGAACCTCCTCATGGAGTCCGCCCCCGTCGGCGTCATCGCGCTCGGGATCGTGTTCGTGCTGCTCATCGGCGAGATCGACCTGTCGGTAGGATCCGTGAGCGGCCTCGCCGCCGCGATCATGGCGATCAACTTCATCGACAACCGCTGGCCCCTGCCGCTCGCGATCGCCGCGGCCGTGGGCATCGCGGTCGTGATCGGATTCGCCTACGGCTTCATCTACAACCGGATCGGCGTCCCCTCGTTCGTCATCACGCTCGCCGGGCTCCTCGGCTTCCTCGGACTGCAGCTGTTCGTGCTCGGCCCGAAGGGCACGATCAACCTGCCATTCGACTCGCCGCTCGTGTACTTCGGCCAGCTCGCCTTCGTGCCGCAATGGCTCGCGTACGCGCTTGCCGTGCTCGCCGCCGCGGCGCTGCTCGTCGGCGGGATGCTCCGCGCCCGCGTGCGCCGCAATGCCGGGCTCTCCGCGCCCGCGCTCAGCCTGATCCTCATCCGCGCCGGCCTGCTCGCCGTGCTGCTCGCATTCGCGGTCTGGTACCTCTACCAGGCGCGCGGGGTCGGGTGGATGGTCGTGTTCTTCGTCGCGCTCGTGCTGCTGGCGAACTACGCCCTCACCCGCACGAGCTGGGGCCGCTCGCTCTTCGCGGTCGGCGGCAACCGGGAGGCGGCGCGGCGCTCCGGCATCCGCATCACCGCGGTCTACACCTCCGCCTTCATCGCCTGCACGACCCTCGCAGCCGTCGGCGGACTGCTCGCGGCGGGGCGCCTCGCGTCGGCTGCGCAGTCGAGCGGCGGTGGCGATGTGAACCTCAACGCGATCGCCGCCGCCGTGATCGGCGGCACGAGCCTGTTCGGTGGGCGCGGTTCGGCGTTCGCGGCGCTGCTCGGCATCCTCGTGATCCAGTCGATCTCGAGCGGCCTGACGCTGCTCAACCTCGACTCGTCGATCCGCTACATGGTGACCGGCGCCGTCGTGCTCATCGCGGTCGCGCTCGATGCGGTCGCCCGGCGCTCGCGCAGTTCGCACGGTCGAGCCTGACGCGGTGGCCGGCGCCCCTCCGAGCGGGCGCCGGCCACTGACGTGCGCCCCGGCGCAGGCGTTTCGACCACCGCGTCCGTTCCGGTGCTGCCCCGGTATCGTGCGAACCATGGACTTCTCTGCGGATGCCAGCGCTGAAGCGGTGGAGGCCGCGCTCGCGGAGCTCGCCTCCGTCGACCGGGCTGCGGTGTCCGCGCGGTTCTTCAAGACGGGCCCGGGCCAGTACGGCGAGGGAGATCGATTCATCGGGGTGAGCGTGCCCGCGACCCGATCGGTCGTCGCGGGCTTCGCCGGGCTTCCGCCGGTCGAAGTGAGGAAGCTCCTCGAGAGCCCCGTGCACGAGCACCGGCTCGCCGCGCTCCTCGTGATGGTGCGGCAGTTCCAGGTCGCGAGCCGCCAGCGAACCCGCGTTGACGAGGCCCACGACGACGACGGCCGCGACGACGACGCACGGCGGGCGCTGCACGAGGCATACCTCGCCGCGGTGCGAGCCGGGCGCGTGAACAACTGGGATCTCGTCGACTCCTCAGCGGAGTATCTCGTGGGCGAGTTCCTGCGGGCGGCCGGGCGCGGCGACGATCCGCTGCTCGACGAGCTCGCGGCATCCGACTCCCTCTGGGAGCGCCGGGTTGCGGTGCTGGCGACGTTCGCCTTCATCAGGGCCGGTGACGGCGGGCCGATCCTGCGGCTCGCGCCGCGGCTGCTCGGCGACCGCGAAGACCTCATGCACAAGGCCGTCGGATGGATGCTGCGCGAGCTCGGCAAGCGCGTCGATCGCGGCGTGCTTCGCGGGTTCCTCGACGAGTACGCCGCGCGGATGCCGCGCACCATGCTCTCCTACGCGACCGAGCACCTCTCGCCCGACGAGCGAGCGGCGTATCGCGCGCAGCGCTGAACGCCCGGGAGTCCCCGCCCGTCGAGCGGGACGGGGACCTCTTCGCTTTCCGTCGGGTACTCCGCTAGTGCACGAGCTCGGCCGCGCGGGCGGGAGCGGCGACGCCGGTGGGGGTCGCCGTCGTCGCCGTGCGACCAGACGGCAGCAGCATCGCGACGAGCGCCGACGCGAGCAGCACAGCCGCGCCCACGGCGACCGCCGGCTGTGCGCCCATGGCGTAGTCGATCGGCGTGAGCGCTCCGCCCGCACCCGTGAATACCGCCGTCGACACGGCGATGCCGAGTGCGACGCCCACCTCGCGGAGCATCGAGTTCGTGCCGCTCGCCTTCGCATGGTCCTCGGGCGCCATCCTCGCGAGCACCGCGGTCGCCGAGGGCGCGAACACCAGGCCCATGCCGACGCCCGCGACGATGAAGGGCGCGACGTAGGCCGAGTACTCGATGCCGGCGTCGAGCAGTTGCGTGAGCCAGAACAGTGCGCCGCTGAGCAAGAGCAACCCGGTCACGATTAGGGCGCGCGTTCCGACCCGCGGGGCGAACACCCCGGCGAGGGGCGCGACCACCATCGGCGCGAGCGTCCACGGCGAGGTCTGCAGCGCCGCCTCGAGCGGCGTCGCGCCCTGCACGACCTGCAGGAATTGGATCAGGATGAAGATCGACCCGAACGCGCCGAAGCTGAAGCCGAAGCCCGCGACGTTCGCGACCGTGAAGCTCCGGTCGCGGAAAAGCCGGAGCGGGAGCAGGGGCGCGGTAGCGCGCGTTTCCCACAGCACGAATGCGAGAAGGAGGATGCCACCCGCGATGAGGCTGCCGAGCACCTCGAGGCTGTCCCAGCCCGCGTCGTTGCCTCGGACGATGCCGTAGACGAGACCGAGCAGCCCGAGCCCCGAGAGCGCGAGTCCGAGGAGGTCGGCGCGGAGCCGTGCGCCGAAGCTGTTCGGCAGGGCGAGGAGGGCGAGCGCGACCGAGATCACGCCGACGGGCACGTTGATCCAGAAGATGGCTTGCCATGCCCAGCCTTCGATCACGGCGCCGCCGATGAGCGGGCCCGTCGCGACGCCGAGCCCCGCGACGCCGCCCCAGATGCCGATCGCGAGCGGCCGTCGGGCGATCGGCACGGCGCCCGCGAGGAGCGTGAGCGAGAGCGGCATGATCGCGGCCGCGCCGAAGCCCTGGGCCGCGCGGGCGGCGATGAGCTGCCCGGGATCGGTCGCAAGGGCCGCGAGTGCAGAGCTCAGGGTGAAGACCACGATGCCGACGAGGAAAAGGGTGCGGCGGCCGAATCGGTCGCCCAGCGCGACGGCCATGAGGATCGTGCTCGCGAAGGCGAGCGTGTACGCGTTCATGAACCACTGGAGCTCTTCGACGGATGCCCCGAACTCCGAGTGCAACACCGGCAACGCGTTCGTCATCACGAGGTTGTCGAGCGTCGCCATGAACATGGGCAGGGCGGTGGCGACGAGCACGAGCCACAACGGGCTGGGTCGACGCGTGAGCGGGCTGGATGGTGCATCGAGGATGGTCGACACGACGAAACTCCCTAGTTGTTATCGGATGATTACTTGGACTGTAGTAATCGACTGATAACATGTCAAGCATGACGGTCGAAGAAGCCACCACAGCGCCCCGCATGAAGGCGGCGGATCGCCGCGAGCTCATCCTTGAAGCGGCGACCGCGGTCTTCGGAGCGAAGAGCTACGTCGGCACGACGACCGATGAGGTCGCCCGCGCCGCCGGCGTGAGTCAGCCCTACGTCGTGCGGCTCTTCGGCACGAAGTCGAAGCTGTACATCGCCGTGATCGAGCGGGCGTACGAACGGATCCTCGGCGAGTTCACCAGGGTGCTGCCAGGCCCGCCCGAGGAACGGATGAAGCGGATGGGCGCCGCCTACGCCGGACTCCTGGTCGAGCGGGGCATGCTGCCCGTCATCGCGAACTCCACGGCGCTCGGCGGCGACCCCGAGATCGGTCCGGTCGCGCGCGCCGGGTTCAACTCGATCTGGCGCTTCGTGCGCGACGAGGCCGGATTCACCAAGGTGGAGACTCGCGACTTCATGGCGAACGGCATGCTCATCAACGCGATCGTGGGCCTTCGGCTCGTCGGTGCGTATGGCACCGAGCAGTCCGTCACCGAGGTGTTGAACGCCTGCTTCCCCGACGCCGTGGGAGTGCGCGAGCTCATGCCCGAGGCCGGCGAGCCCTGGTGACCGCGTCCCTCTCCCACGTCCATGCTCTCCTGGCTGAACGGCGCATGGGCACCGCTTTCCATTGACAGCGACTCGCGTGCGCTGCCAGTATGCGGTTCGGCAGTTCGCCGATCACCAACACAGCAAGGAATCCTCACATGACTACTCCCGCGCCCGCTCCCGTGCCCGCTCAGTCGGCGCCCACCGAGAAGTGGAATGTCCTCTCGATCGTCGCCTTCGTGCTGTCGCTCGTCGGCTTCAACGTCATCGCGATCGTGCTCGGCTTCATCGGCCTCAACCAGGTGAAGAAGACCGGTGAGCGCGGCCGTGGCCTCGCGCTCGCCGCGATCATCATCGGATTCGTGTCGATCGTCATCATCATCATCTGGGTGATCGTGGTCGTCGCGGTCGTGGCCTCCAACCCGGAGCTCACGACGACCTACTAGGTCCTTCGCCTCCCGAGGTTCCAGGGAGGTCCCACCGAGGTTTCACGCACACGGAGTCCCCGACCGGCACAGCCGGACGGGGACTCCGTTCGTCGTCAGGCATTCGTGCTGTCGCGAGCCGCCACGCCACGCCATGATGTGGAGCATGGAATCCCCGGTGGCGAAGCCCGACCGCACCCTCATCGTGATCCTCGGCGTGATCGCCGTAATGGTGATCGTGGCACTCATCGTCGTGTTCACGACCGGTGCGCCCGAACTCCTCGACGAATCCACGCCCGAGGGCGTCGTGCAGCGCTACTCGGCGGCGGTGATCGAGGGCGATGAAGCGGCGGCCATCGAGTACCTGGTTCCCGAGCTCGGCGACTCCTGCGAGCGCACGGGGACCGGCCCTGTCGACGGCATGCGGGTCACCCTCGTCTCCACGACGGAACGCGACGACTCGGCCGACGTGAAGGTGCTCATGGTCACGTCGTACGACGGCGGACTGTTCGGATCGTCGGAGTACGAGGAGGAGGCCGTGTTCGACCTCGTCGCGGCCGACGGCGGCTGGCTCATCGAGTCGGCCCCGTGGCCGCTCACGATCTGCGCCCCGAAGGTGGTGCAGTGATGACCGCCACCACGCTCCCGACTGACCCCGTCACGGGCTCGGCGCAGCGCACCGTGCGGCGCCTCATCGTCTACACGCTCCTCTTCGTGCTCGTCACGATCGGTGCCAGCGGCCTGAGCGGTCTCCTCGCGCGACTGCTCGAGAGCGGCACTCCACTCGCCGTCGGCGGCAACGCCGGCCTCGCGCTGTCGCTCGCCTTCACGCTCATCGGCGGGCCGCTCGCGGCGGTGCTCTGGTGGGTGGTGTGGCGCCGGCTCACGGATGACTCGGAGCGGTCGTCGCTTGCATGGGGCCTCTACCTCGCCCTCATGTACACGGTCTCGCTCATCGTGGCGACCTCGGCACTCGTGGGCACGTTGTCGTTGCTCGTGAGCGGACGTTGGGATCCCGGAGACCTCTCCGTCGGCGCGGTCTGGGCACTCGTTTGGGTCTGGCACCGATGGATGTGGCGCCACCCGGTCCGGCATCCGATCAGGCTCGCCACCGTGCCCGCCGTCGCCGGCACGGTGTACGGCCTCATCATCGGCATCGGTGGCGGCGTGACCGCGCTCGGCTCACTCTTGGACACGGCGATTCGGCGAGCATCCGAGCAGGCGATCGCCGGCACCACCTGGTGGCAGGCGCCGCTCGAGTCGCTCATCTGGGCGGTGGCTGGTGGGGCGATCTGGTCGTGGCACTGGTTCCGCGACGATGCGCGACGACTGGAGACGGGCCTCGCCCGCGTGGCGCTCGTCGTCATCGGCGTGCTGGCGGCCGGGTTCGTGATGCTCGCCGGACTCGGCACCGCGCTCTTCGTGCTGCTGAGGCTGGCCTTCGACCCGAGCGACCCGATGGGCGAGATCCTCCGCCCACTGGGAACGGCGCTCGCCGCGGCATCCGTCGGCGCTCTCGTGTGGGTCTACCACCACCGCATCGCGTCGGGGCGCTCCGACGGCACGCGCCGCGCCGGCGCGCTGGTCATGTCGGGCCTCGGCCTGGTGGCGGCCGCGTCGGGAATCGGCGTCGTCATCAACGCGACGCTCGCCACGCTCGCGAGCCCCCTCGCGGCATCCGACACCCGCTCGCTCCTCCTCGGCGGGATCAGCGCGCTCGCTGTGGGCGGACCGGTCTGGTGGATCAGCTGGAAGCCCGCCCGGCAGGTCGGATCGACGGAGATCGGCTCCACCGGCCGCCGGGTGTACCTCATCGCCGTGTTCGGCGTGAGCGCCGTCGTGGCGCTCATCACCCTGCTCGTGGTCGGCTACCTGCTGTTCGAGTTCGCGCTCGATCCCACGACGACGGCGAGCCTCGTCGACCGGGTGCGTGCGCCGCTCGGCCTCCTCGTCGCCACCGGGCTCGTGTTCGGCTACCACTTCGCGCTCTGGCGGCGCGATCGCTCGGTGATCGCCGCGGAGGGCCTCGCGCCCGCGCGCCGGATCGGCCGGGTCATCCTCGTGACGGCGGGCGACGCGGTCGCACTCGAGCAGGCCGTAACGGATGCCACGGGCGCCTCGGTCACCGTCTGGCGCTCCCTTGACGAGCCGGGCGCCGAGCCGGGCGCAGATCCGGATGCCGCGGCGATCGCCGGTGCGCTCGAGGGTGTGGCCGGCAAACGCGTGCTCGTGCTTGCCGGCCCGGGAAATCGCGTCGAGGTCGTGCGCCTGGCGGACTGAGCCGCAGCTCGGCTCTCAGAGCCGCTTCTGCTTGGAGATCGCCGTCGTCTCGTAGCCGAGCTCGTCGTAGAGGCGGATCGCGCCCTCGTTGTCGGCGAACACGTTGAGCCGGATCGAGGTCGCGCCCTGCGAGCGGGCGACGTCTTCGGCCAGTTGCATCGCTGCTCGGCCGATGCCGCGCCGTCGAAAGGCGTCATGCACCCGGATGTCCCAGACCCACCAGTTCGACGCGTCGCTCGAGGGCCCGATCCAGAGCCACCCTGCATCCTCGCCGTCGGCCACGACCGTGAAGAGGAGTTGCCCGTCGATGAGGCTGCCGTCGGGGAAGAACTGCTGCTCGGAGGCCTGCCGCGCGGCCGCCGCCCCCTCGGCGCTGTCGCCTGCGGCGATGCGGGCCTGTTCGTAGGCCGACATCGCGATGGGCAGCCAGGTCGCGGTCTCCTCGATGGACTTCGGCACGAGGCTGAGGTCGTTCGTCACCATCCGTCCATGCTCGCACGGGCGTGGCGATCAGCTGTGAGCTTTTCGGTTCAGTGAGTCGGGCGCCGCTCACGGGCGCCGGTGCAATGGTTGCGAGAATGGGGGCATGACGAGAACGGTGCGCGGCGCGAAGGTCCTCATCACCGGCGCGGCCGGTGGCATGGGCCGCCTGTTCGCCGAGCGAGCGGTGGCCGAGGGCGCGACATCCGTCACCCTCTGGGACCGCGATGTGAGCGCCCTCTCTCGCGTGGTCGACGAGCTGGGCGCCGCCTCGCGCGGGCGCACCCGCGTGCACTCGTACGTCGTCGACGTGAGCGACCCCGGCGCGATCGCGAAGCACGCGCAGCGGGTGCGGCGCGACGTCGGCAATCCCGACGTGCTCATCAACAACGCCGGCATCGTGCGCGGCAATCGCTACTTCTGGGAGACCGACAGCGGCGACGACACCCGCCCGACGATGCAGGTCAACGCGCTCGCGCCCATGTACATCACCCGCGAGTTCCTGCCGGGCATGATCTCCTCGTCGTACCGCGCGGCGCGCATCGTGAACATCGCCTCGGCCGCCGGCACGCTCGCCAACCCGCGCATGGCCGTGTACGCGGCCTCGAAGGCGGCGCTCATCGGCTGGAGCGAGTCGCTGCGCATCGAGCTCGAGCAGGCCGACCACACCAACGTGCGGGTCACCACGGTCACGCCGGGCTATGTCTCGACGGGTATGTTCGCGGGCGTCCGGGCGCCGATGCTGGCTCCGATCCTCGAGCCCGAGTACGTCGTCGACCGCGTGTGGCGCGCGATGCTCGCGGGCAAGCCCCTCGTCGAGCTGCCGCGCAGCGTCGGGCTTTCGCGGGCGGTGCGCGGTATCCTGCCGACGCGGGTCTTCGATCGCGTCGTGGGCGACGCCCTCGGGGTCTACCGCTCGATGGAGCGGTTCACCGGCCGCTCGTAGCGGGTCGGCCGCTCGGAACGGCACGGCGATCGCCCGTCAGAGCCCGCGCTCGCCGAGCCAGCCGAGCAGTACGAGTTCGAACTCGGCCGGCCGCTCGAGGTTCGGCAGGTGTGCGGCATCCGGGAAGCTGAACCCGGTCGCCTCGGGCAGTGCGTCGAGCAGGTGCTCGTAGTGGGCCCGCGTGGGCCCCAGGTCGTACTCGCCGACTAAGACGAGCGCGGGGATCCGGATGTCGCCGAGCCGGCCGTACGCGGGCGGCTCGAGCGGTTCAGGGCTCGCCGCCTCCTCGGCATGCGCCACGTTCGCTGCCGCGATCCCGTGGGCGATGGCGACGAACTCGGGATCGAGGTCGGATTCGAGTCGATTGCTGCCCGCAGCCCACAGGGCGGTCTCGAGGCGGGCGAGTCGTCGCCAGTCGGATGCCGCGAATGCGTCGTCGAGCTCGTCGATGCGGCGGTGCTCCTCGTCGGAGAGCGGGAGCCCGGGGAACCCGCTCGGGCCGGCTCCCACCGTCACGACCCCGGCCACGCGGTCGGGGGACTCGAGCGCGAGATCGAGGGCCGTGGTGCCGCCGCGACCGGCGCCGATGATCGTGGCCCGCTCGATGCCGAGGTGGTCGAGCACTGAGCGCACGTCGTCACGATCGGAGTAGGGCGCGCCGTCGTGCCGCGTCGCCCCGAAGCCGCGTGCGTCGAGCCGCACCACGAGGTGCCCCGCGGTGAGTGCCGGCACTTGCGGCTCCCACATGCGCATCGTCGCGATTCCCGAATGCAGCAGCACGAGGGCCGGCTCCGACGCGTGGCCGGCGGATTCGTAGGCGAGCTCGGCACCCGGGACGGCGAGGTGGGGCATGTCTCGAGAGTACGGGACGCGGTGCGCGTGGCGAGCCGGGCAGCCGCACGCGTCAGTCCTTGCCGGAACCCTTGCCCTTCTCGCCGTCTTTGCCCTTGCCGCCGCCCTTGTCGTCGCTGCTGCCCGGGCCCTGATTCCCGCTGTCATCGGATTCTTCGGGCACTGGCGTCGGCGTGGGGGTGGCGGTGGGTGTCGCCGCCGCCGCCGCGGCCTCGAGGTCGGCACGCACGAGCGCGATGGCATCACGGATGTCGCGCTCCCGTGCCGCGTCGAGGTCACCGTCGGCGCTGGCTTCGGCGACATTCGCTTCGAGGATGTCGAGCGCGGCGAGTGCGTCTGCGAAGTCGCCGTTCGCGGCGCGGTCCGCGATGCTCACGACCGAGGCGTGGAAGCCGTCGGAATGCGACGGAGCCTGCGCCGCGCACGAGCCGAGGCCGAGCGCGAGCACGAGTGCGACCGCGGCAGCACGGGGAGCGGATCGACGGGCGCGAGCACCCGATCTTGCGGCCATGGCGCTCAGCCCTCGCCGCTGTCGTCGGTGGAACCGGTACCGGGAGTCTCCGTCACCGGGGCATCCGTGGCGGGAAGCACGGCGTGCCGGCGCGGGAGACGCGGTGCGATGCGCGTCATCCGCCGGTCACCGCCTCGTCGAGTTCCTCGAGGTGCACGCCCAGCTCGCCCGGCACGGCCGGCAGCGGCTCAGGCGTCGTCGCGGCCTGCTGTGCGGTGAGCGACGAGAACAGGAGCACCGCGACCACGGCCCCGATCGCCACGAGGAGCGAGATCGCGATCGTCGGCCGCACCCAGCGGCGCGAACGTTGCTCGGATGCCGCGCGGGCCGCGCGCCGCGTCGACTCCGCCGATTCCGTGCCGGCGGGAGCGTCGAAGAACGACCGGCTCGGCGACGGCAGGACCTGGGTGGCGGCTGTCTCTGAGCCGCTGGAGGCATCGGATGCACCGGATGCCGCGGCCGCGGCCTCCGCCGGCTGGGTCTGCGCGGCGGCGACGTCGGCGAACGCGATCGTCGGCGCGGTGACATTGCTCACGGAGGCGCGCGACGTGTCGAGCGCCGTGGCGGCGATGGCGACGTCGAGTGCACTCGGCCGGTCGCCCGGCTCGCGTGCGGTCATGCTGCGAAGCAGCGACACCCAATCCGCGCCGAGCGACTCGGGGATCTCGGGATCGCGCACGAGGCGGGCGCTCGCGGCCTCGACCGCTGGGCCGGGGAACGCCGCCACGCCGGTACGCGCCTCGAGCACGAGCAGGCCGAGCGAGTAGATGTCGGCCGCGGGGCTCGGCGCCGCGCCGCTCACCTGCTCGGGGCTGAGGTACCCGGGGGTGCCGACGAGGAGACCCGCGCGGGTGAGCCGGGCGTCGTCGATGAGCCGCGCGATGCCGAAGTCCGCGAGCTTCGCGTTCCACGTGCGGCTCGGCAGGTGCGCGGGTTCGAGCAGCACGTTCGCGGGCTTCACGTCGCGGTGCACGATGCCGCGCTCGTGGATGACATGCAGGGCCTCGGCGACGTCGGCGAGCAGGCCCGCGGCATCGGCGGGGCCGAGCGGTCCGTGCTTCAGGGCCTCACGCAGGTCGCGGCCGTCGACGAGCTCCATGACGAGGAACTCGCGACCGCTCGCAGGGTCGCGCGAGGCATCGTAGAGGGTGACGAGCGCCCGGTGCCTGAGGCTCGCGAGCAGGGCCGTCTCGGAGCGCCGGCGCTCTGCGTCGTCGATGCCCTCGGCGGCCTCTGCGAAGACCTTCACGGCGACGGGACGCCCGAGCGTGAGATCTTCAGCGCGATACACGGTCGCCATGCCGCCCCGGCCGATGCGCGCGTCGAGGCGGTATCGGGCGCCGAGGACGGCGCCCACGAAGGAATCGCCCACGACGTGGTCGGAAGAGGTGGTCACGTTTCCGAGCGTAGCCGGGTCACCTGAGCGTAGCCGGGGGTTGTGAAATGGACCGTGACCTGCAATGCGCCTGCCTCGAATCACCGCTGAACGGGTGTTCAGCCGAAGATCATCGGGAGGTCGTCGTCGTTTTCGGAGAGGGCGACCTCGACGAGCACGGGCACGTGGTCGGACGGCGCGTCGCCCTTGCGCTCATTGCGGTGGATCGAGGCATCCGTCACCGCTTCGGCGAACTTCGCCGAGCCGAGGATGAAGTCGATGCGGAGCCCCTCGTTGCGCGGGAACTTCAGCTGCTTGTAGTCCCAATAGGTGTAGCCCTCGGGGATGCGCGGGCGCACGACATCGGTGACGCCGGCGTTCTCGAGGTTGAAGAAGGCCTGACGCTCGGGTGGCGACACGTGCGTCGTGAGGCCCTCGACGACGGCCGGGTCGCCGTTGTCCACGTCGAAGGGCGCGATGTTGAAGTCGCCCATGAGCGCGAACGGCAGCTCGGGCCGCGACGAGGTCTCGGCTCGCGTGTGGTCGGTGAGCGCGGCGAGCCAGTCGAGCTTGTAGGTGTAGTGCGGGTCGCCGAGCGAGCGCCCGTTGGGCACGTAGAGGCTCCAGATGCGCACGCCGTCGACGGTCGCCCCCATCGCGCGGGCCTCCTTCGGCAGATCGGGGCCCTCCTCGCCCTTCAGGAAGCCCGGCATGCCGGGGAAGCTCGTGGCCACGTCGTGGATCGGCGAGCGACTCGCGATCGCCACGCCGTTCCACTGGCTGAAGCCGTGGATCGCGAGCTCGTAACCCGCCTCCTCGAATGCCGCCGCCGGGAACTGCTCTGGCGTGCACTTGATCTCCTGCATCGCGAGCACGTCGACGTCTTCTCGCACCATCCAGTCGACGACACGGCTGAAACGGGTGCGGATCGAGTTGACGTTCCAGGTGGCGATGCGCATGCTCCAAGCCTAGGACGGCGAGGCGACATGGCCGTGCGGTCGGTCAGCGTTCGTCGTCGTCGGCGGCCGCGCCGACCACCCCGGGGTCCTCGCCGACCTCGGCGGGCTGCAGGCGCGGCAGCACGAGCCAGAGGCCCGCGAGGATGACCGCACCGAGCCCGAGCGCCACGAACCCCCCGACGCGGCTGAGCGCGAAATCGAAGACCAGGCTCGTCACGCCGATGACGAGCAGGGCGACGACGACGAGGTCGGCGATGAGCAGCCGGTTGCCGGTGCGCACCACCCGTTCCTTGGCCTGCCTTCGGAACAGCGTTCGGTGCAGGGTCACCGGTGCCAGCCCGATCACGGTCGCGAGTCCGGCGAGGCCGACGAGCACGAGGTAGAGCGTGAGCTGGTAGTCGTCGAGCTGCTCGAACCGCGGCTGGAACGCGACCGCGAGCAGGAAGCCGCCGATGAGCTGCGTTCCCGTGAGCGCCACGCGCAGCTCCTGGAGGATGTCGTTCCAGTTGCGGTCGCTGCGCTCGTTGGGCGTCTCATTGCGTCCGTCGTCGCCTCGGGGGGTCGCGGGGCCGGCGGGGCCGGCACGGACGATCGGCCTGACGTGGCGACGGTTCATGCTCGATCGTAGCCACGAGGAGGGAGGCGGGTTCAAGCCCTTGCGCGGTCGCCATCCGATGGGGCGGCGGCCGGATCGAGGCAGCGACAGGCAGGCTCGCGCTCCAGGCCTCCCTCGCCGCGGGCTTCGGCGACCGGAATCCCGCATTCCGGCAGGCCCGCAACCGCATTCTGGCAGGGGCGCACGGATGCTGCCAAGATCGAGGAGTATCGACGAGCTGGGGGTGGCCGTGAAGTTCAGCATCGAAGGCGTCGAGGGGCTCCCCGAGATCGTGCGCGGGCACGACCTCGCCGCGCTCATCGTCGACGCGGTCGACCTCGCCGACGGCGACATCCTCGTCATCACGTCGAAGATCGTCTCGAAGGCGGAAGGGCGCTTCGTGCAGGCCGTCGATCGCGAGCAGGCGATCACCGACGAGACCGTGCGGGTCGTCGCGACGCGCGTCTTCGACGGTGGCATCACCCGCATCGTCGAGAACCGCCAGGGCATCATCGGTGCGGCAGCGGGCGTCGATGCGTCCAACGCCCCAGACGGCACGGTGCTGCTGCTTCCGGTCGACCCCGATGCCTCGGCGCGCGCGCTCGCCACCGGCATCCGTGCGCTCACCGGTGCGGCCGTCGGTGTCATCCTCTCCGACACCCTGGGCCGGCCATGGCGCGAGGGGCAGACCGATATCGCGATCGGCGCCGCGGGCGTGCACGTCTTCGAAGACCTTCGCGGGTCGACGGATGCCGCGGGCAAGCCGCTCGCCGTCACGATGCCGTGCGTCGCCGACGAGCTCGCCGGCGCCGCCGAGCTCGTGAAGGGCAAGAGCTCGGGGGTGCCGGTCGCGGTGGTGCGCGGACTCGGCCGGTTCGTCGGCGACCTCGACCTGCCGGGTGCGCGAAGCATCCAGCGCCCCGCCGACCGCGACCTGTTCCGCATCGGCGCCGATGAGGCGTACAACGAGGGGTATCGCGACGGCTTCGACGAGTCGCAGGCCGAGGGGCCGCTCGATTCGGCATGATCCCTGCCGGAATGCGCTCACGTGCATCGGCTTTGGGAGGACATTCGCCGATTCGTAGGACGCTTGCGTTCGCAGACGTCCTCCCAACCTGCGAATGTCCTTCGGAAGGCGCAGCGAGTGCGGTCGCGCATTCCGCGGAGGAGGCGAGCGGGTTCGCCGCGAACGCGGGAGGATAGGGGGATGCCAGTGCACATCGGCTACGCCGCGATGCTCGAACGGTTTCCGCCCGCCGAAGCGGTGGCGCTCGCCGCGCTCGCCGAGTCGCACGGCTTCACGGGCGTCATGGCCAGCGATCATTTCCAGCCGTGGCTTCCGGCGCAGGGGCAGTCGTCGTTCGTGTGGAGCGTGCTCGCCGCGATGGGCGAGCGCACCGCGGGCGACCTCGGCCCGGGCGTGACGACGCCGACGTTCCGGTGGCATCCGGCCATGGTGGCGCAAGCGAGCGCGACGCTCGGCGCGCTCTACCCGGGCCGGCACTGGCTTGGCATCGGCTCGGGCGAGGCCCTCAACGAGCACGTCGTCGGCAATTACTGGCCCGAGGCTCACGAGCGCATCAACCGCATGTTCGAGGCTGTCGACGTGATCAAGAAGCTCTTCGCGGGCTCGCTCGCCGGCCGTGACGTGCGCCATTCGGGCCAGTACTTCAAGCTCGAGTCCACGCGGCTCTGGACGATGCCCGCGGTCGCGCCCCAGATCTTCGTCGCGGCATCCGGACCCGTGACCGCCCGCCGAGCCGGACGCAACGTCGACGGGCTCATCACCACGGGTGCACCCGCCGATCGGCTCGCTGCGCTCCTCACCCGCTTCGGCGAGGGCGCTCGCGAGGCGGGGCGCGATCCCTCGAAGATGCCGAAGGTGCTGCAACTGCACCTCTCGTGGGCCGCGACCGACGAGGAGGCGATGCGCAACGCCCTCGTGGAATGGCCGAACGGCGGCATGCGCTTCGCGCGCAGCGACATCCGATCGCCGTTCGAGTTCGAGCAGCTCGCCCGCATGGTGCGGGCAGAGGACTTCGAAGGCCGCATGGTGGTCTCGGCCGATCCCGACGTGCATCGCGCCGACATCCAGCGGCACCTCGACCTCGGCTTCGACCGCATCTACCTGCACAACGTCGGCCGCAACCAGGCCGAGTTCCTCGAGGTCTTCGGCCGCGACGTGCTGCCGGCGCTCCGCGCATGAGCTCGTTGCCGCTGATGCGTGCCCTCGACCCGGTTGGAGTGACCGTGTTGCGGAGGAGGGCATGAACGCGGTGCCTCCGCCGGAACACCGGCACTCCGCCATCGCTCGCTGGACCGTCGTGATCCCCGTGAAGGCGCCCGCGGTCGGCAAGACGCGGCTCTCGCCGGCGCTCGCCGACGACGCTCGCACGCTGCTCGCCCGGGCGTTCGCGCTCGACACGATCGCCGCCGCCCTCGCGGCCGCTTCGGTCGAACGGGTGATCGTCGTGGGCGACGACGCCTCCCTCGCCGACGGAGCGGAGTTCCTCGCCGAGCCGGCCGGCGACGAGCGCGGCCTGCTGCCGGCGATCCGACACGGCATCGCGCACGCGCGGGCCGCGGGGCCGAGCGCCGTCGCCGTGCTGCTCGGCGACCTGCCGGGGCTGCACCCCGATGAGCTCGACGCGGCGCTCGAGGCTGCGGCGCGGCATCCGCTCGCCTTCGTGCGCGACGCCGACGGCACGGGCACGACGCTCGCGACCGCCGCACCGGGCGTGCCGTTCGAGCCGCGATTCGGGCCCGGTTCGGCGGCACAGCACGCGGCGGCCGGGTTCGTCGAGCTCGAGGCATCCGCCGTCCCCGGTCTCAGCCGGGACGTCGACACCGTCGACGGACTCGAGGCCGTGCTGCACCATGGAGTGGGCGACCACACCGCCGAAGCCGTCGCGCGCCTCGCCGACCGAAAGGGAACACTATGACGCTCACACTCGGATACAAGGCCTCGGCCGAGCAATTCGCCCCCCGGGAGCTCGTCGAGATCGCGGTCGCGGCCGAGGGGCACGGCATGGAGTCGGTGTTCACGAGCGACCACTTCCAGCCGTGGCGGCACGAGGGCGGGCATGCGCCGTTCTCGCTCACGTGGATCGCCGCGGTGGGCGAGCGCACCTCGAACATCCGCATCGGGACCTCGGTGATGACGCCGACGTTCCGTTACAACCCGGCCGTGCTCGCGCAGGCGTTCGCGTCGCTCGGCTGCCTCTACCCCGACCGCATCATCCTCGGTGTCGGCACGGGCGAGGCGCTCAACGAGATCGCGACGGGGTTCCGCGGAGCGGGCGCGCAGGACTGGCCCGAGTTCAAGGAGCGCTTCGGGCGGCTGCGCGAGTCGATCCGGCTCATGCGCGAGCTCTGGACCGCGGATCGCGTGAACTTCGAGGGCGAGTACTACTCGACGCACGACGCGTCGATCTACGATCGCCCCGCGGGGGGCGTTCCGGTCTACATCGCGGCGGGCGGGCCGGTCGTCGCGAAGTACGCGGGCCGCGCGGGCGACGGGTTCATCTGCACCTCGGGCAAGGGCATGGAGCTCTACACCGAGCAGCTCATCCCGGCCGTCAAGGAGGGGGCGGATGCCGCGGGCCGCTCGTACGACGCGATCGACCGCATGATCGAGATCAAGCTCTCGTACGAGGAGACCGAGGAGGCCGCGCTCGAGAACACCCGCTTCTGGTCGCCGCTCTCGCTCTCGAAGGAGCAGAAGCACGACATCACCGACCCCGTCGAGATGGAGCGGGCGGCCGACGCGCTGCCGATCGAGGAGATCGCGAAGCGCTGGATCGTCGGCAGCGACCCCGATCAGGTCGTCGCCGACGTCAAGAAGTACGTCGACGCCGGGTTCAATCACCTCGTGTTCCACGCGCCCGGCCACGACCAGCGCCGCTTCCTCGAGCTGTTCGAGCGCGATCTCGCGCCGCGCCTGCGGGCGCTCGACGCCTGACGGCGGCGTCGACGGCTCATTCCCGACGCTCGCGAGACCGGTGGGCGTACCATCAGGCATGGCCGGATCGTGGTCGGCGCCGCGATCGTGATCATCGACGTGATCGTCTACGTGACGTTCAAGCGCCGTCGGTGGTTGTAGGGGCGCTGCCTCGATCGGTCAGCCAGCAGGCTCGACGACCAGACCCGTGCCCCCGCCACGGCGCACCGGTTCGGCCGCGGCGGTCATGAGGCCGCTCTGGTCGACCTCGATCGCGGCGGCGGCCCCGATCTGCGCGGCCGAGGTGAACTGGTCCCCCGATGGCACGAGCACTTGCCCGTACGGCGTGAGCGCGTCCTGGTAGGCGGCGATGAACTCGGGCTCGGCCGTCGTCGCCACGGTGTTCCGCTGCGCGGCACGCGGGGCCGCGACCGCCTCGGGAAGCGTCATGCCGAGGTCGATGCGATTCATGAGGATCTGCAGCACGGTGGTGATGATCGTCGACCCACCCGGTGAGCCGACCACGAACCGCACCGCCCCGTCGTCGAGCACGATCGTGGGCGACATCGACGACCGCGGCCGCTTCCCGGGCTCGATGCGGTTCGGGTCGGAGGGGTTGAACACGGTGCTGAAGTCGGTCAGCTCGTTGTTCAGCAGGAAGCCGCGTCCGGGCACCGTCATGCCCGAACCGCCGGTCTGCTCGATCGTGAGCGTGTAGGCGACGGCATTGCCCCACTTGTCGACGACCGAGAGGTGGGTGGTCGAGACGTTCTCGGTGTCGAGCTGCTCCTCGAGGGCGGCGGCTGCGCAGCCCACGGAGTCGAGGGCTCCGGCGGGCACCGGCCGCGTCGATGCCGTCGTCGGGTCGATCGTGCAGTCCCGGGCGTCGGCGAACTCCTGGCTGAGCAGGGTCTCGGTCGGAACCTCGACGAACGCCGGGTCGCCGACGTACGCGGCGCGGTCTGCGAAGGCCCGAGCCGACGCCTCGAGGTAGAGGTGCAGGCTCGCGCCGGCATCGTCGGAGGAGAGCTCGTGGTTCTCGAGGATGTTGAGCGCCTCGCCGACCGTCGTGCCGCCCGACGACGACGGCGCCATGCCGTAGACGTCGAGGCCCCGGTACTCCACGTGCGTCGGCTCCTGCTCCAGCACCGAGTACGCCGCGAGGTCGTCGGTGGTGAGCGTGCCGGGCGGCGCGGGCAGCGCCGAGGCGGGATCCTTGCGCGGATGCTGCACGACCTCGGCGATCTCCGATGCGAGCCGGCCCGAGTAGAACGCGTCGGGGCCTTGCGCGGCGATGAGTGCGAGCGTTTGCGCGAGGTCGGGGTTCTTGAACCTCGAGCCGACCTGCGGTGCATCGCCGCCAGGGAGGAACAGCTTCGCGGTGTCGGGGAACGCCGCGAATCGCGCCTTGTTGTCGAGGGTCTGGTTGCGGAAGGTCTGGTCGACCGTGAACCCCTTCGCCGCGAGCTGGATCGAGGGGGTGAGCACGGCCGAGAGCGGCTTCGTGCCGAAGCGGTCGAGTGCGGCGTCCCACGTGGCGAGGGTGCCGGGAACGCCGACCGAGACACCGGATGACACGAGCTCGGGCGTGAATCGGTAGGGCTTGCCGGTTGCGGGGTCGATGAAGGCATCGCTCGGCATGGCCGCCGGCGCCGTCTCGCGCCCGTCGATCGTGCTCACCGTGCCGGTCGCCGCGTCGAAGTACACGAAGTATCCGCCGCCGCCGATCCCGGCGCTGTAGGGCTCGGTCACGCCGAGCGCAGCCGCAGTGGCCACCGCGGCATCCGCCGCAGTGCCACCGTCGCGGAGCACGTCGATGCCGATCGCACTGGCCGAGGCGTCCACCGACGAGACGGCACCCCCGTACCCGGTCGAGGTGGACGGCGCCGGCGGCGTCGGGCGACCGGTCGAGGCGGCGGCCGGCGGAGCAGCGAGCGACTGTGCGGACGCAGGCGCGGCCGTGGCGACGGCTCCGGCCGCGAGTGCGGCGGCGAGACCGAGTGCCAGGCGACGGAGCGTTGAGCGGTCGTGGGCGACGAAGCTGACCATAGGATTCCCCCCGAACTGGGTACAGACCATTTGGTGCCTCACGCTAGACCCGGGCGGCGGGCGGGGGCAATGGTTGGTCATGGGGGCTGCGATGAATGTCGGTCTGAACCAGGTGAGCGGCGCCGTGATGATCCTGGGCTCGGTGCTCTTCCTCGTCGCAGCCTTCATGCCCATCTCCGCCCGGGTGTTTCCCGAGGCTTCCCCGGCGAAGAAGCTGGAGCGCATCACCGATTCGCCGAGGGCCTGGATCGCGTCGCAGGTCCTGTTCGGTGTCGGATCGCTCGTCACGGTCATCGGGATCGGCCTCCTCGCCCCCGACGATCGCGACGGGTCATTCGCCTGGCTCATGCTGACCAGCACGGCGCTCCTGACGCTCGGCCTGGTTCCGTGGCTCGGACACCTGTACGCACGTGCTGCGAATCCGGCCGCGTTCGCCGAGGGGAGGCTGCCCGCCTGGCTCTTCCTGCTCTACGCCGCGCTGACCGAGATCGGCCTGGCGATCTTCGGCGTCGCGCTCGTGTTCAGCCCGTATCCGGACTGGCTCGGGTGGGTCGTGATCGTCGGCACGGCGCTGCTGATCGTCGTGACGATCGTCCTCCGGGACATGCCCCCGTTCTTCTTCCACGTCATCACCCTGCTTGCGGGAGTGGTGATCCTCCTCACGTCGCCTTCACTCGCGCCCTAGACAGGCCTGACTCTCCCCAATTCGGGGTGCGCGCCGTCCCCGCCCGGCGCCGGCAAGCGGCGGCGGCGGTGATCCTGAGTGTTCCCACTGACCAGGTCCCGGATGCCACGGGCAGGCGTAGCCTGAACTCATGCGCGCCCGCGACACCGGGGCCTCCCGAAGGCTCATCCGCTGGATCCCCGCGATCGCCGCGCCGATCGCGATCGGCGTCGGCGTCGTGCTCGTGCCGATGCAGGCGAATGCGGCCGTCGACCTCCCCGATCTCACGCCCGCCGAGCTCCTCGAGTTCGCCGCGTCGAGCGAGGTCGAGGCACTCTCGGGCACGATCGAGCAGCGCTCCGAGCTCGGCATCCCCGACCTGTCCGGACTCACCGGCACGATGGGCGGCGGCAGCACCGGCGGCAGTGGAGATCTCGGCCAGGGTGACGGTGACGGTGGCGGTGGCGACGCCGCGGCATCCGCCACCGATCTCGACGACCTCATCTCGCTCGCGACCGGAACCCACACGGCCAAGGTCTACCTCGACGGCTCGAACGCGCGCCTGCAGGTGCTCGATCGGCTCGCCGAGCGCAACGTGTACCTCTCCGAGGAGGGCGCGTGGATCTACGACTCCGCCGAGAAGGCGGCGACCCACCTCACCGTCGACCAAGCCGCCCTCGACGCGCTCGAAGCCGAGGCGCAGGCGCACGCCGACGAGGCACGTGAGCAGCTCGAGGCCGAGCTCGGCGCACCGCTGCCGACGCCCGAGCAGGTGCTCGACGAGGCGCTCGCGAAGCTCGATCAGACGACCGACGTCTCCGTCGGCACCGATGGGCGGGTCGCCGGCCGCGAGGTCTACGAGCTCGTGCTCGAACCGCGCGATGCCGAGACGCTCATCGGCGAGATCACCGTGGCGATCGACGGCGACACGGGCGTCGCGCTCGCGGCATCCGTCACCGCTCGCGGCGCCGACGAGCCGGCGTTCAGCGTCGAGTTCACCGACGTCTCCTTCGAAGCGCCCGATGCGTCGGTCTTCGCGTTCACCCCGCCCGAGGGCACCGAGGTGAGCGAGCACGTCGTGCCGATCCCGACCGCCGCAGAGCTCGAGCAGCGAAAGGCCCAGGCGGAGGCGGAGTCCGGCGGCGAGACGCCGCGGCCCGTGGTGCACGGCGATGGCTGGTCGGCCGTCGTCGAGCTGCCCGCTGCGGCGGTCGGCGCGGCCGGCTTCGACGGCGAGGCGGCCGCGATGCTCGGCTCGCTCACCGAGCGCGTCGACGGCGGACGCATCCTCTCCACCTCGCTCGTCACCGTGCTCATCACCGACGACGGCCGCGTGCTCGCCGGCGCGGTGACCGCCGATCGCCTGCTCGACGCCGCCGCAACCGGGCGCTGACGGCAGCCGCAGTGCCCGACCTCGCGATCGAGACACACGGCCTGACCAAGCGTTTCCGCTCGCAGGTCGCCGTCGACGGGCTCGACCTCGCCGTGCCCGAGGGCTCGGTCTTCGGATTCCTCGGTCCGAACGGCTCGGGAAAGACCACGACGATCCGGATGCTGCTCGGCCTCGTCGCGGCGACCGCCGGCGACGCCCGCGTGCTCGGTGCCGACATGCCGCACCACGTCGACTCGGTGCTGCCGCGCGTCGGCGCGCTCGTGGAGGGGCCGGCCTTCTCGCCGTACCTCTCGGGTGAGGCGAACCTGCGCCGCTTCGACGCCGCCGACCGGCACGCGCCGCGCGGCACCCGGTCGGACCGCGTCGCCCTGGCCCTCGAGCGCGTCGGGCTCTCGCACGCCGCGAAGAAGAAGGTGGGCGCCTACTCGCTCGGCATGAAGCAGCGGCTCGGGCTCGCGAACGCCCTGCTGATGCGCCGGGAGCTCCTCGTGCTCGACGAGCCCACGAACGGGCTCGATCCGCAGGGCACGCGCGAGGTGCGCTCGCTCATCCGATCGCTCGCCGAGGGCGGCACGACGGTGTTCGTGTCGAGCCACCTCCTCGCCGAGGTCGAGCAGGTCTGCACGCACGCCGCCGTGATGAGCGTGGGGCGCCTCGTCGCGCACGGCACGATCGACGAGCTCCGCGGCCGCGGCTCCAGGGTGCTCGTGCGAACGCCCGACCCGGGCCGGGCTCGTGCCGTGCTCGCGGCGCTCGGCCTGCCGATCGAGCAGACGACGGTGGGCGGCATCCGATCGGCGACGGATGCCTCGGACGACGAGCTCGTCACGGCCCGGCTCGGCGGCGAGATCGAGCGCCATTCGGCGGATGGCACCTCGGCGGATGGCAGCTCTACCGATCACGGCTCGGCGGATGGCGGCTCGGCGGATGGCGGCTCGGCGACTGCAGCGCCCGAGTCGATCGTCACCGCACTTGTGAATGCCGGCGTGCGGGTGCGCGGATTCGAGATCGAGCGGGCGAGCCTCGAGCAGCGCTTCGTCGACCTCACCGGCGAGGGATTCGATGTCGTCGCGTGAGGTGCACGACGGGCCTCTGGTGCTCGACGCGCGCGGCGGCGGCGGCGGCACGCTCTCCCTTCTCGGCTCCGAGCTGCTCACCCTCTTCCGCCGCCGGCGCACGTGGGCGCTCCTCGGCGCGCTCGCGCTCATCCCGATCCTCATCGCCGTGGCGGTCCGCCTCTCGGGCGGGCCGCCGACCGGGCGCGGGCCGGCGTTCCTCGACCAGATCACGAACAACGGGTTCTTCGTCGGCGTCACCGCGATCCTCGTCGCCATCCCGCTCTTCCTGCCGCTCACCATCGGCGTGGTGGCAGGCGACGCGATCGCCGGTGAGGCGAGCCACGGCACCCTCCGCTACCTGCTGATCGCGCCGGCGGGTCGCATCCGGCTGCTCCTCGTGAAGTACCTCGCCGCCGCCGTGTTCTGCGTGGCCGCGCCGCTCACCGTCGTGGTGGTCGGCACGCTCATCGGCTGGGCGCTGTTCCCGATCGGGCCGGTCACGCTCCTCTCGGGGGCGACGGTGGGCATCGGCGACGCGCTCCTGCGCTTGCTCGCGATCGCCGCGTACGTGACCGTCTCGCTCCTCGGCATGTCGGCGATCGGGCTCTTCCTCTCGACGCTCACGACGGTGCCGGTCGGGGCTATGGCCGCGACGGCGATCCTCGCGGTCGTGTCGCAGATCATGGACGCGCTCCCGCAGCTCGAGTGGCTGCATCCGTGGCTCTTCACGCACTACTGGCTCGGCTTCGGCGATCTCATGCGCGAGCCGGTCGTGTGGGACTCGTTCGCCGACAACGCGGTGTTGCAGGCCGGTTACCTCGTGGTGTTCGGGGCGCTCGCCGTCAGCCGGTTCCTCACGAAGGACGTGCTGTCGTGACGGAAGCCGCGACTCAGCGGCGCTCGCCCACGCTCGGCGGCAGCTTGCAGAGGTCGTAGAAGTATCGCTTCGGCGCTGCCTCGTCGGTTGCGTCGACGATCACGTTCACGAACGCGTGCGGCAGCTCCTCGCCGGCGAGTACCCACACGGAGAAGTGCCAGATGCCGCGGACCGACAGGTTCAGCAGCCTGCGCCCCTCGACGACGAGCACGGTGTCGGGGTCTGTTGCGGCGGTCAGCGTGCCGGCGCGGAAGGGCTCGACGGTGGCCGCGCGCAGCGTCGCCTCGTCGACATCGCCGAGTGACACCCGCACCGCGGGCTGCCCGAGGTCGACGAGCGTGGCGGCCAGGTCGTCGGCGAAACGGGCGGCCAGGGCATCGGTCTCGCCCTCGACGGCGAGGAGTCGCCGGCCGCGTGGCGAGTTGTGCAGGAACTCCCGTGCCATCGAGTCGAGCAGTTCTCGCCTCACCTCGCTCAGCACGTTCACGCGCTCAAGGCTACGCCTCAGGTCGGCCCGCCGGGACGGGTCGTGTGTGCGGCATCCGCTCGCCGGCGGCATCCGAGTAGGCGATGAGCGGCCGCCCGCTCACCGGATGCGCGAGCACCACGGCCTCGACGCCCCACACGGCGCGAATGAGTTCGGGCGTGAGCACCGTGCGCGGCTCGCCGGCGGCGACCACGCGGCCGATCGCGAGCACGATCACGTGGTCGGCGTAGCCCGCGGCGAGGGAGAGGTCGTGCAGCGCGGCGAGCACCGTGAGCCCACCGTGAGCGAGCTCGCGGAGCAGTCGCAGCATCGTGAGCTGCGCACGCACGTCGAGGTGGTTCGTCGGCTCGTCGAGCAGCAGCAGCTCGGGCTCCTGCGCCAGGGCACGTGCGATGTTCACGCGCTGGCGCTCGCCGCCCGAGAGCGACGCGTACTCCCGATCGGCGAGCTCGACGAGCCCGGCGTCCTCGATGCAGCGGCGCACGACTGCGCGGTCGAGCTCGCCCGGTCCGGCGAACGCCCCGAGGTACGGGGTGCGACCGAGCGCCACGACCTCCGCGACGCGCAGCCCCGGGGCATCCTGCACGTCCTGCTCGGCGAGGGCGATGACCCGTGCTCGTTCGCGGCGACGCATCGCGGCGAGATCGCGGTTGCCGAAGTGTGCGGTTCCGGCATCCGCTCGCTCGATGCCCGCGATGAGGTGGAGCAGGGTGCTCTTGCCGGCGCCGTTCGGGCCGAGGAGCGCACCCACCGTGCCGGCCGGCACCGTGCAGTCGACGTCGTCGATGATGAGGGCGCGTCCGCGGGAGAAACGCACGCGGTCGGTGTGGAGGGTCCCGCTCACGTGAGCCTCCGGTTGCGCAGCATGATGGTCGCGAACACGGGGCCGCCGATGAGGGCGGTGAGGATGCCGACGGGCAGCTCGCGCGGGTCGAAGAGGGTGCGCGCGCCGGTGTCGGCCCACACGAGGAAGATCGCGCCGGCGAGCGCCGACAGCGGCAGCAGCGCGCGGTGGCGTGAGCCGACGATGAGGCGCACGGCGTGCGGCAGCACGAGCCCGACGAAGCCGATCGACCCGCTCACCGCGACGAGCGCGCCCGTGAGGAGGGCCGTGCCGGTGAGGAGCAGGGCGCGGGTGCGGCCGACGTGCACGCCGAGCGCCGCCGCGGCCGTGTCGCCGAAGGCGAAGGCGTCGAGCGTGCTTGCACTCGTGAGCAGCGGCACGCCGATGACGATGACCGCGCCGCCTGCGATGGCGACCGAGGTCCAGTCGGTGCCGGCGAGCGACCCGAGCAGCCAGTTGAGGATCTCGCGGTAGCTGTCGCCCGTCGCGCTCCAGAAGATGACGAGGCTCGTGATGGCGCTGAAGACTGCGGAGACGGCGAGGCCGGCGAGTACCGTGCGCGTGGGGCTCAGCGAGCCGGCCGCGTTCGCGAGGGCGAGGGTCGCGACGAGGGCGACGAGCGCGCCGGCGAACGCCGCGAACGGCAGCAGGAGGCCCGCGCCGAGCACGATCACGATGACGGCACCGACCGACGCGCCCGACGAGAGGCCGAGTAGGTAGGGGTCGGCGAGCGGGTTGCGGGTGAGGGCCTGCATGACGGCACCGCAGAGCGCGAGCCCTGCACCGACCGCCGCGGCGGTGAGCACTCGCGGCATCCGGAGCTGCCACACGATGCCGTCGCGCAGCGGGCTGAGGGTGGGCTCGCCGATGCCGAGGTGCGCGAGCACGCTCGACCACACGTCGACGGGGCTGAGGCCCGCCGGTCCGATCGCGACGGCGGTGACGACGGATGCCGCGAGCAGCACCGCGAGCCCGACGGCCCACGCACCTGTGCGCACGCCGCCGTCTCCCGCGCGCCCGCGTGCAATCCACTTCTCCTGCCTCTCCTGCCTCCCAATGTCCGCGTCGCTCGTCGGACGCGTCACATTGCGCCGAACCGGGGCGGATTCGTCGCCTGGTTGTCGCGAAGTGACGCGTTCGTCGGCGTCGGGGTGGGGAGGGAGCGGCATCGCTACCCGAGCTCCTCGAGCTGCTCGACAAGCGAGGCCACCGCGCCGACGTTCCGCACGCCGGCCTCGGTCGCGGGGAAGTCGACGATGAGGTACCGCCGCTGCTGCACCGCGGGGAGTGCGGCCGTCGCCGGGTTCGACTCGAGATGGGCGATCTTCTGATCCGCGGTGTTCCAGGCGGCATCCACGAGCACGATGACGTCGGGGTTCGCCTCGACGATGGCCTCCCAGCCCATCGAGGTCCACGTGTCCTCGACGTCAGCCGCGATGTTCTCGAGTCCGGCGGCGGCCATGATCATCTGCGGCGCGCCGATGCCGGCGCCGACGTACGGGGTGTCGTCGCCCGAGCTGTACCAGAGGGCGGTGAGGCCGGCCGTGCTGGGCTCGATCGCGTCGAGGGCGGCCTGCTGCGACGCGACGAGCTCGGCTGCGGCATCCGTCGCTCCGAAGATCGCACCCGCCTCCTCGAACTCGCGGAAGACCTCGTCGAACGTCAGCGGGTTCGGCATGTAGCCCTCGCCCTTGCAGGCGGCGGGCGCCACGTAGGTCGCGACGCCGAGGCCGGCCAGGGCGTCACGGTCGCCCGCACCCTCGGCGGTGAGGTTCGACTCCCATCCGGCGAAGACGAGGTCGGGCTCGGCCGCGAGCGTCACCTCTTGCGAGGGCACCTTGTCGGAGAGCGTCTCCAGGCCGGATGCCGCGTCGGCGTACTCGTCGGGCACGGGGCCGTCAGTGAAGGCCGTGCCGACGATGCGGTCCTCGAGTCCGAGGGCGAGGAGCAGCTCGAGCGTCGACGACTTGATCGTCACGACGCGCTCGGGTGCGGACTCGAAGGTCACCTCGGTGCCGCAGTTGTCGAGCGTGAGCGGGTAGCCGGATGCCGCGTCGCCACCCCCGGCGGAGGCGTCGTCGCTCTTCGGCGTCGCGGTGCCGGCGGCCGCGCAGCCCGCGAGCAGGAGTGCCAGCGCGGGAATGGCGAGCAGCGCCGTGCGGGCGCGACGGGGGGATGCGTTCGCGCTGGACCGCGCGAGCGACGGGATTTCGGGCATGAGGCCTCCGGGACGGTGAGCAATCGGAATCCGACGAGGTCGGCGACTCGCGGCCCAATCCCGGGCCACACTCACCGGTCAGATCCAGACCGGCGGGTCGAGTCCAGTCTAGTGAGGCGTCGCCCCCCGATGTCCGCGAATCGTAAGGTATCCCGGTAGTGGCAGGGGCACGGCGGAGCTTGACTTCCGGAAGGCCGTCGAAACCCGACGGCGAAGGAGATGAAGCGACATGGAATCCACTCGAATCCGAATTGCCCTGGGCTCGGCGACGGCCGTCGCGCTCACCCTGGGTGCCGTGCTCGTGGGCGCGCCGGCCGCGCGGGCCGCGGGCGTCAGCGGTCCCTCGTTCTACGTCGACGGTGCGCTGTACCGCACCGTGGGAACGCCGACCGACCTCACCGGAACGGGCGCACCGGCGAGTTCCTACCAGCCGATCTACGCGTTCCCCGAGGGGACGCAGCCCAACGTCGCGACGGCCGCTCCGGGCGACGCCGACTATCGCGGCGGGCGGTGGCAGGTGTATCCGGTCGCGCTGCCAGACGGGTATGCGGCAGCGCTCGCGTCGGGCGATCTCGACAACGACGGCGTCCTCGACTCGAGCGATGAGATCTGGGCGGCCGTCACGGCCGGCGATCTCACCATCGGCAGCGCGGCCGCCTCGTTCGAGTGCCCGGTGATCCCGGTCCCGGCCTCGCACTGAGAGGCCACGCGACCGACCGGCGCCGGCCGCGTGGCCGGCGCCGGCGCCGGCGCCGGCGTTCGCGCACCGTCCGATCAGTGCGCGCGCAGCGACGTCCCCACGTCGAGGGCCGCGCCGGCGAGGGCGGCCGAGGTGTCGAGGTCGTGCATCCAGAGGGGGACGGATGCCGCGTGCAGGCCGGATGCCTCGAGCGAGGCCACCGCTGCGGCATCCGCTTCGTCGACGAGCCAGGCGTCGAGCAGGCCGCCGCTCGCACGTGCGCCGTAGTGACGCGCCACGGCTTCGGCGCTCGTCGCCACGCCGATGGCGCTGAGGCAGGCGTCGGCCATGCCGCGCACGACCTTGCCGCCGATGATCGGCGAGATCCCGACGACGGGCGCGGAGGTCTCGGCGAGGGCTTCGCGCATGCCGGGAACGGCGAGGATCGTGCCGATCGAGACGACGGGGTTCGACGGCGCGACGAGCACGACGTCGGCGCCGAGGATCTCCTCGACGACGCCGGGAGCGGGCAGTGCCCGCTCGATGTTCCGTTGCCGGAACGCGATCGCGGGGAGGGCGGCGCGATATCTCGTCCACCACTCCTGGAAGTGCATCGTGCGCTCACCGCCGGGCACGTCGGCGTCGGCGACATCGACGTCGGTGTCGACCTCGGTGTCGGTCGCGGGAATGAGCCGGACTCCGAGCGGCCACCGCGACTGCAACCGGGCCGCGACCTCTGAGGGGGTCGCGCCCTCGCGCAGCCACGAGGTGCGGGCGAGGTGCGTGCCGAGGTCGAGGTCGCCGAGGGTGAACCACGGCCAGCCGACGCCCCACTCGCGCAACTCGGCGGCGACCCGCTCGCTCTCACCTGCGCGGCCCCAGCCGCGCTCGGTGTCGTTCACGCCGGCGAGCGAGTAGAGCAGCGAGTCGAAGTCGGGCGAGAGACGAACACCCGCGAGCCACAGGTCGTCGCCCGTGTTGACGATCACGGTGACGGATGCCGTCGTGCCGCCGTTTCCGTCGGGCCACCGCCGCGCGCACTCTTCGCGCACGCCGCGCACGAAGCGCGACCCTCCGACTCCGCCAGCCAGCACCGTGATTCGCACGAACCCAGCCTACGGAGACTCGTGCCTCTGGCATTCCCGGCCCGATCGGTCCACGATGGACGGACAGATCCGCATCGCCGCGGGAGGCCCCATGAACTCGGCATCGATCCCGACCCACCGGACCGTCGCCCTGGTGGGCGGCACAGGTTCGGGCAAGACGACGCTCGCCGAGGCATTGCTGTTTCGCGCCGGCGCGATCTCGAGAGTCGGCGACGTCGAGCACGGCACGACGGTCGGCGACCATGACCCCGAGGAGATCGCGCGAGGCACGACCCTCGGGCTCTCACTCGCCACCTTCACCTGGACCGGTCCCGACGGCACCGAGCATGCCATCACGCTGGCCGACACCCCGGGACATCCTGACTTCGTCGGCGGCGTCGACACTGCGCTGTCGGTGGCGGATGTCGCGATGGTCGTGGTGAGCGCGGTCGACGGCGTCACGGCGGGCACCCGTGCCGTGTGGGCCGCTGTGGAGGCGGCTGGCGTGCCGCGCATGGTCGTGATCACGCAGGAGGACAAGGCCCGAGCCGACTTCCGCCGGGTACTCGGCGAGTTGCACGCGGCGTTCGGCGACCGCCTGTGGGCGGTCGAGCTGCCGCTCGGGGAGGAGCAGGCGTTCCGCGCGATCGCGGACGTGCTCAGCGAGCAGGCGCTCGTCTACGACGACGCCGGCGGCCACAAGAACGCGCCGTTGCCGCCCGAGGCTGAGGCCGAGGAGCACCGGATGCACGTCGACGTGACCGAGGAGATCGTCTCGCACGACGACGAGCAGCTCGAGGCCTATCTCGAGGGGAGGGAGCCGACCGCCGAGGAACTCGAGCGTACGCTCGCTCGGGAGGTTGCGACTGGCGACGCGGTGCCGGTGATCGTGTGCTCTGGGGTGACGGGCGCCGGGGTCGACCGTGTCGCCGACCTGCTGTGCGCGCTGGCGCCGTCAGCCCTCGAGCATGATGGCCGGATCGTCATTGGGGGCTCGACAGCCGACAGCGGCGACGAGGGTCGCGGCGCGGCGGGCAGTGAGCTCGGGGTCGCTCCCAATCCCGATGGCGAGCCGCTCGTGCACGTGTTCCGCACGGTAGCCGACCCGTTCGTCGGGCAGGTGTCGATGCTCAAGATGTTGTCGGGCGTCGTGCGCATGGGTGACCGGCTGCACAACGCCACCACCGGCGCCGACGAGCGCATCCACGGACTCTTCCTGCTCCGCGGCGCGGAGCACCTGCCGGTCGACACGCTGCGTGCCGGCGAGGTGGGCGCGGTCGCAAAGCTGACGGGTTCGCCGTCGGGCTCGCTGCTCTGGTCACGCAGCAGTGGCGTCGCGCGACCCGCACCCCTGCCGAGGCGGGCGCCGGTGTTCGCGGTGACCCTGGCACCGGCTTCCCAGTCCGACGACGAGAAGCTGTCGACCGCGCTCGCCCGGCTCGTCGCGGAGGACCCGACGCTCGTCGTCGATCGCGTCGCCGGTGCACCGATTCTGCGCGGTCTCGGCGACGTGCATGTCGCGGTCGCGGTGGAGCGCCTCGCGAGAGTGTTCGGCGTGCACGTGACGACGGGTCCGGCGCCGGTGGCGTATCGCGAGACGATCGCGAGACCGGCGCAAGCCGAAGGAAAGCTCAAGAAGCAATCGGGTGGTCATGGGCAGTTCGCCATCGTGCAGCTTCGCGTCTCGCCGCTTCCGACGGGCGATGGCTTCGAGTTCGTCGACAAGGTCGTGGGTGGCGCGGTGCCCAGGGCGTACATCTCGGCCGTCGAGAAGGGTGCCCGCGATGCGCTCGCCGCGGGAGGGCCGCAGGGCCACCCGGTCGTCGACGTGCGCGTCGAGCTCTACGACGGCAAGTCGCACTCGGTCGATTCGTCTGAGATGGCCTTCCGCACGGCGGGGTCGCTCGGCGTCAAGGCTGCACTGGCCGAGGCGGGCACCGTGATACTCGAGCCGCTGTCGGTCGTGACCGTCACCGTGCCGTCGGAGTTGCAGGGCACGGTGCTGACCGACCTGTCGGGTCGTCGCGGACACGTGAGCGCGACGGAGTCCGCCGATGAGGGTCGCACGCGCGTCGTGGCGAGTGTTCCCGACGTGGAACTGAGCCGATACGTGCTCGACCTGCGGTCGATGACCGGCGGGCAGGCGGAGCTGACGATCGCGCCCGACCGGTATGCGAAGGCGCCGAACTCGGTCAAGGCATGAGCTGGGGTCGCTCGTTCAGGCCGCGGCGTTCAGCCAGGGGCATCCGCTCGACGCGCCCCTGACGGCCACCCATCAAGCCCGCGGCATCGCACGGCTCGACCCGCTCCCCGACGGCCACCCATCAAGCCCGCGGCATCCGCGCGGCTCGGCCCGCTCCTCACGGCCACCCATCCAGCCCGCGGCATCCGCGGGCTCGACGCACCGCTCACGGCCACGCATCAGGCCGCGGCATCCGCGCGGCTCGGCGCACCGCTCACGGCCACGCATCAGGCCGCGGCATCCGCGCGCAGCTCGAATCGTGCCCTACCGCCGAGCCTCGGAACCTGTTGCGGATCGACGTGCGACGGCGGAATGAACCAGACCTCACCGGCCGTCACCCGAATGCGCCAATCTTCTCGATGCACGGTGTGGTGACAGAAGCTGCACAGCATCACGCCGTTGGCGAGGTCTGTAGGGCCCCGGTCGCGTTCCCACCAGTCGATGTGGTGGGCTTCGACGTACCCGATGTTCTGGCCGCAACTTGCGCAGCCGCCGTCGCGCTCGGCAAGCGCGAGTCGCTGTGCGCGAGTGAAGAACCGCGCCGCTCGCCCGAGGTCGAGCGGAAGGCTGTCGCGACCGAAGACCGCCGGGATGAGGTCGGCGTCGGCGGACATGCGCCGCGCGGTCGAGGCGGAGATCGGCTGGTTGATGCCGTCGATGCGAGCATGGCCGATGCCGTCGACGAGCGTCTCATGGTTCATCCGCACCACGACCGTGGTCTTCGCGAGCGGAGTGAGGGTCTGCGTGCAGCCGAGCGTGTGACGAGCGAGCGCGGCGAGTGCGTCGGCCTGGATCTGCGGGATCGACCGCGGGTCTTCGAGCACCGGACCTTCCCCGCAGGGCTGAGGCTCACGCCGGCGGAGCACGTCGCTTACGAGTGCCTCGATCGCGGCCTTCACGGGGGCGGCGCTCTCCGGGTCGAGTCGCGCGTGGAGGTGCACCATGCCGTTGCCGTCTTCGCGCATCGTGAGCCAGCGCTCCTGGTGGAGCTCCTCTTCGCGGGGCTCGACGCCGTCTTGGTCGAGTCGTGCCTCGGCTTCTCGCACCCCGCGCAGGAGTATCTCGAGCGACACCTGCGATGCCAGCCCCACGAGCCCGGCCTCGGCGATGTCAGCCCTTGCCGGGTCGGCCCGCACCGCCACGCGATCGAGCATGGAGGTGATCGCGGATGCCGCCTCGAGGCTGAGATCGGCAGCCTGCAGAGCAGCTGCGACATGCGGATGCCGCGATGGCAGGCGCTCGCCGCCGAACGTCTGCCGTTCTGCCGTCGCAGTGCCGACCGCGATGAGCTTCGCGGCATCGCTGCGGGACGCCCCGGTGGATGCCGCGATGAGTCGCTGAGGGCTGTGGAAGCCTTGGGTCTTCGCCAGCCCGGTGTCGCCGAAATCTTGACCCGACCGGTTCGCGACCTCGGCGGCCGCGCGGGCGAGCAGCGCCTCGGCATCGCGTCGCACCTGAGCGAGCAGGTCGGTCACGCGCACGAGCCCGCTGTCGCTCATCTGCTCGATCTCGGTCTGGGCGCCGCCGAGCCTCGCCCCGAACGCCGGCATCGAGTCGGCCCACGCCGCGCGCAGCGCCTCGAGGTCTCGCTCGAGAGTGTGTATGGGCCGCTGCATACTTCGATCATGCACCCACCCACTGACATTCGAACGGAGCAAGAAATATGGCCTGATCAGCGGATCTCCTGTGGATAGATCGCACGAATGCTGCCCTGTGGAGGACAAGTCGATGGGCGCCGGATGTCGGTGGCGGGTCGCGGGTGGCGGGTGGTGGGGGGTGGGGATGGCGGTGGCGGTGGCGGTGGCGGGTGGCGCGTGGTGGTGTGGGGATGGCAGATGGCGGCTGGCGGTGGCGGGGGTGGGGATGGCGGGGCGGGGCGGGCGGTGGCGGGGGCGGGGCGGGTGGTGGCGTGGGGATGGCGGGTATGGGATGGCGGTGTGGGTGTCGGGTGGTGGTGTCGGGTGGCCGGTGTCGGCTGTCGGGTGTCCGGCGGCCGGTGGCCGGGTGTGGTGGTCAGAGTCACCGGCCAGCCCTAGTCTGGGCAGGCGATACGCCACCGTCTCCAGGAAGGTCCTGCCCACCATGGCCCAGATCAGCACGGCAGCACTCCAGATCAGCACGGCAGCAGCCGCCGACGCACTCGTGCGCCTCGGTCTCCCGGCGAACACCGCCTCCTTCGGCTTCCGGCCGGTGGTTCCCGGCGCGCCTGTGAGCGGCCCGGCGATGCCGATCACGCACCTCGGCAGCGTCGACGTGCTGCTCGAGACGATCGCCGAGGCGCCGCCGGGAGCCATCATGGTCGTCGACAACGGCGGGCGTCATGACGAAGCGTGCGTCGGCGACCTGTTGACGCTCGAGGCCAAGATGGCCGGCCTCGCCGGAATCGTCATCTGGGGATGCCATCGCGACACGGCACAGCTCGTCGACATCGGCCTCCCCGTCTTCAGCCTCGGCGCCTACCCCCGCGGGCCGATCCGCATTCCTCCCGCGGGCCCGTCGATGCGCACTGCGATCATCGACGGGATCCCGGTGCTGCGCGACGACTGGGTCATCGCCGACGACGACGGCGTCCTCTTCGTGCCCAGGGCATCGGCCGATGCGGTTCGTGAGTCGGCGGCATCCATCATGCAGACAGAGTTGGCGCAATCGCAGCGGATGCTCGATGGTGCCTCACTGCGCGAACAGATCGGCTTCGCCGACTACCTCGCAGAACGGGCGACGAATCCGACGTACTCGCTGCGTGATCACCTCAAGGCCCGCGGCGGCGCCGTCGAGACGTGATGCGGGTCGAGGAGCGTCCGACGAAGGAGGAAGCGTCTCGAAACCCTGCTTCCCGCGAGGAGGGCTTCGAGACGGCCGTGGACCGCCTCCTCAACCCGCAGACTCCACCCTCAATATCCGCCCGCCGCAATATGCTGCGCCGCCGTCGCGAGCGCGTCGGCGACCTCCTCGGCGCCCTCGCGCAGCACGCCGACCGTCACCCGCACGAACTCGTCGCCCGGCCGCACGCGCCCGGCGTTCGAGGCATCCGTCGAATCCGCCGCCGCGAGGAACGGCGTACCAGCAGCCACACGGATGCCGGCGGCCGCGAGCTGCACGAGCGCCGAGCGTTCGCTCAGCACCGGCATCCACAGGTTGATGCCGTCGGCGGGTGCGACCGCGACGCCACGCGCGCGCAACGCGTCGCCGAGCGCGCGTTGGCGTGTGTAGTACTGGCGACGTGCCTCTGCGACCGCGTCGATCGACGCGCCGTCGGTCAGCAGGTCGAGCAGGATCGTCTGCAGCATCCGCGAGGTCCAGCCCGGCCCGAGCATGCGCCGGGCGGTGATCCGCTCGATGAGCTCGCGCGGGCCGCCGACCGCGGCGATGCGGAGGTCGGGTCCGTGCGACTTCGAGAAGCTCCGCACGTGCACGACGCGACCGGGCAGGGAGTTCCCGAGCGTCACGTCGCCTTCGGTCGAGATGAGCCCCGAATGGTCGTCCTCGATGACGATGAGCTCGTCGACGTCGTTCGCCGAGCGGATGACGCGGGCCAGTTCGGTCGCGCGCGAAGCCGTCATCGACGCGCCGGTCGGATTCTGGGCGCGAGGCTGGAGCAGCACGGCGACGGGCCGGCGGAGGAGCGCCCGGGCGAGCGCCTCGGGCACCATCCCGTGCTCGTCGAGGCGCACGGGCACCGCCTCGGCGCCGAGCACGTCGAGCAGGTCGAGGAACGGCGGGAAGCCCGGGCTCTCGACGACGACGCGATCGCCGAATCGCACGAGTTGTCCGAGCGTGCGCGAGATCGCGTCGAGGGCGCCGTCGACGACCATGATCGACTCGGCCTCCGACGGCCACGAGTCGGCGAGCACCGCGGCGAGCGCGGGGATCACGGGCTCGTCCTGGTAGCTGTCCGTCTCGGCGCGAACCGAGACGCGGGAGAGCGCGGGGCCGAGGGCCGGCAGCAGGAGCGGGTCGGGCGTTCCTCGCGAGAGGTCGAGGCGAACCGGATCGTTCGGCGGCGCCATGCCGCGCATGCGCGGCGCGAGCCATGCCGGCGAGTTCTCGCGCACGAAGCTGCCGGCACGGCCGCGCGACTCGATGAGGCCGGCACGCGACAGTGCCTGCCACGCCTGGCTCACGGTGGCGGGGCTCACTGCGAGCTCGCTCGCGAGCTCCCGCACGGTCGGCAGCCGGGCGCCCTGCGGCAGTTCACCCGTGTTGATGAGCCGCGCGAGCACTCCTGCGATGGCGCGCGGCGTCGTATCGGGGAACTCGGCGAGCGCGATCAGCGCCGGGACGTCGACGCGAACGCCGGTCAGATGAGCACCTGCCATATGAATACCTGACATGACCATTGCCTCCTCACGAAGCAAGAGACAAGATAAGTAACCACAGCGTCACAGAGTGAAACAAAAGAGAAATGTTCACGCCGAACAATAACAGAACGGGTCGCGAGTCCCGTTCGGCACTTCCCATCGGCACCACCCTCGGCATCACAGCATTCGCCCGGTGAGCACTGAGCACTGAGTTCCACGCCCAGGGCACACCGTGCGGCGGCAACGACGCCGACCGACTCAGGAGGCACTATGACGATCGTCAGGGCGGCCATCACGCAGACGACCTGGACCGGCGACAAGGAGTCGATGATCCAGAAGCATGAGGACTTCGCACGGCAGGCCAAGGAGCAGGGCGCCCAGGTCATCTGCTTCCAGGAGCTGTTCTACGGTCCGTACTTCGGCATCACCGAAGACGTCAAGTACTACGACTACGCCGAGCCCGCCGACGGCCCGATCGTGCAGCGCTTCGCGGCGCTCGCGAGGGAGCTCGGCATGGTCATGATCCTGCCGATCTACGAAGAGGAGCAGCCGGGCGTCTACTACAACACGGCCGTCGTCGTCGATGCCGACGGCACGATCCTCGGCAAGTACCGCAAGCACCACATCCCGAACCTCGACAAGTTCTGGGAGAAGTTCTACTTCCGCCCCGGCAACCTCGGCTACCCGGTGTTCAACACGGCGGTCGGGCCGATCGGCGTGTACATCTGCTACGACCGGCACTTCCCCGAGGGATGGCGCGAGCTCGGCCTGAACGGCGCGCAGATCGTGTTCAACCCGAACGCCACGAAGCCCGCCCTCTCGAACCGCCTCTGGCAGATCGAGCAACCGGCCGCGGCTGCTGCGAACGGCTACTTCGTCGCCGCACCGAACCGCGTCGGCACCGAAGACAACGAGTACGGCGACCTCGCCGTCACCTTCTACGGCTCGAGCCAGTTCGTCGACCCGCGAGGCAACCTCGTCGGCGAATACGGCTCCGACGAGCACGAGGAGGTCGTGATCCGCGACCTCGACCTCGACCTCATCCGCGAGGTGCGCAACACGTGGCAGTTCTACCGCGACCGCCGGCCCGACTCGTACACCTCCATCCCCAAGCCGTAGCGGTAGGGGAGTAGCGGCGGCGGAGTGGTTTCGATACGCGACTTCGTCGCTACTCAACCACCGGATGAGCGCTACTCGATCACCGGGTCCAACGAAGGAGCGAACCATGGCGACAACTCTCATCACCGGCGGCACCGTCGTGAGCTCCACGGGCCGGGCGCCGGCCGACGTGCTCATCGACGGTGAGCGCATCGTCGGCGTGCTCGAGCCCGGCAGTCAGCTTCTCGGCACGGATGTCGCGGCATCCGTCGACCGGGTGATCGACGCGACCGGCAAGTACGTGATCCCGGGCGGCATCGACGCGCACACGCACATGGAGCTGCCGTTCGGCGGCACCGCGGCGATCGACACGTTCGAGACCGGAACGCGCGCTGCGGCATGGGGCGGCACGACGTCGATCATCGACTTCGCGGTGCAGCGCTACGGCGAGCGCGTGCAAGACGGGCTGGCCGCCTGGCATGAGAAGGCGGCGGGCAACTGCGCGATCGACTACGGGTTCCACCAGATCGTCGGGGGCGTCGACGACGACTCGCTCGCGGCGATGCGTTCGCTCCCCGACGAGGGCGTCTCGAGCTTCAAGCTCTTCATGGCCTACCCGGGCGTCTTCTACTCCGATGACGCGCAAGTGCTGAAGGCCATGCAGGTCTCCCGCGACACCGGGATGCTCACGATGATGCACGCCGAGAACGGGCCGGCGATCGACGTGCTCGCCCAGCAGCTCGTCGACCAGGGCAAGACCGACCCGTACTACCACGGCATCGCCCGCGCCTGGGAGATGGAGGAGGAGGCGACGCACCGCGCGATCATGCTCGCGAAGCTCACGGGTGCCCCGCTCTACGTCGTGCACGTGTCGGCGAAGCAAGCCGTGGAGCAGCTCGCGTGGGCTCGCGACAAGGGCCAGAACGTCTATGGCGAGACCTGTCCGCAGTACCTCTACCTGAGCCTCGAGGAGCAGCTCGGCGCGAAGAGCGGCGAGTGGGGCTCCTTCGAGGGCGCGAAGTGGGTGTGCTCCACACCACTGCGGAGCCGCGAAGAGGGCCACCAAGACGCGATGTGGCAGGCGCTGCGCACGAACGACCTGCAGATGGTCTCCACCGACCACTGCCCGTTCTGCATGAAGGATCAGAAGGAGCTCGGCGTCGGCGACTTCCGCAAGATCCCGAACGGCATCGGCTCGATCGAGCACCGCATGGACCTCATGTACCAGGGCGTCGTCACCGGCGAGATCACCCTCGAGCGCTGGGTGGAGCTCACGAGCACCACGCCCGCCCGCATGTTCGGCCTCTACGGCACGAAGGGCGTCATCCAGCCGGGCGCCGACGCCGACGTCGTCGTCTACGACCCGTACGGCCACACGTCGATCGGCATGGGCAAGACCCACCACATGAACATGGACCACTCAGCATGGGAGGGCTTCGAGATCGACGGACACGTCGACACGGTGCTCTCTCGCGGCAAGGTCATCGTCGACGACAACGCCTATCTCGGCGCCAAGGGCGACGGGCGCTTCCTCAAGCGCGGCCTCAGCCAGTATCTGATCTGACACCGTCCTGACCTAAGGAGCACGCATGGAATTCGGAGCGGTACTGCAGACGAACCCGCCTGCCTCCCGAACGGTGCAGCTCGCGAAACTCGCCGAGGTGCACGGGTTCACGCACGTCTGGACGTTCGACTCGCACATCCTCTGGCAGGAGCCGTACGTCATCTACGGCCAGATCCTGGCGCAGACCCAGCGCATCAAGGTCGGCCCGTTCGTCACCAACCCGGCCACTCGCGACTGGACGGTCACGGCATCCGTGTTCGCAACGCTCAACGAGATGTACGGCAACCGCACCGTGTGCGGCATCGGCCGTGGCGACTCGGCGGTGCGCGTCACGAACGGCAAGCCCGTGACCCTGAAAGAGCTGCGCGAGGCGATCCACGTGATCCGCGAGCTCGCCAACAGCCGGCCCGTCCAGTACCACGACTCGACGATCCAGTTCCCGTGGAGCCGCGGCTCCGAGCTCGAAGTGTGGGTGGCCGCCTACGGCCCGCTCGCGCTCAAGCTCGCAGGCGAGGTGGGCGACGGGTTCATCCTGCAGCTCGCCGACGTCGACATCGCGAAGTGGATGATCACGACCGTGCGGAACGCGGCCGAGGCCGCCGGGCGCGACCCGATGTCGGTGAAGTTCTGCGTCGCCGCGCCCATGTACATCGGCGACGACTGGGAGCACATGCGCGACCAGTGCCGCTGGTTCGGCGGCATGGTCGGCAACCACGTGGCCGACATCGTTGCGAAGTACGGCGAGCATGGCGACGTGCCCGAGGCGCTCACCGACTACATCAAGGGCCGCGAAGACTACGACTACAACGAGCACGGGCGCGCGGGCAACGTGCACACGCAGTTCGTTCCCGACGAGATCGTCGACCGCTTCTGCGTGCTCGGCACGGCCGGGCAGCACATCGAGAAGCTCGAGCAGCTGAAGGCGCTCGGCGTCGACCAGTTCGCGGGCTACCTGCAGCACGACAACAAGGAGGAGACGCTCCGGGTCTACGGCGAGACCGTGATCCCGGCGCTCTCCGAGCACATCACGGCGAAGGCATGACCGAGGTCGGCGCGCGAGAGGCCAACGCGGTGACGGATGCCGCGGCCGTCGTCGCGCCCGGCGACGCCGGTGCTCGCGCTGCACCGCCGCGCCGTCCGGGCGCCGGCCGCGGCGGTCGTGCGGGTCGCGGGTTCGCCGCGTGGATCTGGGGCCTCGTCGGCATCCTCACGATCGCCCTCATCTGGGAGGGCTACAAGCTCCTCGGTCCGGCCGACGGCGTCGTGGTCGGCGACCTGCGCATCATGCCGCGCACGACCGACCTCGCGATGCCGCACGTGTGGCAGATGCTCGGCCGCCTCTTCGAGCCGGTCACGCGAGCGGATGACGCGCTGCCGCTCTGGGCGGCGGTCGCGCTCGCCGCACTCACGACCCTCGGCATCGCCGCGGCCGGCTGGCTCGTCGGCGTCGTCGTGGGCATCGGCCTCGCCCTCGTCATGCAGCGCTGGCGCATCGCCGAATGGGGGCTCCTCCCCTGGATCGTGCTCAGTCAGACCGTGCCGCTCATCGCGTTCGCGCCGATCGTGAAGAGCTGGGGCTCGCGCGTCGAGATCGGCGCGTTCGAATGGCAGGACTGGATGTCGGTGGCGCTCATCGCGAGCTACCTCGCCTTCTTCCCGATCGCGATCGGCGCCCTGAAGGGGCTGCAGTCACCCGATCGCATCCACACCGAGCTCATGGAGACCTACGCCGCCGGCTACTGGCAGACCCTCGTGAAGCTGCGCTTCCCGGCTGCGGTGCCCTACCTCCTGCCCGCCCTCCGGCTGGGAGCGGCGAACGCCGTCATCGGCGCCGTGGTCGCCGAGGTGTCGACGGGGCTGCAGGGCGGCATCGGGCGCATCCTCATCCAATTCGCCGGGCAGGCCTCGGGCGACCCGGCGAAGGCATGGGGACCGATCTTCGGCGCCATCGTGCTCGGCCTCGTCGCCGCAGGCTCGGTGGCCCTGCTCGGGGTCATCCTCTCGAACTACCGACGAAACGAGGAACACGCATGAGCGCCGCTGTCGAGATCACCGGGGTCGACAAGACCTTCGACACCCGCTCGGGCGCGGTGCAGGCCCTCACCGGAATCGACCTCACCGTCGAAGCCGGCGAGTTCGTCTCGCTCATCGGCCCCTCGGGCTGCGGCAAGTCGACGCTCATGCGGCTGATCGCCGACCTCGACGAGCCCACGGCCGGCACCGTCGAGGTGTTCGGCAAGGGCGCGCGGCAGGCACGGCTCGACCAGGAGTACGGCATCGCGTTCCAGTCGGCGGGGCTCCTGCCGTGGCGCACGGTCGCCGCGAACGTCGCGCTGCCGCTCGAACTGCACGGCGTGGCATCCGCCGCTCGCAGCACCCGCGTCGCCGAGCTGCTCGACATGGTGGGCCTCTCGGACTTCGCCGATCGCTATCCCGACCAGCTCTCGGGCGGCATGCAGCAGCGCGTCGCGATCGCCCGCGCGCTCGCCGAGCAACCGCGACTGCTGCTCATGGACGAGCCGTTCGGCGCGCTCGACGAGATGACGCGCGAGAAGATGCAGTCCGACCTCGTGCGCATCTCGGCCGAGACGGGCGCGGCGGTCGTGTTCGTCACGCACTCGATCCCCGAGGCGGTGTTCCTCTCCGATCGCGTCGTCGTGATGTCGCCGCGGCCGGGGCGCATCCAGGAGATCGTGCCCATGCGGCTCGGCGCCGAGGCGGCGCGCGCGGCCCGCACCGAAGAGCTGCGCGAGGAGCGCGCCTTCTTCGACATGGTCACCGCGGTGCGCGAGGCCCTGCACCAGGGCTCGCCCGTCGGCACGGCCCCACGCGGACTGGAGAACCGCTGATGGCCATCGCGACCGCGACGCGCATGGGCCCGAAGACCGAGACGACGTTCCGGGTCCTCGCCCCGGTCGCCGTGGGGGTCATCGTGCTCGGGGTCTGGCAGTTCCTCGTGACCGTCGTGGGCGTTTCCGACTACCTGCTTCCGAGCCCGGCGTCGATCATCGAGGAGTTCATCCAGTTCTGGGAGTCGATCCTGTCGGCCTCGATCCTCACCGGCACGAATGCGCTCATCGGCCTCGTCGTGGGCTCGCTCGTCGGCATCGCGCTCGCCGCGATCGCCGCCCGCTGGCGTGCGGTCGACCAGATGAGCGCCCCCGTGGTCGCCTCGCTCGCCGTCATCCCGATCGTCGCGCTCGCGCCGGTGCTCAACTCGATGTACGGCGCCGACAGCCAGTTCGGCCGGCAGGCGATCGCCGCGCTCGCCTCGTTCGTGCCCGTGTTCATCAACACGCTGCGCGGATTCCGGCAGACCGCGCCCGTGCACCGAGACCTCATGAAGGCGTACGCCGCGAGCTCCGGCCAGGTGCTGCGCACGCTCACACTGCCGACCGCGAGGCCCTTCATGCTCACCGGCATCCGCATCGCCTCCTCCCTCGCCGTGATCTCCGCGCTCGTCGCCGAGTACTTCGGCGGCCCGCGCGGCGGCCTCGGCGGGCTCATCTCCACGTCGGCCGCGTCGAGCGCCTACGCCCGTGCATGGGCGTACGTCGTGGCATCCATCGCCCTCGGCCTCCTCTTCTACCTCGTGACGCTCGGCCTCGAACGGATGCTGCAGCGCCACGCCCCGCAGGCGCGACGACGCCCCTGACGCCAGACCACCACGGCCCCGGGCCTGGCGGACCGCACCAACACCGCACCGCAACACGAAAGGACCGACATGAACCACAGCAGACGTCGCTTCGCGACGATCGGCGCCATCGCCCTGTCGGCGGCGCTCGCACTCACCGCATGCGCGGCACCCGGCGACGGGGATGGCGACGGCGGCGACGGCGGTGACGAGCTCACGCAAGTGAAGCTCCAGCTGCAATGGCTGCCGCAGGGCCAGTTCGCGGGGTACTTCGCCGCGCAGGAGCTCGGCTACTTCGAGGACGAGGGCCTCGACGTCGAGATCATCCCGTCAGGTGGCGACATCGTTCCTCAAGACGCGCTCGCCAACGGCGACGTGGACTACGCGATCGCCTGGGTGCCGAAGGTGCTCGGCTCGATCGAGCAGGGCGCGAACCTCACCGACATCGCCCAGATCTTCCAGCGTTCGGGCACCCTGCAGGTGTCCTTCGCCGACTCGGGCATCGACTCGGTCGCCGACTTCGAGGGCAAGAAGATCGGCTCGTGGGGCTTCGGCAACGAGTGGGAGATCTTCGCGGCCATGGCCGCAGAGGGCCTCGACTCCTCGACCGTGCAGATCATCACGCAGGACTTCAACATGAACGCCTTCCTGCAGGGTGACATCGACGCGGCCCAGGCGATGACCTACAACGAGTACGCGCAGCTCCTCGAGACGGCGAACCCCGACACGGGCGAGCTCTACCAGCCCGACGACTTCAACGTCATCAGCTACCAGGACACCGTCGGCGCCATGCTGCAAGACGCGATCTGGGCCGACACCGAGCGACTCGAGTCCGATGATGAGTACCAGGACACGACCGTCAAGTTCCTCAAGGCCGTCATCCGGGGCTGGGTCTACGCCGCCGAGAACCCCGAGAAGGCATCGGAGATCACGATCGGCGAGGGCTCCGGCTGGGGTCCGAGCCACGAGCTCTGGATGGTCAACGAGACGAACAAGCTCATCTGGCCGTCGCCGAACGGCATCGGCGTCATGGATGAGGCTGCTTGGGACGCCACCGTCGCGGGCGCGCTCTCCGCGGTGAACGAGTCGGGTGCAAGCCCGATCACCGAGGAGCCGCCGGCATCAGCGTGGTCGAACGAGTGGATCCAGCAGGCGCTCGACGAGCTCGAGGGCGAAGGTCTCGACCTCACCGGCGAGAACTTCGAACCCATCGAGGTCGAGCTCACCGAGGGCGGCAACTAGCGACGCCGCGGGTCGAGGAGCCGCGAAGCGGCCACCGAAACCTTCCCAGGTCTCGAAACGCGCTTCGCGCTCCTCGACCCGCAGAGACGACAACACGAAAGGCACCGACGCCATGACCGACAACGTCACCGAGAACCTCACCGAAAGCCTCGATGAGCTCGCCCGCGAGCTCGACCGCGCGCACGTCTTCCACTCCTGGTCCGCGCAGGCGCAGCCGTCGTCGCTCGTCGTGGCGAGCGGCCTCGGATGCCGCGTCTGGGACCACGCCGGCCGGGAGTACCTCGACTTCGCGAGCCAGCTCGTGAACGTCAACATCGGCCACCAGCACCCGGCGGTCGTGCAGGCGATCCGCGAGCAGGCCGCGCTGCTCACGACGATCGCCCCGGCGACGGTGAACCTCGCGCGCGGCGAAGCGGCCAAGCGCATCGTCTCGCACGCGCCATCCGGATTCCACAAGGTCTTCTTCACCAACGGCGGTGCGGATGCCAATGAGAACGCCATCCGCATGGCCCGCTTGCACACCGGCCGCGACAAGATCCTCTCGACCTACCGCTCGTACCACGGCAACACGGGCGCGGCCGTGGTCGCGACGGGCGACTGGCGGCGCATCCCGAACGAGTTCGCCCGCGGGCACGTGCACTTCTTCGGCCCCTACCTCTACCGCTCGGAGTTCTGGGCCGAGTCGCCCGAGCAGGAGTCGGAGCGCGCACTGCACCACCTCGAGCGCGTGATCCTCGCCGAGGGGCCGTCGTCGATCGCGGCGATCCTCCTCGAGACGATCCCGGGCACCGCCGGCATCCTGATTCCCCCGCCCGGGTACCTCGCGGGCGTGCGCGAGCTCGCCGACCGGCACGGCATCCTGCTGATCCTCGACGAGGTGATGTGCGGTTTCGGCCGCACCGGACGCTGGTTCGCCTTCGACGGCTACGACGTGCGTCCCGACCTCATCACCTTCGCGAAGGGCGTGAACTCGGGCTACGTGCCCGTGGGCGGCGTGCTCATCTCCGACCCGATCGCCGCGACGTTCGACGAGCGGGTGTTCCCCGGCGGGCTCACGTATTCGGGGCATCCGCTCGCCATGGCCTCGATCGTCGCGGCGCTCGACACGATGGAGTCCGAGGGCATCGTCGCGAACGCGCGCGACATCGGCGACACGGTGATCGCCCCGGCGCTCGACGATCTCGCCGAACGTCACGCGGTCATCGGCGAGGTGCGCGGCGAGGGCGTCTTCTGGGCGCTCGAGCTCGTCGCCGACGCTGAGACCCGGGAGCCGCTGCCGGCGTCGGCCATGGGCCGAATCAAGTCCGCGCTCGTCGAGCGAGGGCTCCTGCCGTTCGTGCAGGACAACCGAATCCACGTCGTGCCGCCATGCGTCGTCACGTCCGATGAGGTGGCCGAGGCGATGGCGATCTACGATGAAGTACTGAGCATCGCACTCGAAGGAGAGAGCTGACTCATGAGCCAGACATTGACTGAATCCCAGCAGAAGGTCGCCGAGGCGACCACGGTCGAGCACTGGATCGACGGGGCATCCGTCGCCGGCGACTCCGACCGCACCGGCCCCGTCTACAACCCGGCCCTGGGCGTCGAGCAGAAGCGCGTGCGCTTCGCGTCGACCGACGACGTCGACACCGCCGTGCAGGCGGCAGCTCGCGCGTTCCCCGGCTGGCGCGACACCTCGATCGCGAAACGCCAGCAGGTGATGTTCACGTTCCGGGAGCTGCTGAACGCCCGCAGCAACGAGCTCGCGGCCATCCTCACGAGCGAGCACGGCAAGGTGCTCTCGGATGCCGCGGGTGAGATCGCACGCGGCCTCGAGGTCGTCGAGCTCGCATGCGCGATGCCGGGCTACACGAAGGGGGAGCACTCCGAGAACGTCTCGACGGGCATCGACGTCTATTCCACGAAGCAGCCGCTCGGGGTGGTGGGCATCATCAGCCCGTTCAACTTCCCGGCGATGGTGCCGCTGTGGTTTTTCCCGCTTGCGATCGCCACGGGTAACACCGTGGTGCTGAAGCCCTCCGAGAAAGACCCCTCCGCGGCGATCTGGCTCGCGCGGCTCATGCAGGAGGCGGGCCTGCCCGACGGCGTGCTGAACGTCGTGCACGGCGACAAGGTCGCCGTCGACGCGCTGCTCGAGCACCCCACCGTGCGTGCGATCTCCTTCGTCGGCTCGACGCCGATCGCGAAGTACATCTACGAGACGGCGGCGCGCAACGGCAAGCGCGTGCAGGCGCTCGGCGGCGCGAAGAACCACATGCTCGTGCTCCCCGACGCCGACCTCGACCTCGCCGCCGACGCCGCCGTGAACGCCGGCTTCGGCTCGGCGGGCGAACGCTGCATGGCCGTCTCGGTCGTGCTCGCCGTCGACACGATCGCCGACGAGTTCGTCGAGAAGGTCGCCGAGCGGATGTCGCGGCTCACGATCGGCGACGGAACCCGCGGTTGCGACATGGGCCCGCTCATCACGCGCGAGCATCGCGACAAGGTGGCCGGCTATCTCGACGTCGCCGTCGACGACGGCGCTTCGCTCGTGGTCGATGGACGCGGCGTCGAGATCGACGGGGAGCCCGACGGCTTCTGGCTCGGCCCGACGCTCGTCGACAAGGTGCCGACCTCGTCGAAGGTGTATCGCGACGAGATCTTCGGCCCCGTGCTCTCGGTCGTGCGCGTCGACGGCTACGAAGAGGGCGTCGGCGTCATCAACGAGTCGCCCTACGGCAACGGCACGGCGATCTTCACGAACGACGGCGGCGCTGCACGGCGCTTCCAGCGCGAGGTGACGGTCGGCATGATCGGCATCAACGTGCCGATCCCCGTTCCCGTGGCCTACCACTCGTTCGGTGGCTGGAAGGACTCGCTCTTCGGCGATGCCAAGGCCTACGGTCCGCGGGGCTTCGACTTCTACACGCAGGAGAAGGCGATCACCTCACGCTGGCTCGACCCGAGCCACGGCGGCCTGAACCTCGGGTTCCCGCAGCACGACTGACGGTGTCGTGATCAATTGCGCGACCAGGGTTTCACCGAGCCATCGCTCGTAGCGGTCGGCCGACCAGCCGCGTTCCTCGACGAGCTCCCGGTAGATCTCCTCATTGGAGAAGCACCACAGGAGGTCGGTCGCGGCTGATTCGCTGACACCGGGGGCAAGATCGGCATGCAGGTCGTGGATGAACTCCGCGAAGACCCGGGCGCGGCTGTCGAGCACCTTGCGGTAGTCGGCGGCGACCTTCGGGTCGGACGCGGCGGCCTGTCGGTGGATGGAGATCACATCGAAGCTCGTCTCCATCTGCCGGCGTACGAGGCGCGCCCACAACTCCAGGCGGTGAGGGGCCTCTGACTCGGCCGCGGCTTGGGCCATCAACTCGGGGATGTTCGAGTCCCGCAGCATGACGCTGCGCATGCCTTCGAGGAGCGCTCGCTTGTTGCCGAACGCCGCGTAGATCGTCTGAGGGGCGACGCCGGCCTCCGTCGCGATCGCGTCGATGGTGGTGCCGGCCCAGCCGTTGCGTGCCATCAGCGCCCGGGCGGCGGCGATGACCCGGTCCTTGGTCTCCTGGGCCTGACGCTGTCGGTGCGTGGGCCGCGGGGAATCAGAGTTCACGATGTGAGTATAGCCATAATCCATTAAAGAGAGTAGAACTATGTTCAGCCGAGTAACACTCTAATGAGGAGAAGAACATGTCGAAACTCACCGCGAGGAAGGCCGACGCGACGGCTCCCGCGATCGACCGACGGCGCTCCCTCGATGGCACGGCGCGGCTTCTGACCGGCTGGTGCGGCATCGGGATGGTGGCAGCCATCGTGGTGAACGGCCCACTGTCGCAAGCGCTGCAACGAGTGCCCAGCTACTGGAACGCGGGCGCGGGCGATGAGCTCGCCACCTACCTGCACGACGACGGGAACGTCGACCAGATGCTCGTGTTCTTCGCCCTATCGAACCTCATCTTCGTCTTCGCGATCGGGTTCTTCGCAGGCCTTCGACGCGTTGTCAGCCAATCAGCCCTCTCAGACTGGGTGAGCGGCGTCGTATCGATCGGCTCGGCGATCTTCCTGGCGGGCGGGCTGTTGTCTGAGACGCTCTCCACGGGTATCGCCGTGGTGCTGCGTTCGACCCCCGACTACCATCTCGACGTCGACGCCGCCCTCCTCCTCCAGGGCCTGTGGTCGACCGCGATCGCTCAAGGGCAGGTAGCTCTCGGCGTCGTCATCATCACCGTCAGCGCGGTCTCGCTGCGCGCTGGTGGGCTGCCGCGGTGGCTCGCGTGGTTCGGTGTCATCGCCGGCATCGTGACCATCGTGCGGCCAGCGTTCATCACCGACGTGCCGCTGTTCATCGTGTTGTTCCAGCCGACGTTCCTGTGGATCGCTGCCGTCTCCGTCGTCCTCCTCCTTCAGGGAAGGCGCCACTCCGCTGCTCGATGAGAGGTCGAACCAGGTTGATTCGGAACGAAGCTCACGCTGACGGCGGCAGCGCGTCGCGCAGCAGTTCGAGCGCGGCGCGCACCGTCTGGTGCACGACCTCCGACGGGTCGCCGTGGAACTCGAGGCGGGTGTCATTCGTGGTGCCGCGCACGGTGACGGCGGCGAAGACCGTGCCTGGCGGCTGGCCGTCGGCGGACTCGGGGCCGCCCACACCGGTCACGGCGACGGCCGCATCGGCGCCGAGCACGCGCGCGACGCCCGTCGCGAGCTCGCGCGCGCACTGCGCCGACGTGACCGACTCCGCGGTCACGCCGAGGAGTTCGCGCTTCACGCCCTCGGCGTAGGCGACGACGCCTCCGCGGAACCAGTCGGATGCGTCATTCCCCGCGCCGAGCGCGTTCGAGAGCGCCCCGCTCGTGAGTGACTCGGCCGCTGCGATCGTCATGCCCGCGGCCTTCGCGCGCCGCGCGATCTCTGCGGCGACATTCGCGAACTGCTCTGCCGGATCTTGCATCGGCCCCTCCTCGTCTCGATCTGTTCTGCGTACCGCACCGGAGTGAGGTTGTCGGTGTGGAGGCATCCGCTCCGTGCACTCCCGCGCGACGACGTCACTCCCGCTCGGACGAGGCCTCGGTCGGCGCCGGCGCGCGCGCTGATGCGCCCCGGGCGAACGCGGCGACCGCGTCGCGCGCGTACGGCGTCTCGAACGCTGCCCCGATCGTGCGGGCCTCGTCGTCGAGCGCCTCGCGGAAGGAGCGAGCGAGTCCGGCCCGCATGAGTCGCTTCGTCTGCCCGAACGCGTCGGTCGCCCCGTCGAGCCACGACGTGGCGATCTCACGGGCGCGAGCGTCGAGCGCCTCTGGGGCCACGACCTCGGTCACGAGTCCCCAGTCGAATGCCTCCGCGGCCGAGAGGGTGCGCGAGGTGAGGGTGAGCTCGAGCGCGCGACGGGTGCCGACGGCCTCGGGCAGCAGGGTGCTGACGCCGCAATCGGGGGTGAGCCCGACATCCGCGTACCGGCTCGCGAACGTCGCCCGCTCGGAGGCGATGACGAGGTCGGCGACGAGCATGAAGCCGAGCCCGCCTCCGGCGACGGGGCCCTGCACGGCCGCGACGATGGGCTTCGTGCTCCCGCGGAGCACGCGGTGGCCCTCGTGGATCACGTCGGCGAGGTCGGTGATCACGACGCCGGCATCGGGCTGCCCCGCCGCGAGTTGCGACATCGCGAGCACGTCGCCCCCGGCGCAGAACGCACGGCCGTTCGCATCGAAGAGCACGGCGCCGATGTCGTCGCGCTCGGCGATCTCGTGCGCGATGGATCGCCACAGGTGGATCGCGACGGGGTCGACCGCGTTCAGTCGCGAGGGGCGGTTGAGGGTGATGTGGGCCAGCCCGTCGGACACCTCGAACAGGATCGCGTCATCGCTCATGATCGTGGAGTTTAGTTCGAGCGACGTCGCGGCGGGCGGCATCCGGTGTCAGGCGCCGAAGTTCGCTCCCGGTGCCGAGAGCGATCGGACGGCACCGGTGGCGTCGTCGCCGTAGACCCTCACGCCGAACGACGGTGACCAGTCGCCCGCGTCTTCCGTACCGGGCATCGGCGGGAGCTCGACGAGGTCGTACCTGAAGGAGACCGACGACTGGTTCGTCTCCGGCGAGGTCCAGCGGTACACCTCGTCGCTCTCGGGCGAGGCTTCGAGTGACGCGAACGGATCCCCGACGGCGACATCGCCGACTGCAGTGACGACGACGCCGTTCGCGTCGTCGGACGTGAGGCGCACCCAGTGCTCGGGGTCGTATGGTGCTCTTCCCGCCGGAACGGTATCGGCGAGTCGCAGACCGCCCCAGTCGTAGTACGTCGCCGCCGGGGCGTCGCCACGTCCTTCGAACCACGTGTCGACGGGTGTTCCCAGATACTGCGTCAACCCGGCGAGGACCTCGGCGGTGGGCTGGAAGTAGTCGAACCTCGCGAGTTCGGTGTCGTCGTCGGCGATGACGGTGATCCACTCGGCTCCGATCACAATGCGCTCCACTTGGGCGGCCGCCGGCGGGGCCGCCACGGGCTCCTCGGTGGGGGCCGGGGTCGCTGTCGCAGTCGGTGCGGGTGTCGATGAGGCGGTCGGTCGCGGCGTGGGCACGACGGGTTCCGGCACGCACGCCGTGAGCAGTGCGAGGGACCCGGCGACAAGCAGCGAAGCGGCGATACGGCGCCGGCGGAGATTCATGGCTCGACTGTACTGACGAGGACAGGGCTGGCCCCTCAGGGACAGCCCCGATGTACCCCGATCGTTATACGGCCGCGTCGTCATGCGGCCGCGCGCGCGGACTCGAGCCGCGCGGCACGATCGACGAGCACATCGAGCACCGTGCGCACGGCGAGGCGCTCCGCGACATCCGGTCGCACGAGCGCCACGATCTGGCGAGCGGATGCCACGCCCCGCAACGGCTTCAGCACGACGCCTGCCGACACGGGGCCCGACGTGTAGCGCGGCACGAAGGCGATGCCGAGACCCGCCTCGATGAACGCCTCGATGATGCGCATGTCGCTGAACCGCTGGCTTACGTGCATGCGCGTTCCTGCTTGCTGCTCGACTTCGTGCAGGATGCGCTCGAACGGATACCCCATGGGTACCCCGAGCCACGTCTCGTCGACGAGGTCGGCCGCGGTGACGTGCGCACGGCCGGCGAGGCGGTGGTCGGCGGGCAGGCCGATGTCGAGCGGCTCGGTGAGGAGCGGGATGGCGCGCAGGCCCCGCCCGCCCCAGGGGAGTACGCCGGGCATCGTGTGGGCGAGCACGATGTCGTAGTCGCCGGTGTGATCGGCGAACTCCTCGAGCTCGGGGTCGAGGTCGGTGCAGAGCACGTTGAGCCCGGCGACCTGTGCCAGGTCGGTGAGCACGCTCGGCAGTAGTGCCGCGCCGATCGTGGGGAAGGTGAGCAGGGTCACCTCGCCGCTCGGGTGGTTGCGGAACTCGTCCCACAGGGCTGCGGCGCGCTCCAAGGCGATCGCGACGTCGGCGGCACTGCGCGCAAGCGCTTGGCCCGCGCTCGTGAGCACGATGCCCCGCCCGCTGCGTGCGGTCAGCGGCATCCCGGCCTCGCGTTCGAGCACTTTGAGCTGCTGCGAGACGGCCGAAGGGGTTCGACCGGTCGCTTCGGCCACTGCCGTGACGCTGCCGCGCTCGGAGAGTTCGCGCAAGAGGTCGAGTCGGTTCACATCCATGTAGTTAGTCTAAACTATTCATGTAGAACTGTGCGATTGTGCTGAATGGTTTTTCGAGGTTCAATAGGGGAGTCGAACACGTGCAACGGCGCAACGGTCGCTCGACCAGCCTCGTTTCATCTTCGAAAGGAATCACCGTGTTCACCGCCATCCTGCTCATCGTCGTCGTCTCTGCCGCCGCCGTCTCCGGCTCCATCTTCAGCACCGTGCGCGACGGCTACCGTCGCCTGCCGAAGGAGGCGTTCGCGCGCACCGTCTAGGCGCCGCGAGCCCGGGGTCGCAATCCCCGAGCGCAGGGCCGCCGCGCGGGGGAGGGACACTCCGCGGGGCGGCCCTTCGTCGTCGACGTGAGGTTTCATCACGCCCGAGACATCCGATCCTGCTCTGACGGCGTGCGGGCCGTAGAGTATTCGGGTGACCATTCGAGAGCCCCTGAACATCACCGACGCACGTCGGCAGCTCATCGACCACATCTCGGCCCTCGCAGTGTTCCACGGTGATTTCACCCTGACCAGCGGCAAGAAGGCCTCGTACTATGTCGACTTGCGCAAGGTGAGCCTCGACCACCGGGTCGCTCCGCTCATCGGGCAGGTCATGCTCGACCTCATCCGCGATGTGCCCGGCGTCTCCGCCGTCGGCGGCATGACCATGGGCGCCGACCCGATCGCCGCGGCGATCCTGCACCAGGGCGCGGCCCGCGGCCTCGCCTACGATGCGTTCGTCGTGCGCAAGGAGCCGAAAGACCACGGGCGCGGCAAGCAGGTCGAGGGCCCCGACCTCGAGGGCAAGCGAGTAATCGTGCTCGAAGACACGTCGACCACCGGCGGCTCGCCCCTCAAGGCGATCGAGGCCCTGCAGAAGGTCGGAGCCGAAGTCGTCGCGGTCGCCGTCGTCGTCGACCGTGCCACTGGCGCGCGCGAAGTGATCGAGGCCACCGGCGTGCCCTACCTCTACGCGATCGGCTTGGAAGACCTGGGCTTGGCCTGATGAACGCTGACGGGCGCGACGAGAGCGGCAACGAAGGGGGAGCAGACTGGCTGCTCGCCCAACTCGCCGCTGGTCGCCCGTCCGCCCGAAACGAGCCGCCTGTCACGCCGCCTCCCTCTGCGCCCTCGGTGACCCCCTCGGCGTCGCCACCGCCGGCGGTGCCGCCCCCGCCGGAGGCACCGGTGCGCACTCCCGCCCCGCGCCGTGAAGAGGTGCTCGACTGGTTCTCGCTCGCCGACTCGGCTCCATCGGCGACGGATGCCGCGACGCGCGCACTGCCGGTCGTCGGCGGCCCCCTTGATCGCGGCCCCGCAGCCGATCCGCCCGCACCCGAGGAACCGCCCGCGCAATCCGCGCCGTACGCTCCCACCGCTCTGCCGTCGTGGACACCGCCGTTCGCGGTCGGGCGACCCGCCGCTGCGGCCGTGCCGCCGCCCGCGACGCCGCCGATCCCCCCGGTCGCACCGCCGGCCACTCCCGTCTACCTGACCGAGGTCGAGCCTCCCGTGGGCCGGGCAGCGGATCCGCAGACGCCGCCCGTCGCGTCGCCTTCGGTGACGCCCGCGGCGCAGACGCCGCCGTACACGCCGGCTCCGGTGCCGCCCGCGTCGCAGACGCCGCCCGCGTCGCAGACGCCGCCCGTTGCACCACCTCAGGCAGCGACACCGCCGGCACCGCCGGCACCGCCGGTTTCGCACCCACCGGAGACGCCGCCCGGACCGGTCACGCCCGCGGCGCCGTTCGCCCTCACGTGGGGATCGAACGAACTCGAGTCGGAAGATGCAATCCGGGCTGCATTCCGCAGTCTGTCGCAGCCGTTGACCCCTTCGGCTCCCTCGCCCGACTCCTCCACGCCTGCGACTCCCCTGACAGCCGACCCGCCCGCGGTGCCGCCCGTCGCTCCCGCCGAGCGCGTGCTTCCCGAGGCGCCGTTCGCCGACTACACGCCGCCGCCCGTCGCCCGGCAGTCGTTCACGCCGGTGCAGCATCCGACCACACCCGATACCGCGCCTCCCAGCTGGGAGGAGCGTGCGGCCCGACGGTCGCAACTGCCGAACTACGATGCCGAGCTCTGGTCGGCGCTCAACGAGCCCGATCCCGCTGGGGCGACCTCGCCATCTGCGCCCGCGGTGCCGCCCCTGGCCCCGGCACCGCCTGCTGCGTCTCCGCCGTCACCCCCCTCATTGCCGCCTACTGCGTTGCCCGCGTGGCCTGAGCCTGCCGCGCCCGCCGCGCCTACTGCGTTGCCCGCGTGGCCTGAGCCTGCCACGCCGCCCGCGCCGCCCG
>NZ_JAGGPF010000018.1 GCF_018613935.1 Agromyces sp. ISL-38 | reverse complement strand
CCGGCGGAGCGCCCGCGGTGAGCCCGTGCGGCGAGCTCGCGGTGCGCGTCGTCGATGCGGGCGGGCGACCCGGCGCGGGCACCCTCGCGGGCGGCGCCGCAGGGCCGGATGGCTCGCGGCTGATCGCCGTCGACGAGGACGCCGCCGCGGTCGAGTACCGGCCTCCGGCTGCCGCTGCCGACGACGTGCTGGTCGTGCACGTCGCGCGCGCCGACGCCGGCGCAGGGCCGACGATCGGCGCCGAGCTCGCGCGCTTCCCCCTGGCGGTGGCCGGATGAGCCGCCTGTTCGAGCTCGGCAGCACGGACGTGCTGTCGCTCCTCGAGCCCGCCCGACAGGTGCGGCTCGACACCGCCGTCATGGTCGGCCCGACGTTCGGTGCCGCCGCGGCGTTCGGCGACGCGGCGACGCGCTTCGACGACATCGCCGCGATCACGCTGCGGCCGCCCGTCGTCGACGTGCCCGCCGACGGCCTCGCGCTCCCGTTCGACTGGGGGGTGCCGCCGCGCGGAACCGACCGTGTCGACCTCGCGCCGCTCACGATCGAGGTGCAGGCCGACCCCGTGCCCGACTTCGGCGGCTACTCGCTCGGCGAGGTGCCGGCCAAGGCCGACGGGGGAGGCGAGCTGACCGTGTCGGTGCCGGGCGGGCAGCGGATCCGGGCGCTCCACCTCAGCGGCCTGAAGTCGGAGGACGTCGCGTTCGCATCCGAGCAGCAGCTGGCCGACGCGGGGCGGCGCCTGATCGCGAGCGTGCGCGATGCGAACGGCGCCTGGGCCGCACCAGTGGTCGCGGTGCCCGCGGTCGGCGGACGGAACAAGGTGCCGCCGACCCTGACCGGCGCGACCTTCTCGAACGGCGTGCTGCGACTGCCCGATCTCGCGGGTCCCGTGCGGCTCTCGATCGTCGAGAACGACTCGCCCGCCGACTTCGCAGTCCACGCGGCGACCGTCGGCACAGTGTCGGGCTGGGCCGCGCCGACCCCGGTCGACCTCACGCTCCTCGGGCCCGACGGCGCGACCCTGTGGGCGTTCCCGGGGCCGATGCCCGACACGGTGGTGCAGGCGCTCGACGTCTCGGTCGCGGTCGCCGCTGCCGTCGAGAAGCTGCGTGCCGCGGGTACGGCGATCGCGGGCAGCCTGCAGCTCACGAGCCGGTTCGCGTGCAAGGTGCGGTTCCGGATTGGCGACGTGGCGGGCGACCTGGTCAGGGCGCTGCCGGGCACGACCACGGTCGAGCTGGCCGGCGAGGCCGTCGCGTTCCCGCTCGCCGCGCCGCTGCCGCCGGCCGCGCCCGCGACCGTGATCGCCGACGTGAAGGTCGTCTATCGGGGCAGGCGCCTCGCAGATGTCTCCGACGCGATGCCGCCCGCGGGCGCGCAGCGTGGAGTCGTCGTCCGCCAGGACAGGGTGCTGAGAACGCTGCCGCCGCTCGCGCTGCGCGGCGAGCGCGTCAGCCGGATCGGGCTCGTCGGGTACTGCCCCGAGCCGGCCGCACTGCTCGTGGCGTTGGTCGCAGCGGATGGCGCGGGGCCGGCCGTGAGCGACGGCTCCGCCGACGCCCCGCCGCCCGCGCTCGGCATTCCCGGCACCGCGAACGTCGACGCCGCGACATCCGTCGGTGTCATCTGGGTCGACCTGCCCGAGCCCGTGCAGATCGACCGGCCGGCCGCGATCGAGGTGAGCGCGGGCAGCGGCAGGTTCCACTGGGTCGGGGGTCCCGATCCGCTCGTGCGCATCATAGTGCTCGATCCCGACCCCGGCGGACGCCCGATCGTGCTCGGCGGCGTGACGCTGCTCACGGTCGATCAGCCGGCCCTCGGCGCAGTGCGCGCGGTGCTGCCCGCAGCCGCATTCGCGGGGCAGGCACCGCTCGTCGCGAGCGCGCTGTTCTGCACGCTCGAGGTCACCGACGTCGACCTGCGCTACCCGCGGGGGTCATGATGGTCACGTTCGTCGCCGAGATCAACGGCCTCGACTTCACCGCGATCGACGCGGCGCTCGGACGCGCGCGCGACGCGATGCAGCGTGCGCGCGAGCTCTCGCTCGGCGACCTCGACCCGACGGCGCTGCTCGGCGAACTCGGCCCCGCGATCGGCGCGGCCGCCGAGGTGCAGCTCGACGCGGCCCACCTCGAGCAGCTCGGCCGGCAGGCGCTCGACGCGCTCGCCGGGCTCATCGACCTGCCCGACCTCTCGGGTGTCGAGGAGGTGCTCGACGGCTTCGGCGAGCTGGCCGACCGGCTGGCGACCGTCGCGCAAGTGTTCGGCGGCGGCGACGGCGACGTGCTCGACCGCATATTCGGCGCGCTCAGCGGATCGCTCGACCTCGACACGCTCCTGCGCGAGATCACCGACCGGGCCTCGAAGGTGCTCGGCGTGACGATCCCCGAGGAGTACCGCCGTCCGATCGAGTCGCTCGCCGCGCTCGCGCGCGACCCGAAGCCGGGTGAGCTCCTCGACATCCTCGGCTCGGTGCTCACGGACCTCGACCTCGCCGACGTGAACCGGCTCGTGGGCTCAGCGGGCCAGGTGCTGAAGCTCGTCACCGATGCAGGCGACGATGCGCCGCTCGAGGCCGCGATCGCGGCGGTGCGCGTTCGGCTCGACGCCGCCTACACGCTCATGGAAGCGCCCGAGATCGACGTCGACCAGCTGCTCGCCGCAATCGACGCCGTCGGCGCGGCGGTCGACGGCGTCGCCGCGGTGGTCCGCACGTTCGCCGCGGGCCTCGCGACCGACCTGCGCACGGCCGCCAACGCGCTCCCGGCGCTCGACCTGACGGCGAAGATCGACGGATGGCTCGCAGCGCTCCCGCTGCCCGGTGAGGACATCCCGCGCACGCTCGTCGAGTCGCTCGAGGGCATGGCCGAGTTCCTCGAGCAGGTCGACGGCGCCGCCGTGACCGCGGCCATGGCAGCCATGAAGGACGAACTGATCGCGGCCAGCGGACTCGACCGGCTGGCCGACCTGCTGGCCGGCCTCGACGAGGTCTTCGACGACGCCGGAGGGCTGCTCGACCGGCTCCCGGTGCGCCGGCTGCGCGACGACGCGGTCGCGGCGCTCGTCTCCGCACAGCAGGCGGTGCTCTCGTTCGACGGGTTCGACTTCCTCGACGCGGGCGTCGCGCCGATCCGCGAGCTCGACGCGAAGATCCGCGGATTCGACCCGAGCGCGGTGACCGACGCGATCGACGGGCTCGTGACGCAGCTGAACGACCTGCTGGCCGACGTCGACCTCGGCCCGGTGCGTGCCGCCGTCGACGCCGTGATCGATCCGCTCGGCGAGATCGTCGACCGGCTGGTGCCGTTCGTGCAGCAGGTCGCCGACCAGCTCGCCGAGGTCGTCGACGAGCTCGACGGCATCGACTTCGAGGTCGCGGGCACGGCGACGCTCGACCTCATGCACGGCATCCGCGAGCAGGTCGCCGACGCGGTCGGCGGCGGAGACGTGCCAGCGCCGGTCGCGGCCGCGGTCGCGGCTGCCGCGGCGGTCCTGCGCGAGCTCGACCTCGCGGCCGAGCTCGACGCGCCGTTCGAACGCGCGGCCGGCTCGATCGACATCGGCGGGCTGATCGGGCCGATCGAGGAGATCTGGCGGGTCGCGGGCGACGCGCTGAGGAAGGCGACTCCGGCGGCGCTCATCGCCGAGCTCGACCCGCCGTTCGACGAGCTCCTCGCCGCACTCGACGCGCTGAGCCTGCAACCACTCATCGATGCGCTGCAGGACGTGTTCGACGGCCTCATCGTGCAGATCGGCCGCGCCGACCCGCGCGCGCTCGTCGCGCCGCTCGAGGCCGCGTTCCAGGACGTCGTGCGCACGCTCGCCGCGACCCTCGACCCCGCTCCGATCTTCGCTCCGCTGCGGGCGGCATACCAGGCACTCCGCGACCTGCTCGACCGCATCGACATCGAGGCCACGCTGCAGGGCGTGCTGGGCGGCCTCGCCGACATGCCGCACCAGCTGACCACCCGGCTCGGCACGCAGCTGCAGTCGGGCGTCTCGGGAGCCGCCGGCCCGATCCCGGCGGCGGCGGGGAGCTTCGAGCTGGGGGACATCCTGCGGCCGCTGGCGCTGTTCCTCGGCGAGGTGCGCAGCCGCCTCGCCGCGATGCCCGGTGGCGTCCTCGGCCCCGTGCTCGCCGAGCTCGCGGGCGCGACGCGCGGGCTCCGCGCGCTCACCGACCCCGAGACCGGGTTCGCGGTGCGGCTCGGCGACGCGCTCGACGCGCGACTCGCGTGGCTCGACCCGAACGCGGGCGACGGCCCGCTCGCGAACCTGCGCACCGACCTCGAGTCGTTCCGGATGGCCGTGGCGGGGCTCCAGGTGAGCGCGCAGGCGAGCGCCCGGCTGACCGCGTCGGCCGCTGGCGTGCAGTTCGACGCCCGCGTCGAGGTCGACGACGCCGAGGTCGCGCCGCACGCCGCCGGGCTCCGCGTGGCATCCGACTCGGCCGACCTCGGCCGCAGCCTGCGACTGCTCGCCCGCGCGCTCGATGCCGCGCTGCCCACCGAGCTCTTGACCGGCCAGCTCGACCCGGTCGCCGCGACCGACGCGTTCCTCGACGCGGTGTTCGATCGCATCGACCCGACCGACCTCGCCGACCGGCTCGACGCCGTCGGCGCCCGCATCGAGGTGCGCTTCGTCGCGCTCGCCGACGAGCTCGCCTCCGGCATGTTCCAGCTCGTCGACGCGCTGTTCGAGAGCATCGAGCCGCTCATGCCCGCGACCGTCATCGCCCGACTGCAGGCCGGCATCGACCGCGTACTCGCACGCTTCGAGGCGCTCGACCCGGCCCCGATCGAGGAGGAGGTGCGCGCCGTCGTGCGCGCCGCGATCTCCCTCGTCGCGGTGCACTCGCCCGCGGCGCTCGCGGCCGAGCTCGGTGCGGTGTTCGACAGCTGCATCGCGCAGGTGCGTGCGTTCTCGCCCGCGACGCTGTTCGCGGGCGCCGACCCGTTCGCGCCGATCCGGGCGCAGCTCGAGACGCTGCGGCCGAGCGTCGTGCTCGCCGACCTCGTTCCCCGGACCGCGCAGTTCACCGCCGCCCTCGACACCATCGGCACGATCGACCTCGAGTTCGCCGTCGGCGTCGTCGCCGACCTCCGGGCGGCGTTCGAGGCGGTGCTCGACGGGGTGCAGCGCGAGTGGAACGCCCTGCTCGACGAGCTGTCTGAGATCTCGGTGAGTGCTTCGGTGAGCGTGGGGTGAGTGCGGATGACCAGGACGGATCCCGACGTGCAGGTGCTCGACGACGCCGCGCGCGGCCGGCGCCGCGTCTGGCGCGACGACGCCGGTCAGGTCGTGCGCGTCGACCTCGCCGACGGCACCGCACTGCGCGTGCGCCGCGACGACGAGGCCGGCTCGTTCGCGGTCACGGCCGATGACGGCACGCCGCTCGTCGCGCTCTCGGCGCCGACCGCGATCCCGGCGTCGCTGCGCGCGAACGGCCTGACCCCGGCCGACGCCGCTGACATCGACGGCACGCACCGGCTCGCGGCGACCGATCCCTCGGGAACGACCCGCACCGAGCTTCGCGAGCGCACCGTGCGGGTCGAGCGCGGCGGCGCCGTGCTGCGGCTCGACACCGACGACGCGGGTCGGCCCCGGCGGGTCACCGCGCCCGGCTACGACGACCTGGCGTGCCGGTGGTCGGCGGGCCGATGGGAGCTGGGCCGGCTCGCGGGCGGCGTGCTGCTCTCGGTCGCCGAGTCGCCCGACCGCGCCGAGTACGCGGCGGTCGTCGGCGGGCGCGAGGTGCGGTGGTCGGAGCGTCGGGGCGACACCGGGGCCCGATGGTCGGACAAGACGGGTTCGCCCATCGTCGACGTCGGCCTCGATCCATCCGGCCGAGTCGTCAGCCGCCGCTGGCACGGCGGCCGCGCGCTCGAGTACGCACGCGACGAGCGCGGCCGCCTCGCGGGCTGGAGCGAGGCGCGGCGCGGCGACGGCGAGGGCGGCGGCCGCGATTCCGACGGCCCGCGTACGACCGTGCACGCCCGCCAGTACTCGGGCGACGAGCTGTCGGCGCTCGTGACCGACGGCGTTCGAACGGTCGTGCGGTCCGAAGCCGGAGGCCGCATCCGCAAGCTCATCGGCCCGCTGCAGACGGTCGCCTACGACTACGACCTCAACGGCCGGCGCACGGCCCGCACCGCCCGAGGCCACGTGACGCGCTACGCCTACGACCCGCTCGGCCAGCTGACCGCGGTGACGACCCCCGAGCGCACCGTCGAGTACGGCTGGGACGCGCTCGGCCGGCGCGTCTCGGTGACCGTCGACGGCGTCGGGTATCGCGAGCATCGCGACCCGAACGGGCGGCTGTGGTCGGTCACGACCGCGGCGGGCGCACCGGTCTGCCGGTTCCTCTGGTGGGACGGCCGGGTCGTCGCGCGCTGCGACGCCGACGACGCGATCGACGAGCTGTACCTGACCGACCCGCTCGGCACCCTGCTCGGCACCGCGACCGAGACATCCGGATGGCGATTCGAAGACGCCATCCAGCACGCGTTCGGGCGCGTCGACCTCGATGCCGGCTGGCGGCCGACGCTGTTCGGGCACATCGCTGACGGCTTCAGCGGCCTCATCTGCTTCGGGGCGCGCGAGCTCGACCCCGAGACCGGTTGCTTCCTCACACCCGACCCCTGGCACGGCGAGGACGACGATCCGCGCCGACTCGCGGGGCAGCCCGCCGCGACGCTGCCGGTCGAGACGCCGTCGAGCGGTGTCCACGCCTACGCGCTCAGCCAGTACGACCCGCTCGGCCGGCCCGACCGCGACGGGCACTTCGCGGTCTTCAACTTCATCCTCACGCTCATCCTCGGCCCGACCTGGGGCGCGACGCTGACCTCGCTGTCGGTGTTCCTGTTCGCTCCGCTGAACTTCTACATGGAGGTCGTCGGGCTCCTCGGCCTCTTCGGCGGCCGCCACTTCTGGCCGCAGCATTCGATCTTCGGGCTCCGCCTCGCGACGGGCAGTTCGCGGCTCGGCACGTTCGGGCTCGCCCTCAACGGGTTCGTGCCGCGGGGCTTCGCGGGCGTCGGCGGCGACCGCTGCATCACGATCGGCTACGTCGCGTGGGAGAGCCGGCACTACTTCCACATGCTCGACCGGCCCCGCGTGCTCGAGCTCGACGACATCGCGGGCACCCCGGGCCCAGACGGCAAGCCGCTCCGCAACGCGCGCCGGTTCTCGTCGACGGCGCGCGGCTCGATCCTGGTGATCACGGGCAAGGACGGCGACGGCCGCAAGCGCGTGCACGGCAGCTGGTGGACGCGCGGCCCGGGCAATGCCGTGAGCGTGCAGGGCGGCGCCCAGACCTTCGAGGACCGGGTCGCGCCGGGCGGCCAGCATGCGCGCGGCACCGTGTACCTCGCGCAGGCGATGCCGACCGACATGCCGGCGCCGCGCTCGGCCTCCGACGGCGCGACGCTCACGGTCGACGAATACCTCGTCGCGGGCGGCCAGTCGAGCACCGCCGAGCTCGTCTCCGACGTCTGGTTCGCGGTCGAGTCGGGCGGCGACAGCGCGATCGCCGCGACGACCGTGCTCGGCGTCTCGGCGGGCTCGGTCGCGACCGCGTACGCGTCGGTGCTGGCGGTCGTGCCGGGCGCGAAGCCGGTCGCCATCCTCGACCACGACCTGCCGAATCGGTTCACGAGCCGTCCCGACGTGCGCGGTTCGGTCACCTTGCAGAAGCTCACGGCGTCGACGGCGACGAGCAACGGATGGATCGACCGCCTAGGTGCCGTCGACCACAAGAAGCTCGACCACACGACCGCCCCGGGCCATCCGATCGCCGTCGGGGATGTCTTTAAGGTCGCCCCGGCGACGCCCGATGCCGCGCATCCCGAACGGCCGAACGCGTACACCGCGGTCGAGGCGGTATCGATGGCGCTCACCGTGTCGCCGACCCTCGGCGGTGCGGGGGTCACCGGCGCGACGCTGTACCGGCTCGCGCCCGAGGGCACCGCGGCGAACGGCAGCTACCCCGACCCGACCGGGAGCCCGTCGCTCGTCACGTTCGGCAAGGACCAGCCGTTCGAGGCCGATCAGTTCGTGCAGGTCACGGCCGGGGCGATCACGCGGTTCGGCCGGGTCCTCTCGGTCGCCGCCTCGGTGCCGCCGGTTGCCGCGGGTCCCGGTGGCGTGCCGCCCGGCACGCCGGGCAAGCCCGCGTCGATCACGCTCGACGAGCCGCTCACCGGGCTTCCCTCCGGCGCCGTGCGCGTGGCCCGCCTGAAGGAGAGCGACCATGACAAGGACCTGGCGACGGGCGCGACGCAGGCCGGCGACGTGCTCACCGTGAAGGTGACCTCGACCGAGCTCTTCAAGGCCGACCAGGCCGTGCTCATCGACGGCGCTCCACGCCGCGTGCGGCAGATCTCGGCCATCGGCACGATCGGCGTCGACACGGTCGACGAGGTGGTCGGTGCCATGCCGTTCACGCTCACGAAGCTCGCCACGTCGGGCTCGACGACGAGCAGCAAGCTCGCGTCGGGCCGGTTCCTCAAGCACACGGGCGCAGGTGACAAGCCGTCGCTGTACGGCACCTGGTCCACCGCGATCATGGGCGTGGTGCCCACGACCCGCAAGTCCGACTACGACGTCGACAGTCAGCCGGGCGGCTGGCGGTTCTTCCTCCAGGTCACCCCGCATCCATCCGACATGCATCCCGACTTCAGCGACTACTGGCAGGCGGTCACGGTCGCGGGAGCCGACTACTGGCTGCTGTCGAACGAGCTCAAGATCGTCAAGGACGGAACGGACTTCTACTGGGAGCCCGACGCGAGCGACGACCATCCGCGCCGTCATCGCGTCAAGATCAACCCGACCGGGTCGGGAGCGTTCGAGCTCACCGTGCAGGGCTTCGTCAAGTCACCCGTGACACGGCCCGACCCGACCGGCGGCGGGCGGGTATTCGCGTACCCGGCCGAGGCACAGGTGCCCGAGGAGCCGCGCGCCCGGTGGTCGCTCGCCGACTCGCTCGCCGACCACGAGCTCACGCACACGCTGCAGAACACCTGGTGGGGGCCGATCCTCGGGGCGCTGCCGTTGCAGGGCGCGTTCCGGACCGTGCGCGACGTGCTGGTCGCGAACAACGCGAGCGTCGGCACTCGCCGGTTCTTCGACTACAGCCTGCTCGGCGACGGGGCCGGCGTCGCGGGGTTCGAGGACAGCAACTGGTTCGAGCTGGTCAGCATCGGCGGTCTCATGCAGATCGCCTGGAGCTACGTCATCCTCGGCCCTGTCTACCTCGCCGACAAGGACAAGCACAAGGCGATCATCCAGACCAACTACGCCGACTGGTCGAGCGTGTTCAACCCGGTGAACCAGCTGATCATCGACGCGATCCCCGAGGTGCAGCCCGGCGTCGAGTCGTCGAAGGACTGGAAGGTCGTGCTCGGCCGCGCGCTCACACGTGCGCTCGACATGCGATCGTGGACCCCGTTCGCCGGCTTCATCAAGCTGTTGCTGCCCGACGGGCCTCGGAACTTCCTCGAACAGCAGGCGAGCCGCAAGAGCGGCAACCTCTACTCGAACATCCTCTCGGTCGAGGACCGGTTCAATGCCCAGCTCGCGGTCGCGCCGAACCTGAAGAACGCCGACCTCACGCGTCCGCTGGGCGACGCCGTGCGCCTAATGTCGTACTTCGACGGCTGGGGCAGCCGCAACCTGCGCCTCGATTCGTGCGACGCCGACGGCTCGGCGGTCGTGCAGCTGCAGGACTACTTCTCGAGCAGCAAGATCGGGCCGATCCTGCAGTTCGAGCCGGTCAGCGACACGGTGCTGCCGGCCGACCTCTACGAGCCGGTGCCTCCGCCGCCCCCGGCGTCGCCGGTCGTGCTCGCGACGCTCCAGGTCGACGGGCCGCCGGGCGCGGGCGCGGGAGTGGTGACGCGCCTGCTGAAGGTGCCGGCGGGCACCGCGATGCGCCCGCTCCTGAGGTCGGTCGTGCCGATCCCGCCGCGGGTCTGGGGTGCGCTCGGCTGCTACCTGGTGCCTGGGGGCCCCGCCGTCTGGAAGGCGTCGGCGCCGTACCCGGCCGGATGGGCACCCAAGCCCGACGGGGACGCGCACACCCACGAGGCCACGGTCACGATCGACAGCACCGTGAACCTGGGGTCGGAGGCCGTGGCCTGGAGCGAGCCCGCGATCACCGGCGCTCTGCCCACCGGGCCGAAGCTCGCGCGCTTCGTCACCGAGAAGGAACACCTCGTGGTGATCGGGCGCAACACGACCGGATGGCAGGCCGCAGCCGACCCCGGCATCACGCTCACGCCACGACCCGCGGGCGGCGGATGGGACCTCTCGGTCGATGCGCCCGCCGCGGGCGCCGCGCTGCCTCGGGATGTTCGGGTGCGCGTCTGGGCCTCCGTCAAGCCTGGCGACGCGAACCTCTTCGACCTCGACCATCCCGACGTGCCGACGCTCGCGGGGCACCGCAGCTACCTCGACGACGACTTCTGGCTCCCGATACGCGACTTCCTCGTCACCGTGTCGCAGCTGCCGACGCTGCCCGTCGGGCCCGCGGCGACGATGAAGGCGAACGGCTCGTACGACCTCGACCTGCCGATCAAGCTCGCCGGTCCTGCGAACATCGTGCCGTCGGGATCGCTGCTGCAGGTGAGCCGCGACAGCGACCGGCCGCCGCGCGGCGAGCGCTGGAAGTTCACCGCGGCGACCGACCGCTTCGTCGAGGTCACCCAGGTCGTGCACGTCGTGGTGCGATTCGCCACAGGCATCGAGCGACCGTTCGAGATCACCGTCGATCCGAACTTCACGCTCGACGCCGCCGCCTTCGAGGCGACCCAGGCTGCCCCGCTCGTCCTCACGATCACCGGCGGCACGGGCCCGTTCACGGTCGTCGCCCAGCCACCGGCGGCGTCGCGGGCGACCGTTACGATCGCGGGCACGACGGCCACGGTGACCATCGGACCGCCGGCCCCTCCACCCCCGCCCCCGCCGGGCGCGCCCATCACCTGGCGGCTCGTGGTCCGCGACAGCACAGGTTCACAGGGCGCCCGCACCCTCACGCTTCGACCCTGAACCCGCAATTTTGAGATGCCGGGACGAATGATTCAGCCGCGAGCCAAGCCGAATGCGGGGGCGCTCGGGACTCGATGCGCGCGCGTCTATTCGACGTTTGTTGCGTCGAAGCCGGCCCAGACGAGCCGAGGTGTTGAGCTAGACTGGGCGCACATCCCACAAGAAAGTCCTGGTCAGATCGAGTTCAGTCGAGGTTTCGGCGTGCAGGGTCGACCGGCTTCGGGAGGCCGGCCGCAACCATCGTCATGGGTTCAAGTCCCGTCCGCCCTACATTTGAAATCCCGGATCAGGGCGATTTCCGCACCTCGAGAGTGCGCGAATGACTTGGTCGCCGGTCTGAATCGAACCAGCGGACAAACGAAATCGTCATGCGCGACATAATGGGGCGTGAGAGTTCCTTGGTCGCTTAGCGACGCGCCATGGTGGCTGCTGATGATAATCCTCGGGATGGGCCCCTGCGGTCTGGGTGCCCTATTTGGGCATCGATGCTCTATCGACGTGCGAGGCGGAGCTACGTCTGCCTGTACGGAGCGACCAGCACAATGCGGTCACTGTCGATCTGAGCGCCCAGCGTCGCCAGCTGCCGTGAACCGGCACGGAGACGACCATCGGATTGAGATTCGGGCCGTGAACGAGACCCCGTAAACCACCGGATCCGCGGTGCCACTCCGTGGAAGTCATGTGCGTCAGCTCTCGCAGGGCAGGTAACCGCCGTCGTTTCGCTGGCCGTGCCGGTCACGGACGAATGTGAAGCGGGTGGCGTCGTCGTCGGTCGGCAGCGCGACGACGACGCCATACTCATCGGTCCAGCCGTCGGAGATGAGGAAGTAATTCGTCCCAGTGCGGTCGAGCAGCCGCAGACCCGTGTACCGCGGTGATCCCCCGACAAGCGCGACCAGATCTCCGCCCGCAAACGCCGCGGTCACCGAGGAGGCCGCCCGCCCGGATTCGACGAGCACGCCTACCGCGGCCGCAACGTCGTCGAGCGGTTCTTCGCCCTGGCCAAGCAATGGCGAGGACCTCGCCACCCGATACGACAAGCTCGCGATCACCTACCGGGCCGCAGTCACACTCTGCGCCATCCTCACATGGCTACGCGCATAAGGGAGACACGCCCTAGACGATATGGGTCTTCAGTCCTCATGAGGCTGGGGCCTCGATTCGCGTAAACGTGGGTTGCCGGCCCCGGGTGAGGGCTGGCCTATCCGAAAGGCGAATGGAGGCCCCAGTTGAGTTCGCAGCGTATGAGCATCGGGCTCGATGTGCACGCACGGAGTGCGGTCGCGACCGCGATCGATGAACGGACCGGGGAGGTGCTGCGGCGACGATTCGGAAACGGTCCTGGCGAGGTGCTCGCGTGGGTGCGGTCGTTACCGCAGCCGGCTGCGGTAACGTATGAGGCCGGCCCGCGGCGGTTGTTTCGGGAGGCGGCAACTCGAAACCTGTCGGACGAGTCGGACTTCGCCCAGGACCTCGCGCTGATCCAGGCGCGCGAGAGTACCTTCCCGCAAGCGGTGTCCATGCTGAACTACGCGTTCGACTCAGGGGACGTCCTTGCTGGGATGTGGGCCACCCCTGAGTACCACGTCCCGTCCGACTACGTCCTCATGCGAGCGATGCTCGACAACCTGATCCGCACTTTCTGGCTCCTGGACCAGGTCGACGCGAGGGAGCGGAACGTCCGTGCCTGGCTATTGGCGAGGGACGCGCCGGCGAGAAGCCAGTCCCGCAACGGGAGGATGCTCAAGGCTAACCCCGAGCGGTCAATCGCTGATGAGCTGAGGACGGCTGCGGTGAACGCGAAGAACTGCCTCAAGGAGCTCGACAACGCCTTCGCGGAGGCAGTCGGCAGCCTCCCGCAACCGCGGGCTCTACAGCCCGAGGAGTTCATTACCGTCGCCGAACGGCAGCCGTTCCATGATGTGGACGGTGGTGTCGACCGGTTCTGGAGCCAGTTGAGCGAGATCGTGCATGGCTCGATCACGCCCACGGAGTACCGCTTGGATAAGGCCGAGACGGTCGGCCAGGTTCGGGTCACTCGACCGAACATAAAGGACCTTGCCCTAGCGGCGGGCCTGGTGACGAGGGTCCTCGATGGCGCGCTGGAGCTCTTCTACGCCCGCATCGGCTGGGACGGGATCGACGTCGTTAGCACGCCGGCGTGACCGGCGTTTGCTCCTCGCCACGCATTCTGACGCCGGAGTGCTGTCGGCCTACGGGGCCGCCGAACCCTTAACGCCTCTCTCCACCCCAAAGGATGCGTTCGGAGACGAGCGCGTCCAGATCGGCTGATCGGAAGGCTTGCCCGCCGACGACTTGATCCGCGCACGTTTTATCCAACACTTTTGACCCGAGATCGCCCGAGAACGCCCGAGCTTGTCCGGTACCATCGAGAACCGACGACGACGGTCACGGCAAGGAATTCCTGGTCACGTCAAGATTGTTCGAGGTATCCTGGCTCAGGCCGAGACGGCGAGCGTGGGCCGAGGAGATCCATCGGTCACGGGTTCAAGTCCCGTCCGCCCTACGGAACCCCTGATCTGGACTGCATTTCTAGCGATACCACGACCATACGCGTGCGGTGATCGAAGTCTGGATCGGCACGGCTTGGTGGAACTGGTTGGGGTCGGAATGCCTCTACAGCGTGATCCACACGATGAGGGCACGACCACAGACGCTCGACCCCCTCAGGGATTGGTGGCGCCGGTGGACCGTGGCCCCGTGGAGTCACGCAGTACGAGCGTGGGCGCGGGCAGGAAGCTGGGATGCTCCCCGCCGTCGCCGATCTCATTGAGCAGGGCGACTAGGGCGTTCTTCCCCTGCTCCTTGAAGTCGAGTCGGATCGTTGTCAGCGCGGGAGTGAAGTAGGCGGCTTCAGGGGTATCGTCCACTCCAGTCACGCTGACATCTTCGGGAACTCGTAGACCACGCTGCCCGAGCGCGTGGATCGCCCCGAGCGCCATCTGATCGTTGGCGGCGACGATCGCCGTGGGGACCGACCCGATGGGGAGCGCCATCACGGCTTGGTATGCCGATCGCGCTGACCAGTCGCCGTGTGCGACACCGGCTGGTTTCAGGCCGAAATGGGCTAACGCCGCTTCGAACGCGCGCAGCCGGTTCCTGGCCGCCGAGTACGTCTCGGGGCCCCCGATATGAAGGAGGCGCTCATGGCCCAGCCCGACGAGATGGGACACGAGCTGACCGACACCTGGGCGATCGAACGAGGTCTCGACCTGATAGTCCTCTTCTTCAGCCGCGACCAGCGCGGGAACGCCGAAGTCCGTCTGTTCGAACACGGCTTTCACGCTGTCAGTCGAGGCGAATGCGAGGATGCCGTCGAGGTCGTATTGCAGGAGTTGGCTGAGCGCCTGATTGAGGTCGTTCGTGTCTCCCATGTCGAGTGCGATCACATCCAGCAGGTAACCGGCTTCACGCGCCGCTGACGTGGCGCCCTGGATGATCAGGCCCGGTCCGTACTGATTGACCTCGTGGGTCAGTGCGCCGATGCGGTGAGAGCGGCCGGTGATGAGGGCGCGAGCGGTCAGATTCGGGCGGTAGCTCAGCGTTTCGAGCGCCTTCTCGATCTTCTCTTTGGTTGACCGTCGCATGTCGAGTCCACGCATGTAACGGCTCACCGATTGGTGGGAGACATCCGCGGCGCGCGCGATGTCGTAGATCGTTGCGCTTCTGCGAGCCACGGTGGAATCCCCCTGGTCGGCGCCACGTGTCCCCGGCATTCATTTCCCCTTCCCGGAGGCGACCACGCGGTGTGCCCCGTTGGTCGTTGGGTCTCGTTGGTCTCTTGGTCGAGTCTCCTGCAGTGCAATTGTCGCGTTTGCGTTTTCGTACTGTTATCGGTAACAATGTACGGCATACCCGGAACTGTTATCGGAAACAGTTTGATTCGAGACGACGGAGTTCGACGCCCAATGCACGCAACGACGCCCGCCCTTCCTCCGGAGACCCTCTTCGGGGTGGCGTACTACCCCGAGTATCACCAGTCCGATCGCCTGGAGCAGGATCTCGATTTGATGGTACGAGCGGGTATCAACGTCGTCCGGGTCGGCGAGTCGGTGTGGTCCACGTGGGAGCCGCGTGACGGACAGTTCGAGTTGGAGTGGATGGCACGCGTTCTCGATGAAGCCCATGCGCGTGGTCTTCGTGTGATTCTCGGCACTCCGACGTACGCGGTGCCGCCGTGGTTGCAGGCCGCTTACCCTGAGATCGCAGGAGAACGCAAGACCGGCGAGCGCATTGCCTGGGGTGCTCGGCAGGAAGTCGACTACTCGCATCCGGCGTTTCGATTCCACGCCGAGCGTGTGATCAGGCGAATCGCCGGGCGGTACGCAACACACCCGGCTGTGATCGGGTACCAGGTCGACAATGAGCCTGGCCTCGAGCTGCTCCACAACCACGGCGTTTTCACCGGTTTCGTGCGGTCGCTGCGCGAGCGGTACGGCGACGTGGAGACGCTGAACCGTGAGTGGGGGTTGACCTACTGGTCGCACCGCATCGACGACTGGAGCGAGCTCTGGCGTCCCGATGGCAACACCTCCCCGCAATACGACTTGGCCTGGCGGCGCTACCAGGCGGAGGTCACCGCCGACTTCATCTCCTGGCAAGCAGGCCTGGTCCGCGAATACGCCCGCGACGACCAATTCGTCACCACGTGCCTACAGTACCCGCGACGCGGCGTCGACGACCGCACGGTGTTCGAAGCGCTCGACGTGACGTCGGGCAACCCCTACTACGGCATGCAGGATCGACTCGACGCCTCCAAGGAGCTGAGCCAGCCGAACTACTGGACCACCACCGGCATCGCGGGTCTCTTCCGCCAGGCCGATCGCCTGTATTCGTCCAAGCAGGCGCGATACCTCATCACCGAGACGAACGCGCAGTCCATCGACGGGCCGGCCTGCAACTTTCCGCCATACCCGGGCCAGCTGCGGCAGGCGGCCATGGCCTTCATCTCCCGTGGTGCCGCGATGATCGAGTACTGGCACTGGCACAGCTTGCCGTTCGGCGCCGAAACCTACTGGGGAGGGGTGCTCCCGCACAGTCTCGTGCCGGGGAGGGTCTACGCGGAAGTCAGCGAGATCGGTGCACAACTCAAGCAGCTCGGATCGTCACTCGACGGCTTCGTGCCCGACGCCGATGTCGCGATCCTCTGGTCGAACCCCAGCAGGTATGCGCTGCAGTTCATGCCGCCCTTCAGCGCAGACGGCGTTGCAGATGACGAGTCGTACGAGCACGTGGTGGACGCGTTCTACCGCGGCGTCCTCGACGCGGGACGCCAGGCCCGGATCATGCACGTCGAGCAGGCTCGCGAGCTCGGGGCCGATGAGCTCGCCCGACGGTTCCCCGTGCTTGTCGCCGCGGGTGCGTACATCGCCGCCGATGATGATCTGGCGCTCCTTCGCGAGTACGCCGCTGTCGGCGGCCACCTCGTGCTGGGGCCGCGGACCGCGTATGCCGACGACGAAGCACGCGCCCGAGTGGAGGTGGCGCCGGCTGGACTCGCGGGGCCCGCAGGAGTGATGTACGAGGAGTTCTCGAACCTCGAAGCTCCTATCGCCGTCGAGTCCCGCGTCGACGCCAGGATTCCCTCAGGAGCCCACGGCGGACTGTGGGTGGATGGGCTCATCGCCACCGGCGCTGCGTCGGTCGCCAGCTACATTCATCCGCGATTCCAGGATTTCCCTGCGGTCACGACCAATCCTCACGGCGACGGCCGGATCACCGTTGTCGGGACAGTCCCGGACGTTGCCCTGGCGGCAAGCGTCGTGGCGTCAGCATTCGAGAGCGGCCCGAGATCGCCGTTCAGTGACGCAGGACTTCCGGTGACGGTGTCGTCTGGGGTCGCTGGCGGATCGCGCATCTGGTTCGTCTTCAACTGGGGCTGGGAACGGCAGATCCTCACCGTGTCGTCGTCGGTCACCGACGCCGTCAACGGGGCAGTCATCAGTAGCGGTGCGGAACTGGAGTTGAACGCGTGGGACGTCCGTGTCGTTCGCGAAGAGATTGAGGAGGTGCGCTGATGACGACAGTTCAGGCTGAACGGCGCAGCGATGTGGCAACCATGCCGCGGCTCGCAAGTACCAAGCCGAAACGGAATTGGCACGGCTGGCAATTCACCGCGCCGTTCGCCATCGTGTTCGTCCTCGTGTTCATTGCACCACTGGGGTACGCGCTGTATCTGAGCGTGTTCCAGAACAAGCTCATCGGAGGAAACGCCTTCGTCGGATTCGAGAACTACCTGCACGCACTGACCGACCCCCAGTTCTGGGACGGATTCCTTCATGTCCTCCTGTTCCTCATCATCCAGGTTCCGATCATGCTGATCCTGGCCTTGGTGGCGGCGCTCGCGATCGACAGCGCGCGGCTCTACGCGAGCGGCGTGTTCCGGATGGTGATCTTCCTCCCGTATGCGGTCCCGGCGGTCGTCGCCGTTCTGCTGTGGGGATTCATGTACGGGAACAACTTCGGTTTGACGGCGAACATCAACCAACTCTTGGGAAGCGATGTGCTTCAGCCCCTCAGCGGACAGTGGATCCTCGCCTCGATCGGCAACATCGTCACCTGGGAATTCGTGGGCTACAACATGCTGATCTTCTATTCCGCACTCAAAACGATCCCCGTTGAGCTCTACGAGGCCGCCGAGATCGACGGCGCCGGCGGGTTCCAGGTGATCCGGGCGATCAAGCTGCCCGCCGCGCGCGGGGCGATCGCGATCGCCACGATCTTCTCGATCATCGGCAGCTTCCAACTGTTCAACGAGCCCAACGTCCTGAAGCCGCTGGCGAACAACGCCATCTCGTCGTACTTCACCCCGAATCTGTACGCCTACAACCTGTCGTTCGCCGGGCAGCAGTTCAACTACGCAGCCACCATCGCAATCGTCATGGGCGTCATCACCGCGGTGATCGCCTACGTCGTGCAGTTGCGCGGCACCCGGAAGGAAGTCTGATGACGACCACGATTCGCACCATTTCGCCGAAGGCGCGACAGGGACATTCGTTCGCGCGGCCGAGGAAGTCCGTCGTCCTGACGATCATCATGCTGCTGTTCCTCATTTACGCCCTCGTCCCGCTGATCTGGCTGGTGATCAACGCCAGTAAGACTCAGGCGGATCTGTTCGGCAGCTTCGGACTGAGTTTCGGGAAGAGCTTCGCGCTCTGGGACAACATCGTCGAGACGTTCACCTATGACGACGGCATCTTCCTGCGATGGCTTGGGAACACGCTCCTCTACGTGGTCGTCGGCGCCGGGGGAGCGACCCTGCTGGCCACGCTCGCCGGGTACGGCCTGGCGAAGTACACCTTCCCCGGCAAGAAGGCGTACTTCGCCGTCGTGCTCGGCGCAGTCGCCGTGCCCGGCACCGCGCTCGCCGTGCCGACATTCCTGCTCTTCAGCCAGATGGGTCTAACGAACACCCCGTGGTCGATCATCATCCCTTCACTGATCACCCCGTTCGGGCTCTACCTGATCTGGGTGTACACGATCGACTCGGTGCCGACCGAACTGCTGGAGGCGGCACGTCTCGACGGCGCGAGCGAGATGCGCACCTTCTTCACCATCTCCCTCAAGCTCCTCACGCCCGGAGTGGTCACGGTGGCCTTGTTCGCCATCGTCGCGACCTGGAACAACTATTTCTTGCCCTTGATGATGCTCAGCGATCCCGCTTGGTACCCGCTGACGGTGGGTCTGAACCAGTGGAGTGCGCAGGCCAGCGGCGTCGGCGCCCAACCGATCTACAACCTGGTCATCACGGGATCGATGATCACCATCATCCCGATCGTCCTGATCTTCCTGTTCTTGCAGCGCTTCTGGCAGTCCGGCCTGAGCGCTGGAAGCGTCAAGCAATGATCGAGAACACTGCCTGACGCCGCACTGAATCTTCTCGAACCCCGCGGGTGTCCTGCACCCTCCACAACGAAGTGAAAGGAAATCACATGTTCAACATCCGGAACGGCGCACGCCGAAGCCGAGTCGTCGCGGCACTTGCCGTCGCTGCTCTGTCGACGGTCGCCCTCGCCGCATGCAACTCGGGCTCCACCGGCGCCAGCAGCGGGTCGGCGTCCGACCTCGACGCCGCCCTCAAGAAGGGCGGAGAACTCACCTACTGGACGTGGACGCCGTCGGGCCAGGATCAAGCCGATGCGTTCATGAAGGAGTACCCGAACGTGCAGGTGAAGGTCGTCAACGCCGGCACCGCGACCGACGAGTACACAAAGCTGCAGAACGCAATCAAAGCCGGCAGCGGCGCGCCTGACGTCGCCCAGATCGAGTACTACGCCCTCCAGCAGTTCGCACTCTCCGACGGGCTGCTCGACCTGAGCTCGTACGGGCTCGGAGACCTGGAGGAAAAGTACACCTCCTCCACGTGGAGCGCCGTCAACATCGACGAGGGGCTCTACGGTCTCCCGCAGGATTCGGGGCCGATGGTCATGCTCTACAACAAGTCGATCTTCGACCAGTACGGGATCTCCGTCCCGAAGACCTGGGACGAATACATCACCGCGGCTGCCAAGCTCCACGAGGCGGACCCGTCGAAGTTCATCACCAATGACGTCGGCGATCCGGGCTTCGCTCAACCGCTGATCTGGCAGGCGGGTGGACATCCGTACCAGACCAACGGCTCCGAGGTCACGATCGACCTGCAGGACGAGGGCACCAAGAAGTGGGCCGACACCTGGAACCAGCTCCTAGAGCCCGGACTGCTCGCTCCCATCCCGACCTGGAGCGATGATTGGTTCAAAGCCCTCGGCAACGGCACGCTATCGACGATCATCACCGGAGCATGGATGCCGGGCATCCTCGAAAGCTCCGTGCCCGAGGGTGATGGAGCATGGCGAGTCGCCCCGCTGCCCAGCTACGACGGGAGCCCCACCACCGCAGAGAACGGCGGAAGCGCCCAGTCCGTGACCAAGCAGTCCAAGAACCCGGCACTGGCCGCCGCGTTCCTCCGGTGGCTGAACAGCTCCGACGCCAGCATCGACGTCTTCCTGAACAGTGGAGGATTCCCGTCGACAACTGCACAGCTCAACGCCGACAGCTTCTTGAACGAAGCTCCCGAGTACTTCGGCGGCCAGGAGGTCAACAAGGTCCTTGTGGATGCATCCAAGAACGTTGCCGAGGGCTGGGAATTCCTGCCGTTCCAGGTGTACGCCAATAGCGTCTTCGCGGACACGGTCGGCAAGTCGTATGCCGACAACAGCGACCTCAACCGCGGCCTGCAGGCATGGCAAGACAACCTGGTCGACTACGGCAACACGCAAGGATTCACGGTCAACAAGTAGCAGACGAGTGCCGGCCCGCTGAAAGCGGGCCGGCACTCGCTACGACGGGGCCGTTCACGCGGCGAAGTGGTACAGCCGCAAGCAGCTCCCCGATGCAGTGAACGGACACCGGGGGTGTGGCCGGCTAAGCGGTCGCAGCGATGAATGCCGCGCCGATCCGCACGGCGAATATGACACGACCACGATAGCGGCCACCGACCTGGATCAAACTTCCTCTGGGTCAGCAGGTGTGATTGCTCGCGCAGACACCTGCTGACCCGTTCCCCTCTATCTGGAGCAGTGACTACCCGTGGACGCCCACAGAACATTCGACTACATCACCTCCTTCTCGCCCGGTGCGGGTCGGCGCGCGCCGAGAGCCGTCGCCCCGAGCGACGCCTTCACGGTCTCCCTGGATGGGCTGTGGAGGTTCCATCTGGCGGCAGGGCTCGCCGACACTGCGCAAGATTTTGAGCGTGAAGGCTTCGACGACACCGAGTGGGACGAGATCGCGGTGCCCAGTTCCTGGCAGATGGCCGGCCTTCGTGACCGAAACGGGCAGCTGCTTCCGCACGGAGAATGGCGCTACGGCGCACCTGCCTACACCAACTGGATCTACCCGTTTCCTGTGGACCCGCCTCATGTGCCTGAAGCGAATCCGACCGGAGAGTACCGGCGCATGTTCGACCTGGTCGCCCAGCCGGGTTCCCGCTACGTCGTACGTTTCGAGGGCGTCGATTCGTCGTTCGCGGCGTGGCTGAATGGCAACTTCCTCGGGTGGGGCACCGGAAGCCGGCTCCCGACGGAGTTCGACATCACTGACAGCCTGCACGACGGCACGAACACCATCGCAGTCCGAGTCTCGCAATGGTCTGCAGCGAGTTACCTCGAAGACCAGGACATGTGGTGGGTCTCCGGAATCTTCCGATCGGTAGCCGTGCTCGAACGGCCGGTGGGCGGCATCGACGATCACTTCGTACATGCCGGATTCGATCACACCACAGGCGAGGGCAGTCTGCGGGTCGACGCCGACGTCGACGCAGTCCTCGAGGTACCGGAGCTCGGACTACGAGTCCGCACCGGGGAAACGGTTCGCATCCCATCCGTGAAGCCTTGGACAGCCGAGGCGCCGCGTCTGTACGACGCGACACTCTCGACGGAGTTCGAAGTCATCCGCCTCCGGATCGGGTTCCGAACGATCGAAATCCGTGACTCCCAGCTGCTCGTCAATGGTTCGCCCATACGGCTCCGAGGGGTCAACCGCCATGAGTGGCACCCCGACACCGGACGGTCGCTGAGCCTCGAGACGATGATCGAGGACATCCGCCTGATGAAGCTCCACAACGTCAATGCGGTGCGGACCAGTCACTATCCGCCGGACCCTCGCTTTCTCGACCTGTGCGATGAGCATGGACTGTGGGTGATCGACGAGTGCGACCTCGAGACCCACGGCTTCCTCCTCGTCGGATGGAAGGCGAATCCCAGCGCGGACGGCCGTTGGGGCGACGCCTATCTCGACCGGATGACCCGTACGGTCGAGCGCGACAAGAACCACCCGAGCGTCATCATGTGGTCACTCGGGAACGAAGCCGGCGTCGGCGACAACCTGCGCGCGATGGCCGAGTGGACGCGCGGACGCGACCCCGAACGGCCCATCCACTACGAAGGCGAATTCAACAGCCCCTACGTCGACGTGTACAGCCGCATGTACGCCGAGTTCGAGGAGGTCGGTCTGATCGGCGCCCAGGCGGAGCCACAGACGGTCGACGCCGCGGCCGACCGCCACCGACGCGACCTCCCGTTCATGCTGTGCGAATACGCGCACGCCATGGGCAACGGGCCCGGCGGACTGGTCGACTACGAGACCCTCTTCGACCGGTACCCCAGGCTGATCGGCGGGTTCGTCTGGGAATGGCTCGACCACGGCATTCGTCAGATCGCCGACAACGGACCCAACCCGGGCGCCGAGTTCTTCGCCTACGGCGGGGACTTCGGCGAGACGGTTCACGACGGCACCTTCATCGCCGATGGCCTGCTGTTCCCCGACCGCACACCCTCGCCGGGGCTCCATGAGTACAAGGCCGTCATCGCGCCGATCAGGATGCGTGTCGAAGGACCCCTCTTGCACATCGAGAACCGGCACGACCACATCACGACCGCGAACTTCGCCTTCCATTGGGGGATCGAGCGTGCCGGCGAGCGAGTCGCGAGCGGGGTGCTCCACTTTCCGCCGCTCGGAGCGCGCGAGCAGCGGGCGCTCGAGCTCCCCGTCGAGGCGCGGCAGACGTACGGAACCGGGGAGCACTGGCTCACGATCACCGCCGTCACCGCGGAAGACCAGCCGCTCGTGCCCAGCGGACACGAGGTTGCGTTCGTGCAGGCGCCGCTCACGGAGGCCGCACCTCGCGTCGCCCCTCGCGTCGGCCCTTCGTTCGGGTCGCCGCGGCGCACAGCGGACGGCTGGGAGCTCGGCACCTCTGCGTTCGACCGAGCAGGCGCGCTCACCATGTTGAATGGGATGGATGTCGTCGGACCAGTCCTCGACGTGTGGCGTGCTCCCACCGACAACGATCTCTCCGAGCGCGGCCAGGCGCAGGCGTGGCGGGCCCTCGGCTTCGACCGAATGCAGCATCGGACCATCTCCGTGCTCACCGCAGGCTCGGCGCTGGAGGTCGAGACGATCAGCATCGCCGCCGGCCACGACGCCGGGTTCCGCGGCGTCCTCCGCTGGGAGGCGACCGAGGAGGACGGGCTTGCTCTCGAGGTGACGGTGGCCCCCGTCGGGCAGTTTCGTTTGGCCCTGGATCGGTACGCGCAGGACCAGGGCGGCGGGGAGCTCGCGACCCTGCCTCGGCTGGGCCTGCGACTCGGCCTTCCGGCGGGGGCCGCAGGGCTCTCATGGTTCGGGCTCGGCCCAGGGGAGGCCTACGCTGACTCGCGAGCGGCAGTTCGAGTCGGCTCCTATGCGATGTCGATCGATGAACTGCAGACCCCGTATGTCCATCCCCAGGAGAACGGAAACCGCTCGCAGGTCCGGTCCGCCACGATCGCATGGCCGGACGGCGACCGTTTCACCATCGATTCGCCTGGCGTCGAACTGACCGTTCGGCCGTGGACGAGTGAGGCGCTGGCGGCGGCGAATCATCCCACCGACCTGACCCCCGGCGCTCGCACGTGGGTGAACCTCGACAGCGCGCAGTACGGAGTCGGATCTGCGGCGTGCGGGCCGGACGTCGCGCCGCGCGAGCGTCTCTTCCCTGGCGAGCACCGGTTCAGCCTGACGATCGCCGTCGCCCACCGATGAGCACCTGATGGAGGGGGCGCTCCACGGAGCGTCCCCTCCATGCTGAGGCCGAGACGGCGAGTCCGGGCCGAGGAGATCCATCGGTCACGGGTTCAAGTCCCGTCCGCCCTACCGAAACGATTTCACTGACGTTCGTCGGCTTTCAGACGCACCTGCGTGCCCGGAAGCCGCGCTCGCTATCCGCGCAAAACGGGCGCAAGCCGACGGCGACACGAGATTGGTCATGCGGGAGCGAGGGGCGGAGCCATGTCATTCAGCGGCCACCGCCCCTCGTCGCTTCACTCGGCGGGTGAATCCGCCTTCACGAGGGCAGCTCGGCCTGCGAGTCCCGCCAGAATGGCACTCACGTCGAGTCCGGTGAGCGACTTCACGACCTCGGTGCCCTCGCCGAGCACCTGGCCGACGGTCTTCGTGATCGCGCTCGCGCCGTCGGTCGACACCACGGTGAGCGTGTCGATGTTCGAGATGGGCTCGGCTGCCGCCCGCACGATCTCGGGGAGCCGGGAGATGATCTCCTGGGCGAGCGCGGCCTCACCGTACTTCTCGAGGGCGAGCGCCTTCGCGTCGGTAGCTGCGGCAGACGCGAGGCCCTCGGCCTGGATCGCTGCCGCCTTCGCATCACCTTGGGCACGGATGCCGGCGGCAAGGGCGACCTGGCGGTCGCGCTCGGCCTCACCGGAGACGCGAACCGCGGTGGCGGCGGCCTCGGCGTCTTGCACGGCAGCGACCTTGTTGGCCTCGGCGATCTTCGTGCGCTTGAACGCCTCGGCCTCGGTGCTCGCGTTCGTCGCGTCACGCTTCGCAGTGGCCCGCTGCACCTCGGCGTAGGCCTCAGCCTCTGCGGGCTTCCTGATCTCGATGTCGAGGCGCTCCTGCGTGACGAGCGCCTGCTCGGTGAGGGCTGACCGCTCCTCGACGGCGACGAGACGATCCTGCTCGGCCGTCGCAAGCTGGCCAGCGGCATCGGCCTCGGCGTTCGCGCGGTCGGTCTCGGCCTTGATGATGGCCTGCTTGAGGTTCAACGCCTTCTGACGCTCGGCGATCTGCTCGGCCGCCTCGATGCGGGCGAACTCACTCGCACGCGCGGCCTCGGCCTCGCTGACTTCGGCGACCTGGCGAGCGCGCGCGGCCTCGGCGCGGCCGAGGTTCGCGAGGTAGTCGCTGCCCGGCGTGGAGATGTCGGAGATGTTCAGGAGATCGACCTGGAGGCCCTGCTCGACGAGGTCGGTCTTGGTCTCGGCGACCACGCGGTCGGAGAGTCCCTTGCGGTCCGAGATGATCTGCTCGATCGTCATGTCACCGATGATCGAACGGAGCGAGCCCTCGAGCGACTCCTTGATGATCTCGGTGAGCGCGCTCTGCTGCGAGAGGAATCGCTGCGCCGCTCGGCGAACGCCCTCCTCGGTGCCACTCACCTTGAAGTTGATCGAGGCCTTGATGGCGATCTTGATGCGGTTCTTGTCGACACCCTCCACCGTGATGCCGATCTGGCGCTGCTCGAGCGAGATCGAGAACCCCTGCTGGAGGATCGGCCACACGAAGGTGCGACCGCCGATCACGACGCGCTGACCGGTAGGAGCCTCGCCCGCCGCGGGCCGCCCGGCTCCACGCCCGACGATGACGAGCGCCTCGTTCGGCGGCACGCGCCGGATGCGCCGCGCGATGAATATGAGCAGAGAGAGCAGAGCGACGACGATCGCGATGACGGCGATCACCTGGATCATGACAGGCGTGAGCATCGGGTTCCTTTCGAGCAGGATGTGGCTGGATGTGGCATGACTAGTCGGTGGTGACCTTCACGCGGGTGCCCGCATGCTCGATCACGCGAATCCGCACGCCCTCGGCGATCGGTGCGTCGGAGTATGCGAGCCGCCGTTCGACTTCGCCGGGGCCGTCGAGGCTGACCTCGCCGCCCGCGGGGGAGATGTCGGACCTCGACACTCCGGTGAGGCCGACCGCGGACTGCGGCACCCCGTCGGAACTGCGCGTGAGATTGCGCACCACGAGCACGCTGAACACGTAGGCGACCGCCGCGAGTGCGATCGCGAGCACATACGCCCAGACGATCGCGAGTCCCATGCTCGCGGTGAGCGCCCCAGCCGCGCCGAAGACCACGAGCCCCACCGAGAGCGCGGTGCCGGAGATGGCACCGTCGCCGATCTCGAACTGGTCGAAGATGTCTCCGAGCACGAGCGAGATGAGCAACAGCACGAGGCCGACGCCACCGATGATGAGGAACGGAAGGAGCATCGACTGGCTGCCTCTCTACACGCACGATTCCGGGCGCCGGCACGCACGGGTGACCTCACCTTATCGGTGCGCGGGGTCGCGTGCACGAAGTGCCCACTCGAGCGCTCGGCGCGTCCTGGCAGGGGCAGCTCAGCACCGACCTGGCGGTGCGATCACGTGAGGAGCCGGTACTCGATCGCGAGGGCATCGACCGCTGCATCACCGCGGATGCGCCGCATGAGCGTGACCACTTCGTCGACGACTCCGATGGTGAGCGAGCGACACACGATGCTGTGCGCGCCGAGCGCCTCGAGGCCTCCGGCACGAATCCGGATGACCTCCCAGCCGACTTCGCGGAGCGCTTCGTCTTTCTCCGTGTCGGATGCCTCCTTCAGACCGCGATGCGCCCGACGCGACTTGCCAGGGTCGTCGTACTCGACCGCGATGCGCAGCTGCGGCACGAGGATGTCGGGCCACACCTCTTGCTGGCCGTAGAACATGCGGGCGATTCGCACGGCATTGACGCGATGATGCAAGCGGATGCGTTCGCCGAGCATCGCCCGCAATCGCTGCTCGGTCATCGACGTGCCGACACGGAGTCCTGGCTTCATGAAGGCGACGCCGGCTTCGCGCATCGCCGTAGGGCCGACGGCGTTGGTGCGGCACTTCGCGCAGCTCGGCCCGGTGAGCACCTCGCGCACCGTGGCCGGATACCGATCATGGCCGCGAGCGCATCGCCAGTCGTAACTCGCGCCGATCCTCGTCTCGACGGCGAGTGCAGCTCGCTGGGGCGGCGCGACCCGACCGAGCAGCTCGGCACGGGAGCGCTGCGTCTCGTGGAGGAGCATGCAGAGCGGGCAGACACGCCCGAGTGTCACGACGCCGGGCTCACCCGCGGCCGCGCCATGACCGCATCGGAAGCTCACCGCGACCACCTCGCCTCGATTCTCTGCATGATCTCCATCTTCGGCGGCACCGCCGACACTCGCACGGTGACCCGGTGTCTGCGGCGCCCACGAGAATGGGGTGGTGCGGATCGTGGTTGGAATGGCGGGGCAGGGTCGCGTCACGCTCATCGATCCCGAGGCAGCGGCAGAGGCCGTCACCGTACCGCTCGCCGGATTTCCCGATGCAGTGCGTCGGCTCGAGGCTCGGCGTCCGCGCTGGGTGTGGAGCGACACGCGATCGTGGTATCCGAGGCTCCTCGAGGCCGGGGTGCGTGTCGAACGCTGCCACGACCTGCGCCTGTGCGGGGCGATCCTCGAGCACTCCGCCGCGACGGTCACGGTCAGGGATGCCGGCGAGCATCCGCGACCGGCGTGGCTGCCTGTCGGACCGAGCGAGCCCGGCGCGGCCGCGGCCGTCGCCGCATCCTCGGTGATCGCGCGAACGCCGCTCTTCGAGCTCGACGAGTTCGATGCCGTCTCGGACAGCGTCGCCACCGTCGGCACTCCAGGCTTCATCGACGCCGCGGCGGATCCCGGCATCGACCCGATCGATCGAGCAGATGACGCGGTCGCAGGCTCCTCGGCCGAGCCGGTCGCGGCCGTCATCGCCGAGCACGACCGGCAACTCGCCCTCCTCGCCGGCAGCGCCGAGCCGAACGCCCTGCGCCTGCTCCTTGCAGCCGAGTCAGCCGGCGCGCTCATCGGTGCCGAGCTGCACGCGGCCGGCCTTCCGTGGGACCGCGCCGTGCACGAGCGCGTGCTCGAGGACGAGCTCGGGCCGAAGCCGAAGACCGGATGGAAGCCCGCCCGCATGGAGGAGCTCGCGGCACAGGTGCGCACGGCGCTCGACGCGGCATCCGTCAATCTCGACTCTCAGGCCGACCTGCTCCGGGCGCTGCGCCGGGCAGGCATCCTGGTCGATTCGACGAGCCGATGGGAACTGCGCGAGCAGGATCACCCGGCGATCGAGCCCTTGCTCGCCTACAAGAAGCTCGCGCGCCTGTTGAGCGCGAACGGATGGGCATGGCTCGACGAGTGGATCGCGGGTGGACGGTTCAGACCCGACTACGTGCCGGGCGGCACCGCGACCGGCCGATGGGCAACCTCGGGCGGGGGAGCCCTGCAGCTGCCGAAGATCGTGCGCAGCGCAGTCGTGGCCGATCCCGGCTGGACGCTCGTCGTCGCCGATGCCGCACAACTGGAGCCGCGCGTGCTCGCCGGAATGGCGCGCGACGAGGCGATGGCCGCCGCCGGCCGTGGACTCGACTTCTACCGGGGCATCGTCGACGCCGGGGTCGTCGAGACGAGGGAGCAGGCCAAGTACGCGATCCTCGGTGCGATGTACGGCGCGACCACCGGCGAGAGCGGCCGGCTCGTGCCGCGGCTCGCGCGTGCGTACCCGAGGGCGATGGCTCTCGTCGACCGCGCCGCGGCCGAGGGCGAGCGCGGCGGTGTGGTGTCGACGCTCCTCGGTCGCTCGTCTCCGTTGCCGCCGTCCGAGTGGCATGCCGCGCAATCGCGGGCGAGCCAGCCCGAGGCCTCGCCGGCCGACGAACGACGCGCGCGGTCGGTCGCGCGCGAGTGGGGCCGATTCACCCGCAACTTCGTCGTGCAGGGGAGTGCTGCGGAGTGGGCGCTCTGCTGGATGGCCGCACTTCGTACGCGACTCGCCGCGATCGCCGCGGCAGGCGCTGAGGCGGCCGGGCCGATCACCCCGGCGTCGGCATCCGGACTCGTGTTCGAGCGCGCACCGCACCTCGTGTACTTCCTCCACGACGAGATCATCGTGCACACGCCGCAGGCCCTCGCCGCCGACGTCGCCGCTGCGGTCGAAGAGGCCGCGATCGGAGCCGGCCGGCTCCTCTTCGGCGACTTCCCCGTCGAGTTCCCGCTCGACCTGGCGGTGGTCGACAGCTACGCCCTCGCCGACGCGTGAGTGAGCCCGTTGATCAGTCGGTCGCGGGCGGCGACGGGCGGCGGCCGCGCTTGGGTCGAGTCGCTCGTGGCGCGAAGGCGAGGCGCTCGGCGGATGCCGCGGCAACACCCTCCAGCCAGCCGAGTGCCGCATCCGCCACGGCGACCTCGGCCGCCGCGGCGAGGCGAGCCAGTTCCGATTCGGCACCGCGTACGTCGGCCTCGGTCTCAACTCCATCGGCTGGCGCAGCGGGCTCCGACGAGCTCGATACTGTCGACGCATCGTCGCGACGCACGCGCCAGCGGGCGATCTCCGCTCGCGCGACGGCGAGTCCGTCGACGTCGGGCAGAGACAGGGCGATGAGGACGCGATCGACCGTCTCATCCCAGGGGTCGGCGCCCGAGGCATCCGCGCCGTCGAACCAGGCTGTGGCAGCCGCCGTGCCGCGCGCCGTCAGGCGATACAACGGGAGCCCGTCATCCGTCTCTCCGGCCGGCTCGATGAGTCGCTGCTTGCCGAGTCGCTCGAGGGTCGCATAGGTCTGGCCGACGTTCACCTGGCGTCGCCCACCCGTGCGCGCCTCGAGGCCGTTGTGCAACTGGAACCCGTAGGCGGGGCCCGCCGTGAGCAGGGCGAGGAGCGCATCGCGCACGGCCATGTGGACTCCATCTCGAGAAGTGGGAACGATTCACTGAGTATAGAGTTCCAGTCCAACGGATGCCGCGAGCGACACGTTCGGCGATCCGATCTTGTCACCGGCCCTGATCCGCGGCATAATCGCCCATGACGGCTCGCCGTCGACAACCGAACACCAGCCATCACATCCGTTCCGAGGTCGTAGGGGAAGACGCACCTCAAGAACGGAGAGAGAGATGGCGGAGAAGGTCACGCGGGCCGTGCGCACCGCGCGAGGCGTGCTGTTCGTGCACTCCTCGCCTCGGGCGCTCTGTCCGCATGTCGAATGGGCGGCAGGGCGAGCGCTGGGGAGCGCCGTCAACTTCGAGTGGAGCATGCAGCCGGTCCACCGTGGCATGATGCGCGCCGAGTTCTACTGGGAAGGCGAGGCCGGCAGCGGTGCGAAGCTCGCTTCCGCACTGCGAGGTTGGGAGCAGCTCCGGTTCGAGGTGAGCGAGGACCCGACTCCGGGCTCCGACGGTGCACGCTGGATGCACACCCCTGAGCTCGGTGTGTTCTTCGCACAGACCGATACCGCCGGCAACACCGTGGTGCCCGAGGATCGCATCAGGTACGCGATGGAGATCGCCGGCAATGATCCGGTCGAACTGCACCGCGAGCTCCGCCTCGCGCTCGGGCAGGCGTGGGACGACGAGCTCGAGCCGTTCCGCCACGCCAGTGATTTCGCTCCGGTCGTCTGGTTGCACCAGGTGGGTTGAGCGAGCGCGGCTCGCGGTGGCGTAACGCGATCGTCGGATGATGCTTCCCGGTGACGCACGATCGAAACCTCGGCCGCAGACGAGAAGACCCCGCCCGCGAAATGCGGCCGGGGTCTTCTCATCTTTGCGCCGAGCGGCGCGACAGCACGATCAGGCTGAGCGGAACGCGGCGACGGCGTTGTGCCCGCCGAAGCCGAAGGAGTTGCTGATCGCCACGACGTCATCGCCCTCGAGGGCCCGCGGCGACGTCACCACGTCAAGTGGGATCTCGGGATCCTGCTCGGTGAGGTTGATCGTCGGCGGGATGACCCGCTCGTGGAGCGCGAGCACCGTGAACATGGCCTCGATCGCACCGGCGCCGCCGAGCAGGTGCCCGGTTGAGGCCTTCGTCGCGGTCACGGCGATGCCGTCGAGCAGGTCGCCGAACACGCGCTGGAGCGCGTGGTACTCGGCGATGTCGCCGACCGGGGTGCTCGTCGCGTGCGCATTCACGTGACGCACGTCGGAGAGGCGCGCGCCGGCGCCCTCGATGGCCGCGATCATCGCCCGTGCCGCTGCCGATCCCTCGGGGTCGGGTGCGGTGATGTGGTACGCGTCGCTCGTGACGGAACCGCCGAGCAGCTCGGCGTAGATGCGTGCCCCTCGGGCCTTCGCGTGCTCCTCGGTCTCGACCACGAGGGCTGCGGCGCCCTCACCGAGCACGAAGCCGTCACGACCGACGTCGTAGGGACGGGAAGCGATGGACGGGTCGTCGTTTCGACGGGAGAGCGCCTGCATCGCGGCGAACGACGCGATGGGCAGCGGGTGGATCGCGGCTTCCGAGCCGCCGGCGATGACGACGTCGGCCAGGCCCCGCTGCAGGTGGTCGTAGGCGTTCACAAGCGCTTCGGTGCTCGACGCGCACGCCGAGACGACCGTCGTGATACCTGCACGAGCGTGCAGGTCCATGCCGATCGCGGCGCCCGGGCCGTTGGGCATGAGCATGGGCACGGTCATCGGCAGGACGCGCCGGGGTCCACGCTCACGCAGTGTGTCCCAGGCGTCGAGCAGCGTCCAGACGCCGCCGATGCCGGTCGACCAGTCGACAGCGAGCCGCTCCGGAGCGATTTCGGGCGCACCCGCATCTGCCCAGGCTTCACGGCCGGCGATGAGGGCGAACTGGCTCGAGGGGTCGAGGCGCTTCGTCTCGTGGCGTTCGAGCACCTCGGCGGTGGGCACCTTCGCGGTGGCCGCGAAGGTCACGGGAAGCGCAAGGTCGGCGACCCAGTCGTGTTCGAGCGCGCGAGCGCCGGACTCGCCGGCGAGCAGTGCGTTCCAGCTGTCGCGCGCGGTGCCGCCCAGGGGCGAGGTCGCGCCGATGCCGGTGATGACGATCTTCTTGGTCATTCGAGAGACACTCCGTTGGAGGTGATGGTCGAACTGATCGAGCGGGCCGGGCGGTCGCGCCGGCCCGCTCCAGCAGTTGCTAGGCCTGGGCCTTGACGATGAAGGTGACGGCGTCGCCGACGCTCTTCAGGTTCTTGACCTCTTCGTCGGGGATCTTGACGTCGAACTTCTCCTCGGCGTTGACGACGATCGTCATCATCGAGATGGAGTCGATGTCGAGGTCATCGGTGAACGACTTGTCCAGCTCAACCGTGTCGGTCGCGATGCCGGTCTCGTCGTTGATGAGCTCGGCCAGGCCGGCAAGCACTTCTTCCGTGGACAATGCCATTGTTCTTCTCCTTGGGGGTGTCTCGATTGACCGAGACACAGTCTAGATGGACGAGGGTCGGTGGTTCAGGGAAGTACCACCACTTGGGCGCCGAACACGAGTCCGGCGCCGAAGCCGATTTGGAGGGCGAGGCCCCCCGAGAGTTCCGGATGCTCTTCGAGCAACCGGTGGGTCGCGAGGGGGATCGATGCAGCCGACGTGTTGCCGGTCGTGGCGATGTCGCGGGCGATCATGACCGACTCGGGCAGCTTCAACTGCTTCGCGAACTCGTCGACGATGCGCATGTTGGCCTGGTGGGGGATGAAGGCGGCGAGGTCGGCGGCGGTGATGCCCGCGGCATCCAGCGCCTGCTTGGCGACCTTCGCCATGTCCCACACGGCCCACCGGAAGACCGTCTGGCCCTCCTGGCGGAGCGTCGGCCACTCGGCAGTACCGTCGCGGTACTCCGTGAGGGTGGCGTTCATGCCCACGGCGTCGGCCTTCGAGCCATCCGATCCCCAGATGGTGCGAGCGATGCCGGGGAAGTCGCTCGGGCCGATGACGACGGCTCCGGCGCCGTCTCCGAGCAGGAAGGAGATGGAGCGGTCGGTCGGGTCGACGACGTTCGACAGCTTCTCGGCGCCGACCACGAGCGCGTAGTGGGCGCTGCCGGTGCGAATGAGTGCATCGGCCTGGGCGATCGCGTAGGCGTATCCGGCGCACGCGGCGTTCGTGTCGTATGCGGCGGCCGGGTTGGCACCCACCCGATCGGCCAGGACAGCGGCGATCGAGGGCGTCTGCTGCACGTTCGAGACGGTGGCGACGATGACGAGATCGATGAGCTCGGGTGCGACCCCTGACTTCGAGATCGCCTCGCGCGCGGCATCCGTCGCGAGATCGAGGGCCTCCACGTCGGCGCCGGCGCGCGCCCGCGTGATGATGCCGGTGCGCTGCTGGATCCACTCGTCGGACGAGTTGATCGGGCCCACGAGGTCGTCGTTCGGCACGAGGTTGGCGCCGCGTGCAGCGCCGATCGCGTAGATGCGCGTGTAGGCGGGCCCGTGCGACTGCTGGAGGGTGGGTTTCGTCATGCTCGGCTTTCTCGTGTGCGCCCGGCTCAGGCGGCCTGCTCGATGAGGTCGATCGCGGCGGGAAGGTCGTCGGGCGTCTTCACCGCGACCGCGGGCACGCCCTTCAGGCCCCGCTTCGCGAGCCCGACGAGGGCGCCTGCCGGCGCGACCTCGATGATGCCGGTGACGCCGGCCGCTGCGAACGCCTCCATGCAGCGGTCCCAGCGCACGGGGGAGGAGACCTGCCCGACGAGCAGGTCGACGAATGCGGCGCCGGATGCCACGACGCTGCCGTCGCGGTTGGTCCACAGGGTCACGCCGGGGTCGGACACGTCGTGGTTCGCCGCGGCGATGGCGGCGAGCCGCTCGACCGCAGGCCGCATGTACCGCGTGTGGAAGGCGCCGGCCACTTGGAGCGGGATGACGCGTGCACCGGCCGGCGGCTCGTCCTTCAGGAGCTCGAGCGCCTCGAGCGCGCCGGCGACGACGATCTGGCCGCCGCCGTTGAAGTTCGCCGGTTCAAGTCCGAGCTCGTCGAGCTGGGCCACGAGTGCGGTCTCGTCGGCGCCGAGCACGGCGCTCATGCCGGTGGGCTGGAGCGCCGCGGCATCCGCCATGGCCCGCCCGCGCTCGGCGACGAAGCGCATCGCAGCGGTCTCGCTGAGCACTCCGGCGCCTGCGGCCGCCGTGATCTCGCCGACCGAGTGACCGGCGATGCCGCCGATGCGCTCGCTGCGACCGTCGGCGAGAAGCCGTTCGAGCGTGAGGATGCCGGCCGCGACGATGAGCGGCTGGGCGATCGCCGTATCGCGGATGGTGTCGGCGTCACTGACCGTTCCGTGGGATGCGAGGTCGATGCCCGCGGCGTCGGACAACACGCCCAAGCGCTCGGCATAGGCCGGCTCGGTGAGCCAGGGGGCGAGGAATCCGGGAGTCTGGGAGCCCTGTCCAGGGCAGACGACGACGATCACGGTTCAAGTCTGCCAATCAGTATCGGGACGGTGGTGTGCACACGCTACAAGCTCTTCGCGAAAGGCTTGTGTCGAAGCCACAGGATGTCGATCAGGTCGGAGGTCGACGGCGTGGTGATTGTTCATGATCGCTCATCGATCCGATGATGAGCGCCGCTTGGAGGATGAGCGCTTCGCGGGCGCCGGTGGCATCCCATCCGATCACGTCGGAGACGCGCTTCAGGCGGTAGCGCACGGTGTTCGGGTGCACGAAAAGCTCGCGCGCCGTCGCCTCGAGCGAGCGACCGTTGTCGAGATAGCTCCAGAGCGTCGTGAGCAGTTCGGTGGAATGGGCCTGCAGCGGTCGGTAGATGCGGTGCACGAGGGTGGCACGAGCCAGTGGGTCGCCGGCGAGTGCGCGCTCGGGGAGCAGGTCGTCGGCGTGCACCGGGCGAGGCGCGTGGCGCCACGAGCGGGCGACGGCGAATCCCGCGAGCGCGGCCTTCGCGCTCTTCGACGCGTCGACGAGGTTCGGCACCTCATGACCGAGCACCAGGTGGCCGGGGCCGAAGTGCGGCTCGAGTTGCTCGGCGATCTCCATGAAGGTGAGGGCCGGGGCGGTGCCGATGGCGTCGTCGTTCTCGCGACTGAGCGGGTCGGCGCGGCCGATCACGAGCACGAGGCGATTGCCCTGCACCCCGATGAGCACGTCGGCGTGCATGTGACGTGCTGCGCGGCGCACGTGGTCGATGTCGAACTGCTTCGGTGCCGTGCCGACGAGCACGGCGACCTCGCCGTGGCCGTGCCAGCCGAGCGCGGCGATGCGGCTCGGAAGCTCGTCGTCGTACTCGCCCGAGAGGATCGAATCGACCACGAGCGCCTCGAGGCGCGCGTCCCAGAGCCCGCGAGCCTCCGCAGCGCGTGCGTACACATCGGCCGCCGCGAAGGCGATCTCGCGCGAGTACAGGAGGATCGCCTCGCGGAGCGGCTCGCTGCCGTCTTTGACGCGCTCCTCGACGACCTCGACGGTGACGCGGATGAGCTGCAGCGTCTGCTGCAGACTCACCGAACGCAGCAGCTCTCGCGGAGCGGCACCGAAGACGTCGGCCGCGATCCACGGCGTCGACCGGGGATCGTCGAACCAGGAGATGAACGACGAGATGCCGGCCTGCGCGACGAGGCCCACGGCGGAGCGCCGGCTCGGCGGCATGTCGCCGTACCACGGCAGCGTGTCTTCGAGACGCTTCAGCGTCGCGGTCGACAGCTCACCCGCGATGGTTCGCAACCATGCGAGCGTCTCCGCCTTCGTCTTGGGCCTCGTCGCCACCTCGTCGCCTGCTAGCTCTCGCCGCCGGCCGATCCGGTGGTACCGGCGTTCACGTCGTGCAGCCGGTACTTCTCGATCGCCTGGGCGGGGAGGGCGCGGTCGACTTCACCACGATCTGCGAGGAGCTCGAGCGTGCGGACCACGACCGAGGGTCCGTCGATCTTGAAGAAGCGACGGGCCGCGGGGCGCGTGTCGGAGAAGCCGAAGCCGTCGGCGCCGAGCGTGGCGTAATCGCCCGGCACGTAGGCGCGGATCTGGTCGGGGACGGCGTGCATGAAGTCCGACACCGCGACGAAGGGCCCCTGGGCGCCCGACAGCTTCTGCGTGAGGTACGACGTGCGGCGTTCGGCATCGGGGTTCAGGAAGTTGTGCTCGTCGGCGGCGATGCCGTCGCGGCGGAGCTCGGTCCAGCTCGTCACCGACCACACATCGGCGGAGACGCCCCAGTCCTGGGCGAGCAGCTCCTGCGCCTCGAGAATCCACGGCACCGAGACACCCGACGCGAGCAGCTGCGCCTTCGGGCCCTGCGCCGGCGACTCCGAGATGCGGTGGATACCGCGCACGATGCCCTCGACGTCGACGCCCTCGGGCTCGGCGGGCTGCACGAGCGGCTCGTTGTACACCGTGATGTAGTACATGACGTTCGGATCGGGGTGCGTGCCGCCGTACATGCGGTTGAGGCCCGAGCGCATGATGTGCCCGATCTCGTAGCCGTATGCGGGGTCGTACGACACGACGGCTGGGTTCGTCGAGGCGAGGAGCAGCGAGTGCCCGTCGGCGTGCTGGAGCCCTTCGCCGGTGAGCGTCGTTCGGCCAGCGGTCGCGGCGATCATGAAGCCGCGCGCCATCTGGTCGCCCGCCGCCCAGATCGCGTCGCCCGTGCGCTGGAATCCGAACATCGAGTAGAACACGTAGATCGGGATGAGGGGCTCGCCCTCGGTGGAGTACGACGTGCCCACAGCGGTGAACGCGGCGAGTGCACCCGCCTCGTTGATGCCGACGTGGATGATCTGCCCCTGCGGGCTCTCCTTGTATGCGAGGAGGAGCTCGCGGTCGACCGAGGTGTAGTGCTGGCCGTTCGGGTTGTAGATCTTCGCGTTCGGGAAGAACGCGTCCATGCCGAAGGTGCGCGCCTCGTCGGGGATGATCGGCACGATGCGGTTGCCGAAGTCCTTGGCTCGCATCAGGTCTTTCAGGATGCGCACGAATGCCATTGTCGTGGCGATCTCCTGGGTGCCCGAGCCCTTCTTCGCGATCGCGTACGCGGAGTCGTCGGGCAGCGAGATCGCCGTGTGGTTCGTACGACGCTCGGGAAGGTAGCCGCCGAGCGCGCGGCGGCGCTCATGCAGATACTGGATCGCCTCGTCCTGGTCGCCGGGCGTGTAGTACGGCGGCAGGTAGGGGTTCTCCTCGAGCTGCCCATCGGTGATGGGGATGCGCATCGTGTCGCGGAAGGTCTTCAGGTTGTCGAGCGTCATCTTCTTCATCTGGTGGGTCGCATTGCGACCCTCGAAGCTCGGACCCAGGCCGTAGCCCTTGATGGTCTTCGCGAGGATGACGGTGGGCTGACCCTTGTGCTCGGTGGCGGCCTTGAACGCCGCGTACACCTTGCGGTAGTCGTGACCACCGCGCTTGAGGCCCCAGACCTCGTCGTCGCTGAGGTGCGACACGAGCTCGAGCGCCCGCGGGTCGCGGCCGAAGAAGTTCTCACGCACGTAGGCGCCCGACTCGGCCTTGTAGGTCTGGTAGTCGCCGTCGGGGGTGATGTTCATCAGGTTGCGGAGGGCGCCGTCGTTGTCGCGAGCGAGGAGGTCGTCCCACTCGCGGCCCCAGACGACCTTGATGACGTTCCAGCCGGCACCGCGGAAGAAGCTCTCGAGCTCCTGGATGATCTTGCCGTTGCCGCGCACCGGGCCGTCGAGTCGCTGCAGGTTGCAGTTCACGATGAACGTCAGGTTGTCGAGACCTTCGTTCGCGGCGACCTGGAGCTGCCCGCGGCTCTCGACCTCGTCCATCTCGCCGTCACCAAGGAACGCCCAGACGTGCTGGTCGGATGCGTCTTTGATGCCGCGGTTCGTCAGGTACTTGCTCGCCTGAGCCTGGTAGATCGCGTTGATCGGGCCGAGGCCCATCGACACCGTCGGGAACTGCCAGAACTCGGGCATGAGCCGCGGGTGCGGGTAGGACGACAGGCCGTTGGGCGCGTGGGACTTCTCCTGGCGGAACCCGTCGAGCTGGTCGGCGCTGAGCCGGCCCTCGAGGAATGCGCGGGCGTAGGTGCCGGGCGACGCGTGGCCCTGGATGAAGATCTGGTCGCCGCCACCGGGGTGGTCCTGCCCGCGGAAGAAGTGGTTGAAGCCCACTTCGTAGAGCGCTGCGGATGACGCGTACGTCGAGATGTGCCCGCCGACCGCGATGCCGGGGCGCTGCGAGCGGTGCACGAGCATGGCCGCGTTCCAGCGGATCCACGCGCGATAACGCCGCTCGATCTCCTCGTCGCCCGGGAAGTCGGGCTCGTTCTCGGGTGCGATCGTGTTCAGGTAATCGGTCGTGGGCACCATCGGCACGCCGAGGTGCAGCTCCTTCGAGCGCTTGAGCAGGCTGAGCATGATCTCGCGCGCCCGCTGGTGGCCCTTCTCGGCGACGAGCGCATCGAGGGATTCGGACCATTCGGATGTCTCGTCGGGATCCGAGTCCATCGCCTCGACCGAGTAGGGGTCCTGGTCGTTGACAGTCACACTCGACCTCTCTTTTCAGCAGATCATGCCTGCGGTGTGGGGCGTGCGCACGACGAAGCGGACCGGATCACGGTCGCATGGCACCACGCCATCCTAGTGATTCTATGCCTGCGCCGCCGGGGCTAGGCTGGGCGCCGGTCCACTCGAACCACGACGAAAGCGCACCGCCCATGATCCTTGCACGAGGGGCCGTGGCCCCCGACTTCGCCCTCGCGAACCAGTTCGGCCAGACGGTGCGGCTCGGCGACATCACGGGGAGCACGCCCGTCACGCTCGTGTTCTTCCCACTCGCCTTCTCACGGGTCTGTCACGGCGAGCTCTGCGAACTGCGCGACAACGTCTCGATGTTCGAGGCCGCAGGCACGCAGCTCATCGGCGTCTCGGTCGACTCGAAGCACACGCTTCGCGCGTGGGCGGAGGCCGAGTCGTACGGGTTCCCGCTGCTGTCGGACTTCTGGCCGCACGGCGCCGTCGCAGCGTCGTTCGGCGCATTTGACGAGTCCACCGGCCTCGCCCTGCGTGCGACGTTCGTGATCGGAGTCGACGGCTTCGTGCGTGAGAGCTTCACGTCGCCGCGCGGCGAGGCGCGCTCGCTCGACCAGTACCGCGAGGCGCTCGCAGCGCGCTGAGATCGCCACACTCGATGAGCGACCACGGCCGTGCCGGCGTTCAGGCGAGGATGTTCACCGACCGCGCGATCACGAGCGCGAGGATGACGAATCCGCCGAACGCCTGCAGGCCCATGAGCAGTTTGAAACGCGGGGAGAGTGGCATCGCGTCGGTCGCACTGAAGGCCATCGAGTTGGACAGCGACGAGTAGAAGTAGTCGATGAACCGCGGGGTCCAGTCCTGCACCGCAGACGACCTCGCCGCGACCTCCGCGACCGCATCGTCGTCTTCGTCCTGCGGGAATCGCAGGTCGGCAGGCGGGAGCGCATCGCGCGCCAATGCCGTGCGGAGCACCGGCCCGCCGCGGTCGAGCTCCCAGTACAGCGTCGTGAAGCCGATGACGTTGGCGACCCAGACCTGCAGTGCGGCCTGGAGGAGGCTCGGCGCGTCCTGGCGCCCACCGACGAGCTCGATCACGAGCAGCACGAGCGCAAGCTGGTTCGCGGTGACGAGTACGAGCGCGAGCGCCACCGAGAGCCGGCGCGTCCACGGCGCCTGTCGCGTCATCCGTTGAGGGTTGGCGACGATGAGCGGGATCAGGAGCACGAGCCCGATGCCGACGACCACGAATCGCTGGAAGCCGAGCAGCCCGTTCGGCAGGAACGCATAGAGCGCGAGGGCGCTGAGCAGGCCGACGACGGCAGGCCACCGATGCTCCGGCGGCGTGCTCCGGCTCGGATGCTTCGGGACGGGCTCCATGGGCGCGAGTCTAAGGAGGCTCGGATAATATGGGGGTGCGCCGCGCGGCGTGGGCCTTTAGCTCAGTTGGTAGAGCGCCACGTTTACACCGTGGATGTCGTCGGTTCGAGCCCGGCAGGGCCCACTTCACGGTTCGCGCGTCGCCGCCCTCCGAGAATCGCGGCGCTAGGCTGGGCGGGTGCCTGCAGTCCTCGCCGAAGTCCTGACGACGGTCGATCGACTCTGGCCGCTCTCGGGCGCCGAAGCGTGGGACGCCCCCGGCCTCGTGAGCGGTGATCCGGATGCCTCGGTGCGCCGCGTCCTGCTGGCCGTCGACACCGTCGGTGCCACCGTCGACGAGGCCGTCGATCGCGACGTCGACCTCCTGATCGCCCACCACCCGTTGTTGCTGCGCGGCGTGACGAGCATCGCCGAGGACCGCTACAAGGGCGCTCTCCTCGCGCGGCTCATCAGGGCCGGTTGTGCGCTCGTCGCGGCTCATACCAACGCCGACGTCGTCGAGGAGGGCACCTCGGCCGTGCTCGCCGCGCGACTCGAGCTCCTCGACTCGCGGCCGATCGTGCCCGGCATCGATCCTTCCCTCGGGCTCGGTCGCGTGGGCCGGCTGGCGCGGCCCACGACGCTCGGCCGCCTGGCACGCACGCTCGCCGAGCTCCTCCCCGCGACCGCGACCGGGGTGCGGGTGTCGGGTGGGTTCGACGACGAAGTGCAGACCATCGCGGTGTGCGGGGGAGCAGGCGACTCCCTGCTCGGCGACCCGGCGGTGCTCGGCGCCGATGTCTACATCACCGCCGACCTCCGTCACCATCCCGCGTCGGAGGCCCGCGAGCAGGCGCTGCTCTCGGGCGGGCCGGCGCTCATCGACGTGTCGCACTGGGCGAGCGAGTGGCTCTGGCTCGATGCCGCGGCAGCGCAGCTGCGGAGCGCCCATCCCGACCTCGAGGTGCTCGTGAGCGACCTCCGCACCGATCCCTGGGACTTCCAGGTCGTGCAATGATGACTCCCTCCACATCGACCTCCACATCGACCTCCACACCGACCCCCACGAGGAGCACCACGTGAAGGCCACCCCAGCCGAACAGCAGGAACTGCTGCGACTGCAGTCCCTCGACACCCGCCTGCAGCAGATCGCGCACCGCCTCGGTTCCCTGCCGCAGTCGGCAGCCCTCGCCGAGCTCGCCACCCGCGATGAGGCCGTGCGCCGCTCGCGCGCCGAGGCGGTCGGCGGCCTCGAAGACGCCCGCACCGAGCTCAAGCGACTCGAGTCCGACGTCGCGGTCGTCGAGGCGCGCATCAAGCGGGATGGAGACCGCCTCCAGCAGACGTCGTCGGTGAAGGATGTCGCGGGTCTCGAGTCCGAGCTGTCCTCGCTGCGGAAGCGTCTCTCCGATCTCGAGGACATCGAGCTCGCGGTCATGGAGCGCGTCGAGGCGGCAGAGGGCGTCGTCGCCGGAATCGATGAGCAGCGTGCCTCGATCGCGGCCGAGGTGACGACCCTCGAGGCGGAGCGCGATGCGGCCGCGGCCGAGTTCAACACGGAGCGCGACCACGCCGAGCGCGACCGCGGGGTCGTCGCGACCACGTTGCCGCAGGATCTCGTCGCCCTCTACGAGCAGCGGCGTGTGCGCGGCGGTGGCGTCGGCGCGGCGCTCCTGCGGCAGCGCACGTGCGGCGGGTGCACGATCACGTTCACGGGTTCCGATCTCGAGAGCGTGCGGCGTGCTGCATCCGACGACGTGTTGTTCTGTCCCGAGTGCGACCGCATCCTCGTGCGGACCGACGAATCCGGACGCTGACGCCGCGAGCCCTCGTCGTGGAGGCCGACTGCCGATCGCGGTCGACGGATCTGCGGTCCGGCTTCGAGCTGTAGACTTGACTGGCGAATGGGTCGGCAAGACGGTCGCGTCATCCGGTGGCTGCTTCTTCGGAAGCACCGGCGGATGCCGAGGAACGTCCGGGCTCCACAGGGCAGGACGGTGGGTAACACCCACCCGGGGCAACCCGCGAGACAGTGCCACAGAAAGCAGACCGCCGCAGGCTCGCCTGCGGTAAGGGTGAAACGGTGGGGTAAGAGCCCACCAGCGGCCGCGGTGACGTGGCCGGCTCGGTAAACCTCGTCCGGAGCAAGGTCAGACAGGGAACCATGGGGCTGCCCGCCCCGTTCCCGGGTAGACCGCTGGAGGGCTGCGGCAACGTAGTCCCGAGAGAGATGGCCGTCCAGCGCCGCATCTTCGGATGCGGCGTGAACAGAACCCGGCGTATCAGCCGGCCCATTCGCCCCTAACGCGCCGCGAGCGCCGCCGCGCCGAGGATTCCCGCGTTGTTGCGGTGCACCGCCGGCACGATGGGCGTCGTGAGCTTCAGCAGCGGCAGGAACTGCTCGTGGTGCTTCGAGACGCCGCCGCCGACCACGAGGAGGTCGGGGGAGAAGAGGAACTCGACCGTCTCGAAGAACCGCTGCAGCCGTGCCGCCCATTCCTCCCAGCTGAGGGACTCGCGCTCCATCGCCGAGTACGCGGCGCGCTTCTCGGCGTGCGCCCCGTCGATCTCCATGTGGCCGAGCTCGGTGTTCGGCACGAGCACGCCGTCGTAGATGAACGCCGTGCCGATGCCGGTGCCGAGCGTCGCGAGGATGACGAGACCGTCGGCGCCGACCGCGGCGCCGTAGCGCGACTCGGCGTAGCCCGCGGCATCCGCGTCGTTGATGAAGTGGATCTCGCGACCGAGCTCCCGCTCGAACAGCTCCTCGGCCGGGAGGCCGATCCATTCGTCGGAGATGTTCGCCGCCGAGAGCGTGTACCCGTGCTTCACGACCGACGGGAAGCACACTCCGAGCGGCAGCGCCGGCCCCGCATCAGAGGCGATCACGGCGAGGAGTTCGTCGGTGGCCTCGAGGATGTCGGCGGGCCGACCGCCTTCGGGAGTCGCGACCTTCCGGCGTTCCGAGAGGAGCTCCCCGGTGCCGAGATCGACGACCGCCCCCTTGATTCCCGTTCCGCCGATGTCGATGCCGATCGCGTGCTCACTCGCCATGGCGCCACACTATCGCGTCGCCGGATTCGCTCACGGCAGGGTCAGGATGTCGGCCCCGCGTTCGGTGACGACGAGGGTGTGCTCGAACTGCGCGGTGAGCGATCCGTCGCGCGTGACGACGGTCCACTCGTCGGGCCACAGGTCCCACTCGATGCCGCCCATGGTGAGCATCGGCTCGATCGTGAACACCATGCCCGGCTCCATCACGGTGTCGAACTCGGGCGCGTCGTAGTGGGGGATGATGAGGCCGGAGTGGAAGGCGCGTCCCACGCCGTGCCCGGTGTAGTCGCGGACCACGCCATAGCCGAACCGCCGGGCGTAGGCCTCGATCGCGCGACCGATGACATTGACCTGTCGGCCGGGCGCCACGGCGCGGATGCCGCGTGCGAGCGCCTCGCGAGTCCGCTCGACGAGGAGCGTGGCCTCCTCGCTCGCCTCGCCGACGAGGAAGGTGTGGTTCAGGTCGCCGTGGAACCCGTCGAGGTAGGCGGTGACGTCGATGTTCACGAGGTCGCCGTTGCCGAGCACCGTGTCGTCGGGGATGCCGTGGCAGATGACCTCGTTCACCGACGTGCACGACGACTTGGGGAAGCCGCGGTAGCCGAGCGTCGACGGGTACGCGCCGTGCGCGATCACGTACTCGTGCACGATGCCGTCGAGTTCCTCGGTCGTGACGCCCGGCCGGATGGCGGCTGCCGCAGCTTCGATCGCCTGTGCCGCGACGCGCCCTGCGGCGCGGACTCCCTCGACCTCCGCGGGGGAGTACAGGTCGCCGCCGGTGTACGGCGAGGGCGCTCGCTTGCCGACGTACTCGGGGCGCCGGATCGCTGCGGGCACGGCCCGAGTCGGCGACAGACGGCCCGGGATCAGGGTGCCGGTGGTGTTCTTGGGCATAGGATCAGCCTATGGCCGAGCACGCCGAGCACATGTTCTGGTACAACCTGCGAACCGGCGAGGTGGAGCACGGCTTCGAGTCGCCCTCCGTCGATCGCGTCGGCCCGTTCGAGACGCGAGCCGAGGCCGAGCATGCGCTCGAGATCCTGCGAGCGAACAGCGCCAAGTGGGCCGAGGAAGAGGCAGCCGAGGAGTAGCTCGGGCTATTCGTAGCTGTGCTCGCTGTTCGGGTAGCTGCCCGACTCGACATCCTCACGCCACTCCTTCGCCGCGGAGCTGAGGATGCCCGAGAGGTTCGCGTACTGCTTCACGAACTTCGGCACGCGTCCGATCGTGAGGCCGGCCCAGTCGGTCCAGACGAGCAGCTGCCCGTCGGTGTGGGGGCCCGCCCCGACACTGATCGTGGGGATCTTCACCAGCTCGGTGACCTGCCGGGCCACGTCAGCCGGCACCATCTCGAGCACGACCGCGAACGCTCCGGCGTCCTGCACGGCCTTCGCATCGGCGAGCAGCTGCTTGACGCCCTCGCCGCGGCCCTGGATGACGTGCCCGCCGAGTCCGTGTTCGCTCTGCGGGGTGTAGCCGATGTGGGCCATCACGGGAATTCCCGCCTGCACGATGCGGCGGATCTGCTTCTGGCTGCGTTCGCCGCCCTCGAGCTTCACGGCGTGCGCGCCGGTCTCCTTCATGAACCGCACCGCGGTGTGGAGCGCGTCCTCGGGCCCGTTCTCATAGGAGCCGAACGGCATGTCGGCGACGACGAAGGCTCGCTTGACGGCGCCCGCGACCGCGCGCGTGAGGGGGATCAGGTCGTCGACCGTGACCGGGAGCGTGGTCTCGTAGCCGAGCACGTTGTTGCCCGCCGAGTCGCCGACGAGCAGGAAGTCGATGCCGGCCTCGTCGAAGATGCGCGCGGTGAGCTGGTCGTAGCTCGTGAGCCCCGTGATCTTGATGCCGTCGCGCTTCGCGTTCTGGAAGTGCCTCGTGCGTACGCGTTTCGGTCCGCCGGTAGCCGCGGCACCGCCATAGGGGTTCTGCTCGACTCCCGTCGAGGTGTCGGATGCTGCGGTGTTCGCGGGCTGGTCGGACATGTCGCCAGTCTCGCACACGCCACAGGCGGGAGCGGCGTGCCGTGGGTTCGTGAGCCAGTACCCTAGAGGAGCGAGAGAGGGTGTGGATGGATAAGCAGCGCGACTTCGTTCTCCGGACCATCGAGGAACGAGGAGTCAAGTTCGTCAGACTCTGGTTCACCGACGTCGTCGGTACTCTGAAATCGGTGGCGATCGCGCCGGCCGAGGTGGAGGGTGCCTTCACCGAGGGCATCGGGTTCGACGGGTCGGCGATCGAGGGGCTCAGCCGTTCCTTCGAGTCCGATCTGCTCGCCTACCCCGATCCCACGACATTCCAGACGCTGCCGTGGCGGGGCGACATCGATCCGACGGCGCGCATGTTCTGCGACATCACGACGCCCGACGGCGAGCCCGCCGTCGCTGATCCGCGCAACGTCCTGAAGCGCACGCTCGCACGCGCCGCCGACCGCGGGTTCACGTTCTACACGCATCCCGAGATCGAGTTCTACCTCCTGAAGTCGTCGAAGTACGGCGAGGAGGGGCCGATCCCGGTCGACTCCGCCGGCTACTTCGACAACGTCCCGGGTGGCACGGCGCACGACTTCCGCCGCCGTTCGGTGCGCATGCTGGAAGACCTCGGCATCTCGGTCGAGTTCAGCCACCATGAGGCGGGTCCCGGCCAGAACGAGATCGACCTCCGGTACGCCGACGCGCTCACGACCGCCGACAACATCATGACCTTCCGCACGGTCATCAAGGAGGTGGCGATCGAGCAGGGCGTCTACGCGACGTTCATGCCGAAGCCCTTCTCCGACAAGCCGGGCTCGGGCATGCACACGCACCTGTCCCTCTTCGAGGGCGATGCGAACGCGTTCTACGAGCCGGGCGCGCAGTACCAGCTCTCCAAGATCGGTCGCCAGTTCATCGCGGGCCTCCTTCGCCACTCATCAGAGATCTCGGCGGTCACGAACCAGTTCGTGAACTCGTACAAGCGACTCTGGGGCGGCGACGAGGCGCCGAGCTTCGTCTGCTGGGGCCACAACAACCGCTCGGCGCTCGTGCGCGTGCCGCTCTACAAGCCCAACAAGGGGCAGAGCGCCCGGGTCGAGTACCGCGCCATCGACTCCGCCGCGAACCCGTACCTCGCCTTCTCGCTGCTCCTCGCCGCGGGCATGAAGGGCATCGAAGAGGGCTACGAGCTCCCGGCAGAGGCCGAAGACGACGTGTGGGCCCTCACCGACAGTGAGCGTCGCGCACTCGGGTACAACCCGTTGCCCGCGAGTCTCGATCACGCGATCGAGTACATGGAGGAGTCCGAGCTGGTCGCCGAGACGCTCGGCGAGCAGGTCTTCAACTTCGTGCTCGCGAACAAGCGCTCGGAGTGGCGCGACTACCGCTCGCAGGTCACGCCGTTCGAGCTGCAGCGCAACCTCGAGATCCTCTGACCACTTGCGGATGTCACGCCAGGCTCCCACTCTCGGAGGGCTCGCACGAGCCGGGTTCGACGATCTCGAGCGAGCAGCGGCCGACCTCGCCGAGCTCGCATCCACGACGGGAGCCGACAGCGAGTCGTTGCTCTCGGCGTTCTCGCACGCGGGGAATCCCGACGAGGCACTCGGCGCGGTGCGCCGGTTGCGAGACCGCGCACCCGACGAGGTGACTGCTGTGCTCGGCGACGCGACGTCGGCCGAGCGCATGGCGCGGCTGCTCGGCGCGTCGCGGGGGTTCGCGGACTTCCTGCTGCGGCATCCGGCCGAGCTCGCCGTGTTCAGGAGGGTGCCGTCGCCCCCGCCGAGCGTCGCGGAGGCCAGGGAGGAACTCCTCACGGCCATCGAGGCGTCGGCGGCATCCGGTGATCCGGCCGAAGCCATTGCGAACGCCCTCAGGGTCGGCTACCGGCGCGTGCTCGCGTCGATCGCGATCTACGACCTGACGCGTGCCGACGCGATCGACGCCGTCGACACGGTCGCAGCCGGTCTGGCGGACCTCGGTGGTGCGACGCTCGATGCCGCGCTCGCGATCGCTCGACGCACTGTCGGTCGCCTCGACGGCGAACCGGCGGCACCGGCCCGGTTCCCGGCCGCCGAGGTCGACGCGACGCGACTCGCGATCATCGGCATGGGCAAGGCCGGCGCTCGCGAGCTCAACTACGTGAGCGACGTCGACGTGATCTTCGTCGCCGAGTCGGCAGACGAAGCGGTGGTGAGCACGCCTCGTGCGATCGAGATCGCTACGCGGCTCGCGATGCTCGTGATGCGCGCCATTGGGGAACCGGGCATCGAACCTCCGCTGTGGGAGGTCGATCCGAACCTGCGGCCCGAGGGCAAGAACGGCGCGCTCGTTCGCACCCTCGACTCGCACCTGCAGTACTACGACCGCTGGGCCAAGAGCTGGGAGTTCCAGGCGCTCCTGAAGGCCAGGCCGCTCGCGGGCGACGAGGAGCTCGGCGAGCGGTACGCCGCCGGCGTGACGCCGAAGGTGTGGGCGAGCTCGAGTCGTGAGGGGTTCGTGGAGTCGGTGCAACGCATGCGCGAACGCGTGACCGAGCACATCCCGCCGAATGAGGTCGAGGTCCAGGTGAAACTCGGCCCGGGCGGGCTGCGTGACATCGAGTTCACCGTGCAGCTCCTGCAACTCGTGCACGGGGCGACCGACACCGAGATCCGGCAGGGTGGCACGCTGCTCGCGCTCGAGGCGCTCGCGCAGCGCGGGTACGTCGGCCGCGAAGAGGCCGCGGAGTTCGCCCGCGACTACCGCATCCTTCGCGTGCTCGAGCATCGCCTCCAGCTCGACCGGCTCCGGCGCACGCACCTCATGCCGCGAGACGAGGGAAGTCTCCGGGTGCTCGCCCGGGCCTCGGGGCTCGCACGAGACGCCGCCGAGCTCACCCGCGTGTGGCAGTCGACGAGGCAGCGGGTGCGCGGCCTGCACGAGCGACTCTTCTACCGGCCGTTGCTGTCGGCCGTTGCAGCGCTGCCCGCGTCGGGGCTCGAGTTGACGAGCGAGCAGGCGGCCGCCCGCCTTGCTGCGATCGGCTTCCTCGACCCGCGCGGCGCGCTGGCACACATCGGTGCGCTCACGGCGGGCGTCTCGCGTCGGGCGGCGATCCAGCGCAACCTCATGCCGGTGCTCATCTCGTGGTTCGCCGATGGCGCCGATCCCGACTACGGGCTCCTGTCGTTCCGCCGACTCAGTGACACGCTCGGCACGACCCACTGGTATCTGAGGCTCCTCCGCGACTCATCCGATGCGGCCCTCCGTCTCACTCGAGTGCTCTCGGGCTCGCGATTCGTCGGCGAGCTCCTCGAGCGCATTCCCGAGGCGGTGGCGTGGCTCGAAGACGTCGACGAACTGCGACCTCGTTCCCTCGCCGCCCTCGAAGACCAGACTCGCGCGGTGCTGGCCCGTCACGAAGACCGCGACGCCGTGGCGAACGTGCTGCGCGCCATCCGGCGCCGCGAGGTGCTTCGCCTCGCCCTCTCGGCGATTCTCGGCACCTGCACGATCGAGGAGCTCGGCCGCGGGCTCAGCGACGTCACCGAGAGCCATATCTCGGCGCTCGTCTCCGCGATCCGCGGGAGCGAGGGCGACGGCCTCGAGTTCGCCGTCATCGGCATGGGCCGCTTCGGCGGGCGTGAGCTCGGCATCGGCTCCGACGCCGACGTCATCTACGTGTTCAGGGCGACGGATGCCGCGCCCGAGGTCGCGCAGGCGCGCGCCCTGCGCATCGTCTCCGAGCTCGTGCGTCTCAGTGAAGACACACGCCTGCCGTTCGATCTCGATGCCGACCTGCGACCCGAGGGCCGCAATGGCGTCGTCGCCCGCTCCCTCGACGCATACCGCGCCTACTACGGGCGCTGGTCGCTCACGTGGGAGGCGCAGGCTCTGCTCCGCGCCCGGGGCGTTGCCGGCGACGCCGCCCTCATCCGCGACTTCACCGAACTCGCCGACTCGGTGCGCTACCCGGCCCGGATCTCAGAGCAAGACGTGCGCGAGGTGAAGCGCATCAAGGCGCGGGTCGAGAACGAGCGGCTCCCGCAAGGGGCCGACCCCACCCGGCACTTGAAGCTCGGCCGCGGTTCGCTGAGCGACGTCGAGTGGTTCGTGCAGCTCGTGCAGTTGCAGCACGCAGCCGCGGTGCCGGCACTGCGCACCACGTCGACCCTCGAGGCGATCGTGCGCGCGGTCGAACACCGGCTCATCGCGGCATCCGATGCCGAGACGCTGCGCGCCGCCTGGGTGTTCGCCTCGCGAGCCCGATCGTCCCTCACGCTGTGGCTCGACCGCACCACGGATGTGCTGCCGGTGGAACGATCGCAGCTCGAGGGCGTCGCGCGCATCATGGGCTACCCGCCGGGCTCGGCGACGCAGCTCGAGCACGACTACCTGCAGCTCACCCGCCGGGCACGCGCGGTGTTCGAGCGCGGCTTCTATGGGATCGAACCGCGCCGCGAGCCGACCACCTCCTGAGCGCGCTCGACTCTGGACTGGCGATGATCGCCGGAATCCGAGTCGCCCGTTCAATGCGGAAGGGCCCGCACCGCTGCTGCGGTACGGGCCCTTCCGGGTTCGGGTGAGATCAGACGCCGTAGTACAGCTCGTACTCGAACGGGTGCGGACGCTGAGCGAGCGGCTTCAGTTCCTTCTCGCGCTTGTAGTCGATCCAGGTCTCGATGAGCTCCTTGGTGAACACGCCGCCCTCGAGGAGGAAGTCGTGGTCGGCCTCGAGCGCCTCGAGTGCTGCACCGAGCGAGCCCGGCACCTGCGGGATCGACTTGGCTTCCTCGGGGGGAAGCTCGTAGAGGTCCTTGTCGACGGGCTCGTGGGGCTCGATGCGGTTCTTGATGCCGTCGAGGCCGGCCATGAGCTGGGCGGCGAACGCGAGGTACGGGTTGCCCGAGGCATCGGGAGCGCGGAACTCGATGCGCTTGGCCTTGGGGTTGGTGCCCGTGATCGGGATGCGGATCGACGCCGAACGGTTGCCCGCCGAGTACACGAGGTTGACGGGCGCCTCGAAGCCGGGCACGAGACGGTGGTAGGAGTTCACCGTCGGGTTCGTGAAGGCGAGCACCGCAGGGGCGTGCTTCAGGATGCCGCCGATGTACCAGCGCGCGACGTCGCTGAGCCCGCCGTAGCCGGCCTCGTCGTAGAACAGGGGCGTGCCGTCGTTCCACAGGGACTGGTGCGTGTGCATGCCCGACCCGTTGTCGCCGAAGAGCGGCTTCGGCATGAAGGTGGCGGTCTTGCCCCACTCATTCGCCGTGTTCTTGACGATGTACTTGAACTTCAGGATGTCGTCGGCCGCGTGCACCATCGTGTCGAACCGGTAGTTGATCTCGCCCTGGCCGGCGGTGCCCACCTCGTGGTGGCTGCGCTCGAGGATGAGGCCGGCGTCGATGAGCTTGAGGCAGATGTCGTCGCGGAGGTCGGCGTGCTGGTCGACGGGGGAGACCGGGAAGTAGCCGCCCTTGTACGGGGTCTTGTTGGCGAGGTTGCCGCCCTCTTCAGTGCGGCCCGAGTTCCAGGCGCCCTCGCTCGAGTCGACCGAGTAGAAGCTCGAGTGCTGGTCGACGTGATAGCGCACGTCGTCGAAGATGTAGAACTCGGCCTCGGGCGCGAAGTAGGCGGTGTCGGCGATGCCGGTCGACGCGAGGTACTTCTCGGCCTTCTTCGCGACTTGGCGCGGGTCTTTCGCGTAGATCTCGCCGTTGCGCGGGTTGTAGATGTCGAACACCATGATCAGCGTGCGCTCGGCGCGGAACGGGTCGATGTACGACGTCGACACGTCGGGGATGAGCTGCATGTCGGACTCGTGGATGTTCGCGAATCCGCGGATCGAGGAGCCATCGAAGAGCTGGCCGACAGTGAAGAAGTCCTCATCGACGGTCGAGGCCGGGATGTTGAAGTGCTGCTGCACACCCGGGAGGTCGGTGAAACGGATGTCGAGGAACTTGACATCCGTGTCTTTGATGAACTTGAGCACTTCAGATGAATCACTGAACATGTGACGAAACTCCAAGGGGGCGCGGGTGGACCGAACGGACTTGCACAGTCGGTAGTCGACGCTATCGAGCCGCCGTTTCCCTACCGTGACGTGAATGTTTCGGCCATGTTACGCCGCACGCGCTCGGTAGACTCGACTGGTGCCAGACGCGAAACCGCAGACCTTCGGAGATCTCGAGCCGAGCCGCTGGCCGGGGGAGCGGCTGGGGCTGCCCAAGAGCGGTCCCGGGTCCGTGGGTCGCGTCGGCCGCCGCGTCGGCGGGCTGCTCATCGACTGGGCGAGCGCCATGCTCCTCGCGCTGCTGTTCACGCCCTACGAGTCCGTGGCGTACACCTGGGTCACTCCGGTCGTGTTCGCAGTGCTCCAGGTGCTCTTCATCCCGACCCTCGGCGGCAGCATCGGGCATCGGGCCGTGGGCCTGCGGATCGTGCCGCTCGCCGGCGGCTGGATCGGCGTGTGGCGCCCGGTCGTGCGCACCGCGCTCCTCGTCTTCGTGGTGCCCGCACTCGTGTGGGACTCCGACCAGCGCGGCTTCCACGACAAGATCGCCGGCACCGTGATCGTCCGCGCCTGAGACACGAATGCGGCATCCGCCGATCGACGGATGCCGCTTCGAACGCTCGGGTCAGCGCGCCTTGCCGCGCTGGGGGCGTGCCTTCATCGGGTCGATGCCCTTGGGGATCGGAAGCGAGCTCTGCAGGGAGTTCAGGCGGTTCGAGACGGCGAGCACCTCGGGCTTCGTGAGCGTGCGCTTGGTCTTGCGCAGGGTCGCCGGAAGGCGGTACAACTCGACCGTTCCCTCGTCGTGGCCGACCGAGATGAGCGTGATCGGCACGTTCGGCAGGATGCGCGAGACCTTGCGCTGCTCGTCGTCGAGCATGCGCTTCGTGCGCGAGACCGGGCCCTCGCTGATGAGCGCCACGCCGCCACGGCCGACCGCGCGGTAGACCGCGTCTTGCGTCTTGCCGTTCACGGCCACCGGCATCTCGTTGCCGATCCAGCCGCCGCGGAGTCCGCTGCGGAGGACCGCACCGACCGCGCCGGGTTGGCCCTCGATCTGCGAATAGGCCGCCCGCTCGGCCCTGCGGCCGAGGATGACGAGCGCGATGAGCAGGCCGGCGAGAACGCCCGCGACGATCCAGAGGGCGATCGTGAACCCGTTGCCCTCGCCGAGCCAGAGCGCGACGGCGATGCCGGCGAGCACGGGCGCGAGGAAGGCCAGGAGCATGAGCCACTGCGCAGTCGGGTCGTAGCGGCGGGTCATCTGGAAGACCTGCCACATCTGCTTCATGCGGCCGGGCTCCTTGGGAGCGGACGGCTTGTCCTTGGTGCGTGCCATGGTGTCAAGGATACCGGCGAGCCGGCCCGCCTCCGACCGTGTTCTCGACGGGCGGAGACGGAATCCGGATGCCTCAGCCGACCGCCTGGGCGAACCCGAGCGACGTGTCTGCGAGATGCGAGAGCGACTCCGGAAGCGGTCGCCCCTTCGCGCGCATCGACTGCGCCCAGAGCCGGCCCGCACGGTACGACGATCGCACGAGCGGTCCGGCGAGCACCCCGAGGAATCCGATCTCCTCGGCCTCCTCCTTGATCTCGACGAACTCCTCGGGCCGCACCCACCGCGCGACCGGGAGGTGCCGCGGGCTCGGCCGCAGGTACTGGGTCACGGTGATGATGTCGGTGCCCGCGTCGTGGAGGTCACGCAGCGCCTGGGACACCTCCTCGCGCTCCTCGCCCATGCCGAGGATCAGGTTCGACTTCGTGATGAGGCCCGCGTCGCGACCCTGCGTGATCACGTCGAGCGACCTCTCGTACCGGAACGCCGGCCGGATGCGCTTGAAGATCCGGGGCACCGTCTCGACGTTGTGGGCGAACACCTCGGGGCGCGCCGAGAACACCTCGCCGAGGTGATCGGGGTTGCCGGAGAAATCGGGCACCAGGATCTCCACGCCGGTGCCCACGGTGCGGGCATGGATCTGCCGGATGGTCTCGGCGTACAGCCATGCGCCCTCGTCGGGAAGGTCGTCACGAGCGACACCGGTGACCGTCGCGTAGCGCAGCTGCATCCGTTCGACCGACTCCGCCACCCGTCGCGGCTCGTCGACGTCGTAATCGGCCGGCTTTCCCGTGTCGATCTGGCAGAAGTCGCAGCGCCTCGTGCATTGCGAGCCGCCGATGAGGAAGGTCGCCTCGCGGTCCTCCCAGCATTCGTAGATGTTGGGGCAGCCGGCCTCCTGGCAGACGGTGTGGAGGTCCTCGCTCTTCACGAGCGACTGCAGCGCGCGATATTCGGGCCCCATCTTCGCGCGCGTCTTGATCCACTCGGGCTTGCGCTCGATCGGGGTCTCGGCGTTGCGGACTTCGAGGCGCAGCATCCGGCGCCCATCGGGTGCGGCGCTCACGCGGTGACCGCCGCCTCGGCGAGGAATCGCTCGGTGATCGGCGCGACGAGGTGTTCGGGATCGACCGTGCGACCGAGTTCGCGAGTGATCGTCGTGACACCGGCGTCTCGGATGCCGCACGCCACGATCCGCTCGTATGGCTCCAAGGAGTTGCTGCAGTTCAGGGCGAACCCGTGCATCGTCACCCCGTCGGCCACGCGGATGCCGATGGCCGCGATCTTGTTCTCGAAGCCAGTCGGACCGACCCAGACGCCCGAACGGCCGTCGACGCGACGGCCGTCGACGCCGAGACCTGCCAGCACGTCGATGAGGAGCCCCTCGAGGCGCCGCACGTAGCCGACGACGTCGATCGGCTCTTCGAGTCGAAGGATCGGGTAGCCCACGAGCTGACCCGGACCGTGCCAGGTGATCTTGCCGCCGCGATCGACGTCGATGACGGGCGTTCCGTCAGCAGGTCGCTCTTCGGGCGCCGTGCGTTTGCCGGCGGTGTAGACGGAGGGGTGCTCCAGGAGGATGACGGTGTCGGGGCGTTCGCCCCTGACGACCGCGCGATGGACGGCGCGCTGAAGGTCGAGACCCTCGATGTACGGCACGGAGTTGGCGCTTAGCCCCGCGACGACGAAGTCGAGCATGCCGACCAGTCTAGGGCGACTCGTCCTCGACAACGGGCACCCGGTCGTGTTCATGTCGGGGAGCCTGCCGTCGCAGGGCCGACCGCGGGGTTCGGGCCAGGATCGGCGTATGAGTCGTCGTGCCGCCCGCCGTTCTGCTGTCGACACCCCGGCCGCCGTCGCGCCGAGTCCGCCGGTCGACGGCAGGCTCGCCGGGTACCGGCTCATCAGGCGCATCGCGTCCGGCGAGCGAGCCGACGTGTATCTCGCGACGGCCGATCGCTCCGATGAACCGGCCCCGGGCGAACCCGCTGCCCTCATTGCGATCCGCGTGTACCCGGCGCACGCGTCGAGTACGGCGATCGCCGTCGAGGTCGAGGCGATGTCGGCCGACGCGTCTGGTGCGCTCCCCGCCCTCTACGATGTCGCAACGCTCGACGACGGTCGCTGTTGCCTGGCGGTCGAGCGGATGCCGGGCACCAGCCTCGCCCGCATCCTCACCGACCGCAGCCTCTCGCCGGGTGAGGCGGTCACCGTCCTCGCGCCGATCGTCGTCGCGGTCGCGGAACTCGCACGCGGCGGGTTCGTGCACACGCGGCTGTCGGCGAGCGACGTGCTCATCGACGACGCGGGCCGGCCGCGGCTCGTCGGACTGGGTGCGCTCGAGCGGCTTCCAGGTCACGGCGGGGCCGCAGAGCGCACTGCCCTCCTGCGAGCAGGGCACGTGGCCCTCGCAGAGCTCGTCGAGGATGTCGCTGCCGGCACCCGGCCCTCTGGCGCGCTCTCCGCGGCGGTCGACCTCCTCCGCGGACGGCTCGACGCGCGACCGTTCCTGACGTGCGAGCCCGAGCTCGAACGCGTCCTCTTCGGGGTGGCATCGCCCGAGCCCATCTCAGGCGTTGCCACCAGGCCGAGACCGGTCGGCCTTCCGGCGAGAATCGGCACGCCACTGGCCCCAGCGCCCGAAGAGCCGGCGCAGGCGACTGAGGAGGCCGTGATGCCCCGACGCCGAGGGAGCGGAGGCCTGCGTACGCTGTTCTCGCTCGCACAGCTCCCCGAGCTGACGGCGCCCCAGCTCGCACAGGCAGCCGACGTCGACCGCGCCGCGTCGATGCTCTCCCGACTTCGTCGGCTGCTCGCCGGGCGGCAGCGAACGCTGGTCTTCGGGAGCTTGATGAGCGCCGGCGCGCTCGTGCTGATGCTCACCCTCGTGCCCCCGGCGACGGCCGACGGTGCACGGTCAGCCGATCCGACTCCCGATGCTCCGCCCACCGAGTCGAACCCGCCCGCCGCTGGGGGTGCCGGGGTCTCCTCGACCGAGGTGCCGCGTCCCGCGACCGCCACGCCGAGTGCTCCGCCGGAGGACTCTGCGGTGCTCGCTGACGACGTGATCGCGGCGACCGCCGAGCTGCTCGAACTGCGTTCGAGCTGCTTCGCAACACTCGACCTCTCGTGCCTCGACGAGGTCGTCCAGTCCGGATCTGCCATCGAGTCGAACGATCGGGCGGCACTGGCCGCAGCCCGAGAAGGAAACGGTGCTCCGTCTGTCGATTACGACCTCGACCGCATCACGCTGACCGCCGAGATGGGATCCGCCGTGCTCGTCTCCGTTCCCTTCACGAGCGCCGAACGCGAACCGGCCTCGATCCTCGTGATGAGGAGCGAGGCCGGTTGGCGCTTGCGTGAGATCTTCGACTAGATGCCGAGATCGGCCTCGAACGCGCCTTCCTCGAGGCGAGCCTTGACCGCCGAGAGGAAGCGGGCTGCGTCGGCGCCGTCGATGATGCGGTGGTCGTACGAAAGGGCCAGGTAGACCATCGATCGCACGGCGATCGCGTCGGACCCGTCTTCGCTGATGATCACCGGGCGCTTGACGACGATGCCCGTGCCGAGAATCGCCGACTGGGGCAGGAACACGACCGGCGTGTCGAACAACGCACCGCGCGAGCCGGTGTTCGTCAGCGTGAACGTGCCGCCCGAGAGCTCATCGGGCTTCAGCTGGTTGTTGCGGGTGCGCTCGGCCAGATCTGCGATCTGCGCCGCGAGTCCGGCGATGTTCTGCTCGCCCGCGTCACGGATGACGGGGGTGAGCAGCCCGCGCTCGGTGTCGACTGCGATGCTCATGTTCTCCTGCGCCGGGTAGACGATCGTGTCGCCGTCGACGGTGGAGTTGATGATCGGGTAGGCACGGAGTGCCTCGGCGGCGGCAAGCGCGAAGAACGGCAGGAAGGAGAGCTTGTTGCCGGTCGCCTCCTGGAAGCGGCCCTTCACCTTGTCGCGCAAGCGCGCAACACGGGTGACGTCGACTTCGACGACCGACGTGAGCTGCGCGGTGGACTGCATCGAGACCACGGCGCGCTCGGCGACGACCTTGCGCAGGCGCGTCATCGGCACGGTGGTTCCACGCAGCGGCGACGTCTCGAGCGCCGGACGCTCCGGCGCAGCAGCGGCCGCCGGAGCGGTCTGTGCTGAGATCACGTCTTGCTTGCGGATGCGACCGCCGACTCCCGTGCCGGTGACGCTCGCGAGGTCAACGCCTTGCTCGTTCGCCAGCTTGCGAACGATGGGCGTGACATAGCCCGCGGTGCCGGCGTGCGATCCCGTCGCCGTCGGCTGCGGTGCAGCTGCAGCAGGGGCCTGAGGTGCAGCGGGAGCCACGGGCTGAGGGGCGGGCGGTGCCGCCGGTGCAGCGGGCTGCGCGGCAGGTGCCGGTGCCGCGGGTGCCGCGAACTCGGCCGCCGGAGCTGCGGGCGCCGGCGCGGCCGGCTCCTGGGCAGGTGCAGCCGGAGCAGCAGGCGCCGGTGCGACGGGCTCCTGGGCTGGCGCGACCGGAGCAGCC
>NZ_JAGGPF010000017.1 GCF_018613935.1 Agromyces sp. ISL-38 | reverse complement strand
GCCGCGCCAGGCAGACCCGCGAACCGGCCCGCGAGCAGCGCGTCGACGAGGCGCTGCCGGCCGATGCGCACCCACTCGTCGGCGTCGCCGTCGGCGAGACGCCCGAGCGCGAGGGCGATCGCCCCCTGTTCGAGCACGCTCGTGCGGCCGGCGGGGTGCGCCGGCCCGGGCAGCGCGATGAGATGACCCCAGCGGATGCCGCGGGCCTCGACCGGCACGATGCGCAACTCGTCGGCCGGCAACGGCAGCCCTCGGCGGCGGCGCTCTTCGTCGTGCCGATGCGCGAGTCGGGACCGCGCCTCCCAGTTGGTGAAGAGCTCCTCCTCGGCGGGTGACGGGGCATCGGCGGCGACCACCTCGTGTGCGAGGTTCTCGAGCACGACCGCCGTGCCCAGGGTCTGCGCGAGCTGCTGCACGATGAAGTCGGCGGGCGAGCCGCGCAGGCTGAGTGCGGTGAACCGCGCCCGCACCTCGTCGCGCGCACGGAGCGCGGCCGTCTGCTCGGAGATGATGCGGCTGTGCACCGCCTCGGTGAGGGCGACGAACTTCACCTCCCGGTGCAGCGCGATGAGCGCGAGCCCGTGCGCGCGGGCGGCGGCTTCGACGATCGCCGGCACATACCGGTAGTGGGCGCCGAGTTCGAGAACGAGGCCCGAGAGGCCGGCCTCGACGAGTCCGGCGATGAACGCCTCGAGCTCGGCGGGATCGGTCGGCCAGCCCGATCCGGTCGAGAGCAGCAACTCGCCGCCGTCGAGGAGGCGGGCGACCCCGGCGCTGTCGGAGGCGTGAACCCAGCGAACATGTGCGTCGAGCGCGTCGTCGCCGCCCGAGACCACCTCGGGAACCCCGTTCGCCACGGCGTCGAGCGCGATGATCTCGCGCACGGTCGGGAGCGCATCGTCGGCAACGAGCGTGCCCGGACGATCCGTATGGATCACGTCATCTTCGCGACGTTCTGGCATCGGCTCGACCCTTCGCCTCTGGCACACTGGGAGCACCAGCCTAGTCGAGCGGTCGGGCATTCTGTCCGGAGCCGATACACGGCGGCGAGACATCCGTCACTCACGCCACCCCGCACGCCATCACACACGCCACCCCGAACGCACACCCACGCCACCGAAGGAACTCCATGAGCCTCATCCGTCACTTCATCAACGGCCAGGAGTCGGCCGACGCCGAGCGCACCGGTCCGGTCTTCAACCCGGCCACCGGGCAGCAGCAGCACGACGTGGCATTCGCCTCGGTCGCCGAGGTCGAAGCGGCCATCGCCGCGGCGAAGGCGGCGCTGCCGGGCTGGCGCTCGACGGGCCTCATCAGGCGTGCCGACGTCTTCTTCCGCCTGCGCCAGCTGCTGAAGGAGCGCACCCCCGAGCTCGCGGCGATCCTCACGAGCGAGCACGGCAAGGTGCTCTCGGATGCCGCGGGCGAGATCTCGCGCGGCATCGAGAACGTCGAGTTCGCCGCCGGGCTCGTGCACCTCCTGAAGGGCGAGCACTCCGAGCAGGTCGCTCGCGGAGTCGACGTGCACTCGGTGAAGCAGCCCGTGGGCGTCGTCGGCGCCATCACCCCGTTCAACTTCCCGGTCATGGTGCCGCTCTGGATGGTGACGTCCGCCATCGCCTGCGGCAACACCGTCGTGCTGAAGCCGTCGGAGAAGGACCCGAGCGCCTCGCTCTTCCTCGCGAAGCTCTTCCAGGAGGCCGGACTCCCCGACGGCGTGCTCAACGTCGTGCACGGCGACAAGGTCGCGGTCGACACGATCCTCGACTCCCCCGATGTTCGCGCGGTGAGCTTCGTCGGCTCTACGCCGATCGCGAAGTCGATCTACGAGCGGGCCGCGGGCAACGGCAAGCGAGTCCAGGCGCTCGGCGGCGCGAAGAACCACATGGTCGTCATGCCCGACGCCGACCTCGAGGGCGCAGCGGATGCCGCGGTCTCGGCCGCGTACGGCTCGGCCGGCGAGCGGTGCATGGCCGTGTCGGTGCTCGTCGCGGTGGGTGATGTCGCCGACGATCTCGTCGAGGCGGTGCGCTCGCGCATGGGCGCGCTCCGCATCGGCGACGGCACGGATGCCGCGAGTGAGATGGGTCCCCTCATCACCCGCGAGCACCGCGACAAGGTCGCCTCCTACGTCACCGGTGCCGCGGGCGAGGGCGCCACGGTCGTGGTCGACGGCACGACCCAGGCCTTCGACAGCGACGGATTCTTCGTGGGCGTCAGCCTCGTCGACCACGTGAAGCCCGGCATGAAGGTGTACGACGACGAGATCTTCGGCCCGGTGCTCTCGGTCGTGCGCGTCGAGACCTATGAAGACGCCGTCGAGCTCATCAACGCGAACCGCTTCGCGAACGGCGTCGCGATCTTCACGCGCGACGGCGGCACCGCCCGCCGGTTCGAGTTCGACATCGAGGTGGGCATGGTCGGCGTGAACGTGCCGATCCCCGTGCCGATCGGCGCCTACTCGTTCGGCGGCTGGAAGAGCTCGCTCTTCGGCGACTCGCACATCTACGGCCCCGAGTCGGTGCACTTCTACACCCGCTCGAAGGTCGTCACCTCGCGCTGGCCCGAGCCGAGCGAGTCGCAGATCAACCTCGGCTTCCCGAGCAACCACTGATCCCATCCTCAAAATTCAGGAAGACCTGCGGGGTGCGCTTCCACAATTCAGGAAGCGTCCGTCGGCCAGCACTGGGCTGGCGCGATTTCTCCCCGCTGACCGGCGACCCGACCGTTCGTCTCCTGAATTCTGCAACCCGAACGGAGGAATCTCATGAGTCAGGTCCTGAATTCTGACGTCGTCGAGGTGACGGATGCCGCGACGGCGACGTACGCCGGCCGGCACGCCACGCGGCATCCGCAGCCCGACGCCGCAGCCGAGGCGCAGGTGCGCGCCGACGACCGCGCACACGTGTTCCACTCGTGGAGCGCGCAAGCCTTCATCGACCCGCTGCCGATCGCCGCGGGCGAGGGCTCGACCTTCTGGGACTACGAGGGCAACGCCTTCCTCGACTTCTCGAGCCAACTCGTGAACCTCAACCTCGGGCATCAGCACCCCGACCTCGTTGCGGCGATCCAGCAGCAGGCGGGCCGGCTCGCGACGATCCAGCCGTCGATGGCGAACGACGTGCGGGGCGAACTGGCCCGCCGCATCGCCGAGGTCGCGCCGGGAGACCTCGACAAGGTGTTCTTCACGAACGGCGGCGCCGACGCCAACGAATACGCCGTGCGGATGGCGCGGGCCGTGACGGGCCGGCGCAAGGTGCTCTCGATGTACCGCAGCTACCACGGCGGCACGGCCACGGCGATCTCGCTCACGGGCGACCCGCGCCGCTGGCCGAACGAGCCCTCCGACGGCAGCGTCGCGCACTTCCTCGGGCCGTATCCCTACCGCTCCTCGTTCCACGCCTCGAGCGAGGCCGAGGAGACCGAGCGAGCACTCGCCCACCTCGAGCAGGTCATCACCCTCGAGGGCGCCGGCACGATCGCGGCGATCATCATCGAGACGATAGTGGGCACCAATGGCGTGCTCGTGCCGCCGCCCGGCTATCTCGCCGGCGTGCGGGCGCTGTGCGACCGGTTCGGCATCGTCTACATCGCCGACGAGGTGATGGTCGGCTTCGGCCGGGTCGGCGAGTGGTTCGCGGTGAACGCGTTCGGCGTCGTGCCCGACCTCATCACCTTCGCCAAGGGCGTGAACTCGGGCTACGTGCCGCTCGGCGGCGTGGTCATCTCGCAACGCATCGCGTCGCACTTCGACACCGTGGCGTTCGCCGGCGGCCTCACCTATTCGGGGCATCCGCTCGCGTGCGCGGCAGGGGTCGCGACGTTCGAGGTGTTCGAGCGAGACGGCATCCTCGATCGCGTGCGCGACCTCGGGTCGCGGGTCGTCGAACCCCGCTTGCGCGAGATCGCGGCGGCGCACCCGTCGGTCGGCGACGTGCGCGGGCGCGGGCTGTTCTGGGCGATCGAGCTCGTGCGCGACCGCGAGACCCGAGAGCCGCTCGTGCCGTTCAACGCGTCGGGAACGGATGCCGCGCCGATGGCCGCCGTCGCAGCAGCGTGCAAGCAGGCCGGCCTCTGGCCGTTCGTGCACTTCAACCGCCTGCACGTCGCGCCGCCGCTCATCATCGCCGAAGACGAACTCGTGCGCGGCCTCGACATCATCGATGACGCGCTCGGCATCGCCGACGGGTACGTCGCCGGCTGAGGCGCGGCGGCCGAGGCGGCCCGGTGGTCGAGTAGCGCCGCCGAAGGCGACGCGTGTCGAGGCCACCATGTGCGAGCAAGGTGGTTTCGATACGGCTGCTTCGCTGCCTACTCAACCACCGGGGCAGCTTCGGCTAGCCTGAATCCATGGACTCACGGGCGACGCCCGGCGGCATGCCCCGGCGAAGTTTCCTCGCCGCCTCCCTCTCGGGCCTCGCGACCGTCGCCCTCGCGAGCTGCACGGGGCCGCAGCCCACCCCCACGCCACCGCCGACAGCCACGCCCACGCCCGCGCCGACACCGACACCCTCGGCGACGCCGACGAACGGCGTGCCCCTGCCAACGGCGATGCATCGCTCGCGCTGGGGCGCAGATCCCTTCGCGCGCGGTGCGTTCAGCTTCGACGCGGCCGGCGTCGACCCGACCTTGCGCGCCGCACTTTCCGAGCCGGTCGCGTCGCGGCTCTTCTTCGCCGGCGAGGCATGCGACACGGATGCCCCGGGCACCGTGCGCGGGGCCAGGAGCTCCGGATTGCGCGCCGCCGCCGACGTCGCGCGACTCGCCGAACCCGGCGAGCGCGTGGTCATCGTGGGCGCGGGCATCGCCGGGCTCACGGCGGCTCGCGAGCTCATCGACGCGGGCTTCGAGGTCGTCGTGCTCGAGGCGCGAGATCGCGTGGGCGGCCGCGTGCGCTCCGTCGACGACGACGCCTTCGAACGTTCGGTCGAGCTCGGCGCCGCCTTCATCGACGATCATTCCCCGCTCGTCGATGGCCTGGCCGAGGCATCCGTCGACACCAGCCTGTTCCACCCGAGGATCGAGGCGCGCACCGCAAGCGGCGTGCCGGTCGCGATCCCCTCCACCGGCGCCGACGCGATCGCCCGGGCGTACTCGTGGGCGGTGACGCAGCCGGGCCAGGTCTCGCTGGCCGCCGCGCTCGTGGGCTCGGGCGCCGTGCCCCTGCCCGTGACATCCGACTCATCCGGGGTGAGCCCGGCCGATTGGCTCGCGCACACCATCGTGACCGCGGTGGAGCCGACGACCGGAGCCACCCCGAGCCGGGTGTCGGCCCGCGGCTTCGACCCGTCACGGTTCGACGACCCCGTGCGTATCGTCACCGGCCGGTTCGCCGACTATGTCGATGCGCTCGCGAGCACGGTCGACGTCGCCGCGAAGAGCGTCGTCACGCGCGTCGCCTACAGCGACGAGCGCGTCAGCCTGCGCCTCGACTCGGGCGAGTCGCTCACCGCCGACCGTGCGATCGTCACCGTGCCGCTCGGCGTGCTGAAGACCGACACCCTGCAGTTCAGCCCCGCACTGCCGCTGTTGCACCAGCGGGCGATCTCACAGCTCGGCATGGGCCTCGTCGACACCGTCTGGCTGCGCTTCGATTCGGCGTTCTGGCGGTCGGAACCCGCCGTCGCGTCGGTGCCGCCGATCGAGCTGCTCACCGTGGTCGGGGAGCCAGTCGCCGTCTCGGCGTGGGTCGATGTCGGTGCGGAGTCGGGCGAGCCGACCCTCCTCGGCCTCATCGCAGCGACGCAGGCGACTCGACTCGAGGAGCTCGAAGACGACGAGTTTCGGGAGGCGATCCTCGACGATCTCGTGCCCTACGCCACAGCCTCCGATGGAGCGCCACGAAACCAGCAGTGAGCCCCACGAAGATCATCAGCACGAAGGCGCAGTAGAGCGCGACGCCGAGCGCACCGTCGACCTGCGCCTCATCGAGGAAGAAGTAGGGGTACCACCCCACGTCGGCACCGCGGATCAGCGTGTAGACGAGCCAGAGCGTCGGGAAGAGGAGCACCCAGCCCATCGTCGTCCACGGCACTCGCGGGTTCACGCCGATGACGCCGTCGACCGTCCACGCCACGATCGCGAGGGCGGGCACGATGAAGTGCAGGAGGGTGTCCGACCACGGCACGTCGACTCGGTAGTCGCGCGACGACGCCTGCACGACGATGAGTCCGAAGACGATCCCCGAGACGAGCAGGTAGACCGTCACCATCGTGCGCAGCACCCCGAGCCACGCGGGATCCCGCGGCATGAACAGCGCGAACGCCGCCCCGATGCCGAGCGTCACGACGGCGATCATCGCGGACTGGATGGTGAAGTAGCTGAAGAAGTTGGCGGTCGCGAAGAATCGGAAGCCCAGCACGTACTGGAAATTGCCGATGAGCGCCACGACCTCGAGCGCCGCGACGAGGAGTCGGAACACGCCGAGCGCCTGCCTGGCCTCTCTCGCCCCCATCGCCCGCGCTCCCGGAGCTGCGACTCCGGGGATGCGAGCGGGCATGCCTCCACGGTACGCCCTGCACCACTGCCGCACCTTGGAGGTCGTGAGCGCGCCTCGCTCAGTCCGCTCCGTCGACTCAGTCCGCTCCGTCGAGCGGGCGCAGGATGCGGTCGAGGAAGCGGCGCGTGCGCTCGTGCTTCGGCTTCGTGAAGATCTGCCCGGGCGCGCCGCGTTCGACGACCACCCCGGCATCCATGAAGAGCACCTCGTCGGCAGCCTGCCGCGCGAAGCTCAACTCGTGGGTGACGACCACCATCGTCCAGCCCTCGTCGGCGAGCTCCTTGATGACCGAGAGCACCTCGCCCACGAGCTCGGGATCGAGCGCGCTCGTCGGCTCGTCGAAGAGCAACAGCTCGGGCTTGAGTGCGAGTGCTCGCACGATTCCGACGCGCTGCTGTTGCCCGCCAGAGAGCTCGAAGGGGTAGGCGTCGCGCTTCTCGAGCAGCCCCACCCGGTCGAGCAACGCCTCGGCCTCGGCCTCGGCTTGCGCCTTCGGCATCCGCTGCACGCGCACCGGCCCCTCGGTGACGTTCTGGATCACGGTGCGGTGCGGGAAGAGGTTGTGGTGCTGGAACACCATCGCCGATCGGTCGCGCAAGGCGAAGCGGTCGGCCTTCGAGAGCGGCCGGCTGAAGTCGACCTGCGTCGCACCGGCGAAGGCGATCGTGCCGCCGTCGGGCGTCTCGAGCCCGTTGAGCGAGCGCAGCACCGTGGTCTTGCCCGAGCCGCTCGGCCCGATGAGTACGACGACCTCGCCGCGGCGCACCTCGAGATCGATCGAACGCAGCACCTGGTTGTCGCCGAAGCTCTTGCTGAGGCCCCGCACGGTGAGCAGCATCCCGCCATCGGATGCGGCGGCCGGCGGCGCGAGCGGATCGTCAGTGTGCGACATAGCGGTCCAACCTCTTCTCGATGACGCTCTGCCCGCTCGAGAGGGCGAGGCAGAAGATCCAGTAGACGAGCGCGGCCTCGAGGTAGAGCAGCATGAACTCCTGGCTGAACGCGGCGATCTGCTGCGCCACGCGGAAGAGCTCGGTCACGAGGATGAGCGAGGCGAGCGAGGTGTCCTTCACGAGCGAGATGAAGGTGTTCGAGAGCGGCGGCACCGAGACGCGGGCGGCTTGGGGAAGGATGACGCGGCGCAACGTGGTGGCGTGCGACATCCCGATCGTATAGCCGGCTTCCCACTGCCCCTTCGGCACGGAGAGGATGGCGGCACGGATGATCTCGGCGGCGTATCCTCCGACGTTGAGCGAGAAGGCGATGATCGCGCTCGGCCACGGGTCGATGGTGAGCCCGAGCGACGGCAGGCCGTAGAAGATCACGAAGAGCTGCACGAGCAGCGGCGTGCCCCGGATCACCGACACGTAGAAGCGGGCGATGCCCGAGAGCACCCGGTTCCTGGCGAGGCGGAGCAGCGCGACCCCGAGCGCGAGCGCGAGCCCGATCACGAACGAGGCGAGGGCGAGCGGCACCGTGCCGCTCACCCCGCCCACCACGATCGGCCAGAAGGAGTCGAGGAACAGCTGCCAGCCGCTCATCGCCGAGCTACTCGGAGACGTCGGCGCCGAAGTACTTCTCGCCGAGCTCGGCGAGCACGCCCTCGGCGCGCAGTTCTTCGAGGGCGGCATCGATCGCGGCGACAAGGTCGGCCTTGTCCTTCGTGAACGCCAATGCGCTCAGCGATGGGTCATCCGTCTCGGCGGCGATCGTGAGGCCGCGATCGCCGTTCGTCTGCTGGTCGTCGAGGAACGTCAACTTGTCGTTGATGGTCGCGTCGACGCGTCCCTGCTCGAGCAGCGTCACGGCCTGAGCCCAACCCTCGACGGCTTCGACGTTCGCGCCGTTCTCCTGGGCGAGGGTGTACCAGTTGCTCGTGAGCGACTGCGCGGTGGTCTTGCCGGCGAGGTCGGCGAAGCTCGAGATCGACGTGTCGCCCTCCTTCACGACGATGACGCCGGGCGACACCGTGTAGGGCTCGCTGAAGAGGTAGTTCTCCTCGCGCTCGGGGTTGATCGACACCTGGTTCGCGATCACGTCGAACCGGCCGGCATCGAGCCCCGCGAAGATCGCGTCCCACTGGGTCTCCTGGAACTCGATCTCGAGCCCGAGCTTGTCGGCGACCGCTTCGGCGACCTCGACGTCGTAGCCGACGAGGTCGCCGCTGCCGTCTTCGTGGAAGCTGAACGGGCGATACGTGCCCTCGGTCGCGACCGTGAGGGTGCCCGCGTTCACGAGGCCGTAGTCGTCGCCGGCGGCCGACTCGCTCGACTCGGGCGCCGCGCTCGAGCAGGCGGCAAGTGCGATGACGGTGAAGGATGCGGCGGCGAGGCCGAGCAGCGTGCGGGCGCGAGGCATGTGTGGTGCTCCATTCGTACGATGGGGGAAGTGAGCTGGGGCTCTCGTTCGGTCGGCCCCGATGCAACGAGTCCATCACGCGGCGGCCTCAGGATGAAACCCGATGACCCCGCGTTGCATTCCCCCTCACGCGGCATCCGCTCGTCGAAGCCTGAGTCATTCCGCTTGACGCATGTCATCGCTATGCTGGCGTCTGCGCAGGAGCCCTCTCCCGTGTCGCGGTCCCCCGCCATCCCGAAGGACTCACATGATCCTGTCTTGGCTCTTCGTCATCGCCCTCGCCGCCGGCATCTTCGCCGTGATCGACGGCATCACCCGCGCCCGCGGGCGCGGTTCCTCAGTGATCGCGATCATCGAGATCATCGCCGCAGTGCTCTTCCTGTTGTCGCTGTTCTTCCCGGGCATCCCGTTCGGATCGCTCGTGCTCGCGATCATCACGACCGTGCTACTCGTGATCCAGCTCGTGCTTCGCGGCGGCCGCCGTCGCGGCGGCGTTGCGGTCACCGTCGTCGCGCTCGTGCTGTTCATCCTGTGGATCGTGCTCGCGCAGCACTGGATCGTGATTCCCGGCGTGAACTGAGCCGCGGCGCGTTCGCCGACCGAAGTGCCCTCAGAACGCGCTCAGTCCGGTGAGCTCCCGGCCGAGGATCAGCTGGTGGATCTCGTCGGTGCCCTCGTAGGTGCGCACCGACTCGAGGTTCGCCGCGTGACGCATGACCGGCCACGCGTTCGTGATGCCGTCGCCGGCGAGGATGCTCCGGGCCTCGTGCGCGATCGTGAGGGCCTCCCGCACGCTGTTGAGCTTGCCGACGCTGATCTGCGCGGGCGTGAGCGCCCCGCGTTCCTTCAGGCGCCCGAGGTGCAGCGCGAGGAGGATGCCCTTCTCGACCTCGACGAACATGTCGGCGAGCTTCGCCTGGATGAGCTGGTTCGCCCCGATCGGCTTGCCGAAGACCTCGCGACTCGTGGCTCGTGCCAGCGCCGCTTCGAGGCACGAGCGGGCGGCACCCATCGCGCCCCAGACAATGCCGTAGCGGGCTTCGTTCAGGCAGCTGAACGGCCCCGAGAGACCGGATGCCCCGGGCAGCAGCGCCTCGTCGCCGACGCGCACCCTGTCGAGGGCGACGTCGCACTGCACCGAGGCGCGCATCGAGAGCTTGCCGTCGATCGGCGTCGCGGTGAATCCCGGCGTCGCCGTGGGAATGAGGAAGCCGCGCACGGCGCCGCCCGGCACGCCGCCGCCGCCGCCCGCGCCGGTCTCGTCGATCTTCGCCCACACGACGGCGACATCGGCCTCGCTCGCGAGCCCGATCCATCGCTTCGCGCCGTCGATCACCCAGCCATCGCCGTCGCGGCGCGCGACAGTTGTCATGCCGGCGGGGTCACTCCCGCCGTGCGGTTCGGTGAGGGCGAAGCATCCGATGAGCTCACCGGCGGCCATGCCTGGCAGCCACTGCCGCTTCTGCTCCTCCGACCCGTACTTGTGGATGGCGCTCATCGCGAGCGATCCCTGCACCGACACGAACGTGCGCCAGCCGCTGTCGGCCGCCTCGAGCTCGAGGCACACGAGGCCGTATGCCACCGCGCCGGCGCCGGCGCATCCGTAGCCCGTAAGGTGCATGCCGAGGAAACCCAGCTCGCCGAGCTCGCGCACGAACTCGCGGCGGAAATGCCCAGCCTCGAAGTCGTCTTCGATGACGGGCAGGATGCGCTCCTGCGCGAAGCGCCGCGCACGAAGCTGCCACTCGCGCTCCTCGTCGCCGATGAGGGCGTCGAGGTCGAACACGGCATCGATCCGCGGGGCGATCGTGGTCATCGGGTGGTCCTTTCGGTCAGCTGGGCGGCAGCCAGTCGGCGCCGGCGTGCTCGTCGAGTCCGGGTGGCGGGCTGCGGTAGTCGGCGCCCGCGGCGGAGAGGCCGATGGGATTGGCGACGGTGCGGCTCGTGCCGCCGTCGGCGCCGGCGCGCGCGATCTCGGCGACGGGTTCGAGTCCGAGTGCCTCGGCGAAGGCGAGCGCCTCGGCCACGTCGTTCACGAGACCGGCAGGCACCCCCACCGCGGTGAGGGCGGCGACCCAGTGCGCAGCGGATGCCGCGGCGAGTCGCGTCTCGATGCGCGCACGCAACTCGTCACGATGCTCGACGCGAGCCGCGTTGCTCGCGAAGCGGGCATCTGTCGCGAGCGTGCCCCCGCCGAGCACGCCCGCGAGCGCCGCGAACTGCTTGTCGTTGCCCACCGCGATCACGAGTTCGCGATCGGCCGCACGGTAGAGCGCGTACGGCGCGATGCTCGGGTGCTGGTTGCCGAGCCGCGTCGGGGCGACGCCCGTTGCGAGCGTGCCCGCCGCCTGGTTCGTGAGCGCCGAGAGCAGGCTCTGCAGCAGGTTCACCTCGACGAGCTGGCCGAGCCCGGTGCGGTCGCGTTCGCGGAGTGCCAGCAGGATGCCGGCGAGCGCGTTCTGCCCCGCGATCACGTCGACGAGTGCGACACCGGCCTTCGCGGGTTCGCCGTCGGGGTCGCCCGTGATGCTCATCAGCCCGCCGATGGCCTGCACGAGCAGGTCGTAGCCGGCGAGGGCCGCGCCCTCCCCCGTGCCGAATCCGGTGATCGAGCAGTACACGACGCCGGGGTTCGCCTCGCGCACGTCGGGGTAGGCGAGCCCGAAGCGCTCCATGACGCCGGCGCGGAAGTTCTCGACGACCACGTCGGCGGATGCCGCGAGCCGGCGCGCCTCGGCGAGCCCTGCAGCATCCGCGAGATCGAGCACGACCGACCGCTTGTTGCGGTTCACGCTGCCGAAGTACGTGGAGCGGCCGTGTGCGTCGACGGGCGGGCGCCAGTGCCGGGTGTCGTCCCCCGACGGCGCCTCGATCTTCACGACGTCGGCGCCGAAGTCGGCGAGCATCATGGTGGCGTAGGGCCCCGCGAGCACGCGTGAGAAGTCGGCGACGCGGATGCCGCTCAGGATGCCTCGACCCATTCGGCCCTCCTCGGCTCGCCCCACACGCCACGATACTCAGCACCGCGGATGCCTCCGATGTACACGCCGTCCATCGGATGCCGTGAATCCGCCGCCATGTCGATTCCTGCTCGCTGCACCGCGGCATAGGCTTGCACACAGGTGTGCACCGCCGTCGCCGACCGGTTGGCGAGCCCCCGTGCACCAGCGACAGAGGAGCCCCATGAGCAATTACGCCGTGGTCAATCCGGCAACCGGAGAGACGGTCACGACCTATCCCACGATCACCGATGCCGAGCTCGACGCGGCCATCGCCTCGGCCGACGAGACGCAACGCACGTGGTCGCGCACGACCACCGTCGAGGAGCGCGCCGCGCTCGTGCGCCGTGTCGGAGAACTGCACGTCGAACGCCGCCAGGAGCTCGCCGAGATCATCGTGCGCGAGATGGGCAAGCCCATCGAGCAGGCCCTCGCCGAGGCCGATTTCGCCGGCGATATCTACACCTACTACGCCGACCATGCAGCCGACTTCCTGAAGGACGAGAATGTTGAACTGCTCGCCGGCGACGGCTCGGCGATCATCCGTCGCAACGCCCTGGGCGTGCTCCTCGGCATCATGCCGTGGAACTTCCCGTACTACCAGGTCGCCCGGTTCGCCGGACCGAACCTCATCATCGGCAACACCATCCTCCTGAAGCACGCCGAGCAGTGCCCCGAGTCGGCCGCGGCGATCGAGCAGATCATGCGTGACGCCGGCTTCCCGGCCGGCGCCTACGTCAACATCTACGCGTCGCATGACCAGATCGAGAAGGTCATCGCCGACCCGCGCGTGCAGGGCGTCTCGCTCACCGGCTCCGAGCGCGCAGGCGCTGCGGTCGCCGAGATCGCGGGCCGTCACCTGAAGAAGGTCGTGCTCGAGCTCGGCGGCTCCGATCCGTTCATCCTGTTGTCCACCGACGACCTCGACGCCGCCGCCCAGGCAGCCGTCGACGCGCGTCTCGACAACAGCGGCCAATCGTGCAACGCGGCCAAGCGCTTCATCGTGGTCGACGAGCTCTACGAGCCGTTCCTCGAGAAGTTCACCGCGAAGCTCGCCGAGGTCGAGGCATCCGACCCGACCTCGCCCGACTCGGCGCTCGGCCCGCTCTCGTCGCTCAAGGCGGCCGAGAACCTCGACGAGCAGGTCAAGCGCGCGGTCGAGCACGGCGCGAAGCTCGTGCGCGGCGGCATCCGTGACGGTGCCTTCTTCCAGACGACGGTGCTGACGGATGTCACGCCTGACAACCCCGCGTCGAAGGAGGAGTTCTTCGGGCCGGTCGCCCAGGTGTATCGCGCGGCCGACGAGTCCGACGCCGTGCGCATCGCGAACGACACCCCCTACGGCTTGGGCTCCTACGTCTACACGACCGACGAAGAACAGGCGCTGCGAGTGGCCGATGGGATCGAAGCCGGAATGGTGTTCGTGAACGTCGTGCTCGCCGACGGGGCCGAGTTGCCCTTCGGCGGTGTCAAGCGATCGGGTTCGGGCCGTGAGCTCGGCCGCTTCGGGGCCGACGAGTTCGTCAACAAGAAGCTGATCCGCATCGGCTGACCCTCTTCGCGCTCGCGCGGCGCTCGGGGATTCGGTCCCGGGCGCCGATCGCGGGTCAGCGCTTCTGCGTATCAGCGCGTGAGCGTGTCATGCTCACGAGCGGCGAGTCACGATAGCGGAGGGCCGCAGCGAAGGGGAACCATTCACCTCGCCGTCATGGCCTGGCTGTGCCAGTATCGAACCGTGGCTGCCGACTCGCTGCGCGTGGCGGAAGTGGTCGGTTCGTTGTGCCTGGCCACTGATCTCGGCATGGCCCTGCCGTTCGGGCACGGGCTGCACAGCACCGTCGTCGCGATGCGCCTGGCGGATCGGATCGGCGTCGATGAGGCGACGGCGGTCCAGACGTACTACGGCTGCCTGCTGTTCTACGCCGGCTGCACCACCGATGCCGATGTCCAAGCCGAGTTGTTTCCCGACGGGCTCACCGAGAGCTGGACGGCGGTGATGTTCGCAAGCCAGCGCCAGTCGATGGCCGGCGTCTTCCGCGCGCTGGGCGCAGGCGATGGCGGGCGCGTTCGCCGTACCCTGCGGGCGGCTGCGAAGTTCCCGCAGACCGGCCGTGGCTTCAAGCACCACACCGAGGCCCTGTGCGAGGTCGCCGAGATGCTCGCGAGCGGAGTCGGCCTGCCGCCGACGGTGTCGGAGATGTTCCGACTGATGACCGAACGGTGGGACGGAGAGGGGCCGCTGCGGCGCGCGTCCGCAGAGGACCTTCCGCTCGCGATACGGATCGTGCACGTCGCCCGAGATGCCGACTTCCAGCGCCACCTGCATGGGCCGGCACGAGCCGTCGATGTAGTGCGCGAGCGAGCCGGCGGAGCATTCGACCCCGAGATCGTTACCGCACTGACTCCCGACCTGCTGGTGCTCGAGGAGTCCGCCGACTGGGCGTCGCTGATGGACGCCGAGCCACAGCCGCACCTGAACCTGCGGGGTGCCCAGATCGATGAAGCACTGACAGCGCTGGCCGCCTTCGCCGACCTCGCCGACGTGACGGGGCACTCTGCTGGCATGGCCGACCTCGCCGGCCGAGCCGCCGAGTACCTCGGACGAACCGACGACGACGTGACCATGCTGCGCCGCGCCGCGCTCGTCCACGACCTCGGAAAGGTCGCAGTCCCGTTCCGGATCTGGCACCACGAGGGCCCGCCTTCGGCGGCCGACTGGGAGAAGGTGCGGCTGCACCCCTACCACTCGGAGCAGATCCTGTCCGCCTCCCCGTACTTGGCCGAGCTCGGCGAGGTCGCGGGCTACCACCACGAGAGGATGGACGGCAGCGGCTACTACCGCGGCACGTCAGCAGCCGGACTCACACATTCCGCTCGGCTACTCGCCGCGGCCGACGCGTACAGCGAGCTGACGCAGAACCGCCCGGGCCGTCCCGCGCTCTCCGGCGACGCCGCCGCCGCCCGGCTGCGCGAGGCGGCCAGGGCCGGGACACTCGACCCCGACGCCGTGACCGGCGTACTCGAAGCGGCCGGACACCCACCCGAGCGGATCGCCCACCCAGACGGCCTCACGCCGCGGGAGATGCAAACGCTCACCCTGCTCGCGCACGGTCTGGCGACCAAGCAGATCGGTCGCACGCTCGAGGTGACGCCGAAGACGGCCGACCACTACGTGCAGCAGGTGTACGCGAAGATCGGCGTCTCCACCCGGGCCGCTGCGGCCGTGTACGCGATGCAGCACGGATTGGCCACCCGGGAGTTCTCCCGCTGACCGAACCGACTCAGAAGCGGGATCGTCGACATCAGGAACACTCGATGGAGGCGATGGCAATGTCAACAACACGTCGAACCCAGACGACCTGGGTGACTTGGGCGGCTTGGGCCGGCTTGGCCGCTCCAATCGTGTTCACGTTGACCTACGTGGCACAGGAACTCGCCCGCATCGATGAGTACAGCCCGATCGAAGAGACGGTCAGCGCCCTGGCGGCCGGTCCGAACGGATGGATCCAGAGCGCGAACTTCGTCGTGCTCGGATTGCTGACGATCGCGTTCGCGGCTGGCCTGTATGGGGTCTTGCAGCCGTCGAAACCTGGCATGGTCGGCGCCGCCTTGATGTTCGTCAGCGGAATCGCGAACATTCTCGTCGGCACGGCGTTCCCGCTGCGCGAGGACGCCGCCGGAGCAACCTACGACCCAGGCGGTCACCAGGCGGTCGGATTCGTGTTCTTCACATCCAGCGCTCTCGCACTCCTCGTGATCTCCTTCGCCCTCTCGAAGCAAACCGAGTGGCGCAAGTTGGCGATCCCGGTTCGGCTTGCTGGAATCCTCATGCTGGTCAGCAACCCGATCATGGGGATCCTCGTGATACCCGACGACGCCCCGCTGCACGACTGGGCCGGACTCGCGCAACGCGGCATCGTGCTGGGCCTGCTGTTCCCCGCACGACTGGCCCTGTCATACCGGATGCTTCGACTGCCGGAACAGACGCGATCCGCATCCGCGATCAAGCGGCCTGCTCAACCGAGCGCAGGAACCGATGCACCTCGCGTGTGATGTCGTCCGGGACCTCCAAAGCATCTTGACCGGCCGGTCAGTCAGTTCTATCGTTGTAGTAACCCCCGAATGGGGAGCCACCGCTCGAAGGAGGCTGGTTGCCATGAAGAAGTGGACCCGATGGGAAGACTGGGTAGCTGTCGTCGTCGGTCTTGCCGTGGCTCTGTCGGCGTTGTTCGTCCCCCCGATGGGAGCATCCGTCGCGATGATGGTCTCGCTCGGCATACTCCTCATCATTTCGGGTCTCGTGAACCTCGCCTCGCCGGGGCTCGTCGCGATGGAGTACGTGCAGGGCGTCCTTGGGCTGCTGCTCATCATCTCGCCGTGGATCGGCGGATACGCCGGCACGAGCGACGCTGCCGCATGGGTGTCGTGGATCGGCGGGGCGGTCGTCGTCATCGTCGCCGCGCTCGCAATCCGGCCCAGCATGCGCGCCCACCACGACGCGATCACCCACTGACCGCTACCGCACGCGGGGACGGCAGCCGACTGCCGTCCCCGCCTGACATTTGGAGTCGGTCGTGAAGGAGACTCCAGAGGCGCGCGGGCGCATTCTCGACGCGGCCGAGAGGCTCTTCGCCGAACGCGGCTTCGATGCCACGCCGACGTCGAGCATCGCCAAGCTCGCAGCGGTGCCCAAGGGCCTGCTGTTCTACTACTTCCCGACGAAATCCGACCTGCTCTGCGCGCTCGTGGGCGAGCGACTCGACCTCGGACCGATCGACGCGAACCTGCTCATCGAGCCGGGCGATCCCGTGCGCGCCCTCTTGAACCTCGAGCGAAAGCTCTCCGAGATCCAAGCGGACTCGCCCGTGCTGCGCGTCATCATCTGGCGAGAGCAGCGCACGCACCCAGAGGTGCGGGCGAAGCTGCGCGAACACCGCGTGCAGGTGCAGTCTGTCGTCGAGCGAGTGCTGAGCGGCAGCGTGCTCAGGCCGATCGCCGCACGTACGCTGCGCACCGCCGCCGTGGCGTGGGTGGCCATCTTGACGCTTCGACCGTCGGCCGACCATGCCGGCGTCGCAACCGACGACGCAGCACCCGACCTCCAGGCGCTCGCCGAGCTGATCTGTGACGGGATCGGTGGCTCCGGGCTGGCGTGATCCGGGAAGGTCGTTCGGCGGTGCTCCGCCGTCTCAGCGCTGCTTCGCCGCGTCGATCTCGTCGCGCCGAAGCTCCACGATGCGATCGACGAGGGCGTCCGGCAACGGATGCTCCGCCGTGAACCGGATCGTGCCCTTCGACCATGAGTAGCCCTCGAGCGCCCGCTCCACGGCCGACACGACGGCCGGACTGAACGGGTAGAGCCCGATGTGGTCCTTCGCCGACATCACGCTCAGCAGCGGCGAGTCCCTGTAGCGCAGGGCCGGCATGCCGTAGCTCATCCCCTCGGTCGCATCGGGCACGAGCTCGACCGCTCGCGCCCGGATCCGCTCGACGAGCTCGCGTTCGGCGCCCTCGAGCCCCGCGATGTAGTCCTGCATCTCCCCCATGGCGTCATCGTACGCTCGGCGCTCGCTCGCGGCATCCGGCACATCGAAGCCTCGAAGCCGTGCCGCGATCGCGTTACGCTCGAGAGCATGATCCGCCGCAACGTCGTCGTGCACGGCAGTGTGCAGGGCGTGGGATTCCGCTACTCGGCACGGCGCGAGGCCGAGCGGCTCGGCGTGGCCGGGTGGGTGCGCAACCGGGCAGACGGCGCGGTCGAGGCCGAGATCGAGGGCGACGAGGCATCCGTCTCCGAGCTGGTCGACTGGTTCGCGGCCGGCCCTCCCGGCGCGATCGTCAGCGGCACGGATGTCGCAGAGCGCGAGCCGCTCGGCGAGCACACGTTCCGCATCGTCGGCTGGCCCGTCGCGGGCTGACCGCATGACGAAGGGCCCGCCGGCGAACCGGCGAGCCCTTCGTGCGTGGATTCGATACGCGTCGCGCTTCGCGCGGCGCTACTCGACCACCGGGGTGAGCAACACGCGGCTACTCGACCACCGGGGTCAGATGGCGTTGACGTCGAGCGGGATGCCCGGGCCGAACGTGGTCGACACGGCGCCCTTCTGGATGTAACGGCCCTTGGAGCTCGACGGCTTGAGACGCACGACCTCTTCGAGGGCGGTGTTCAGGTTGTCGTTGAGCTGCTCCTCGGTGAACGAGGCCTTGCCCACGACGAAGTGCACGTTGGAGTGCTTGTCGACGCGGAACTCGATCTTGCCGCCCTTGATGTCGGAGACGGCCTTCGCGACGTCGGGCGTCACGGTGCCGGTCTTCGGGTTGGGCATGAGGCCACGGGGGCCGAGCACCTTGCCGAGTCGGCCGACCTGGCCCATGAGCTCGGGGGTCGAGACCGCCGAGTCGAACGAGGTGTAGCCGCCGGCGACCTTCTCGATGAGGTCGGCGCCGCCGACCTCATCGGCGCCCGCCGCGATCGCAGCCTCGGCCGCAGGGCCGGTCGCGAACACGATGACGCGGGCGGTCTTGCCGGTGCCGTGCGGGAGGATGACGGTGCCGCGCACCATCTGGTCTGCCTTGCGGGGGTCGACGCCGAGCTTCAGCGCGACCTCGACGGTCGAGTCGAACTTCGCCGAGCCGGTCTGCTTCGCGAGGACGACGGCCTCGTTCGGGGCGTAGAACTTGCCGGCCTCGAGCTTGTCGACCGCGGCCCGGTAGGCCTTGGACTTCTGTGCCATGTTGTTTCTCCTTGAGAGAGTGTGGTCATCTGCGCCTGGCTGGCGCTGCCACGGATTCCTGAGTTCTGGTGAACGGATGCCGCGCGGCATCCGTCGTTCCGCGGGTTTCGAGACGGTCGCTGCGCGACCTCCTCAACCCGCAGTCAAGGCCTATTCGACCGTGATGCCCATCGAACGAGCGGTGCCCGCGATGATCTTCGACGCTGCGTCGAGGTCGTTCGCGTTGAGGTCGACCATCTTCGTCTCGGCGATCTCGCGCACCTGGGCCTGGGTGAGCTGGCCCACCTTGTTGGTGTGCGGGACACCCGAGCCCTTGGCGACGCCGGCGGCCTTCTTGATGAGCTCCGCAGCGGGCGGGGTCTTCAGGACGAACGTGAACGAGCGGTCGTCGTAGACGGTGATCTCAACGGGGATGACGTTGCCGCGCTGGGCTTCGGTCGCCGCGTTGTAGGCCTTGCAGAACTCCATGATGTTCACGCCGTGCTGACCCAGGGCGGGGCCGATGGGCGGGGCCGGGTTCGCGGCGCCGGCCTTGATCTGAAGCTTGATCAGACCGGTAGCCTTCTTCTTCGGTGCCATTGTTTCCTTCTTTCTGTTCGAACGCCCCGGTTGCCGGGGCACTCTCCCGCAGGCCCGGCCGTTCCGGGATGCGGTGATCTCTGTGCTGAATCTTCACCCTCTGACGCAGCACAACCCTCCGATGATACCGGAGGGTGGCTGCGCGCTGTCTGGAAAGGGCTAGAGCTTGGTGACCTGGTCGAAGCTCAGCTCGACCGGAGTCTCGCGCTCGAAGAGCGAGACGAGCACGATGAGCTTGCCGCTCTCGGGCTTGATCTCGCTGATCGTGCCGGGCAGGCCCGCGAACGAGCCGTCCTTGATCGTGATGGTCTCGCCGATCTCGAAGTCGACCTCGGCCGGGATCGCGCGGGTCGCACCGGCGCCGCCGGTGGCCTTCGCGCCCTTGACGGGGGCGACCTCCTTGATCTCGACGAGGCTCTTCAGCATGCCGAAGGCCTCTTCGAAACGGAGGGGGGTCGGGTTGTGCGCGTTGCCGACGAAGCCGGTGACGCCGGGAGTGTGGCGGATGACCGACCAGCTCTCCTCGTTGAGGTCCATGCGCACGAGCACGTAGCCGGGAATGCGCACGCGAGTGACCATCTTGCGCTGGCCGTTCTTGATCTCGACGACATCTTCCATCGGCACTTCGACCTGGTAGATGTAGTCGGCCATGGCCATCGACTCGCGTCGCTGCTCGATGTTCGCCTTCACACGGCGCTCGAAGCCGGCATAGGAGTGGATGACGTACCACTTGCCCGGGAGGAAGCGGAGCTCGGCGCGGAACTCCGCGTAGGGGTCGACCGTCTCCTCGTCTTCCTCGACGACGGCCGCCTCGGCCGCTTCGGCCCCGTCGACGGAATCGATGTGGAGGGCGTCGTCGATCACGGCGTCAGCCTCGGGATCGCTCGATTCGGCCATCGCGTCGAGCACGGCGTCGAGATCGATGTCGTTGCCCTCGTCGTCGACGACGTGCACGGCGCGGTGCTCTGCCGCCTCGACCGATTCCTCGTCGTGCTCGAGCGTGTTGCCCTCTTGGGCCTCGTCGTCTTCGGCCGACTGCTCAGCAGCCGTGGCCCAATCGACGTCGTCGCGCTCTGTCTTTGCCACTTCTCTCAATCCTTTTCTTCCGTCCGCCTACGGCGCATCGGATGCTTCGGGCCGAGCGGCCCGATCAGGCCCCCGCAGTTCCGAAGACGTACAGCACCAGCCATCCGAACAGCTGGTCGAGCCCCCAGACGATCGCCATCATGATGACGACGAACAGGAGCACCACAGCGGTGAAGCTGAGGAGCTCCTTGCGGGTGGGGGTGACGACCTTCTTCAGTTCTGCGATGACCTGTCGAATGAACAGGGCGAACCTGGCGAAGGGGTTCCGACGCGCTGCGCGATCGCGCTTCGCGTTGGCAACGACGTCCTCACTGGGTTCGTCGATTACTTTCCGGGCCACCTCGTACACCTTTCGTGGGCCGGCGTTCGCTGCCGGCTCGCAGGGCGGACAGGACTCGAACCTGCAACCTGCGGTTTTGGAGACCGCTGCTCTACCAATTGAGCCACCGCCCTATGGAACCACCGTATGACCGAGGGTTACCACCGGTGTCTGGACAGCACAAGCTTCACGACGTTCTCTTGGGAATCCATGCCGAAAATAGGCGCAGAAAAGCTTGGCTGACTTCAACAACCTCAGCAAGTGTATGCGACCTCGAAGGCAGAGTAAAGCTGAGCGGATGCCGCCACGCGGGCTCCCGGCATCCGCCTCCCACGTCGGGCATAGATTGGGCATATGCCCATGGACCGCGCCTCACGCCAGGTGCCAGAGCCGCGCAGCAGCGCCGAGGTCACGGGCGAGCACTCGCAGTTCCGGCTCGACCTCGAGCGCATCCGGTTCTCTCCGTATTTCTCGCGACTGTCGGCCGTCACCCAGGTGATCGCACAACCCGGCGCGGGCCCGCTCATCCACAACCGCCTCACCCACTCCATCAAGGTGACCGCGGTCGCGCGGGCGATCGCCGTGAAGCTCACTGATGCCGCGTCGCCGACTCGTGCGTTCGCGCTCGAGCACGGCTGCGACGCAGTGGTGGTGCAGGCCGCGGCGAGCGCCCACGACCTCGGGCATCCGCCCTTCGGCCACCTCGGGGAGCGCGTGCTCGACCGACTCGCGCGCGAGAGCCTGGGACTCGCCGACGGGTTCGAGGGCAACGCGCAGACCTACCGGATCATCACGGCGCTCGACGTCAGCGAGGCCGCCCCTCGCGGGCTCAACCTCACCGCGGCGGTGCGCACGGCCGTCGCGAAATACCCGTGGACCCGATACCTCGACGGGGCTGCGGTGGGCGCGGGCGACGGGCCGTTGCCGCGCGGGCTGCGTCGCACGGCGAACGGCATCGAGGTGCTGAAGTTCTCGGCCTACGGCATCGACGCCGGCGACTTGCGTCAGGCCCGCCGCGGTCAACCGCCGACGCAGCAGTCGATCGAGTGCTCGATCATGGACATCGCCGACGACATCGCGTACTCGATCCACGACGTCGACGACTTCTACCGCGCCGGCCTGCTCAGCGAGGGCGCCGTGGCACGCGAGTTCCGGGGCTGGCTCAAGTTCGGCTCGAAGCTGCGCGACCTCGACGACGAGGCGATCGCGGCGCGCAGCTCTCCTCCCGGCAGCGCCCTCGAGGGCCTTCGGCGCAAGCTCCACCGCAGCGATCCGTGGATCAGCGACGACGAGGCATTCGCCGACGCAGTCGGTGTCGTCGCCGAAGACCTCGTCGACGGCCTGCTCGCGATCGCCTTCGACGGCTCCATCGCCTCGGAGCGCGCGCTCTCGTCGTTCACGAATCGCTGGATCAGCCACCTGCAGTCCTCGGTCGTGCCGGCGCCGAAGGACGAGGCCCGCACCGGGCTCGTCACCCTCGACCGACGCGCGTGGCACGAGGTGGAGATCCTGAAGTTCGTGCACCGGCACTTCATCCTCGACCGCTCCGACATCGTCCTGTACCAGCGTGGGCTCAGCCGCGTGCTCACCCGCGCCGTGAAGGGCCTCACGGCATGGGTGCACGACGAGCACGACCGGGACCGCGTTCCGCAGCGCCTGAAGGAGCTCGTCGAGATCGCCACCGCAGGCTATGCGCAACTGCGCGATGAGCGCCCCGAAGGCATCCCGCTCCCAGAGGCGGCCGAGGTGCAATCGCTCGGCGTGGGCCGCGGGGTGATCGACTACGTCGCCTCGCTCTCCGACGACCAGGCGCTCGCGGTCTCCGAGGCGATCGACGGGCGCCCCGACCGGCTCTGGGACATCGGACAGAACCTCTGACGGGTCAGGCAGGAACCGACGATCTGGAGGCCCCACGCGGCATCCGCTCGCCGTAGGCTGGTCGTCGTGACCGAACACGCGCGCCTCTCCGCCCGAATCGCCGCCATCGCCGAGTCCGCGACCCTCAAGGTCGATGCGAAGGCGAAGGCCCTCCAGGCAGAAGGGCGCCCGGTCATCTCGTATGCCGCCGGGGAGCCCGACTTCGCCACACCCGACTACATCGTCGAGGCCGCGCTCGCGGCCACGCGCGACCCCAAGAACTACCGCTACACGCCCGCGGCCGGGCTGCCCGAACTGCGCGAGGCGGTCGCCGCGAAGACGCTGCGCGACTCCGGCCTCGAAGTGAGTGCCGGGCAGGTCGTCGTCACGAACGGCGGCAAGCAGGCCGTCTACCAAGCCTTCCAGGTGCTGCTCGACGACGGCGACGAAGTGCTCGTGCCCACGCCGTACTGGACGACCTACCCCGAGGCGATCAAGCTCGCAGGCGGCCGCCAGGTCGACGTGTTCGCCGGGGCCGACCAGGGCTACCTCGTCACCGTCGAACAGCTCGAGGCGGCCCGCACCGAGCGCACGAAGGTGCTGCTCTTCGTCTCGCCGTCGAACCCGACGGGCGCCGTCTACGCACCCGAGCAGGTTGAGGCGATCGGCGAGTGGGCGCTCGAGCACGGCATTTGGGTCGTCTCCGACGAGATCTACCAGAACCTGACCTACGCCGACGAGGTCGACGGCGTGCCGCCGCGCGCGGTGTCGATCGTCGAGGCGGTTCCGGGCCTCGCGAACCAGACGATCCTCGTGAACGGCGTCGCGAAGACCTATGCGATGACCGGCTGGCGCCTCGGCTGGATGGTCGGCCCCGCCGACGTGATCAAGGGCGCCGCCAACCTGCAGTCGCACCTGTCATCGAACGTGTCGAACATCTCGCAGCGCGCCGGGATCGCAGCGCTGACCGGACCGCAGGATGCCGTCGAGGAGATGCGCCGCGCGTTCGACCGCCGCCGCCGCACGATCGTCGCCGAGCTCTCGAAGATCGACGGCGTCAGCGTGCCGGTTCCGCAGGGTGCGTTCTACGTCTACCCCGACGTGTCCGGGCTCCTCGGCCGCTCGTGGGGCGGCGCGACGCCGACCACCTCGCTCGAGCTCGCCGACCTCATGCTCGAGCAGGCCGACGTCGCGGCGGTGCCCGGTGAGGCGTTCGGGCCGAGCGGCTACCTGCGCTTCAGCTACGCGCTCGGCGACGGGCCGCTGCTCGAGGGCATCGAGCGCCTGCAGCGCCTGTTCGCCTGACGCCGGTACGCTCGATGCCGCCGAATACCGGCGACGTGGCGGGCGTCGCCGCCCGGAACAACGCCGCGTGGTGCGCAGTGGTCGGTCGCCACAACGCGGTCGAGTCGCACGTCGCCAACGGGGTCTGGCGCGCTCACGGCGTGATGCCCACCGGATATCCCGAGGCGGTCACGCTCGAGCGCGGGATCGTCCGCGCCGACGTACTGGAGGCGCTGCCCGCCGGCGCACGAAGCATCAAGGACTCCTTCGCCGACCTCGATCTCAGCCGAGACGGCTTCCACGTGCTCTTCGACGCGAGTTGGATCGCCCTCGACACCGCCGGAGCGACCGCTGCAGCGCGATCCGGCGAGCACCTGCGTCTCGAGCGCGTCAGGTCGCCGGCCGCCCTTCAGGAATGGGCGTCGGCGCATGGCAACCGTGCCGCGTTCACGTCGGGTCTCCTCGACGAGCCCGCCGTCGCGATCCTGGCTGCTCGCAGCAGCGATGCGGTGACGGGCGGCGCGATACTGAACGACGGCGAAGGGGTCGTCGGGGTGTCCAACGTGTTCGGTCCGGCGGCATCCGTCTACCGTGCAGCCATCGCCGAGGCCCGAGCGCGGTTCCCAGGCCGACCGGTCGTCGGCTGGGAGCCCGACGACGGGCTCGCGGCCCCGCTCGCTGCCGGATTCGGCATCGTCGGCGCACTCCGCGTCTGGGTGCGCTGATCGGCGATTGCGGCCGACGGGCCGAGCACGCGGAACGGCCGCGACCATCCAGTGGGAGGTTGCGGCCGTTCGATCGTCGGATGATGCGCCGACGACGGTTACTCCTTGAAGGCATCCTTGACGTTCTTGGCGGCGTCCTTGACGTCTTCACCCGCGTTCTTCAAGTCAGCCTTCGACTGCTGGGCCTTGCCTTCGGCGATCTTCTGCTCGTCGTCGGTCATCTTGCCCATGGCTTCCTTTGCCTTGCCGCCGACCTTCTCAGCGGCGTTCTCGATCCGGTCGCCTGGGTCGCTCATGGCGTGCTCCTTTCGGGACGCAGCAGTCTGCTGCCCTCTCAAGTGAACGCCGTCGAGCGCGTGAGCGGCAGGGGCTTGCCCGCGCCGATCCGAGTTGCTAGTCATTCGATGCTGCGCTACCGGCCGCTTCCCCGCGCCGAATGCACCGGACGCAGGGTGCGATGCGCCTCATCGACGAGCTCGGCCGCGATCGCATCGAGGAGCGGTGATCTCAGGTTCCATTGCTGCCAGTACAGGGCGACGTCGATCGGGTCGCCACCCACGCGCACGAGGTCGCCGAGGGCGAGCTCCGCGTCGGACTGGAAGCCCGGCAGCATGCCCCAGCCGAGTCCGAGCTTCACCGCGGTGGCGAAGTCGTTGGACGCGGGCACGAAGTGGCGCGGCGGCGCCTCGGGGTCGACGCCCATCGCGCGCAAGTGGTCTCGCTGCAGGTCGTCGCGGCGATCGAAGTCGACGAGCGGCGCTGCCGCGAGGGCTGCCTGGGTCGCACCGTCGGGGAGCCAGCGCCCCATGAAGGCGGGCGTCGCCACGGCCTCGTAGCGCATGACGCCGAGCGGGCGCACGAGGCATCCGGCCACCGGCACCGATTGCGACGTGACCGCACCCATGACGGCACCCGACTCGAGCAGCCCCGCCGTGAAGTCCTGGTCGTCGCGGTGCAGGTCGAAGACCACCGGATGCCGCTCCATCGCCCGCGCGAGTGCCGGGAGGAACCACGTGCCGAGCGAGTCCGCGTTCACGGCGAGCGCGATCGTCACGGGACCGGAGGACTCGGCGGCGAGCCCGAAGCCCGAGAGCGTGTCGTGCTCGAGCAGGGCGAGCTGGCGGGCGAGCCGCACGACCGCGGCGCCGGCGTCGGTTGCACGCACAGGCTTCGCACGCACGACGAGCACGCGGCCGAGCTGCTGCTCGAGTGCCTTGATGCGCTGCGAAACCGCCGACGGGGTGAGCCGCAACCTGCGAGCAGCAGCGTCGAAGGTGCCCTCGTCGATGACGACGGCGAGGGTGCGAGCGAGGTCGAGCGGTATCTCCATCTGTAGCCATGCTAATGCCGCTGAAGAATCATGAGCTGGATTGATCTGCGTTCGCCGCTTAGCGTCGAAGTCGTGTTCCTCTCTTCTGCCCTCGCCGGGCTCGGCCTCGGCCTCTCGCTCATCATCGCCATCGGCGCCCAGAACCTGTTCGTGCTGCGCCAGGGAATCCGCCGCGAGCACGTGTTCGCGGTCGCCCTGATCTGCGCGCTGAGCGACCTCGCGCTCGTCATCGTGGGCGTCTCGGGCATCGGCGCGGTGCTCACGGCGGTGCCGTGGCTCGTCGACGTGATCCGGTGGGCGGGTGCCGCGTTCCTCGTCGGGTACGGCGCGCTCGCCGCGCGACGTGCGCTGCGTCCGAGCGGCGAGGCGCTCGTCGCGGAGGCGACGTCGGCCGACCATGCGGTCGAGCCGGTGACGGATGTCGCGAGCGAGGTGGCCCGGGACAGCCGCCCGCCCGCGGCATCCGTGACCGTCGCGGCCGCACCACCCACCGTGGTCGCGACGTCGGCAGTGCCGCGCACGACGTTGCAGGCCGCCGTGCTCACGTGCCTCGCGCTCACCTGGCTGAACCCTCACGTCTACCTCGACACGGTGTTCCTGCTCGGGTCGGTCGCGAACACGCACGGTGATGGTCGCTGGGCCTTCGCCGCGGGTGCGAGCATCGCGAGCATCGTCTGGTTCTTCGGCCTCGCCTACGGCGCGCGGCTGCTCGGCGGCGTGCTCGGCAGCCCGCGCGCGTGGCGCGTGCTCGACGGCCTGATCGCGGTCGTGATGGTCGTACTCGGCGTCTCGCTCGTCCTGCCGCACTGAGTCACGTGGTCACGCGCCGGCTGCGCGCCCTCGACCCCTCAGATCTGCGAAGAATCAGCCTGAGGTGTCGATCCGGGGTATCGCCGTTCGTCGTAGGTGCATAACGTGACCATGAGGAGGACACGATGGAATACCTGATGCTCATCACCGACCAGGACGCCGACGGAGAGGCGTGGGTACCCGAGCTCGACGACTTCGCCGCATGGGTCGCCGATGCCGACGCCAACGGCGTGCGAGTGCGCGGCAACCGGCTGCAGCCGAACGGCGAGTCGACGATCGTCAAGCGACGTGCAGGCGGACTGCTCGTGACGGACGCCCCGCTCGCGGAGCCCGAGGAGTGGATCGCCGGCTACGACGTGCTTGAAACCGACTCGCTCGACGACGCGATCGAGGTCGCGTCGAGGCACCCGCGAGCTCGCACGGGACATGTCACCCTCCACCCGGTGTGGCCCGTCGACTTCGACACCGTCCCGACTCCCGCGGTCGCCGACGTGTCGCTGAGTGGGGAGTGAACGATGGAGTACCTGCTGATCGTCGCCACCGACCCCGAGGCCGAGCCGTTCGTGCCCGAAGACGACAACGTCGGCGACTGGGTCGACGACCTGGAGTCGCGTGGCATCCGCGTGCGCGGCCAGCGCCTTCGACCGCCGACGGATGCCACGCTCGTGCGGATGCGCGGCGGCGAACTGCTCGTGACCGACGGTCCGTTCACGGAGTCGAAGGAGTGGATGGCCGGCTACGACATCCTCGAGGTCGAGAGCCTCGACGAGGCGATCGAGATCGCGTCGCGGCATCCGATGGCCCGCTTCGGCCGCATCGAACTGCGTCCGGCATGGCCGATGGACGTGCACGAGCCCGGTCGCGATCGCCACGAGCGCGAGCGGGCCGAAGCAGCCGCCGCGGACGGATGACGCAAGCCCCGGCAACCCACGACGCCGTCGCCCGCGCCTACCGAGACGAGTGGGCGCGGGTGACGGCGACGCTGATCCGGCACACGGGCGACTGGACGCTCGCCGAGGACTGCGCCGCGGAGGCGTTCGCGCGCGCGCTCGAGCGGTGGCCGGCCGAGGGTGTGCCGCGCAATCCGGGCGCGTGGCTCACGACGGTGGCGAAGCACCTCGCGATCGACCGGCTGCGCCGGCGCACGAACGAGGCGGCGAAGGTGCGGGAGGCGGCGGAGATGGACGAGGTCGAAGGAGGCAGGAACGTGGGTCGTCGTGCCGGTGTGCCGTTGCCCGCGACGGACGATCTCGTCGACTTCGACCCCGCCGGCGACTGGGGCGAGGGCGCCGACGACTCGTCCGATGACGGCGTCGACGACCGGCTCCGGCTCGTCTTCACGTGCTGTCACCCGGCGCTCGCGCTCGACGCCCGGGTCGCGCTCACGCTCCGCACGCTCGGCGGCCTCACCACGGAGGAGATCGCGCGGGCGTTCCTCGTGCCCGAGCCGACGATGGCGCAGCGCATCGTGCGCGCCAAGCAGCGGATCCGCAACGCGGGCATCCCGTACCGGGTTCCGGATGCCGCGTCGCTGCCCGAGCGGCTCGGCGGCGTGCTCGCCGTGCTCTACCTCGTGTTCAACGCGGGCTACTCCGCCTCGGGCGGAGACGCGGAGCGGCGCGGCGCGCTCGCCGACGAGGCGATCCGGCTCGCGCGTCTCGTGGTGCGGCTCATGCCCGACGAGGGTGAGGCCGCCTCGCTCCTCGCGCTCATGCTCCTGCAGGACTCGCGGCGCCGGGCGCGCGTCGACGCCGACGGCGAACTCGTGTTGCTCGACGCCCAGGATCGCTCCCGCTGGGATGCTGCCGAGATCGAGTCGGGCCTCGCCGTGCTGCGCGCCCTCGGGCGCCGTACCGGCGGCATCCGCGGCCCGTACCGGCTCCAGGCCGAGATCGCCGCGTGCCACGCGACGGCACCGACCGCCGACGAAACCGACTTCGACCGCATAGCGGGGTTCTACGACGAGCTCGCGGCACTCGATTCCTCCCCGGTCGTCGCGCTCAACCGGGCGCTCGCGCACGGGTTCGCGGGCCGCGCGCAAGCGGGGCTCGACGAGCTCGACCGGCTCGAGGCATCCGGCGCCCTCGATCGGTATCACCTGCTGCCCGCAGCGCAAGCCGAGCTGCTGGTGCGTCTCGGGCGAACGGATGCCGCGGCGGCACGTCTGCACGAATCGCTCGCGCTCGCCCCCACCGAGGCCGAGCAGCGCCAGTTGCGGCGCCGGCTCGCCGAGGTCACGGCGCGCTGACGTCGGCATCCACCGATCGGTGGAGGGCGGAATCAGTCGTGCAGAGGCTGCCGCGCGGCGCTCCGGAGGGGCATGCTCGAAGCATGGACATGACAGCCTCCGGCACGGATGCCGCGGTGCGAATCCGCGGGCTCCGAAAGACCTACGGCGGGGTCGCCGCCGTCGACGGGATCGACCTCGACATCGCTCGCGGCGAGACCTTCGCCCTGCTCGGACCCAACGGCGCCGGCAAGTCGACGACCGTCGAGATCCTCGAGGGCTACCGCCTGCGCACCGCCGGCGAGGTGAGCGTGCTCGGCATCGACCCGGCGCACGGCGACCTCGACTGGAAGGCGCGCCTCGGCATCGTGCTGCAATCGGCGACCGAGTCGGGCGTCTACACGGTGCGCGAGCAGCTCACCCATTTCGGGAGGTTCTTCGCCGACCCACGCGACGTCGACGAGGTGATCGCGGCGGTCGGACTGCAGGAGAAGGCCGGCACCCGGATCTCGAAGCTCTCGGGCGGCCAGCGCCGCCGGGTCGACGTGGCGCTCGGCATCATCGGCCGCCCCGAGCTGCTCTTCCTCGACGAGCCGACGACGGGCTTCGACCCCGAGGCACGGCGCGAGTTCTGGAACCTCATTCGGGGACTCAAAGCGGAGGGCACGACGATCCTCCTCACGACGCACTACCTCGACGAGGCCGCCCAGCTCGGCGATCGCGCCGGCATCATCCTCGGCGGCCGCCTCGTCGACGTCGGAGGCGTCGACGAGCTCGGCGGGCGGGAGGCACGAGTGCCGATCGTGCGGTGGCGCGACCGCTCGGGGGTGACGCGCGAGGTGCGCACCGAGGCACCGGCCGAGCTCGTGGCATCCGTCGCCCGGGAACTCGGCGGCGAGCCTGCGGGGCTCGAGGTCATCCGCCCGAGCCTCGAGGACATCTATCTGCAGCTGGTGCGCGCGGCGGAAGCCGAGACGCGCGACGACGAGGAGGCGCTCGCATGAGCGAGACGACGACCACCACGACCGCTGCCGCCCACGCGGCCCGCGGAAGCCATGGCCGCGCGACCCGGCCCGGCATGCTGCGGATCGGCGCCTCGCGAATCGCGTACGAGATCAAGGGCTACTTCCGGTCGCCGGATGCCGTGTTCTTCACGTTCCTCTTCCCGATCATCATGCTCGGCATCTTCACCGCGGCGTTCAGCGCAGCGGGCGACATCCAGCCCGGACCGGGCGCCGAAGGGATCTCGGTGGGCGCCTACTACCTGCCGGGCATGCTCGCCGCGGGGATGCTGCTCTCGGGCGTGCAGAACCTCGCCGTCGACATCGCCACCGAGAAGGGCGACGGCACGCTGAAGCGCCTCGGCGGCACGCCGCTCTCACCGGTCTCGTACTTCCTCGGCAAGATCGGCCAGGTGTTCGTGACGGCGGTGCTGCAGGCAGGCCTGTTGCTGCTCGTCTCGGCGACCCTGTTCGGCATCGCGCTGCCGGCCACCACGGACGCATGGCTCACGTTCGCGTGGGTCTTCGTGCTCGGCGTCGCGACCTCGGCGCTGCTCGGCATCGCGCTGTCGGCACTCCCGCGCTCGGGCAAGAGCGCGACGGCCGTCGTCATCCCGATCGTGCTCGTGCTGCAGTTCATCTCGGGCGTCTACCTGCGCTTCAACATCCTGCCCGAATGGATGCAGAACCTCGCGAGCGTCTTCCCCCTCAAGTGGATGGCGCAGGGCATGCGGGCCGCATTCCTGCCCGACGACTTCAAGGTGCTCGAACAGAACCAGGAGTGGGACCTCGGCTGGGTCGCGATCGCACTCGTCGCCTGGCTCGTCATCGGTCTCGTCATCAGCCGGCTGACGTTCCGGTGGATCCGGCGCGACGCCTAGCCCGCGTGCGAAGGTAGCAGCATGCGCAGGCTCGGATGGTGGGATCTCGCGGCGGTGGCCGTCACGGCCGTCACCGTGCTGATCACCCTTCGCGAGCCGCCCTACGGCCCTGAGGAATGGGGCACGTGGATCGTCCTGGGGGCGTTCCTCGTGTTCTACGCCGCGTACGCGCGCTGGTTCATCCCCGGCGCGGGGCCGGGCGCCCCGATGGGCCATTTCATCGTGATAGCGGTGGTGTTCGCGGCGATCATCGGCTTCGGATGCGGGTTCGAACCCGCGTTCGCCATCATGCAGACCTTCATCTACCCGTTCCTGTGGTTCAGCTCGCCGGGCACCCGAAGCGCCATCGCCGCGAACCTCCTCATCGCGGTCGCGCTCGCCGTCGGGTACGCCGTGCTCGACGGACCCGGGGACATCTTCAGCGGTGTGCCGACAGCGCTGTTCTCGGTGGGCTTCAGCATCGCCCTCGGCCTGTGGATCACGAGGATCGCCGAGCACGGCGAGGAACGTGGGCGCCTGCTCGACGAGTTGCAGGCCGCGCAGGGACAGCTCGCCGTGATGCACCGTGACTCGGGAGTCCTCGAGGAGCGGGGCCGGCTCGCCCGTGAGATCCACGACACGATCGCGCAGAGCCTGACCGGGCTCGTGATGGTCGCGCAGCGGGCGGGCAACCGGCTCGAACCGCTCGAGGGCGAGGCTGCGGCATCCGCTCACAGCGACGTGGAGCTCATCGAGCAGATGGCCCGCGAGGCGCTCACGGAGGCCCGCGGGCTCGTCGCCTCGCTCACGCCGGTCGAGTCCGAGGCCGGGCTCGCCGACGCGCTGCGCCGGCTCGCGACGAGCTTCGAACGCGAGACGGGCGTGCGGGTCTCGGTGGCGGCCGACGCCGACGCGCTCGATCGCGAGCTCGAGGTCGTGCTGCTGCGGTGTGCGCAAGAGGGGCTCGCGAACGTGCGCAAGCACGCGCGCGCCGAGCACGCGACGATCGAGATCGCCGCGGGGCCCGCCGAGGTGGTGCTCGTCGTGCGCGACGACGGTGTCGGCCCCCGAGGCGCCGTGCCGGGAGAGGGCGGATTCGGCGTCGCCGGCATGCGCGATCGCGTCGCGCTCGTCGGCGGCGAGTTCGCGTTCGGGCCGGGCGCGACGGGCGGCACGGTGCTGCGAGTGGTCGTGCCCCGAACGGATGCCGGCGCGCCGATCACGGCGCCGCCGTCGACACCAACCGCAAAGGGGAGTCCCACATGACCGAGCCCATCCGCGTCGTCGTCGCCGATGATCACCCCATCGTTCGAGCCGGCATCGTGGGACTCCTCGAGACGGCGGCGGGCATCGAGGTGGTCGGCGAGGCCGCCGACGGGGCCGAGGCGGTCGCCCTCGCCGAGTCCGAACGACCCGACCTCGTGCTCATGGACCTGCGCATGCCCGGCGTCGACGGAGCGAGCGCGACGGCGAGCATCGTGGCGGCCGGCAGCGGCACGCGAGTGCTCGTGCTCACGACGTACGAGACCGACGACCACATCCTCGCCGCGATCGAAGCGGGCGCGAGCGGCTACCTCCTGAAGGCGGCGCCGCAAGCGGAGATCCTCGAGGGCATCCGCGCGGTCGCCGCGGGTGAGACGGTGCTCGCCCCGTCGATCGCCGCGAAGCTCGTCTCGCGAGTGCGGGCGGCTGCGGCATCCGTCGACGTGCCTGCGCTCTCGCCGCGCGAGCTCGAGGTGCTCGCCCTCGTCGCCGCCGGTCGCTCGAACCCCGAGATCGCCCGCGAGCTCCACATCGGCGAGGCGACCGTGAAGACCCACCTGCTGCACGCGTTCGAGAAGCTCGAGGTGAACGACCGAACCCGCGCGGTGACTCGCGCGATGGAGCTCGGGCTGCTCTGAGTGCTCAGGGAGCGCCGAGTCCGGCGTCCCTCGCCTGGGCCACCGCTTCCGCCCGGCCGGCCACCTGCAGTTTGGTGAATACGTTGCTCACGTGGTTGCGCACGGTCTTGCTCGAGAGCACCAACCGCTGCGCGATCGCCGCGTTCGTGAGACCGCGGGCCACGAGGTCGAGGATCTCCCGCTCCCGCTCGGTCAGGCTCGGGAATGGCGACAGGGCCGACTTGGCCGATCCGGCCGCGAAGAACGAGAGCACCCGCGACGCGATGCCCGAGCTGAAGACGACCTCGCCGTGTGCCACCGCTTCGAGTGCCCGGCGAATCTCGGCGCGGTCGGCGCCCTTGAGCAGGTAGCCGCGCGCCCCGGCGCGCATCGCCGCGAAGACCGAGTCGTCGCCGTCGAGCATCGTCAGCACGAGCACCGCGGTGGCCGGCCGCTCCGCGACGATCTGGCGCGTCGCCTCGATGCCGTTCAGCTCGGGCATGTGCAGGTCCATCACGACGACGTCGGGGGCGAGGTCCTTCGCCGCGCGCACGGCGGCGGCACCGTCGGCGGCATCCCCGATCACCTCGATCTCGGGCATGGCGGCGATCGCGGTGACCAGTCCATCACGGTACAGCGGATGGTCGTCGACGACGAGAACACGAAGACTCATCGGGGCTCCTTCTCCAGGGTCGGATTCTCCAGGGTCAGGGGCAGCACGACGGACACGATGGTTCCCCGACCGTCGGCGGGGGCGCCGACGACGCACCGCCCGTTCAGTTCCTCGGCGCGGGCGCGCATCGATGCCAGCCCGACGCCGACCCGGCCATCCGCCTGGATCCCATGGCCGTCGTCGGCGACCTCGACGCTCAGCCACCGGCCGTCTCGCTTCGCCGTGACGCGCACCGTGGCGGCGCCGGAGTGCCGCACGGCATTCGCGAGCGCCTCCGAGACGATCCGGTAGGCGGCGAGGTCGACCGCGGCGGGCAGGTCCCCCACGTCGGACAGGTCGACCTCGATCTGGAGGTCGCGCCCGCCGAAGCGGGTCGCCAGCTCCCGGACTGCGCCGGCGAGCCCGAGCTCGTCGAGCGTCGGCGGCCGCAGCTCGTGCACGATCGCCCGCACTTCGGCGACCGCGCCGTTGAGGCGCGGCACGAGGCGGTCGAGGATCTCGGTGGCGGCGGCCGGGTCGTCGGCGACCAGGTCCCTCGCGGTCTCCGCCTGCAGCGCGAGGGCGGCGATGGAGGGCCCGACGCCGTCGTGGAGGTCCCAGCGGAGCCGCCGCCGTTCCTCCTCGCGCGCCACGACGACGAGTTGCCTCGAGCGTCGAGCCTCACGGGTGAGCAGTACGGAGTGAACCGCGATGGCGGCCTGCCGAGCGAGGAGGTCGAGCCTGCCGGCCTCACCGCGTGAGCGGGGGCGGCGAGCCAGCTCGAGGGTTCCCACTTCGGCCCCTCCGTACTGCAGCGGGACGCGGTCGAGGTCTTCCGGCCTCGTGCCGTGCTCGACGATGCCGCCGTCGGCCAGATGGATCGCGGTATACGGCGAGCGCAGCAGACCCGAGATCCGCGCCACGACCTCGGGCAACAGCCGGTCGGCGACGTCAGCCGGGTCGGAGGTGGCCTCCAGCCGCTCGCCGAGTCGGGCGAGTGCCGTGCTCGGATCGTCGGGTTCGCCGTGCACGAGCCGGTTCGTCCAGCGCTGGAGCCGGGAGTGCAGGGGCAGCAGCACGAGCGCCACCACGGCGGTCGCGACGACCGGCGCTCCCGTCGAAGCGCCGAGCACGGCGACGACGGTGGCGTAGACGGCGATGACCACCGCGGACAGGATGGCATAGCGGAGGCTGACTGACGCGACGAGGTCGACGTCCCACAGTCGGTGTCGCAAGGCTGCGACGCCGCACGCGGCGGGAACCGGAATCGCCGCGAGCGCCGCGACCACCTCTCCCGCGGGCTGTGGCACCAGGAAGCCGAGCGCGAAGATGACGACGGTCGCAGCGCCGCCGACGAGCAGCCACTTCAACTGCTGCCGGCGCTCCCCTGTCGACCCGCGCCAGCGCACCGCGACGGAGGTGAGCGCCAGCCCCACCGCGAGCACAGTCAGCGCACCGATCACCACGAGCACGACGGGCGACGCCGCGAGGGTGACGCCCACCGGATTCCTGAGGTCTCGGACCACGAGGGGTACGTCTTGGAGGTCGTATGGCATCAGTGCCCAGCTCGACGCTTGCGCCGCGAGCGCGACGATGGAGATCACCAGGACGGGTCGCCATCTCGATGACGGGAGGAAGCCGTCGGGCAGCAGCAGCGGAAGCAGGGCTGCCGACGCGATGTACGAGGGCGCCCACAGCCAGGAGCCCAGCCAGAGCGCGAGCCAGTCGAGCGGCACCTCACCGAGGAGCGCGTACTCCCGGAACAGCAGCGCTAGGCCCTGCCCGAGCCCGATGGCGCTGAGTAGCAGGGGAATCCGCCGAACCTGCGAGCGGGCGGAGAGGACCGCACCGGTGACCCCGAAGGCGAACGCCCCGAGGGCGGAGAGGAGCCAGAACGACGGCTCGACGCCGCGGCCGGCGGCGGCGCTGACCGCGTGCAGCGCGGCACCGACCAGCCCCGATCCGACCGCCAGCACACCCATGAGGAAGCCCACGCCGCCATCCTCCCGCAATGGGCGTCCCGCTGTCATGGGACGGGATGTCCCGATGCACCTCGTGACCTGGGGCTCATGCGCCGCGGACCGGTCCAGCACGAGAGTGTCGGCATGACTACGACACCTTCCACCACGACGACCACTTCACACCTCCCCGGCGCAGCTGCGCCATCCGGGTCCGCGGCTCGCGATGAGCGGCGGATGCTGCTCTGCGGGCTGTTCGTCGGCCTGACATACCTGATCGGGGTGGCATTCACGTTCGTCTTCTTCGCGACCAGCCACCCAGCGATGGATGCCACGCCCGTCGAGGCGGCCGTCGGCTTCCGGGACGCCGGCACCATGGTCGCCGTCGGGACATTCCTCATGATGTTGCCCGTCCCGTTCGCGCTGCTGTTCCTCGGCGGTCTCGAGGTGGTCCTCCGCCGCGTGGTAGACGGGCCGCTGATTCCCGCCGCCATCTCGGCCGGGGTGCTCAGCTTCCTGATCCCGGCGATCGGCGCGCTCGTCTCGGCGGTCACACCGGCGATCGGCGCGGCCGACACGAGCGCCGCTGCCGGCGCGGTCGTCAAGGCGCTCGACGGCGTGATGCCACTGTCGGTGGCGCTCAGCGGCTTCCCACGCGCCGTGCTGCTCATCGCCGTCGCGGTGCTGCTGGCGCGGGCGGGGCTCGCCGGGCGCGTGCTGAGGATCTCGGGCTACGCCATCGCGGGGCTCGGCATCCTCGGCACCGCGACGTTCGTGGTACAGGGACTGTTCCCCCTGGCGAGCCTCTCGGCGCTGCTGTTCATCGCCTGGATGACCTCCCTGGCCGTGGTGCTCCGCCGGCGAGCGACGCAGCCCCGACGGGAGCAGCTCGGCTGAGCCGACACCCACGCAGCAGGCGGAACTTCGGCCGCGCGTCATGATTCGGGCAACTGAGCGTCTCTCAGATGAGGCGCGCAGGAGGATCCCCCCGATCGAGTACCTGCGCCGTCTCGCTGCGGTCATGTGACAGCTCCGCGGCGGTGCCGGGAAGATCCCCCCGATCACGTACCTGCGCCGCCTTGCCGGGTCACGTGATACCCCCGCAGCGGTCCCCGGATGGGTCCCCCTCATCCGGGGACCCACTTCGGAGAACCGAAGAGGCGCCATGCCGCAACGGCACATGCTGCTATCCCGGCCGCAATTCAGTGATCTCGGCAGTGAACTTCGTGGTGTGGGGGGAGTAGATCTTCACCTGACAAGTCCACTGGAGGCGCTCGCCCCGGAGTTCAATGGACCCGATGAACGATCTCGTGTACTGGCCATCAGGACCGACCCCGGCAACGGCGTGGACGTCGCGTGCGTCGGCTGACCATCCGGCTAGCTCAATCGCGAGCTCGGCGCATGGCGCTGCGATCTCTTCCTCGCCCTTGCCCAGTTCTGTGGTGAGTTCGAAGGAATTGCGTTCAACGGAAGTCGGTTCGACGGAAGCACCAGATGGCGTGCATGCCGCCAGCGCAATGGTGATGAGGGCCACACCACTCAGATGCGTTGTCAGTGCCGTTCCCCGAGTCACGGGCTGACCTTTTCGATCGACAGGAGATCGGCGGTGAGGATGCGCTGCGCTTCGTCTATTGTCACGCGACAGGTCCAGGCGTAGTCATCGTGATGGTCATGGAACTGGGCTTCGGTCAGGCCGGAGACGTGCCATTCGTTTGGCCCGGTGTTGCTGACCTGCACCTGATTTGTTTCCAGCAGTTCCGGGAGATGGGTCGGATCCGCTCGATGGTCCATTCCGCGTGACAACCTCGCACAGGCACTCACCTGCCCACGCTTAGGTCCGTCATACTCGACACGCACACCACTCGAATCCCAATTGACCGAACAGCCAGCCAGAACCCAAACCAGCGAGATGGCGAACAGTCCACGGACTCCTCGGGCCAAGATGATAGACATCGTCAGTCGTCCCAGTTGCATGTTTTGCCAAAATCCGTCAAGTGACTTGGGATTGTGTAGAACCAGAACGTGTTGTCTTCACGGAAGAACTCAAGGTCCCCGTGGGGTTCCCGACGCTGCCGCCGGCTATGGCCCCAAAAGCGTGACAGTCGAACTGCACCTTCATAGCCCGCGTGTCGCTAATTGCATGCCGCGCTGGGATTCCGCTCATTACGGCATCCGGGAGGCGCTACTCCTGCGGTCACGTAGTGGCGAGCTGAATAATTGCGATCACTGGGAAAACTGACGTTGCGAGGACACCGATGCCGAGGAACTTGAACATCCTCGATTTCGAGTCATCCTCACGTCGGCTCATTCGAAGCAGGTTCAGCCCGATAGCCAATTCGATCAGAATTAGCGCGGCAGAGAGAACAATCACGATTCAGACCTCAGCATGAGTATGAGAACGCCGGCGACCAAAATGAACAGCCCCATGGCAACAGCAATGACCTCTGTGTTCGATTCATGACGTCGGTCGTCTCTATCCGGCCCAGCTCGCCCATCAACCACGACATGCGTTGCTGTTCCTTCGTGAACAACGCTCTCATCGGCCCGGGGAACTTCGCCAGCGCACCTCCCACGACCTCGATGAGTACTAACACTGCGATAGAGGTCACAAAATAGGTCCGTTCCGACGTTCACCAGCCCTTCGTGATGGTCATGGTTAGGCACCACGGACTGCCGACAGGATCCAAAGCGAGCAGATGGCGAGGCCTACGAGGCAGAACCAGAACCCTACTGCTCTGGCGATCCAGTCGGGATACTCTTGCCGCGCGAATTGCCTGAGGCCGGGGGTCCTGCTTCTGACCTTCGCGTTCAGGTCGAGGAATACCCTCGGATACGCGATCAGCCATATGCCGAGGACAACGATGACGATGCCACCCAGCCCCGCAAAGGTTTGCGTTGTCATCAAATCCCATTCTGCATCTCTAATAGCCAAAAATGTCTGTGTACCGCGTCCTGGTAGTGCCTCCCAACATATATGCGCATCCAACCTCTGCCCCAGCTGCGGCTCCTCCACCGGCGAATCCCATCGAGGAAGGGCTTGCGTACGGAGCACCCGAAAAGCCTGCACCGCCCTCCCAATACCCGCCGCCGGCGGGGGCAGCAAAGGTGCAGCTGACGTTCTGCGACCAGCCAGGTGTCTTTCCGAAGGATTCGCCTAAGGTCGCCCCGGCGCCGACTTGGACGCCGATCCCAACGCCAAAGGACCAATCGATCCAGGTATCCGTGATGCCGAGTGCGCCCTCGATGCAGAGGATCAAGCAGAAGTTTGCCTGCACGTCGATTGTCCATAGAAGTGGGTCTGTCCACGAACCGTCGATGTACGTCGGGGCAACGTAGGGGTCTAGGCGGGTCTGCCCTGTCACCCCGGGCGAGTTCTCGAAACTGGAGTAGTACGTCGTATTGCAGGTTCCGCAATCGAGTCGCTCGCCCGAGAGGTCGAGCATGTTGATCGGATCAGCGGGATAGTCATAGGAGCTGGTCACGCCGCCCTCAACGGGATCGATTTCGAGGAACCGGCCAAGCGCGGCGACATATCCGCGGGCGCCCATTTGGATGGTCGCGATCGACGATATGTGCTCGTAGAGCTTCTTGTGCTGTCCCAACCAGGCGTTGTCCGCATCGCCTGGGAGGTTGTTAGGGACGGCATCGTCTGACGTGGTGATGCCGATCGCGTTCGTGGTCGGATCCAAGGGTTGCCCGAATGGGTCGTACACGTGCAGCCCGGTCCTTGTACCGGTCTGGTTTGCGGTGACCGTGATATCGCCGTGGAGGTTCGGGTAGGACCAGGTCGCCGAGCCGGAAGAGTCCTTCGCGACGCTCGCCCCACCGGGGAGGGAATGCATGCTCTGGACGAGCTGCCCAGCGGAGCTGGTGATTGCGATGGGTGCCTCGCCGGGGCCTGCATGAAGGTAATTGGTGGTAGTCGGATTGGTGCCGGCGGGGCCGGTTTGGGTTCGGCTCACGATCCGGCCGGTCACGTCCCGCACGTACGTCACGACGGTGCCGTCGGCGGCTGTGGTCTTCATCGCACGGTCGGCGATGTCGTACTGCAGCTGCTGGCCGGGGAGGGTGATCGTGTTCCCGCGGACGTCGTAGCTGATCGCTGCTGCTGCGATGCCGACCGCGACGGGGTTCGCAGCGCCCGGCGCGTTCGTGGTGGTGGTGCTGGTGAGCCGATCGGCGGGGTCGTAGCAGTAGTTCGTGGACCACACCAGTCCGGCCGTGGGGGTGTCGGTCGTTTTGGTGCGGTTGTTGTTCTTTCCCGCCGTGGTCGTGCCGCAAGTGGCGGTCCCGTAGCTGTAGGCGAGGCTATGTCCAGGAATCGATGCGGTGATGAGCCGGCCCGCGGGGTCGAATTGGTAGGTGGCGTTATGCGTCGCGGCACCGTTCTGCGCGAGGGTGTTTGCGACGATCCTGCCGGATTGGGTGCGAAGGACCCGGTCGGTGACGGAGGATCCGTCCGGGTAGGACCAGGTCATCGCGATGGTCGAACCGGTGGCGTCGTGTTCGATGCTGGACAGGCTGGTGCCGTTGCCCGCACCGGCTGGGTAGCTGACGCTGGTCAGGATGCCGTTCTGGTAGATGGGGTCGGCGATGGTGGTGCCATCGAGTTTCACGATCTCGACGCGTCCGTCGAGATCGTACTCATATGCGTTGGTGATCGTGGTCCCTGACCCGTTGCTTACCTGGCTGGTTACTCGCCCGGTCAGGTCGGCATACGTGGTCGTGGTCTTCATGTTCCACACGTCGGTGTACTCGACGGTCCGGCCGAGCAGGTCAACCTTGGTCGTGACCTTCCCTGAAGTCGGCGAGCCTGTGACTGCACCGTCCTTCACCCAGCTGACGAGCGGATCACCGGTGTCGCTGGCATAGCCCAATGTGGCGGTTCGTAGTGTCGTGTCCGGGAATGTGGTCGTGGTCGGGCGCCCGCGGGTGTCGAGGGTGGTGCAGGTCCAGGCCGTGTCGCCGGTGTGTTTGGTTCCGACTGTGCGGCCGAGCTTGTCGTAGACATAGAAGGTCTCCACGGCCTGACCTGCGCCAGGGACAGGTTGCCGGACCGATTTCACCAGCCCGGCCTGGTTCGTGCCAGCAGGGACACCGCATGTGGCGGCGCCGAGGCCTTCCTTGTCACCGTAGTACGTGGACAGGGTGCCGGTCGCGGATGTTCCCGCAGCACCTGGGAGGTAGCGTGCGGTGCGGCGAAGGTAACCGCTGCCTTCGGCTTCGTAATCGGTGCGGGTGTTCAACGCGAGTCCAGTGGGGTCGAGGATCGACTCCCGGGCAATGCCCAACCAAGGGCTGGTGCCGAATTTCGTCGCTGTCTTGATCGCCGGGGCTGCGCTATTGGTGAGCCCGTAGCTGTTGCTGGGGACGCTGTCGTCTGCGGTCGTGGAGGTGATCAGGTTGTATGCCGGTGCGAGGGCGGTGCCGGGGATGATGACTTCCCCGCCGGTCGGTTTGGTCCAGGCTAGGCGCAGGGCCGCATCACCGCCGGTGTGCAGGTACTGCACCCGGATTCGGGCGACCTGTCCCGCGGTGGCCTGGATTGTGGCGCTCGTGGACCACACCGGTCCGTCGAACGATTCGTGATCAATCAGGAGAACGTCATTGATCCACAGTTTTGTGATGTCGTCGGAGTAGGCGCGCATGTTGTACGTGCCCGTGGTGGGGAAGGTGATCAGTCCGGTGAGGCGCACGGACCAGTCGTCGGCGTCGATCCCGGTGATGGGCGCACCGCTTCCGAACGTCTTGTCGATGTTCCCGCTGGTCGGTCCGATACCGAGACTGTGCAAGGCGGGTGCGCCGCTGAAGCGTTCGTTCTGGTACCACGTCGCGGCAAGCCCTGTGAGCTGTTCGTCGTATGCCGTTTTGGAGTGTGCCGGGGTGACTGCGCATGGGGTCACCGGGACGCGTGTGGATGGGTTGAAACACGCGGCGGGCGCGGGACCATAGGCTTCGGTCGGTCGGTCCTGGCTGTCGTAGATGGTGGTGGACTTGACACCCACCGGGTCGGTGGTGGATAGGACCTGATCCTTCTGATTCCACTCTGTCTGGGCGATCAACCCCGACGCGCTCAAGTCGGTGAGCTGGCGGAGCGCGCCGTCGAAGGTGACCGTTCGAGCGTGACCGTTGGATGGCGCCGTGTTCGGGACAGTCAGCCCGAGGACGTCGATGTACGTGGTCCCAGTCTGGTAGGTGTACGTCTTCTTCGGTCGCTTCGCCGCGGTAGTCCCATCGGGGGCGGCGAGAGTCACGGTTTCGACCTTGCCGGTGCTGGTGTAGGTGATGTCGGTGCGGCTGAGGTTCGGGTCCGGAGTGGCCTGATTCACAGCAAGCCAGTCGTTCTCCAAGCCGTTCCGGATTGCGCTGAGCCGGCCGTTGATGTCGTACCCGAACGATGCACTCGCGCTGCCCGGGTCCAGGATTCGCACCAGCTGCCCGGTCGTGGAGTAGAGGAGCTTGGTGGTGTCATCATCGCCGGCGACATGGCCCGGGTAGATGATCCGGCAGAGCTGCTCACTCGGTGCTGCCCCGTACCCGCCGGTGGATGGCGTCGGGCAGGCTTTGCCGGTGCCGTCGGTGTCCGAGCCGGACAGGCCGACACTAGTGGCGGTGTCCGAGCCGTACGCGAACCGCACCTCCCGATTGTACTGGGCGGGGTCGCTGCCGGTGACCTTCGAGAGCGGGTCGCTGATCCGGTCCAGACGCCCGTCCGCTCGGTACGTAAGGATCGGGTTCGCGGGCTTCCGAGCATCGGCCGCGGTGGTGATCGTGGCGACTTGTCCGTCAGGTTGGAAGCTGGGGTCTGCTGAGGCTTTGG
>NZ_JAGGPF010000016.1 GCF_018613935.1 Agromyces sp. ISL-38 | reverse complement strand
GCCGGCCTGCCGATCGACGGTGCGCGGCTGTTCGGCGTCGTCGCCTCCGGCGCGCAGGTCACGAGTGGAGCCGCGGATGCCGCAGCCCGCGCGCTCGGCGGCCGGGCGGTCGCCGGTGCTGCGCCCGAGCGGATCCTGCCCGCGCCCGCGTGCATCGTGCTGCTCTCGCTGCCCGGCGGTGTGGAGCTCGACGACGCCGCGGCGCGCGGCTTCGCCCGGTCGCTCACAGGCGGCGACGCGACATCCGCCGGTCGTCTCGTGCTCTCGATCGGCACGCCTGGTGCCGGTCTCGACGAGTTGCTCGGCTCGGTGCAGGAGGCGATCGACCTCGCCCGAGGCCCGATTGCGCGGGGCGCGCGCGGCCTGATGCTGCGCCGCGCCGACGACCGTCCGCTCATGCGGCTCGTGACGTCGCTGCGCGACGACCATCGGCTGCAGCGGCACGGGGAGCGTATGCTCGCGCCGCTCATCGAGTACGACCTCGCGCGCGGCGGCGACCTGCTCGACGTGCTCGGCGCGATGCTCGCCCACCCCGGCAACCGCACCGCCGCGGCCGCCGCGAGCCACCTCTCGCGATCGGTGTTCTACCAGCGGCTCGGGCTCATCGGCGACCTGCTCGGGGTCGACCTCGACGACGGCGAGACGCTCACCGCGCTGCACCTCGCGCTGCTCGTGCGGCGGAGCGCGGGGGCGGTGGTCGAGTAGCGGCCCCGTGGTCGACCGGTGATTACTTGCTATTGACAAGTGCACTTGCAAAGAGCAAGCTGACTCGTGCAACGCCAATTCCGACCGATTCGAACTGGAGTCACTGATGCCTACCTCAATCTTCGTGAGCCTGCCGACGACCGACCTTGAACGGTCGAAGGCCTTCTACACCGCGCTCGGCTTCGACATCAACCCGTTCTTCACCGACGAGAACTCCGCGTGCGTGGTCTTGGACGAGAACATGTACATCATGGTGCTCACCCGTGAGTACCTCGGCACCTTCACCGACAAGCAGATCATCGACCCCAAGACCCACGCGCAGACGAGCATCTCGCTCAGCCGCGATTCCCGCGACGACGTCGACGAGGTGCTCGCCAAGGGACTCGCCGCCGGCGGCAGCGAGCCGCGCGAGGCGCAGGACTACGGCTTCATGTACTCGCGCGACCTCGAAGACCCCGACGGCAACGTGCTCGGGTTCCTCTTCATGGAGCCGGCGGCCGCCGAGATGGGCCCCGAGGCGTACTTGGCCGAGCAGGGCGCCGGCACCCCGGCGACGACGGCCTGACCAGGCCGACCTCATGGCCACACGCGCCGCACGCGGCTTCGGCCAGTACAGCGGCGCAGCTCGGGCGCTCGAGCGGGTCGGGGATCGGTGGGCCCTGCTCATCGTCCGCGACCTGCTCGTCGGCCCGCGCCGGTACGGCGACCTCAAGGCCGGCCTGCCGCGCATCCCCACCAACATCCTCAGCGACCGTCTCAGAGAACTGCAGGAGTCGGGCGTCGTCCGCCGCGTGCCGACCGTGCGCGGCGGGTACGAGCTCACCGCCCTCGGCCGCGCGCTCGAACCCGTCGTCGTCGCCCTCGAGCGTTGGGGCTGGTCGGTGCTCGGTGAGCTCGCCGAGGGCGAACTCGTCACTCACGACGCGTTGGCTGTGGCGCTGCGTGCAGCTTTCCGACCGGATGCCGCGGCCGGAATGCCGCCGACCGAGTACGTGCTGCACGTCGGCGACGTCTCCGTGGTGGCGGTCGTCGTCGACCGCACGCTCGACGTCGTGCCCATCGGTCCGGGCGCGCTGCCCCAGCCCCAACGGCGTGGTGCGCCCGAGGCTGCGTTCGAGTCGGGCCTCGAACTCGTGATCGATCCCGCCGGATTCCGCGACCTGATCTCAGGCGGAATCGACCCCGGCACCGTGCCGATCCTCGCCGGCGACACCGAGACGGTGGGGCGCTTCACGAGCACGTTCCGCATCGATCCGGTCGGCCCGCCGACGGATGCCGCCGCCGGGGCGGATGCCGCGTGAGGCCAAGGTGACCACTCGGTGGTTGCGTAGGCAGCGAAGCAGCCGCATCGAAACCACCCACACCGTCGAACGCGCGGGTGGCCTCGATACGCGTCGCCTTCGGCGGCGCTACTCGACCACCGGGGTGGCTGGGTCAGGGCGTGACGTAGAGCTTCCGCAGGGTCTGCCGCACCGTCCAGATGGTGCGCATGCCCGCCTCGAGTCGCACGACCGAGCCGGGCGCCAACACGATGGGGTCGGCGATCGGATGCTGGAACTCCACGGTCGCCGCACCCGAGAGCACGAGGAACACCTCGTCGGCCTCGATGTCGCGCATCGCGCCCGGCGTCATCTCCCACACGCCCACCAAGCGGTCGTCGGTCGCGTCGAGTACGCGAAGCCCCGTGGTCGGCGCGCCCGCGACGACCTGCTCGGCCGGCACCGGCTCGTGCGCGAGCGCGATGGAGGCGGCATCCGTCACCGTGCCCGCATCGAACCGCGGCTCGCCGTTCACGAGTCGAACCCCAGGCCGAGCGCGTCGAGCGTCTTCAACAGCACGTTGCGTCTGCCGCCGGTGTGGTCGGCTCGGTCGAGCGACCAGCGGGTGGCGTTGATGCCGAGCGCGGCGGCCGGCTCGGGCGGGAACGGCAGCGGACGCTCGCGCACCATCTCGAGCTGCGTGCGTTCGGTCTCGCGGCGCTCGAGGCGATCGAGCATGACCTCGGCGGCGAAGCGCGTGGCGGCGACGCCGAGCCCGGTGAACCCGGTTGCGTAGGCGACGCGATCGTCGCGCGCCGTGCCGTAGAACGCGCAGAACCGCGTGCACGTGTCGATCGCCCCGCCCCATTGGTGGCTGAAGCGCAGCCCCTCGAGCTGCGGGAACGTGGTGAAGAAGTGGCCCGCGAGGCGTGCGAAGGTCTCGGGCCGGTGCTCGTACTGCTCGCGCACCCGGGTGCCGTAGTGGTAGATCGCGTCGTAGCCGCCGAAGAGGATGCGGTTGTCGCGCGAGATCCGGTAGTAGTGGAACTGGTTCGCCATGTCGCCGATGCCCTGTCGGTTCGACCAGCCGATCGCCGCGAGCTGCTCGGCCGAGAGCGGCTCGGTCATGAGCGCGTAGTCGTAGACCGGCACGGTCATGAGCGTGTTGCGCTTGAGGAGCGAGGGGAACACGTTCGTCGCGAGCACCGCGTGCTCGGCGAGCACCCTGCCGCCGTCGGTCACGAGGGTGACGGCACCCGTCGAACCCGGTGTGTCCATTCGGCGCACAGGGGAGTGCTCGAAGATCTCGACGCCGAGCTCCTCAGCGACCCGCGCGAGTTCGACGGCGAGCTTCGCGGGGTGCAGCGTCGCACTCGTGCGGGTGTGCCAGGCGGCACCGAGATACGTGGGCGAGTCGACCTCGGCGCGAGTCTCGGCCTCGTCGAGGAACCGCACGGTCGCGTCACCGCGCGCCGCGGCATCCGCTGCCGACTCCAGTAACCACTCGAGCTGGTGTGGCTCGACGGCGACGTCGAGTGAGCCGTTGCGCTCGAACTCGAAGTCCATGCCGTACTCGGCTTCGGCCGCTTCGATCGCGTCGAGGTTCTCGAGCCCGAGCCGGTCGAGCGTGTCGAGCTCATCGGGCCAGCGGGCCAGTCCGTTCTCGCGACCGTGCGTGAGGCTCGCCTCGCAGAAGCCGCCGTTACGACCGGATGCCGCCCACCCGATCGTCTTCGCCTCGACGAGCACGACGCGCGCGTTCGGGTTGCGGCGCTTGGCGAGCACCGCCGTCCAGAGACCGGTGTAGCCGCCGCCGACGATCGCGAGGTGCGCGACCCGCTCACCCGAGAGCTTCGGGCGCACCGGCACGCGACCGACGTCGTCGAGCCAGAACACCGATTGCGCAGTGTGCTCGAGCGAGTGCTGCACGACGGATGCCGATGGCCGGCGCCGTTCGAATACGGTCGTTCCCACTGGGATCACTCCATCGCGGTCTGGTGCCTCCATCCTCCCGCGCCGTGAGGCTGGCGCGCCAGCGGCGCCGTGTCCCGACATCCGCTCGCCGCCGGACAGGGTGGCCGGATGCCGCGTGTCGGTGGCACCCGGCACGATGAGGTGTGCCCGAGACGATCGACTACGCCCGCTACGAACTCGAGTTCGACGCCGACTTCTCCGGACCCGACCTCGACCCCGCCCAATGGCTGCCGCACTACCTGCCGCAGTGGAGCAGCCGCCACGCCACCCGCGCACGCTACGACGTGGGCGACGGCCTGCTCACCTTGCGGGTCGACGCCGACCAGCCGCCGTGGTCGGTGGAATACGACGGCCCCGTGCGCGTGTCGAACCTGCAGACCGGGGTGCGATCAGGGCCGGTGGGCAGCGGCGAGGGGCAGCATCCGTTCCGCGACGGCCTCGTCGTGCGCGAGGCACAACGCGAGCAGCGGTTGTACACGCCCCGGTATGGCGTCATCGAGGTTCGCGCGGCCGCCAGCAGTGACCCGCACAGCATGGTCGCCCTCTGGATGATCGGCATCGAAGACGTGCCCGAGCACTCGGCCGAGATCTGCGTCATGGAGATCTTCGGCAACGAGGTGACGGATGCCTCGGCGCTCGTCGGCATGGGCGTGCACCCCTTCAACGACCCGGCGATCACCGACGACTTCGAGAAGGTTCGCGTCGAGCTCGACGTGCGCGACTTCCACGACTATGCCGTCGAGTGGATGCCCGGGGGCGTGCGCTTCTTCATCGACGGGCAGCTCGTGCGTTCGACGACGCAGTCGCCCGACTACCCGATGCAGCTCATGCTCGACGTGTTCCACTTTCCGCCCGACGCGGGCGACGCCGGCGCATATCCGAAGGAGTTCCACGTGCAGCGGGTGCGCGGGTTCCGGCTGCGCTGAGTCGGCTTGCGTATCGGGTGTTGTGGGGGCGCTGAGAAGGCCCTAACGTCAGGAAGCAAAAATCATGGCCGCCCGGCAACTATGCGAATCTCGCGCGTCCTCATCGAATGGATCGATACAATGCCACAGCTTCCACCGATCAATCCGGCCGACCTTCCGGACCGCGTCGATATCTCGGACAACTCCGCCGAGGTCGCCCGTGTTCGGGAGACCGCAACGGCGGGTCCATATCAGCCCACCTGGGATTCTCTACGCGGCTACCAGCCTCCGCTGTGGTACCAGGACGGCAAGTTCGGCGTCTTCCTGCACTGGGGTGTCTTCTCCGTCCCGGCGTTCGGCACCGAGTGGTATTCGCGGACCATGTACCTCGAAGGCACCGAGGAGTTCGAACATCACGTCGCGACCTACGGTCCGCATCGGAAGTTCGGCTACAAAGACTTCATCCCCAGTTTCACAATGGAGCACTTCGATCCCGACGACTGGGCGCAACTGTTCAAGCGGGCCGGCGCACAATTCGTCGTTCCTGTCGCAGAACACCATGACGGGTTCGCGATGTACGACACCGGCCGCTCGCGCTGGAGCGCCGCCCAGATGGGACCGCGTTCGGACGTGTTCGGACAGCTCGGCCAGGCAGTCGAGCGGGCGTGGATGGTCGTCGGCGCGTCGAGTCATCGTGCCGAACACTGGTTCTTCATGAACGGGGGCGCTCGCTTCGACTCCGACGTGCGCGACCCCGCGTGGTTCGACTTCTACGGACCAGCCCAGCGGGAGGAGATCGCGCCGAACGAGCGATTCCTGGAAGATTGGCTCCTGCGGTGCGTCGAGATCATCGACAAGTACCGCCCGCAGATCCTGTACTTCGACTGGTGGATCGAGTCGCCTGCCTTCGAGCCGTACCTCCGGCTGCTCGCGGCGTACTACTACAACAGCGCCCACCAGCGGGGACGGGAGGTCGTCATCAATTTCAAGTGGGACGCCTTCGCCGCCGGAAGCGCGGTCTACGACATCGAACGCGGAGCGATGGGAGGGATCCAAGATTCCGTGTGGCAGAGCGATACGTCCGTCTCCCGCACTTCCTGGAGCTGGGTGGAAGGACACGAATACAAGAATGTGAACGAGCTCATCGCCGAGTTGGCCGACACCGTCTCGAAGAATGGAGTTCTTCTGCTCAACATCGGCCCGAAATCGGACGGCACAATACCGGATGAGGAGCGCCGACTGCTGGAAGGCATCGGAACGTGGCTGACCCGCAACGGAGAAGCGATCTACGGCAGCCGGCCCTGGATCATCCCCGCGGAAGGCCCGACCGAACTCATCGTCGGTTCCTTCGTCGACGCGTCCTCTCCGCAATACACGAGCGCCGACATCCGATTCACGACTCGCGCGCACGTCACAGGCGACTATCTGTACGCGACACTGCTCGCGCATCCGGAGGATGGCGTCGCTCGTATCCGTTCGTTCGGAAGCGGCGCAGGCCTGCTCACCCGGGGGATCCAGGAGGTGAGCGTTCTCGGCTCCACGGAGAAGGTCGCGTGGCACAGAAGCTCGGAGTCACTGGATGTGACGCTGCCCCCGACCACGCCCGACCTCGGCGGCGGCCCAGTGGTGAAGTGCTTCCTCGAACCCGACGCGCGCCCCCCGCGGGTCGACTTCCTTCACGGGTGAGTCGACGTCTGCGATGTGGGGAATATGTAACGATACAGACGCGCGCGGGCCTCGACGAGACGCCCCACGTTCGCTGAGTCTTGGCCGCAGGAGTTCCACGTGCAGCGGGTGCGCGGGTTCCGGCTGCGCTGAGCACTCGCGAGCGCGGCCCGTGATTCACCGGGTTGTCGCGGCCTGGAGGGCCACCGTCACCGATTCCACCAGTTCGTCCCACGACGCATCGAACTTCTCCACACCCTCCGCTTCAAGCGTCTCCATCGCTTCGTCGTAGGAGACGCCGACTTCTGCGAGGGCGTCGAGGTGTGCGCGAGCCGCCTGAGAGGTGCCCGCGATCGTGTTCGGCCGAATCGATCCGTGCTCGAATGTGGCTTCGAGGGTCTTCTCCGGCATGGTGTTCACGACGTTCGGCGCGATCAGGCTCTCGACGTAGAGCGTGTCGCGCGTGTGCGGGTCCTTCACGCCGGTGGAGGCCCACAGTGGACGCTGTGTGTTCGCGCCGTTGGCAGAGAGGGTTCGGGCGCGTTCGGTGAGTTGGGCCTCCTCGAACGCCTGATACGCCAGACGGGCGTTGGCGATGCCGGCCTGGCCCTTCAACGACGCGGCGCGCTCGGTGCCGACTGCGTCCAGCCGCTTGTCGATCTCGACGTCCACCCGGGAGACGAAGAACGACGCGACCGAGTGGATCGCGCTCAGGTCGCGGCCCGCCGCCAGCGCCCGCTCCAGCCCGGTGAAGTACGCGTCGACGACCTCGCGGAAGCGTTCGAGGCTGAAGATCAGCGTGACGTTGATGCTGATTCCCTCCGCGATGCAGTCCGTGATGGCGCCGAGGCTCGCCCTGGTGGCCGGAATCTTGATGAACGCGTTCGGCCGGTCGATCGCCGAGGCGAGGGCCTTCGCTTCGTCGACCGATCCCGCCGCGTCGTGGGCGACACCAGGGCTCACCTCGATCGAGACTCGCCCGTCGACGTGGCCTGTGGCGTCGTAGACCGGGCGGAAGATGTCGCACGCATCCCGCACATCGGAGGTGGTCAACGCGAAGACGGCCTGGGTGGCCGACGCATTCGCCCGGGCCAGTCGCCCAAGCTCGTCTCGGTACGCATCGCCGCTCCGCATCGCGGTGGCGAAGATCGTCGGATTCGTGGTGATCCCGACCACGTTGCGCTCCGCGATGAGTCGCTGGAGTGCACCCGAGCGGATCCGATCTCTCGAGAGATCGTCGAGCCAGATGCTGACGCCGGCGTCGGTGAGCGCCTGCGTCGGCGTCGGCGTTCTCATCTCATCCATATCCTCCGCCGCTTCCTCGAGACGCTGCGCGGAACTCAGTGCTGTTCCTAGAACCAGCGTAGATCTCAAAGGGATGAATCTGGCCAAGAGAGTGGGCGAATGGGCCCACGCGTTCCGTGCATCGCGTTCAGAGCCGATCAGGCAAGATAGGTCGATCCTTTCACCTGTCTCGTGATGACCTCGCCCACGCCGAACAGTGCACCGTCGTCGCCGAGCGTTCCCACGACCAGCCTCGGTGGAAACGGAATCCTGCCGGCGAGCCGTGACGAGATCTCCCGGATGGCGTGCTCCGGATGCCGAGCCAGATGCCCGGCCAGCACGATCACCTCGGGATCGAGCACCGTGGCGAGCGCGCCGCACGAGAAGGCGAGCAGGTCGAAGAGCTCGTCTGCGGCCGGCTGTGCAGAGGGAACCTTCTTGGCCGCGTCGTCGAGGAGTCGCCGCATGGCCTTCGGTGCTGGGAGCCGGCCTTCGCCGTGGCCGTACGCAACCCCGGCGATGCGGGATTCGAGATCGCCCTGATCAGTGAAATACCGGGCGAGGGCGCCACGCTCCGTGAAGAGGAAGCCGACCTCGCCGGCGGCGGAACGGAAGCCGCGGTAGATCTCCCCGTCGTTCACGATCCCCGCGCCAACCCCCTCGCCGAGCAGGTAGGAGGCCACGCTCTGGGCGCCCCTGCCCGCCCCGTGGGCCCACTCGCCGAAGGCGATCGCGTTCGCGTCGTTCTCGACGATCACGGGGAGGCCCGTCGTAGCAGCCACGATGGATTCGAGCGCGACGTCACGCCAGCCGAGTTCGACGGTGTTCATCACTCGCCCGTCATGCACGATTCCGGGCACGGAGATGCCGATTCCGAGAAGCTCCCGCTTCTCGAGCGCCGCGGCCTCGACGAGTCGGTCCGTCAGGGCGAGGGTTCCGGTGAGCCTCGTCGATGCAGAGATGGAACCGGTGGCCGGATCGATGTCGAAGGCGACCGAGTCGGAGACAACAGTATTCCGCGCAAAATCCCGCAGGAGTCCACGGGCGCGATCCGGGCCGACATCGATCGCCGCGATCACACGCGATTCACCCGCGACCCTGAGCAGATTCGACGGGCGCCCGCCCGACGACTGCTGCACGCCCTCCTGGGCCAGGATACCCTCGGCGAGCATGGCGGCACTCAGCCGTTCGACGGTGGCCGAGCTGAGCCCTGTCTTGGCGCCGATCTGCTTACGTGAGAGTGCCCCGTTGTCTTCGAGGCAGTCGAGGATGGCGGTGCGGTTGATCTCAGTGACGACGCGAGTCGTTGCCGTGCGCTTCTTCGTGTTCATCGATCTCTTCCTTAGACGGTGCCCGCTGCTACAGCAGGGTACGAGGTCTGGCGTGCCTGTTTCGGGGCTGGTCACCCGAGCATCGACGCTGCCGCCTTGTCGAGGAGTATGGTGACCGCCCGGTGCTTGCGTAGCGCCGACGCGGGGCTCGATCGTTCGATTGCGCCCTCGAGTGCCCTGGCCACTGCCGCGGCCTTGCCGGGACCGAATGCCAGCAACACGATTTCACGCGCACGCAGGATCGTGCCGATGCCCTGGGTCAGTGCCCGTGTCGGCACCTGGTCGATCCGGCCGTCGAAGAACCGGGCGTTGGCCTCGCGGGTCTCCGGCGTGAGATCCACCGTGCGGGTGAGGGAGTCGTGCGCCGAGCCGGGTTCGTTGAACCCGATGTGGCCGTTGTGGCCGATGCCGAGAATCTGAAGGTCGACTCCGCCGGTAGAGCGGATGCCCTCCTCGTAGGCGCGCCCTGCCTCCACGAGGTCGGGCGCCGAGCCGTCGGGGACCGCGACCCGGAGGGGATCGAGGCCAAGCGGTCTGGTGACCTCCGCGTCGATGACGCTTCGGTAGCTCTGCGAGCGCCGAGGGTCGATGCCCACGTATTCGTCGAGCGCGAAGGCGCTGGCCCGGGTGAGATCCAGGCCTTCGGTGCGACGGAGTGTCTGGAGCGCGCGGTACACGGGGGAGGGTGTCGATCCAGTGGCGACCCCGAGCACGGCCGTCGGACGAGTGCGAATGAGGGCCGAGATGCGCTCGGCTGCCATTCTCGCGGCCGACTCGGCATCGACGGCGACGATGACGCGTAGCGAAGACGAGGTGTGCATGGGAGCGGTCGTGGTGGTCGTCATGACCTGACCCCCGCCCGCTCGCCCTGCTTGGACCGGAGCTCCCGGGCCAGTTCGATTGCGCCGTGAACGGGGGGAGTCCTCACGACGACCAGCTCGACATCGGGCAGAATTCGCGCGAGGTGATGCCGGATGGCGTTCTCATATGGCGCCTGATTCACGATCACGCCGCCACCGGCGACGACCGTTCGCCCTGTCGCTCCCCGGTCGATGAGGTGGGCCACACCGCGGGCGAGATCCGCTGCAGCGGCATCGACGATACTCGCGGCGGTGCGGGAGCCGGCCTCGGCCTGGTCGAAGACCACGGACGCGTGCACTCCCCAGGCCGTTCCGTTGGCCAGGAGCGACGTGCGTTCAGCCAGCTCCGCGGAATCCCCGGCCTGGAACGCGGCGAGCATCGCCGGGTACAGGGGGTCGGCGCCCCCTTCGCCCCTGTCCCACGCGCCGAGTGTGGCGCGAAGCGCAGCAGACACAAGATCGTGCGAGCTTCCCCTGTCGCCCAGGGGCCACCCGTAGCCGTCGACTGTCACTCGAACACCATCGGTGGTGGTGCCACTGATCACGGCGCCCGTGCCGACGATCATCTCGATGGTGGGCCGGATGCCCGTGGCGTGGTGCAGCAGGAGCGCGTCGTTCACCACGGTGACGCTCGCGTCGAGCACCTCTTCGATCCGAGCGGTCGCCCGTGCCATCTGCTCGGCGGTGTCGCAGCCGTGCACCCCGGCCACGACGATCGTGTCGCCGGTGACAGCGCCGAGTGAGCGGACCACGGCCCCGAGCCTGTCGAAATTGCCTTCGTCGGAGAAGAGCGAGCCGCGCCGCCAGTGGTCGGAGGGGATAACACTCTCGGCGACCGTTCCAGCGGTGTCGACGACGCGGATATGCGTCTTCGTTCCTCCGACATCGATGCCGACGACGGAGAGGATCGCCGTGTTCTCGACGGAATCGGCGCTCGACGACGGGTGGCTCGGCGGCCGGGGACTCTCGGGCACGACTCTCCGCTTCTGATCAATCGTCTGTTGCTGGTGAGGAGGGTCGATCCTTTCGCGAGGCGATCGGCGCACCATTGCCTCATAGTGACAATAAAGCACGCCTTGGACGGTTTCCGCAAGCCGCCTCTGCGCTCACCGTTACGGAGTGAGCCCGAAAATGTCTGGCATGTAAACGCGCATTTCTTGCGGAAGAATTTCGCCCGGTGCTCACATTGTGCGTTGACCAGATAACTATTGCACTGATAGAAAAGACCAACCCGAAGTGGTGTTCTGCAGCGCTTCGCCCGCTCCCGCCCAACGAAAGGTCCCCTGTGAATAACAGAATTCGCGTCGCCGTGACGGTTGTCGCTGCCGGTGCGCTGCTGGCTTCCCTGGCCGCGTGCTCCTCCCCGTCGTCCGACGAGTCAGCGCCACTGCAATTCGTGCTCTCAGGAGACGGAACGCAGGGGGGCGGCTACCAGAAGATGGCCGACAAATACTTCGAAGAGACCGGGACGAAGGTCGAGATCGTGGATGTGCCCGGTGACGACCTCACCACGCGCCTGCGGAACAGCGCCCAGGCGAATGACCTGCCCAACATCGCAGCCGCGGCGAACGTCGACCCGCTGTGGAAGGACCAGCTCCTCGACCTCTCGAGCATCGCCAAGGAGGACAATGTGCTGCCCACGCTCACGGTCGAGGACCCGGCGGACGGCAAGGTCAAGGCGCTCCCCTCGAGCCTCACGTCGGTGGGAATGTTCATCAACAAGGACCTATGGGACAAGGCAGGAGTGAGCTACCCGACCGATGTGAGCCAGACCTGGACCTGGGACGAGTTCGTGGCTAAGGCCAAGCAGGTGCAGACCGCCACCGGAGCCCAGTACGGACTCACGATGGACCCATCGGCGCACCGCCTTCGTTCTTTCCTCTACGAGTTCGGCAGCGAGGGAGTCGTCCAGGACGGCGACTCCATCTCGTTCGATGACGAGGGCAAGACGGCGCTCGAGTTCTTCAAGGGAATGAACGACGACGGCTTCATGCCCAAGTCCGTCTGGACCGCTGGTGAGGACGCGAGTGCGACGTTCAAGAGCGGACAGGTTGCCGCCTACTATTCGGGTGTGTGGCAGATCGCCGACTTCCAGGCGAACATCACCGACTTCGGGTGGGCATCGGTTCCGACCCCACAGCAGCCGGTCAAGGCGACCAACTACGGCGCGGCGTCCTGGATCGTGGGCTTCAGCGGGCAGGGCAAGGACGACGAGACCAAGAAGTTCATCTCCTGGCTCTACTCGCCTGAGAACTACACCGAGTACTGCGAGATCGCCGGCTGCCTGCCCTCCGTGAGCGGCCTCACCGTGAACTACCCGAAGGACGCGTATGCGTTCGCCTTGTACAACGCGGAGATCGCTGCATCGCCCGCCGTCTCGGCCGTGCAGACGACGGACCAGCTGCGCCAGGGCTACGAGGGCAAGAGCATGGACGTCGAGCCTCTGAAGGACGAGACGGTCAGGTACCTCAGTGGCGAGCAGACGATCGACCAGACGGTCGACGCGATCATCGCGTCGACGAAGGCCGGGCTCCGCTGAGCTGCCGTCCCGGTGCGCCGATGAGGCGCACCGGGACGCCGGCCGCATCCGACAGCCCCCGATGACCGCACAGACCCGCCCTCCCGAGGAGAGACCATGACCAGCACGATGCACAGCGTCGCCAGCCCCGCGGCCGCGGATTCGTCGGTCCTGAGCGGCACCGGCTACAAGCCCCCTCATCGACGCCGACCCCGACGCCGATACGGCCTGACCCCGCTGCTGCTCTCGGCCGGAGTCATCGTGCTTTTCGCCCTGTTCTTCTTGTGGCCGGGCATTCTCGGGCTCGCCTACTCGTTCACCTCGTACCGCGGCTTCGGACCGATGACATTCATCGGCCTCGACAACTACACCAGGCTCGCCAGCGATCCGACGTTCTACGCGGCGCTCGGACGCACCTTCATCTACACGGCCTTCTCCGTTCCCCTCGGCTACGCCCTGTCCCTCGCCCTCGCGGTGGCCCTGACCAACCTGAGGGCCCGCGGGAAAACGGCGGCCCGCATCATCTTCTTCCTGCCGTGGCTGGTGTCGCCCATCGTCACCGGAGTCATCTGGCGCTGGATGTTCGGTGAGAACTTCGGCTTCGTGAACTTCGTGATCACCTCGCTCGGCGGTGGCGCGGTCCCGTGGTCGTCTGACGCGAACCTCTCGCTCATGGTGGTGATCCTGGCGTCGTCGTGGGCCGGCGCCGCCTTCAACATGCTCCTGTTCATCGCGGCCATCAACAACGTGCCGACCTCCTACTACGAAGCCGCCCAGCTCGACGGCGCCAACGCCTGGCAGCGTTTCGTCTCGATCACCCTTCCGGGCATCGCCCCGACATCCGTTCTCGTCGTCCTGTTGATGACCCTGGGTCAGATGAAGGAGTTCGCGATGATCCAGGCACTGAACAACGGTGGCCCGGGCACAGCGAACCAGCTGATCGTGCAGTACATCTACAAGACCGGCTTCGGCCAGTCGGATGTGGGCTACGCAAGCGCGGCCTCGATGGTTCTCCTCGTAATCCTGATGATCATCGCGCTCCTCCAGATCGCGATCAGCCGGAAGGCCAATTCGTAATGGCGACCTCGACTTCCTCCCCCACGGCATCCCTGTCGGGTCTCGCCCCGCGACCGCTGAAGCGCCGGAAGTCCGGCGAGTTCCGCCGCTCCATACTTCCGACCACCATGCTCTGGGTCCTGGCCATCCTCGTCGCCTTCCCGCTGCTGTGGTTCCTTCTCTCGTCGTTCAAGGGGGGAGGCGAACTCTTCACCTATCCGCTCTCCTTCCTGCCCAGGGAGTGGACAGCCGGCGGCTATGTGCGGGCCTGGGAACGACTCGACTTCGTGCGCTTCTTCGGCAACACGATGCTCGTGGCGAGCGTCACCACTGTTCTCACCGTCTTCTTCTGCGCAACGGCGGGCTACGCCCTGGCCAAGTACCGCGCCCCCTGGCTGTCGGTGCTCGCACTCTGCATCCTGTCGATGACGATGCTGCCCGGCGAGGTCATCCTGAACCCGACCTTCACCGTCGTGCGCGACCTGGGTTTCTACAACTCGCTCCTCGGAGTGATCCTCCCCTCAATCCTCACGCCCACCGGCGTGTTCATGTTCCGGCAGTTCTTCATCACGGTTCCCCAAGAGCTGCTCGACGCGGCGAGAATTGACGGTGCGAGGGAACTCACGATCTTCTTCCGGATCATGCTGCCGCTGGCCCGCCCCATCATGCTGACGCTCGGGATCATCTCGTTCCAGTGGCGTTGGAACGACTACATCTTCCCGCTCATCATCCTGAGCGATCCGAAGAACTTCACCTTGCAGATCGCCCTGCGCACGTTGATCGGCTCGCAGAACATCGACTGGGTGATCCTCCTCGCCGCGTCGGTCATCTCGATGATCCCGCTCGTTCTGCTCTATCTCGTGTTCCAGAAATACATCACCAGCTCGGACATCAACACGGGGCTGCGCGACTGATCCTCGCCAGGCCCTCCTCACTGAGAGAAGCCCCACCCCGCCATGCATCGTGATCGAGAGAAGACTGCCGGCCGCGTCGATCGGTTCCTCAGTGAATTCCTGCCGCCGGCGATCGTCGCAGAATCGTTGCCCATGGAGGTCGGTATTTGGACAGCCCCCGGCGAACCCGTTCCGTTCGCCGAGGCGAGGCAGGCGTCGTATACCGCCTCGGGTCGGGGCACCGAGTGGGGGCAGGCGTGGGGAACGACTTGGTTCCACCTCGTCGGCGCGGTGCCTGGGCACTGGCCGGAGGGGCAGGAGCACTTCCGAACGGAGCTCTCTCTCGACCTGGGCTTCTCGCAGTCCAAGCCTGGTTTCCAGTGCGAGGGACTCGTGCGCACCCCAGCCGGACGCGCGGTCAAGGGACTGGAGCCGCGCAACCACCACGTGAACCTCGACGCGTCGCCCGGTGAGACGATCGAGTTCTATGTGGAGGCGGCTTCCAACCCCGATCTTTCGGGTGGCGACGACTTCTCCGGCCCGCTCGCCTTCGCCCCCACACCGTTCGGCGACAGCCTCACGGCCCCCTCCGGAACCCTGTACACCCTGGGTCGCCTCGAGCTGCGGCTGGTCGACGTCGAGCTCGAGTCGCTCGAGCGCGAGCTCCGCGTCCTCCGCGGTCTGATGGCCGAGCTGGGCGCCGCCGACCCTCGACGGCTGACGATCCTTGTGGCCCTCGACCGGGCGCTCGACGCACTCGATCCGGACGACCTCGCTGGCACGGTTTCCGCCGCCCGCGCGGTGCTCGAGCCGGTCCTCGCTGCGCCGGCCGCCCACTCCGCCCACCGGATCGTCGCGACCGGCCATGCTCACATCGATTCCGCATGGCTCTGGCCGACCCGGGAGACCGTGCGCAAGTGCATCCGCACCTTCTCGAACGTACTCGACCTGATGGACCGCGATCCCGACCTGAACTTCACCTGCTCGTCGGCACAGCAGTACGCCTGGGTGCGAGATGCGGATCCCGAGCTGTTCTCCCGGCTCGCCGAGCGCGTGCGCGAAGGACGCTTCGTTCCGGTCGGCAACATGTGGGTCGAATCCGATGTGACGATGCCGAGCGGCGAATCGCTCGCCCGCCAACTGCTCGAGGGAGGGCGCTTCTTCCAGGAGGAGTTCGGCCGGGTCGCCGACGTGGGCTGGCTCCCCGACTCGTTCGGCTACTCGGGGAGCCTCCCGCAGCTGCTTCGCCAGGCCGGGCTGCGCTGGTTCTTCACCCAGAAGATGAGCTGGAACGAGACCAACGCGATGCCGCACCACTCGTTCCTCTGGGAGGGGATCGATGGATCGCGCATCTTCACCCACTTTCCACCCGTGAACACCTACAGCGGTGACATGCGCCCCACGGAACTCGCTCGCGACTCCCGCAACTTCAGCGACCACGGAGTGGCGACGACATCGCTGATGCCCTTCGGCTACGGCGACGGAGGCGGAGGCCCCACCCGCGACATGATGGCCTCCGGCCGGCTGCAGTCCGACCTCGAGGGATCCCCGCGGCTGCGCTTCGCCACAGCGCACGACTTCTTCGTCGACGCCGAGGCCGAGTACACCGACCCTCCCGTGTGGTCGGGAGAGATGTACCTCGAATTCCATCGGGGCATCTTCACCTCGCAGGCACGCACCAAGCGCGGAAACCGTCGGAATGAGCGGCTGCTCGCCGAGGCGGAGACCTGGGCTTCCGCCGCAACCCTGCTGACCGGAGCGCACTACCCCGGCGAGGAACTCGACGAGCTGTGGCGGGCAGTGCTCCTGCTACAGTTTCACGACATCCTTCCCGGGACGGCGATCGCCTGGGTGCACCGCGAGGCCGAGGCGAGCCATGCCGAGACCACCGAGCGGGCCGAGAGGATCATCGAGACGGCCCTGCGTGAGCTGACGGGCGATGGCCTTCAGCGGATCGCCGTGAACGCCGCCCCCGTCGTCATGCGGGGGATTCCTGCACGAGCGGGCGTGCTTCTCGACGCCGAAACGGCCATCGATGCCGATTCGGGTCGCTCCGACGTCACCGTCCGCGACGACAATGGGCGCATCGTGCTCGAGAACGACCTCGTCTCCGTGGTCGTCGGCAGCGACGGCACGATCACTCGCATGCTCGACAAGACGACCGGTCGCGAGCTGATCGCCGAATACCGGCCGGCCAATCTGCTGCAGTTGCACAGGGACGAGCCGAACCAGTGGGACGCCTGGGACCTCGACGCCTCGTATCGGGCCACCGCGCGCGACCTCCGCGACGGAGCCGTTTCACGAGACGGCGAGGCCGTGATCGTGCGGCGCGAGTTCGGTGCGAGCAGCATCGTGCAGCGGATCGAGCTCGATGATGCCGAGCCAACCGTTCGCATCCGCTCCGAGATCGACTGGCATGAGCGTCGCAAGCTGCTCAAGCTGGCTTTTCCGCTCGATGTGCACGCGGCGGCGGCCTCATACGAGACGCAGTTCGGTCATGTATCCCGGCCCGTGCACGCCAACACCTCCTGGGATGCGGCCCGTTACGAGGTGTGCGCCCACCGCTGGGTGCACGTGGGCGAACCCGACTTCGGGGCGGCCATTTCGAACGATGGCGTCTACGGCCACGACGTGACGCGCGAGGTGACCGACGGCAGAGTACTCACGGTGGTGCGTCAGTCGCTGCTGCGCGCTCCGAGGTTTCCCGACCCTGACGCCGACCAGGGCCTGCACTCCGTCACGAGCACTCTCACCGTGGCTCCCGGGATCTCCGACGCGATTCGCGCGGGTCGATCTGCGGATGCCCCGGGGCGGATCGTGCGCGGCGCCCGGGTTCCGCAGCCCCTCGTCAGCGCGCTCCCGCCGACCGTTTCTGGCACGACATCGGTGATCGCCGAGACGATCAAGCTCGCCGCAGATGGCTCGGGCGACGTGATCGTGCGGCTCTACGAGAGCGAAGGACGGCGATCGGCCGTGTTGATCGCGGCCGCCTTCCCGGTCGCATCGTGCAGGCTCGTCGATCTACTCGAACGGCTGAAAGAGGGCATCGACCCTCGGCCTGAGCGCTCCGGCGGCGAATTCCACCTGGAATTGCGACCGTTCGAGATCGTGACACTACGGATCCGGCCGGCGGAGGAGTTTCGGGCGAGGGAAGGCGCATGAGCATGCTGACGGACCAACAGCGTGAGGTCTTCGGCCTCGGCGCGGAACCACTCGACGACGACTACATCTCGGCCGTCATCGCCGGTTCCCGCACGCAGGCGGCCGAACTGGCTGAGTTGGCCGCGGAGGGAATCGAGGGCTTCGGGCATCGCGAACTCATGCGCGGCATCCTGGTGCTCGTCGCCACCGATATCGCGATGCCGGGAGACGAGACGGCCTCGCGACGGGAGTCCGCCGGCATCATGGCCGATGGTCTGGTGACCATGCAGGGCCCGAGTGGGCTGTTCTCGAGCGAGGGCAATATCGACTCGCCGCCGGACACCGCCTTCACGATCAATGACCTCTGCTCCTGTGTCTCACTCATCGATGGCGGCAGTGACGACGTTCAGGTCGGGTGGTCGCACATCCGGCAGGTCCTCGAGCGGATCGCGCTTCGCGCTGCTCCCGCCCTGGCCACTGGAGGGGTGCACACCCCGAATCACCGCTGGGAGGTGGCGAGCGCGATCGCGGGCCTCAACGTCCTGTGGCCCGACGAGCGCCTGCGTGCGCGGGCCGAGCTCTGGCTTGCCGAGGGCATCGACATCGATGCCGATGGCCTGTACTCGGAGCGAAGCGGAATCTACGCGGCCGAGGTCACGAACCCCAGCCTTCTCTCCATCGCCCGCGATCTGGGCAGGCCCGAGTTGCGCGATGTCGTGCTGCGGAACCTGCGGGCGTACGCGCACCTCGTCGAAGACGATGGCGAAGTCGAGAACGTGCACTCCCGACGGCAGGACCAGAGACTCGCCTATGACGTCGAACTGTTCCTCTCACCTATTCGCCAGCTGGCGATCGCGCACGGTGACGCTGATCTCGCCCGCCTCGCCGTGGACATCGTGCGGCGCGGGCTCGTTCACCCGGGTCGCCACCTCGCCGAACTCGTTCGGCACCCGGAGATCGGCGGTCGACTGCCGGAGGCCACCGATGCGCAGGTCGAAACGGACGCGTTCTACCCCGTGAGTCGCCTGTTGCGGATGCGCCGAGGACACGTCTCCGCGTCGATCTTCGCGGGCAGCGACTTCTCCAAGACAGGGCGCATCGCGTCGGGGCTCTCCAACTCGGCGACCCTTGTGAGAGCGCGCCGAGGCGCCATGGTGCTCCGTTCCGTGCGCCTTGCCCCCACCTTCTTCTCGATGGGCTGCATCCGCCCCGATCGCCTCGAACGCGTTCCCGACGGCGCGGTGCTGCGCGAGACACGCAGCTCCGGCTACTACGAGCCGCTCGTGCCCGACGCACCCCGTGACCTGTCCGATCCGGTGTCGGACGGGCGCTATTTCGCGTCGATGGACTTCGAGAACCGCGCCATCGACCCGATGTCGCTGCGCACGACCGTGACCGCCGTCATCGACGACGCGGGGGTGAGCCTCGACTTCTCGTTCGACGGCGCTGCCACCCGTTACGCCGTCGAGTTGGTCTTCGACGGCGAGCTGACGGTGAACGGAGCCGAGCCATTCGGCACCGGCTGGTGGCTTCGCGGGCGAACGGCCGAGGTTGCGGGCCTCGGCGCCCGTGCCTCGATCACGGCCTCTGGTTTCGACGATCTGCCGCCCAACTTCGACGAGGGCGAGATGTTCGGCTATCTCGGCGGCAACGACTCCATCGAGGGAACGCGCCTCCTTCTGTCGGGCTCGACGACGGCGGAGTCGAGTCTTCGCATCGATCTGGTCTGATCGCCGCCCACTCCTCGGCGGGCCGGGCGGCCTGCGAGGCCAGCACAATGGCCAGGAAGCGCCATCCGGATATCGCCGCTTCGCGAGGCGGCGCCCCTGCTCAGCCGCGCGGCGCGTGCGCCTCGAGGAACTGGTACACCTCGGTCTGGTCGACACCTGGGAAGGTACCCGTCGGCAACGCCGCGAGCAGCGAGGTGGGCGTGCGCGCCGCGGGCCAGGACTGATCGGCCCACCGCTCGGCGAGCGCACCGGGGGCGCGACGGCAGCAGGTCTCATCGGGGCAGCGCGACACGGCGCGATGCGAGGTCTCGCGGCCACGGAACCACTTGACGTGCTCGAACGGCACGCCGACCGACACCGAGTACTCGCCCTCCTTGGCCTTCTCGATGCGCGACGTGCACCAGAACGTGCCCGAGGGGGTGTCGGTGTACTGGTACCAGGGGCTGAAGCGGTCTTCGACGTCGAACACCGTGCGGGCCGTCCAGTTGCGGCACACGGTCGTTCCCTCGACCGCACCCAACGCATCCGAAGGGAAGCGCACCGCGTCGTTCTCGTAGGCCTTGATGATCGTGCCCGACTCGTGCACCTTCATGAAGTGCACGGGGATGCCGAGGCGAGCCGTCGCGAGGTTCGTGAAGCGGTGCGCGGCCGTCTCATACGACACCGCGAACGCGTCGCGGAGCTCCTCCATCGAGATGCGCCGCAGGTTCTTCGCCTCGGTGAGAAAACGCACGGCGGCCTGTTCGGGCAGGAGGATCGCGGCGGTGAGGTAGTTCGTCTCGATGCGCTGGCGCAGAAATTCGCCATAGTTTCTCGGCTCCTCGTGGGCGAGGATGTGGCTCGCGAGGGCCTGGAGGATCGGCGAGCGGGAGTCGCGTGAAGGCGACTGCTGGGTCGGCAGGTAGATGCGGCCGTGGCGCTTGTCGGTGACCGACCGGGTCGAGTGCGGCAGGTCGCCCACGTAGTGCAGCGAGTAGCCGAGGTGGCTCGCCATGTCGGCGACGAGCTGGTGGGAGACCGGCCCGCCGGCGTGCCCCACGGCCTCGAGCAACTCGGCCGCCTTCGCCTCGAGCTCGGGATAGAAGTTGTCGCGAGCGCGCATCTCGGCACGCAGTTCGGCGTTCGCGCGACGTGCCTCCTCGGGCGTCGCTGCACGCTCGCGGTGCAGGCGATCGATCTCGTTGTGCAGCGTGAGGATGGTCTGCAGCGTCTGGTCATTGAACGCCTTGCCGACGCGGAACGACGGGAGTCCGAGCGCGGCGAAGACCGGCCCGCGCTGGGCGCGCTCGACGGCGATCTCGAGTGCGGCGCGTTGGCTCGGGGCATCCGTTCGCAGCAGTTCATCGACACTTGTGCCGAGCGCGAGGGCGATCGTGCGCAGCATCGAGAGGCGCGGCTCGCGCTTGCCGTTCTCGATCGACGAGACCTGCGAGGGTGCGCGGTCGATCGCCGTGGCGAGTTCGCCGAGGGTCATGCCGAGCGCGGTGCGGCGCTCACGGATGCGGCGGCCGAGCGTGAGCGCGTCGACCTCGTCGGGCCCGCGGTCGTCGGCACCCGAAGGCGCGAGAGGGGCGGCTGCGAGAGCCGTCTGGGCGGTGCGATCGGCGATGACCATTCCTCGATGGTCACATGGCCGAGCGGATGCTGCAAACAGAAGAACCGCGAAATTTCTCCGAGTTGCGAATCGGCCGGCCGGTGAGCGCCGCCGCGCTCACCGCACGAGCGCGGGTTTGAGCTCCCGGGCGAAGAAGTCCATGAAGCCGTCGGGATCCGGGCCCGAGTTCGTGAGCACGATGTGGTCGTAGCCGGCGCGCTCGTACTCGCGGATCGCCTCGAGGTGCTTCGCGGCATCCGGCCCGCAGGGCAACTTTGCGGCCACGTCCTCTTCGCGGATGAGCGCCGAGGCGGCTTCGAAGTTCGCCGGGTTGGGAAGCTCGCTCATGACCTTCCAGCCCGTGAGCGACCAACGGGATGACTCGTGGGCGGCGCGCACCGCCGACTCCTCGTCGGGCGCCCACGCGAGTCCGACCTCGCCGTAGCGCGGTCCGTCGCCGCCGGCCCTTCGATACGCCTTGAGGATCGAGGGCTTCGCCTCGGTGCCGAAGAGGCCGTCGCCGAGCTCGGCTGCGAGCCTCGCGGCATCCGGTCCGCCCGCAGCGACCGCGATCACCGGGAGTTTCTCGGGGAGGTCGAAGACGCGTGCGTCCTCGAGGCGGAGGTACCTGCCCCGATACGAGTGGTAGCCGCCCGACCACAGCAGCCGGATGATCTCGAGCGCCTCGTGGAGCATCGCCTGGCGCTCGGCGACCGCCGGGAACCCGGTGCCGACCACGTGCTCGTTCAAGCGCTCGCCCGAGCCGACGCCGAGCGTGAACCGGCCGTCCGAGAGGAGCGCGAGGGTCGCCGCGGCCTGGGCGATGATCGCCGGGTGATACCGCACGGTCGGGCAGGTCACGCCGGTGGCGAGACCGAGCGAGTCCGTGGTCGCGGCGATGGCCCCGAGCACCGTCCATGCGAAGGGTGAATGCCCCTGCGAGTCGAGCCACGGGTGGAAGTGATCGCTGATCTCGACGAAGTCGAACCCCGATTCCTCGGCGAGGCGTGCCTGCCGCACGAGTTCCTGCGGTCCGAAGCCTTCTGCGGAGAGCTTGTAGCCGTACTGCATGATCGTCGCTCCCTTCGACAGGGGCGACGTTACGCCCGCGGCATCCGTTCCGGGAGCGGTTGCGTGCGGGGTCGGATGCCGCCACAATGCGCCGCGATCCGCTCGCGTTATACGCCGCGCTTCTCGAACTGGCAAGGCCTTCTTCGGCGAGAACCGCCGACCTACCGTGTCGGTACCGACCGGCGTTCCGCGGCCTCGCCGCGGGCGCGGGTAACCCGAGAAAGCGAGTCAACGATGACGAACAGCATGCCTCCAGACGCCCCCACGCCTCCCACCGGAAACCCACCGAGCGGCACGTCGTCCGCCGGCACGACGCCTCCGAGCGGAACCATGCCTCCCGCCGGCACCATGCCTCCCGCCGGCACCATGCCTCCCACCGGCACGACGCCTCCCACCGGCACGACGCCTCCGGCGGGCACGATCGCTGGCACAACGCCGGCGGGCACCACCCCCGAGCTGCGCGACGAAGCTGCGATGCTCGCGGAAGACGCCGGACAGGCGGGCCGACGCGTGGCGGATGTCGCCAAGGAGGAGACGAAGTCCGTCGCCTTCGAGACACGCCGCCAGGCACGGCAGCTCGCCGACCAGGCGGGCAGCGAGCTCCGCGACCAGGCAGCAGTGCAACAGCAACGCGTCGCGAGCGGCTTGCGAGCCGTCGGCGGCCAGTTCTCCCAGATGGCCGAGAGCTCGACGGAGTCGGGATACGCCACCGATCTCGTTCGGCAAGCGGGCAGCAGCGCCGATGACGTCGCCAGGTGGCTCGAGGCCCGCGACCCGGGATCCCTGCTCGAAGAGGTCAAGGGGTTCGCCCGGCGCCGTCCGGGCGTGTTCCTCGCGATCGCCCTCGGAGCCGGTGTCATAGCGGGCCGGATGACCCGCGCCCTCACGGCCCCCATTGAGGATGAGCTGACGGCCGGAGCATCCGGGAGATCCGCGAGCGACATGCGCGCCGGGTCGACGCGTCCGCGCGCCGCCGTGCCGACCACGTCGATGCCGCCGGCATACGGCGAGGGCACGGATGCCTCGAGGGCGCCGCTCCTCGGGGAACACATCGGTGAACCCGGCCACCCGAGCCAACCGAGAGGGGGGTTGCGATGACGAACGGCTCGGGCGCCGACCTGCCGACCCCGTCGGAGCAACAGGCCGCGAACACGTCGCTTGGCGACCTCCTCGCCGAGGTCAGCAGCGACGTCTCGACGCTCATGCGACAAGAGGTCGAGCTCGCCAAGGCCGAGATCAGGCAGACGGCGATCCGAGCAGGGAAGGGCGCCGGAATGTATGGCGCGGCAGGGGTGGCCGGCCTGCTCACCGCGCTCTTCCTCTCGATCGCGGTGTGGTGGGGCCTTGGCTACCTCGTCGGCAACGCCTGGTCGGCCGTGATCGTCGCGGCGATCTGGGCGATCGTCGCCGTCGTGCTCGCGCTCCTCGGCAAGCGGGAGTTCGACTCCGTCGACGGCATGCCGAAGACCGTCGACAGCATCAAGAAGATCCCGGACACGTTGAAAAGGAATGAGGAGAACCGATGAGCGACCCCAGTGAGATCCGCTCCGACATCGAGCGGACTCGACGAGAACTCGGGCAGGACGTCGACGCGCTCGCCGACAAGGTCAACCCGGCGAAGATGGCGCACCGCCAGACCGACAAGGTGCGGCGAGCGGTGAGCAGGGTCACCGATCGTGTGATGGGCACCGCCTCGGATGTCGCCGAGTCGGCCCACGACGCGATGGACACCGCCGGCGAGGCTGTCGCCGAGGCGCCGCAACGCGTGGCCTCGGCAACGAAGGGCAACCCGATCGCCGCAGGCCTCATCGCCTTCGGCGTCGGCTGGCTCCTCTCGTCACTCCTGCCGGCCTCGAAGCCCGAGCGCGACGTCGCCGAGAAGGCGAAGGAAGCGGCAGCGCCGCTCGTCGACGCGGTGCGCGACGTGGCGATGGAGTCGGCCGACCACTTGCGGGAGCCCGCACGCGAGGCCGTCGACGCCGTGAAGGAGCGCGCAGCCGAAGCGGTCGACACCGTCAAGGAAGAGGGCGGCGCCGCGGCATCCGAAGTCCAAACCGAGGCAAAGCATGCGGCCGAGCGGCAGATGGAGTGAGTGAACGCGGCATGACGCGCTCGAGAAGAGCGCGCCATGCCGCTCTGTGCTTGGATGGCGGAGACGTTCGCGGAGTCGCCGCGGCCTGAATCGAACTGGAAGACCGTGCCCTCACTTCGCGTCATCGCCCTCGCGCCCCTCGCTCTCTCCGCGCTGCTGCTCGCCGGATGTGCGGTCGGAGGAGGCGGATCCGCCCCGGAGAAGGCCGAAGAGGTCGCGACCGTCGAGACCGAAGCAGCCGTGTCCGTCGAGCAGACCAAGCAGGAGGCCTGCGACATCATGGCGGCCGGCGTACAGGCGCTCGCCGAACTCAACACCCCCGAGACGATGACGACCATGACCTCCGATCCGGCTGCGGGCCTCGCCCTGCTCGACACCGCCGAGGCCGCGCTCAACGACAGCGCCGCTCAGGTGACCAACGCCGAGGTCCTGCCGGCCGCGACCGAGGCCGCGGCGGCGGCCTCCGATTACTTCGGCTACGTGCGCACCCTCGCCCAGGACCCGGCGAACGCCGATGTCTCGGGTATGGGGGCAAAGATCCAGAGCCTCGTGGACGGCGTCGCCGCGCTCGGGGAGGTCTGCGCCGCCTGATCGGCCCTCGGCGGCAGTCCGGTCTTCGGACGGTGGACGCCCGCACGCTCTCGCCCTCAGCGGCGGGGGCCGCCGGGACGCTCTTGCTCTTCGGCGCGCGCCAGTTCGGACTTCCAGACGCGGAAGGAATCCTCGGTGCGCCCGCGGCGCCAGTACCCCGAGATGGAGAGCTGGTCGCGGGTCAGGCGGCGCTCGTTGAGCAGGTACGGCCGCAAGCCGTGCATGACCTCTTGGGCTTCTCCGTGCACGAACGCGTGCACGCGACCGTCGGGCCATACCAGCTCGCGCACCGCTGAGACGAGCATGCCGTCGCCGTCTGTGTCGCCGTCGCCGCCGTTACGATGCACGAAGGTGACGGCGCCGCCATCGGGGAGCGGCAGGTCGGGCTGGTGCTCAGCTCCGTCGACGAGGACGACGACCCGGGCCGTGGCATCGCGGGGGGGTGCGTCGAGTGCTGCGATGATCGCAGGGACCGCTGACTCGTCGCCGACCAGGAGGTGCCAGTCCGCGGCGGGGTCGGGAAGATAGGCGCCGCCCGGTCCGCTGACGAGGAGTTCGTCGCCGACTTCGGCGCGAGCCGCCCAAGGGCCGGCGATGCCCTCGTCGCCGTGGATCACGAAGTCGATCGCGAGGGTGCCCGCCTCGACGTCGGGGAACAGGGCCGTGTAGGTGCGCACGTCGGGCATCTGCTCTGGAGGCAGCACCCCCGCAGGGCTCGGACATCGAGCGGGTCGGGATAGTCGACGCCCGGCTTGCGGAAGATGATTTTGACGTACCGGTCGGTGGACGTGCTCCCCGCGAACGCCGAGAGGTCGTCGGCGCGGAAGTGCAGGCGCCGAATGGCAGGCGTCACCCAGGACGCGCTGCTCACGGTCAGGCGCGTGGACACAATCGGCTCCTTCTCTTGCTGCGTTCGTGTGGCATCGACGACGCCGCGGAGTTGGCGCGCTGACGGACGCCGTCGTCGAGCACGAGAACTCTAGCGGCCGCACCTGATCGCTACGGGCGCCGTGGGTGAGTGCGCGTCGGCCCTTCGGTGGCCTGACCTTAGCCGGGACGCCCGCAACACATGTGAGGGGTGACGATCGCCACCCTCCGCGGGCAGATTCGAGTCATGGCCATCTCCGAGTCCGACCTCGTCCACCTTCGCCGCGTCGTCGAGCTCGCGAGGGAGGCCGCCGACGCGGGTGACGGCCCGTTCGGGTCGGTGCTCGTCGACGCGGCCGGCACCGAGCGCTTCGCCGACCGTAATCGGGAGGCGACCACGGGGGATCCGACGCGGCATCCCGAGTTCGAGATCGTGCGATGGGCTGTGGCCCACCTCACGCCGGAGGAACGCGCGAGCGCGACGGTGTACACCTCGGGAGAGCATTGTGCGATGTGCTCGGCCGCGCACGCCTGGGTCGGCCTGGGCCGGATCGTGTACGTGGCCTCCGGCCACCAGATCGTGGCGTGGCGTGCGGCGCTCGGAGCCGATCGCTCGCCGGTGGCGAACCTGCCGATCACGACGGTGGCCCCTGGGCTCGTGGTCGAGGGGCCGGTCGACGAACTCGTCGACGAGGTCCGCGTGCTCATCGAACGGCACGCCAGGCGCAACTGACGGAGCGCTCCGCACGCGGGTTCTTCTGCAGCGCGGAAGAACCCGGGAAGTTCACCCCCCGGATCGTCGCTGTGTGGGTTGCGAGCGGTCGCAGAGTGGATGCAGAGACCCCGGATGGCGCCGAAGCAGGCGCCGACGGCCGCACCGAAGCATCCGCTCAGCACCGACGAAGGAGCACCACGATGAGCAAGAACCGCCCCGGAGACCAGACCCAGACCGCTGCCGAGCTGCAGCCCGAGTGGGACGCCGACGCCCGCTGGGAGGGCGTCAGCCGCGACTACACCGCCGCCGATGTCATCGCCCTCCGCGGCCCGGTCCGTGAGGAGCGCACCCTCGCCAAGCGCGGCGCCGAGAAGCTCTGGCAGCTCATCCAGGAGAACACGGGCACGGCCTTCACGCCGCAGGACGACCCGAAGTGGGCCGCAGCGCTCGGAGCGCTCACCGGCAACCAGGCCGTGCAGCAGGTGCGCGCCGGACTGCAGGCGATCTACCTCTCGGGCTGGCAGGTCGCGGCCGACGCCAACCTGAGCGGCCATACCTACCCCGACCAGTCGCTCTACCCGGCGAACTCGGTGCCGGCAGTCGTGCGCCGCATCAACAACGCGCTGCTCCGGGCGGGCCAGATCGAGGCATCCGACGGCATCGACGACCGCGATTGGATGGCGCCGATCGTCGCCGACGCCGAGGCCGGCTTCGGCGGCCCGCTCAACGCGTACGAGCTCATGCACCAGATGATCGAGGCGGGCGCTGCGGGCGTGCACTGGGAGGACCAGCTCGCGAGCGAGAAGAAGTGCGGCCACATGGGCGGCAAGGTGCTCGTGCCCACGTCGCAGCACATCCGCACGATCAACGCGGCACGGTTGGCGGCGGATGTCGCGGGCGTGCCGTCGATCATCATCGCGCGCACCGACGCACTCGCCGCGACTCTGCTGACGAGCGACCACGACGAGCGCGACAAGCCGTTCGTCACGGGCGAGCGCACCGCCGAGGGATTCTACGAGGTGCAGAACGGCATCGAGCCGGTCATCGCCCGCGGCCTCGCCTACGCCGAGTACGCCGACCTGCTGTGGGTCGAGTCCGCCGAGCCCGACCTCGACCTCGCGCGCCGCTTCGCCGAGGCCGTGCACGCGAAGTTCCCGGGCAAGCGACTGAGCTACAACTGCTCGCCGTCGTTCAACTGGAAGCGGCACCTCGACGACGACCAGATCGCCAAGTTCCAGCGCGAGCTCGCATCGATGGGCTACGCGTTCCAGTTCATCACCCTCGCGGGCTTCCACGCCCTCAACCACTCTATGTTCACGCTCGCCAAGGACTACAGCGAGCGGCACATGAGCGCCTACGTCGAACTCCAGGAGGCGGAATTCGCCTCAGAGGCATCCGGATACACCGCCACGCGCCACCAGCGCGAGGTCGGCACCGGCTACTTCGACCGCATCGCCACCGCGCTGAACCCCAACAGCGCAACGCTCGCCCTCGTCGGATCGACCGAGGAAGAACAGTTCAACTACTGACCCACTCGACCTGCCAGCACCACTCGTCCCGCCAGCACCACTCCCGCTGCCAGCACCACTCGCCTCCCGCTGGTTTGTAGGACATCTCGGGATTTGTAGGACAGACAGCACGCAAGGCGTCCTGCAAACCGGCCGATGTCCGACAAAACGCGGCAGCGCGGCGGAGCGGCGCGCCGGCGGGCAGGGCTTCACACCGAAGGAGACACGACCATGAACACCACACCCAGCATGACCATCGAACGCACGGATGCCACGCCGATCGCCGCGAGCGCAGCACACGCTGCACATCCCGCGACGGGCAGCTTCCAGACCGTCGAACCTCGCATCGAGGTGACGGCGCCCCTCGGCGGGCGATACGACGAGATCCTCACTCCCGAGGCGCTCGAGTTCCTCGCCGAGTTGCACGACCGCTTCGCGGGCACCCGCCACGAACTGCTCGCCGCGCGCCTGCAGACCCGTGTCGACGCCGCGAACGGCCGCGATCCGAGATTCCTGCCCGAGACCGAGTCGATCCGGCGCGACCGCTCATGGCGCGTCTCGGGCGCCGGCCCCGGCCTCGAGGACCGCCGCGTCGAGATCACCGGCCCGACCGATCGCAAGATGGCGATCAACGCCCTCAACTCGGGCGCGAAGGTCTGGCTCGCCGACCAGGAGGATGCCACGAGCCCCGCTTGGGCGAACGTGATCGAAGGCCAGCTCAGCCTCTTCGACTTCCTGCATGGCGAGCTCGAGTTCACGAGCCCCGAGGGCAAGCAGTATCGCGTCACGGCCGAGGAGACCCCGACGATCGTGATGCGGCCCCGCGGCTGGCACCTCACGGAGAAGCACCTGAGGTTCCACGACCGGGCGGGGCGCGCGATGCACGCCTCGGGGTCGCTCGTCGACTTCGGCCTGTACTTCTTCCATAACGCGCAGGCGCTCATCGCGGCGGGCCGTGGGCCGTACTTCTACCTGGCGAAGCTCGAGTCGCACCGCGAGGCGAAGCTCTGGAACGACATCTTCGTCTTCGCGCAGGACCGGCTCGGCATCCCCCAGGGAACCGTGCGTGCGACGGTGCTCATCGAGACGATCCAAGCCGCGTTCGAGATGGACGAGATCCTGTACGAGCTGCGCGACCACTGCGCCGGCCTGAACGCCGGCCGCTGGGACTACATCTTCTCGATCGTGAAGACGTTCCGCTCGCGCGGCCGCCGCTGGGTGACGCCCGACCGCAAGTCGATCACGATGACCGTGCCATTCATGCGCGCATACACCGAACTGCTCGTCGCAACCTGCCACAAGCGGGGAGCGCATGCCATCGGCGGCATGAGCGCATTCATCCCGAACCGGCGCGACCCGCAGGTGACCGAGCGCGCGCTCGCCGCGGTCGCCGCCGACAAGCGCCGCGAGGCATCCGACGGCTTCGACGGAACTTGGGTGGCGCACCCCAACCTCATCTCGACTGCCCGCGCCGAGTTCGACGCGGTGCTGGGGGAGCGGCCGAACCAGGTCGACCGCTTGCGCGACGACGTCGAGGTGACGGCGGCGCAGCTGCTCGACATCCCGTCGATCGGCGGGCAGGTCACCGAGGGCGGCGTGCGCGACAACGTCTCGATCGGCATCCGCTACATCGAGTCGTGGTTGCGCGGCACCGGTGCCGCGGCGATCGACAACCTCATGGAGGATGCCGCGACGGCCGAGATCTCGCGCTCGCAGATCTGGCAGTGGCTCAATGAGAACACCATCACGGCCGAGGGCACCCGCATCGACCACGCGTGGATGGAGGGCGTCGTGGCATCCGTCATCGCCGGCCTACCGCGCTTCGACGGCGACCGCTTCGACGACGCGATCGAGGTGTTCCGGCATGTCGCGCTCGAGCCGGAGTTCCCGACGTTCCTCACGCTGGGGGCGTACGCGCGCTACCTCTGAGCGGATGCAGCGCCGAAGCCGACGCCGACGCCGACGCCGACGCCGACGCGGGTGTGATGGACGCGTGACTCCGCCACTGATGCGATTTCAGCATCAGTGGCGGCGTCTCGGTCGGAGAGCGCCGGGTGCCGTCATGCACCCGGGCGCTCTGGAAGAATCGATGATCGTGCACGACATCACGATTCGGGCGGCCGGGCGAGCGGATGCCGCGGCGCTCGCCGACCTCGCCGCCGAGACCTTCCCGATGGCGTGTCCGCCCCACACGACCCCGGAGGCGATCGCCGCGTTCATCGCCGAGCACTTCACGGTCGCGCGCTTCGAGGAGTACCTCGACGATGAGCGCCGGGCGATCCTCGTCGCCGAGGACGACGGCCGGCTCGTCGGCTACTCGATGCTCATCAGCGGCGAGCCGGGCGACGCCGACGCCGCGGCCGCACTCACGCGCCGGCCGGTCGTGGAGCTCAGCAAGTTCTACACCCGCGCCCTCGCACACGGCACGGGCGTCGCTGCGCCCCTGATGTCGGCGACGCTCGACGCGGCGGCTTCGACCGGCGCGACGTCGGTGTGGCTCGGCGTGAACGAGGAGAACGCCCGCGCGATCCGTTTCTACGAGAAGCACGGGTTCGCGAAGATCGGCCGCAAGCACTTCACGGTCGGCGGCCGCGTCGAAGACGACTGGGTGCTCGAGCTGCCGCTCGACTGAGCGCAGCCCTGCTGTCGACCGCCAGTGCTGACCCGACGGCCGCCGGCCTCCGGCAATCCGACAAGGCTCTTGCCGTCCGACGAATCGCTGACTACGGTCAGAGATATGACCCACGAGCAGCTCGACCGCGCCTCGATCGATCGCGTCCGCGCCTTCAACCGCGCCGTCACGGCGCGCATCGGAGCCCTCGAAGACGAGTACCTCGGCAGCGCTCGATCGCTCGGCGCCTCCCGCGTGCTCTGGGAGGTGCGCGACGACGGCGTCGACGTGCGCGAGATCCGCGAGCGCCTCGAGCTCGACTCCGGGTATCTCAGCCGGTTGCTCCGTTCCCTCGAGCGGGAGGGTCTCGTCGGCCTCGAGGCATCCGCTGCGGACTCACGCGTGCGCACCGCGCGTCCGACCGAGGCCGGCCGAGCCGAGCGCGTCGAGCTCGACCGGCGCAGCGACGAGCTCGCGGCATCCCTGCTCGCACCCCTCAGCCCTCGCCAGCGCGAGCGACTCGTCGAGGCGATGGGCACCGCGATGCGCCTGCTCGAGGCGGGCCTCGTGACCGTCGACCCCGCGGATGCCGCGTCCGACGACGCTCGCGCGTGCCTGTCGGCCTACTACGCCGAGCTCGCCCGGCGCTTCCCGGGCGGATTCGACCCGGCGCAGAGCCTCCACCCCGACACCCGGGAGTTCGCCGAGCCGAGCGGCCGGTTCCTCATCGCACGCCTGCACGGCCGGGCGATCGGCTGCGGAGCCGTGCTGTTCCACGGCTCCGAACCCGCGTACATCAAGCGGATGTGGGTCGACGACGACGTGCGCGACATGGGCGTGGGTCGCCGCATCCTCGAGGCGCTCGAGCAGACCGCGCGCGAGCACCGCGCGGCATCCGTGACCCTCGAGACGAACGCGAGCCTCACCGAGGCGATCGCGATGTACCGTGCGGCCGGGTACATCGAGGTGCCCCCGTTCAACGATGAGTTCTACGCCGACCACTGGTTCGAGAAGCCCCTCGACTAACTGGCGGAGCGCTCGCGGGTCGATGATCCGGCGTCGGATCAGATACTTTTCGGGTGCCAGTTGGCGTGAGCCGGGCATTCGGCGCTTGCTCGAAGGCTCGTGATCGATTCGTTATCGGTGTCCCTCTGATTGGGGGTATGGAAACAGCGGCTACGGTTCGTTTGCCGTTCTTTGGCTCGGTACATTCCCCTTACGAGTGCACGACTGCCCGCAGGTGACCTCGCCGCCGCCCTACCGAGGAGTTCCGTGCCACGTATTGTCGTTTCGTCGCGCCCTGTTCGCACGAGCACTCGTCGAGTTGTCAATGCCTTGGTGGGTGGCCTGTTGACGGTTGTCCTAGTGGGGACGCTGGTGCAGCCCGCGTATGCGGAAGAGCCGGCTCCTTCGGAGTTGCCGAGTGATGTTGCGCCGCTGCTGCCGGAGGAGTCACCGGAAGCGGATCTTCCGTCGGGTGGGGAGCCGGCGCTCGGTGACTTCAGTAATCCTCCCGACGGCGAGGTCGAACCTGTGCCGGGGTCTGCTGCGGAGATCACGCCGGAGGACACGGAGGGTGAGTTCGCGGAGTCGGTCGAGAGCTTTGATAAGGCTTCGGCGGAGATCGTCGAGCGCGACGAGTTCTCGATCACGTATGACGGGCCCGATGGTGCGAAGTTGACGCAGATGTCGACGGACCCGTTGAGCGTCAAGGTCGACGGCGAATGGGAGCCGATCGAGACTGACGTTCAGGGGCGTGGCCCGTTCGCGTTGCTCGGCCTCGGAGGCGCGGAGGTCGTGCAACACCCGTTGACGCCGTGGTTCGCTGAGAACGCGACTGAGTCGCCGTTGTTGAGGGTGGCTGACGGTTCGCACGAGATCGGGTTCTCGCTGATTGACGCGAGGTCGTCGCTCATGCAGCGGGATCTCACGCCGTGGTCGTCGGAGAAGGACCAGATCACTTATCCGGGCGTGTTCGAGAACACCGACCTGAGGTACGAGGTCACCCCGTCGGGGGTGAAGGAGTTGTTCGTTCTCTCGGAGAAGCCCGGCGGGGAGGGGCGCGCATCCTGGCAGTGGCGAATCGACAGCGGCGGGCTCGTGCCCCGCGCGATGGAGACCGGCGAGATCGCGTTCGAGACTCCGGCCGGCGCGCCGGTGCTGGTGATGCCGCGGCCAATCATGTGGGACTCGGCGGGCACCCTTGGCGATCGTGCGAACTCGCAGGGCGATGTCGAAGCGGACGTGGAACGTTCGGGGGATTCGTGGGTGCTGACGCTCACCGCCGAACGGTCGTGGCTGAACAGTTCGAAGCGGGTGTACCCGGTGTCGGTGGATCCGGAGTTGTATCAGCCGGCGACCGGGACGCATGCATATAAGACGAACGGGCAGTACAACAAGGACCTTGGCATTCAGGTCGGGAACACCAACGAGAGCGGCACGTGGCGCACGTTGGTGCATTTCAACTATGAGCAGTTGTTCGGTAAGCAGGTGTTGGACGTTGAGATTCCGATGTGGGCGATGTCTTCGGACAGCACCACGACGGACCGGTTGGGCAACCTGTACCACGCGACGAACTTCTCCTACAACTCGACGGGGGAGTGGCTCAGCTACGCGCATCTCTGGGGTTCGGGCACGGGGTTGTCTGACAGCGACCCGCTGACGAACCGGATCGCGCAGTGGGTGCGCGGCGGTATCGGCGGTGGATGGCTCGTCTTCACTGGGCACGAGGTCGCGGACTTCACATACAAGCACTACCGCGGTGTTGAGATGGACGTGTGGTGGAAGGAGTTCCCCACGCCGGGCACGCTTGTGTCGCCGTCGCCGGTCAATGGGTCGTCGAATGCGTCGTTGACGCCGACGTTGAAGGTATCCGGGTACACGTTCCCGCAGGGGACCATCGGGTCTCACTGGTTCAAAGTCAGTGAGAATCCGAATCCCGATGTGAACACGCTCTGGGAGACGGGCTATCAGTCGTCAGACATCGTGCAGGTGCCTGAGAACAAGCTGTTGCCGGGGCGGACCTATTACTGGAAGGCGTGGGTTGCGGACAACTACAACTGGTGGTGGGGCATCCCTTCGGAGCGTGGCTCGGCGGTGTGGAGTTTCACGACCGCGGACGTGCCGCGAACCGACATCGCGACGGCGTCTCCGGCTGACAAGGGTGTGGTGGTCTCGACCGAGCCGGTGCTGCAGGTGGCGGCGCCCGCGAATCCTGCCGGGCGCACGCTGAAGTACTGGTTCCGGGTGACGACGGGGTCGGATACGAAAACGGGTGGTGTGCTGAACTCGGGCTGGTTGGCCACGCCATCGTGGCCGGTGCCGGCCGGGTCGTTGCAGGACGGCACGACGTACTCGTGGACGGTGATCACCCGCGATGAGGGCTACCAGGTGGACTCACCGACGCCGTGGGTGGCGAAGTTCACGGTGAACAAGCGACTCGGTGCCGGCGGGGTGTCACCGGCGGATGCGGTCGGGCCGGTGTCGGTAAACCTCGCCTCCGGCAACGCGAGTGTGAGCTTCGCGTCGCCGACGGTGTCGACGGTCGGTGGGCCGATGGGCGTGTCGTTCAGCTACAACTCGCAGCATCCGTCGAACGCGGGGTTGAAGGGTGAGTATTTCGACGCGACGCCCAAGCCCGGCCAGGCACAGTCATGGGACTTCGCTGCGGCCAAACAAGTCCTCACCCGAACCGACACGCAGCTCTCATTCCAGTGGGGTACCGCATCTCCCGGAGACGGGGTGCCGTCGGACTTGTTCATGGCGAGGTGGACCGGGTTCTTGACACCCAACGAAGCTGGCGACTTCTACTTCGGGTCGACCCAGGACGACGGCGTCGCCGTCACGGTGGGTGGCACGAAAGTCATCGACAAGTTCACTACGAGCTCCGTGAACCCTGCAGTGACGTGGAGCAGTGCCGCCAAGACGCTGTCGATCGCACCAGTCGCCTTCAATGCGGAGTTCAAGGAGGTCACCGGCCCCGCGTACTTCGAGCTGTGGGCGAAGAAGGGCGTGAACGGCACCCCGTTCCCCGTCCCGGCGTCGTGGTTCACGAAGTCTCAGGAGATCCTGCCCGACGGGTGGGCGTCGTCGACGATCCTCGCGGGAGATCTCGGAACGTACACGAAGGCGCGGGTCGAGGAGGGCTCGATCACGCTGATCGATGCCACGGGCGGCACGCATTCGTTCACGAAGCGGTCCGCTGGCGGGTACGCGCCGCCTGCCGGGGAGTCCGGCACGATGACCGTTGCCGGTGACGGGAGGGTGACGTTCACCGATGCGGCCGGCGTGGTGCATGTCTTCCGCGCCGACGGCACGATCGAGCAGGTGACCAGCCCGGTGGATGTGAAGAAGCCGGCGGCGCCAGGGGTGGAGTACTCCTCGACGGGACTGGTCAAGCGGGTCTTCGACCGGCTGGCGGCCGCGGACGCGCCACGGGACGTTCGCTTCTTCTATGGCGGCGACGATGTCGCGGCACCGTTGACGACCGCGGACGCGGGCGGGTCGTCGAAGGCGTGCCCCGCCGTCACGGGCAGCGTGGAAGCCCCGAAGGGCATGCTGTGCCGCATCGTGTACCCGGGCCACCAGCCCGGCACGACCGACACCACTCGACTGTTCTATGACGCGGACAAGCGCCTGATCGGCATCCAGGATCCGGGCGGTGAGGAGGTCGGGTTCACGTACGACAACAGACGCCTGGTCGGGGTGCGTGATGGCCTGCAGACCGACTGGTTGAGGGCGGATGCCTCGCGTTCCGCGTCGGACGCGAATCGCACCAGCATCCGGTACGACTCACAGGGCCGTGCGACACGGGTGACCCTCGCTGCTCCTGACGGTGCGGACACCGCCCAGCAGCCGTGGCACGAGTACGTGTACGGGCAGGGCACGACGACGGTGCAGGCTGCCGGTCAGGACCAGACCATCGGGCACATCCGTACGGTGACGTGGGATGCCGGATGGCGGGCCACGTCGGACACGGCCCCGTCGGGCCTGACCGCGTCGACGGTGTGGAACAGCAAGGATCAGGTACTGTCCCGCACCGACCCGTTGGGACGGATGTCGACCACGATCTATGACCAGTCCGACCGGGTCACTGACACGTACGGGCCCGCACCACAGGAGTGTTTCGGTGTGAAGCGGCTCCCGACCGAGCCCTGCCCGATCACGCCGGCGCACACGATGACCGGGTACGACGATGGCCTGACCGGGCTCAACGCCGCTTGGTACGACAACGTGCAGTTGGCTGGGCTGCCCAAGGCGTTCACGCTCGGGATCCCGGGCGTTGCCGATGGTGCGATCAACAAGGAGTGGGCGGGTGGCTCGCCGATCACGGGGATCCCGGCCACGGGTTGGTCGGTGCTGTTCACGGGCACGGTGACGTTCCCGACGGCTGGGGTGTACGAGTTGCGTACGTCCTCGGATGATGGATCCCGGGTCTGGGTCGACGACAATCTCACCGTTGACTTCTGGCGTACCGGAACCTGGGCGGCATCCCCGGTTGGGGTGTTCACCGCGACCGCGGGGCAGGTCGCGAGGATTCGGGTGCAGTATTTCCAGGACACCGGCCCGTCGGCGCTGACCCTGTCGTGGAAGAAGCCAGGCGACACCGCATTCGCCGCGGTGCCCGGAAGTACCCTGAAGCCGGCCTACAATCTGGCGACGTCATCGACGACGGATGATTCAGTGCCAGCCGGTGCGCCTGCCGGGGTGGACAACTCCGACGTGCCGTCGCTTCGCACCGCGACCTCGTATGGGGCGTCGCCGTGGCTGGGTTTGGCGACGCAGACGGCGCTCGACCCGCAGGGGCTGAACCTGCGCACGACGACCGGGTATGCCGACGATTACAACCGGCGAACCTCACGGATGCTGCCCGCCGGTGTCGCGGCCGGGGCGACGGTCGCGGTCGCGGGTACGAAGTACGAGTACTACGGCGACACGCAGACCATCGCGAATACGTGGCCGGATGACCCGCAGGTTGCTGATGCGGATGCGTCGGTCTGCGGCATCCCGGAATCGACTCCGCAGTATGGGGCGTTGAAGCAGGCGACCCCGCCTGCTGCGGCGGGCGGTGCCCGGGTGGTGACGCAGGCGATCCATGATCTGTGGGGGCGGCAGGTGGGTTCGAAACGCACCGGTGACACGGGTTGGACGTGCACGAGTTATGACCTGCGGGGCCGTGCCATACAGACGGTGTACCCAGGGTACGCGGATGCGGCGGAGCGGACGGCGGTGTTCGACTTCGCTGTCGGCGGGAACCCGTTGAAGAGTGCGGCGACGGATCCGGCGGGAACGATCACCACGACCACTGATCTGCTCGGCCGTCCGGTGTCGTACACCGACGTGTGGGGTGTGGTGACCACTGTGTCGTACAACCTCCTCGGTCAGGCGATCCAGTCGACGGTGACCCCGCCGGGTGGTGCGGCGTCGACCACTGAGCTCACGTTCAACTTGGACGGCCAGGTCGAGACCGTCACCGTCGACGGCACCCAGTTCGCCGATCCGAGCTACACGACCGGCGAGCTGTCCGGGGTCGGGTACAGCAACGGGGCAAGTCTGACCGCAATCCAACGCAACGAAGCCGGCGCCACCCTGTCGTACAAGTGGGCGTTCCCGAACGGTCAGTCCTCGGTCACCGACACGGTGTACCGGTCGCAATCGGGTCGGATCGTCGCGAACACCCTCACCGACGGTGCGACCGGGTACGCGTCCCAGTACCGGTTCGACGCCGCCGGCAGGCTGAGCGAGGCGGTGATCCCCGGGCACACCCTGACGTACGGGTTCGCGGGCACCGGCGGGTGCGGGGTGAACACGGGTGCGGGGTTGAACGGGAACCGCACCAGCAGCACCGACACCCCCACCGGCGGCACGGCGGTGACCACGACGTACTGCTACGACCACGCCGACCGGCTGACCAGCACCGCGGTCACTGGGACCCCGCAGGGTCCGGGCCTGAACCCGGTCGCTGCCGGGATCCCGGCATCCGGGCTGGCGTATGACGCGCATGGGAACACGACCAAGCTGGTCGACCAGACCCTGAAGTACGACGTGTCCGACCAGCACCTCAGCACCGCCCTGACGGATGGCACCCGCATTGAGTACCAGCGGGACGTGACCGGGCGGATCGTGGCCCGCACCGAGACCACGGGCGCGCAGAACCCGCAAACCCTGACCGTCAGGTACGGGTTCACCGGTGGCGGGGACAGCCCAGACCTGATCCTCGATGGGGCGAACACGGTACTGCAGCGGGTGCTGGGCCTGCCCGGCGGCGTGACCGTGTCGGTGACCGGTGCGGGCCAGTCGTGGTCGTACCCGAACCTGCACGGCGACATCGTGGTGACCGCGGATGCTACGGGCACCCGTTCGGTGGGGGTGTTGCGGTACGACCCGTTCGGGCAACCCGTCGACCCGGCCACCGGGCAGATCGGCACCGGCCCGGCGGATGACGCCGGGCCCGACACGCTGCCCGGGAACGCGGACTGGGGTTGGCTCGGCACCCACCGCAAGCTCACCGAACACGCCGGCAGCATCGCGACGATCGAGATGGGCGCCCGCCAGTACGTGCCCGCCCTCGGCAGGTTCCTCGAAGTCGACCCAGTCGAAGGCGGCGTCACCAACAACTACGACTACCCCGCCGACCCCATCAACCGGTTCGACCTCTCGGGCAAGGCGTGGTGGTCGGATATCGCGCGAGCCGTCACCGATTCAGCAGTCGGGGAAGCGTTCTTCTTCGCATGTGGATTCATTCCCGGCGCGGTCGGAACCGCTTGTGCGGCGGTTGAGACGGGCTTGTATTTGGCCCAGGGTCGCTGGGCGGATGCGGGAGCGGCGGCGATCGGCATGCTAGGCGGCGGAGCGGCGACGGCCCTACTCAAGGTTGGTGTTCGTCAAGTTGCGCGGCATGCGGCGGCTTCGTTTGCGAGTGCCGGCCGCCGGATCGAGACTCTGGCCAGGCGCGAACTCACTAGCCAGTACCTCAGGAAGACGAATCTGGCCACCACGGCGGTTGGCAATCTGGTCGGCTACGGTATTGGCCGCGCGGTCAGTGGCATTATCAACGGGCCGACGTACGGTTCGTCGCGATCCACCGCCTATGTTCAGTACCGTGGCGGTCGGAGCATCGCATGGTGAAGCGTATCGATCCGGCGGCGAGCCAGGAAGGAAGGCAAACAATGGCTACGCCCGTGCCATCTCGAGCAGTGGGCCGAGTCTCTCGTGCTATCGGCCTCAGCCTGGGCCTGGGCTGGGTCTCTCTCGGGTCAGTCGGCGCTCTGGCCGCAGGTGCTGAGATGATCGCTCTGATCCAATTGCCGACGCTTCTGTTCATCCTTCCTGGGCTGATCCTTGCCCTGCGCGCCACGATGATCGGCGTTAAGATCCAAGGGTCGACTCTCAGAATCGTGAGCTGGTGGCGCACGTACCGGGTCAACACCGATCTAGTGACTGAGCTCCTAGTCCGCCACTACTCTGGATATTTGAACCGCTGGGCGGACGGCGATGTCATGGGGCGACATGTCAAGGTACTCGGCATTGAAACCGGGGGCCGCGACCGCTTTTTCCCAGCCACGGCGATGTCGAATGCTGCAGCGGAGACAGTGATACGCGATGTCGGTCGGGCGCTCGGTGTCCCGGTGGAGTACGTTCCTTAGTCGACTTAGTCCTGCGGTTGCCGCCTCCGTTTCCAGGTACGTCTGTTCACTGGCTTGTTCGAGTGGAAGTTGACGCGTTCCGATTCTCGACTGGGACACCTGTTCGGCAGAAGCTGCTGAGTGCGCGCTCACGAGAGACAAGATTTTCCAGGTCACGTCTCCGGGCACGTCCTAGCGGCTAAGTTGCGTGTCACGCTAGTTCGGACTGGCGGTTCCGCGCCACGTTGAGGCGGGTGGACCACGGCCGACGGGGTCACCGCGCCCGAGAGGTAGCTGCTCACCCTGTCGTGGAAGAAGCCAGGCGACACCGCATTCGCCGCGGTGCCCGGCAGTACCCTGAAGCCGGCCTACAATCTGGCGACGTCATCGACGACGGATGATTCAGTGCAAGCCGGTGCGCCTGCCGGGGTGGACAACTCCGACGTGCCATCGCTTCGCACCGCGACCTCGTATGGGGCGTCGCCGTGGCTGGGTTTGGCGACGCAGACGGCGCTCGACCCGCAGGGGCTGAACCTGCGCACGACGACCGGGTATGCCGACGATTACAACCGGCGAACCTCACGGATGCTGCCCGCCGGTGTCGCGGCCGGGGCGACGGTCGCGGTCGCGGGTACGAAGTACGAGTACTACGGCGACACGCAGACCATCGCGAATGCGTGGCCGGATGACCCGCAGGTTGCTGATGCGGATGCGTCGGTCTGCGGCATCCCGGAATCGACTCCGCAGTATGGGGCGTTGAAGCAGGCGACCCCGCCGGCTGCGGCGGGCGGTGCCCGGGTGGTGACGCAGGCGATCCACGATCTGTGGGGGCAGCAGGTGGGCTCGAAAGGGTCTGCTGAGGCTTTGGTT
>NZ_JAGGPF010000015.1 GCF_018613935.1 Agromyces sp. ISL-38 | reverse complement strand
GCCAGCGCCCGCGCGCGGGGGCGAGTGCGGTCAGTGCGGCGGCCAGCGCCCGCGCGCGGGGGCGAGTGCGGTCAGTGCGGCAGCCAGCGCCGCACGCGGCCGTGAGACATCGGCCGGCTGAGGTGAGCGCCACCGGGCGGCCGCCAGGCCGGCTGGCTGCGGTGAACACCGCCGAGGTCGAGGCGTCAGTTCGTGTTCTCGTAGAGCCAGATGAGCGGGTCGATCTTCGTGCCGTCGACGCCGCCGAGGCGGATCTCGAAGTGCAGGTGAGGACCGGTGGACATGCCGGTGTCACCCGTGGTGCCGATGATGTCGCCGACCTTCACCTGGTCGCCGACGTTGAAGCGCATGGAGTCGTACTCCATGTGCGCGTAGACGCTCGTCACGAGCTGCCCGTCGATCATGTGGTCGATCATCATCACGACGCCCAGTGAGCCGCCGCCGTTCTCGGCGACGGCCACGGTGCCGTCGGCGATGGCCTGGATCTCGGCGCCGAGGCCCGGGTTGAAGTCCTGGCCGCCGTGGTTGGTCGAGCAGCCGTAGCAGTCGCGGTAGCCGAAGCGGTCGCCGATGTGCACGCCGACGGCGAACGGCCATTGGATGGTGCCTGCGGGGTTGTTGGTGAACGTCGCCTCGGCGCGAATGCCGGCGGCCTTGGCGTACTCCTCGATCGACTGGGCCTTGTAGCCCTCACGGTCGACGCTCTGCGCGAGCGCGCCGCCCGTGATCTCGACGCGCTGGGCGTCGGGCCCGTCGGTCGTCGCCGCGCTCTCGAGGGCCATGGCCTGCACGTCGGCGGGAGTGAGCAGCGAGAGCGACGGCACGGATGTCGCGACGGCGAGCAGCGCGGCGAAGCTCATCGCGACGACGCTCGCGACACGGGCGCCTCCGCGGCGCCTCCGCGGTGTGGTCGCAGCGGCCGCTGTCGTGGAACGCGCCGGGCGGGTGTTGCGGGTCGACGGGATGCCGGTGTGGTTCGACCGGGGGTCTCGCGGCGCATGACCGCGCGTCGCGTGATCGTTGGTTCGGCGCCCGGAACCGGACGAAGACGAGGATGACGAACGCCGACGCGACTCGGCCTCGAGCAGCGCGGTCGCTTCGCGGTGCGAAGCGCGCCCGGCGTCGACGGCCGGCATCAGGGCCTCCGACGGCATCGCGGCTGCCGACGTCGGCGAAGGTTCTGGCGAACTCATCGCGAAGATGTCGAGCGAGTCGAATCGGCCCGGCGACGCCTGACCGGCCGACTGCACACCGGCAGAGCCGGTGACGGTTGCGGAGATGCCGGCGGATGCCGCAGCCGCCACGTTCGCGGCGACCTCGTGCGCGGCCGGAGTCGGCACCGCGGGCGGCACGAACGGACGCGCGGCGGGCGTCGGCACCGCGGGCGGCACGAACGGACGCGCGGCAGAGGTCGGAGGTGTGACCGGCGTGGTCGGCGCGCCACTGCGACGCGGTCCGGCGGCTCGGGCGGCCTTTTCGGCCTTGCGTTCCGCACGGGTCGGCTTGGAGGCGCGCGCCTTGCGGCCGCTCCTCGCCTCGGTGTTCGCCGAATCGGCCTCATCGACGACGTCGTCGCCGAGCCCGCCGAACAGCGAGTCGAAGGCGTTCGCCTCTGACGCGCGATCGGCTCCGGATCGGGAAACAGCGAAGGCCGAGTCCGGGTCGACTCGAGAGTCGGCCGGCTCGGCCTGGGAGAACCGTGCGGGGGCGGGAGCAGTAGTGCGGCGGGACGGGAGCTCGAAGCCCGGATGGCTCGAGGCATCCGCTCGCCGGTCGGCCCGCGGTGTCGAGGCGGCTTCGGCCGGTGCGCCGGCAGTGATTCCGAAGAGCTCATCGAAGCTCGGCTGCGGTGCGCCTGCACCGGCATCGAAGTTCGGCTGCGGTGCAGGGGGGCCGGCGTTGAGGCCGGCGTCGCGAACGGCACCGGCCGAAGGGAGAGCGCCCGCCTCGGCGACCGACTCGATGCCGCTGTTGCCCGCTGCCTGCCGAGCCTCAGCCGCTTCGCGCTCCCGGAGTTCACGCCGGGTCAGGGGTCGCTCGGGCCGCGGAGAAGCCTGAGTGCCTGGCGTTGAATCGTCGGGCACGAGGGGGGACTCGAGCACGTGTGAAGGACCTTCGGCATAGGGGGCGAGCGGGGGATCTCGGAGGTGTTCATCGCGACATCACGTCGAGATAACGGATTGGTAAAGACTACCCGCTGACCACGACCTTGCCAAGGCGAACGGAGATTTCCAGCAGCCACCCGCGCTGAGAGCGGGGCCATCCGCATCACGGCGCGGAATGCGCCGCGGAATCACGCGTCGAGACCCGCTTCGATGAGCGCCGACGCGAGCTCGTTGTAGAGCCCGGGGGCGGCTGCGATCAGGAGTTCGATGCTCTCGGCACCGCCCCGCGGGCCGCCGATGTGAGCGCCGGCCTCACGCGCGATGAGGGCGCCGGCCGCGTGATCCCACGGGTTCAGGCCGCGCTCGTAGAAGGCGTCGAGCCGCCCGGCGGCGACCCCGCAGAGGTCGAGGGCGGCTGATCCGATGCGGCGGATGTCGCGCACCCGCGGGAGCAACTCGAGGAGCACCTCGGCTTGGGCGCGCCGCCGCTCGGCGGAGTAGGAGAACCCGGTACCGACGAGCGACTGTCCGAGCGAGACATCCGCGTTCACCTGCAGCGTTCGCCCGTCGAGGCGTGCTCCCCCGCCGGCGCTCGCCTCGAAGATCTCGCCCGAGACGGGGTTCACCACGACGCCGGCGAGCGCGCTCCAGCTGCCGGGATCGGCCGGCCCGTCGACGACGGCGATGCTCACCGACCACGCGGGAATGTCGTAGAGGAAGTTGACCGTGCCGTCGATCGGGTCGACGACCCAGTTCAGGCCGCTCGTGCCGACGTGGGTCACGCCCTCCTCGCCGAGGATGCCGTCGTCGGGCCGAGCCTCGAGCACGAGCGAGCGGATCAGCGCCTCGGTGTCGCGGTCGACCGCCGTGACGATGTCGGTCGGCGTCGACTTCGTCGCCGCCACGCTCACGCCGGCGGTCCGCGCGTCGAGCGCGAACTCGGCAGCGCGCATCGCGATGCTGCGAGTGAGCTCGAGCAGGGCGGCGTTGGCGGATGCGTCGGATGTCTCGTGCAGGGTCATCCCCTCACGCTACGCCGCACGCACCGGCCTCACACGCGCGCCCGTCTCGCGCCGACATACGCGCGGAGGAACACGTCGACGCCGCGCTCGGCACGGCGCTCGATCTCCGAGAGGTCGGACTGCTCCTCGAGGAACATCGCCCGATCGAGCGGCGCTCCCATGACCAGGAACGCGAAGTGCTCGGCCGCCTCGTCGGCGTCGTGGAAGTCGAGCACGCCGCGCTCACGGAATCGCTCGAGCGCCTGTGCGATGGTGCGCATGACCCGGCCCGGGGCGCGATCGTAGTAGTCGGCCGCGAGCTCTGGAAATCGCGCGGTCTCGCCGATGAGCAACCGCCTGAGGGGCACGACGCGCCCGCCGAATACGAGGCTCGCGAGCCGCACGCCGATGTCGCGAAGCGCCCCCTCGGGATCGGCGGCCTCGCCGAGCTCCACGGCGATGTCGGTCGAGAAGCGCTCTGCGGTGTCGATGGCGTTGCCGATGATCTCCCGGAAGAGCTGCTCCTTGCCGCCGAAGATGTTGTACACGGTGCGCTTCGAGACCCGCGCCTCTGCGGCGATCTCGTCGACGTTCGCGGCGATGAACCCCCGCCGGAGGAAGTGCGCCGCCGCCGCCTCGAGGATCACGGCGCGCGATCGCTCGATGCGCGGGTCGGTCGAGACCGGGACTTGCATGCGCTGTTCCTCGATTTCTTTTACTCACCAGTGTACTACTGCACTCGCGCGTGCAATAATACACGCATCAGTGCAGTTCATGAATCGGAGGTCGGTCATGTCCGCAACACCCGGCGCAGCTCGCGCCACCGGCGCCAATCGCCGCGAGGGCTTCGACGGCGCAGCCGCCGTGACGCGCTCACTCCTCGGCTGGGGTGTCGTCGTCGGCCCGTTCTACCTGATCGTGAGCCTCGTGCAGGTGCCCTTCAATCCGGGTTTCGACCTGACGCGGCATCCGCTCAGCCTGCTCATGCAAGGCGACATGGGCTGGGTCCAGATGACGAACCTGATCCTCTCGGGTCTCATGGTCATCGCCGCCGCCGTCGGATTCCTGAGGGCGCCCGACCGGCCCCGGGTCACCGGCTGGCTCGTCGCCGTCTACGGCGTGTGCCTCGTGGGCAGCGGCATCTTCCCGCCCGACCCGATGGCCGGCTTCCCAGCCGGCTCGGAGATGGCGACCACGCTCGGCGTGTCGGGCCTCCTGCACTTCGCCTTTGGCGCCGTGGGATTCGTCACGCTCGGCATCGCGGCGATCGCCTACGGCAGCCGCAGCGCTCGCCTCGGCGAGCGAGGGTGGGCGATCGGATGCCGCGTGGCCGGCGCCGTGATCATCCTCGGGTTCTTCGGCGGCGCGGCGCTGTCGGCAGGGCCCGCCGGTGTGGCGTCGCTGTGGCTCACCGTGCTCGTCGGATGGGCCTGGCTCGCAGCGGCATCCGTGCACACCTATCGAACGGTGCCGCACCCTGATGCGGCCCGCCGAGTGGCCGCCGCTCACGACGGCCCGACTCGCTGACCGGCAGGCTCCGGCGGCGCGGCCGAGGTGCCGAGGTGCGCCAGAATCACGAAAGCCCCGGTCGAGGACCGGGGCTTTTCACGTGGCGAGTGAGGGATTCGAACCCCCGAATGCTGAGCAGTCTGATTTACAGTCAGATCCCTTTGGCCGCTTGGGTAACTCGCCGTCGCACCCGACCACGTTCTGCACACGACCGGGGGCCAGTCAAGGATACCCGTCGAGAGGCGTGGCGAGAAATCAGCGCCAGCGAGCGGATGCGCGGCGCCAGCTTCCGTCGGGTGGGCCTGCATGGTCGGCCTTGGACTGGCGGACCGCCCCGCGCAGGCCCGAGCGCTGGATGACCCGCTGGATGGAGCTGCCACGCTCGTCGGGCGAGCCGACATACCGGATCTCGCGAAGCCCCTGGTCTTGGGCTGCGGACTCGAACACGAAGTGGCCGTAGCCGAAGATGCGGCCGACCATCGGCTTTCGAACCGAGATGTCGAGGATTCGCGCGATCGGCATCGTGGCGATGTGCTGCGACAGGATGCCGTGCACGCGGAACACTCGCATGTTGGTGATCACGAAACGGTCCATTCGGGCCTGGAGGATCCGCCACGTCGCGTGGCCGGCCAGCCCGAAGGCGATCACCAGTGGAACCCACCGGGCCTCGGCAGGCACCCAGAACATGATCAGCAGGAACGGCACTGCGGCGGCGAGCTCGAGCATGGGACCGACGATTGCCGCCCAGTGCTTGCGCACCTCGTCGATGATGACTTCGCCCTCGTCTGCGATGAGGTGCCGCTCGACCCGGGGGTCGAATTCGAACAACCTCAAGACGCTCATGTCGCGAGCGAGGAGAAGAACCGGCCCATCGCGTCGGTAGCCGTCCAGACCGCGCCGACGGCGCCTTGCACGGCGTTCGCGGCATCCTCAGGTCGGGAGATCATGTAGAACAGGGCGAAGACCACGACCAGGGCAATGCCGATGCCCTTGACCCACTTCATCACGGTGCTTCCCTTCGATGGCGACGGCGGGCAAGCCGCCCCCGGTGCAAGCCCTGACGCATGCCTTTCTACAGCACGAAAACGCAGCGGGGCAACGCTTGCACCGCGTGGCGCGGCAATCGTCGGTCGAAGTTCTTCCTCGATGTCGGCGGAAAACCGCGGGTGCATCGCCCCGCTCAGGTCAGCTTCGCCGTCGCCGTACGACGCCGACCAGCACCGCGGCGAGGCCCGCCAGCAACGCGACGCCGCCCGCGATGAGCCACGGCATCACGTCGGCGCCGGTCGCCGCGAGTGCCGCCGGCCCGGCAGCGGCAGCGGCCGCGGGTGCGGCGGTGCCTATTGCGGCGAACACGACCAAGGTGGCCGCGATCATTGCGGCGATTCCCCTGCGGCGCTTCGACATGCGTTCATGCTGGCAGACTTCGATTCGGTGCGCCAGAGATCAGCGGCGCGCCCCGCCGCTAGGATTCGAGCGGGGCCCGAACGCGGGAATCGCGCGGGAAACCGAGGGCGAGGAGCACATGGCCGGCATCGAAGAGGTGGCGAAGCTCGCGGGCGTGTCCACCGCGACGGTCTCGCGTGCGCTCAGCGGCCGCGGACACGTGTCGCCCACGGCGAAGGCGAAAGTCGAGGAGGCCGCCGCCCGGCTCGGCTACGTGGTGTCGTCGAATGCGTCGAGCCTCGCGTCGGGTCGCACGCGCAACATCGGCGTGGTCATTCCGTTCCTCAACCGATGGTTCTTCTCGTCAGTGCTCGAGGGCGCCCAGCAGTCGCTCCTCCGGAGCGGCTACGACCTCACCCTCTACAACCTCTCGGGCGACGGCCGTGAGCGCGCGAGCGTGTTCGAGCACTTCCTCATGCGACAGCGGGTCGACGCGGTCATCGCCGTGTCACTCGAGCTCACGGAGCGCGAGGTCACCCGCCTGCACGATCTGGGCAAGCCGCTCGTCGGCGTCGGCGGGCCGATCCCCGGCGTGCGCACGCTCACGATCGACGACGTGGCCGTGGCCCGCCTCGCGACCGAGCACCTCATCGGCCTCGACCACTCGCGCATCGCCCACATCGGCGGCGACCTCGAGTTCGACCTCGACTTCCACCTGCCGACGAACCGGCGCATCGGGTACGAGGCGGCGCTGCGCGACGCGGGCATCGAGGTCGACCAGCGCCTGTTCGCGCCCGCCGACTTCACGATCCGCGGCGGCTACCACGCCGCCAAGCAGCTGCTCGGGGTGCCACACGACCGGCCGACGGCGATCTTCGCGGCATCCGATGAGATGGCCATCGGCTCGATCCTGGCGGCCCGCGACCTCGGCCTCGTGGTGCCGCGCGACGTCTCGATCATCGGCATCGACGACTACGACCTCTCCGACTTCTTCGGCCTCTCGACCGTGGCGCAGTTCCCGCGCCTGCAGGGCGAGAAGGCCGTCGAGATCCTCATGGAGCAGCTCGAGCCCGAAGCGGATGCCCCTGCGCCCGCCGCGACTCCACTGCCCTACGAGTTGCGGGTGCGCTCGAGCACGGCACGACCCACGCAGTAGCGGCTCGAGAGGAGCGGGCGTCAGGCGCTGAGCCGCAATGTCGCGAACGCGTCCTCGATCGCGATCGCCGCGGCACCGCGAGCCCACGACACGAACCCCGCGTCGTCGACGTGCAACTGCAGTCGTGAGGCCTCGGGGTCGCGGTCGGCGGCGAGCGCCTCGCGAGCGGCACCCTCGGCGACCCGCCACAGCCCGATGCCCTCGCCCGAGAGCACGATCGTGTCGACCATCGCGAGATTCGCGATGTACGCGAGCATGCGGCCGAGCGCCCGGCCGGCGGCCGTCGTGATCGAGACGGCGAGCGGATGCCCCGACTCCGCGAGCTCGAGCACCTCGTCATACGTGACCTCACGGCCGAGGGCGATGCCGAGCTGGGCGCAGATGCTGGGGCTGGAGAGCATCGCGGTGGCGCATCCGCGGTGCCCGTCGTAGCAGAGCGGGCCGCTCGCGTCGAGCGGCAGGTGGCCGCCGAGGCCGAGCCCCGAGTCGGGTGTGACGATGACGCGATCGTGCATGACGAGGCCGTAGCCGACGCCTGCGCCGATCGTGACGACGGCGAAGTCCGGCACGCCACGCCCCGCACCGAACCACTGCTCGGCGGTGGTGAGCGCGGTGACGTCGTTCTCGACGGTGACCGGCACTCCGCCGAGCTCACGCTCGAGGAGGTCGGCGAGCGGCACGTCGCGCCACTCGAGGAACGGCGCCCGCTTCACGATGCGCCGCCCGGCCACGTTGCCGCCGATGCTCAGGCCGACGCCGGCGACGTCGGTCAGGTCGCCGGCTCCGGATGCCGCGGCGACCTCGCGCACGACGGCGGCGATCGCCTGGACCACAGCGGCTACGTCGTGCCCACCGAGCGCACGCGCGGCCCGCGCCTGCGCGGTGGCCCGGAGGTCGGTGGCCACGCCGAGGACGTCGTCGCCCGTGACCTTGATGCCGATGAACCGTCGCGCCTCGACGCGCACGTCGAGCGGCTTCGCCGGGCGCCCGATCGCGCCCTTCTGCTCCTCGGCGCCTTCGACGAAGAGCCCGAGATCGAGGAACGGCTTGCTGAGCCGCGTGAGGCTCGCGGGCGAGAGGCCGAGGCGTCGTCCGAGTTCCGCGCGCGAGATGGGGCCGTGGATGAGCACCTCACGCGCGAGCTCGCGCGCGGAACGGCTCGCCTCGGTGGTCGTGGCATCCGTCATCGGGTTCTCTTTCGGCGGGTCATCGTTGGCCTATTTCGTTTCATTGTGACATGAACCGAGCGGCGCAGCGGCGGTCTTCGCCCGGCGGACGCCTGTAAACACTGTCTTGACAGCCGGTTTATTTCTGTCGTAGAAATAACTCATGCAAGGCAGCACCACTGGGCTCTTCCACCTGCGCAATGGAGGCACGAGCGTCATTCTCGACGACCGGCATTCGCCGCTCCCCGCGATCGTCTACTGGGGGGCCGACCAGGGTGATCTCGCCGAGTCCGAGCTCGCGGCGCTCGGCGTAGCCGCACTGCCCCAACGAGTCTCGGGTGGGCTCGACCAGCCCGCCCCGCTCACGCTCATCCCGCAGGAGTCGTCGGGCTGGCTCGCGACCCCGGGGCTCAGCGGCCATCGCGACGGCCGCTCGTTCTCGACCAAGCTCGAGACCACCGCGATCGAGGTCGACGAGGCATCCGGAACCGCGGAGATCACCGCCACGGATGCCGCAGCCGGCCTCGAGGCGACGATCACCGTCGAGGTCACGCCCGCCGGCCTCCTCCGCCAGCGGATCTCCCTCACGAACCGCTCGCCCGAGCCCTATTCGCTCCTCGCGCTCGCGCCGACCTTCCCGCTGCCGCACGATCTCGACGAGCTCTTCGACACGACGGGCCGGCACCTTCGCGAGCGGTCGCCGCAGCGGCATGCCTTCACGATCGGCGGCCACGTGCGCGAGAGCCGGCGCGGCAGGCCCGGCTCCGACGCGAGCCTCCTCCTCGCCGCAGGCCGCTCCGGCTTCGGATTCGAGCGCGGCCTCGTCTATGCCGTGCACACCGCCTGGAGCGGCAACCACCGGTTGCTCGCCGAGCGCACGCCGACCGCCGAGTCCTTCTTCAGTGCGGGAGAGCTCCTCGGCCCCGGCGAGATCCTGCTCGCCGAGGATGAGACCTACACGACGCCCTGGGCGATCGGCTCGTGGGGCGACGGGCTCAACGAGCTGTCGAAGCGATTCCACGACGAGTTGCGTGCCCGCCCGCGGCATCCGCGGCGGGCCCGCCCGGTGACCCTCAACACCTGGGAGGCCGTGTACTTCGACCACGACCTCGGCAAGCTCGGCGAGCTCGCCGAGCTCGCGGCATCCGTCGGAGTCGAACGCTTCGTGCTCGACGACGGCTGGTTCCGCGGCCGACGCGACGACACCGCAGGCCTCGGCGACTGGTTCGTCGACGAGACCGTGTGGCCCTCGGGTCTCGGTCCGCTCATCGAGAAGGTGCAGGGTCTCGGCATGGAGTTCGGCCTCTGGGTCGAGCCCGAGATGATCAACCTCGACAGCGAGCTCGCTCGCGAGCACCCCGACTGGATCCTGCGCGGCCGCGACGAGCTGCCGATTCCCGCCCGGCAGCAGTACGGGCTCGACCTCGCGCACCCCGACGCGTGGTCGTACCTGCTCGAGCGGCTCGACTCGCTCCTCAACGAGTACGACATCGCCTACCTCAAGTGGGATCACAACCGCGACCTGCTCGAGGCCGGCGCCGCCGACACGGGCCGCGCACGCGTTCACGACAACGTCGCGGCGCTCTATCGGCTGCTCGCGGCGCTCAAGCAGCGCCACCCCGAGCTCGAGGTCGAGTCGTGCGCGTCGGGCGGCGCGCGCGTCGACCTCGGCATCCTCGACCACACCGACCGCATCTGGACGAGCGACACCCTCGACCCGATCGAGCGCCTGCAGATCCAGCGCTACACGAGCCTCCTCGTGCCGACCGAGATGATGGGCGCGCACCTCACGAGCCCCGACGTGCACTCGACGCAGCGCTCGGTCTCGCTCGACTTCAGCGCCGGCATCGCCTTCTTCGGCCACCTCGGCATCGAATGGGACCTCGCCGGGCTCGACGCCGAGGGTCTCGCGGCGATCTCCCGCTGGGTGGAACTCCACAAGCGGCACCGCGCGCTCATCCACTCGGGCGCGCTCGTGCACGGCGACACTGCGGATGCCACGAGCGACGTGCGCGGTGTCGTGGCCGCCGACGGGGCATCCGCACTCTTCACCTTCACCCAGGTGTCGACGAGCGTGACGTACCCGCCCGGCCGATTCACCCTCCCCGGGCTCGACCCCGACCGGCGCTACACGCTGCGCATCATCGCCGGAAGCGTCGACGCCGGGCCCGGCCAGTCGCCGCTCGCGTGGGCCCGGCAGCCGATCACGCTCACCGGCCGTCAGCTCGCGACCGCAGGGCTCCAGGCCCCTGTGCTCTTCCCGGCCCAGCTCGTGCTGCTTGAACTCGGCACCCCCGTTCCGGACGACAGCGACGCCTGACCGGCACCACTCGCATCACCGACCACCGGCACCCGGCCACTGGCCACCGACACCACCTCGAGCGCAAGGAGGCGCAACATGACGGACGACACCACCCGCCCGAACAGCCACCGGAGGCGACGCGCGAAGCGACGGCGAACGCTCGTCGCGGCATCCGTCGCCCTCGGCGGCCTCCTGCTCGCCGGCTGCGGGAGCACCGGCGACGGCGACGTCGTGACCCTCGACTTCTTCCAGTTCAAGGGCGAGGCGCTCGCCGACTTCGACGAGATCATCGCCGACTTCGAGGCCGAGAACCCCGACATCAGGGTCGTGCAGAACCAGGTGCCCGACGCCGACACGGCGATCCGCACGCTGCTCGTGAAGAACAAGACCCCCGACGTGATCACGCTGAACGCGTCGGGCAACTTCGGCCAGCTCGCCAAGGCCGGCGTCTTCCACGACTTCACGGGCGACCCCATCCTCGACGACATCAACCCCGCGGTACAGGAGATCCTCGCTGAGCTCGGCACGTTCCACGGCGACGAGGTGAACTCGCTCGGCTACGTCTCGAACGCCGACGGCATCATCTACAACCGCGACATCTTCGCCGAGCAGGGGCTCGAGGTGCCCACCACGTGGGGCGAGCTGATCGACGTCTGCGAGAAGCTGCAGGCTGCGGGCATCACCCCCTTCTACGGCACCCTCACCGACGGGTGGACGACGATGCCGGCGTTCAACGGGCTCGGCGCCTACGCGGCCGAGGGCGGCTTCTTCGACGACCTCCGCGCCGAGGGCGCTGAAGTCGGGCCGGACTCCGAAGTCTCGTTCCAGAAGGACTTCGGCGGCACGCTCGACCGGCTGCAGGAGCTGTACTCGTTCGCGCAGGACGGGTATCGCGGCCGCGGTTACGATGACGGCAATCCCGCGTTCGCCAACGGTGAGTCGGCGATGTACCTGCAGGGCGTCTGGGCACTCGCGCCGATCCTCGACGCGAACCCCGACTTCAACGCCGGCATCTTCCCGTACCCGACGGACGATCCCGACGCCCGCAAGCTGGTCTCGGGCGTCGACGTCACGGTCACCATCGGCCGCGACACCGACAAACTGGAGGCGGCGAAGCGGTTCGTCGCGTACCTGTTCCAGGCGAACGTGATGGACGAGTTCGCGGCATCCCAGAACATGTTCTCGGCACACGTCGACGCACAGCCGAGCGAGAACCCGGCGCTCGCCGAACTCCAGCCGTTCATCGACGAGGGGCGCATCACGGGATTCATCGACCACCAGATCCCGCCGGCCGTGCCGCTGATCCCGACGGTGCAGGAGTTCCTCTTCGACGGCGACGCCGACGGCGCGCTCGCCACCCTCGACAACGAGTGGCGCAAGGTCGCCGCACGCACGACCGTGAGCGGAGACTGATCATGGCAACCACCACCATTCCCGAAGTCACGGGCCGCAGGACACGCAAGGGCGTTTACGACGGCGCCGGCAGCGCGAGGCGAAAGGCGCTCGGACGAGCCGTTCCGGCCTACTACTGGATGGTCGTCCCGGCCATCGTGCTCTTCGCGTTCTTCCATACCCTGCCGGTGCTCATCGGAGTGTTCTTCAGCTTCACGAACTACGCGGGCTACGGCACGTGGGACTTCATCGGCGTCTCGAACTACGTGAACCTGTTCCAGGACGACCGGGCCCTCAGGGCCTACGGGTTCAGCTTCGGATTCGCCATCGTCGCGACGATCCTCACCAACGTGATCTCGCTCGCGATCGCGCTCGGCCTGAACGCGAAGATCGTGGCACGCAACACGTTCCGCGGCATCTACTTCGTGCCGTACGTGCTCGCGATCCTGGTGGTCGGCTACGTGTTCCAGTTCTTCTTCTCGAACTCGCTGCCGAAGCTCTTGCCCTCGATCCCGGTGCTCGCCGACAACATCCTGTCCAACCCCGACTGGGCGTGGGTCGCGATCGTCGCGCTGGCCGTCTGGCAGGCGAGCGCCTTCTCGATCATCATCTACCTCGCGGGCCTGCAGACCATCCCGGGCGAGCTGTACGAGGCGGCATCTCTCGACGGCGCGGGCGCGTGGCGGCAGTTCAGGCGCATCACGTTCCCGCTCATCAGCGCGTTCTTCACGATCAACATGGTGCTGAGCCTCAAGGGATTCCTCCAAGTGTTCGACCACGTCGTCGCGCTGACGAACGGCGGCCCCGGCACCGCGACCGAGTCCATCACGCTGCTCATCTACCGGGGCGGCTTCCAGGGCGGCGAGTTCGGCTACCAGACCGCGAACGCGGTGATCTTCGTGATCGTGATCACGGTGGTCTCGCTCCTCCAATTCCGGGTCCTTCAGCGCAGAGAGGCCGATTTCTGATGACGACCACAGCACCCAGCTCCACCACGACCGCGGGCATGATCGCCCTCGACGACGAGATCGACACCGCCGAGGGTCCTGCGGCCCGTCGTCGGCGCCGCCGCGCCGAGGACCTCGACACCCGCAAGATCAACTGGTGGGCCACCGCGCTCATCGCCGTGTGCTCGATCACCGTGCTGATCCCGCTCTACCTCGCCGTCGTCGTCTCCCTGAAGACGCCCGATGAGCTCGCAGGCGGCACCGGGTTCGAACTGCCGACGACGTGGGCCTGGGCGAACTTCGGCGAGGCTTGGGAACGCACGAACTTCCCGCAGGCGCTCGCGAACACGGCGTTCATCACCGTGGGCGCGGTGCTGCTCACGCTGCTCTCGAACTCGATCGTCTCCTACGCGATCGCCCGGAACATCCACCGGCCGTTCTTCAAGGGCGTGTTCTTCTACCTGCTCGCGGCGCTGTTCATCCCGTTCCCGATCATCATGCTGCCGCTCGTGAAGCAGACGTCGCTGCTCGGGCTCGACAACCAGACCGGGCTGATCATCCTCTACACGGTGTTCGGGCTGTCGCTGAACGTGTTCATCTACACCGCCTACATCCGCTCGATCCCGATCGAGCTCGAGGAGGCGGCGCGCGTCGACGGGGCCAGCACGTGGCGGGTGTTCTGGTCGGTGATCTTCCCGCTGCTCGCGCCGATGAACGCGACGGTCGGCATCCTCACGTGCGTCTGGGCGTGGAACGACTTCATCCTGCCGCTCGTCGTGCTCTCCGACCCCGCCGCCCGCACGCTGCCCCTGGCGCAGTACATCTTCCAAGGGCAGTTCAACACCGATTACACGGTGGCGTTCGCCTCGTACCTCATGGCGATGGCGCCGCTGCTGCTCATCTACGTGTTCGCGCAACGCTGGGTCATCTCCGGCGTGATGCGAGGCTCGATCAAGTGACGGATGCCGCGGGCCGGCCCTCCGCCGGGAGCGCCGGCCCGCGGCATCCGACCGCCCTTCAGAAAGGAACCCTGTGACGTTCACCTCCCAAGCCGAAACCGAGACGATCCTCGCGAAGGATCCGGACTGGTGGCGCCAGGCCGCCGTCTACCAGATCTATCCGCGGAGCTTCGCGGACTCGAACGGCGACGGCATCGGCGACCTTCCGGGAATCACCTCACGAATCCCATACCTCGCCGCGCTCGGCATCGACGCGGTGTGGCTCTCGCCGTTCTACCCGTCGGCCCTCGCCGACGGCGGCTATGACGTCGATGACTACCGCGACGTCGATCCGAAGCTCGGCACGCTCGCCGATTTCGACGAGATGGTCGCGGCGCTCCATGCCGCCGGCATCCGGCTCATCGTCGACATCGTGCCGAACCACTCCTCCGACCGGCACGAGTGGTTCCGCGAGGCGCTCGCGTCGCCGGCGGGCTCCGCCGCGCGCGACCGCTACATCTTCCGTGACGGTATCGGCCCCGACGGCGACCAGCCGCCCAGCGACTGGGAGGGGATGTTCGGCGGCCCGGCGTGGCATCCAGTGGGCGACGGGCAGTTCTACCTGCACCTGTTCGCTCCCGAGCAGCCCGACTTCAACTGGGCCAACCCCGAGGTGCGCGAGGACTTCCTCACGACCCTCAGGTTCTGGTCGGACCGCGGCGTCGACGGCTTCCGTGTCGATGTCGCCCACGGCCTCGCGAAGGACCTCACCCACCCGCTGCCGTCTCGAGCCGAGCTCGCCGACCGGCTGCTCGCCGCCGACGGCAAGCACCCGCTGTGGGACCGCGAGGAGCTCAGCGAGATCTACGCCGAGTGGCGCGCGGTCTTCGACGAGTACGACCCGCCGCGCATCGCGGTCGCAGAGGCGTGGGTCGCGCCGAGCCGACGCCACCGCTACGCGCGGGCGGACAGCCTCGGGCAGGCGTTCAACTTCGACCTGCTTCGCGCCGACTTCGACGCCGACGCGTTCCGGGCGATCATCGCCGACAACCTCGCCGCGGTTCGCGAGACGGGCTCGTCGAACACGTGGGTGTTCTCGAACCACGACGTGGTGCGGCACGCAACCCGGTACGGCTTGCCCGCAGGGGGCGGCGCCGATGGCGAGGTCGGCGCCGCGTGGCTGCTTTCCGGGGGGATCGTGCCCGCGCTCGACGCGTCGCTCGGCCTCCGCCGCGCCCGCGCAGCATCGCTGCTCATGCTCGCCCTTCCCGGCAGCGCCTACCTCTACCAAGGCGAGGAGCTCGGTCTCCCAGAAGTCGCCGAGATCCCCGACCACGACCGCCAGGACCCCACCTTCTTCCGCAACGCCGGTGTCGAGGTCGGTCGCGACGGATGCCGTGTGCCGCTGCCGTGGACGACGACGGGCTCCTCGTTCGGCTTCGGCGACGGCAGCGCGCACTTGCCGCAGCCGGTGTGGTTCGGCGAGTTCTCGGTCGAGGCAGAGGATACCGACCCCGGCTCGACGCTGAACCTGTACCGACGGGCGCTGTGGCTGCGTCGCGACCTGCAGGACGATGAGTCGCTCACGTGGCTCGAGAGCGGCGCGGCCTCCGTGCTCGCGTTCGAGCGACCCGGCGGATGGCGGTCGTTCACGAACTTCGGCTCGACGGCCGCGCGGCTTCCGCACGGCGAAGTGCTGCTCGCGAGCAGCCCGATCGAGGGCGACGTATTGCCGCCGGCGACCACGGTCTGGTTGCGCTGAGGCGGGCGGCGAGCGGATGCCGCGTGCAGGCCCTGCGCGCGGCATCCGCTCGTCGTTACACTTGGCGGCATGGCAGATTCAACGTTCGACATCGTTTCCAAGGTCGACCAGATGGAGGCCGACAACGCGCTCCACCAGGCGCAGAAAGAGGTCGCGCAGCGCTACGACTTCAAGAACGTGGGCGCGTCGATCGAGCAGTCCGGCGACAAGGTGCTGATCAAGGCGAACAGCGAAGAGCGTGCGAAGGCGATCCTCGAGGTATACGAGGCGAAGCTCATCAAGCGCGGCATCTCGCTGCGTTCGCTCGACGCCGGCGAGCCCTTCGCCTCGGGCAAGGAGTACCGCATCGAGACGACGATGAAGGCCGGCATCGACTCCGAGAATGCGAAGAAGATCAACAAGATCATCCGCGACGAGGCACCGAAGAGCGTGAAGAGCCAGATCCAGGGCGACGAGCTCCGCGTCTCATCGAAGAGCCGCGACGACCTGCAGGCGACGATGGCGCTCCTGAAGGGCAAAGACCTCGACGTCGCGCTGCAGTTCGTGAACTTCCGCTGAGCGGCGGATTCTCCACAGCCGCAGCCTGCTCCCCACTCTCCGCCGCAGCCACCACTGCGCAGCTCTCCGCCTGCAGCCACCGCTCCGCAGCGGAGGCCAGCGTTCCGCTGGAGTGACCGAATTCGGTACCTCCTGCGGAACTGGGTCACTCAGCGAGCGGATGCCGCTGCCACTCAGATCAGGATGATGGGCCGCCGATGTAGCCGGGCGCCTGCCACGGGCGCAGGCTGCGACCGTACTTGCGCAGGTCGAGCGCGAAGAACCGGGCCCCGGCGTTCGACCAGAACGCGGCGAGCTCGCGGTTGAAGAAGTAGCCGCTCCAGCCGTGCACGAAGAGCACGTCGGCTCCGGATGCCGCGCCGCGCCGCGAAGGAACCTCGACCAGAACTGCGGCCGATGCCGCACGAGGGTCGCGACGACCTCTCCCTCATCGTCGGTGCCGAGCGGAAGGGTGAGCTGCTCGAACCGCTCGCCGAGCACGTCGGGCCGCCAGCGCTCAAACGTTGCCAGATGGGGCTCTGCCCCCGCGTCGACCGTTTCCTTCATCATGCCCCCCGCCGCTCAGTCCGAGCCTATGAGACAGGACCGGTCGAGCGACGGATGACGCGATGTCAGCTGAACGCCCGCATCAGGCCGATCACGGCGGGGGTCATGATCACGATGAATAGGACGGGGAGGATGCAGAACACGAGCGGGAACACGATCTTCACCGGAACCTTCATCGCCTGCTCCTCGGCGCGTTGCCGGCGCTTGATCCGCATCTCGCCCGCCTGCACCCTCAGCACATCCGCCACGGCGACACCGTAGCTGTCGGCCTGCTGCACCGCTCGCACGAAACGGCGGAGATCCTCGCTGTTGGTGCGCTGCTCGAGCGCGAGGTAGGCATCCCGGCGCGTCCGGCCGATGCTCATGTCCTGCAGGGTTCTGATCAGCTCTTCGGCCAGCGGACCCCGGCCGTTCTGGCCGGCCTTGGCCATCGCCGCGTCGAAGCCGAGCCCCGCCTCGACGGCGATCGTCATCTGGTCGAGCGTGTCGGGAAGCGACCGCTGGATTGCACCCTGCCGGTCGTGTGCGCGACTGTTGATGAGGACATCGGCCGCGAAGAAGGCGAGGGCGGCGGCGCCGGTCGAAAGCAGGAAGCGCATGGGCTGCGGATCGCCGGAGATGAAGAGCACCCCGAGCAGGATCGCCACCGCGGCGAGGATGATCTTCCAGGTGAAGATCTTGGTGACCGTCCATCCGATGGGACGACCCGCCCAGAGGATCTGCCGGTCGATCCACCCCACATAGCCCTTCGGGGCGGCGGCCACGAGGCTCTCGGAGAACGTCGAGCGTTGGACGAGCTCGCCCTCCATGGTGGCGTCATCGACGCCGCCCTCCACCGCCTTCGGCGACCTCCAACCGACGAGGATACCGACGAGCAGGCCGATTCCGACGGCCGTGAGCGCCGCGGCGATGATTCCGATGAATGGGGTCATGAGAGGCTGCCTAGAACTTCACTCGAACGGTCAGGAACATCCAGATCGACCCCACGATCAAGAGGATCACGGCGAAGATCAGAGCGATGATGCCGATGGGATTCGTCAAAAGGGGCTCGAAGTAACTGGGCTGCGTCCAGAGGAGGAAGAAGAACACGCCGATCGGCAGCACGATGAGGATGATGCCCGACAGGCGGCCTTCCGCACTGAGCGCGCTCACCTGCCGTCGAATCTGGTTCCGCTCTCGAATGGTGCTGGCCACCTGGTCGAGCACCTCCGACAGGTTTCCGCCGGCTTCCCGATTGATGGCGATCGCCTGCGCTACCCACATGAAGTCATCGCTCTGCATGCGATCCGCGGTGATGGCGAGGGCATCACCGAGATCGCGGCCGAGCCGCGTCTCGTTCACCACCCGGGTGAACTCCTCGGATGTCGGGGCATCCGTCTCGTGCGAAACCGCATCGATAGCACGCAGGAGGCTGTGCCCTGCCCGGAGCCCACCGGACATTAGCTGGAGCGTGTCATCGAGCTGGAAGCCGAACGTCGATCGTCGTTGGCTGGTGCGCCATACGACGAGGATCTTTGCGCCGATCGGCGCGAGCGCAACGAACACCAGGGCGAGCGGAATCGCCCACAACGATCCGAATGCGATCACCGTGGCGACGAGGGCAAGGACCGCTGCCGCGGAGACGATCATCAGCATGAACCCCGATGGCTGCATCTTGATGCCGGCCTGCTCGAGGCGATGGGATCCGAAGCTGCCGTCCCGGCCGCGGGTGGCGGCGTCGATAGCCGCCGTCGTGCGATCGGTCAGCTTTGTGAGCGCCGAGTCGTCGTGCTCGCCAGGCGCGCTTCGGCGCGACTTGCTGACCCGTGGCGTCGAGGGGAACAGAACGAACAGCACGACGACGAGCATCGCGAGCAAGGCCATGACGATGCCGATGAAGAGGAACGTCGGGTTCATCAGAACTCCCGAATCGGCCGGTATTCGGGCAGGAAGACCGACATCGGAATAGTGATCCCGAGGTCGGCCATGTGCTCCGCGAAGCGCGGCCGCACGCCGGTCGGCGCCGCATGGCCGCGGAACCGGCCGTGCTCATCGATGCCCGCGGCATAGTCGAACGCGAACGCATCCTGGAGGGTCACGATGTCGCCCTCCATGCCCTGCACCTCGGTGACGTGCGTCACGCGCCGAGTGCCGTCCTTGAGCCGGCCGATCTGGATGATGATGTCGATGGCCGAAGCCACCTGCTCCCGGATGGCGCGGAGCGGCAGGTCCATGCCTGCCATGAGGACCAGCGTCTCCATGCGCGCGATCGCGTCGCGGGGCGAGTTCGCGTGGATCGTGGAGATCGATCCTTCGTGGCCGGTGTTCATCGCCTGCAACATGTCGAGGCTCTCGCCACCACGGACCTCGCCGATGACGATGCGATCGGGCCGCATACGGAGGGAGTTCCGCACGAGGTCGCGAATCGAGATCTCGCCGCGACCCTCGATGTTCGGCGGTCGTGACTCGAGGCGCACGACATGATCCTGCTGCAGCTGCAGCTCGACCGCGTCCTCGATCGTGATGATGCGCTCAGTGGAGGGGATGAAAGCCGAGAGCACATTGAGCAGGGTCGTCTTACCCGTGCCCGTACCACCGGAGACCAGGATGTTGAGCTTCGCGCGGACGGCGGCATCGAGGACGGTGGCCATCTCGCGAGTCATCGTCCCGAACGCGATGAGGTCGTCGACCTTGTACGGCGTCCGCGCGAACTTCCGCACGGTGAGTGATGAACCATTGACGGCGAGCGGTGGGATGACGGCGTTCACACGTGAGCCGTCTTCCAGTCTCGCGTCCACGAGCGGCGACGACTCGTCGATGCGGCGGCCGACACGGGACACGATTCGGTCGATCACCCGCCGAAGCTGCGCCTCGCTCGTGAACCGGAGGTGCGATTCGTAGATGCGGCCATCTCGCTCGACGTAGACCTGATCGTGGCGATTGACCATGATCTCAGTGACCGAGTCGTCGTCGAGCAGGGTTTCGAGTGGACCATATCCGAGGACATCGGCGGCGATCTCGTCGATCAGTCGAACCCGCTCGCTCGGCGTCAACGGGATCTGCTCTGCGGCGACGACCTGGGCGAGCTCCGAGCGGGCGAGCGCGTGAAGCTTCTCCTCCGTCATCGACGAGTCGTTCAGCCGTGATCCGATGCGCGCGAAAAGATCTTGGGCGGCTGACTCCTTGAAGGAGGCGAGCGGGTCGACGATGGGCTCCGGCACCGCCAGGAACGAACCCCGGTCGGCATCCTGCTCGGGCGAAGTGATGAGTTCCAGCGAGTCATCGGGTTCGACCGTCGGTTTCACCGTGACCGGTTCGTCAACGGCCCCTGAGGACCGTCCGGGGCGATTTCCGCGTGCGGCGTCGAGTCGTTCGTTGAGCTTCATTCTGCGACCGCCCTTCTATTGGGTCTCTTGCGCCGGGCGTGCGCAGCGGGGTCGATGCGAAGTGCGAGATCGCGCAAGGCGACGGCGGCACCGTCGCGAGCATCGGCGTGCAACAGCGGCACACCCCGATTGCTCGCAAGGAGCACGGCACTGGAGCGGGGAACGACGACGTTCATCTTCGCGCCGACGATTCGCTCGGCGTCTCGCAAGGACAAACCGCTCTGCTTCTCGCTGAAGTTCAGCACGACATGCTTGTTGTTCGGGAGGAGCCCGATCTGCAGGAGCAGTTCGAGCTCCTTCCGCATGGCGCGGAGGCTCGGAACTCCCATATTGGTCACGAAGACCGCGTCCGTGGCGTTCTCGATGACGGCGAGCGTGTGCTCGCCGAGACCAGGGGTGGTGTCGACGATCACGTATCGGAAGATCTGCGCCAGGCTGCGAAGCAGGGCGCCGAGCTGCGGGGCGGTGAGGTCGTCGCCGAGCTCAGGTGAAGCAGTACCCGGCACGACGTAGAAGCCGTCAGCGTGACGGGTCAGGTAGGTCTTGAGCACGAGTTCGTCGCCGGTGGCGGCGGCACTCGCCGCGTCGACGAGCGTGTGCGCTGGGTGCAGGTCGAGAGCGGCCGCGATGTCTCCGAACTGCACGTCCGCGTCCACGAGTACCACCGAGTTCGGGGCGGCGTCGGCGAGGGCGGCAGCGAGGTTGATCGAGATCGTCGTCTTGCCTTGGCCACCCTTCGGCGCGACGACGGCCAGGATCTCGCTCCGAGCGCCTTGAGGTAGGGCGGCCGGGAACAACCACTCGAGTTCGGGTGGCTCGGCCGGTTCGGCGGACGGCGGTCTGACCGCGATGGGCGTGACGACGGCGAGCCCGGCGAGGTCGTCGAACGACGGCGTCGATTCGCGCTCCGGCTCCGGCTCCGGGACCTCGACGGCGAACCCGCCCCAGTCTCCGGCTGCAGTGTCGGTGCCGTAGACCTGGGTGAGCCAGCCCTTCAATCGATCGAAGAGGCGGAGCGCGGTCGCATCGCTGGCATCCGGAGCCAAGACGGCGTGCAGTCGCATTCCATCGACCCAGTCCTCCAGATCGGCGCGCTGCTCTCGCACCACGATGATGCCGACCTCGGGGTACCGCTCGGTGAGGCCGCCGACGAGCTGACGGGTCTCCTCGTAGTTCAGCACCGGGCCGAGCAGGGCGATGTGCGGGGTCTCGGGGATCCGCTCGAGCACCTCATCGGTTCCGAAGGTGAGGTACTGGCCTGGGACCGCAGTCAACTCGGGGCCGAGCAGCGAGGCCAGCCGAGCCTCGTACTCGACACTTCTGCTGATCAGAGCGTAGCGAGTCACGGGAGGATATTGTCGGGGGTTACGAGTTCGGAGCCTTCTTCGCTCGCGCTGGACGGTTCGAGGGTGAGCCAGATGCCGGCGACGTTGTCCTCCTGCATCTCGCGGGCCCACACGACCCGTTCCACGTCGGGAGTGGTCAGGGCGAGGGTCACCATGATGGCCTGGACGGGGCTGCTCTCACTCTTCTCATCGGTTTTCGCGGAATAGGACTCGCCCGCCTGCACCCGGGTGACGAGCACCTTGTGGAGCACGAAGCGCGTTCCAGGTAGCGTCGTCGCAGCGCCCTCTTCGGTGGGCTCGCCCCGCTCCATCTTGTTCGTGACGACGATGCCGACGGTACTGCCGGGCCGGACGGCCCCGCCGACGACCCGCTGCACGTCGAGCGCGACCGTCACCTCCTGCATCCCTTCGGGTACTTCGACGTCCCCTTGTGCCGCGAGAACGGCAGGATCCACGAAGCGAGCCTCGAGCAGTTGCTCGCCGGGCAGCAGTGCCGCCGTGGCGACCAGCCCCTCGAGGTCGGCCAGGTCGGTGACCCGGTCCTTCGGCACCGACAGCGCGGGGAGCTCCTTCTCCGAGACGAAGTCGCCCACGGCAGCGCCCGCGGTTCCCCTCGGAATCGCTTCGTCGACGACGAAGACCTTCACGAACTCCGCGCCGTCAGCGGCGCGGGCGTCCGCGCCGCGGACGTAGCCGACGAGCACGATGGTGCCGATGATGGCCAGCACGAGGGCCAGCACAGCTCCGATGATCCGGGTCTTCATCAGGTGGTTCCTTTGCCTTGGTCGTTCTCAACTGCGTAGGGTCGGTTGGTAGGCGGGGATCAGTCGATCAGGTGTACAACGTCGAGGTCGAAGTCGCCGGTGCTCGTCCCGAGCTCCCAGTACTCCGCCACGGAGACGTACCTCTCGAAATAGCCCTGAATAAACACGCACGAAGGGTCGATCTTGCCCTTGTTGTCGAGGCACATCGGGGCTGTCTGATCGACGGTTGCGGTCTTCTTCGGGTTTCCCGGGCTCGTCTTGTAGCCGGTGATGTGGAACGCTGCGAACCCGGTGACGAGGAACTTCGTGTTCGCGCCCACACCGCTGATGTCGGAGTAGATCGGGATCAGGACCGTCGTACCCACGTAGTTGCTGAGATTGCACTGCGCGACGATACCCGTCTCACCCGAGACCCAGAGCTCTCCGCTGGCGGAAAGGTCGTAGACCGTCTCGCAGTTGGTGCCCACGAGCCAACCGAATCCGCCCTCGGGGTTGGTTCCGGGACAGTCCTTGTGCTGGTTCTCATGCCACGCGATGACCATCTTGACGGGGTTCTCGGAGCCCTCTTGCGGCGTTGCCCGGTCGAACTCGCATTCCGCAATCGCCAGGTTGAGCGTCTTCCCCGCGACTGGTACGCCCCACTCCGCTGTCGCCTGAGCATGGACCGTCGTGGCGTCGAAGCCGATCACCGCCGCCAGCGGATGCTTGATGGTGTTGTCGCCGGCGTTCGCGTCGAGCGTCTCGACCGCCACCGTCACGGATGTCGCGCTCGGAAACGTGATCGAGGTGGGAGTCGATGCGCCGTCGTTCGCATTCCCGTCGACGTAGGGCGCCGCCACGCCGAAGTTGTTGGTGCAGCCGCCCTTCGCGCAGTCTGCCGCGACGGCCAGCGCGGCCGCGTCCGCGCTGTTCTGCAGCTGGGCACGTTCTGCGTACAGCGCGCCGACGTCGACCGTGATCGCCGCCCCGCCGATCAGGGGCACGAGCAGGATGCCCACGAGGACAGCACTCGCACCACGCTCAGAGCGGAATCGACCGGTCAACCGCCACATATCATCACGCCTTTACCTTCCAATGGCAACGAAACACCGAACCAGCCGGTCATGAGCTCCACCGTGTAGTCGATCGTGACCTCGACGGAAGCGTCCTCGAGGCCGTCACAACTTGACGGGGTGATGCTCACCTGTCCGGAGCTGATCTCGGGATCGATGAGGGCAGCGGCGATGGCGGCACCGGTAGCCGCAGCGGGATCGTCATGCACGGCCATGTACCTGGCACCCTCGCGCGCTGCATTCGAGAGCGCGATCTGGATGTTGAACACTCGGCCGAACTCGAGGATGCCCAGTACCAACACCAGCAACAGCGGCAGCACGAGCGCGAATTCGACCGCGGCAGCACCTCGGTCGTCACCTCGACGCTTGTGCATCATGAGAATGCTCCCTCGAGAGACGGCAGGCGGGGTCGTCCGAAGACGACCCCGAGCCGGAGTCGACGATCGTGGCCTACGCTTAGAGCGCGGCGGCGACGGCGTCGAAGATGAGATCGAGGTTGACGCCGATGGCGGTCACGGCTGCGATGATCACGACGGCGATGAGCGAGACCATAAGTCCGTACTCCACCGCGGTGGCGCCGTCTTCTTCGCGGCGGATGGAGTTCATGAGGGACTGAGTGCGTGCGATTGTCTTGAACATTTTTCTGAATCCTTCGGGTAGCAGGAACACCGCGCCACCCCTGCGGGTACAGGAGTAGCGCGGTTGCCGGATCGGATGCGGCAGGTACCTGAAGATATCGGGGAACGATCCGGAGGCACATGCCCCATTTCGGGGGATGCTCACTTTTGGGGCCAGACTACGGGCGCGGCATCCGTTTCCGGGCCTTCGGATTGTCACCGATCATGGCCCGACGAACAGCACCGCCAGCAACGCCCCCATGAGCATCGACGGTCCGAACGGGATCGATCCGCTCAGCGTCACGCGGCGCAGAGTCAAGGCGATCAGCGCGATCACGCCGCCGACAACGAATGCGGCGAGCAGGCCGACGAGCCATGCCGTCAGCCCGAACCAGCCGAGCAGCAACCCGATGAGCAGCGCCAGCTTCACGTCGCCCATGCCCATCGACGACGGCGAGATGATCGCGAGCAGCAGGTAGACCGCGAACATCGCCGCCGCCCCGGCAATGGCGAAGACGGGGGACAACCAGTCGCCCGTCACGACCGTTGCGGCAGCGAGCAGCACTCCGACGGCCAGGAGGGCGGGGAACACGACCGCGTTGGGCAGGCGTTTCTCGGCGAGATCCACGATCGAGAGCACGGTGGTGGCGGCGGCGAATGCGAGCAGCGGCGCGAGCGTCGACGTGGGGCCGAAGCGCAACGCCAGCGCGCCGAAGACCACAGCGGCGGTCGCGGCGGCGACGATGCGCACCGTGAGCTGCTGCGGCATCCGCTCGCCCTGCATCGACCGTCGAGCCCAGTCGGCGAGCGGCCACCAGCCGAGCGCGGCACCGGCGACGACCGCGAGCACGGCGGTGATCACGGTCGCGAGCGGCATGGTGTGCAGCGTAGCGGGAACAGCGGCATCCACCGGTCAGCTCTGCACATCGCGTCGAGACGGCACACCACGACGGGCACCGAGGAGCGTGGCGCTAGATCGACTGCCTGAGCTTGCCCTCGAAGTCGGGAAGGTCGTGTTCCACCGTGTCGCGGATGATGCTCAGGTCGCTGACGAGCTCATCGTCGGTCCTGCTCACAGCGGCACCGCTTCGCCCAGTACTCGCTCGGAGACGTGCTCTCGGAGGGTTCGGGCCGGTACGACGTCGACCTTGGCGTGCAGCAGCTCGGAGAGGTCGTTCTCCAGCCGGGCGAGCGCGAACAGGCCCGTTCCGGGTGCGAGGTCGACCAAAAGGTCGATGTCGGAATCAGGACGGTCGGATCCCCGCGCGACGCTGCCGAACACGCGGACATTGCGGATCCCGCGACTGGCGGCGAATTCGAGGATCGCCTTGCGGTTCCGGGTGAGCTTGCGCCCGAGTTCCGAGCCGCCGTGGAATCGCAAGAGCCGCGAGACCTCGGGTTGACTGCGACCGATGGCGGCCGCGATCTGACGCTGGGAGAGCCCGGCCGCTGCGCCGGCGCGGACAGCGTCGACGAGCAATGTGCGGGAGCGTTCGTGAAGCTCGTCTGCGGCGCGCGCATCAGCGCGCAGACGCTCGGAGGTCTCCGCCGCTTCCTTCATATAGCAAATGCTATCATCGGCCCGGTCGCGGAGGCGGAGCCGACCCGTGTTGAGTGCCGGTGTGGAGTGTCGCAGGAGGAGGTTTTGTAAGAATTGAGGCCGGTGAGCATGGTGTGCCCGAGTGGTTTTCTTACAATACCTACCCATATTGTGAGATAATTCCTGTAGCTGCAAACTTCGTTGCGGCTGAATCTCACATTGCGAGGGCCTTGATCTTGGATTTGATCAGCATTGGAAAGGGCGCCGAGCTTCTTGGTATTCCGGTCCACACCGTGCGCCGACTCGCGGACTCCGGCATCCTGCGTTCGCACCACACAGAGGGTGGACACCGGCGATTCCGGCGCGGCGAGCTGAGAGATGACTATCGCGCCTACGATCCCGAATGGGAGCCGCGGGCAACCTTCGATGCGGTGTATCCGCTGAACGGCCTCGCCGAAGACGCCGTCTGGCGAGAACTCGATCAGGCCGTGAACCTCAGCGGAAACGCGCGACGGATCGCGGGGTACACCGTCACCGAGATGGTGAATAACGCCATCGACCACTCCGAGGGGACTGAGGTGCGCGTGACCTCTCGAGACGGTGATCGAATCACGGTCTCGATCGCCGACGACGGAGTGGGGGTGTTCGAGAACATGCGTCGCAAACTCGACCTCCCCGACCTGTTCGCCTCGATCCAAGAACTCTCCAAGGGCCGGCGAACAACCGATCCGTCACGTCACTCGGGCGAAGGGATCTTCTTCTCATCGAAAGCTGTGCCGAGGTTCTCGATCGAGGCGAATGGGTTGATCTGGACCGTCGACAACGATCTGGACGACATCGCTGTCGGCACCAGCGACGTTCAAGGTACTCGAGTGCGGCTCGACCTCGAGCGTGACACCGACCTCACGCTCCGAGAGCTCTTCGGTCGTTTCACGGATGACGACGGGGCATTCACCCGCAGTCGGCCCGTCGTGAAACTGTTCGAACTGGGCACCGAGTTCATCAGCCGAAGCGAAGCGAAGCGACTGACGGCGGGTCTGGAGCGATTCACAGAAGTCGAGCTCGATTTCCGAGGGGTCGACGTCGTCGGTCAAGGGTTCGTCGACGAGGTCTTCCGGGTCTGGGCGGGCGAGAATCCGGGAACCGCGCTGCTGCCCACCCGCATGAACGACGCGGTCGAGTTCATGGTGCGCCGAGGGTTGCCGAGATAGCAAGACGCGTCCGGCTTCGCCGGGCGCTACTCAACCCGCAGGGGTTTCGACAGGCTCAACCCGCGTGGTGCTACGCGTCGTCGCGCGAGAGGTCGACCATCTCGTCGCGGGGCACGACCTTGACGCGCATGCGGCCCTCGGCCGCACCGAGCGCCTTCTCGTGCTCGTCGAGGCGATGCCAGCCGTCGAGATCGGTGTAGCTGATGCCGCGCGACTCGAGCAGCTCGATCACCGACTCCTCTGACGGCGCCTCGGGCCGCCACCAATTGCCGAGGTCGTTGATGACGTGGCGGATGGTCTCCATCGCGTCGGACTTCGTGTGCCCGATGAGCCCCACCGGCCCGCGCTTGATCCAGCCGGTGGCGTAGACGCCGTACATCTGCCGGCTGTCGCCCGTCTCCTGGTCGTGGAGGAGCACCTGGCCCTCATGGTTCGGGATGACGCCGAAGTCCTTGTCGAACGGGATGCCCGGCAGCGGCGTGCCGAAGTACCCGACCGCGCGGTAGACGGCCTGCACGGGCAGCTCGCGGATCTCACCGGTGCCCACCACACCGCCCTCGCCGTCGGGCGCGGTGCGCTCCCAGCGGAACGCGCCCACCCTGCCGGTGCCATCGTCGACGATCTCGAGGGGCTTCGCGAAGAAGTGCAGGTGCAGGCGACGCGATGCCTGGCCGACCTCGCGCTGGCGCCACTGGTTCAGCACCTTGTCGATGACGAAGACCTGCTTGTTGCCGGCGACCGCAGCGCGCGCGGCGTCGTCGTAGTCGAAGTCCTCGTCGTAGAGGATCATGTCGACGTCGCGCAGCTCGCCGAGCTCGCGCAGCTCGAGCGGCGTGAACTTCACCGAGGTGGGGCCGCGCCGGCCGAACACGTGCACGTCGGTGATGGGCGAGGCGGCGAGGCCGGCCGCGACGTTCGCCGGGATCTCGGTGGGCATGAGGTCTTCGACGTGCTTGGCGAGGATGCGCGACACGTCGAGCGCCACGTTGCCGTTGCCGATGACGGCCGCCTGGCGGGCCTCGAGCGGCCACGTGCGCGGCACGTCAGGGTGCCCGTCGAACCAGCTCACGAAATCGGCCGCGCCGTAGGACCCGTCGAGGTCGTGCCCAGGGATGTGCAGCGAGGCGTCGCGCACCGCGCCGGTCGCGAAGATGACCGCGTTGTAGTGCTTCTTCAGGTCTTCGAGCGTGATGTCTTCACCGAAGCGCACATTTCCGAAGATGCGGATGTCGCCACGGTCGAGCACCTCGCGGAGCGCCGTGACGATGCCCTTGATGCGCGGGTGGTCGGGCGCGACGCCGTAACGCACGAGCCCGTAGGGCGCCGGAAGGTGATCGAACAGGTCGATCGAGACGTCGAAGTGGCGCTCGGCCTTCAGCAGGATGTCGGCAGCGTAGATGCCGGCGGGGCCGGCTCCGACGATCGCCAGTCTCAACTTGTTCTTCACTAGCTCTGTCTCTCCACGATCGTTTCGGCGAAGCGCGTGAGCGCCTTCTTCACGCTGCCCTCGGGCAGCGGGGCGAGCGCCGCGACGGCCTCTCGCGCCCAACGGTGCGCCTCAGCGAGCGTAGCGCGGGTGGCCTCGTGCTCGCGGAGCTCCGCGACGATCGCGTCGACGGTCGCACGCGACGGCACGATGCGCGACGCCTGCGTGTTCGTGTCGATCGCCTCGGGGGCGGTCGGGTCGGTCACGATGATCACGTCACGCTCGATGCGTTCGAGCAGGGCAGCGGATGCGGCATCCGACTTCGCATGCTCTGACAACCTCAGCAGCGGCAACGTGACTACGCCGGCGCGCAAGTCGGTGCCGGGCACCTTGCCCGTCTCGGCGGGCTGCGGCGAGAGGTCGATGACATCGTCGACGAGCTGGAAGGCGACGCCGATCTTCTCACCGAAGGCGATGATGGGCGCCTCGAACGCCGGGTCGGCGCCCGAGAAGATGATGCCCGCTTGCGCGGCGGCCGCGATGAGCGAGCCGGTCTTGTCGGCGAGCACCTGGATGTAGTGGGCGATCGGGTCTTCGGCAGCGGCCGGGCCGACGGTCTCGTGCAGCTGGCCGAGCACGAGCCGCTCGAACGTGTTGGCCTGCAGTCGGATGGCGCCCTCGCCGAGGCTCGCCATGAGCTGGCTGGCACGCGCGAACAGCAGGTCTCCGGTGAGGATCGCGACCGAATTGCCCCACACGGTCTGCGCACTCGGCACGCCCCGGCGGCGGTCGGCCTCGTCCATGACGTCGTCGTGATAGAGGCTCGCGAGGTGCGTGATCTCGATCGCCTGGGCGGCGGTGACGACGTCGTCGGTGACGCCCGCGCCGAGCTGCGCCGTGAGCAGGGTGAGCATCGGGCGAACCCGCTTGCCGCCCGCCTCGAACAGGTAGCGCGTCGAGACGTCGGCGATCGAATCGGCGAAGCGCACCTCGCGTTCGAGCCCCGACTCGACCCGATCGAGCCCGTCGTCGATCGCCTTCGCCATCGCGCGATCGGCTGACGTGGCGAAGACGCGTTCGCTCAGGCCGAGGTTCGCAGCGAGCGAAGAGCCTCGACGGGCGACCGGGTGGCTCGGATTCACGCCCCCCAGCCTACCGGTGAGGTTTCGAGCGGATGTCGCGTGGTGTCAGGCGGCGGGCTTGCGGCCGCGGTGCAGGGCGACGACGCCGAGGGTGAGGTTGCGCCACGCGACCTCCGTGTAGCCGGTCTCGCGGATCCAGGCGGCGAGCGCGCGCTGGTCGGGCCACGCGTTGATGGACTCGTTGAGGTACTCGTAGGCGTCGTCGTTCGAGCTCGAGAGCTTCACGAGCGAGGGCATCACGTAGCGCTGGTAGGCGTGGTAGCCGGCGCGCACGGCCCCGAGCGGCGGATGCGAGAACTCGCATACGACGAGGCGACCGCCGGGCTTCGTGACGCGGGAGAACTCGGCGAGCGCCTGCTTCGGGTCGTTGACGTTGCGCAGGCCGAACGAGATCGTGACGGCGTCGAACTCGTCGTCGCCGAACGGGAGCTTCGTGGCATCCGCTTCGACGAAGACGAGATTCGGCACGTTCGCCTGGCGCCGCCGGCCCACCTCGATCATGCCCGGCGAGAAGTCGGCTGCGACGACGGATGCGCCCGACTTCGCGAGACTCGCGCTCGACGTGCCGGTGCCCGCCGCGACGTCGAGGATGCGCTCCCCCGGCTTCGGCGCGACGGCCCGCGTGGTGGCCACGCGCCAGAGCGGCGCATTGCCGACCGAGAGCACGGTGTTCGTGCGGTCGTACCGGGCCGCGACCCGATCGAACATCGCCGACACCTGCTCGGGCTCCTTGCCGAGGTCTGCGCGCATCATCCTTCGAGTCTACGGTGCGGATGCCGCGTGGGCTCGGGTCCGGAAGCGGCTGCGCATGGCCCCCGGCGTAGGCTGATGCGGTGAACCACACGGATGCCTCGGCGCCGCATGCCGCTCTTGCACGGCTCGTCGTGCGCACCGAGCCGGTCGATGAGCTCGCTCCGCTGATCCCCCGCGCCGACCCGCGGCATCCGCTGCTCTGGATGCGCCGCGGTGAGGGCATCGTGGGCCTCGGCGAGACGCTGCGCATCGAGACCAGCGGGCCCGACCGGGTCGAGGACGCCGCCGCCACCTGGATCGAGCTCGCTGCACTCGCCGACATCGACGACCGCGTGGGGCTGCCCGGCACGGGGCTCGTCGCGTTCGGCGCGTTCGCGTTCGCCGACGAGTCCGCCTCGACGAGCGTGCTCGTCGTGCCGGAGCTCGTGCTCGGCCGTCGCGACGGTCGCGCGTGGGTCACCCGCATCTCGCTCGCGACGGGCGACGACGAGGCAGCGGATGCCGCGGCATCCGTTCCCCTCGCGATCCCCGCGCCGGCGCCGAAGCGTCGCGTGCCCCGCGTCACGTTCGCACCCGGCGCCGTGCCCCCCGAGGAATACGAGGCGGCCGTCGCCGAGGCCGTGCGCCGCATCGACGCCGGCGAGCTCGAGAAGGTCGTGCTCGCCCGGCAGCTCGTCGGTGAGCTGCACGAGGAGGACGGCCTCCGCGCGACCATCACCCGCCTCGCCGAGGACTACCCCGACACGTGGGTGTTCGCCGTCGACGGCCTCATCGGCGCGAGCCCCGAGACGCTCGTGCGCGTCGATCACGGCACCGTCTCGGCGCGCGTGCTCGCCGGCACGACCTCACGCGGCGCCGGCGAGGCATCCGATCGCGAACGAGCCGTTGCCCTCGCGGCGTCGGCGAAGGACCGGGCCGAGCACGCACTCGCCGTTGCGAGCGCCGTGAAGCGGCTCGCGCCGCACACCGCTCGCCTCGACACGAGCCCCGAGCCGTTCACCCTGCAGCTGCCGAACCTCTGGCACCTCGCGACCGACCTGAAGGGCACGCTCGGCGACGGTTCGAGTGCGCTCGACCTCGTGCGCGCGGTGCACCCGACCGCTGCCGTCGCGGGCACGCCGCGAAGGGTCGCGCTGCCCGCGATCGCCGAGCTCGAGGGCTTCGACCGCGGGCGATATGCGGGGCCCGTGGGCTGGATCGACGGCGATGGAGACGGCGAATGGGCGATCGCGTTGAGGTGCGCGCAGGTGGACAGCGACGGCACGGTCACGGCATATGCCGGTTGCGGCATAGTGCACGATTCGGTGCCGGCCGATGAGCTCGCCGAGACCGTGATGAAGTTCCGGCCGATCGTCGAGGCCTTCGGCGGCTGAGGATTCCTCCATATGCTCAATGCTGGGGGTAGAGTCCTACCGACGAACGCCGAACCGCGAGCAAGGCGTGCGGGAGGAGGACCGGTGAGCGACGCGAAGGCGGCGGAAAGCGCCGCGTTGCCCTCGACTTCTCGTGCCGAGAGACCAGCCACGATCTACGACGTCGCACGCCTCGCCGGCGTCTCCCACCAGACCGTCAGCCGGCACCTGAAGGGCTTCGCGGGCATCCGGCCCGAGACCCGAGAACGCGTCGAGCGTGCGCTCGAGAGCCTCGAGTATCGACCCAACATGACGGCGCGAACCCTCGCGACGAACCGTTCGCACCGGGTCGGTGCGCTCACGCACGAGATCTCGCAAGTCGGACCCAGCAAGATCATGCAGGGGGCATCCGCAGCCGCGCGGGAGGCGGGCTACCTGCTCGACATCGTCTCCCTCGACGTCGAAGACGCCGACGCGGTGCAGCAGGCACTGACGCTCATCACGCAACAGGACATCGCAGGGCTCATCGCCTTCTCCTCGACGGATGTCATGACCGACGCCTTCGTCTCGAGGGAGTTCCTCGTGCCGACCCTGATCGAGGTCGAGGATGACGACCTCGTCGGCGGGCACCCGACGAGCCTCAACTTCCGTGGTTTTCGTGCGGTCGTCGATCACCTCGTCGGCCTCGGCCACACTCGCTTCTTCCACATCGCCGGTCCGCCCGGATGGGTCTCGGCCCGCAACCGCGAACTGTCGTACGAACGAGCCCTCGCCGAACACGGCCTCACCTCATTCGGGACCGCGCACGGGGACTGGTCGTCCGCGTCGGGCTTCGCGGCGGCGGAACAGATCTCGGCAGCACTCGGGGTCACGGCGATCGTCGTCTCGAACGACCAGATGGCGCTCGGCGCGATGCTGTCGTTGAAGCGGCGGGGCATCCGCGTACCCGACGACGTCAGCGTCGCCGGGTTCGACGACATACCCGAGGCGGCGTACTTCCAGCCGCCGCTCACGACCGTCCGGCTCGACTTCGACACCCAGGGCCGGGCGTCGTTCCACCGGCTGCTTCGACTCATCGAGGGGCCGTCGGCTTCGCCGCCGCCGCCGCTCACCATCGAGCTCATGGTTCGGGAATCGACCAGCCGACCGCCAAGGTGACGTTTTGGGCAACGAATTCATCACGGGGTCTTGTTACCGGTAACAAAGACGGGTAGCTTTCCTCGCAACCGCCGACGATGGCGGAGTACCTGCGAGACAACGGAGTTCACCGCACGCATGGAAGCGACCGCGCCGTACCAGCCCACCCGCATCCTCTTCGGCGCCGCCTATTACGCCGAGTACCATCGCGAGGATCGTACGGCGAGAGATCTCGACCTCATGAAGGATGCGAAGTTCTCGGTCATCCGTGTCGGCGAATCGGTGTGGTCGACCTGGGAGCCGCGTGACAACGAGTTCGACCTCGACTGGCTGCAGCCGGTGCTCGACGGCGCACACGAGCGGGGCATCGCCGTCATCCTCGGCACCCCGACGTACGCGGTCCCGCCGTGGCTGCAGACGGCGTACCCCGAGATCGCCGCCGAGCGCCGCACCGGCGAACCCGTGCCCTGGGGCGCGCGCCAGGAGGTCGACTACTCGCACCCGGCGTTCCTCTTCCACGCCGAGCGGGTCATCCGGGCTGTCGTGGCGCGCTACGCCGACCACCCTGCGGTGATCGGCTACCAGGTCGACAACGAGCCGGGCATGGAGCTCTTCTACAATCGCGGCTCGTTCCAGCGGTTCGTGCGCCGGCTCAAGGCGAAGTACGGCGACGTCGAGACCCTCAACCGCGAATGGGGGCTCACCTATTGGTCGCATCGGCTCAGCGACTGGTCGGATCTGTGGACGCCCGACGGCAACACGCTCCCCCAGTACGACCTCGCCTGGCGCCGGTACCAGGCCGACCTCACGACCGAGTTCATCGCCTGGCAGGCCGGCATCGTGCGCGAGTACGCGCACGACGAGCAGTTCGTCACCACGTGCATCGCCTATCCGCGCCCCGCGGTCGACGACGAAGCGCTCGTGGGCGCCCTCGACATCACCGCGGGAAATCCGTACTACGCGATGCAGGACCACCTCGATGCCGAGCTCGAGCTCGACGCCGTGACGGACTGGACGACCTCGGGCGTGGCGGGACTCTTCCGCCAGGCCGACCGGATCTTCTCCTCCAAGCAGTCCCGTTTCCTCGTCACCGAGACCAACGCGCAGTCCATCGGCGGGTCCAACTTCAACCTGCCGCCCTACCCGGGCCAGCTCAAGCAGTCCGCCCTCGCCTTCGTGTCGCGAGGGGCCGCCATGATCGAGTACTGGCACTGGCACACGCTCCCCTACGGCACCGAGACCTACTGGGGCGGCGTCCTGCCGCACAGCCTCGTTCCCGGCCGGGTCTACGCGGAGCTGTCCGAGCTCGGCTCCGATCTCGCGGCCATCGGCGAGCAGCTCGACGGGTTCGAGCCCGACGCGGATGTCGCGATCCTGTGGTCGACCGACAGCCGCTTCGCGCTCGAGTTCTTCCCGCCGTTCCCCACCTCGGACGGCGCACCTGACCGGGCCTCCTACGCACGCATCATCGACGCGTTCCACCGCGGCGTCGTCGACGCGGGCGGGCAAGCGCGCATCCTGCACACCGGCCAGGCCCATGGGCTCGGGGCCGCCGAACTCGCCGCTCGCTTCCCGGTGCTCATCGCGCCGGGCTTCTATGCGGCATCCGATGACGACCTCGACCTGCTCCGCGAGTACGCGGCGGCAGGAGGTCACCTCGTGATCGGTGTCCGCACGGGATATGGCGATGACGAGGCCCGCGCCCGAGTCGCGATCGCACCCGACCGACTGTACGAGGCTGCGGGCGTGCACTACGAGGAGTTCTCGAACCTCCAGCAGCGCGTCGCGGTCACGGGTGAGGGTTCGCTGTCGGTGTCGACGGATGCCGCAGCCGATCTCTGGGCCGACGGCCTCATCAGCGATGGAGCAGAGGTGCTCGCGCGATACCGCCACCCCCGATTCTCGGACTTCCCCGCCGTCACGACGAACAGCCACGGCGACGGGCGCATCACGGTGGTGGGCTGTGTCCCGTCGCCCACGCTCGCCGCCGATCTCGTGCGCTGGGCCGTTCCGGCGCCCGTGGCCGACGGTCTCGCGCGGCGTCCCAGCCCCGCCGTGACGATCGCCTCGGGCACGCTCCCCGACGGCCGCAACGCCTGGTTCGTCTTCAACTGGAGCTGGAACGAGACGACGATCACGCTCGCGCGTCCGGTCGTCGACGCCGTCACCGCCGCAGCACATGCGGCCGGCACTGAACTCCCCCTCGCCGCATGGTCGACGCAGACCCTCATCGATGGGTGAGACGACCGGGACGACACGTCTCGGCCTTCACGAGAGAAGGATAAGGACATGAGGAAAGCACCAAGAACAGCACTGGCGCTGGGCTCCGGCGCCGTGGCCGCAGCATTGATCCTCTCGGGTTGCGCTCCCGGCGCGAACGAAGGGGGCGGCGGCGGCCCGGTCAGCCAGGACGAGATCGACAAGGCGATGACCACCCCGACCAAGCTCACGTTCTGGACGTGGGTGCCCGACATCGAGAACGAGGTCAAGCTCTTCGAGGAGAAGTACCCCGCGATCGACGTCAAGGTCGAGAACGTCGGCCAGGGACTGGCGCACTACCAGAAGCTGCGCAGCGCGATCGAGGCGGGCGAGGGCGGGCCGGATGTCGCACAGATCGAATACCAGTACATCCCGTCGTTCGTGCTCCCCGAGTCGCTGCTCGACCTGACGCCCTACGGGGCCGACGATCTCTCTGGCGACTTCGTGGACTGGGCCTGGAACCAGGTGTCGCCGGCTGACGAGGTGTGGGCGATCCCGCAGGATGTCGGCCCGATGGGGAACCTCTATCGCGAGGACCTCCTGACCCAGGCAGGCATCACCGAACCGCCGGCGACGTGGGACGACTACGCGACCGCCGCCAAGGCGGTGAAGGATTCCACGGGCGCGTACATCTCCAACCTCGGCGCCACCCAGGCCGGCCAGATGATCGGCTTCTTCTGGCAGGCCGGCGTCAAGCCGTTCGGCTATGACGGCAAGGAGACCGTGACCATCGACGTCAACAGCGACGAGGCCAAGCAGGTCGCCGACTACTGGACGGGCCTGATCCAGCAGGATCTCATCTCGACCGACGTCGACTTCAACGACGAGTGGTACCAGGGCCTGGCGAGCGGGAAGTACGCCGGCTGGCTCACCGCGGCGTGGGGGCCCATCTTCCTCCAGGGCACGGCGGAGGGCACCTCCGGCCTCTGGCGGGCAGCTCCGCTGCCGCAATGGGAGGCGGGCCAGGATGTCTCGGGCAACTGGGGCGGCTCGTCCGACGCGGTGCTCGCGGACAGCAAGAACCCCATCGCCGCCTACGAGCTCGCGAAGTTCATCAACGACGACGAGGAGTCAGCGATGAAGCTCGCGACGGAGCAGTTCCTCTTCCCGCCGCAGGTCTCCGTGCTGGAGGATCCCGCGTTCGTCGATCAGGAGTCGGAGTTCTACGGCGGCCAGCAGGTCAACAAGCTGTTCTCCGAGATCTCCGAGACCGTGGACACCGACTTCCAGTGGCTGCCCTTCATGGACTACGTGTACTCCAGCTACGAGGAGACGATGGGAACGGTGATCGCCGCCAAGGGTGACATCTCCGGCGCGCTCGACACGTGGCAGGACCAGCTCGTCAAGTACGCGAAGGACCAGGGCTTCACCGTCAAGTGAGTCCCGTGGGGCGCCCGCCGGACTCCATCGGCGGGCGCTCCGCGTCGGCCCAGGGGCCGGCCCTCAGCGCCGAGCCCACCATCCACCAACAGAAGGAGTCGCCGTGTCGCACTCCCCGGCGCTCACCGCCGAGCGCCTCTCAGCAACACCACCGCCGACGCACCGCACGAGCACGTCGCGGCGCAAGCAGAACCTCGCCGCCTACCTGTTCATCCTGCCGTTCTTCGTCGTCTTCATCGCGATGCTCATCGTGCCCCTCGTCTATTCGGGGTACCTCAGCCTCTTCGAGAGCAAGCTCATCGGAGGCGATGTCTTCGCAGGTCTCACCAACTACGTCCGAGCGCTCCAGGACTCGGCCTTCCTCGCGAGCCTCGGTCGGATGGGCCTGTTCTTCATCATCCAGGTGCCGATCATGCTCGGCCTGGCGCTGTTCCTGGCCCTGGCGCTCGACAGCCGTCGCGCCCGGGGGTCGAAAGGCGTCCGGCTCCTCGTCTTCATGCCTTACGCCGTCCCGGCCGTCGTCGCCACGCTCATGTGGGGCTACCTGTACGGATCCGACTTCGGCCCCATCGCCCAGATCGCGCGCGCGGTCGGCTTCGGCACGCCCGATTTCCTCTCGCCTGCGAACATCCTCGGCTCGATGATGAACATCGTCACGTGGGAGTTCGTCGGCTACAACATGATCATCATGTACGCGGCCCTGCGGTCCATTCCGGGTGAGCTCTACGAGGCGGCGGAGATCGATGGGGCCGGCCAGTTCCGGATCGCGTGGAGCGTCAAGATCCCCGCCATCCGGCCGGCGATCCTGCTGACGGTGATCTTCTCGATCATCGGCACGTTCCAGCTCTTCGCAGAGCCCAGCCTGCTGAACGTGATCGCGCCCGACGCGATCACGAACTCGTTCACGCCCAACTACTACGCCTACAACCTCGCGTTCATCAACCAGGAACTGAACTACGCGGCCGCGATCGCCTTCCTCCTGGGGGTCTTCATCGCGATCGTGTCGTACATCGTGCAGCTCAGTACGCAACAGCGCGAACGTCGTGAACGGGGGACGGCATGACTTCCATCGACACCCGGGCGGCCGTGACCGTCGGAGCAGCGACCGGCTCGCGCCGCGCCAAGCGCGGCTACGTGCCCGAGCGACGGCGGAGCCTGCTGCTCACCGTGCTGCTGTGGCTCCTCGTGCTGTACTTCGTGCTGCCGTTGTGGTGGCTCCTCGTTTCGGCGACGAAGGACAACGCCGCGCTCTTCTCCACCTTCGGGCTGTGGTTCGGCGGTGACTTCTCGCTCCTGGAGAACCTGCAGACCCTGTTCACCATCCGCGACGGCATCTTCGCGCGATGGCTGCTCAACACGGTCCTGTATTCGGTCGCCTCCGCGGCCGGCGCCACGCTCCTGGCCACGATGGCGGGCTACGCATTCGCGAAGTACGACTTCCCGGGGAGCAAGGCGCTCTTCAGTGTGACACTCGGCGCGATCATGATCCCGCTCACGGCACTCGCCCTGCCGACCTACCTGCTGTTCTCCCAGGCCGGTCTCACCGATACGCCGTGGGCGATCATCATCCCCTCGCTTGTGACACCGTTCGGTGTCTACCTCATGCGGGTGTACGCGGCCGACGCGATCCCCAACGACCTCATCGAGGCGGCCCGCGTCGACGGCGCCGGCGAGTTCCGCATCTTCTGGCAGGTGGGCCTGCGCCTGCTCGGACCCGGACTCGTCACGGTGTTCCTGTTCTCGCTCGTGGCGACGTGGAACAACTACTTCCTGCCGCTGATCATGCTGAACACCTCGGAGCTCTACCCGATCACGGTGGGTCTCGCGCAGATCCAGGCGGCGGCCTCGGCCGGCGGCGGTTCGCAGGCGCTGTTCTCCACCGTCACCACGGGGTCGTTCGTTGCCGTGCTCCCGCTGATCATCGCCTTCCTGTTCCTGCAGCGGTACTGGCAGTCGGGCCTCGCCACGGGAAGCGTGAAGGGATGACCATCTGGTACGGCGGCGACTACAACCCCGAGCAGTGGCCGAAGGAGGTGTGGCACGACGACGTGCGCCTCATGAACCGCGGCGGCATCACGCTCGCCACGGTCGGCGTGTTCTCGTGGGCGCACCTCGAGCCCCGCGAGGGCGAGTACCACTTCGGGTGGCTCGACGAGGTGCTCGACCTCCTCCACGCCAACGGGGTGCGGGTCGACCTCGCCACGGCCACCGCGTCTCCTCCGCCCTGGCTCGCCATGAGGCATCCCGAGACCCTGCCCGTGACCGCGGAGGGCGTGCGGCTCTCAGTCGGCAGCCGGCAGCAGTACTGCCCGAGCTCGCCCGTCTACCGCGAGAAGGCGCGCGAGCTCGTGCGCCGCATCGTCGAGCGCTACGCCGACCATCCGGCGCTCGAGCTCTGGCATGTGAACAACGAGTACGGATGCCACGTCAGCCACTGCTATTGCGACGTGTCGGCGGCCGCGTTCCGCGACTGGCTCCGGGCGAAGTACGGCGACGTCGACGAGCTCAACCGGGCCTGGGGAACTGCGTTCTGGTCGCAGCGGTACGACTCGTTCGACGAGATCACGCCGCCGCGAGCGGCGCCCACGTTCCGCAATCCGACCCAGCTGCTCGACTTCGACCGCTTCTCGAGCAGCGAGCTCCTCGCGTGCTACCGGGCAGAGGTCGCGGTCATCCGCGAGCGCTCCTCGGTGCCGGTGACCACCAACTTCATGGGCTTCTTCAAACCGGTGGACTACTGGGCGTGGGCGAAGGAAGTCGACATCGTGACCGATGACACCTACCCCGACCCCGCCGACCCGATCTCGCCGGCGTACGCCGCGATGGTGCGAGACCTCATGCGCTCGCTCGGCGGCGGAGCCCCCTGGATGCTGATGGAGCAAGCGACGAGCGCGGTGAATTGGCGCCAGCAGAACGCCGCGAAGAGCCCAGGTCAGATGCGGGCGTGGTCGTACCAGTGCGTGGCTCGCGGCGCCGACGGGATCCTCTTCTTCCAGTGGCGGCAGTCGGCCGCGGGGTCGGAGAAGTTCCATTCCGGACTCGTGCCGCACAGCGGCACCGACACTCGCGTGTGGCGGGAGGTCGAGCAGCTCGGCCAGGAGCTCAAGGCTCTCTCCGATCGAGTCGGCGAGGCGGCGATCGAAGGCAGTCGTGTGCCGTCGTCGGTCGCCATCACGCTCGACTGGGACAGCTGGTGGGCCCTCGAGCAACCCGCTTCGCCGACGGATGTCTCCTACGTGCAGACGCTGTTCGCGTGGCACCACGCCCTGACGTCGCTGGGGCTCGCGGTGGACTTCGTGCGCGCCGACGGCGACCTTTCGGGATACCGCGTGGTGGTGGCACCGGCGCACTTCGTCGCGACCGACGGGCAGCTCGACAACCTCGCGTCGTTCGCCGAATCGGGAGGCGCGCTCGTGGTCGGGTTCGCCTCGGGCATCACCGACGAGCACTTGCACATCCGATTGGGCGGCTATCTCGGCGAGCGACTTCGCCGGACGCTCGGCGTGTGGATCGAGGAGTTCGCCCCGCCGGCAGCTCCCGACCTCGCCGCCAGGGGCAGTGGCATCGCCCCGCCCGTGCAGCTCTCGGGTGACGTGTTCGGCGGCAGCGCCGAGGCACGCGTGTGGAGCGAGGTCGTGCGGGTTGAAGACGCCGAGACGCTCGCGCTCTTCACCGGCGGCGCACTCGACGGGTGGCCGGCGGTGACGCGTCGCGCGGCCGATGCCGGCACCGCCTGGTACGTTGCAACGCTGCCGGAGCATGGTGCGCTGCGGCGGCTCTGCGAGTCGATCCTCAGCGAAGCGGGCGTCGAGATGCCTGGCGACGGCAGCCTTGGCGAGCACGTCGAGCTCGTGCGCCGCGGGGCCTTGCTGTTCGCGATCAACCACGGCCCCGACAGCACACAGCTGCAGTTCGACGGCAGCGACATCCTGAGCGGCGAACCCGCCCGCGGGCTCGAGCTTCCCTCGCAGGGCGTCGCGATCATCGAGGCTTGACCGCGCGGCGAGCTCATGCCACTCGCGTCAGCTCGCCGCGAGGCGCGCCTTCTGCTCGGCCACGTCGTAGTCGGCGACCGGCCACTCGAGCTGCATCGCCTCGAGCGCCTCGACCAGCAGCTGCTGCACGGCGAGCCGCGCGTACCACTTGCGGTCGGCCGGAATCACGTACCACGGCGCGGTCGTGGTCGCCGTTCGGTCGAACGCGGTCTGGAACGCCTCCATGTAGGCCGGCCCGAGCAGTCGCTCGTCAATGTCGGCAGGGTTGAACTTCCAATGCTTCTTCGGCCGGTCGAGGCGCGCTTGCAGCCGCGCCTTCTGCTCTTCGGGCGAGATGTGCAGCATGATCTTCATGATGGAGATGCCGGATGCCGCGAGCTCGGCCTCGAACGAGTTGATCGCGCCATAGCGACGCTCGATCTCCTCAGGCGGCGCGAGCTCGCGCACCTTGCCGATGAGCACGTCTTCATAGTGCGAGCGATCGAAGACGCCGATCATGCCCGGGCCGGGTACCTCCTTGCGGATGCGCCAGAGGAAATCCTGCTCCAACTCCTCGGGCGTTGGCTTCTTGAACGCGGCGAGGTGCACGCCCTGCGGGTCGACCGACCCCATGACGTGTTTGACGATGCCGCCCTTGCCCGCGGTGTCGAGGGCCTGCAGCACGATGAGGATGCGTCGCCCGTCGCCGCCCATGCGGCTGTTGGCGAAGAGCTGCTCCTGCAGTTCGGCGAGGATGCGCGCGCCCTCGGCCAGGGCCGTGACACCGTCGGACTTGTCGCCGTCGAATCCGGGATGCGAGCGCGGGTCGACGTCGGCGAGCCGGAACCCCTCGCCCACGCGCAGCAGTTCGCTCGGATCCGCGGTCCAGTACGACTCCCGGCTCATGCCACGCTCCCCTCGGCGACGCGCCCCGTCGCACAGGTCAATCCTGCCACCGGCGGCACCGCGAACAAGGGCGCGCGTGCCCGTGCCCGCGCTCGTCTCCCGTGCCCGCGCTCGTCTCCCGTGCCCGCGCTCGTCTCCCGTGCCCGCGCTCGTGGAGCGGATGAGGCAGAAACGCGCCTCTCCCGGCGCGTCGCCGCCCCCGCGCCGGCGCGTCGCCCGATTCTGCCTCATCCGCGCTTGGCTCGCGGGCGGAACTCGGCGCGGGCGTCAGTCGGACGAGTGCAGGCTGACCAGTCAGTGCAACCTGACGCGCGGCCGATCGTGCAGCGCGCGGCGAGCAGCGCGATCCACACATCGGACAGCGGATGAGGCAGAAACGCGCCTCTCCCGGCGTGTCGCCGCCCCCGCGCCGGCGCGTCGCCCGATTCTGCCTCATCCGCGGGTTGGTTCGCAGGGCGGAACCCGGCTCGCAGCGTGGGTCGAGCAAGTCGGGACTGGCTCGCGGGCAGAACCCGGCACGCAGCGTGGGTCGTGCAAGTCGGGCGTGGCTCGCGGGCAGAACCCGGCGCGGCGCGCGTCGAGCAAGGTGGGGGGAGGCGCCGCGGGACGGAATCGGCGCGGGGCGTGCGCGAGTGCGCGCCGCTCAGCGCGGCAGCGGCACCTCGAGCAGCTGCGGGCCGTCGATGCCGCCCGTGAGCGCCTCGTCGAGCTCGCCGCGCGTCGTCGCGCGCGCATACTTCCAGCCGTATGCCGCCGCGAGCGCGGCGAAGTCCACGTGCTGCGGGGTGAACTGCACCCGATCGAACGCCTCGGGCGGCGCCGAGCCCGCCACCTCGAGCGCGTCGAAGATCGAGCCGCCGCCGTCGTTGCCGACGATGAGCTGCAGTCGCGGCATCCGCTCTCCGGCGCCGAGGAGCAGCGAACCGACGTCGTGCAGCAGCGTGAGGTCGCCGATGAGGGCGCGCGTGACGCCGGCGTGAGTGGTGACGGATGCCGCGCCATCGGCATCGGCATCGGTGTCGGCGCCCGGCGGCGAGACCTGGCTCGCGATCGCGATGCCGAGCGCGGTGGCGACGGTGCCGTCGATGCCCGCGAGACCGCGGTTCGCGTGCACGGTGATGCGGCGGCCGGGCACGGCGCGGTCGGCGTCGCGGATCAGCCGAGACGCCCCGAACACGAGCCGATCGTGCGGCCAGGTCGCCGCCCACACGGCGTCGACGAGCGCACGGCGCGTGATCGGCGCGCGCACCGAGGCGAGTTGGGCGCGCATGTAGTCGCGTTGCGCGGCGAAGTCGGCGACGTGTCCGTGCTCGCCGATGCCGCTCTGCGACGGCCCGGCCTGTGGCAGGCCCGCCTCGACGAGCGTGCGGCTCGCGTGGACCCAACGTCCCACCCAGGCGCGCTCCTCGGCGGACGGCGGATGCTCCTCGGCGCGCACCGCGCGCTCGAACCGCCGCACCCGGCGGCCCGGGTTGAACCACTCGATGCCCGAGGGAGCGACGGCGATCGTCTCGACGCCCTCGCGCTGCACGAGCGCGGGCACCTCTCGGGAGAGCGTCGGATGCCCGAACACGACGACCCGCTCGACGAGGTCGCCGAAGCCCGGCTCGGCGAGCAGCTCTCGATAGGCGACGACGAGGTTGGGGCCGAAGTGCGCGCCGCTCGTGACCTCGGCGAGGAGCGGCCAGCCGCCGTGTCGAGCGAACTCCTCGGCGGCGGGACCCGCGCCTGCCCCCGCGACGACGACCGTCGCCGGGCCCGGCTCGATGAGCACAGCATGCCCGCGATCGCCGTCGGCGTCACGGCTGTCGTCGTCGCCGTCGGCGTCACGGCTGCCGTCGGCGTCGGCGTCGGCGTCGGCGTCGACCCATAACGTCCGGCCGACTGCCGCGGCATCCGCCCCCACCACCGGCTCGTCACCGAGCAGCGTCCGCTCGTCGAGCGTTATCGCGGCCGACAGCGGCTCGCGAAGCTGGAGGTTCACGTGCACGGGACCTGGCCCCGGATGCGGCACGAACGCCCCGGAGTCGTCGCGACCGAGTGCCGCAGTGACGGCCTCGCGGGCGAGGCGCGCCGCGGCATCCGTCTCGCCCGGAAGCCCCTCGGGAGCGACGACATCGCGCTCCAGCCGCACCGCACCGGCGAAGATGCCCGGCTGCATGGTGGTCTGGTTCGAGCGGATGCCGCGAAGCTCGGCCGGCCGATCGGCTGAGAGCACGATGAGCGGCACCCCAGAGTGGTGGGCTTCGAGCACCGCAGGGTGCAGGTTCGCGACCGCGGTGCCCGACGTGGTCACGACGAGGGTCGGGCGACCGGATTCGACGGCGAGGCCGAGGGCGAGGAAGGCCGCGCCGCGCTCGTCGATGCGCACGTGCAGCCGCATGGCGCCGACGCGTTCGAACTCGGCCGCGGCGAGGGCGAGCGCTTGCGACCGCGAGCCGGGGGCGACCACGACGTCGATGACTCCGGCCCGCACGAACGAAGCGAACAACGCCATGGTGGCATCGCTCGCTGGGCTCTTCCGGCGCTGGGGCGCCGGTTCAGCCATTCGGGCGACCGGATGGGCCGGACTCACCCGGCGTCTCTGGGGTATCGGGGCGCTGGCGCTCGGTTCCGAGCGCGTCGCCGCTCGCTTCGGGGCCGCCCGTGTCGCCCGTTCCGGCTGCGCCGGGCTCGTCGGCGTCGAGCTCGGCGAGCTCCTGCTCGAGCCGACGGATGCGCTCGTCTTGCGCGGCATCGTTCTGGAGGCGGCGCAGGAAGTCGGTGTCGTCGTCGGGGGCGACCTCGCGGCTGCGGCCGGCCGGGATCCTGCGGGCACGACCGCGCCCGATGAGGAACCACAGCGCCGCTCCGATGACGGGCACGAACAGGATCACGACGATCCACCAGCCCCGACTCAGCCCGCGGACGCGCGTGCGATCGAAGAACGCGCAGTCGGCGACGGCGTAGACCATGAAGATCACGGCGGCGACGCCGAGTCCGAAGAGCAGCCGGGCCATGACCACAGTCTAGGCGCGTCGGGCTGCACTAGGGCTGGGAGACTCCACAGCCGCCACGCCTACACTTGCAGGGTGAAATCCGTGCCCGTCTGGATCTGGTACACCCTGCTCCGCATCACCTTGTTCGCCGCGCCGCTCGCGCTGTTGCTCCTCGCCGGCGTGACCCCGTGGATAGCCGCCGTCGTGGCGGCGGTCTTCGGGCTCAGCACCTCGCTGCTGTTCCTGCGCCGCGCGCGCGAGTCGATCTCGAGCGACCTCTACCGGGCGCGACACCGTGAGCAGCCGGTCACGAGAGAGGATGACGAAGCCGAGGATGCCGCAGTCGAGGCATCCGTGCGCCAGCCGGCGGCAGAGCGGCCAGAGCAATCAGTCCGGTCAGAGCGCGAAGACGAGTCCTAGCCCCACGCCGTAGAACAGCGCCGTGAGGCTTGCGAGCTGCAGTGCAGTGAGCAGTTCGCGCGGCGTCTTGCCCCACAGCACGATCACGCACGCGGGCAGCGCCGCGAGCAGTGCGAAGAACACGAGCGTGGCCGTCGGGTACAGGAACGCCCAGAACCCGACGATGCCGAACGGCGCGAGCATGAAGATCGTGAAGAGGATGCGCCCCGCGAGCGGGCCGACGAGCACCGCGAGGGTGCGCTTGCCCGCCGCCTTGTCTTGCACGACATCGCGCAGGTTGTTGGCCATGAGCACGGCGCACGCGATGAGGCCCACGCCGACACCGCCGAGCCACGCCTCGAGGTTGACGGTGAGGGCCTGCACGAAGGCCGAGCCGGCGGTGGCGACGAGGCCGAAGAAGACGAAGACGAACAGCTCGCCGAGGCCGTAATAGCCGTACGGATGCCGCCCGCCCGTGTAGAACCACGCGGCGACGATCGCCACCGCGCCCACCGCGAGCAGCCACCACTGGCCGGTGACGATCGTGAGCGCGAGCCCGGCGAGCGCCGCGAGGGCGAAGAAGCTCAGCGCAACGGCGAGCACGTGCCTCGGCTTCGCGGCGCCCGATGCCGTGAGCCGCGCGGGGCCGACGCGGTGGTCGTCGGTGCCGCGCACGCCGTCGGAATAGTCGTTCGCGTAGTTCACGCCGATCTGCAGGGCGAGGGCGACGACGAGGGCGAGCACGGCGCGAGCCGGATGCCACGGCCCGTCGGCGATCGCGACGACGCCTGCGCCCGTGCCGAGTGCGACGGGCGCGATCGCGAGCGGGAGGGTGCGCAGGCGTGCTCCCGCGATCCAGTCGGCAGCGGTTGCCGGACGCGGGGGCGCCTTGGGGTTGCCGCGCGCGGCTTTCGCCGGGTTGCCCGAACGGCTGCGCGGCGGTGCTTTCGGCGCTGAGCCGTTCGCCGCCTTCGGCGCTGAGCCGTTCGTCGCCTTCTTGGCGGAGCCGTTCGCCGCCTTCGCGGCGGAGCCGTTCGCCGCTTTCGGGGCGGAGCCGTTCTTCGCTCGAGCTGCCTCACGCTTCGCGAGCTCGTCGGCAGGGTTCAATCTCTGGGGTTTCGGGCGGGCCACGCCACCATGCTAGACGGATGCGAGGCCGGTCGCCCCCGTCACCCCTCGCGTTCGAGGAGCACCGAAAGAGCCTGGCGATCGGGCTTGCCCGAGTCGAGGCTCGGCAGCTCGTCGACGACGAGGAGCCGGGCCGGGCGGGCGGCGGGCGTGAGGCCCGCGGCATCGGTCGCAGCGGCCAGGGTGCTGAGGGCATCGGATGCCGCAGCGGCATCCGTGCCCGGAGCCACCACTGCTGCCCGCTCTCCCCATTCCAGGTCTTCGACCCGCAGCACCACAGCGTGCTCGAAGCCCGGCACGGCGCGTACGGCGCGCTCGACCTCGCCGAGCACTACCTTGATGCCGCCCGAGATGATCACGTCGTCGGCACGTCCGGTGATCACGAGACGGCCGTCATCGTCGTCGATCGAGCCGAGATCGCCGGTGCGGTACCAGCGGTTGCCGGCGGCATCCGTGGTGAACGCCGCCTCGGTGAGCTCCGCGTCGTCGAGGTACCCCTCGGCGAGCATCGGGCCCGAGAGCTCGACGACGCCGTCGACGATGCGCACGCCGACGTTCTCGAGGGGCCGGCCGTCGTAGACGCATCCGCCGGCCGTCTCGCTCGACCCGTACGTGCGCGTGACGAGCGCTCCCATGGCGCACGCGCGCTCGACGAGGCCCGTGGGCGCCGCCTGGCCGCCGAGCAGGATGCGGTCGAAGGAGCGCAGCGCCTCCGCCACGGAAGGGTCGGTCTCAGCGGCGTCGACGAGCCGAGCGAGCTGCACGGGCACGAGCGAGGTGAAGCGCAGGCCGGCCGGGTCGAGTCGGGCGGATGCCGCGGCGAACGCTGCGGGATCGAACCCCTCGCCCTCGAGCACCACGGGAGTCGTACCCGCGATGATCGACCGGATCAGCACCTGGGCGCCCGCGATGTAATGCGCGGGCAGGGCGAGCAGCCACTGCCCGTGTCCGCCGAGTTCGCGCATCACCGAGCGGGCGCTCAGGCGCAGCGCCTCGGACGAGAGCGCGACCCGTTTCGGCGACGCCATGGACCCGCTCGTCTCGATGACGAGCGCGATGCCCTCGGGTTCGAGGGAGATGACGGGGTCAGCGGGAACGCGCTCGCGAGGCATCGGCAGCACGGGCATGCCGTCGAGCAGCACCGCGTCGCGCAACTGCGCGATGAGCGCGGGAAGATCATCGGACGCCACCGCGAGGAGGGGCCAACTGCCCCGAGTGCTCAGTAGTGCCATGGGTACGGCCCCCAGTCGGGGTCGCGCTTCTCGAGGAACGCGTCGCGACCCTCGACCGCCTCGTCGGTGCCGTACGCGAGGCGCGTCGCCTCACCGGCGAAGACCTGCTGTCCCACCATTCCGTCGTCGACCGCGTTGAAGGCGAACTTCAGCATGCGGATCGCCGTCGGCGACTTGGTGAGGATCGTGCGCGCCATCGCGATCGCCTCGCGCTCGAGGTCGGCATGCGGCACCACGCGGTTCACGGCGCCCATCTCGTACGCGCGCTCGGCCGAGTACTCCTCGGCGAGGAAGAACACTTCGCGTGCGAACTTCTGTCCGATCTGCCTCGCGAAGTAGGCACTGCCGTAGCCGGCGTCGAAGCTGCCGACATCGGCATCCGTCTGCTTGAACCGGCCGTGCTCACGACTCGCGATCGTGAGGTCGCAGACGACGTGCAGCGAGTGGCCGCCGCCCGCCGCCCAGCCCGGCACGACCGCGATGACGACCTTCGGCATGAAGCGGATGAGGCGCTGCACCTCGAGGATGTGCAGGCGCCCGAGGCCACCCGGGGCTACTCGACCACGGGGATCCTCGTACTTGTACCCGTCGCGGCCGCGGATGCGCTGGTCGCCGCCGGAGCAGAAGGCCCAGCCGCCGTCTTTCTCACTCGGTCCGTTGCCGGTCAGCAGCACGACGCCGATGCGCGGGTTGATGCGCGCGTCTTCAAGCGCCCGATAGAGCTCGTCGACGGTGTGCGGTCGGAACGCGTTCCGCACCTCGGGCCGGTGGAACGCGATGCGGGCGATGCGGCCGTCGAGCGAGTGGTGATAGGTGATGTCGGTGAAACCGGATGGTCCAGTTATGCCGGTCGCGGCATCCGTCCACTCGTTCGCATCGAACAGTTCGGATACGTCGGCCGCCATGCGCCCAGCCTATTCCGCGGGGGCGTTCGCGACGTGCGCGACTCAGATACCGCTCGGCGCCCCGTCGAAGAAGGACACGGCGCTCGCGATGACGAGCGAGCCCGCCCAGAGCACGGCCGCGCTGATCGGGATGAGCGCGGCGATGATGATCGCCACGCCGATGACGCTGATCGCGATGTTGCGCGGCGTGGACTCGGGCGCCACCTCGCCAGCCTCGATTTCGCCGCCGAGCAGCTCGTCGAGTTCGCTTGAGGATGCGTCGACGGATGCCGCGCGCGTCGTCGCGTCGGCGCCCATTGAGTGCGTGCCCTCGCCTGCCATACCCCGAGCCTACCGCCGACTGGTTCGCCGATGCCGGCGAGCTTGCGACGCCGCGCCCTCGCGGCACCGCGCTCGGACTCGGAGCCGATCCGCTCGGCGTGACAGACTGGACGCGTGAGCAACGACGTTCCGACCCTTGATCATCTGCTCGGCTCGGCGCGCGTCGTGGCGCTGCCGCTTGTGACACGATTCCGCGGCATCGACGTGCGCGAGGCGGTGCTGCTCGAAGGCCCCGAGGGCTGGACCGAGTTCTCGCCGTTCGTCGAGTACGACGACGACGAGGCATCCGCGTGGCTCGAAGCGGCGATCGACTACGGATGGAACGCGCCGCCGCCCACCCTGCGCGACCGCATTCCGGTGAACGCCACGGTGCCGGCCGTCGACCCCGACAGCGTCGCGGCCGTGCTCGCGCGCTTCCCCGGTTGCCGCACCGCGAAGGTGAAGGTCGCCGCGAGCGACCAGACCCTCGCACAGGATGTCGCCCGGGTTCGCGCCGTGCGCGAGGCGCTCGGGCCCGAGGGCCGCATCCGCGTCGACGCGAACGGCGGCTGGAACGTCGACGAGGCCGAGCACGCGATCCACGCGCTCGCGCCGTTCGACCTCGAGTACGTCGAGCAACCGTGCGAGACCGTCGAGGAGCTCGCCGAGATCCGCTTTCGCACGAAGTACATGGGCATCCCGATCGCGGCCGACGAGAGCGTGCGGCGCGCGGCGGACCCGCTCGAGGTCGCTCGCCTCGGCGCCGCGGACCTCCTCGTCATCAAGGCGCAGCCGCTCGGGGGAATCCGCCGAGCGCTCGAGATCGTCGAGTCCGCCGGCCTGCCCGTGGTGGTCTCGAGCGCACTCGACACCAGCGTGGGCATCGCGATGGGGGCGCAGCTCGCGGCATCCGTTCCCGATCTCGAGTACGACTGCGGGCTCGGCACGGCGTCGCTGCTGTCGGCGGATGTCACGCGCTCGCCGCTCCTGCCCGAAGACGGGTCGATCGCGGTGCGACGAGTCCTGCCCGACCCCGAGTTGCTCGATCGGTACGCCGCGAGCGCCGAGCGCACCGAGTGGTGGCTCGACCGCCTGGGGCGCGCGCACGCGGTGCTCACCGCGGGTGCAACGGCATCGGTCGAATGACCCGCGCGTACGCCCCTCCGGAGCATTCCCTCCGATAGCGTGGGGCCACCTTCACCGACGATCGCTCGAGGAGCACGTGTGCCGCGACCCCACCGCCTCCCCCCGATCCTCCACGTGACGATCGCCGCGGCGATCGGAGCCGGACTGAGCGGATGCCTCGCGGCTCCCCCGCCCGTCACGGATGCCGCCGCGGCGACGCCCGAGCCCGAGGCGTCCTCGGCTGCTGCCTGCATCCAGCGAGCGCGGGTCATCGACGTGGAGGAGGCGCGCGAGTATCACGAGCAAGCCCTCGTCGGCCTGCGAGCCGAACAGCAGTACATGCACACCTTCAACGGCCGCTATGTCATCGGCTTCGATGAGGAGACGTTCTGGGTGGAACCCGCCTACGACATCTGGCTGAGCGACGGCAGCACGGTCGTCGACGTGCGGCAGAGTGGCAGGCTCACCGGTCGATACACCATCGACGACGGCGTGCTCTCGACCTCAGAGGTCGTGGATGGGCGCACCACGGATCCCGCGGTCGACGCGGCGGCGGGACCCACCGCGGCGATCGTCCGGAAGATCATGGACCACAATCCGATCGAGGGCGCCCGCGCCTCATGCGACGGTGACGACCTCGTGCTCGAGCTCAGCGAGCCCGACAGCGGCCACACCACCGTGCACCTGCCCGCCGCCTGACGGCCGGTTCGCTGCCCGCGCGCAGGCGCACGATGGTGACGGCGCGGCATCCGCCTGAACGGGGTGGTGGTCGCGGGTGAAGCTACTTGGTTTCCCACAACCCCTCATGGGTGACCCCGGCGACTGATCGGAATCAGGTTCACGACGCGAAATCAGGCAGGGAATCCGAAGTTCTGCCTGATTTCGCGCCGTTTGCCTGATCTCGAGTGTGCCGCGCCTACCAGAGCACGATCACGATGGGCACCGATTGCGAATCGGCATAGCCCTCGCCACCGTCGAACGCGACCGTCAGCACGTGGATGCCGGCCCGGAGCTTCGGCAGCTTGACCTCGAACCGTCCCGTGCCGTCGGCCGCGACCTGCGACGTGGCGATGGCGTTGTCGCCGTCGAGAATGGTGAGGGTGCCCACCGCGTCGGTCCCGTCGGCGGCGGTCACCTGGCCCGTGAGCTTCACCGAGGATCCGGCCTTCGCGAAGACCTTGTTCGGCACGGCGACCACCGAGGTTCCCACTTCCGGCGGCTCCTGCCCGTCGACGAGCACTGCGGCGGTGCGAGCCGGCACGGTGAGCGCGCCGCTCGCGGCATCCCACTCCGTCGCCTTCACGACCGGGTCGGCACCGTTCGCGAGCGCGTCGGCGAGCGCGAACTCGCGGCCCGCCATCCCGTCGACCGTCTCGGTGATCGCCTCGGGCGATGCGTTGAACACGACGAGCGCGCCGTCGAGCTCAGGATCGACGTCGACTCCCACGAGGTCGTCGATCTGCATCACGATGAGACCCGGCGTGGCATCCGGTCCGCTGATCGGGAACGACACCTTCTCGTCGATGAGCTCCGCCGAGCCGAGCTGCAGCAGGTCGACCTCGTCGCGCACCCGCAGCAGGTCGAGCGCGGATGCCTCGGCAGCGGCGATGTCGGCAGCGGCCGGCTTGAGCGCCGGGTTCGCGAGCAGCGGAGCCATGATCGACCACTTGCCGCCGTTGTCGGCCTCGTTCGGCAGACCCGAGCCGAACGTCGACTCCTGACCGGTCCAGTCGATGCGGTTGAACCAGTCACCCGAGTTGTAGCTGTTCCGGTCGAGCGACTTCGAGCGCAGGAGCTCCGTGCCGGCGTGCCAGAACGAGGGCGACTGCGAAAGGGTCACCGTCGCGAGCGACAGCGTGTTCATGCGCACGCGGTCGGCCATCGGGGTGTCGGTCGGGAGTTTGAACACAGAGAGGTCGTAGAGCGTCTCGTTGTCGTGGGCGTCGACGTAGTTGATGACCTCGTCGGGCTGGTCGGCGTAGCCGGCCGGCGATCCGCGGTAGTCGAGCTGGTCGCCGCGCACCACGTCGCCCGAGGCATCCGTCAGCTCGTAGGCACGCAGGTTGCCGGCGAGGCCGAGCTTCACGAGATCGGTCTGGTGGCCGAGGTCGGCGAACGCCTGCTCGGACGTGCCGTTGATCGGGTCGCCGTTCGGGTCGGTCGCAAGGCCGGTGCCGTAGCCCTGCACGAACGTCGACGCGCCGTCGACCGGGCTGCCGCCGTGCACGGCGTCACGCAGTCGGTCGTTGAATGTGCCGATGCCCGTTCCGCCGAGCTGCCCCTGCGTGGCCTGCTCGAAGAGCGCGTTGTTCGCGACCTCGCCGAAGTTCCAGCCCTCGCCGTAGAGGTACACGGCTGAGCCGTCGACGCCGTCTTCCGCGAGCGTGAGCTCGTCGAGCGTAGCGCGCACCGCGAGCATGTTGGCCTTCGAGTGGTGGCCCATGAGATCGAAGCGGAAGCCGTCGACCTTGTACTCCTTCGCCCACAGCACCACGGAGTCGACCATGAGCTTCTGGGCGACCTCGTGCTCGGTTGCGACGTTCTGGCAGCACGTCGAGGTCTCGACGTTGCCGACGGCGTTCAGGCGCTGGTAGTAGCCGGGCACGATCTTGTCGAGCACCGACTTCTCACCCTGGCCGGATGCCGCGGTGTGGTTGTACACCTCGTCGAGCACGACCTGGAGGCCCGTCGCGTGCAGCGCACCGACCATCTCGCGGAACTCGCTCACGCGGGCGCCGCCGTTCGGGTCCACCGCATAGGAGCCCTCGGGCGCCTGGAAGTGGAACGGGTCGTAGCCCCAGTTGAAGCCGTCGAGGTCGCGGATCGACTCGAGACAGGCCTGCTGCTCGGCGGATGCCGGGCCGAAGCTCGCCAGGTCGCACGACGGGGTCGCCTGCTGGTCGCGGCGCTCCTCGATCGTGGCGATGTCGAACGTCGGCAGCAGGTGCACCGTGTTGATGCCGGCCTCGGCGAGCTGCTCGAGTTGCGCGGTGCCCGCCGAGTCGCGGGTGAAGGCGCGGTAGGTGCCGCGCTCCTCCTCGGGCACGGTCTCGTCACTGATCGAGAAGTCACGCACGTGCAGTTCGTAGATCGCGCGGTCGACCGCACGCTCCACGACGGGCGCGGGCGTCTCCTCCCACTCGGCGGGTCGCAGTGACTCGTCGTCGAGGTCGACGACGACGGTGCGCACCGAATTCGTCGTGAGGGCTACGGAGTACGGGTCGGTGACCGAGCTCGTCTCGATGGCACCGGTGGTCGGTGCGAACACCTGGAGCGACCAGCGGTACTCGTCGCCGGCGCCGAGGCCGTCGACGTTCCACGTGCCGTCGGCTTCGTCGAAGGTCGCCTCGATCACCTGGGGGTCACCGGATGCGCCGGCATCCCAACGCTCGAGCGACACGGCCTGAGCAGTCGGCGCCCAGAGCGTGGCGCTCGCGGCGTCGCCCTGCCAGCTCACGCCGAGCGGCACGGATGCCACGGCGTCGGCGTAGAGGTCGTCGAGCACGCCGGGCACCTGCACGCCCGTGAACGCGCTGAGCGCATCTTCCGTCGTCTGCGACACCGCGAGCTGCTCGGTCAGGAGCTGCTGCACCGCAGCACGATCGAGCCCGATCGGACGTAGGGCGAGGAAGCCCTCGAGCGCTGGGAATTTCGCAAGCTGCGCGTCGGAGAGGCCGGCCGGGTCGAGCGTCAGCTCGATCGGCTCACCACCACCGGTCACCGCACCCTCGGCCGCTGCGAGCGTGGCGTCGGCCGAGTGCTCGAGCGTCCAGGTCGCAGAGTCGGCGGATGCTCCGCCGAGCAGTTCCGCGGGCCACGCGAGCGTGTCCTCGCTCACCCAGTGCGCCCGCGATTGCCCGGCGCCCGCGAGCGGCGGGTCGGTCACGACGATCTCGAGCACGTGGGTCGCGATCGTGTACCGGAACTCGATGAGCTTGCCGCCCTCGGCCGTGAAGGTGTAGTTCGCACCGCCGGGCGCACCGCCGACGCCGTAGTTCTCGTTCCAGTTCAGGCCGTGGGCGACCTTCACCTCATACGAGCCGTCGGGAATCGACGAGGTCGACCACGTGTAGACGCCGTCCTTGTCGCCGTCCTGCATGAGTGAGGCGAGGCACTCGGGCTGCCAGTCGCCGGGGCATCCGACCTCGGACTGGAAGCTGCCGGGCAGCGTCACCGTGGGCCCCTCGGCGGTCGACGAGACCACCTTGGTGTTCGGGTTCCAGTAGAACGTGATCGGCCCACCGGTGTGAGAGTACGAGACGTTCGGCCCGTTCTGTTCGCCGTTCGCGCCGTAGTTGACGTCCCAACTGCCGTTGAGCGCGACCTTGTACTCGTAGTCGCCCGCGGGCAGGTCGAACGTGCCGGCGTAGATGCCGTCGGCGCGGAGCGTGAGCTTCGCGGCATCGCAACCGGGCGTCCAGTCGCCGGCGCAGCCCATCTCGGAATTGTGCGAACCCGGCACGGTCACGAGTTCGATCGGGGGCTCGGGGTTGTCCTCCTCGACGAGGTTCACGGCGTTGCCCACGGACGCGTAGGTCGAAGCGGCCGAGCGGTGGCCGGCGGCATCCGTCGACACCGCGCGGTACTCGAGGAGCGTGCCCTTCGCGAGGCCGGCCGTGTCGTGGAAGACGCGGGGGCTCGTGTCTTCAGCGGTGCCGAGCGCGTGCCAGTCTGCGGAGCCGGCGACGCGCCAGGCGAAGCTCGTCTCCTGCCAGGTGGCGTCGTCGACATCGGCGGCGACCGGGCTGACCCCGGTCACGCCGGCACCCGCGACCGGCACCGAGACCGAGATGGCGGATGCCGCGTCGGGCGCGCTCACCGTGCGGTCGGCCTTCCACACCACGGCGCCGAGCGCCGGCACGGTGACGGATGCCAGGCCCGCGGCATCCGCGGTCGCTGCCGTGCCGTCGCCGTAGAGCACCTGGAACGCGCCGCCCTCCGTGAGCGTCGGCACGTCGACGGTCTTCGCCGCGTTGGAGTTGTTCAGCGCCACGAGGTACTCGGTCTTCTCGGTGCGATCGACGCGCGAGAAGGCGTACACGCCCGCGCCGCTGTCGACGTAGCGCTCGAGCTGCGCGCCCGTCTCGAGAGCCGGGTGCGCCTCGCGGAGGGTCGTGAGGGCGGCGATGTGCTCGTAGAGCGGGGCATCCGTTGCGAAATGCTCGCCGGTGCCGAAGGTCTCACCCGTGACGAGCGGCTGGTTCTGGAACTCGGTGACCTGCGTGGGGAAGAGCGTCTGCCTGGCGCTCTGGTCGCCGCCGATTCCGGCGAAGCCCTGCTCGTCGCCGTAGTAGACGACCGGCTGGCCGCGGGTGAGGAACATGAGCTCGTGGGCGAGCTCGTCGCGCTGCAGCGGCTCGGCCGTGGAGTTCAGGAAGTAGCCGACGCGACCCATGTCGTGGTTGCCGAGGAAGGTGGGCAGCGCCGTCGCCGACGAGTCAGGCGTCGTGTAGTAGTCGTCGCCCGCGAAGAGGGACTGCAGGCCCTTCGCCGAGTTGCCCGCCGCGAAGCTCACGGCTTGCGACTGGAACGTGAAGTCGAGCACCGAGTTCATGTCGCTGTTGCGCACGTACGGGCTCAGCTTGACGGGGTCGGCGTCGTAGACCTCGCCGAACATGAAGAAGTCGGGCTTGCCGGCTGCGTGCGCGTAGTCGAGCACCTGCGTCGACCACTGCTCCCAGAACTCGAAGTTCACGTGCTTGGCGGTGTCGATGCGGAAGCCGTCGATGCCGAGGTCGATCCAGTTCTCGTAGACGTCGACGAAGCCGTTCACGACGGTCGGGTGCTCGGTCATGAGGTCGTCGAGGCCGACGAAGTCGCCGAGCGTGACCGACTCGCCCTCCCACGTCGAGTCGCCGCGGTTGTGGTAGAGCGTCGGGTCGTTGAGCCACGCCGGCACCTTGAGGTCGGCGTCTTCGGGGGTGACGACGGGCGTGTAGGGGAAGCTCGTGGCCGGGTCGAGGGCCGGGAACGGCTGGCTGCCGTCGGCGTAATCGGCCGGGTCGAACGCGTTGCCGTCGGCGTCGCGGTAGGGCTCGGTCGCCGTGTCGATATACGAGTTCTGGCCCTCGGCGTAGTCGATCACGTCGGCGGTGTGGTTCGTGATGATGTCGAAGTAGACCTTGATGCCCTTGGCGTGCGCCTCGGCGATGAGGGCTTCGAGCTCGGCGTTCGTGCCGAGGTGCGGGTCGATCTGGGTGAAGTCGGTGATCCAGTAGCCGTGGTAGCCGGCGGACGCGTTCGCGCCCTCGCCCTGCACCGGGCGGTTCTTGAAGCTCGGCGTGAGCCAGATCGCGCTCGTGCCGAGCCCATCGATGTAGTCGAGCTGCGAGCGCAGGCCGGCGAGGTCGCCGCCGTTGTAGAAGCCCTTGTGGGTCGGGTCGAATCCGGTCGTGAGCGCGTCGCCGGTGAGTCCGCCCTGGTCGTTTGTCGCGTCGCCGTTCTCGAAGCGGTCGGTCATGACGAAGTAGAAGGTCTCGTCGCTGCCGGGCTGCCGCACTGGGTCGGACACGAGGGCGGCGTCGGATGCCTCGTCGTAGGCGCCGCGGAGTCCGGTCGCCTCGAGGCCCACGCGCTTGAGGTTGTCGTCGAACACGACGCGCACGGGAGTGTCGCCCGCGACGGTCAGCGGGATGTTGTCGCCGCCGCCGTTCAGGCCGTACGCCTCGTCCCAGGTGTCGTTGACGGCGACCTTGTACTCCCAGGCGCCGGCGGGCACAGTGAACTCGGCCGCGAAGACGCCGGGCGTGCCGGTCGCGGTGAGCTCGGTCTCGGCGCACGCGGGATCCCAGTCGCCGGGACATCCGAGCTCCGACTGCAGCGAGCCGACCAGCGCGAACGTGCGCGGCTCCTCGGCGGCGGCCGCAAGGCCTGGAATCACGGCGATGGCGGATGCCGCGAGGGCTCCCGACACCACGAGGGCGAACCATCTGCGTGCGCGAGCGCCTTGCGTCATCCTTGACTCCCGATTCCTCGGCACGACCGCGTGCCACCGACTTGGAGCGACCGTATCAGCGGCCGTCACGTTAATGCAAGCGTTTACAGCCACGCGGCCACCGCGACGACGGAGTCGACGGATGCCGCGTCATCTCGCTCCTCACAGCGCGACCTGCGCTGCAAACGCTCTCATTGGATATGCCGCGTTCGCGGGGCGACGGGGAAATGGTCAAGCTGTCGGCCGGTGCATGCTCAGCCGATCACCGCCGCTCGCCGGCTTCGCCGCGCGACTCCAGCAACCTCATGCTCGCAGATGTTTCGGCACCCAAGTAGAGAACCTTTGCTCGCCATTCACCGCGCACCCGATGACGCATCCTCCGCGGGAAGTGGTACCGAAGTACCGAAGTACCGAAGTACCGAAGTACCGGGATAACCGAGTCCAAAGGGAGCACCGAAGGCTCGGAACGTGTTACGCCGTAGGGCCGGCCCCGAGCCCAAAGGTGGGATACCAGAGCGCCCTGAAGACCCTGAGACCCGAGGCCATGGAGACCCGAAGACCGAAACGAACGTCGACGCCTGCCTAGAGTCCCGAGTACGCGTGCAATCCCTTGAAGAAGAGGTTCACGATCGTGAAGTTGAACAGCACCGCCGAGAAGCCGATGATCGCGAGCCACGCCGATCGTGAGCCGCGCCAGCCGCGGGTCGCCCGCGCGTGGATGTACCCGGCGAAGATGACCCAGATGATGAAGGTCCAGACTTCCTTCGTGTCCCAGCCCCAGTAGCGGCCCCAGGCCTTCTCGGCCCAGATCGCTCCGGCCATGAGCGTGAAGGTCCAGAGGATGAAGCCGATGATGCTCACGCGATAGGCGAGGTTCTCGAGGGTGAACGAATCGGGAAGCGTCGCGAGGAAGTTCTGCTTCACGGCCTTCGCGGTCTCGGCGATCGACTCGCGTCGCGACTGCAGGAGCTGCACGACCGAGAGGGCGAACCCGAGCGCGAAGAAGCCCACCGCCGACGATGCGACGAACACGTGGATCACGAGCCACGGCGACTTCAGCGCGGGGGGCAGCGGCACGACGCCCACATAGAAGTTCACCGTCGCGATGCCGAGCAGCACGAGCACGAGGCCCGTCACGAAGGTGCCGAGGAAGCGCAGGTCCTGCTTCACGAGCACCAGCACGAGGAGGAACACGGTGATGATGATGAGGGTGCCCGTGAGCGCGAACTCGTACATGTTGGCCCACGGCACCCGCCCGGCGGCGAGACCGCGCAGCACATCGGCGGTGAGGTGCAGCAGCCAGGCGACGACCGTCATGGCCACGCCCACACGCAGTGCCGGCGAGCGACCGTAGACGACGGATGCCGCAGCGCCCGCCCTGTTCGCAGGACGCGCGACGCCGTCGGTGCTGCCCACCGCCGCTGCGCCCACCGCGACCGGCGCCTTCGACTCGTCGACGGCGCGCGTCGCCGCAGCGGAGCGCCTCGCGAGGTCGATCGCGTACGCGATGAACGCGATCGCGTACACGGCCATCGCCGAATACACGCAGAGGATGGAGATCTCGTCGAGCGTGAACGTCACGGCTTCTACCTTACGTCGAAGAGGAATTGCGGTCGTGTGGCGGTTCGGCGGCCGAGAGCCCGGCCACGTGCCGGTCGGCGAACGCCGTGACCGCGGCCTCGAGCCCCGGGTCCTCGCCGCGGGCGAGTGCCGCGTACTCGAGCACCACCCGGCCGTCGGCGTGCGACGCGGCCTTCACCCACATGCGCCGGCGCGGCACGAAGAGCGAGACGAGGAGTCCGGCGAGGATGAGGATCGCGAACGCGAGCACCCACAGTTGCGACGGGTCGTGGTGGATGTCGAAGGACGCGAATCGCGGCACGCTCTGCGAGAGGTCGCCCTCTGCGGCATCCGGATCAGCATTGTCGAAGGAGACCGAGCCGAGCCCGTTCGGCAGTTCGGCGGTCTCGCCGGGCTTCAGCTCGATGGAGTCGACGCCCGTCGAACCGCCAGTGAGCTGCTCCATGCTCGACGGGTCGAGCGTGTACACCGAGGTGGGCTCGCCGCCGTCGATGCCGAGGTCGCCCTGGTACACGTTGAGGGTGAGCACCGGGAAGATCAGGTCGGGGTAGCTCGACGAGTAGGCACCCGAGGAGAGCTCGCTCTGCGTCGGGTAGAAGAAGCCGACCATGCCGACCTGCTCCTCGAGGCCGTCGGGCACCTTGACGACGCCGATCGAGGTGAGGTTCGCGTCTTGCGGCAGGAACGGCACCGAGTCGGTGAAGACCACCTCGCCGTCGGGATCGCGCACCGTGATCGTCGGCGCGTAGCCGTTGCCGAGCAGGTAGATGTCGGTGCCGTGGGTGTAGAGCGGCGCGTTGACCTTGACGACGTCGTCGACCGCCTGCTCGCCCTGACCCTGCACGGTGACGTGCGCGGTGAAGTCGATCGGCTGCCCGATCGCGTCCTGGTTCCGCGTCTCGTAGACGGCGTCGAGCTCTTCGAGTGAGATCCGGTAGGGCTTGAGCGACGTGTCGTCGAAGAAGCGGCCGGGGTTGAACGAATCGTAGGCCGCGAGCGTGTTGACGAACGACTGGCCCTCGACGATCACGCGCTGCCCCGCGAAGCCGAACCCGCCGCCGATGCCCACGGCCACGAGCACGCCCACCAGCGCGGTGTGGAACACGAGGTTCCCGGTCTCGCGCAGGTAGCCGCGTTCGGCGGAGACGGATGCCTCGCCGCGCACGTCGAAGCGCTCGACCCGGTACCCCGCCTGGCGGAGCTGCTTCGCCGCGGCGTCGATCGCGGCATCCGCGGCCGCCCTGCTGTTGGTTGAGCCTGCCGTAACCGGCAGCGGCCGTTCGGTGTAGCCGGCGAGCCGCGAGAGCCGCACCGGCGTGCGCGGCGGGCGGGCTCGCAGCGCCTCGAGGTGGTGCTTCGTGCGCGGGACGATGCACCCGATGAGCGACACGAACAACAGCAGGTAGATCGCGGAGAACCACGCCGACGTGTACACGTCGAACATCTGGAAGCCGTCGAGCACCGGCGCGAGGCGGGGCTTGTCGGTGAAGTACTGCACGACGCCGTTGGGGTCGCTCGAGCGCTGCGGCACGAGGGAGCCGGGAACCGCGGCGATCGCGAGCAGCAGCAGGAGGAGCAGGGCCGTGCGCATGCTCGTGAGCTGCCGCCACGCGAAGCGGATCCATCCGACGAAGCCGAGCTTCGGCTGGGTGACGGATGCCTCGTCGGGCGCACTCTCGACGGAGTCGATGTGATCGGCGGGACGCGACGGCGCACCCGGATCAGATTGCGGGGACAAAACCGGTGATCACCGCCTGCAGCTCGTAGATCCAGACGGTCCAGAGGCCCGACACCATGAGCACGCCGATGAGCATGAGGAGCGATCCGCCGATGATGTTGATGGCCCGGATGTGCCGGCGGAGGAACGCGAGCGAGCCCGTGACCCAGCCGAAGCCGAGGGCGACGAGCAGGAACGGGATGCCGAGGCCGATGCAATAGGCGAGGCCGAGGAGCGCCCCGCGGCCCGCCGAGGCGGAGTCCGCGCTGAGGGCGAGCACGACGGCGAGGGTCGGGCCGATACACGGGGTCCAGCCGAGTCCGAACACGATGCCGAGCAGCGGCGCGCCCGCGAGGCCGGTGGCAGGCCGCCACGAGGGCTTGATGGTGCGTTGCAGGAACGTGAACTGCCCGATGAACACGAGCCCCATGACGATGAGCACGATGCCGAGCACCCGCACGAGCACGTCGGCGTAGACCTGGAGCCACGCTCCGATCACGCCGAACGTGGTCGTGAAGATGAGGAACACGAGCGTGAAACCCGCGATGAAGAGGAGCACGCCGAGGAGGAGGCGTCGACGGTTGCGGCGCTCCTCCGCGGGGTTGTCAGAGGCATCCGTGAATCCGCCGACGTACCCGAGGTAGCCGGGAACCAGCGGCAGCACGCACGGCGAGAGGAACGAGACGATGCCCGCGGCGAGCGCGATCGGCATCGCTGCGAGCAGTTGCCCGTTCAGCACGATCTCGCCGACGCCCATGCCCCGCCGCCCGGCCTACGCCTGCTCGTCGAGCAGTTGGTCGATGATCGACTCGAGGATCGACGCGCTGTTGAGCTGCCCGAGCACCCTCGCGGCCACGCGGCCCTCCTGGTCGAGCACGATCGTCGTCGGCACGGCGGCCGGCGGCACGGGGCCCGAGAACGCGAGCTGCGCCTCCCCCGAGTTGACGTCGAGGATCGACGGATACGTCACGCCGTACTTCTCCTCGAAGGAGGCCGCGGTGCCGGCCTGGTCGCGCACGTTGACCCCGACGAATCTCACGCCCTCACCGGCGAACGCCTGCGACACCTCCTGCAGGACGGGTGCCTCGGCCCGGCACGGCGCGCAGCCCGCGTACCAGAAGTTCACGACCTGCACGTCGCCCTCGGCGTCGGCGGAGTCGTAGCGATCGCCCTCGACCGTCTCGCCCGAGAACTCGATGCGCTCACCGCGCTGCGCCTCGTCGAATTCCGAGACGGTGCCGTCGCCCGCGATGTAGTTCTTGCCGCTGCCCTCGCGGTACTGCTCGGCGAGCGGATCGCTCGTGCAGCCGGTCAGCAGGAGAGCGGATGCCACGGCGAGCGCCGCACAACGAGGCGCGAGGTACCGCCGGCCGAGACGGCCGTCGGCGCTGGCGTCGCGGCGAAGGCCAGAAATGGCCTTCGCTCCAAGCTCCAGCGCGCGCATCACACCGCCCCCACGTCGGTCGCCTGCGCCGCAAGACCCGCCGCCGGATCGCGGTAGCCGACCTCGACGAACCCGTCGTCGCGACGCTCGAACGTCGTGATGCTCGAGAGGGCGCAGCGACGCCGGCGCGGGTCGTGCGAGAGCGACCTGCCTGAGACGCGGCGGTGCACCATCCAGATCGGCAGCTGGTGGCTCACGATCACGACATCGCCGTGATCGACCGAGTTCCAGGCGTCGTCCATCGCGCGCAGCATGCGGGTCACGATCTGGCGGAACGGCTCACCCCAGCTCGGCTGCAGCGGATTCACGAGGAAGGCCCATGTGCGCACATCGCGGAGGGCGCCGTCGGGGCCGCTCATGCGCTTGCCCTCGAACCGGTTCTCGGGCTCGATGACACGGTCGTCGAGCGAGGCCTCGAGGGAGAACACCCGAGCGATGGGCTCCGCGGACTGCTGGGTGCGCTGCAACGGGGAGGAGATGAGGGCGCTCACCGGCCGGGAGCGGCCGACGAGGTCGTCGGCGGCGGCTTGCGCCATCTCGTGGCCGAGGGTGGAGAGTCCGTAGCCCGGCAGACGACCGTAGAGCACGCCCTGGGGGTTGAAGACCTCGCCATGGCGCACGAGATGGATCTGCTCGGCCGGCACGATCTCCAGTCTACGGAGCGGTTCCCTATGAAATCGCCGAGCGCCCGGTGGTCGAGCAGCGCCGGGCGGGCGTGGAAATCGCCGCAGGTAGGATGGTCGATCGTGAACACCCGCACCCTCGTCAAGAACCTCGCCGCGCTCCCCGACGGCCCCGTCACCGTGTCCGGATGGGTCGAGACGGTGCGTGATCAGAAGAAGGTGCAGTTCGTCATCCTCCGCGACGAGTCGGGTGCAGTGCAGCTCGTGAACCCCGCGACGCGTGAGCTCGAAGAGGGGGCGGATGCCGCGGCATCCGCTCGGCTCGCGACGACCGAGTCGATCTCGGCGCTCGCGCACGGCACCTTCCTCACCGTGTCGGGCGAGCTGAAGCACGACGAGCGCGTCAAGCTCGGCGGCCTCGAGGTGAAGATCGGCTCACTCGAGGTGGTCGCCGAGGCGAACCCCGAGACGCCGATTGCGGCCGACTCAAGCCTCGACAAGCGCATGGACTGGCGCTTCCTTGACCTGCGCCACCCGAAGCAGCACCTCATCTTCCGCATCCAGACGACGTTCGAGCACGCGCTGCGGCAGTACTGGGTCGACAACGACTTCATCGAGATCCACACCCCGAAGCTCATGGCGAGCGCGAGCGAGTCGCGCGCCGAGCTCTTCGAGGTCGACTACTTCGAGGGCAAGGCCTACCTCGCACAGAGCCCGCAGTTCTTCAAGCAGATGGCGCAGCCGGCCGGCTTCGGCAAGGTGTTCGAGATCGGCCCGGCATTCCGTGCCGACCCGTCGTTCACGTCTCGGCACGCGACCGAGTTCACGTCGATCGACGCCGAGATGAGCTGGGTCGACTCCCACGAAGACGTCATGCGCATGCACGAGGAGCTTCTCGTCGCCGCGTTCACGGCGGTGAAGGAGAAGCACGGCGCTGAGATCCTCGAGCTCTTCGGCATCGAGCTCGAGGTGCCGACGACGCCGTTCCCGCGCATCCCGCTCGCCGAGGCGAAGCAGATCGTCGCCGACCGCGGCTACATCATCCCGCGCGACGACGCGGACATCGACCCCGAGGGCGAGCGCCAGATCTCCGCCTACGTGCGCGAGGCCTACGGTCACGACTTCGTGTTCCTCACGGACTGGGACATCAGCCTGCGGCCGTTCTACCACATGCGCCACCCCGAGCGCCCGACCCTCACGAACTCGTACGACCTCATCTACAACGGCGTCGAGATCTCGACCGGAGCGCAGCGCGAGCACCGCATCGACGTGCTCGTCGGGCAGGCGAAGGAGAAGGGGCTCGACCCCGAAGAGCTCGAGTTCTACCTCGACTTCTTCCGCTACGGCGTGCCCCCGCACGGCGGGTTCGGAATGGGCCTCGCCCGCGTGCTGATGCTCATGCTCGAGGAACACTCGATCCGCGAGACGACCTACCTGTTCCGGGGCCCCACGCGCCTGCTGCCGTAGCCGGCTCGGTCGTACCACTACGGTCGGCGATCGAGCCGCCACGCCCGCGTCGCTCGCACTCCACGCCGATCGGCGCCGGGGCATGGCGGGCAGTCCTCCCCATGTCGAAGCGCCAGGGACACGGCTAGTCTCGACAAGTCAGCCATGATTTTGGGGGAGCCAATGGGACTCGACGTGATGCTCGACAGGGAGCGACTCCGCACGGCGAAAGCTGGGCTGAAGGCGTCGATCGATGAGTTCTCGGATGCCGCGGACATCAACGACGACCTCGAAGACGCGATCGGCCGCCCAGACGAGCGGGGCGAGCTCCGCGACAAGGTCGGCGACTTCGAGTCCGCCTGGGACGGCAAACGCGAGAAGCTCACCGAGAACCTGCAGAACATCCTCGACCAGTTGACGTCGATCATCGACGGCTGGGACAAGTGGGACACCGAGACCGCGGCCCAGCTGGAAGACAGCTCCGCGAGTACGAACACTGCCACGACGACCACGACGGGGCCGCGCTGATGCGATCCCCCGATGGAAATCACGAGCTCCGTCGCCTCGAGGGCAATCCCGACGACATCGACGACCGAGGCCGGGCGTGGGTCGCCCTCGGCACGCAGATGGAGAAGACCGCCGACGAGCTCACGGCGATCGGCGATTCATCGGTGCACAAGAGCAAGGGCACCGACAAGCTGGCCGAACTGGCCACCGAGACGGCCGGTGACCTCAAAGCGGCATCAGTGCGCTACTCCGACACCGGCGAGGTGCTGAAGAGCTATGCGATCGCACTCCAGACCGCGCAGAACTGGATCCACCCTCGGATCGATGACATCGAGAGCGCCGAGAACACCTACCAGAACGCTCTGGACGCGAAGGCGGAGGCGCAGTCCGGCGTCGACGACCTGGACCGCACCTGGGTCTGGGAAGAGGAGCCGACCGATGCGCAACGGAGCTCGGCAGGAGAAGCCCTCTCCGACGCGTCGACGGCGCTGAACAGCGCCGAGGGCACGCGCGACGACCTGTGGGAGAGATTCGACACGGTCTTCGAGACATGGTCGGACGCGTATGACGACGCGGTCAACGGAATCCAGAAGGCGATGGACACCGCCGGCAACAACGACGGCTTCTGGGAGTTCGTCGATGACGTGCTCGCCGTCGTGGGGTACGTCCTGCTCGTGCTCAGTATCATCGCCCTCATCATCGGGGCCCCGCTCACGGGCCTGCTCGGCCTCATCATCCTGGGGCTCACCGTGCTGGCACTCGGCCTGACACTCCTCAAATTCGCGTACGGCAAGGCGACGTTGAGCGATGTCGCCTGGGCGGCGGTGGGCCTGCTGCCGTTCGGCATCGGCAAGCTCCTCTCCCGCGGTGCACCCGTGCTCGCGGCCGTGATCCGCAGCGGCCGCGGCATCGCCACGACGGCGATCCGGGCCGGGCTCCCGCGGGTCAGCCTGCTGCGCCCGACAACCTGGGTCACGCCCGTGCGATCCCTCTTCGCTCCGCTTACCGCGCGGCTCGCGCTGCCGAACCCGGGCATGTTCGTGAACCCCCTCAAGTCCATCACCATGGGCGGCACCGAGGCCGTTCAGGTCCAGAACTTCCTCACGACCATGCGAACGTCGCCCTGGGCGTCGAATCCCGCCGTGCAGCAGTTCATCTCAACGACGACCGGTGCCCTGCCCGGAGCCGGCCAACGCCTGCTCAACACGGGCTTGTGGGGCGGTTTCACGGGAGGCGACGTGGCGGGCGTGTTGGGCGTGCAGCCACCGATCCCAGGACTTCGCGACATACAGTTGAGTCCGTGAGTCATCAAGGAGCAGCGCGTGACCCACGTCGGCGAGGCCCCCACGTTCTGATCCTGCGGACCTTCGCGGGGGCCCAGCTGATCCCGACGGTCATCTTCATCGCGTTCCTCATCGGATCGTTGTTGCTCTCCGGCTCGCAGGCACTGCCCGACGACCGCCCCCGATACGACGTGATCGTACCGTTCCCGATCTTCGTCGTACCCGAATGGGTCTCCGTCTTCCTCGGCGTGGTCGCCGCCGCCCTCGTGGTGCCCCTGCTGGTGACGACGAAGATCGTGCAGGCGCCGCAGCTGAACGCGGCGTTCGCGTACTCGATCGGCGCGACCGTCGCGAATCTCTACTTCGCGTTCACGTTTCCCGCGTCATCCGGCATGATCGCGAAGCCGTCCGATCCGATGGTCTACCTGGGCGCGCACTGGATCGGAGCTGCGCTCGCCGCCGCCTGCGTCGTCGTCGTGGCGGCCCGCGCCATCCCATTCAGCGTGAGGTATGACCGGCTCCGCAGGGCGGGCCTCATCTCAGACATGTTCGTCCCGTTGCGCGACGACGAACCCGGCCGATTCGAGATCCAGGTTCCCGCAGGATGGACCAGGAGCGATGTGGCAGGCCGACCGGACACCTGGCGGTATCGCCCGTCCGCCTCCGACCCGCGCGTCCCCGCGATGGACATCACCCTCACATCGCACCGGACGCATCGTGGTGATGCCTCCACGCGGGAGCGCAGGACCGAGCGCGCGGAAGATCAGTCCCGCACCCTCACGTACGGCATCGCTGCACCCGGCGACCCTCGTCATGGTCTCGTCTTCACGACCGTCATCGCCGGCGGCGACCGAGCGTCCGTCGAGGCATGCGTCAGCCTCTCCGACAGGATCATGGAGTCATTCAGATGGATCTGACCCAACGTGCGACCGGGGCCCCAACGGGCTTCCACATCATGATGCCGCCGGGGTGGACTCGCTTCATCGTCGACGACGAGGGCAAGCGGCAGCTCGTCGCCCGGATGTCCGCACGCCTGAAGAACGCCGGCCGCCCCGACCTGGACGCGCAGGCGCGCACGCTCATCGAGGTGCAGTGGCGGCGCCTGCTCTCGATCAGGGCGTCAGCCGTGTACCTTCCCGGCGAGCGCGACGACGAGGTCCTGACGCCCATGTCCATCGCCATGAAGCAATTCGTCAGCCCACCCGACGTGACGTTCGAGTCGGCGATGCGCTCCCTCGCAGGCCGGCGGGTCGATGTGGTGACGGCGCCGTGGGGGCCGATCTTCCGCTGGCAGTCCACCGAACGGGGAACGGGCGAGCTCGCCGAGGTGCAGTCGAGGCAGATCGGCTACGGCTTCCCCCTGCCCGGCGAGCACCCCCGCCGTGGGCTCCTGTTCTTCACCAGCATCCCGGCGCTCGCCGACACGGATGCCACGATGCTCGGCGCGCTCGCGGAACTGTCCGACTCGATCATGGAGACCTTCCGGTGGCGTTGACACTCGAATACACGATCGACCTCGACCACCGCGTCTGGATCCCGATCCCGCTCTCCTTCCCCTGGAACGGCTACCAGAACGACGAGCACTGGGCCGCCGACCTCGCCGGCTCCCTGCTCGACGGCTTCGACGCGGGCGCTGAGGTCGAGCAGCAATTGCAACGCACCGCATTGGCACTCGCACGCGTCACCGGGCCGCTCCCCGGCGCGATCGAGCGGTTCTGGCACTTTCCCGAATTTGGCGGACTCGAGCGCCTCGTGCACCTCTACATCTCAGAGGTACCCGAGGCACGCGAGAAAGCCGATCTGGGCAACCTTGCCCGCGCAGGCATCGGCGGCTTCGTTCAAGTGCTTGCGCCGCTCGACGGGACGTCGTTCGCCCGGGCTGCGCGGGCCGTGGTGATCACCGCAACGGGAGAAGACGAGCCTCTGTACGTCGAGCGGTACATCGGCCTCGCCGGAGGACTCGTCTTCATCCTCGAGCTCATCGAATCGAACGCCTTCGCCGTCGAAGAGCTCGAAGCTCCGCTGGAGTCGCTCTTCCGGTCGATCCGGCTGCAGGAGCGGGCCTGAGCCCAGCGGCGCGCCGTGAGCTCGAATCGTGCGACGTCGCCTGGCCGGGTCAGACGTCGCCGTCAGGCCGCTCGGTCGCTGCCAGATCACGGAGCGCCGGCCCTTCGATGAGGCGACCGGATGCCTCGAAGCGCGAGCCGTGCAACGGGCAGTCCCACGTCGCCTCGGCGTCGTTCCAGCACAGCACACCGCCGAGGTGGGTGCACACCGCCCGCACAGCGCGCGTGGTGCCGTCGACGGTCGAGACGCCGACTCGTACGACCTCATCTACAACGGCGTCGAGATCTCGACCGGAGCGCAGCGCGAGCACCGCATCGACGTGCTCGTCGGGCAGGCGAAGGAGAAGGGGCTCGACCCCGAAGAGCTCGAGTTCTACCTCGACTTCTTCCGCTACGGCGTGCCCCCGCACGGCGGGTTCGGAATGGGCCTCGCCCGCGTGCTGATGCTCATGCTCGAGGAACACTCGATCCGCGAGACGACCTACCTGTTCCGGGGCCCCACGCGCCTGCTGCCGTAGCCGGTCGTTCGACAGCGGGTCGCGGCTCGGGCAGACTGCGAACGTGGAAGCCCTGCTCCTCTCGTTCGCGCTCGTCCTCCTTGCCGCGATCCTCATCTCGGGGTTCGCGCATCGCACGGTGCTCTCGACGACCGTGCTCTTCCTCATCGCCGGGTTCGTGCTCGGCAGCGGCGTGCTCGATGTCGTGGTGCTCTCCCCGACCGACCCGACGGTCACGACCGTCTCGTCGCTCGCCCTCTTCATCGTGCTCTTCACCGACGGACAGGAGGTGGGCCTCCGAGACCTGCGCGCAGCGTGGCGGCTTCCGGGGCGCGCCCTGCTCCTCGGGATGCCGATCACGTTCATCATCAGCGCGGTGCTCGGCGTCTGGCTGCTGGGATTCTCCTGGCCCGAGGCCTTCCTCGTCGCGGCCGTGCTCGCTCCGACGGACCCGGTATTCGCATCGGCGATCGTGGGGCGAGGCGAGATCCCCCATCGCGTGCGGCACCTCCTCGGGGTCGAGTCCGGGCTGAACGACGGGCTCGCGCTGCCCGTGGTGCTCTTCCTCATCGCCGCGGTCGGCGGCCCCGACGCCGAACCGATGGAACTCGCCAAAGAGCTCGGACTCGGCATCCTCGTCGGCGTCGCCGTGCCGATCGTCATCTCCTGGCTCGTGCGGTGGAAGGTCTTCTCCCGCACGCCGCTGTACGCCTCGCTCACCCCGATCGCCGTCGCGCTCATCGTGCTCGGCATCTGCCTCGCCACGCACGCGAACCTCTATCTCGCGGCGTACGCGGCGGGCATCACGATCGCCACGGTCGCCCCCGAGATGCGGGACGCCTTCAAGGAATTCGGCGGCCAGATCTCCGAGCTCGTGAAACTGCTCGCCGTCCTGATGTTCGGCGCGCTCATCTCGCCGGAGATTCTCGCCGACGTACCGTGGACCGGCTACGTCTTCGCCGTGCTCCTTCTCGTCTTCGCCCGGCCCGCCTCGGTGCAACTCTCGCTCCTCGGCAGTGGGCTTCCGTGGGAGGAGCGGCTCACGGCGGCATGGTTCGGCCCGAAGGGCTTCGCCTCCGTGTTGTACGGCCTGCTCGTGCTCGCGAGCGGTGTGCCCGGTGCGGAACTCATGTTCCACGTGATCGTCGTGGCGATCGTGCTGTCGATCGTCGCCCACTCGTCGACCGACGTGCCGATCGCGGCTTGGTTCGCTCGTCGCGAGGCCGAGGATCTGGAGCGGGAGCGGCAACGGGAGGTGTGAGACACACGGGTTTCGAGACGCCGCTCCGCGGCTCCTCAACCCGCGGTCGGCAGACGTAGGCTCGAAGGATGACCGAGATCACGCGCACGGTCCGCATCCACGGCGGCGCGTTCCGCATGGGGTCGAGCGAGTTCTACCCCGACGAGACGCCCGTGCACGAGCGCGCCGTCGAGCCGTTCGAGATCGACGTGCACCCTGTCACGAACGAGCAGTTTGCGGCGTTCATCGACGCGACCGCATACGTCACGGTGGCCGAGCAACCGCTCGATCCCGCCGACTTCCCGGGCGCCGACCCGGCAGCCCTCGTGCCCGGCGGGCTCGTGTTCACGCCGACCGACGGTCCCGTCGATCTCCGCGACTGGCGGCAGTGGTGGCGCTGGGGCGCCGGCGCGAGCTGGCGGCATCCGTTCGGGCCCGGGTCATCCGTCGACGAGAAGCCGACCCACCCCGTCGTGCAGGTGAGCTTCGCGGATGCCTCGGCCTACGCGGCGTGGGCCGGCAAGCGACTGCCGACCGAGGCGGAGTTCGAGTTCGCCGCGCGCGGAGGCCTCGACGGGGCGCGATTCGCGTGGGGCGACGAGGAGCGCCCTGGCGGACGGCTGATGGTGAACCAGTGGCAGGGCACGTTCCCCTACCGCAACACGGGCGCCGAGGGCTGGGTCGGCACCTCGCCCGTGATGACGTTCCCGGCCAACGGATACGGTCTCTTCGATGTCGTCGGCAACGTGTGGGAGTGGACGACCGACTTCTACGCGCCACGGCACGAGGTGGCCGGCCAGGTGGCGGTCGACCCCGAGGCCCGCGAGAACCTGCTCACCGCGGCATCCGCCGAACCGGGGTCGCGAATCCCCCGGCGGGTGCTCAAGGGCGGGTCGCACCTCTGCTCGCCCGAGTACTGCCTGCGCTACCGCCCGGCTGCGCGCTCGCCACAAGCCGACGACACGGCGACGACGCACATCGGGTTCCGCTGCGTGCGCGACGTCGCCTGAAGTGTCAGACCTCGCCGTCGGGTCGCTCGGTCGCGGTCAGGTCACGCCTCGCCGGCCCTTCGATGAGGCGACCGGATGCCTCGAAGCGCGAGCCGTGCAACGGGCAGTCCCACGTGCCCTCGGCGTCGTTCCAGCACACGACGCCGCCGAGATGGGTGCACACCGCACGCACGGCACGCGTCGTGCCGTCGACGGTCGAGACACCGATCGGAACGCCCCCGCGGGAAGCCACGACACCCTGACCCTCCGCGGGCCTCGGCACGGGCGCCCGGTGCAACTCGGCGCGCACCCACCCGGCGACGAGCTCGCGACCGACGGTGGCGTTCTCGGCGATGCCGCGGCCGACGTCGGACGGCCGGGTCACGCGGGTGCCGAGCGTCCTGATCCACGGACGCTGCTCGGGCCAGGGCTGGCCGAGGATCTCCGCCGAGATGCGCAGCGCCGCCGCCGCGCCGTTCGTGAGTCCCCACTTCGCGTACCCGGTTGCGACCCAGACACGGCCGCGGCCCCGCGGCATCCGTCCCGCGAAGGGCACGAGGTTGGCCGACTCGTAGTCCTGCGCCGACCATCGGTAGGTGAGCTCGGCTCCGGGGAAGTATCGCTTCGTCCACTCGAGGAGGTCCTCGACGCGGGCGGCGGCGGAGTCCACCCGGCCCACGGGGTGCTCGTTGCCGCCGACGAGCAGCTGCCGCGGGGCATCCGGCGACTCGGGATCGGCCGCCGTGCGCAACGAACGCGTGCGCCCGTCGACGGAGATGAACAGGCCGGGCGTGGGCGGGTCGTCGACCCGGAACGACGCGAGGTACGAGCGGGAGTGCCGCGTCTTCGCAAAGTACAACCCGCGGTAGAGCACCGGAGCTGCGGTCGTGATGACCACGGCGTCGGTCAGCAGGGCGCCGTTCTCGGTCTCGACGATGGCGGGATCCGATGCCCGCACTCCGGTGACGCGAACGCCCGTAGTGAGCGCGCCGCCGTTCCGCACGAACTCTCGCGCCATCGCGAGGGCGAGCCGGTACGGGTCGAGGGCGAGCTGGCCGGGGAGCGCGACGGCGCCCGCGAACGGGAACGGCACCGGCATCCGCTCGACTCGCTCGACGGGCAGACCGGCCTCGAGCGCCGCCCGGTACACCTCGTCGACCGTGCGCAGCCCCCGCTGCTCCTGCGCAAAGCTGTAGTCCGTCTCGAATTCGAACGGCACGTGCTGCTCGCGGCTGAACTGCTCGATCCAGCGCTGGCCGTCGAGGTTCGCCTCGACGTAGGCCCGCGTCACGCGAGCCGAGTGCGAGCGCCGGATCCGGCTCAGCCGCGTGCCCTGCAGCACGCTTGCCTTGCCCGTGTTGCCACCGGTCGCGAGTGCGGCGACGTCGCGCGCCTCGACGATTGCCACGGAGCGCCCGGCGCGCTGGAGCTCGAGCGCCGTGGTGAGGCCGGTGATGCCCGCGCCGACCACGACGACGTCATACCGATCGCCGGGCGCCGCCCCGCGATCGGGCAGCACGAGCGGCCGACCCTCGAATTCGCCGGTCGCGGTCGCTTTCCAGATCGACGTCATGGCCCCAGTCAACGGGCATGGCGCAGAACCGGCAACGGCTTGACGGAGCGTGCGGCGCCGGGCTACGAGGTCGATCAGCCGCCGAGCAGGGCCGCCCGCAGTCGCGTCGCGTCGACGCGCCAGAAGTCGTGCACCTCGCCGTCGATGAGCAGCACCGGGATCTCCTCGGCGTAGCGCGCGTGCAGTTTCGCGTCGTCGAGGATCGAGCGCTCGTCGAGCACGATGCGCGGCGCGGCATCCGTCGCCGTCGCCGTCTCGATCTCGGCGATCACGCCCTGCACCACCGCTCGCGCGTCGTCGCAGAGGTGGCATCCGGGCTTGCCGATGAGGGTCAGGCGGATGTCTCGTGCGGTCACCCTGCAAGCCTACGCATGCCGCCCGGGTACAGCGAAAAGCGCCAGGCCTGATGCCTGGCGCTCAGCTGAAGGACTACTTCTTGTTGCGGCGCTGGTGGCGCGTCTTGCGGAGCAGCTTGCGGTGCTTCTTCTTTGCCATGCGCTTGCGACGCTTCTTGATGACAGAACCCATCAAAACCTCACAGAAAGATCGAGACGGCCGCGCGTGCCGCAGCCGAAGGCATGAAAGCCTCGCGATAGTCTAGCGGATTCGGGCCGCCGCCCTTTGCCGATGCGTTAGCGTCGAAGGATGCCCCAGCACGACGTCGTCATCCGCACCACCGAGGCCGACGACTGGCAGGCCGTTCGAGCCCTCCGCCTCGAGATGCTGCGCGACTATCCGCTCGCCTACGGCGAGACCCTCGAACACGCACTTCTCGTCGACGAAGCCACGTGGCGACTTCGCAGCGCGCGCGGCACGACCCGCGGCCAGACCGCGATCGTCGCGATCATCGGCGAGCGCTGGGTGGGCTACATGGGCGGGTACATCCCCGATGCCAAGACCGGACCCTCACTCGTCGGCGTCTATGTCGCGCCCGACCACCGCGGCGACGCGGCTGGGGTCTCGCGCCTGCTCCTCGACGCCGTGGAGCAATGGGCCCGCAACTGGGGCGACACGCTGCGGCTCGAGGTGCATGAAGACAACGTTCGCGCCCGGCGGTTCTACGAGAAGCTGGGCTTCACCCTCACCGGCCGCAGCCGTGCGTACGAGCTCGCCCCCGGCGGGCTCGAGCTGGAGATGATCAAGCCGCTGCGCTGAGCGTGGCCGGGCGCTGGGTGCTGGGTCGCTGGCCGCTGGCACTGGGCGAAACGCACCGGGCAGGCCGCGTGGCGACCCCCCGATGCCGCCCCCCGCCGACAGACTGGCGTCATGCACACGTTCGCAGACATCCTGCTCGTCGCCGCCGTCGTGGGCACCGGCGTGGTGGCCGGCGTCTTCTTCGCCTTCTCCGGCTTCGTCATGCAGGGGTTCGACCGTCTCTCCCCCGCCCACGCTGCGCGGGCGATGCGCGAGATCAACATCACCGCGGTACGAGCACCCCTCATGCTCGCGATCTTCGCAACGGCGCTGCTCGTCGCAATCCTGTTGGTGTTCGCGCTCCTCGGCGAGCCCCACGGCGGCACCCAGTGGGCGATCATCGGGGCCGCGCTCTACCTCGTCGGCGTCATCGGCGTGACGGGCGGAGCGAACGTGCCGCGCAACAACCGGCTCGCGGCCGTGGCGGAGACGGATGACGCTGCCCTCGCCGCAGCTTGGCTCGCGTTCCGGCCGGGCTGGGCCGCCTGGAACCACGTGCGCACGCTCAGCTCGACGGCGTCAAGCCTCTGCCTGATCTTCGCGTTCATCACGAGCCACGGAGGGTTCCGCTGAACCGACCTGCGCCCGGCGTCGAATCGGCGGCACTCAGCCGCTGATCAGCGCCGCTTCTTCGGCACGACGACCGCCGTCACCTGGTGCGCGGTGTCGGCGAATGCCTTGCCGATCGCCGATGCGAACGCCCGCTGGTCGTCGTTCAGGGCGATCCCGCCATTGGACTCGACGCCCGCGAGTGCTGCGGCATCCGCTGCGGCATCCAACGACAGGAACGGGATGAGCCAGTCTTCAAGGGTCTCGAGCGGCCCGCGGTCGAGCTTGTAATACCGATGCTGGCCCTCTTCGCGCACCGCCACGAGCCCCGACTCGCGCAGCACCTTCAGGTGCTTCGAAACCGTGGGCTGGCTGGCGCCGAGCGCGGTCACGATGTCGGAGACGCTGATCTCGCCGCCCGACTGCGGCACCCCGCGTTCACGCTCGAGGAGGACCGCGAGGATGTCGCGTCGCGTCGAGTCCGCCACCACGTCGAAGATGTCCGCCATGCCCCAAGGCTAGTCACTCCCGGCGGGGAGTACCATGACTCACGCGATCGGTGACGGCACGTGAGGGGGCTCGATGGGCGCACAGCCGGTGGCCCGCCTGGGTCGAGTCGACCGGCGATCGTGGCCCGGTCGGGCGCGCGACGCGATCGACGCGCTCGTCAAGAGCTCGCCGTCGCGCTTCGCGATCCTCATCTTCGCGTCGCTCATCCTCGTCACCACGCTCCTGCTGACACTGCCGATCGCCCGAGCCGGCGAGGGCAGCGGCACCCCACTGGCCGACGCCCTGTTCACCGCGGTCTCGACGATCTGCGTCACGGGCCTGACCACCGTCGACATGGCCACCTACTGGTCGCCTTTCGGCAATGCCGTCGTGATCATCGGCATGAATGTCGGTGGAATCGGTGTGCTGACCCTCGCGTCGATCCTCGGCCTCGTCATCTCCCGTCGACTCGGACTCCGCGCGAAGCTCATCGCCGCGAGCGACACGAACCCCTCGCGAATCCACGCCGGACCGGTCTCCGAGAGCCAGGCGGTGCGACTCGGCGAGGTCGGTGGACTGCTCCTCACCGTCGCCGCAAGCCTGCTCGTCATCGAGGCCGTCATCGCGATCGGGATGGTGCCGAGCATGCTCGCCGCAGGATACGACTTCGGAACGAGTATCTGGTACTCCAGTTACTACTCCGTGAGCGCCTTCACCAACACCGGGTTCAGTCCAAACCCAGCGGGCCCCGTGGAGTTCATGAACGACTACTGGTTCCAGTCGCTCGTGATGCTCGACGTGTTCCTCGGAAGCCTCGGGTTTCCGGTGATCTTCACGCTGCTCCGCACCTGGCGGAGGCCACGACGGTGGAGCGTGCACGTGAAGCTCACGATCACGACCACGGTCATCCTCTTCATCGCCGGTGCGGTGATGTTCCTTCTCCTCGAGTACGACAACCCGCGCACCTATGGTCAGCTCGGCGCGAGTGAGACGGTCTTCCAGTCGTTCTTCATGTCGGCGATGACCCGCTCGGGCGGATTCTCGACGATCGACATGCACGACCTCAACGGCTCCAGCCTCCTCGTCTCAGACATGCTCATGTTCGTCGGCGGTGGCTCTGCGTCGACGGCTGGTGGCATCAAGGTCACGACCCTCGCCGTGCTGTTCCTTGCCGCGTTCGCGGAGGCGCGCGGTGCGCCCGCGATGGAGGCCTTCGGCCGGCGCATCCCCCGCGACATCCTGAGGCTCGCCGTCAGCGTCGTGCTCTGGGGCGCGACGATCGTCGCCGTGTCGACGATCATCCTGTCCCAGATCACCAAGGCCCCGCTCGACTTCGTGCTCTTCGACGTGATCTCGGGATTCGCGACCTGCGGCCTGTCGACGGGCTTCACCGCCGAGCTTCCCCCAGAGGGCAAGTACGTCATGGCCATCACCATGTTCATGGGGCGGGTTGGTACAGTGACACTCGCCGCAGCACTGGCTGCAAGCCAGCGCCGGCAGTTGTACCGGCGTCCGGAAGAGAGGCCCATCGTTGGTTGATCGCATCAAGCACGACGCCCCGGTGCTCGTGATCGGACTCGGCCGCTTCGGTGCAGCAACGGCAGGGCAGCTCGATCGCCTCGGTCGCGAGGTGCTCGCCGTCGACGACGATGAGGGCCTCGTGCAGAAGTGGTCCGAGCGGGTGACCCACGCCGTCGTCGCCGACGCGCGGAACATCGACGCGCTGCGCCAGATCGGCGCGCAGGACTTCTCGATCGCCGTGTGCGCCGTCGGCTCCTCGATCGAGGCATCCGTGCTCATCACGGCGAACCTCGTCGACCTGCAGGTCCCGCAGATCTGGGCGAAGGCGATCTCGGCGTCGCACGGCAAGATCCTGCAGCGCATCGGCGCGAACCACGTCATCTTCCCCGAGCGCGAGGCGGGTGAGCGCACGGCGCACCTCGTGAGCGGGCGCATGCTCGACTTCATCGAGTTCGACGACGACTTCGCCCTCGTGAAGATGTACCCGCCGAAGCCGATCCGCGGCAAGAACCTCAAGGAGGCGGGCGTTCGGTCGAAGCACCGCGTCACGGTCGTCGGCGTGAAGAGCCCCGGCAAGCCGTTCACCTATGCGACCGAGCAGACGGTCGTGTCGAACCACGACCTCATCATCGTGTCGGGCACCGAGGGCGACATCGAGAAGTTCGCGGCGCTCGAGTAGTCGGCATTCACGCGCGTGGCCTGCGGGCGTAGCATCACGCTCATGACCACCGTGATCCGCACTCGGGGCCTCCAGAAGCACTTCGGGCGCACGGTCGCCCTCGACGGGCTCGACCTCGCCGTCGAGCCGGGAGAGATCCACGGATTCCTGGGCCCGAACGGCGCCGGAAAGACCACGACCCTCCGCATCCTCCTCGGCCTCGCACGGGCATCAGCCGGCGAGGCCGTGCTCTTCGGAAGCGACCCGTGGACGGATGCCGCCGACTTGCACCGCCGCCTCGCGTACGTGCCGGGCGACGTCTCCCTCTGGCCGAACTTCACCGGGGGCGAGGCCATCGATCTTCTCAGCCGGTTGCGCGGCGGGACATCCGACACGGCCGTCTACCGGCGACGCAGAGAGCGGCTCGTCGACGTCTTCCAGTTGGACCCGCGAAAGAAGGGGCGCTCCTACTCGAAGGGCAACCGGCAGAAGGTGGCCCTCGTCGCGGCGTTCGCCACGCCGGCCGAGCTGTACCTGCTCGACGAGCCGACGAGCGGCCTCGACCCGCTCATGGAGCAGGTCTTCAATAGCGAGATCGCCCGTGTCGTCGCCGAGGGATCGACCGTGCTGCTGTCGAGCCACATCCTCTCCGAGGTCGAGGCGCTCTGCGACCGGGTGAGCATCATCCGCGCGGGCCGCACGGTCGAGAGCGGTACGCTCGCGCAGCTCCGCCACCTCACACGCACAGAGGTCGGGTTCGTGCACGAGCCCGGCCGCGAGGCCGCGATCGAGGCGCTCGACGGCACCCACGACCTCGTGATGGACAACGGGCGCGTGCGGTTCACCGTCGACAGCGACCGCGTCGCCGGGATACTGCCCGAACTCGCGCGACTCGAGGTGCGGGGACTGACGATCGCTCCGCCGTCGCTCGAAGAACTCTTCCTCCGCCATTACGGCGACGAGCTCACCCCGGTTGAGGAGGAGGCGCCCGCATGACCCGGCTCGCGGTGCTCCTGTGGCAGCGCATCCGCCGTGACCGCCTGCAGCTCGCCCTCTGGCTCGCGGGCACCGGCCTGCTCGCGTGGGCGGCCGTGACGGCGGTGTTCGACACGTTCGGCGAGGAGCGCGACCGCAAGGAGATCCTCGCGGTCGCGGTCGCAACGCGGACGATCCTCGTCTTCCGCGGCACCCCGAACGGCGTGGATGACGGCGCCTTCACGTTCTTCCTCCTCTTCGCCTGGCTCGCACTCATGGGTGGACTCATGAGCGCGTTCCTCGCCGTGCGGCACACGCGGATGGACGAGGAGCAGGGTCGCGCCGAGCTCGTTGCGGCAACGCCCGCCGGCCGGATCCTGCCGACCACGGCCACCGTCATGCATGGCGTCCTCGCGAACCTCGGCCTCGGCCTCGTCATCGCGCTCGCGTGGATGGGTGCCGGTCTCGACCCCGCGGGCTCACTCGTGGCCGGCGCCGCGATCGCGGTCACGGGAGCAGCGTTCCTCGCCTTCGGACTGTTCGCGGCGCAGATGTTCCGCACGTCGCGCGGCGCAAACGGCATCTCGGTCGCATTCGTGCTGGCGGCGTACCTGCTGCGCGGCATCGGCGATGCCGCGGGGACCCCGTCGGAGGACCTGCTGCACGTCACTCCCGCGTGGCCGAGCTGGCTCTCCCCGATCGGCTACGGCCAGTTCACCGGCGCGTTCGTCGAGAACGACCTGACGCCGCTGCTCGTGCCGCTCGGGTTCGCCTTCGCGGTGATCGCGGTCGTGTTCGGGCTGCAGTCCGTGCGAGACCAGGGCGCGAGCCTGCTGCCCGGCGGATCCGGGCGGGCGACCGCCGGGCCCGTGCTGTCGAGCTCGTTCGGACTCGCCTGGCGGCTCAACACGTCGATACTGCTGTCGTGGACCGCCGGCGCCGTGGCGGCCGGGCTGCTCGCGACGTCGCTGTCCTCCATCCTCGGCCAGGTCGCCGACAGCGCGCCCGCGTTGCTCGAGACCCTGCGCCGGTTCATCGGCGACGATGCCTCGATCGAGCAGGCGTTCGTCGCGATGTTCTACGGCTTCGTCGGCGTGATCGCCGCGTGCTGCGCGGTGCAGGTCGGCATCCGCGCCCGGCAGGAGGAAGCCCACGGCACCGCCGAGATCGTGCTCGCGACGCCCGCGCCCCGCGTGCGCTGGCTGCTGGAGTACTGGATCGTCGGCGTGATCGTGATCGTCGTCGTGCTCGGCGCGGCCGGTCTCGCCGGCGTGCTCGGCGCCACCGTCGCCGCATCGCCCGACACGCTGATCCCGAACGTGGTGCAGGCGGCCGCCGCGCAGCTGCCGGCATGCCTCGTGTTCCTCGGGCTGACACTCCTCGTGTTCGCCATGCTGCCGCGCGCCACCATCCCCCTCGGGTGGACACTCATCGGCGTCGCCGCGATCCTCGGCATCTTCGGGCCGATCCTGCAGCTGCCGGAATGGATGACGAACCTCTCCCCGTTCACGCACACACCGGTACCCTCGGGCGACGACACCGACTGGAGCGGTGCGGCATGGATGCTCGGCGTCGGCGTCGTGGCGGGCATCGCCGCGACCGCCGCCATGAATCGACGGGAGCTCGCGAGCGGCGGGTGAGGATGGCCGGGCCCGACACCTGCGGCTGAGCGCCGCGCGGAGGTGGTCAGGCGGCGAGCATGAGGATGAAGCCGATGGCGCCGGCGATCGCGGCGATCGCCAGCAGCACGAGGCCGACGCCGCGGATGATGCGCCGCCCGACAGGCGGCTCGTGCAGCCGCAACCGGTCGGGCTCGCGTTCCTTGTAGTAGGCGGGCTCCTCCTCGGGCCGCATCACGTGCGCGCGTTCCTCCGTGCTGAGACGCCGCTGGTGGAAAGCTCCCTCCGCGAACCAGCGCACCGTGCTGCCGTGCTCCTGGTCGACCACGACGGCATCGGTGCGGAGCCAGCGGCCGTCGGCAAGGCGGATGAGGAGGGCGACGAGGAGGCATCCGAGTGAGCAGGCAAGGGCGATCCAGCCGATCACCTCGGCGACGACCGAGATGACCTCCGACGCTTCCACATGCTCACGGTAGCGGACCGCCGTGCGCCGTGGGATCTGCGGGTAGAGGAGCGGCGCAGCCTCGCCCACTCTGCGGGTTGAGGAGCGGCGCAGCCGCGTCTCGAAACCCTCTGACTCGTCCTCCCGATGCCGCCTTCTACGAGAAAGGTCGGACCCTCCAACGACTCGGTGTCGGCGGCGCGGTCCCCGGCAAGATCGTCGATGCATGCCATTCATGTACATCCTCGAGTGCGCCGACGGGAGCTATTACGTCGGCAGCAGGAGGAACCTGGAACATCGGCTCGAGCAGCACTCCATCGCGGCAGTGCATTCGTACACGAGCTCCCGTTTGCCCGTGAAGCTGGTCTACGCAGAGGAGTTCGCGTACATCCACGACGCCTATTCGCGCGAGAAGCAAGTTCAAGGGTGGAGTAGAGCCAAGCGGCGTGCTCTCATCAATGGGCGGATCGGTGAGCTGCCGAAGCTCAGTCGGCGCGGCGCGAGCTCACCGGATGAATCCGGCTGAATGGCATCGACTCGGCTTCGAGACGGGCTGCGCCCTCCTCAACCCGCAGAGACCGCGCCCGGTTTCGAGACGGGCTGCGCCCTCCTCAACCCACAGAGACCGCGCCCGGTTTCGAGACGGGCTGCGCCCTCCTCAACCCGCAGAGACCGCGCCCGGTTTCGAGACGGGCTGCGCCCTCCTCAACCCACATGGACCTATTCGAGGAGGTCCGCCGTCAGCGCGGCGAGCTCGGCCACGCGCTCGGCCTTGTCCCTGGGCTTGCCCGCGACACCGGGGCGCTGCTGCCACGGATGCGGACCCGCGAGCGGCCGGTAGCCGACGCCGATCGCGTGGTAGATGGCGAGCTGCTCGGGCAGCCGGGCGGCGAAATCGTCCCAGTCCTTCCCCCGCGCGCTCCACGCCACCTCGGCGAACGCCGCGAGCCGCGGGAAGACCACGTAGTCGAGGCGCGCGGCGGTGTCGAGATGCTCGGTCCAGGCGTTGGCCTGCACGCCGAGCAGGTGCCGGCGCATCGCATCATCGGCTCCGGCGGGCAGCGGCTCGAAGTCGTAGACGTCTCGGAGGGCGAGCACGGTGCCGACCGGGATCGGCTCCTCTGAGGCATCCGACTGCCGATAGTCGAGGTAGGCGAAATCGTCGGGGCAGAGCACCACGTCGTGGCCGCGGGCGACGGCCACTCGGGCCCCGCGAAGCCCGCGCCACGACGCGATCGCGGCACCCGGCGCAAGCGGCCCCTCGAGCACCTCGTCCCAGCCGTACAGTCGACGACCCGCGGCAGTCAGGTGGTCGTCGAGCTGACGGATGAACCAGGCCTGCAGCTCGTTCGGCTTCTCGATGCCGCGCTCCCGCATGAGCTCCTGCGTGCGCGCGTCGAGCGCCCACTGCGTCTTGCGGGCCTCGTCGCCGCCGACGGCGATGAACTCCGATGGGAAGACCTCCATGACCTCGTCGAGCACGTTGCGGAAGAACTCGACTGTCGACTCCTCGGCGTTCAGCACGTCGTCGTTGATGCCGTAGCCGTTCCACACCTCGTACGGTCCGCCGGTCACGCCGAGCTCGGGGTACGCCGCGAGGGCGGCACGCACGTGCCCGGGCGTCTCGATCTCGGGCACGACGGTGATCGCCCGGTCGGCGGCGTACGCCACGATCTCGCGCAGGTCGTCTTGCGTGTCGTGGCCGCCGTGGGGCCTCCCGTCGAGCGTCGCCGCCGGGCCGTGCCCGAGTTGCGACTCGGGGCGCCACGCGCCGATCTCGGTGAGCCGCGGGTAGCGCCGGATCTCCATGCGCCAGCCCTGGTCGTCGGTGAGGTGCAGCTGCAGCACGTTCACGCGGTGCAGCGCGAGCAGGTCGATCAGCCGCAGCACCTCGTGCTTCGGCCGGAAACTGCGGGCCACGTCGAGCATGAATCCGCGCCACGCGAAGCGGGGGGCGTCGTCGATGACGGATGCCGCAGCCGTCCATTCGCGGCCGGGCAGCGGCGCCCGGCGGAATGCGTCGGGCCCGAGCAACTGCCGGAATGCCTGGCCGCCGTAGAACGCGCCGGCGGCGCTCCCGCCGGTGATCCGCACCCCGTCGGGTGCAACCTCGAGCCGATATGCCTCTCGTGGCATGAGCTCGTCGATGAGGAGTTCGATGTCGGCGTCGCCTGGGTTTCGAGACGGGCGCTGCGCGCCCTCCTCAACCCGCAGAGGGAGAGACGGGGCCTGCGCGCCCTCCTCAACCCGCAGCGCGAGCGGGAGCTCGAACCCGGTGGCCGCAGCAAGGTCGCGCTGCAGGCGCACCGCCGCCGTATGTGCGGCGGGAGTCGCCACGATTCGCGCCTGCGCGCCCAGCGTGAATCGGCCGTCGCCGGCCCGCTGGTCGCGCGGACGCGGGATCACGCCCCGGCCGCCTGCTCGCGGGCGCGAGCGAGCGCGGCATCCGTCGCCCGGTCGAAGGTCTGCTTGAGCGCGGCCTCTTCGAAGACCGCGATGGCGCGTTCGGTCGTGCCCTTGGGGCTCGTGACGCGGCGGCGCAGCTCCATCGGCGAGTCGTCGGATGCCGCGAGCAGCTCACTCGCGCCCCGAAACGTGCCCTGCACCATCACGGCAGCCTGCTCGGGGGTGAACCCCTTGTCGACCGCCGTCGCCGTGAACTGCTCGATGAGGTAGAAGACGTAGGCGGGGCCCGAGCCCGAGATCGACGACAGCGCGTCGAGCTGCGACTCGGGCACCACGAGCACCTCGCCGACCGCCTCGAAGAGCGTCACGGCGAGCGCGAGGTCGTCGTCGCTCGATCGCGTGCCCGCCGAGACACCGGTGACCGCTCGGCCGACGACCGCGGGGGTGTTCGGGATCGAACGGATGACCGAGACCGATTCGGGCAGCAGCGACTCGAAGGTCGCCACGGTCACGCCCCCGGCGACCGAGATCACGACCGTGCCGGGATCCAGTGCGTCGGCGATCTCGCGCAGCAGGTCGGGCACCATCGCGGGCTTGACGGCGACGACCACGATCTTCGCGCCGGCGACGGCCGTTCGGTTCGCCGCGGCATCCGTCTCGGTGGCGAATGAGGTGACGCCAGGCAGGTCGTGCAGCTCCGCCGCCCGTGCCGCGCTGCGGTTGGTGGCACGGATGCCGCCGTCGACGACGACTCCGGGCTGCAGCAGGCCGGAGAGGATGGCGCGAGCCATCGACCCGGCTCCGAGGAAGGCGATCGAGGGCAGGGTGACGGGTGCTTCAGGGCTCATGCGACCCATCCTAGGATTGGCGTATGAGCGCATCAGGCGGCACCAGGGCCATCATCGCGGCATTCCTCGCCAACACCGGCATCGCGATCACGAAGTTCATCGCGTGGGGATTCTCGGGCTCGGCGTCGATGCTCGCCGAGGCGGTGCACTCCGTCGCCGATGCCGGCAACCAGCTGCTGCTCATCTTCGGCGGTCGCCAGTCGAAGAGGTCGGCCGACAAGGAGCACCCGTTCGGATACGGACGAGAGCGCTACGTGTACGCCTTCGTGGTGTCGATCATCCTCTTCTCCGTCGGCGGCGTGTTCTCGATCTCCGAGGGTGTCGACAAGCTGCAGCATCCGCATGAGCTCGATCACTGGTGGCTGCCGATGCTCGTGCTCACGATCGCGATCGTGCTCGAGTCGTTCTCGCTCCGCACCGCGGTCAAGGAGTCGAACCACGTGCGCGGCAAGCAGGGCTGGGTGCAGTTCGTGCGTCACGCGAAGGCGCCCGAGCTCCCAGTCGTACTCCTCGAAGACGTCGCCGCCCTCCTCGGCCTCGTCTTCGCGTTCATCGGCGTGGGCCTCACCGTGCTGACCGGCAATCCCCTCTTCGACGCGATCGGCACGCTGTTCATCGGAACGCTGCTCATCGTCGTCGCGATCGTGCTCGGCATCGAGACCAAGAGCCTCCTCGTGGGTGAGGGTGCGACCGACGCCGACCACGAGAAGATCGAGCAGGCGATCCTCGCCGGGTCCGAGGTGGAGCGCATCATCCACATGAAGACCCTCTACCTCGGCCCCGACGAGTTGCTCGTCGCCGCGAAGGTGGGCTTCCACTCCGACCAGCGGCTGCTCGAGGTGGCCACGGCGACGAACGTCATCGAGCAGCGCATCCGGCATGCCGTGCCTGCGGCGCGCGTCATCTACGTCGAACCCGACGTCTACGTCGACCCGAACCTCGCGGCCCCGCCGACCGACACGATCGTGATCAAGGGCCTCGAGTAGGCCGAGGCATCCGTTCGGCGAGGGCTCAGGCCCAGCGCGGCGGCGGGCGGCGCAGCGGATCGTCGAAGAACTCGACGAGCAGCCGCGCCGCCGCATCCGCTTCGACGCCCGGAATCACCTCGACGCGATGGTTGAGCCTGCGGTCGCGCAGCACGTCGTAGAGCGAGCCGGCGGCGCCGGCCTTCTCGTCCCACGCGCCGAACACGACGGTCGGGATGCGAGCCGCGAGGATCGCCCCCGCGCACATGATGCATGGTTCGAGGGTGACGACGAGCGTGCAGTCCGTGAGGCGCCAGTCGCCGTAGGCCTCGGCGGCGGTGCGGAGTGCGAGGAGCTCGGCGTGCGCGGTCGGGTCGCCGAGGAGCTCGCGCTCATTGCGCCGTGAGGCGATCACGACGCCGTCGCCGTTCACGACCACGGCGCCGACCGGCACGTCACGAGTCGCCGGTGCGGCCTCGGCCTCGGCGAGGGCGAGCCGCATCCACTCGCGGTGGATCTCGAGCTCACGCATCGTCGCCGGCCGGCTCGAGATACGGCAGCGCCACGGCGACCGCCCGCGGCACGGCGTCGGCGGGCAGAGAGTCGCGGCCGTCGAAGAGGGCGAGGAACGCCTGGTGGAAGGCGAAGCCCACGAGCACCGAGGTCGCCGATTCGAGGTCGGCGTCGACTCGGATGCGGCCGCCCTGCTGTTCGCGCGCGAGTTGCGCGGTGGCCAGGGTGATGGCGCCCTCGGGGCCGTAGCCGCGCGCGCGAACCGACTCGCGATGCTCGGCGAGGAGCGCAGGCGAGCCGAAGATCGACGCCGCCATCGGGAACGAGGCCACGAAGAACTCGAACATGCGCTGCACGAGATCGGCGAGCACGTCGGCGAGCGGGGCCGACGTGCCGGCGCCGGCGCCCTCCGCGCTACCCGTTCCGCCAGGGCCGCCTGGGCCGCCTGGGCCGCCCGCACCGCTCGGACCCCCTGCGATCGGCATCCGCTCCATGAGCACGGCGAGGAAGATCTGCTGCTTGTCCTCGAAGTACTTGTAGAGCAGCGCCTCGGAGCACCCGGCCGCACGGGCGATCGCCCGGGTCGTGGACGCGGCGATGCCGCGCTCGGACATGACCTCGGCCGCGGCATCGAGAATGCGGTCGCGCGTCGACATGGGCCTCCTGTACACCGGACTCCTCGTATCGTAGCATCGTGGTAAGTGAACGCTTACTAACCCGGCGAATGTGGCCGGCGCTGCGGGCGTGGCCGCGATCGCGAACATCGTCGTCGCCGTGTTCTGGCGCTAGCCTGCCGGAACCCGCTCAGTAGACTCGAGCCCATGCGAGTCCACGTTGCCGACCACCCGCTCATCACTCACAAGCTGACGGTGCTCCGCGACGTGAAGACCCCGTCTCCGCAGTTCCGTTCGCTCGTCGAAGAGCTCATGACGCTGCTCGCCTATGAGGGCACGCGCGGCGTGCGCGTCGAGCCCGTCGACATCGTGACCCCCGTCGCGGCGACGACCGGCGTCCGCATCGCCGATCCGAAGCCGCTCATCGTTCCGATCCTGCGGGCGGGCCTCGGCATGCTCGAGGGCATGGTGAAGCTCCTGCCGACGGCCGAGGTCGGCTTCCTCGGCATGGCCAGGAACGAAGAGACGCTCGAGCCGACCACCTACGCCGAGCGCCTGCCCGAAGACCTCTCCGACCGGCAGTGCTTCGTGCTCGACCCCATGCTCGCCACGGGCGGTTCGCTCACTGCCGCCATCGAGTACCTCTTCGACCGCGGGGCCACGGATGTCACGGCCATCTGCATCCTCGCCGCCCCCGAGGGCCTCGCCGCGGTCGAGCAGGCCCTCCACGGCCGCGAGGTCACGATCGTGCTCGGCGCGGTCGACGAGCGCCTGAACGAGCTGGGATACATCGTGCCGGGCCTCGGCGACGCCGGCGATCGCCTCTACGGCACGGTCTGAGTTCTGCTATGGCATCCGTCGCTCCGAAGGATCTTCGACGGGCGCCACGCCGGTTGGCAATGCTACTGGGGAAGATTTTCTGTATCCGCGATTCCTCGCAGAATCTTGCGCGCGTGACATCCGCTCACCCGGTTCCTCCGAATGACCGGCGCTGACGCGCACCGCGTGCGATGTCACACCCCGTCATCTCGGCGTCATGAATTGACACATGCGAGAACTTCGGTTTGACTGACGCCCATGACTGACACCGCACGCAACCTGACCGCCCCCGGCGCTCTCAGGATTCACGGCATGATGATGCCGATGCGCGCGCCAATGTGTTGTCGAATGTGCCGCTGACCGCGACCCCACCGCCGAGTCTCGCAGCCGATCCGCATCCCGATCGGCCACGACTCCACTGAACCCGTCGAATCTCGAGGGTTCGCCCGGCCGCACGGCCTTTCGCCCCGACCCCGCTCCGTGGGTCTGCTGTTGCACCCTTCACACAAGGATTTCGTCATGTCTCTCGCATTCGCTCCCGCTCGCACCGCTCCCGTTCGCACCGCCCCGGCGCAGCCCGGTGCTCCGCTCCGCTCCGTCTCGATCTCGCCCCGTCCGGCCTCGACGCCCACGACGGATGCCGCGACCGAGGCCGCTCGTTCCGACGCGCCGCGCGTCCGCGCCGTGCCCGAGGGCACCGAGGCCCGCGGCTTCGTGCTCTACGTCGGCATCGACGAGACCAAGGCCGCCGAAGACGGCACGACGCTGCACCGCATCGTCGAGGCGCTGCGCGCCCTCACCGCCGAAGTCGCCCCGTCAGCCGAGACCTACGCGGCCGTCGCCCTCGCTCCCGAGGGTGCAGGCGGCCGCGACGTCGACGTCGTGCGCCTCGCCCTGCAGGACCCCGCCGCGCTCGCCAAGCAGCGCCGCGACAGCAACGACGACACCGACCGGCACCCCAACGGCGTCATCATCGACATCTCACGCAAGCGCGTGCTGCTCGACGGGGAGGCCGCGGGCCTGACCTACAAGGAATTCGAGCTGCTGCAGTTCCTCGTGCTGCGCGAGGGTCGCACGATCGACCGCCAGGAGCTCATCGAGAACCTGTGGGACGCCGACGACGAGGCCCCGAGCGAGCGCACGATCGACGTGCACGTGCGGCGCCTTCGTTCGAAGCTCGCGCACTACCAGGACATCGTTCGCACGGTGCGCGGCATCGGATACCGCTTCGACCGCCACGCGGATGTCTCGATCCGCCAGGCGTCGACCCCGTCGCCCGACCTCTACTGAGGCCGCGGCGGCCGCGCACCTTGTCGCCGACCACGCGAGAGTGACGCTCTTCGGCCGGAGGACGCGAACTCGGTGCCTCCGACGGAAGAGTGCGGCTCTGCCGTGAACTTGCACCACGTGTCAGCCCGCGAGCGGCGCGATCGCCATGAGCGCGGTCATGAGTCCCATCGCGGATGCCTCCACGGCGCCGACGAGCGGGGAACGGCGGCGGGTGGAGCGCGCCACGAGCCAGGCCGTGAAGACCAGGTAGCCGGCCGCTCCCGCGAGCGTCACGGCGAGGGGTGACCCGAGCGTCGGATGAGCCGGATGCCCGGAACCCGCGACTCCCTCGTGGGTTGCCGTCGAGACGACGAGGAGCGCGGCACCGAGCACCAGTCCGAGCGCCCGATGCAGCTGCATTTGCCTGCCGTGCCCGCCACCGCCTCCCGCACGGACCCTGAGCTGGGCCGCGGCCCCAATGCCGAGCACGACGAGCGCACCGGCCCAGACGAGCGGCGACACCGCCGGCCACCCGGTCGCCATGGCGATCATCGCGATCAGCATCGCTGCCGCCGGCACGACCGATCGGGCCCTGCTGCGGCGGTCGCCGACCGCACAGCAGAGCCCGACTGCGGCCGGGAACACCGCGGCGAGGTGGAGCACCTCGACCATGCGGGCCGCCTAGTGACCGGCGCGGTCGCGGCCGTGACCGGCGTGGTCATGACCCGAGTGCGCGTCGTGACCCGTGTGATCGTGACCCGCGTGACTGCCCGGAGCGCAGTGCGCCGCGGCATCCGGAGCCGGAATGTTGAGCGCCGGGTTCTTGCCGAAGAAGCCGTGCGGCTTCAGCGTGAACTTCGCGTAGTCGACGGGCATGACCGGCCAATCCTCCGGGCGCGGGAAGTGCGTCGGCCCGAACGTGTGCCACACGACGAGGTCTTCGCCGTCGACGGATGCATCGTCGGCGATGTACCTCGTGATTCCGTCACCGCCGGGGTTCTGGTGCACGAAGTCGCCCGCCGCGTACCGCTCGGTCGGATCGTACTTGGTGACGAAGAGGTGCTTCGTGGCGAACTCGGCGCGCTTCGCGATCGATGACGCGTCGTCGGCGAGCAGCACCGGCGCCTCCTGCGGGTACAGCACGTATGAGGTCGGCCGGCCCATGCGGTTCACCTTCTCGGTGTTCGAGATGAACCACGCACGTGAGACCGAGGCATCCGCCACCCGCCCTGACCCGGCCTCGCTCGTGAGGCGCGTGACCTGCTTGGTGAACGCGTTGCCGTGCTCGTTGCCCGCGCCCATCGGCACCCGCGCGACGTCGACCTCGTCGACGGCGTTCGAGATGCCGTCGACCATCATGTCGAGGCGCGCGCTGAAGAGATGCTGGTGGTACGGGCCGCCGAGTCCGGGCGCCACCTCGCTCGCATACGGGTAGTCGTTGCCGTCGGCGTCGAGTCCGGGGTAGGCCGAGGTGAAGAGGATGCCGGTCAGCTTCGCCTCGCACTCGATCGTGCCGTCGAGGTAGAGGTACCAGTAGAAGCCGTAGTCGTAGTTGCCGACCGTCGTGAAGAAGCTGATCACGAGCCGGCGCGAGCGGCGCACCTCGTTCGAGCCGGTGAACATGTCGGAGTGCTTCCAGAGGGTGCCGAAGTCCTCCTCGTGCATGCAGATGCCGTTCTCGATGGTGAACGGGTTGCCGAGTTCGTCGGCGAGCACGGCATCGAAGTAGTGGATCTCGCCGACGCAGTCGCATCCGAGTGCAAGGGAGTTCATGAAGCGCCCGAAGAGGTACTCCCCTGTGTCGAAGTAGTTCTGCCAGAAGCGCACGGGTGACGGGTCGGCGTAGGGCACGAGCATCTCGTTGATCGAGGCGCGGTAGATGATGGGGCGCTCCTCGCCGGCGTCGGTGAACGACAACTGGCGCAGCACGAGGCCCTCGCGGGTGTCGAAGCCCACCTGGAAGCGCCAGTTCGCCCAGCTCACCCATTCGCCGTCGACCGAGTAGCTCGGCCCCTCGGGCTGGGTGATCGAGATCGGCTTCAGCGTCGTGAGCGGTTCGCCCTGCACCGCCGGGTCGTCGAAGTTGCCGCTCTCGGCAGGGATCGGGATGAGTCCCGCATCGATGAGCCGGGTCACCTCGCGGTTGGCGACGTCGACGTAGGCGCTCAGCCCGTCGACCGGGTGCGCCCAGGGGTGATCAGCCGGGTGGTCCTGCCGGAACGCGAGCACCCGGAGAATGCGGCGGCCCTCCTCTTCGGGGTAGTCGTAGTACCCCGCCGAGAGCGGCACGCATACGACGTCGTCCGGGGTGCATCCGCGACGGGCGAGGGCCTCGACCCAGCGCGGGTCGTCGGCGACGATCGCTCCGATGGCCTCGAACTCCTCGAGGAGCACCGGCAACTGTCCGCGCGACCCATCGAGCACGGTCGTCGACACGAACTCACCGGTGGAGAGCGACACGATGTTGTCGGTGGAGCGGCCGGTCGCCATGTCGAGCAGCATCACGCGAACGCGACGCTCGGGCAGCGGCCCGTCGCCGTCCTGCCACGCGAGCACCTCGAGCTTGTGCGGCTCGTCGAGGCCCACATAGGCGAAGCGGGTGGTCGGGGTGAAGTCGGGCGCCGCGGCGACGAGGTCGCGGACCCGCACGAACTCCTCCGCGGAGAGGCTCGAGAGCGGGTGCGCGATACTCGTGACGGTGTCGGTCGGCGAGGCGACGGGATCGAGGATGGTCATGTCGTCGGTTCCTTCGTGGTGGTGTCGGTCTGCGGGTCGAAGCGGGGTGGTGCCGGCGGGTCATCCTCCGATCGCGTCGGTGATGCGCTCGTACGCCTTCGGGTCGCGCGCCCGCAGCACGAGGGCCTGCACGTAGCCGGCGACCGGCACGAGCACGATGAAGGCGAGGAGCGAGAGGCTCAGGACGCCGAACGCCGGGATGCCCTCGGCGTCGACGTCGCCCACGAGCATCGGGAAGTACGCGGTGATGATGATCGCCGAGGCGACGAGGCCGGCGAGACCGAGCGCCGGGGCGATGACCGTGTGCCAGACGCTGGCCGCGCCGCGGTTCTTCCTCGTGAAGTACACGATGATCGCCACGCTCGTGATCGCCATGAGGATCGCGATGGCGAGCGTCGCCACGCCGGAGAACCAGGTGAACACCGCGAGCACCGGGTCGAGCCCGAGGAACGCGAAGGCGGCGATGAACGCGACGGCCGTGGCGGTCTGCACGATCGACGAGGTGTGCGGCGAGAGGTGGCGGTGGTGCACGTCGCCGAGGCGGCGGGGCAGCACGCCGGCGGTCGACATCGAGTGCTGGTAGCGGGTGATGACGTTGTGGAACGAGAGCACGCACGCGAACATGCTCGTGATGAGCAACACGTTGATGACGACCTCGCCGATCGGGCCGAGGTAGTTCAGGGTGGTGATGATGACCATGGCGCCCGGGTCGGCGGCGGCCGCGTCCACGACGCCGCTCGGGCCCCACGCCATCACGAGGCCCCATGACGCAAGCGTGTAGAACACGCCGATGCCGATGACGGCGACGTACGTCGCGATCGGGATCGTGCGGCTCGGGTTCTTCGCCTCGTCGCGGAAGATCGCGGTCGCCTCGAACCCGATGAACGCCGCGATCGCGAACATAAGGCCCACACCCGGCGCGCCCGACACGATGTTCGCGGGCTCGAACGGTGCGAGCGAGAGGCCCTCGGGCCCGCCGGATGCCACGACCGCGACGACGAGCGCGAGCACGATGAGGATCTCGCCGACGAGCAGCACGCCGAGCACCTTCGAGCTCAACTCGATGTGGCGATAGCCGAGTACGCCGACGATGCCGATGACGGCGAGGGCGTAGAGGTACCACGGCAGGTCTGGCCCGCCGACACCCGCGATCGTCACCTCGAGGACGTAGCCCATGTAGCCGTACACCGCGACCTGGATGGTCGTGTAGGTGAGGAGCGCGAGGTAGGCGGTCGCGAGGCCCATCGGCCGGCCGAGTCCGTACCCGACGAAGGTGAAGAAGGCGCCGGGCTTCGGCACGTGCTTCGCCATGGTCGCGAGCCCGACGGAGAAGAGCAGCAGCACGACGGCGGAGATGGCGAACATCGCCGGGTAGCCGGCGCCGTTGCCGAGGAGGATGCCGAGCGGTGCTGCGCCGCCGACGACGGTGAGCGGCGAGGCGGCCGCGACGACCATGAAGACGATCGCCGTGACACCGAGGGATCCGCTGAGGGTGCGGCCGTGACTCGGCGCCTCGGCGTCCGTGCTGATGGTGCTGACTGGGGTGCCTGGGGATTGGTTGAGTGCGGTCATGGCGACTCCTCGGGGGAACGGGAACGGATGCCGCAAGCCTGCCGAGCACGTGTTGCCCCCGAATGCCCCGCCCGTGAAGAGTCGTGCACGCCCTCTGAGACACCGGGAACGGCGCCGTCTCATTCGCGGTCACACGAACGAAACGAAACGGATGCCCCGGCCGAAACGTGGCCGACTTACGATCGCGCTCTGCGACCGATCGGCCGGTCGACCGCGAGGCGCGACGGAGCCGAACGAGGAGCCGAACGAGAGGACCCCCGAATGGATGCGCTCGCCCGCGCCATCGCCCGCCCTGAGCGGATCGAGGGCCTTGCCGAGCGCTCACCGCTCTCGGGCCTTGCGCGACGCAGCGTGGGCTTCGCCGATGTGCTCGCGCAGTCGGTGTCGGCCGTCGCGCCGGCTGGCGCGGCCTTCACGACGCCGCTCCTCGTGTCGGCGGTCGCGGGCGCGACGAGCCTGCCGGCCCTCGCGGCGGCACTTGTCATCGCGCTGCTCACCGCGAGCACCATCAACGAGTTCACGCGACGGATGGCCGCGACCGGTTCGCTCTACACCTTCGTCGCTCGAGGCCTCGGCACCGGGCCGGCGTTCATCGCCGGTGTCGGCCTCCTCATCGGCTACGGCTTCATCGCGATGTTCTCACTCGCAGGCGCCGGGTACTACTTCGCGCTGCTCGTCACGCGGATCGCCCCGATCGGGCTCGATCCCGTGACGCTCGGCACTGGCGCGATCGTCGTGCTGGGACTCGTGTGCCTGCTCGTGCTCGCCCGCGGCATCCGGCTGTCGACCCGGGTCACCCTGCTCGTCGAGGCGACTTCCGTTGCCCTGATCCTCGCGCTCATCGTCGCGCTCATCGCGTCGAACGCCGACGGTCTGGTCGCGCTCGTTCCCGACTCCCGAGCCTTCGACCTCGAGGGATTCGCCGTCGCCGCGACGCTCGCGATCACGGCCTTCGTCGGCTTCGAGAGTTCGGCCTCGCTCGGCGTCGAGGCGAAGCGCCCGTTCGCGAGCATCCCACGCGCGATCAGCTGGACCGTGCTGCTCTCGGGCCTGCTCTACCTCGGTTCTGCCGCCGCGCAGTCCGTCGGGTTCGAGGTGACGGGGCTCGACGCGGCGTCGAGCACATCGCCCGCGAACGATCTCGCGGCGGCGTTCGGCGTTCCATGGGCGGGGTTCGCGCTCGACGTTAGCATCGCCGCCTCGCTCTTCGCGTGCGCGGTCGCGTCGTCGACGGCGCTCGTGCGGGTGTTGTTCTCGATGGGACGCGAAGGGCTGCTGCCCCAGTCCTTCGGAACCGCGCACTCGCGGTTCCGCACGCCGTTCGTGGCGAGCGCGATCGCGCTGCCGATCGTCACGGCCATGCCGGTCGCCCTTGTGCTGGTGATCGGCGACATCTTCGCGGCGATGACCGTGCTCATCATCTTCGCCGCGGCCGGGTACATCCTCGCGTACGTGCTCGCATGCATCGCTGCGCCGGTGTTCCTGCACCGCATCGGCGAGCCGAGCGTGTGGGCGACGGCGAAGGCCGCGATCGCGGCGAGCGCGCTCACCGGCGTCGTGGTGGTCTATCTCATCGAGGAGACCCGCGGTGATCGGGCGATCGGCGTCTGGGGTTTCATCGTGCTACTCGCGGCGGGAATCGCCGTCTACTGGTTGCGGATGCTTCGGCGCCCATGGCTGCGGCATGCGATCGGGGTCTACGACCACGCCGTTGCGGGCGACGTGCTCGGCGGCATCCCCGACGCGGAGTGGGTCGACGACTCGGGCGCGGGTGGACGACGTGGTGGATGAGCTCGCGGCTCACGGCGTGCACGCCCGCCAGCCGAAGGCGATCCACAGCGCATTCACCGTGTTGGAGGAAGTGGCGCGGTGCGGCGCCGGTGTCACGGCGCGCGAGGTGTCGGCGAACCTCGGCATGCCGCGCGCGACCGCGTATCGTCTGCTCAACCTGCTCGTGCAGGAGGAGTACCTCGTGCGTCTCGGCGACCTCTCGGGATTCGCGCTGGGGCGCAAGGTGGCCGAGCTCGCGCACCTCGTCACGCCGGCGCGTCCGCCGCAAGCCGTGCGGAGTCTCGTCGCCGGGCTGCGCACGCATGTGCGCGGGGGCGTGCACCTCGCGGGATACGCGGGAACGACGCTCCGCATCCTCGATGAGGATCCTGACTACCGGCTGTCGGATGCCTCGCGGCTGACGCGCGACCTCGGCGTCTCGGCCATGGGCCGGCTCCTGCTCGCCGACCTCGAGCGGCAGGGCGTGCGGTCGGACCTCCTGAGCTCCGGAATCATCGCCGAGACGCTCCATCGGGGCTTCGCGGTGCAGACCGGCGCGTTCGACCCGGCCCTCGGATGCCTCGCCCTGCCGATCCGCGACCTCGAGGGCCGCCTCGTGGCGGCGCTGAGCCTGTCGACCACGACGGACCGTATCGAACGCCCCGGGCGCCTCCTCGACGAGTTGCGGGACGGCGCGCGCCGGCTCGGGCCGCTGCTGTCCTAGCGAGCGGCCGGCTCAGCGATCGCGCTGGCGGTCGGCGATCTCCGACGCCGCGGGGGCCGGCTCCGTCAGGCGACGCGAACGGCGATTCCCGGGTAGTCGAGCACGAGGCCCGACTCGTCGAAGACCAGCACGCACTCGAAGTCGAACGCCGGCGATCGGTACTCGTAACGCTGGCCGGCGCGCGTGGGCCGTGGCTCGTGCGATCCGGCGACGGCGTCGGAATCGGCAGCGACGACGGCATCGGCGATCCGGCGGTATCCCTGTTCCAGCCGCTCGACGCCGAGATCGAACATGCGCACATAGGCGGCCGGAGCATCGGCGCGGTCGCCGACCCCGAGCCGCATCCGGTGCACGGGCAGGGTGTTGGTCATGGCCGACGACTCGAGGTCGACGTCGAGGCATCCGTCGAGCCAAGGGGCCGGCTCGCCGTCGACTCGCCAGCGTGCGTGGCCGTCGGATTCGAGGAGACGTTGCCGGGCGCCGAACTCCGATTGCAGCGCCACCTTCGCGCGCCTCGTCGCCCAGTCGGCGTCGACGATGAGGTCATAGCTCACCACGGCGGTCGCCCCCTCCTCGACCGCCGTCGTGCAGCCCATGAGCCGAGCACCGGCTCCATCGGCCGGGAAGTAGGCCACCTCGAACCCGTCGCGAGCGATGTCATGCCGCCACGCCGCGGTCGTCGGGAGCGGTGCGAAGACCATGGGCAGCAGTCTCGCAGGAACGACGATCTGGGGGTCGAAGTCGTCCGATTCATGTGGGATTCGGCCAACCGATCGCGGTTCGGGTAACCGATTTCCGCCAATTTCGAAAAATCACAGAACGATAACTAGCGCCCGTTACCGATCCGTTATATATTCGGAAGTGCACCGACTGTTTGCTGTGGCGGTCGGTGTGGAATGTGATTGCAGGACACTCTTGGTGCAAGGGAGAGGGCCGGTCGTCAGCCTCTACGACCGGCCCTCAACCGATTTCTCCTGCGGTTCCCTATTCTTGGATCAGTCCAATCGATAAGGGGGCCCGAATGCCGGATCGTGCGATCACCGTTGCAGCTTGGGAGTCGCTGTTCCGCGCCCAAGTCACCGTCATGCGCGCCCTCGCGGCCGAGTTCCCGAGCGAGGTCCTTTCGCTCAACGAGTACGACGTGCTCTTCAACATCTCGAGGGCGCCCGGCCGTCAGCTGCGGCTGAAGGAACTGAACCGGAGCGTGCTCATCACGCAGCCGAGCGTGAGCCGGCTCGTCGACCGCCTCACCGCGCGCGGCCTTATCGCGAAGTCGCACGATCCCGAAGACGGCCGCGGCACCATCGTCTCCCTCACGAGCGAGGGCTTCGACCTGTTCCGCAGAGTCGCGATCACGCACATGCAGACCATCAACCGGCACGTCGGCCACGCGCTCGACGACGAAGAGCTCCGCAACCTCATGCAGCTGTGCGACCGGCTCCGCCTCAGCGTCGCGCCGGCAGCAGCCCGCGAGTGACTCACTGCGATTGACGGCGGGGCGGGAACCCTACCTCCCGCCCCACCGCGGCCTCCGTGGAGGCCATTCTCGGCGGGCGACCCGAACTGAGCCCGACGAGACTGCCCCCGAGCGAATGACCGGAAATCGTTCGCAGGTTCGTCGGCGCACAACGATCACGCCTGACGACAGTCGGGTTCGGGCCCGACTCGGGTTTGGTCGAAGCGTAGTCCTCGAGTGCGGCATGCGCACTGCCCAGATCGAGGGTCAGAGCAAACCGGGGCCCATCGAGGCGCATACCGCTCGCTGCTCAGCGACCGATCACGGCCAGCTGACGGATGCCTCGTACTCGGTGTGCCGCTTCAGATACGCGCCGATGAACGGGCACTGCGGCACGATCGTCAGGTCGTGGGCGACGGCGTCATCGAGCACGTGCTTCGCGAGCCGGCTGCCGAGTCCCTCGCCCTCGTGCTCCGGGTACACGACCGTATGCGTGAAGACGATTCGCCCGGGCGTGGCGCGGTATTCCGCGTAGCCCGCACGTTCTCCGTCGAGCGTCAGTTCGTAGCGGCTTCTGTCGTCGTTGCGGGTGATCTGGACCCGGTCGGTCTCAGTGGGCATGCTTCCTCCATGGCGGCAGCTCGAACCTCGATGGCTCATAAGGGTTAACGCCGTGGACGGCCGGGGATTCCGTGGTCCGGAGGGTCGTCTGAACTCACGCCGCCACGCCACATCGCGCGCTGCTCGTGGGAGAGGGGGCCGGTGCGCCGCGATCGCCGGCGCACGCGCCCCTTCATCACGCCGGTCGAGCTTCGAAGACGGCGCGGAGCGCGCCGGGCGGGGGCGAGGGCCACCGGCCCGCTCGCTGCCGTGGTGGCCCGCCGGGGAAACGACCCGAGCGCGAGGTGCCGGCGGGTCGCGGCATCCGTGCGAGCCTCTGCCGAATGCGGATGCATGGCCGTGGTCGCGACGAGCGCGATGAGCCAGGCGAACACGAGCGTGAACGCAATGATCTCGAACACCGTGAGGCTGAAGAATCCGAGGCGGTCGTAGGCGATCATCGCCACCACCTCGAGGCCGAATGCCGCATACGAGAACCGGACGAGCATTCGCGGCATCCGTCGCGCCCAGACGTGCGCACCAAGGCACAGCAGGGCGAACGCTCCCGCAGCGGCCGCAGCGAAGGTGTTGTGCAGCAGGGTGGCACCGTCGATCGGCACGAGCCCGATGCCCATCAGGCACACGCCGATGATGATGATCAGCGCCCTCATCGTGCGAACTCCGCCCCGGCGCGTGCCGAACCGGCCCTCCTCGAGGGCGCGGGTGAGGCTGCGGGCGAGCCCTGCCATGCCGGCCCCCGATACGACGATCGCCACGTTGAAGCACGCCGCGGCGACGTCGTCGGAGGTTCCGAGGGTGCTGAAGTTGCGCGTCCACCACTCCCCCGTGGGCGTCATGCTCATGCTCGCGAGGATGCCGGTGGCGAGCAGCATCGCGACGAGGTTGAAGGTGCGGTAGGCGTCGTGCTCGATCGCGTGCCGATGCAGGCGGTACGTGCCGAAGCCGAGCGATCCGCCGAGGAGCGCGCCGACGAGGCTGTGGCCGCCCGGCAGCACGTCGAACGCGGTCGCCGTGAAGTGCACGCCGAGCTGCGCGATGGCCGCCCAGGTGAGCCCGTTCGAGAGGGCACGGGCGCCGGCCCCCAGGCCGGGCAGGCCGAGACGAGCCATGCCCTCGAGTCCGGCACGCGAAGCGGATGCCACGACGATGGCGGCACCGATCGATGCTCCGCCCGCTGCGGCGGGCAGCAGCCACAGCACATCCGCCGTCAGCGGAGCGCCGTCGCGAGGCATCCCGCGCTGCGGTGCGAAGATCCGGAAGAGCACGATCGACACGGCGATGGCGATGAGCAGGGCGTAGACCCGCCGAACGAACGAGCGGAACCGCTGCTCGAGCACGACCTCTGGCCGACCGTGTCCCCCACAGTCGGCTATGCCGGGAGCGGCTATTCGCTGCCGCACGGAGCCCGCCCGTTTCGACGTGGCCGGAACGAGTCCGGCGCGGTCACCCCTCATATCCGAACTCTCGATCACGGGACTCAGATTGTTGGCGAGCCTAGCCACAGGCGGCGATGCGGCTCACCGGGCGATGGAGCTGGGCACGCGGATACTCGGTGGATTCACAGCAAAACGTGGGCTGAAGCGTGGTATTTGTGCCCCGCTTGGGGGTCTAGCGCGCTCGGGCGACTCCGGCCAGTGGAACTCCGGCGATGTCGAGGATGTACCCCGCCCTGAGCAGGTCAGGGAGGGCCGGGACGCTCGCCAGCCGCCGCCTTCTTCACGATCTCGGCAATGCGGCGCTCCCGGGTTTCGGCCCGCCGGGCGAGGGCGATCTGACCGAGTGCAGAACGTCGCACTGAGGGCGGGAAGCCGTTCCAGTTTTCACGCGCGACGGAGTCGGCGTCGAGGAGCGCCGTGAGCTCGGGCGGCTCGATGAGCCGGTCAGCGTCGTCGAACACGCTCCACATGCCGTTGGCCTTCGCGGCCTCGATCGCCGCCCGCCCGGCCGGCTGCATGCATCCCTCGGCCTCGACGCGTTCGACCCGCTCCTTGTTGGGCGCCGACCACGGGCTGCGCGACGTGCGCTTGGAGAACCATTGGGAGTGGCGTTCGTCATCGAGCGTCTTCGCTTGGCCGTCGATCCAGCCGACGGCGAGCGCCTCCATCACGGCCTCTTCGTACGGCACGCGCGAGCGACCCGTCGCCGTGCGCCACGAGACGAGCCAGACCCCATCGTCGCGCTCGTGGTGCTCGGCGAGCCAGGCGCGCCACTCGTCGCGCCTCTCGGCATGGAAGAACTCGGCGTCGTCGCTGCGTGCCATGCGGCCAGCGTAACGACGACCACCGACGCCGGCAGTGGCATCCCGCCGCCTGGCTCACAGCGCCCGGAAAACGAGAACGGCCCGCCGAAGCGAGCCGCTCTCCTACTGTCTCAACCAGTGTGCGCCCGGAGGGATTCGAACCCCCAACCTTCTGATCCGTAGTCAGATGCTCTATCCGTTGAGCTACGGGCGCATGGGTTGTCGCCCGCGCGAAACTCGCTGATCAGGCAACCACGCCACTCTATCCCAGACGTCTCGATCTCGCCAATCGGTGCGGCATCCTCGACTGCGGCCTCTCCGCACGCATGCGCGTCGGTCAGAACGACTCGACGCACGCCGCGTGGCTGCCGAAGAAGCTCGGATGCTGCAAGCGCGAGGTGCTCGGGATGCGCGTGACCCTGTCAAGCCCTTGCTGGGTCAGAGGCCCCCCGAGAGCATCGTCTCAACGGGAACTCTCGACGCGGGAGGCATCATGACGAACGCCAATACGGCTCACAAGGCCGACGCGGCCGCCAGTGTCGGCCGTTGGCTCTACGAACATTCACTCTTCGTCGTCTGCATGGCCATCTTCGTGCTCTGCCTCGCCGGAATGGCGATCAGCGGCCTGCAGGTCTACAACGACGAGCAGCTCCAGCACGGGGCGGCGGTCATACCGTTCGCCGAGTACCTCAGATCGGGGCACTTCTTCGAGGCGACGTTCGAGAACTGGGAGTCCGAGTTCCTGCAGATGGGCGCGTACGTCGTGCTCACGATCTTCCTCTTCCAGAAGGGCTCGTCGGAATCCAAGCCGATCGGCGAGAGCACCGAGCAGGACCAGGATCCGCGGAAGGTGAAGGTCAACGCCGCCACCCCGTGGCCCGTGCGCAAGGGCGGGTTCGTGCTCGTGCTGTACGAGAACTCGCTCGCGATCTTCTTCTTCGTGCTCTTCGCCCTCTCGTTCTGGTTCCATGCCGTCTCGGGTGCGGTGACCTACTCCGAGGAGCAGGCCGAGCACGGCCTGCCAGGGGTGGGTGCGATCGAGTTCCTCGGGACCTCCCAGTTCTGGTTCGAGTCGATGCAGAACTGGCAGAGCGAGTTCCTCGCGGTCGCCGCGATCGTCGGGGCATCCGTGTACCTCAGGCAGCGCGGTTCGCCGGAGTCGAAGCCCGTCGCGACCCCGCACCACGAGACCGGTGCCTGAGTCGCGACGGGGTCGGTCGGCACGGGCGCGGGCGCTCGCCCCACTCCTGGCCCTCACCGTCGTGCTGTCGGGATGTTCGAGCCCGGCGTCGACGTTCGACCAAGCCATCGGGCAGGGCATCGCCGCCGTCGAGACCGCGCGCATCGCGGTCGAGCAGCAGCTCGACGACCGCATCTTCCCGACCACGACCATCACGGCGCTCGGCGATGCGCGGCGCGAGCTCGTCGACGCGTCGACGTCGGTGTCCGAGACCGATACGTCCACCGAGTCGGATGCCGCGCTCCGCACCGACCTGCTCGAGGCGCTCGCGCTCGGCGTGGCGGGCGTCAACGAGGCGCGCGACGCGATGGGCGGCACCGGTTCGCTCGAGGACGCGGTGCCTGCGCTGGACCGCGCGGCGGGTGCCCTCGAGGCGCTCGAGGAACGCCCGCCGTCGGCGGAGGAGGGTGGTGGACGATGAAGCGCATCTTCGCTGTCGCCCTCGGCATCCTCACCGCCATCGGCGGATTCGTGGACATCGGAGACCTGGTCACGAATGCGGTCGTCGGATCGCGGTTCGGGCTCGGACTCGCCTGGGTCGTGCTCGTCGGCGTGGTCGGGATCTGCGTGTACGCGCAGATGTCGGGCCGCGTGGCGGCGGTGAGCGGGCGGGCGACCTTCGAGATCATCCGTGAGCGGTTGGGGCCGCGTGCCGGGCTCGCCAACCTCGGGGCATCCTTCCTCATCAACCTGCTCACCGTCACGGCGGAGATCGGCGGCGTGGCACTCTCGCTCCAGCTCGCGACGAGCGTGGACCCGCTGCTGTGGGTCCCCGTCGCCGCGTTCGGGGTGTGGATCGTGATCTGGCGCGCCCGGTTCCAGTTGCTGGAGAACGTGACCGGACTCCTCGGCCTCACGCTCATCGTGTTCGCGGTCGCCCTCTTCATGCTCTCGCCGGACTGGGGCTCCCTCGCGAACCAGGCGCTGCAGCCCGGCCCGCCCGCCGACGAGCAGATGTCGACCTATTGGTTCTACGCGATCGCCCTCTTCGGCGCGGCGATGACGCCCTACGAGGTGTTCTTCTTCTCCTCCGGCGCGATCGAGGAGAAGTGGACGGAGAAGGATCTCGCAACGTCGCGGGCGAACGTGCTCGTCGGCTTCCCCCTCGGCGGGGTGCTTTCGATCGCGATCGCCGGATGCGCCGCGGTGGTGCTGCTGCCCGCCTCGATCGATGTGACGAGCCTCAGCCAGGTCGTGCTGCCGGTCGCCGAGGCTGGCGGCAAGATCGCACTGTCGTTCGCCATCGTCGGCATCCTCGCCGCGACGTTCGGCGCGGCGCTCGAGACGACCCTCTCCAGCGGGTACACGCTCGCGCAGTACTTCGGGTGGTCCTGGGGCAAGTTCCGCCGCCCGACGAAGGCGGCGCGGTTCCACCTCGCGATGATCATCTGCATCCTCGTCGCGGTGGCGATCCTGGCGACCGGCGTCGACCCCATCCTCGTCACCGAGTACTCCGTGGTCTTCTCCGCCGTCGCGCTGCCGCTCACGTACCTGCCCATCCTCATCATCGCGAACGACCGCGAGTACATGGGCGACAAGGTCAACGGCCGCGGCATGAACCTCATCGGCTCCGTGTACTTGGTCGTGATCCTCGTCGCGGCGATCGCCGCGATCCCCTTGCTCATCGTCACGGGAGTAGGCGCATGAACGACCTTCACCGACCCGCAGGGCGCGTGCTCGACGCACACCTGCACATCCTCGACCGTCAGGTGCTCGATCGCGACGGCGTGCCGGTGACGACCGCCGACGACCTCGAGCTCGACGGCATCGAGCCCGGTGCGCCGATCGAACCCGGTGCTCCGCCGCCGACCGTCGCCGCCATCCTCACCGGACCGGATCTCGCGACCCGGATCTTCGGCGGGAGGCCGCCGGAGTCCCGACACATCCGCATCCCATGGAAGCTGGTGTCCGAGGTCGGCACCACGATCCGCCTCGGCATCACCGGCTACATCCTCGACGCCACCTGGACCGAGCGCTGGGTCAGCGAGCACATCATCGCCCGCATCCCGGGAGGTCGCCATGATCCTGAGTGAGATGCTCGGCTCAGAGGTCGTCGACTCCGCCGGACAGCACCTCGGCGCGCTCGTCGACGTGCGGCTCGAGATCTCGGGCGCGCCGCATCAGCTGCTCGCCGAGACGGTGGTGGTCGGCATCCTGGTGAGCCCGCACAGTCGCACGTCGACATGGGGGTTCGAGCGCCGCGGCGCGAACGCGCCGGCGATCATCGCCCGACCGCAGCACTGGCTGCACCGCGGCATGTTCCTCATCGCGTGGGCCGACGTCGCCCAGATCGACGAGGGCCGAGTGAGGCTGCGCGACGGCTACGAGCGGCTCGACCCGGTGCTGGCCTCGACGGCACATCCCCATTGACGGACGGCGCACGTCTGGAATAGCCCCGGGCAGCACGAAGGTCAATCCCCTACCGGCATCACGCTCGGCTTCCTAGCGTGGAGATAGCGGATGGCCCGAAGCATCCGTGCACCGGAAGGGAGCAACATCATGGGTGAGCCGCTCAGCCGGATCCCCGGAAACCTGACAGAGGAACGAGACAACAGCGAAGAACCAGAGGAGCCCCCGGCCCGAAACGACCGACGGCGGGATCACGACGAACGGGGCGGTGCATTCGGGGACACCTCGCTCACCGACCCCGACCGCCCGAGGACTGTCGATCCCCTCGACCCGCGAAAGCCGGGCCGGGAGACGGGCGATCCGCTCGACCCTGATGGGCACGTGATCTGATCGCGCACAGCACGCGGCGGGCCTGAAGGAGTGTCTGCTAGCCCTTCAGGCCGGTCGACGCGACCCCGTCGATGATCTGGCGCTGTGCGAGGAAGACGACGATGATCATCGGGATCCCCACAATGGCGGACGTCAGATCACGGCTTCAACACGACCTTGATGCAGCCCTGCTCCTTTGCCTTGAAGAGCTCGTACATGTCGGGCGCACGGTCGAGCGGCACCCGGTGGGTGGCGAGGTCCTCAAGGCCGAGGGGGTCGGACTCCTGCTCGGCGAGGGGAAGCAGCTCGCTGATCCAGCGATGCACGTTGGACTGGCCGAACCGCAAGGTGAGCTGCTTGTCGAAGATGCGCAGCAACGGCATCGGATCGAGCGTGCCGCCGTACACGCCGCTCACCGAGACCGTGCCGCCACGACGCACGAGGTCGATCGCGAGATGCAGGGCGGCGAGTCGGTCGACGCCGGCCTTGGTCATCACCTGCTTCGCGATCCCGCTCGGCAGCACGCCGACGGCGTTCTGCGCGAACTCCGTCCCCGGGTTGCCGTGCGCCTCGAGGCCCACCGCGTCGACGACGGCGTCGGGTCCGCGCCCGTCGGTCGCATCGCGAATGGCGTCGGTCGCGTCATCCGTGAGATCGAAGACCTCGGCGCCGTATCGCTCGGCCATCAGTCGCCGCTCGACGACGGGTTCGATCGCGAACACCCGCACGCCCTCATGCTTCGCGATGCGCGCCACGAGCTGGCCAACGGGGCCGAGGCCGAGCACCCCGAGCGAATCGCCGGGCGCCACGCCGGCGTAGCGCACCCCCTGCCACGCGGTGGGGAGGATGTCACTGAGGTAGAGGTATCGCTCGTCGGGGAGGTCGTGACCCACCACTTGCGCGTTGGCGTCGGCGAGTCGCACGCGCAGGAACTCCGCCTGCCCGCCCGGCACCGAGCCGTAGAGCTCGGTGTAGCCGTAGAGCATCGCGCCCGTGCCGCGGTCGACGTTCTGGGTGGTCTCGCATTGCGTCGTGAGCCCCCGCGCGCACATGAAGCAATGACCGCACGCGATGACGAAGGGCACGACGACCCGGTCGCCGATGGCGACGCGACGTACCGCGTCACCCACGTCTTCGACGACCCCCATCGCCTCATGGCCGAGGATGTCGCCCCGGTGCATGAACGCCCCGAACACGTCGTAGAGGTGCAGGTCGGATCCGCAGATCGCGGCGGACGTCACCCGGATCACGGCGTCTGTCGGCTCGAGCACCGACGGTCGGGGAACCTCCTCCACGCGCACGTCGCGTGCGGAGTGCCAGGTGACGGCTTTCATGATCCGTTCCTACCCGCCCGTCGGTCCCCGTGGCAGGGGCTTGACAGTGACGAGCTGCCGAACTGCTCACCCATTGCACATCGTCGCGGGCTAGATTCGTGGCATGGGCAAGTTCATCTACAACTCCTCACCACGTGAGATCGAGATCGACGATCGCACGCTCGCCCATTTGCGCGTGGCCATCCTGAACAAACTCCGCCGATCGGAGAGCTTCGCAATGACGTGGGAGCACGGCGTGGAGAACGGCAGCGGTCGCACGACCATCTGGCTACACGAATCCATCCCCCTGCAGTTCGTCTTCAGCGGCAACCGCCCCCCGAAGCTGAACCGCCTCTGGATCGAGCAGATGCTCCTCTCGGCGAACAGCACGGCCGGCCTGCAGTTCGTGCCCGAGCCCGATGAGTCAGCCACCTTCGAAGGCGAGTAACCCGCTCAGTCCCGACTGACGCCCTCAGTCCACCGGCTCGATCTGGGTGCGGATGAAGGCCTTATCGCTCTCACCGAGGCGATCGCCTGCCTCTTCGCCGGTGATCTTCGAGATCTCATCGCGGACGACGTCATCGAGCTCGCCGTCGAGGTCCTCGAGGAGGTGATGCTTGGCCGTGATCGACAGTTGCGGCCACCAGCGCTCGGCATGGATTCCCTGCTCGTGTTCGCTCATCGTTCCCTCCAGGTTCCGGGCGCCGTACTCGGGCTCTTCACCCGCCGACGCACCATGGCGTGCTGTCCCCTTAACTCCGTGTTAGCAGCCGCGTATGCGACTGGCAACCCCCTCGTGGACCGCGCCACAGCGTGCCTAACGTGGGCTCCGAGCGCGGTACGCGCGCTCGGAACGAGAGGATGATCATGACCACGACAGTGACCGCAGACATCGAGGTCGACGTGCCCGTGCGGGTCGCCTACGACCAGTGGACACAGTTCGAATCGTTCCCCGAGTTCCTCGGCGGTGTCGACTCCGTCAGGCAGATCGATGACGTGATGACGCAATGGACCGTCTCCATCGGCGGGGTCAAGCGGGAGTTCGATGCCGAGATCGGCGACCAGGTTCCCGACGACCACGTCACCTGGCGGAGCGTCGGCGAGGTCGTGCACAACGGACGGGTGGACTTCCGCGCCCTCGGCGCCGAGCGCACCCGAATCGACCTCACCATCGAATGGGAGCCCGAGGGCTTCGTCGAAGAGGCCGGGGCTGCCTTGCAGCTCGACGACCTGCAGGTGAGAAGCGACCTCAAGCGATTCAAGGACTACATCGAAGAGCGCCGCACTCCCACCGGCGCCTGGCGCGGCGAGATCCACGGCGGCGAGCCCACGGTTCCCGACCAGAACGTCAGCGGCAGCGCGACGCCGCGGGACCCCTTCGCCCAGCCCGGCGAGGGCCTTCGAGGGAGTGACGCCGACCTGCTCTAGACGGTCTGCTTCTCCGGGCTCTGCTTCTCCGCGCCCCGTTTCGAGGGCTCGCTCTCGATCGGCTGCACATCGACGCCCACCTGCACCGGCTGGGCGTCGAGCGTGCTGATGGGCTCTTTGTCGAGCTGTTCCGGCACGAGCTGGATGCCGCCAGTGCTGTTCGCCGAGCGCATGAGGTCTTCGACCCAGCTGCGGCTCAGTTCAGGCGCTTCGGGCTCGTCGAAGACGAAGCGAAGCGGGATCGACGGATGCAGCCACAGCGTGCTTCGACCGCGCGGCTGGTCGTCGGCGTGCTGCCAGGAAAGAGTGAAGCTCTCGCCGCGGCGGAGCTTCGTGGTGACGGCGATCTTCAGGTGCGCGAGGGCGCGGTCCTCGATGCCGATCGGGGTGCCGGAGTCGCCGTAATAGAGAGTGCCCACATCATCGAGGTTACGCCGAGTGCGCCCCCGGCGATACGGGCAAACGCCGCGGAGCGTCGCACCAGAAGGAGGGCGGCCCGCAGGCCGCCCTCCTCCTGATGACCGGGCCTCAAGGCCCGATCACGCAACGCTTCGAGCTAAACGGTTCGGTTCCCGCCGAGGTACCGCACGAGGAACACGATGACCGCGATGATCGCCAGTGCGAGTCCGACCCAGAGCAGGAAGTTCAGGGACTGCACGACCCCGCCTGTGATCAGCAGCACGACGGCGACGATGGCGATGATGGCGACGAGAATGTTCATGATCTCTCCTTCTCGGGTGCCGTCCCGTCGTGTTGGACGAGCCCGGCTGGTCCCCGTCGAACTGGACGAGGGCTTTGGGGCGCGGTGACGCCCGGTGATTCGACGATAGGGAGTCGCGACCCCGCCAACTAGGGGTTGACCGCCGTTTCGGCGGCGTGCTAACTGCTCGTCATCGCTCGCTGGGAGAGCGCTTTTCTCGCACGCTCGGGACTGTCAACCCCCTGTAGGCATCGAACCCGCGCGCGTAGCTTTGGGCCCTTGGTATGAAGGAGGCTCTGCGATGACCGATGACCAGCTCGTCGACCCCACGACCAAGCATGCCCACGGGCCGTTTCCACGGCAGGAACAGCCGTCGCCGGGCCTGACCGACCGGATGACGCCACTCCCCGACCACGGCGAGCAGAGCTACCGCGGCAGCCGACGGCTCGTCGACCGACGGGCGCTCATCACCGGCGGAGACTCCGGCATCGGCCGCGCCACGGCGATCGCCTTCGCGCGCGAGGGCGCTGATGTCGCCATCTCCTACCTTCCGAGCGAGGAGGCCGACGCCGAGGAGACAGCTCGCTGGATCGAGGACGCCGGCCGGATGCCGCTCCTGCTCGCGGGCGACCTGCAGGATGAGGCCTACTGCGAGGACATCGTGCACCGCACCGCAGATGCCTTCGGCGGGCTCGATCTGCTCGTGCTGAACGCCGCGCACCAGCGCAATCGCGGCGGCATCGAAGAGCTGCCCACGGACGACTTCGAGCGCGTGATGCGGGTGAACATCTTCGCCCCGGTGTTCCTCGCACGCGCTGCGGTTCCCCTGATGCGCGCCGGATCGAGCATCATCACGACCACGTCGATCCAGGGCTTCGATCCATCGGCGGCGCTCGTCGACTACGCCATGACGAAGGCCGCGCTCGTCGCCTTCACGAAGGCGCTCGCCGAGGAGCTCGGGCCACGCGGCATCCGCGTGAACGCCGTCGCGCCGGGCCCCATCTGGACCCCGCTCATCCCGGCGACCGGATGGCCCGACAAGGTGCCCGACTTCGGCGGCAACACCCCGCTCGGCCGAGCCGGCCAGCCTGCCGAGCTCGCCGGCGCCTACGTCTACCTGGCCTCGGACGACGCATCGTACGTCTCGGGCGCGATCCTGCCGGTCACCGGCGGGCGCGGCCTCTGAGCGTCGAGAAGAAGGGAGCACACCATGCCCGGCCGCAGGAATGCATCGCTGAAGGACCCGAAGCTCTACGAAGAGCTTCGCGACGACGGCGCCTCGAAGGAGAAGGCCGCGCGCATCTCGAACGCGGCAGCCAAACAAGGCCGCAGCAAGGTCGGCCGCAAGGGCGGCAAGGCCGGCGACTACGACGACTGGACGGTCGACGCGCTGCGCAAGCGCGCCAAGGAGCTCGGCCTCAAGGGCTACAGCGGCAAGCGCAAGTCGGAGCTCATCACTGCACTGCGCAACCACTGAGCGGTCCGCGGATGCCGCGTCTGCGGCGCGTCGAACCGTATGTCTCACCCGGATTCACCCGGGTGAGACGTGGTCGTGGGTTCGGGTACGTGCACACTGACGGCGGCATCGCCGGGCGCGCCGAGCGGCAGCGCATCGCCGACCTCGCGGTGCCGCCCGCCTGGGAGGACGTCTGGATCGCGGATACTCCGAACGCACACATCCTCGCCGTCGGCGTCGACGCTGCCGGTCGGCGCCAGTACCTCTACCACCCGGTGTGGCGCGAGCGGCAGGACGCCGAGAAGTTCCTGAGGATGACGGCACTCGCCGAGGTGCTTCCCGGCGCTCGCAGGGGCGTCGTGCGCGATCTCGGCCTCGAGGAGCTGCCGCGCGAACGCGTGCTCGCTGCGGCCTTCCGCACGCTCGACCTCGGCGCAATCCGCATCGGCTCGGATGAAGCGCTCTCGACCGCCCGCAGCCGCGGCCTCACGACGCTGCTCGTGCGCAACGCCTCGCTGCTCGACGACAAGGCGGTGCGATTCCGGTTCCGCGCGAAGGGCGGCAAGACGCAGGACATCCGGATCGTGGATGCCTCGCTCGCGGCGTTCGTGGCCCGCACGACGCAGCGCTCGGCTGCCGCTCGCCTCTACGCGTGGAGCAACGGACGGGGGATGCGCGCCGTCAGTGCCGCCGACGTCAACGAGGACATCCGGTCGCGCACGGGAGGAGCGTTCACCGCGAAGGACTTCCGCACCCTGCGCGGCACGATCGCCGCGGCCGACCGGCTCGCCGAGCTCGGCCCGGCCGGTACGGCGCGTGCTCGGCGGGCGGCTGTGCGCGAGGCGATCGAACTCGCGAGCTCCCTGCTCGGCAACACCCCGACGATCGCGCGCGGCAGCTACATCGATCCGCGGGTCATCGCGGAATACGAGCGCGGACGGGTCATCGCCCCAGGCGGGGTTCGCGAGAGGGCGCTGCTCGAGTTGCTCGTCGAGCAGCCCGGCTGAAGCTCAGGCCTCGACTTGCTGCGTGGCGCGTCCGGCCACCGGGTCGGTGTCGAGATGCTCCTCGACGAGCAGGACGCCCCCCGTGCTGTTCGCCGACCGCATGAGATCTTCGATCCATTCCCTGCTGAGTTCGGGCGGCTCCGCCTCGTCGAACACGAAGCGCAGCGGGATCGAGTGGTGCAGCCACAGCGTGCTGCGCCCGCGGGGCTGGTCATCACCGTGCCGCCACGACACGGTGAAGCTCTCACCTCGCCGCAGCTTGGTCACGATCGCGACCTTCAGGTGCGCGAGCGCACGGTCGTCGATGCCGATCGGCGTGCCGGAGTCGCCGTAGTAGAGGGTGCCCACGAGTGAAGGCTACCCGACCCGGGTGCACCACTGTTTCGTCGCACGCTCGACCGTGTTACGGCGCCGAACCGCCCGGTTCACCCTCCCGCACGACGTCGCGAGGCGCCTTGTCGGGCCGCAGTCCGCGCCATGACGGATGCCGCGCCACGCCCGATCTCGTCCACTCGCCGAACTCGATCTCGCCGACGAGCTCGGGCTTCACCCACACGGCGTCGGAGGCGTCCACCCGGGGCACCTCGATGAACGGGGACTCGGGCTGCTCGAGCGGCCGCAGCGCCGCGATGAGGCGGTCGAGGTCGATCTCGCGGAAGCCCGAGCCGACCCGCCCCGCGTACTCGAGGCCGTCATCGCCGGGAACTCCGACGAGCAACGATCGGATGCGGCCGGTGCGGCTCCCGATGCCGGGGCGGTAACCGCCGATGACCACCTCTTGCGTTCGCGTGACCTTCAGCTTCAGCCACTCGTCGGAACGCACCCCCGGCCGATACGGGGAGTCCCGGCGCTTCGCGACGATGCCCTCGAGACCGAGCCGGCGGCTCTCCTCGAGCGCTTCGGCGGGCGTGCCGCCGGCCTGCTCCGGCAGTTCGAGCGGCACGTCGTCCCGCTCCCGCACGAGCCGCTCGAGCCGCGCGCGCCGGGTGTCGTAGGGCTCGCCCATCACCTCGTACCCCGCGATCTCGAGCACGTCGAAGAGGCGGAGCCGCACCGGAACGGATGCCGCGACTCGCTCGATCTCGCGAGGCTTCGACAGGTTCATCCGCTGCTGCAGCAGCCCGAAGCTGGGCCGCCCCTCCTCGTCGAGGGCGACGATCTCGCCGTCGACGAGCGCGTCGCCGCGAAGCGCGGAGGCGATGTTCGCGAGCTCCGGGTACTTCGCGGTCACGTCGTTGCCGTTCCGGGTGAGCAGGCGCACCCCGCCGTCGTCGGTGCGGGCGAGCACCCGGATGCCGTCCCACTTCCACTCGAGCGCCCAGCCCGCGGCGTCGAGCGACGCGACGACGGCGGGGTTCGTCGCGGTGGCGAGCATCGGCCGTTGCAGGATCGGGCCGACGCGCCCTGCGGGTTTCGCCTCCGCCTCCGGTGGTCGAGTAGCGCCCGCCGCGGGCGAACGCGTATCGAGACCGGGCCCCGGAGAAGGATCAGTCTCGTCTTCGGGTGCCTCGCTCGCGTGCCGCCCCTTCGACGTCGGACTCCAGTGTCCGGGACGCTGGTCCTTCATGCGGTGCATGAGCCACGTGCTCTTCTCGCCCTCGCCGTCGGTGCGGATGAGCGCGAGCCGCACTCGGCCGAGCGGCCCGCCGGGGCGGCCCTCGACGTCGACGATGACCTCGTCGTCGTGCCACTTCTCGGTCTCGTACGTGCCCGCGTCCCAGATCGTCATGGAGCCCGCGCCGTACTCCCCGGCCGGGATCGTTCCCTCGAACGAGCTGTACTCCATCGGGTGGTCTTCGGTCTGCACGGCGAGATGGTTCGTGCCCGGGTCATCCGGAACCCCCTTCGGCACCGCCCAGCTCTTCAGCACGCCGTCGCGCTCGAGGCGGAAGTCGAAGTGCAGGCGGCGGGCGTGATGCTCCTGGATGACGAATGTCGGCTCTCCCGCGGCAGCGGTGCCCCAGCTCGACTCGGGCATCGGCTCGGGGGTCGCACCGGCGTCGCGCATGGAGAGGTAGGTGCCGAGCGGACCGGCCGAGCCGGCGCCCGAGACGGCGAGCGGCGCGGTGGGATCGAGGCCGTCGGCGATCCGCTCGAGCACCTCGTGCGCATCGAGGTGTCGCAGGTCGGGACGCTCGAGCTCCTCCCACGTGCGGGGCGCCGCCACCGTGGGACGGAACTGCCCGCGCAGCGAGTACGGCGCGATCGTCGTCTTGTTCTGGTTGTTCTGGCTCCAGTCGATGAGCACGCGCCGTTCGCGGAGCATCTTGCGCATGCTCGAGACGATCAGCTCGGGGTGGTCGGCTTCAAGCGCCTTGGCGAGCTCATGAGCGATCTTCGACGCCTGCTGTGACGTCTGCGATCCGTCGAGAGGGGCGTACAGGTGGATGCCCTTGCTGCCGCTCGTCACCGGGAATGCCTCGAGGCCCATGCCTTCGAGGATGCCCCGCACGAGGAGTGCGACCTCGGCGCACTCCGCGAGACCCATGCCCTCGCCGGGATCCAGGTCGAACACCATGCGGTCGGGGTTTCCACGCGACCCGTCGGGCCGGAACCGCCACTGCGGCACGTGCACCTCGAGCGAGGCCTGCTGCGCGAGCCACACGAGCGTGGCCCGGTTGTCGGCGATCGGGTAGGTCTTCGGACCGTCGGAATGCTCGATGACCCCGCGCCGCACCCAGTCGGGCGCGTGCTCTGCGAGTGCCTTCTCGAAGAAGACCTGGCCCGGGGCATCCGGAGTTCCGACGCCCTGCACCCAGCGCTTGCGCGTGACCGGCCGGCCGGCGACGAGCGGCACCATCACCTTGGCGACCTCCGCGTAGTAGGAGATCACCTCGCCCTTCGTCATGCCCGTCTCGGGATACATGACCTTGTCGAGATTCGTCAGCCGGAGTCTCCGGCCGTCGACGTCGACGAGCTGACGCGTGCCCTCGGCCATGCACCCATCATGGCCCCTGGGGGTTGCGATTCCCCATCACGGCCGGCCCACCCCGCAACCGCCGGGTCTTCCCTCGCGAAGGTCGGGGGTGTCTACTTGAGGAATGCGAGCCGTCTGGAAGGGCGCGGTCACATTCGGCCTGGTCAATGTGCCCGTCAAGCTGTACAGCGCCACCGAAGATCACGACGTGTCACTGCACCAGGTGCACGACGAAGACGGTGGGCGCATCCGATACCAACGCAAGTGCGAAGTCTGCGGCAAGGTCGTGGCCTACAAGGACATCGACAAGGCGTATGACGACGGTGAGCAGACCGTCATCATCACCGACGACGACCTGAAGGCGCTTCCCGCCGAGCGCAGCCGCGAGATCGAGGTCATGGAGTTCGTGCCGAGCGACCAGATCGATCCGATCATGTTCGACCGGAGCTACTACCTCGAGCCCGACTCGGCATCGTCGAAGGCCTACGTGCTGCTCCGGCGCACCCTCGAGTCGACCGACCGCACGGCGGTCGTGCAGATGGCGTTGCGGCAGAAGACGCGGCTCGCCGCGCTGCGCGTGCACGGCGACGTGCTCATGGTGCAGACGCTCCTCTGGAGCGACGAGGTGCGCGAAGCCGCGTTCCCCGCGCTCGACGAGTCGGTGAAGATCTCGGCGAAGGAGCTCGATCTCTCGAAGCAGCTCGTCGAGAGCCTCGTCTCCGACTTCGATCCCGAGCAATACGTCGACGAGTACCAGCAGGAGCTGCGAACCCTCATCACGGCGAAGATCGAGCAGGGCGAGTCGCTCGACACCGCCGCGACCTTCGGCGAGGTCGAAGAGGAGGAGGGCGGTGAGGTCATCGACCTCATGGAGGCCCTCAAGCAATCGATCGCAGCGAAGCGCGGCGGAGGCGGCGGGGCGAAGTCGGACGGCGGGGAGAAGGCGTCGAAGTCCTCGGGCTCGAAGTCGTCGGTGTCGAGGTCGACGGCATCGAAGTCGCCGGCGTCGAAGTCGTCGGCGTCGGGCGACGGCGCGAAGAAGAAGGCACCCGCCGCGAAGAAGAAGGCCGCCTCATAGACGAGGGCGCGCGCTCATAGACGAGGGCGCGCGGCATCCGTCGATCGGATGCCGCGCGCCGCTCTCGTTCGGAAGGGGCTCAGCCCTCGGTGTCGCTGGTGCAGCCCGCGGTGACCTCGGCGGCCGCCTCGGAGATGCCCTCCTGCTGGGCAGCCACCGCGTCGGCGTCGACCTCGGCCTCGGGGTCGCTCGGCAGCGTCGCAGCGAACGCTGCCGCCTCGTCGAGCTTCTCACCGAGCGCCTCGAGCGCGTCGGACAGGCCTGCATCGTCGCCCGCCGTCTTGTCGATCGCGTCGACACGCTCGCGGTAGCCCTCCATCGCCGCTTGCACGTCGCTCGGGTCGCCGCCCGCGGCGAGGGCGTTCTGTGCGCCGTTGGAGATGTCGCGTGCCTCTGAGCGCACAGTCTCGCACGCGTCGGTCGCGGTCTCGCCGCCGCCACCGCCGCCACCCGTTGCGCAGCCGGTCAGCAGCAGTGCGCCCGCGAAGACGAGCGCCACGGACGTCTTGATTCGTTGCATGGTTGAATCCCCCTGGTCGTGGTGCTCATAAGCCTAGCGACGACCGCCCGACATGGCGCGCCCGACCGGACGGCCGAGTGCGCGCCCGCCTGCGCCGCCCGGTCGTTCGGCCCTCAATCTGTGCGCCGTGTGCTGTGAGCGGGTCGACTTGCGGGAGGCGTTCGGTGTCCTTGCCGCTGCACTACCTGCGTCTCTTTCGCTCAGGCTCTGTGCCGTGCGAGCAGGCTGTACGCATTCGGGACCTGGCCGTTCCAAGCGGCTGCGTCCATGCCGCCGGGCCGCCAGAACGGTTCGGGGTGCTCCTCGAGGTGCAGGATCTCGAAGCCTGAACCGGTGATCGTCATGATCGTCTCGGCGAATGTTCGCTGGTACTCGACAGCACCGCCTGCAGGAAATGAATCATTGACATGGCTTCGGGCGAAGTACCCACGGTCGCTCCGAACCTCGACCTTGTCGCGGTCCCAACTCCACAGCGGCGTCAGGGGGTGCGCTTCGTAGATGAAGAGGTGACCTCCTGGCCGCAGCAGACGGCGCATCTCGATCAGCCATGCCTCCAGATCGTCGACCCAGATCAGCGCACCCTTGCCGGTGTAGACGAGGTCGGCCGAGTTGTCCATGAGTCCACTCGCCGGCAGCGTCGCGGTCACATACCTGCAGTCGACGCCGAGTTCGTCTGCCCGGCGCTGCGCTGCGGACGCGGCGGTGGGGCTGTAGTCGACGCCGGTGACGCTACCGGCACCGAGGTGTATCAGCGCGACGTCGTCGATGCCGTGGCCGCTCATCGGGTGCACCACGTCGGAGTCGACGACGATGTCGCGGAGCACGGTTTCCTCGACGGGGAGCAGACGGGCGTACTTCGCCTCGTCGAGCAGCTCGTTGTACTCGCGGATGTGCTTCTGCGACGCTGATTCCCACGCCTGCTGCGTGTTGCTGTGAACGGTCATCAACCCACACTCTCAGAAGATCAGTGCTGACACCATCGCTCGGGTCAGGGCTCCGTCATCCCTGAAATCAACACTTCGAGTTGGCTGACAGCCCACGTCCCGTCCTGGTCGCAGCAGACAATTCATCTCTCGGAGTCAAGGGGCTGCGGATGCCGCGTGGTGCGGCTTATGCTCGCCGCATGAACGGAGCAGACGAGAACGTCGAGCGCGAGAATCCCGCGGCGGGACCACCTCGACCGAAGCCCCTCACCGATGACGAGCTGATCCGCAAAGACGTCAGCTACAGTCCCGGCAGCGAGGCCGAGACGGCGGCGAAGCAGGATGCGTCGCTGCCCGAAGACCTCGACGAGGACATCGACGAATCACGTGTCAAGACCGTGCCCGGAACGGGCGGCCCCGACGACACGGGCGACGTGGACGTCGACCCCGACGAGCTCAACATGCCGCACAACCCCAGCTGAGCCGGCGCCGCCAGCCTCGCGCGAGGGTAGCACTCCGATGGGTTGCCGCATAGCGGTTCACAAGAATGGGCGCTCGAGCCGGGCGCATTCACAGTCTCGCGCCCCCCGAATGAGGACTTTATCCTCCGTTTCCTAGGCGATGCTCGGCTCCGCGCATACGGTGAGCTTGGCTCACTTTGGGCTGTGTTCCTTCGCATCTCGGGGGATGATAGGGCGGTTCCCATGGGAACCCACATTTCCACTCGCACCCGTTCCACAGGTGTTTCATGGCGTTACAAGACCAGCGCGGGGGCGGTGGTCGCTATCGCTGGCATTGCGATGGTTGCGTTGACGGGGGCAATCCCGAGCGCCTATGCAATTGCCACGTCCGTCGGTCTGGGAACCGCGGACTCCTACGTCGTTCTCGGGGGCGAATCCGTGACGAACACGGGTCCGAGCGTCCTCAACGGGGACCTCGGCGTCTCTCCCGGCACCTCGATCACCGGCTTCCCGCCGGGCACGGTGGTCGGCGGCACGACTCACTCGACCGACGCGCACGCAGCGCAAGCCCAGATCGACCTGGTCACGGCATACGACAATGCTGCGGGGCAGGCTTCTGACGCGAGCAGCCCGCCGGACCTCGGCGGACAGACACTGGTCGCGGGCGTCTACACCTCTGCCTCCACAGCCGGGTTGACCGGAACACTCACGCTCGATGCGCAGGGCGATCCGGATGCCGTCTGGATCTTCCAGATCGGATCCGCGCTCACCACGGCATCGAGCAGTGTGGTCTCGCTGATCAACGGCGCCCAGGCGTGCAACGTCTTCTGGCAGGTGGGCAGCTCGGCCACGCTCGGCACCGGCTCGGTCTTCGTCGGGACCATCATGGCGATGGCCTCGGTGACGGTTACGACCGGCACCGACGTCGAGGGCCGCGCCCTCGCTCGCACGGGATCGGTGACGCTCGATGACAACGTCTTCACCGACCCTCGGTGTGGCGAAACCGGCCCTCCTGGTGAACCTGGTGAACCTGGCGCTCCTGGGGAACCCGGCGCTCCTGGCGAGCCCGGCGAACCTGGTGCTCCCGGTGAACCCGGCGCTCCTGGGGAACCCGGCGCTCCCGGTGAACCTGGTGAACCTGGTGAACCTGGTGAACCCGGCGCTCCTGGGGAACCCGGCGCTCCTGGCGAGCCCGGCGAACCCGGCGCTCCCGGCGAACCCGGCGCTCCCGGCGAACCCGGCGCTCCCGGCGAACCCGGCGAACCCGGCGCTCCC